>JAZKDT010000051.1:0-15877 GCA_040387475.1 Bacteroidota bacterium | reverse complement strand
TTCATCATTATCTTTTAAACCTACAGTCGTTTGATCGATTAAAGATATGTCATCTATGTAATAGTATGAAAAATCTCCATAACTAGGAATTGGATTATCTGTCCCAATAAAAAGTGTATCCGTATTAGTATTATTATTAAAATTACCAAGGCTTATAAATTGCTCCCCTCCAATAGCGGTAAAACAGCCTTGTATTTGTGTCCATTGAGTAGTGTCAGTTATAAATGAGATTTGTTTTATAATTTGAGGGACTACATTTATATAAGACGAAGCTGTAAGAGTAGGTGTGGAAGATGAAAAATATGCTTCAATATTTCTAACTGCAAAGGTCGATCTTTGAGATCGACTTACATAAAACGTTAAACAATAAGTTTTACCGGACTGAAGGGGAATACTCAATTGTTGATATATATATTCTTTTGTTTCACTTCCTTTCTGATAAATTCCAATTCCGACATACGCACTTCCATTATGGGGTGTACAATAACCATAGTGATTAAAAGGAACTCCTACATAATTATTATTACACACGTTTCTAAAATAGTCGGGAGTAAAATATCCATACCAATGATCTAAAATATGAGGTGTACCAGTGGTAGTATAATCATCGAAGCCCGCTGAATTACAACTTAAACTAGAATAACTTTCAAATCCATTATTCTGAATTAAATTTTGGCAAAACAATATATTCTTAAATAAGAATAGGAAAACTACTAATAGTGTATATATTCTGGAATATCTACTTAACGATAACAAACTTATCCTGTTTTAAAACAATATTATTTTGCTTCACGGAATAAAAATAAATCCCTGAATTTAACTCATGTTCATTAATGGCAACACTTTGTTGTGTTTCTTCCAAAATATAGGTATTGACTATTCTCCCTGTAATATCAGTTATTGCTAGTTCTGCTTTTTTAGTGATGCTATAATTAATTTGCATTGATCCATTATTAGGATTTGGATAAACTTCAAAACTATTCTCTTTCTCTATCTCATTAACTCTAACCGTTGTTTGATCTATTAACGTTATATCGTCGATGTAGTAATATGAGTAATATGGGCCATTACTTGTAGTATAATTTGAGCCAGTATATATTGTATCTGTATTAGCATTGCTGTTAAAATTTCCAATAGTAATATACTGCTCTCCACCATTTGCAGTAAAACATCCTTGAATTTGCACCCAGTTTACAGTATCTGTAATAAACCCACTTTGGTTAACAATTTGAGGCGTGACAGAAATATATCCCAAAGAACCAGTAGATAAAACATTATTAGAAAAATACGCTCCTATGTTTTTAATAGCTCCATAAGAAATATCAGCTCTTGAAACATAAAAACTCAGACAATATATTTTACCTGCTTGTAATGGCTGAGTTAAATGTTGAAATATATATTCTTTTGTTTTGTTGCCGTTTCCTATAAATGTAATAATGCCACAATAATTATTTCCATCTTTTGCATTGCAAAATCCGAATAGATTTTTTGGCGCACCTGAATAGGTATGTGTGCAAGCTGAAGGCAATAAATCAGCACTATTATATTCGCTCCAATCTGGCAAAATAATTTTAACCGGCGTTTCCGAAAAGTTAATAAATTGACCAGACCAAGTATTCCAATTAGCAGGCGGTACAATATTTTCAAAACTACCGTTTCTCATCAAATTCTGACTAAACAATATGTTTTTAAATATCTATCTGATAATAACAATTTTATCGTTTTTAATTAAGTTCTCTTTCACTAAGATACTATAAAAATATATACCATTAGTTAAATTTCGCTCATTGATACTGATACTTCCCTTGGTGTTTTGTAGGGTATAAGTACGGATCAAATTACCTGTTACGTCAAATAGTTTCATGATCGCTTCGCTATCAGTAATGAGATCGTAATCTAAAGTCATAATTCCGTTATTGGGATTAGGATATAGATTGAAAGCCCTAATCACTGAATCATGTGTGATTTGTTTCTTGCGGCTGACGTTACCTTCTATTTCACATTCATCGTCGTATAAAATAATCGCATGTGTAAAAACATCTACTAAATTACGTGAACAACATACATAATTGCCTTTCGCCAAACATTCGTTAGCCATATTTTTTAACTCTACTTGCTCAGCATTACTAAATTGATAATTACGGTCATCCATGTATTTTAGCGTTAATGTATTTACACGTTGTTGTTTTTGTTCTACAGAACTTATAACAGGCGCCGAACTATTAGCCGAAGACGCTGCGCTTATATCAAAATTTGCCATAGCCAGTTGCGCTTCGGTTAGTTTGCCAATAGCGGTGTTGTAAAAAATGGAACGCAGATGAAACGGATTGTGACTGATTAAAGCGGAGTTCAATTACTCCTTAACGATCTTTCTAACCCCTAAGGTTTTAGATCCGTGCAAAATTGAAACAAAATAAATTCCTTTTTCTAAATAAAAAATAT
Source organism: Bacteroidota bacterium (assembly GCA_040387475.1). Taxonomy (GTDB): domain Bacteria; phylum Bacteroidota; class Bacteroidia; order B-17B0; family Aurantibacillaceae; genus UBA4416. The sequence continues at coordinate 13,435 of JAZKDT010000051.1, read as the reverse complement.
CCAACTGTTCGTTATAATCTGAAACTAAATTCTCTCTGCCAATAACATCCGTTATTTTTATTGTAAGGTTTTCTTTAGTTTGAAAATTGGTTTCAATATTCAAAACATCTTTTGCAGGATTGGGATATACATTCATAACTCCTAAGTTATAATTCATATCCTTTAACCCTACAGTTGTTTGATCTATCAAGGTTATATCATCAAAATAATAGTAAGCATATTTATACGCGCTGGGATGCGGATCATTACTGTCAACAAACAATGTATCAGTATTTGCATTTGAGTTAAAATTGCCAATAGTAATATATTGCTCTCCACCGTTAGCAGTGAAGCAACCTTGTATCTGAACCCAATTTGTAGTATCGGTAATAAAACCATTTTGATTTAAAATTTGTGGTACTGCGTTAACATATCCTAAACTGGCAGCTGATTGCATATTATTTGAAAAATACGCTCCAATGCTATGTATAGCATGTGTGATTCGATCTGCCCTTGAAACATAAAAACTCAAACAATATGTTTTTCCGGCTTGTAATGGGGAACTTAAATGCTGATAAATATATTCTTTGGTCTCATAGTTTGCTGCAAATAATATAAATCCAGGGTAAGCAATTCCAATTTTAGGATTTTGATTACCAAATACATTTTGTTGAGGGCTGAAAAAAGTAGAATTCGGACATGTTCCATTAAAATAATCAGAACTATTTAATGTGAACCAACTATCAACAACATGATATACAGGAGTAGCATTATAGTTATCAAAACCTCCATAGCAATTAAGAGGATTGGTATAAGATTCAAAACTTGGGTTTTGAATCAAATTCTGAGAATTAATAGGGTTTTTAAATAAAAACGTACATGCGATTAGCATGTACGTTTTTAAATATCTACTTAATAATAACAATTTTATCTGTTTTAATGTTTTTTTCTCCTACTAAGATAGTATAAAAATAAACACCATTCTTTAAATTTTGCTCATTGATATAAAGGCTACCTTCAGTATTTTCAATATTTTTACTTTGTATGAGTTTACCTGTGATGTCAAATAAATTAAATTTAGCTGCAGAATAGCCACCTAAATTATAATCCAGTTGCATGGTTCCGTTATTAGGATTAGGAAACAAATTGAATACAGTTTGAGTAAGAGGGATTGTAATTTGTTTCTTACGGCTGTTGTTAGATTCTGCTTCACATTCATCATCGTATAAAACTGGTGTGTGCATGAATACATCTACTAAATTCCGCGCATGGGTCACATAATCGCCCTTGGCTAAACATTCGTTGGCCATGTTTTGTAACTCTGCTTTTTCAGTGCTGCTGAATTGATAGTGACGATCATCCATGTATTTTAGCGTTAATGTATTCACACGTTGTTGTTTTTGTTCTACGGAACTTATAACAGGTGCGGAGCTGTTAGCCGAAGAAGCCGCACTTATATCAAATTCAGCCATAGCCAGTTGCGCTTCGGTAAATTTACCAATAGCCGTATTTTGAGTATAATAAAAATAATTTGGGCGTTGCCTGCGGCCGGGCTGGCCCGCTGCAATCTTTGCAAGAGACAGGCAAAGGATTTCCGCTTGTTGCACCCCTTCGGGGCATCCCTAACGCGGGCTTTTATCAAAATTGAAAATTTACTCCTTAACAATCTTTCTAACCCCTAACGTTTTATTCCCTTGTAGTATAGAAACAAAATAAATGCCTCTTTCCAAAAAAGAAATATCCAACTGTTCCTTATAATCTGTAATTAAAATCTCTCTGCCAATAACATCCGTTATTTTTATTGTAAGGTTTTCTTTATTTTGAAAATTGGTTCCAACATTCAAAACATCCATTGCAGGATTAGGATATACATTCATAACTCCTGACTCATAATTCATATTTTCTAATCCTACAGTTGTTTGGTCTATTAATGTTACATCATCAATGTAATAGTAAGCTATATCATTACCTGCCCCCGTTAATGGATCTGTAGATTGAATCCTTAGAGTATCGGTATTAGCATTACTATTAAAATTTCCTATAGTTATATATTGCTCCCCACCTTGAGCGGTAAAACAACCTTGTATTTCCATCCAATTAATTGTATCCGACAAAAAACCACTTTGATTTAAAACCTGCGGGGTAGCATTAATATAATAATTAGTAACCATTGGCGGTAATGAGTTAGAAAAATATGCTCCCATGTTTTTTATTGCAAACGGAATTTTATCTGCTCGGGAAATATAAAAATTCAAACAGTAGATTTTTCCTGATTGCAAAGGCGCGGTTAACTGCTGATAAATATATTCTTTATTTTCCGTGTCTTTACTATATATATATATACCTACATATGTTGCCCCATGTTTTGCATTATTTATACCAAACAAATTAAAAGGAACACTATATGCTCCGACAGAACATACTGAGCTAAAATAGTCAGGGCTATTATAATTATACCAACTGTCTAAAATATGTGGGTTAGGAAATGTGTGATGATCAAATGAACCATAACAATCGTTGTTAGTAGAAATTTCAAAACTTCCGTTTTGAATTAAATTTTGACTTGTACTATTTTTAAATAAAAATATGCAGACTGTTAGCAGTCTGCATATTTTTAAATATTTATTTAATGATAACAATCTTATCCGTTTTTAATAAAGTTCTTCCTGCTAAGATACGGTAAAAATACACTCCATTGTGCAGGTTTTGCTCATTGATACTAAGGTTTCCAACAGTAGTTTCAAGGGTATATTTCCTTACTAATTTACCGGTTACATCCAATAATTCAACATCGGCCATTTTATAATATACCAGATCATAAACCAAAGTCATTTCGCCATTATTTGGATTTGGCAATATAACAAAGCTCATATTATTTGAAATAGCATTTGTAGTTGCTTTGGATTTTCGTTGCGCGTTTGCTTCTGCTTCGCAATCATCAGTATATTCCATTATCAGGTTGCTGATAATATTAATGATGTTACGGGCTTGTACTACATAGTAACCTTTAACGATACATTCGTTAGCGTAAGTATAAAGATCTTGCTTTTCTGCATCACTATACACATAAAATCTATCGGCAAGATATTTCAAAGCCAGTTCGTTGGCTCGCTGATGTTTGTACTCTACTTCGTTGGAAGGCGAAACCGAAGCATTGGCAGAATTAGCCGAATTGATATCATCATTGGCGATGGCCTGCTGCACTTCGGTTAATTGAGCGATGGCCGTGTTTTGGTTAGCCTGATAAAAATCATCCAGCGTGCTGCCATTAGCCACCTCAATGCTGTCTTCATCCAGTAATTGATATACTGCCTGTTTATTCTGGTAAATAAATTCATCGGTGAATGCATCATATGTGTTTTCATCCGATTGCGCCAGGCTGATGTAATTTGTTAAGCTATCTTCTGTTCCTGTTGTTCTTTTTACATTTCCATTACCGGCATTGCCTCCTCCTGATGTACGTTGCGCAGAACCTGAATTACAGGTGTAAGAGGTTCCTGTTACAACTCTAATTCCATTACCTAATCCAGTCAAATATGAATGGGTAGGAGTACCGAAGTTTAAAGTCGGTTGGGTTCCCGCTCCGCTCAACAAATACAGCGGAGAGTTGGTGTTGTTATTAGGACTTGATATGATGTTGGTTTCCTGGGTAATGGTTGCCCAGGTATTGGCGCTTAAATTGGGATTTCCTGAACTACCAGAGGCAGCTCCCTGCGTACCAATTCTTCCCAGCGTTCGTATTTCAAGGCCGGTGTAGCTGCCGCTCATATTATTTACCAGCCAATTGTTATCACTGGTTCCCTGGAACACAAAGCAGCGGCCTAAGGCCGTGGCGGTGTTACATTCTACCTTACCAAACTTGCTGTTGGTTAAATAAGTGCCGTTAATGTATTGCGCGGTTGCCGTAGTTGTTGGCGGGCTGCCGGTTTGGGTTAAACTGTTGCCTTTAATGCTTGCGTATTCACAACTATTTAATACTACGCCCGTGCGCTGGCTGGTGGCGCTGTAATTCAGGGTTTTTGCTGTTCCTTCTACTGTGATCGTATTTGCCTTAATAAGTAAGCCGCTCTTTACCGCGTTACTAACCACACCACGGTAAACATTCTCGAGCCGGTTATTGTAAATGTAGGCTTTATCGGTTTGGATGTTTATGCCGCCGGCCTGGTCGGCCTGTATGGCCTGCAAACAATAGCCGGTAGATGAAGGCGCTGCAATGTCATTGGCAATGATATTAACAGTGCCATTGGCCGATGAGTAAATCGTGTGGCTGTTATAAATACCCGTGCTGTAATTGCGGATGTAATTGTAGTTTAAATTGGCCGACGTGCCCAGGGCGGTACACCAAACGCCCTGCTGGCCCTGGTATGGGTAATAGGTATTTGGATTGATAACAGGCATGGGCGGCGAACCGGAAGCGGTAGTCACCGGGATGCTGGTGGTAGTAGTTGTAAATACATTGCCGATTACCGTAACATACCTGTTGTTGGTGGCTTTCACGCCTTTGTTGCAATCCTCAAAAATATTCCCATCAGGGAAAGGGTTACCGCCTGAGGGTAAAGTGGAATTTGCACCCACATAGCAGGTGTTAAAGTTGGCAATGGTGGTTTGTGTCACGACAACGGCAATTCCAATTTCATCGGGCCCTGGTACAGGCGCGGGCGGTAAATGACTAGGATCGGTTGATTTGACGCTGCCGTTTATACCTTTAAAATGGTTGTTGTAAACTCTGGTATAAACCTCGGTGGCATTTACGCCAAAATCCATATTGCTAAACAGGTTGGTAAAGGAGCTACTGTTTCGGTTACCCACAACCACCGGGCACAGATAGCCTAAATTACTAAGCTGTAAGCCGGTAAAGGCCCGTGGGAAATTAAGGTAAGGTGCGCTTGATCCCATAGAACCATTGGTAATGTTGTTATAAGCGTAAGTATATACCGAGCTAGGTTTTAAAACGGCACCCGGCGATGTGCCACTGGTGGCTGATGAAATGGTGGAAGTTACCATACTGAAGGGATAATTACCGGTGCCGGCCGACATGCCGGGGCTATTTCGCATCTGCACCGAAATGTAGTTTTTGTTGAGCACACTGCCGGTAATGGTAATGCTGCCGGATGGGGTAGATGAATTGATGCTGTAGTTATCGTAATCAACTACAATACCGTTATACATATCCTCAATAGTGGTATTGGTTAATACCAGGTTTCCAAAATTAATATCATCTTCACGTAACAGGATCCCGTTCCATAACTCGGAGCAACTGAATAATTTACAGTTAATGAGCGTGAGTGTTTTAGTGGGATCAACCCTTAATAAAGAGTAGGGTGCCATACGGAAGGTATAACCTGTATAGCTTGTATTGCCTGTAAATGTTACAACACCCTGTACATCAATCACTGTACCGGTAACAGCATAGCTGCCGGCCACGGCGCTCACGCTGCTGGTTAAACTGGTTCCTATAGTAACAGAAGCCGCAGCGCAGCATAAGGATGAAGTTGGACTCACCAGTACAGTTGCCGTGGCAACACCGCATCCGGCACCATAACTACTGCTTACGGTATATACGGTTGCCGTAGTGGGCGTTACTGCTACCGAGGCGTTTAAAACAGCGCCGGGTGTCCAGGTATAATGGGCGGCCCCGCTGGCTATGAGTGTGGCTGCGTTTGTGCCGCAGATACTGAAGGATGAAGAATTGACAGAGATGACTGGGTTTACCGGCCCAACCAATACGGTAACTGTTTTGGTTGATGAACATCCGGTGGCATAAAAACCTCTCACGGTATAAGTAGTAGTGGTGCCCGGTGTAACATTGATAACTGTATTTGTAGACGTGGTACTCCAGCTATAGGTAGTTGCCCCGCCCGCGGTTAACGTAGCTGTTTGCCCTACGCAAATGGATGTTGGATTAGCCACGGCCGTCACCGTTGGATTTGGATTTACGGTTACGGAAATTGTTTTAGTGAGACTGGTGCATCCACCAGAGGACCCTGAAACCGAATAAACCGTTGTGGAAGAAGGGGCCACCGAAATAGTACTTGTATTTGCACCTGTATTCCATGTATAAGTTGTAGCTCCACTGGCGGTTAATGTTGTTGATGAGCTTGCACAAATGGTGGCATTAGACGCAATGATAACCGGAGTAACGGATATGGTTACAACTGAAAATATATTACACTTCACACAATTTAATTTAGGCGTAATGGTATAAGTAGTTGTAACGGTTGGGTTTACGGCCACCGTTCCGGATGCGGCATTAAGGGTTTGTGTGGTAACGCCGTTTGTGATATAATAGCCCGGCGAACCATTTAAGGTTAACGTAGCTGCAGAACCAGATGTGATACAACTTGAAGTACTTGCCGTAAAACTGGGCGGTGCAGGTGTTACACTCACATCGTCGATAAAGTAATAAGCGTTTTGAAAAACGGAAGGAGCGTTGATAACAGAAAAGGATGTAGCAGCATCGTTATAAAAATTACCGATGGTTATGAACGCTGCACTACTTCCAGTCAGTGTGCCGGTTAGTTGTGTCCAGGCCGTGGCAGGAACGAGCGACGTAAAATTAAATTGAGGGGTGAGCGAATATAAATTACCCGTACCATTTATGGCAGTGTTTGAAAAGTGAATGCCCACATTGTTTGAAATGTGCCTGCTGCCATTTGCAGCCCTTGCCCACAGGCTGACATTATATTTTTGGTTAGGCTCTAACGCACAATTTAATGGGGTTTGAATATATTCTCTGGCTTCGGATACATTGGTTGCATAATTGATAAGTCCGGCATAGGCCTGGTTAACATTCCCCGTGTGATCGGGAGTGCCGGATGCAAATACATTGTTTGGTACAGATACCCCGCTCAATGTTGTCATAGCTGAGTTATAATAATCAGGTGACCCATCCGTAGTTGGAGAATTCCAAAATGGAGCATCCGTTATGTTGAACATAGTGTTTGATAAATTGGCAGCATATTCAAAATCGCCGTTTGGCACAAGGCATTGATCGCATACAAGTGTAGGAGCAACATACACGGGGGTAGTATATGTAGCGATACAGCCGGTTATAGTATTGGTGATTGTTACTACATATTGCCCGGGATTACTAACATTGATGTTAGTTCCTGTTCCCGCAGCGGATCCATTATAAGTCCAGCTGTAGGTAGTATTTGTTTGTGAACTTATTGCGGTTAGCGCTATGGTTTGTGTGCCGCAAAGCGATATCGAACCACTGGGCGTTAATGTTCCTGTGGGCAACGACCATGTATAAACGATAGCAGTTTGAGTGGCGGTACAACCACTGAGTGTATTGGTTCCAACAACAGAATAGGTTGTGGACAATGTTGGCGTAACAAAAGCTGTGCTGCCAAAATCGCCGGTACTCCAGGTATAGGTATTGGCGCCCGAAGCTGTTAATGTTGCCGTGGCGCCCGGGCAAATAGTTTGGGATCCGGGTGCTATTGTTAATGTTGGGGTTGGCATTACAGTTAAAGTAACCTGACTTACCGTGGTTCCGCAACCAGATGCGCCGGTTACTGTATATACGGTAGTAACAGATGGAGAAACCGATATTGAAGATGTGGTTGCTCCGGTACTCCACGTATAATTTGTGGCACCCGAAACAGAAATAGTTGTTGTTTGTCCGGCACAAACAGTTGGAGTTGACGGAGTAAATGTTAAAGAAGGAGCGCTACCTGTTCTAATAAGTGAAAGGTTGTCTAAAAATATTTGTCCGCCCAAGTCATGGGCATCTATTTGAACAAAATTAGATCCCGTTGAAGATGTATAGGTAAAAGGAATGCTGATATGTGTCCAGGTATTTATATTTGCCGAGGTTATAAGAGTATTTGCATTAAATAATGTTGTTCCTCCTCCTACTGAAACATTGCCGTTTATACCCTGATTATGGAACAGAAAATTAAGCGTGGAAGTAGATGTGATATTGGAGAACATTGAAGCTATGTTAACATCAGCCTCCAGAGTATAATTACAAGATAGGATTGGTTCCGCTAATGTCATGTTAAAGGATTCGTTGAATCCGCCAGGGACTGCATAAAATTCATTATACCTGTTCCCTGCATTTGAAACAGGTAAAGGACCTGTAATACCTGACCCTGCACAGTTATCAAAACAAAATGGCCCAGGAAAAAGACAGGTGTTACTCGAGTTTCTTGTAAATGGATCATTCCAGCCCCAGTTTATATATTGAACTCCATCTGAAAATGCTTTTTTATTATTATAGTTATATTCTGAGCTCATTTCATCAGCCACCAAATTGAACTCATTTCCACCTATTTCTCTCATTTCAGTACCTTCTTCAAAATCTCCGTTGATCAGTAATTCATTAGAAGGTGTATTAGCAAAGGAAGAACCTTTTGCAACATCAATCGTAAAAACTACATAATCTCCCCTTTGTTTACCATCATATAAATGAAAAGCAAATTGAGCACGACCTATAAAATTGTTTCTTGGAGTAAACGTGATAATATCTCTCGTAGAATTGACTGTTAATTGGTTGGTATTATTTCCTCCGCTTCCGCATCCCCTGATGTTATAAACTCCTTTCCACCCTGGCTGCGGCTCATAGACAGTAACAGGATCGCTATCCGGATCGACAAAATTTAAACTATGTGAAGCTGAACCGTTTGACACAATTCCTGTTGAAAGGTTGATGGTTACATTATTTCCATGTGTTGTTGAAATAGTCAAATCAGTTAAGCCCGAAGCGGGCGTAGAATTCATATATGAAGAAGGTCCTCCTGACGTAGCTGTTAAAAGATTTCCTGCATGATAAGGTGTACGATTATTGATATTTGTTATAAAAGGACTTTTAATCGTATAACCCATCGTTTGTAAAACATTAAGCTCCTGTATGGTAAAAGTTCGTTTAAATTGATGTGTGGTAATATAACTATCCATTAAATAATTGGAAGAATAGCCGGGCGAAACACTTCCTCTCATATAATTACTATCAAAATGGCTTAATGATGTACCTGCACCGTATGAACCCTGGCTATAAACAGGTTGGTTCTGTTTGTTTGCAAGAGTGGAATTGTTTAACCAAACACGGTTGGTTACAGCTGCATTTGTAGGTAAAGCCGGATTTACACCATTATTTGCAGAGTATAACGAGATATCAAACATCTTATTGAACGTCGTTCCATTGTTATAATACAAATAATACTGATCAAGTTTAGAAAATACATTATTCGCGAATCTCGAGGACAAAGTACCGGAATTGTCTATGGCAAAAGATAAAAAGCCCATGCCATGAGTTAATTCGTGTAAAATCACAGAAAAAAAATCGTATTCGCAATTACCTATTGTAGATGTACAATAGGCATAACTTGGGCCGAAATCTACGGTTACCTGAGCTTCCTCACTATTAACATCAGGCTTTACGCCGGTTGTTATGTAATCAAATAAATAACCGCCATAATAACCTGGCGTAATTGTAGGAGTAGTTACATAAAATGATGGATCGTAAATAGGAGCAGCACTGGCGAGATTGCCGGATGAAGTATTTGTCGACAGATTAAAAATAATATCAATGGTGGGATCAGTAGTGCCAATAGCTGAGGACACAGAAATAACACTCTCGATGTAGTTAATAACGTCACACACACAGTTTCTTCGTGTTGTGCCTAGTGTAGCGTCATCAAATCCTGTTCCTGTTCCATTTATAATATCTTTGAATATAATCCTGAATTTACCATTACCACATATAATGTAAGAACCCGAAGGGATTGTTGGAGGTAATGATCTGAATAACGCAGTATTACTGCTTGTTCTTATTGCCATTTCCGCAGAAGCGTTACAAAATATTTTTTGTGTTGAATCGATGACTGGTGGCGTGTATGGAATTTGTGCCATGCTCGTTTTTATTGTCACTATACTTACAATAAGTAAAATAGGATAGAACCACGTTTTAGTTTGTTTCATAAAGATTGGTTTTAGTCGTTTGGCTTAAATAGGTAACAGAAAAAGAGGCGTGTTTAGTTAAAACAATGATAAAAAGAAAAACACCACAACAAAAAAGGCGTGGCTTTTACGCAGCAGCTATTAACAGGTTATAAACATCAATTCTGTAGAAATGACTAGAAAAGAGATGTAAGATTTTTTGAAAAAGTGATGTATTTAAATACAACATGGCATTATAATCAAGCTGTTAGGTTTTTTGAGTCTGTAGAAAATGGACGGATGAAGAGGCGAAAATAAACCAACTTTTATGAGCACTTTTTTGTTATGAACAACGATACGCTCTATCCCCCACTTTTAGTGGCTTACCCATGTGGTATTGGTGGTCTTGAAACACACCGATACGAGTGTTTTATCGGGAAGATTATGAAGCTTAGCGCAATGTGTACTACACTGTTTTACGTGGGCACACATATCCTGTTGCAGCTTTACCACCCATTTTTGGTATAAGTCATACTCAACCTTGCGGCATATAATAGAGGGCGATACAACGTGCGTGGGTTGTTTTATAACACGTAATGGATACTGATACAATAGGTCATGAATGGTGATGCAGTAGGTTATAGGTACCTATACAACACGCGGTGGGTGCCTACACAACATGCGATAGATACCTATACAACACGCGATGGGTAGCTATACAACCTGCGGTGAGTGGTGATGCAGTATGTAACAGGTGTCTATGCAATGTGCGATGGCTACCTATACAATAGGCGATGAGTGGTGATGCAGTATGTAATGGGTAGTCATACAACACGTAATTGCCAGTGATGCAGCACGTAATGAGTAGCTATACAACACGTAATGAGTAGCTATACAACACGCGATGGGTATTCATACAACATGTAATCGGCAATGATGCAGTATGTCATAGGTAGCTATACAACACGCGATGCGTAGGTAGGCAGCACGTAATGGATAGTGGTACAACACGCGATAGGTATTTATACAATGTGTAATGGGTAGTGATGCAGTGCAGGAAAAAAAGTTAGGCAACGGGCGATAGGGTGCCCTCCACAAAAAATAACTGACAGATCTTTTAAAAGGAATCCCAATCCATTAAAAAAAATAGAAGCGTACATCGTAAAATGTTAAAAAAAATACGCGATTTTTCATGGTCTCAAAAAAGCCCCTTTTTCAAACATCCATCTTCTACAGGAAAAAGAAAGTTTTTTTGGTCGTTAACTTTATTTAGCGCGCTGTTAAATATTTTCCCATCGGCACGTTTCATAAAATTTTGGCACAGTGCTTGGGAAGTCCTCTGCGCCGGTCACTTCGAGAACCTCAGTGTCCGGAAATATATTAACCAGTAAAAATTAAACAGCCTATGATCAATTTTTAGAACCATGAATAGCGTACGTCCTTATGGGTTTCTTTTAGCCATCTTCCCTGAAAAAGAAAGGGTTTAAATAAATAATAATAATAATAACAATAAAAACGTAGAAATAATGGCGATAACAACTCGATTCATTCCTGCATCCGATGCGGAAAAAGGAATATGGTTAAACAACTTCACTGCTAAATTAGCCGTGTATGCAGTACTCTTAGGATTTACCCCTGCAGAAATAACCGCCCTGCAAAAAGATAATGCGTTCTATCAATACCTGATCGGTATCATCGAACAATTAAAACAATCCCTGCTAACCTTTATCGGTTACAAAAACATGGCCAAGCACGCTAAGGCTCAGCAGCACATTGGCGCTTTGCCAACCCTGCCATCGATGGGCACGCCACCGGCCGTTGTGGTAGAAGGAATCTTTGACCGTGCATCTAAATTAGCGGCACGCGCTAAAGTAAGTCCTAACTATAACGATAACATCGGCACCGACCTTGGTATCATCGCTCCGTCAGCTTCCATTGATGCAGCTACCATGCAACCCGAAATCAAAGTGAACCTCGAGGTTGGTAAGCCACACCTGAAGTGGAAAAAAGGTCAGTCGGATTCCCTCGACCTGCATGTAGATCGCGACGACGGTCAGGGCTTTGTGCTGGTAGGTCGTTTCACCCGAAACGAATACTTAGATATCACACCGTTAGCTTCAGGTAAAGTATTCGACGAATGGAAATACAAAGGCATCTATGTGATCGCCGATACACCGGTGGGATTATTCTCAAATGTAATCAGCGTGGATGTAAAGAAAATGTAGCTTCGGCTCCGCTCAGCTACCGTCGGCTCCGCTCAGTTCTCGTCGGCTCCCTTGTCTGCCAACAGGCTGGGGCTTGGGTACCTGTTCTAATGAGTAAAACAAAAGCCTCCTGCATATTTTTTGCAGGAGGCTTTTATATTATATGTTGCTTCCCAACTTTGGCCGCAGTGACAGTAAATCATATCTTTATTAAACTCTCCATACTTTTTGACGTAATCGACTCCGCTCAGTAGCCAGCAAAAAGTATCCAAAAATATTATTACAAAGTTTTGGCTTTAAATTTCATGAGAGGGTATATGCGGTTAGCTTGTGAGGAAAGTTTGTTGGTAGGGCGCGGGGACGTGAACGAACGGTGTGAACTACAATTTTTTCGGGTGTTCTTCGCTGTGCGACCCGAAAAAGATTGGAGTTGGCGTTCGTTCTTGATTTTTTTTGGTTACTTTTTTCATCAAGGAAAAAAGTGACATCGGAAAATTTCATAAAGTACCTTTTGTAGCATGGTTAGCTGTAAAGGAAAAAGGTTTACAGTATCATACACATCACCGCATACGTTAGTAGGAGTGCGGCTGATTTGGCAATTCGGGGCGAACCGCCATTCTGCGAAGTGTTTGCGGGGGAAATGGTGGTTGGTGAATCGCCTTGACTTTTTGATTCTTTTTCGTCAAGGGAAAAGAACAAAGAAAAAGCTTTGGATACTTTTGCAAAAGTATCTTACAAGTAAATATCTCCATACTTTTTGACGGCAAAAAGTATCCAAAAACCTTCATGATTTTGTGGTCGGCAATTACCGCGCGAATGAACGCGGTACCGCTGCTAAAACAGTTCACGCCCTGTTGCTGTGCGCAACAAGGCATCACTATTTTACAGCTATTGCTGCACAAAATCGTTATCACAAAGTTCAGGCTCTAATTTTTATGAATTGATATAGCCGGTTAGTTGCTCAGGAAATGGCAGATTAATATAATACACGACACTGCATACGTTGGTAATAGTGCGGCTGATTTGGCAATTCGGTGCGGACCGCTATTCAGGGAAGATATTGCGGCGCAAATAGGGGTCGGCGAATTGCCTTGACTTTTTGGTTCTTTTTCGTCAAGGAAAAAGAAAAGCAGAAATAGTTTTTAGATTCCCGGTGACTGAGCGGAGCCGAAGTCCAAGATATCTTTTAAGTTCGCAATACTTTTTGACGTAATCGACTTCGCTTAGTATCCAGCAAAAAGTATCCAAAATCATTGTGACAAGTTGGGCTTTATATTTATGAATTGATATAGCCGGTTAGTTGCTCAGGAAGAGTTTGTTGGTAGGGCGCGGGGACGTGAACGAACGGTGTGAACTACAATTTTTTC
>JAZKDT010000050.1:23001-37569 GCA_040387475.1 Bacteroidota bacterium | reverse complement strand
CTCAAACCCAGCTTTATAAACTGTGTATGAGATCCGGCTCAATCAATCAAAACTGCTTCACAAAAAAGTTATTGCTGGTGCAAAAAATCCTTTTTAAGGTAACTCATTCCTATAACTATATGTTAACTTCGTTTATCTAAGAATCAACTATATGATACAACAAATGAAAACTACACGAATTATCTTGGCATTTATTTTAATGCACCTATCGGTGATGCTTTTTGCACAGGTAATTCAAACAAGTACAACGTTAAATCCAAGCCAGGTGCACACGTTCACATTGGAAAAAACAAACATGACGCTTAATCCGGTATCAAGCGGCCAAAATTACGGTAGTCAACTTTATTACTACAATGGCGGTGTGGGTTCTAACTATAATTTTTTAATAGATTATTACCGCTACAAATTTACGCACACGGGCATTGCTAACAGCGATATTACCAACGTGAGTTATACCTTTAACTACGCAGCGCATGACGATATTAACCATCCAACTAATCCCACATGGTGGAGCCAGTCTTGGTTTTCCATCATCATACCACCGGCATTGTGTAACGCTAATTACTGGGGTAGTTATACTTTAGGAGATTGCTTAAGTACCGAAAGCTGTATTAACAACGGCGGTGTATTGTTAGCCCATATAGGGCCAAACGGTGCCGGCAGTGGAACTACCTTAACGCAAAGCCAAAATATCAGCGGAAGTACATTAAGCAGTCTACTGGCAAACCCAAATGACTTCACTATTGCTTTTCAACCTGATGGAGGAACAACCTGTTTTATAGATCTCAAAACGCAGATGACCTGCCAGGTAACTTACAACACTTACCCTATCACAAACAACATCCTTTCCGGTAACCAATCCTATACAGGAAGTGCAAATCCAACACTTATAACAGGCTCTGTTCCAACTGGTGGCAATAAAGGCATATTTACGTACCAATGGCAATCCAGTTTAAACAACTCTACCTGGACAAATATTTCAGGTGCAACTACAGCAAGTTATGATCCTCCAACCATTACTCAAACAACATATTACAGAAGAATTGTAAATTCTGCTCCTCAACCCGCTTCAACAAGTAATGTTATAACAGTTACTATAAACGCCGCTTCGCTTGCTGCCCCGATAAACTTTAGCGGTTATAGCGTTCCTAATACACTTTACTCAGGTGATATCCATCTAAGCTGGAATAGTTCTGTTGGAGCTACCAGCTATGACATCTATACTTGTTCGGGTGCATTTGTTGCTAATGTAGCTGAACCAAATAACGACTATACCATTACCGGACTAAACACGGGTACTTTTTATAGTTATAAGATCCTCGCAAAAAATGCAACTGCTATTTCTCCATTTACAGGATGTATTAATATAAAAACCTGGCTTTCTATGCCAAATGATAACATCATTTATAGTAGCTCCTGCAATCAGTTAGGCTTAAGCTGGGACGCTGTAACCGGAGCAGCCAGCTACGATATCATAAACTGCAGTACCGGATTATTAGATTGGAATACAACCGCTACGAGTTTTATTATACCCGGTATTGCGCCCGGTAGCACTGTAACATATTGCATCAGAGCACGCGATCCTTATTCTTATTTTATGGGAGCTTGCCATAATTATACAATGCCAAATGCAAACAGTGGTGTGGTTACTGCATCATCCACTAAAATATGTCCGGGTACACCATCCAGTAATTTAAATGTAACAGGTTATTTTGGATCAATTGAATGGCAAAGCAGTATATGTAACTCTACATTTCAAACTATCGCCGGAGCAACGTCCTCTTCTTACAACGTAACTTCTGCTGATCCTACAGGAACTTCATTCAGGGCAAAGGTAACCTGTGGGTCGGGTGTAGTATATTCCAATAGCGTAAAAATTTGGCAGTTCAATGTTTGTAATCCGGGTCGGGGTGATATTCCTGCTTGTGGCGGTGGTGGTGGTGAGTTACGTTTAGGACAAACCCCTTACAACTCCGACGCAAATCAATCACTGCAAACAAACATATACCCTAATCCCGCAGCTGCCGAATTATTTGTTGACGTAAAAAGTATAGAGTCCTCAAACATCAATATTACTATATATGATGTTCTAGGTAAGATTGTATATGAACATACCGAAGAAAATAAATCAGGTACACTTAAAAACACCATTGAGATATCAGCGTTTAACAGAGGTATCTATCATGTAAAAGTGAGTGATACTATAAATAGTTATTACTGTAAAATAGTTTTTGAATAATATATCCAGTTATTCATGTAAAAGCCTCACAAAAATGTGAGGCTTTTTTTAAAATAAAAATTATAAATTCACCAAATAAAACGCACCGGTTTTAATGTTTACGCAATAAATAGTTTTGTCTTTGTATTGAATTAAGGCCTCGCACCCCTTTTTTATTTTCTTATTGTCCTTAGGATCTATGAGCATGAAGGCAAGCAGGCCACATTGCTTTTCAATTAATGTCCGCGACCAGATCTCTTGTCCCTTTTCGTTATAGCCGATCAGTTTACATTGAGCTCCTGAATAAATCACCTTTCCTTTAGAAGGAGCGATTAGCGTATCGGCGTTATACTTCTGAAAATTGGGAGTACCAAAGATCTTATCAAATGTATCATTGCTGGCGGGTATAGTTTGCTGCGCCTTTAGTGCGTCGCTAAACATAGCCAATAAGCCAATACAAAAAATAATATGGTAGAGTTTGAACATGCAGAAGGGTAATAAACAAATATATCACATTTATATTGCCTGGGTATTAATATTATATTTCCGGCAACGTGAATCTCCTTTGAAGGAACAGTCGAAGTCCAAATGTATCACCTCTCGTCATTGCGAGCGACAGCCCAGCAATCTCAAACCCACCTTTATAAACTATGCTTAAGATCACTTCGTCCCTCGCGATGACGAGAACAGGTGTTTTAGTTTTTACACACCCAGCATTCGCCCCTCATACGTTAGTAGTAGTGCGGTTGACTTTGGCGAAAGAGAGCGAACTACAATTTTTCTGGCGGCATTGCGGAGACTTTTCGAGGGAAGAAAAGATTGGAGTTGGTCTTTCGCCTTGAATTTTTGTTTCTTTTTCTTCAAGGAAAAAGAAAACCAGAAGAGTAAAGAAAATAAATATTAAAAAACTGTGTATGAGATCGCTTCGTGCCTCGCTATGACGAAACCAATCTTTGCTACACCTGTCAGGTTTTAGAAACCTGACAGGTGTTTTTGTTTTGCCGAACTCTTAAAAAACTTATAGCTTTGCCATTACCGAAATCAATCCTATGAAACTCACCCTATTCCTTTCTTTCTTTCTTCTATACTCCCTCAAAAGCCTTCCTCAAAAACCATTAGATAACAAAACAAAAACCGAGATCGTTAACAGCGTTTCGAAGATATTATTGAATGATTATGTTTATCCCGATACGGCTATCTTAATGAGTAAGCATATTTTAAAGCAACTGGCTGATGGAAAATATAAAGCTGTTAGCAGTGTGGTTGCTTTAACGGATGCTATGAATGCAGATATAAAAACGGTTGTGAACGACGGGCATTTTCAAATTACGTATAATCCGGTAATGGAAAAACAATTACTAAGTCATGGCGAGTTACCGCCTACTCCCATAGCAAGCGGTAATTACCGAAATGCTAATGCAGGAATTCGTTCTATTAAAATACTGAACGGCAACATTGGCCTACTGGAGTTAGGCAATTTTGTTGAACCAACTAAAGACGCTAAAGAAGCCATGCGCTCTGCCTTAACGTTTTTAGCAAATACAAATGCTGTCATTATTGATGTACGAAGTAACGGTGGCGGTTCTCCTGCTATGGTGCAATATATTTGCGGTTACTTCTTTGAAAAAGAAACACATTTAATGGATTGGTATAGTCGTCCGGCCAACAGAACCACGCAATTTTATACAACACCCGACTCTACCGAAAAACGCTTCATCAACAAACCTCTTTATATTTTAGCAGGCAAAGGAACCGCATCAGCTGCCGAAGAATTTTGTTATGATCTTAAACATCTAAAACGTGCTACCTTAATTGGTCAGGCAACTGCAGGTGCTGCGCATGGCACTATGGAACGCACCGCAGGATATGGGGTGATTGTATATGTGCCTTACGCTCATTCTATTAATGCTGTTACAAAAACAGATTGGGAACATACAGGAGCAATACCTGATATAAACATTTCATCCGAAAAAGCATTGGAAGTTGCACAGGAAAAAATATTTGAGACACTTTTAAAAACAACCACCGATACACTAAACTTATTTGAACTCACCTGGCAATATGATCTTTTAAAAGCCTATAACAATCCCGTAACGATTGATACAGAAACGCTGCAAAAGTTTTGCGGTGTGTATGGTGAACGCACTTTTACCATAGAGAATGGTGAATTGTATTACCAACGCGTTGGCAAACCAAAATTTAAATTAAGTGCCATGACTAACAACATCATGAAAGGCAATGACTACTTTAAAATAGAATTTATAAAAAGTGCCGATGGTTCTTACGATGAAATTGTAGCTTATTACCAGGATAGGAGAATTGAGCGCGCCGTGAGAACGAAGTAAGCAATCTCAAACCAGCTTTATAGACTGTGTATGAGATCGCTTTCCCGAATCAAGTTCGGGACAGGCTGTACCTCGCGATGAGATAAAGCCAGAACAACACTCCGTCATGCTGAACTTGATTCAGCATCCCTAACAAAGATATACTGATTGTGAGATCCTGAATCAAGTTCAGGATGACTGTAACTTCGGTAAGCTTTTAGCGCTCGTCATTGCGAGCAATAGCGCGGCAATCTCAAACCCAGCGTTATAAACTATGTAAGAGATCCTGACTCAAGTTCAGGATGACGATAACTTAACCCGTCACTTTCCTTAAAAAAAGAGTTATACAAACAGATGAAAAAACTCTACGTACTATTTAGTTTCCTAAGTTGTTTAATGACGCAAAGTTATTTGGCGCAACCCGTCACTGTCAGCAAAGAACGACTGAGTACGCTGCCGTTGTTTGAATATAACTTCAATGCCGGTTTTGTTGGGTTTTACGAAAATATTCCTCCCGGCGATACCGTCTTCCGGTTAGGTATTAGCTATGATGGTTACGAAGATCATTTATTAAGTTGTCTGCAGTCACCCCTATTTAAATATGTTCAGGAGCTCACTATCAACGGCACCTTTGATGAACTGCCCTCATCTATCAGGCATTTAAAACAGCTGAAAGCGTTGTTCGTTCGCAATCATGACGATGGTGGCTGCGAGGGTCATTGTCCTGTGTATATTCCAAATGAGATCTATCATTTACCGGAACTGGAAGTGCTGAGTATTTCTACTAACAATATATCCATCACCGACTCTATTATTCATTTAAAGAAGTTAAAGCATTTATATATATCTCCGGCATCGCTGCTTCCCTGCCTTTTTACCGGAATGCCACAGTTACAATCGATCGGCTTAAATATATACACACCAAGCCAACCAAAGTATATCAAAGCGTTTAATAAAATCATCATGTTCAATAACTATCCGTATCGCGATGTGGTTGGCTGGCATTACAGTGAATCTGATAAGACTGACATAGCGGTGACGTTAGTTAAACCTGAAGCATTACTTAATGAAACCATTGACATTCAACTCAAAGATCCTTATGACAAAAAAAACAGGGTATTTACATTTAAAGGTCAGATAAAAAACAATGAACCTGTTGGGCCATGGATCGTAAAAAGCGAATACAGCTTGTTAGCCAATTACAGCCATGGCAAAAGTGAAGTAACAAGGGTGATGATGAATGACACTACCCGGTTAGCTATCGTCACTAAAAATAACAAGGGAGAAGAAACACAGGAATTCAGAAACGTCAAAAAACACTTTAAGAACGGAATGCCTCATGGCAACTGGGAGTATCACCAGTACACTGGCAAATGCTATCAACAGATCATGTATGATGTGCAACAATCCAATTCAGCCAAAGCAGATACGAATGGTTACTTTATCAGGAAAACATTTGTCAACGGAAAAGCCTACGGCACCTGGAAAGAATATACCGGCTACAGCATAAAAACAACAATCTTTGAAAACGGAAGGCCGGTAAAAATAACGGATCGAGAAAAAAAATTTACCACACCCAACACGGTAAAGGAATTTAAATACGATGATACAAAAACCGGCATTTACACCTTTTACCGAAAAACGGCTGATCAGTTATACCTCCACTCACAGGAATTTTACAATAACTACATCCCCGATGGAGAATTTATAAACTACTATCAAAATGGGATTGTGCAGAATAAAAAAACATACAACAACGGGAAAATAACCGGCGACGCCATCGGTAACTATGACAACGGCAAACCCGCCTACGTCAATTCATACGACAAGGGTCTTATAAAACACGAGCGGCGTTTTCACCAAAACGGTACCCGGGAGCAGGAGGTGTACTACAACTCAAAAGGAAAAGACGGGACAGAGAACATCTGGAGCGAAGCCGGCAAACTAAAAGAAAGTACTTTCTATGATAACGGATTGCCCTACGGTTTGTCGCAAAAATTTGATGACAAAGGCAACGTCGTCTCCGAAAAATATTATGAACAGGGATTAGCAATTTACGATGAAGGCCTCGGCTTCGATCCTGTATTTAGTAGTACGGAAACAGACAAGCTCTTTCATTTGTTCTATCAATTTAAAATGGAGAGTACCTGTTGCCGCCATGCCAATTGCACGCTTCAAAAAAAGATAATCGACGATAGTACATTTGCCATAACCGAACATCAATATACCGAAACGCACGGAAGGCATTTAAAATATATCAAAGAATTCGGGTTTAAAAACTATAAGCTCAGCGGCGTGCAGGTGCTTAAAGATAGTGCAGGAAATATCATTCAATACGTACATTGCAAAGAAGGACTAAAGGATGGGAAATTTACACTCGTTCACCGCAACGATTCGCTATCCATAAATTATAATCAAAACCGGGTGATAGACACCGTACTGACCTATACATCTAAAAACGGCAGAAAAACAGAAGTGCAGTACTATAAGAACATGCGGCTCTATAAAGTGGATCAGTTCTATTACTCACACACCGGCAAACCAACCGGCAACATTGTTATTGAGTATGTAAAAGCAAAACAACCGCGGCCCTCCACAAAATACGATGCCATCCACAAGCCGCTGAGCTTAATTATGGGATTGCCGAAAAATCAAAACAGCATGTTTTTTATACCCGAAACGCTTACCGAATATATAGATGGTAAAAAAATAAGTACAGTAAAATTCCACGCCAAAATAACGGAGGTTAATTGCATGAATGTGAGAAGAATGAAAGGCTATGCTATTGCCGACGGAAAGAGATACCGCTTTATCGAAGAAGATGAAATAAAATATGAGTATTGGTTTAGAATTCATTCCGTATTCAATATTTTTTTTAATGGGATGATCACTTGTTATTGATGGGCGATCAGAAAAACTCATAATAATCATATCATAGGTTAATGCGGGGAGGAGAGATGTTAATGCAGGTTGGAGATATGTTAAAGCAGGCGGGCGATATGTTAACGCAGGTGAGAGATATGTTAAAGCAGGTGGGCGATATGTTAACGCAGGTGAGAGGTATGTTAATGCAGGAGCAAGATATGTTAACGCAGGTGGGAGAAATGTTAATGCAGGAAGGATATATGTTAATGCAGGAGCAAGATATGTTAACGCAGGAAGGATATATGTTAATGCAGGAGCGAGATATGTTAATGCAGGTAGGAATTTGTAGTATGGATTAGCGCCCTCACCCCCAGCCCCTCTCCCAAAGGAGAGGGGAGAGCGAAGGTTTAACTATTTGACTGTTTTGAATTGGATGTCGCTTACCTGTTTATATTGAAGGCTGGACGCGCCAAATAGAGATTTAATGTACATTTTGACATCTTTTGCGGTTTGACACAAACCGTTTGTTGGGTTATAGAGTGATAAATCTCTGGCGATTCTTGAATTACTAACGGCCGTATAAGCATTTATGACTGCCGTGCTTGCGTTTTTTAATCCTGTTAGCTGGGCATTTAAAGTAACCACTTTTAAATCGGTTTCGTTTGGAAGATACGTTGGCTCCGTGGAAAGAATGGCAATGATGGTTGCCAGATGCTCTGTTAAACTTGAGTAGGACTGTTGTGATGAAGAAATTGTTTTTAGAGTATCTGTTACCGGCGCGTTTGGATCTATTTGTTGAGATATTTTTCCTGAATCGGCTTTGGTTAGTTTAGATCCTTGTACTTTTGCATTTAGTGTTTTTAAATCTTTTACAACCTGCGGTGAAGCTGCCGTTGCATCAAGTGCGTTTACTAAACGTGTTGATAATTTTTTGAGTCCTTCAAAGGCGATCATCCGGGCATTGACTGCATTATTAAATGCTACGCTTGCAGAAGTGACGGAAGCAATGTTTGTTTTATTGCTTGTTAACTGTGTTTGGAGCTGTGGCACTTTAAGTGCTGCTTTACTTGGGTTGTAAGTTAGTCCGTATCCAATGGTAAAGGACACTAAATTTTCGAAGTTTGCCACGTTCTTTGCGTGGCCTGTTTCGCTGGTAGAAGATTTTTTTACTTTTTGTCCAGCGGTTTTCGAGCCTTTGGCGCTCGGGTCTGATGTTGATGACATAATTTCTGTTTTTTGTTACCTCACCCCGCCCTCTCCTAACAGGAGAGGGAGAAAGGCCAAGCAGGTTAATATTAAATTTACTTGATGTGTTTTTTATTTCCTTAAGCCTGAACTGAAAATGGACGGTTGTTGCGTGAGGGATGCCCCGAAGGTGTGAAACGAGCGGAAATCCTTTTGCTGGTCACTGAGCGGAGCCGAAGTGCAGCAAAAAACACTCGAACTGACAGAGCCTCTGTATTTCTTGCGTGAGGGATAGAGGCATTTGTTTGAGCTCTTTTTATTTACCCCGGAGGGCAAATAAAAAAGCGAGTGCCGAAAGCCCGACCCGACTGTCTCTTTGGAGGGGCACGCCCAAATTCTTTTTTTTAAAACTAAAAATTAATTCCAAAGGTTATAGCATTCTGCATATAAAAATCCTTTTTGTTCGCCATTTTCATCGGCGCATCAGTCGGTGCAGCAGTTGCTTCTTCGGTAGCAATACCTTTAATGCCGTTAGATGTATACACGTGTTTATTGGTAACAAAACAACCAACTGCTATGTTATAACCAATATTAAAACGCTCGTTGAAGTTAAACTTTACTCCCACTCCACCATTCACCGAAAAATGATTACCCACGTTCACGCAATTGCGGCGCATGTTATCGGATAAACGATTAATACCTGCACCTACATATATATAAGGTGCAATTTTAGAATCTTCTTTTAAGAAGATGCCGTTATTAAATTTATACTTCACCGCTATGTTGCCTGAGATCATGAGTGACCGTAATTCGCCCATGCCGCCTTCGCCCGGACAACCAGGGCACTTTTCTTCGATAGGCACTACACGTCTTTTGTCGGCTTCGGTTTGGCAATAACCAAAATGGCCCACGGTTCCGCCTACATTTACATCGAACGACTTACTGAGATACAAGCCAACCTTTCCACTGAACCCACCAAAGGCCGTGGTGTTGAATTTAAAAAAGCTGTTGCCTAAGTTACCATTGTAATGCGACAGGTGAGCTCCGACTTCCACGCCGATTTTTTTGGTTTTGTTTTGTGCTACAGACGTTAAGCCCGACAAAACTAATGCTGCGATAATGATTTGATTTTTCATACTGTTTGTTTTTTTTACCTCACCCCGACCCTCTCCTAAAAGGAGAGGGAGAAAAGGGCAAGAAGGTTACTACTAGATTGATGATTTATTTTTTGATTGATTTATTACTACTTGAGCTTGTCAGTACGAGTATTTTTTGCCGCACTTTGACTCCGCTCTGTGTCCGAAAAAAAATGTATCGGAAATTTTTCAGAAAACGCTTCTCGATACGCTGCTTCGTAGCTACCCGAAGTGACATTTACTTATTCAACTAAAACCGATACCCAACGCTCCAGGCAAAGTTTACATAAGGCATCACATTATACGGAACCTCCACTTGCTTTTTGGCATCGCGGTTAATGGCTTCTATACCATAAGGGTCGTTTTGATCATAGGTGTCTTTTTTATAACCAAAGGTGATGAGCATGTGCATATTTACTTTTTGTGAAATGCGCGCCAGTGCGCCTATGTTAATGCCATAATGTTCGCGACGCAGCGTGAATTGATTTTTAAATTGTCCGTCCAGATAAATAGTTGATGATGCAAACTTTGTGGTGTACTGAGTGTTAACGCTGACGCGGTATTCGGATAAATTAAAAGCAGGCCCCATTAAAAAATTAACTTCGCGTGTCATGGAAGGTGCAAACAAGGCATTCAATCCTACCTGATAGTTTAAGCGATCATACTTTGTAGTCTGTGTGCCATCCAGGTAATTTCTGCCATAAAGCGAATTTGTGAGAGCGGGGCTTCCCATACCCACTGCAAAAGGCACATTGATAATGAGGTTTGCTTTTTTTACATCGCGCATATAATTAAAGGCCATGCAGGTATTTAAAAAAGCAATGTAGTTGAACCCAATATAGTTTTTGCGGGTATATAATTTTTCGCAACGTTTCTTTTTATCCTCTTCTGTTTTATAAGAGCTTACCGGCACCTTGTCGAAGTTATACTTATCAGGATCATACTTTGGAAGAGGCTTTGCAACTTCGTTTGAAAATCTATCTACAGCACCGTTGCTGTAAGTGATGTATGCAATGGTTGATTTTAACAGGATGATGTGCGGACCAGTTTCATACCGGTACAAGTGGTATTTTACTTCGGTGGGATTTACTTCGAGCACGTTTGCCAAAATTTTAGTGCTGTCGTTCCTGGTGATGATATCCTGCGCCTGTGCAAAGGTGGCTACCAACAGGGTGCTTAAAAGGAGTGTGATTTTTTTCATGATGTCTGTTTTATAGGTAATGAATTAATAATGAGATTCGATATACTGGTTATAAGCAATGGGCAGATCTTTAAAGAGAACGCCTTTGCGTTTACGGTGTGGTACTGAAGAGTAAATAGCTGAAGCCGGAATTGCCAGCAAAGCAATGACACCCACAAAAGCAACAGAGCCCGTTATGACATCATTGCCCTGTTGACTCACCGCTGCCGTTGTACCAAATAACGCCATGGCCGAAAAGCCCCCGCATAAAGCCACTAAGCCCAAACGCTCTTTATCTTTTGTAAAAGCATCGTACCGGGATACCTGTTTCTGAACGGCACTATCGGGTATAGCGCGGCACAGGTTTAAAAACTCAACAGGGTTAATGATCTTTTTATCCGCATCTCTTAACTGTCGTTTCTGAAAATTGAAATACACGGGCATTAAGGTTTCATGTTGCGTTAGCAATGTATGATCATAGAAATAATTGGTAGTGCTTGCATCTTGTGCGTTGCCTGTGATGCAGCAAATGAAAAGGCCGAGGAAGAGCAGAATTGTTTTCATAGGATATAGATTATAGTTGTTCGTTATACATTTTTACAAGGTTTAGTCGGAGGATCTTACGGTTTTGTACCTGAATGATAACCGTGCTTAAGCTAAACACGCCACCTACTGCTATCAGCTGTAAACCCAACATGGTTTGAAAGTGGGCCTGCTGTCTTTGTTGCTGCGGGTAACTGTTCCTTCCTGATGAATTGCTTAGTCCGGTAAACAAGGAACCAACGCCTGCCATACCGCAGAGCGCCGATGATACAAACAACACGCTGCCGATGGCCCTGTTTCTTTTGATATTTTTTAAAGGACGCTTGATAGCAGGGTTAGGAATATGTTTAAGGATAGCCATAAACGTTGATCCACTGATGGGGCTTTGATCATTATATACTAAGCCCATGTTCGGTTTAACGGTCACCCGTTTTAAATGAACGTATGGTTTATTAAAAACTTTACGGGAAGAAAAAACAGCGGAGTCGTTTACGATGGTAACCCGGCCACTATCGGTTGTAAAATTTAAAACTGCAGAAACCGGAATTCTAAAAACGCGATCGTGTTTAAGATCTTTAGCGCGAAAGACATCTTTTTTTCTTTCGAGCTGCGATACTTTAAAAGTGCCTTTAATGGTATTTAGGGTAAACGTTTGCGCGCACATGGTTTGTGTTAAGCAGCCGACGATGATTCCTATTTTAAAAAAAGTGTTCATATGAGGTGAATGTGATTCCTGGGGCAAACATATTTCAACCCGGGCTAAAAGACACCGTTTTTGTATCGCATAATGCGATAACTTTATTTTTTTTGCTAATTATTATCATATTTTGATACAAAAAACTCTTCAGTATCATAAAATGATACTACTTAGACCAATTATTATCATTTTATGATAATCAGTTTAATTCCGTATCATATTTTGATACGATAATTTATTATATTTATCCATCGGATACTTTTTTAAGCAACCATTTCATTATCATTATGAAGAATTTAAAGATCTTATTGGAAACTGTGGAAACGGCGCTACCACGGGAAATAACATTGAACCAGGCGATCATGAACGCTTTAAATGTTAATAAAGACGCGGCCAGCAGAAGAATCAGCGGAAAAACACCTTTGACCTACAGCGAGGTGTGCAAGCTATCAAAGGCTTACAGCATTAATTTAACACCCGCGCAATCCGATCAGTTCTCGAATGTAGCCTTTGGTTATGTGCCCTTTAAGAGTAAACAAATAGATTCCAAACATTTTTTTCAAACCATTTCGGGCATGCTCCAGGAACTCACCACCCAGGAAAATGGCCAACTACTACACGTGGCGCCCGAGGTACCGGTATATCATTGCTACAATTACCCCAGACTTTTAAACTTCAGGCTGTTTTATTGGGGAAAATATTTGCTGAACAACCCCTACTACGCTAAGCGTGCTTTTAATGAAGTAGAAATAGATGCGAATATTACCGCTCACGCCAAAAAAGCGTATGAGAATTATTGCATAGTACCCAGCACAGAGATCTGGACGCCTCAAACCATTCAAAGCATTTTATCGCAGTTACATTTTTGCATAGAGACGGGCGACTTTTTAGAACGTACGGAAGTAGAATCTGTGTTAAAGGAACTAACAGATATGATCCAACGCATCAAACAAATGGCCGAAGAAAACAACAAAGCCTTTGATCATGATAAAAAACTGAATGTGCCTTTCTTATTCTATAAAATTGATGTGAATATTAATACCTCTAATTTACTGGCATTAATGGATTCAAAAAAAATATCCTACCAGCAATTCAACGCGATCAATTTTATGAGTACCAGCCAGTGCGAATTTTGTGATGAAAATCATGAGTGGATCCGGAATATACAGTCGAAATCTTCGCTGCTGAGTGGCGCCGGTATTGTGGAACGTCAACGTTTTTTTAATTCCGTTACCAAACAGATCAACGAGTTTAAAGACAGTTTGGGCAAAATGAATTTTGGGTAGATAATTCAGATCACAATTGTATCGCAAAATTAAATATCTTTACAATTAACATGAAGGTTAGTTCCGTATTCCTGTTTTTGTTTTTAGCGCTCACCGGTTATATGCGCTTATCTGCTCAGTTCATCATAGCAGGCGAAGGCGACTGCACCCAATTTTCCATAAACTATTCACCACCGCTTATGATCTACTATGAGGGCCGTATAACAAATGGAGCTCCGCGTTCTTTTGACATCAACGGTGATGGAGTTATGGATCTTACTGTGGGTTCTGAAGGCTATAATGGAGGAAATTATTCCAGTAGAAGTTGTTTTATAAAACCACTGGGGCAAAACGAAATAGCATGGGGCAAAACAGATAGCATCTATTCTTCTTGTAATGGCAAT
Source organism: Bacteroidota bacterium (assembly GCA_040387475.1). Lineage (GTDB taxonomy): Bacteria > Bacteroidota > Bacteroidia > B-17B0 > Aurantibacillaceae > UBA4416. Next base: position 23,752 of record JAZKDT010000050.1, on the reverse strand, counting down.
CCTTCCGTAAATACAGGTAGTACGCTGGGGCTTCCTAAAGTTTTTTTACCAACTGATACGATCAATGCAAACCAGGTATGGCAAAATAATACCTTATATTTTGAATATTATGAAAGGGCTTTCAATTGTTCTTCTTATATAGTAGGTTTAAGTTCGTTGGGACCTAAGATTATTGGAATCCGGATTATCACAGCTACTGATACACTATATGGCTGGATACATTTTTCTCCAATCAGTTACAGCTTTATGAGCATTAGTGGATTTGCCTGCGAAGCAAACCGTCCTTGCCAAATCTCTATAAACCCTAATCCGGTTGTTGGCGATGTTATAGTAAAATTAAAACATAGTACGCTTGACACCGAATGGCAATTATATGACCAAATGGGCCAAATGGTAATGAACGGTGTTTTCGAAAACATAACCAATTATATTGAAACCAACCATTTGGCTGCGGGTATGTATTTTTTAAAAACCAAATATTCAACCACCAAACTGGTTAAGGTAATACCCTAGCGACCTTTAATTGAGTAATCCGGCTTTGCTTTATGGTTTTACCTTTTAAATATAACTACCTGTTTAATATCAAAGCCAAAACCATTCATATGCAAAAGCCAATGGTTTTAGCAGATGGTACACGAACGAGAAAAGCAGTTTCGGAAAACACAATCCGTACAAGGTTAATCACCAAAGAAAATGTGTCGAGGCGGGCGGCCTACAAGTGTTCAAGGGCATCCCCTACGCGGCCCCGCCC
>JAZKDT010000050.1:9984-22991 GCA_040387475.1 Bacteroidota bacterium | reverse complement strand
ACAAGCACACCTCTATACAAACATCCGAAGCCTTTTTTGACGATTCGGATATGCTGTCGGATTACTACCTGATCGTTATCTATGATCAACCAACAGGAATGCCTTTGCTCACGGCACGCTATTACTATGATAAAAAAGTGATTGCTACCTGTTTAAAAGGCGATGGTGAACCGGCAGAAAACAACCCAAAGATTGAATCGATGGGCGACGGCCCGCTGTTTTTATCCGACCGTTTATCGGGAAATACAAACTCATCGTTATATCGCCAATACCGCAATTACATTTTTTTAATGTTTTACCTGGAGATCTTAACCTATCATAAGGAGGGACAGTTTATTTTAATGGCACGCAAAGAGAAACAGGATAAGCTTTTAAAAAAATACCAGGCCATAGGACTTAAGGTGATTGGATCAAACATACACAAGGGAAAAGAACACTGGATCTTATTGGGAGATGTGCAGGCCTGCGAAGCCAAATTGAACTTATCTTTTGCACTCAAATTATTATTAAGGATCAAAAAATTAAAACGTAATTTCAATTCATGCTAAGCACCCTTAAAGAAGTTTTAAAATTAGTACGCTGGTTCCATGAACTATTGGCTATTCTTCCGTTTGTGGCGCTTTATGCGATTATCAGATACTACAGTATTAAAAATGAAATGCCTTGTGAACTTTCCGGCACCAACTTCATCATCTTATGCATTGCCGTACAATTACTGTTAGCTGCAGGCTGTATCTTAAACGACATTATGGATCGTGATATTGACGAGATCAACAAACCCCATACACGCGTAGTGGGCCGAACCATTTCTTTAGTAAATGCCAAACGCCTGTTCATAGCAGCAACCCTTCTTATCATTATTTTGTCGGTTTACATTAGTGTGTACATGTTTAAAGAATGGGCCTTCATTGCTATTTGTGTTTACACCTTATCCATTTTATATGACGTGTATTTTAAACGTTCCGCCTTATTAGGAAATATCCTTATGGCAGGCCTGGCATCTTTTATTCCGCTGATCATTTTATTTTTTGCCAAAGAGTGTATAACAGCACTGAACAATGAAAAAGTTTACACGCTCATTTATTTATATGCTGCGTTTCCCTTCCTGATAATTATTGCGCGCGAACTGAGCCTCGACATTTCAGACATGGTAGGCGATAAGGCTGATGGATGCAACACCTTGCCCATCGTTATCGGCGCTAAAAAATCAAAAGTGGTTGTCATGGCTATCCTGCTGCTTATCATTGTACTATCGGTTTGGATTATAAACATCTATCCCTACTTAATGAGTACGTTTGTAGTCATTGATGGGCTCTTGTTGGTATACATGTATCTTTTACAAAAAACAGAAACACGTATACAATATATTCGCATCGGCCGGTTTTTATGGTTCATTATGATCCTGGGCCTGTTGGGAGCAACAGTTGCATCTGTATAAATAAGGGCACCTGGCTTAAGAAAGTATCACTTCGTTGTCCACGTTATCTCTGAACTTCACAAAACCGTACACTAAAACAGCGTTGAAAATTACGGCGGGTAAAGCAATGGATAAAAAATCGGACATACTTTTGTTTGCTGTGTTACCAAATAAATAGATTCCCAACATGCCTAGCAGAATGACTAAGGGGGCTCCACAAAAACTCAGGAAACTCAGGATATAGAAGTCCCTTACATATTTATTCAGATTAAGGAATGCAGGCAACGAACAAAGAAAATTGAAAATATTTAAAGCGAAGTTCAGGGCAATTATTAATTGCCCGATTCCCTCTGCGTCTGGTCCGGCAATAGCGTTATTATATTGATAAAAACTATATGGCATTGAAACAATGAACGAAATACTAAATGCAATCACCAATCTTTTAAAAATAGTATTTGCCATTGTTGTAATTTATTAGCCTTTTTTTATATTCTTCCCTGCCGTTCCTTTAAACCTGTCTTTATAATCAAGCCGCTGTTCAATGGGAATAAAATTTTTCTTCAGGGTTAGCGCGGTATCTATTTCCAGTTCCATATGCATTTGCGCTCGAATACTGTCATATATGATTGGGATAAAATAGATCGTTTCTTTAAAATGTTTTTTGGCATACTTGTGCAGCATGGCACATTGAAAAGGATCGGTTGCAATAGCCACCGTTTTGTAGCCTAATGATTTTGCCAGATGGTATCCGTAAAATAAATTTTCCGTGCTGTGTTCTGCAATGGTATCCACTACAATATCCTGATTGGCGATACCCAACTGACTTGCGAACAGCGCCATCGAAGGGCCCTCTACCCAGGGTGTGTAAACTGCATTACCCGAATACAAAACACGCGATACTATCCCTTTTTTGTAAAGGTAGGCCGACCACAGTAAGCGCGATTTTAAAAGGGTATCCCATTTACCGTGATATAAAGGCAAGCCGGGCACTATGGCAATATCAATTGGCTTAACGGATTCCGCTATTTGCAAACGTTTGCGTGGCGAAGGGCCCAGAAAAAAGCAAGAGCAAAAAAGGATCAGCGAGAAAGTAAAAACGAGTATTTTCATGGCTTCGGTTCCTTTTGTTTTTTGAACACAAAATTATACTGCAAACCAAAGCTCATTAAAAACACCGGGCTAAAATTTGCATAGTGCAAATCAATATCGCTTGCCATGGGAACAATGAACTGGCCCTGTATAACAGCCGATACATTTTTATAGCCTACCTTATTAATAAAACAAGGCTCTATAATGACAATTGCTTTGTTATTATAATTCCTGTTAACGATATATGGATCGGGACTGTTAGCTTCCAGGCTATCGCGGCTAATTTCTTTGTACACATACTTTTTAAAATCCAGGTAAGAGGCGCGACAGGAAAAAGCAAAGGAGTAATTGATCTTGTACATATTTATTTTAGAGAAAAATCCCACCGAAGGCTGCACAAAATATTTACTGTAAATAGAATAGGTCTCATAATTCACATTCTCTTTTTTCACTGCTGCCATCCAGGCATTATTTTGCTGAAAAAAATTAGAGTTATATCCACCGCCGCCGGTAACTTCCACGCGCCAGTTCGCATTATTTTTTGAATAACCATATATGCCAACCATACCTTCGTAAGCCGACAGACCGGTACCGTAATTAACATGTACGCCCGCCACAAAATGATCCACCGGATTATGCGCAACCTGTAACTCCAAATGGTTTCCGCCTACATAGGCATTTGCCTGAATTTGCTTTTTATCGTTGAACAATACGACATTCTGGCTTGTGGGAACGTATACCGAGCGAACAGCGCAGCTGCTTATAAGCACAGTTAGGATAGTAACTATAACAAAAAACACTTTTTTCAATCTGAATATTTTAGCTTTCAAGCGTCATATAATTCAATTCGCCATTTTCATCTGTAAGAATCACTACCAAATAATTGGTGATATCAGGATTAAGCGAGTAATCAAATGTTATAAAATGATCGTCACCGTCAGGATAAAATCCTATCCTTATCAAATGCAATTGTTTTAGCAACTGTTCCTCATGAGAAATTTCGGTGATATCAAAATCCATTAGAGATGAAAGAGTGTCTTCGTCAAATTCTTCCAAATGATGTTGAAGATAGGATTTCACATTATCCCCTTCTTCATCATTGTAATCGTCTAAAATATATTTCCGATTTTTAGCATCATAGGAACCGATATTTTCCAACACTCTTTTTACGGCTGTTAACTTTGCAGGCTCGATAGTTTCCTGTTCAAAATTAACATCAATGGATACGTTGTTTCCGTTAAAATCAACATCAACGCTATAATAATCTTTTAAAGATAAAGAATCAATTTCACCGATATGAGGGAGCATTATTTTGGTCATAGTAGTTATATATTAATCTTCTTTTCCTGCTAACACCACTACGATCTCTCCTTTAACAGTCTTAGCGGTAAAGTGAGCGATCATTTCTTCAACCGTTCCCCTGGCATTCTCTTCATATAATTTTGATAACTCGCGCGACACAGAAACCTGGCGATCGGCGCTTAAATATTCTTTAAACTCTTCCAGTAATTTTACCAACCTAAAAGGCGATTCATAAAATATCATGGTACGGGTTTCATCTTTTAAAGAAAGTAATTTTGTATGGCGACCTTTTTTTTGTGGTAAGAATCCGTAAAACACGAAACTATCACATGGTAGTCCGCTGTTTACCAGTGCCGGCACAAAAGCTGTAGCTCCCGGTAGTGTTTCAACGGCTACATTATTTTTGAGGCATTCGCGCACTAATAAAAATCCCGGATCAGAAATAGCCGGTGTTCCGGCATCAGAGATCAACGCTACCGATTTATTGGAAGCGATCATCTCAACAATCTGCTCAACGGTTGCATGCTCATTATGGGCGTGATAAGAACGCAGGGGTTTTTCAATTTTAAAATGGCGCAATAAATGAATGCTGTTACGGGTATCCTCTGCAAGGATGAGATCAACCGAATTTAAAACCGTAATGGCTCTAAAGGTCATATCTTCTAAATTGCCGATGGGAGTTGGAACTATATATAATTTTGGTGTCATGTAATAGATAAAAGTACAATTTTTATTTTAATCATTGACAGTAAAAATATTTGGGCGTATCCCTGCGGGCCGGGCTTTACGCTGCAATCTTTTACTCCACTTTGTTACGTAAAAGGATTTACGCTACAATCCCTTACGAGGGTTTACCTTTCAAAATCCAAAGCTTAAGTTTCAAATTAACATTGTTCTCGCGTGAGGGATGCCCCGAAGGGGTGCAACAAGCGAAAATACTTTTGCCTGCCTCTTGCAAAAGATTGGAGCGGGCCAGCCCGGCCCCTGGGGACAAGCCCTAAAGACCCTTGTTCAATTAATTACCCTTACCCAAATCCAACTTCTCATCGCCGGTTTGATAAGGAAGGTAAGTGAAAATAAACTGAAACATCTCCTCGGTGGTTTGCATACTTCTTACGCCTTCACCCTGTGTAACCACTTTAGGCGGGTGGTTTGGATTGAACGGGTTTTTATCTGTATTATCAAAAGTACCATACACATGAATAACCGTACCCTTTTTTATGATGACCGGGTGTTGGTAGGTATAATAGTATTGCCAACGGAAATCCCATTTGTGTATTTTAATCAACGGAATAGTGTCGCCATTTGGTTGAAGTGCAAACGCCCAAAACGATTTACCCAATAAGTGCATGTGCGGATTAACCGACAGAATAGATATATCATTATTTAAAGTAGCCTGGGTATGAAATGTTTCCACTTTTTGTGGATGCAGAATTAACTCAGGTTCGATTTTGGAAATACCAAACGTTCCCAATTGCGTTTCAAAGACAGGACGCGTAGGTTTTGGTCCGTAAAAAACATTAATGTATGAACTATCCAACACATCTTTACTGCTTGGTCCGTAGTGAATATTTTTTAACAGAATAGCCGACGTTTTATTTGTTCTGTAACCCCCAATACCCGCCGGGTAAACAGGCGGTGTGTAGCCGGGCAAATAATAAACCGTATTTGGCGTCAATACCGGAAAACTGCCATCATCGTTTAAAATATTCATTTGGGAATACAGATCCTTATAATCAGAAAAATTATCCAGCGCATAAGTGAGCCCGGGTTGAATATCATTTTTTTTACCTGCCTCGTAATTTATCAAATGCCCGTTAATATGATGTGCCAGTTTACGTTGTGTTGGAACAAACTCAAAGTAACTCACAAAGCTATCTTTAGCTAATTGTACAGGCAGCTTAACCACATAAAAGTGATCGGCTCCATTTCCCTTAATAGGAATCGCTTCTTTGAACTTAATAATGGTATCGGGTTTTCTTAACGACGAACCTATATAAAAAACAGGTACTGAAGGTATTTTAGATTCCTCACCTTTTGGCGCGCCATTTTCTACCCATACCTTTATAAGATCTATTTCCTGGGCGGTTAAAGCTCGTTCGCCTACAAAGTGACTATACGACATATCAGCGGGCCATGGCGGCATATATCGTGTTTGGGTAACAAATTTTATTTTATTCTTATTCTTAAAAGCATCATCGTAAGTCATTAACTCAAAAGGTCCACTCTCACCTGCCCTGTGGCAAGGCGTGCAGTTTTTGAAAAGAATGGGGGCAACCTCAACAAATGTAGGATCGGTGAGAGACAGTTCCGGTTTTTCTGAACAAGAGCAGAAACACACCAGCATTGCTAATAGACATATATACAATTTAGGGCTGCTCATCATCTTTTAATACAAATATAGTGTCTCTTTTGCGAGGTATACATCTTTGAAAGGTAAACCAGGTAAATTTACGGTAGCCTTTTAAATTTCCATAACTGATGACATATTTATTTTTGGGCACATTTTGCCATTTGCCAAACCAGTTATTTGTTTTATAAAACACTTTAGATTCATGTTCTAAACCACCATTGATATCCTCATCCTTAACTTTGTATTGGGTCTTTAAAAAATCGATGGCGGCCCACCGGGTTTCATGACCTGAAAAATAATCTTTTGTAGCAAAAACGGAAAACAGCATTAAGATAAAAATAAGCGGGAGAATTAATTTTAAATTCCAGGCGATCGCATCTTTGTAGATCAAAGGAATAACAAACACCGAAAACACCATGATATACCTGTCGAAAATGGGGCTAGCTATCGCTAAAAAGGAATAATAAAAGAATAGTGAACAACCGATAATCCAGTAAGGTAATCTTGTTTCCTGTACTTTTATACCCTGACTGAACAATAAAAACACATGATTCACCATTATGAAAAGCAATGTAAAAGCACCCAGGTAAGTAACTGCTTTTATCCCATAAAAAATAACTGAAAAACTATGAGCATTATTTGTTTGTAAAATATAAGTGTCCAATAAGGTTTCGGGGCCTATACCTGTATTATAAAAATAGTTGCCGATAGGGAATTTTTGCATTGACCAGGCAACCGGAATAAATAAAACAGTGCTTATCAAGAAAGCAGATTTACTTTTTGAAAACTCCCTATTCTTTAAAAAGGAAACTAACGAAGGAATCAATAAAGGAAATAATACAAAGCCGCTAAATGACATATAATGTATCCATCGTTTTGAAAAATTAAGCAGGCTAAATAAAAGGGATTCAGAGTTTAAGGAATTGGCATTTGAAAAAAACAAGTAATGATAACTGTCGACCCCTTTGGCATGAAGCCAATACTCAAACATTCCCAAAAAAAGCGAAGCTGTGAGAAGAATACCTAGCGCGGGCAAAATCTTCTTTCTATCAACCATCAACTCCGAAATAAAAATACCCGCTACAAACGCAAATGCTAATTGCCGGATGAGGATGGCCCAAATAAAAAAAAGGGCGCTCATCATCAAACATATAAATTGTTTGTTTGATCTGTATTTCAAATAAAAAAATAGCGCGATAATGGTGTTTGCCAGGAACGGGATATCCGTCATAAATGAATTAGACAAGGAAATGTATAACGGATTAGCAAGCATTAACAAGGTCATTAAAAACGAATGAAACGGTTGTTTAACAAAGAAATCATTCAGTAATCTGTAAAAGCAAACGATACCAAAAAATGACCATACCAAGGTAGAGTAATGCAAAACGCTGTAGGACAGTCCAAAAAGTTTAATGAAAAAACTACCGTATAAAATATGAGTCAGCATGGAGGTGTAGCCCCACGCAGAGGTATCTATAACATTCGTCTTACTGAAATCAAACGTTGTATGAGCATAAAGCCATTCGTCATTTAAAGGAAAGTTGCCAACCGGGTGTATGATCAACTCCATTATACAAAAAAGAAATCCTAAAGAACCGATATAAAAATTAGCGGATCTTAAAAGCTTACTCTTGTACATATATTCTTTTTACACGTGTTGAAATACCGGTTAATACTTCGTAAGGAATCGTATCCATCGCCTTTGATAACGATATTAGTTGCAGCAATGTGTCAAATACAATCACCTCATCGCCTTCCTTGCAGCTAATTCCGGTAATATCTATCATGCACATATCCATGCATATATTACCTATCGTTTTACATGGCTTTTTATTAATGTAGACTTCGAAATTACCATTTCCTAATTTACGACTAAAGCCATCGGCGTAGCCAATAGGAATAGTTGCAATAGTAGTTCGTTTTGCAGCAACACCTTTTCTATTATAGCCAACAGTTTCGCCTGTTTGTAACTCTTTAATCTGAGAGATGCGTGTTTTTAATGAGCTTATGTTTTCCAGCTGTTGTTTTTCGATATCGTTAAAGCCAACGCCATACATACCAATACCCAAACGCACCATATTATAATGTGCATGTTTAAATCGGGTAATAGCTCCTGAATTACAAATGTGTTTTAGAGCTTGGTATCCAATCGCATTTTCCAGTTGTGACGCGCTTTTTTCAAATAAAGCAATTTGAGCATTGGTAAAGTCATCAAATGTTTGATCATCACTTGCTACCAAATGGGAAAAAATACTCTTCACTTTTAGTAAAGGTTCTCTCGTTAAAAAATCACACAACTCATTCAGTTGATCTTCTTCAAACCCTAAACGTTTCATTCCAGTGTCTAATTTAATATGAACCGGATAGGGTGTTGAAATAGCTTTTGACTGCAGTGCGTGTAAAAATTCCTTAGCTATTTTAAAAGAATAAATCTCTGGTTCGAGGTGATGATCAATCATATCATCATATGAATATTCTTCGGGACTCATTACCATGATCGGCAAATGAATTCCTGCTTTACGCAGCTCAACCCCTTCATCGGCATAAGCAACTGCTAAATAATTAACGTGATGATGCTGCAACGTAAAAGCAATTTCTGTGCTACCGCTTCCATAACCGGTAGCTTTTACCATGCACATGAGCATGGTATCTTTACTCACTTGCAAACGATAAAAATTGATATTATGCACTAAACGATTTAAATTAATTTCTAAAACGGTATCGTGACTTTTTTGTTGGAGGTATTTACTAATTCTTTCGAAACCAAAACTCCGCGCACCTTTCAATAAAATAATAGCGTTATGAAACTGAAGTTCAGAATTAATTTTGCTCTCGGAAATAAATGCCTCGGTATTTTCAAAAAAGTGAGAGCCATGTTTAAATAGATGCCTTTGTGCTAATAATTCTTTTCCAATTCCTATAACCGAATCAATTTCGAACTGAGCCATTAACCTGGCAACCTGCTGATATAGCTCTAGCCCAGATTTGCCGGTTTGTTCAATATCTGAAAGTATCACTACCTTTTTTCCCCCGCGGTGTTGTTGCTTTTGGTGATGCAATGCAATTTCCAACGCATTGATATCTGAATTATAAAAATCATTAATAAGAACGCAATTGTTGTTACCTAACTTCAATTCCAAACGCATGGCAACTGGTTGCAGCTGTTTCATCCGGGCTTCTATATCAGCCTGAGAACTGTTTAAATGCAGTAAAACGCCCCAGCAGGTAACGGCATTCTCCACGCTGGCATGATCCGTAAATGGAATTTGAATACTAATACGTTGAGAATTATATAACGCGGAAATAACACTATATGTGTGATGATTCTCTTTTTCAAGAATTTGTAAAGTAGCATCGTTATCTTTTGAGATGAGGAAAATATTTTTATTGAGGTATTCCAAATGCTCTTCTTTTAAGGATAAGGCATTTACAATCACGGTTTCTGCATCCGTAAATAACTGTAATTTTTCCTTTAACTTATGAGAAGCGTTTTCAAAGCCTTCATCGTGGGCAGAGCCTAGAGAAGTAAATACACCAATAGTTGGCTGAATAATTTTATTCAATAAAGGCATTTCACCGATCTCAGAAATACCTGCTTCAAAAATCCCTAAAGTATGCTGGCTGTTTAGTTGCCAAACCGACAAAGGAACCCCAACCTGTGAGTTGAAACTTTTTGGGCTTCGTGCTATATTATAATCTGATTTTAATAATTGGTATAACCATTCTTTTACAATGGTTTTTCCGTTGCTTCCGGTTACGCCTATTACCGGAATATTAAATTGTTTACGATGATGAATAGCTAACTGCTGTAAAGCATGAAGTGTATCATTAACAACTAAAAAGCAAATAACATCTTCCAAACCTACACAGTTTTGCGGGATGTGATTTACTAAAAATATTTTTACACCTTTTTGATACAGGCTAAAAATGTACTGATGCGCGTCATTGCGTTCAGTTTTTAATGCTATAAAAACACTGTGGGCGGGTTCAGTTAGCTGCCGGCTATCTGTTAAAATATACTGAACAAAATGATTACTGTTGCCAACTATGCGGGCATTGGTAATTTCGGCTATCTGTTGCGAACTGTACACAATAAAAAAGTGGTTTATTTTATTACAAAATAAACCACTTTTAAGCGAATTCCCTAATCTATTATGAATTAACTAATAGTTTAAATCCTTTTCCGTGTATGTTCACGATCTCTACTTTAGAGTCGTCTTTTAAATATTTACGAAGCTTGGCGATATAAACATCCATACTACGGCCGTTAAAATAATTATCATCGTGCCAGATGGTTTTTAACGCAAAATTTCTGTCTAATACATCATTTTTATGCACACATAATAAACGCATTAGCTGACTTTCTTTGGTGGTCAGTTTTTGTTCTGCCCCATCATGAACCAAAGCCTGTGTTTCAGAATTGAAGGTGTAACTTCCAATCGAGAAGTTAACATCTTCGGTATTATGAACGCGTTGCTTGTTGCTTCTTCTCAACACGGCAGTTACACGAGCTAATAGCTCATCCATACTGAAGGGTTTGGTGATATAATCATCGGCTCCTGCATTAAAGCCTTCGATGGTATCTTCTTTCATGCTTTTTGCCGTTAAGAAGATAATAGGTACGTGCTTATCTGTTACTCTTATTTCTTTTGCAAGCGTTAAACCATCCTTTACAGGCATCATCACGTCAAGTAATAACAAATCAAACTCCTGTTTGCAAAATGCATCAAAGCCTTTCTTACCATCTGTGGCCAATTTTGTTTCAAAACCTTTAGCTTCTAAATATTCCTGTAATAATGTGCCCAAATTTGGATCATCCTCTACTAATAATATTTGCGTTTTTACATTTTCCATAATTTATATTCTATTTATGTTAATCTACGTTTTTATAGGGCATTAGGATTTTAAAAGTGCTACCTTTCCCCACTTCACTCTCTACATGAATTGTGCCATTATGCTTTTGAACCACTGCCAGAACGTAACTAAGCCCTAATCCAAAGCCTTTTACGTTGTGCACATTGCCTGTAGGAACCCGGTAGAATTTATCAAAAATTTTCCGTTGGTTTTCCTTACTAATGCCAATTCCATTATCTTTTACTGTGATTTCTATGCCATTTTCCCCATCCCTGGTTGAAATAACGATATCAGGGCTATCTTTCGTGTATTTTATGGCATTATCTATCAAATTGAAGATAATATTGGTAAAATGCACCTTATCTGCATTGATATGGCTATTGGCTGCCCCTAAATATTTAGTAATCGTTCCTTTTCGCTGATCAATTAATAACTGGGTATTTTGAATAGCCAAATTAACCAGTTCATGAACATCTACATCACTCCTTTTGAGCTTAAATTCACCCTTGTCTAAAATTGAAGTTTGTAAGATACTTTCCACCAAAATGCTCAATCTTTTGTTTTCCTCTCGGATCATTTTTACAAACCGTTGCTGCTTTTCGGGAGTTTTTATCACAGAATCATCGTTCAGCATTTCGGCTGCCAATGAAATGGTACTTATGGGTGTTTTAAACTCATGAGTCATATTGCTGATAAAGTCGTTTTTAATAAGTGAAAGCTTTTTCTGTTTAGATATGGTTGCGATGGTATAATAAAAAGCAAAAATCAGGATGAGAATCACCATTCCAGACACGCCTAACATCATCCACATAGTTTTTAGAAGATAATTCTTTTGGTTGGGGAAATTTATGCTTAGGTATTGTGGGGTCACAAAAACATTGTTTGGCGACAAATTTATTTTCATAAAACAACCGGTTGAATCACAATCCTTTTGAGCGTCTTTATAATTTCCGTTGTGTTTTGAATGCAATAACCGGCTCGTAACTGAATAAACAAAATCAGTAGTAACGCCTTCGGCCAGTAATTCCTGTCGGAGAATTGTATCCAACATTAAAGAATCCACTTTCGGTTTATAATCTTTGTAAACATTTATACTAATAAGCTCATCAAACAAATCATTAACGATCTCTGTTTTTGTTTGAAACAATTCATCCCTTAAAGACTGGATACTTTTTGACGTTGATTGAGATGAATTTAAAAACTCATAAGGCAAGAAATGATTTTGAGAGTTAACTGAGTCGCCCATAAACTCTTTTTGCGACATTTTACTGGTAATAACTCCGGAGGAATCAGTACTCAATTCCTCAAAAATACGAATTTGTACATCGTTACCACTTGGATTGGCAGCAGTTACCAACCCGGGTTTTGTGATGCGTACACCCTGCTTACGTAATTTAACTTTTTTTGAAACCTTGTTTTTTTGTTCCAGTCTTTCAAGTTTACTCGCCGTTGATTTCAAGGCGTCTTTAACAGAACGCTCAAATTCCTCTTCTTTTAATTTAACCGAACTTTTGATCCAATAAATTTGTACAGCGATCAGGGCAACTAATGCAATGCCTACGAGCGTTGAAATGATCCCTAAATTATGCTTATTCATCGTAACAAATGTAACAAAGTAAATCCTTGTTTTTCAGGTAGGTTAACGTTTTTTAACTGCTAGAAAATCCTAATGCCGGTTACCAAAACATCATCTATTTGCTCAAGGTTGCCCTTCCATTCAATAAACTTTCTTTTGAGGGTTTGTGCCTGAAGATCCAGTGGCAAATTTTTGGCACTGACAAGGATTTCTTTAAGTTGATTATACTTTAACTTCTTCCCTTTACTACCTCCAAACTGATCCGCGTAACCATCGGTAAATTGATAAATAGTGTCTCCTTTTTCCAAGACCAGTGCCTGCAAAGTAAAATCCTTTTGATTATCAGATGCGTACCCAATTGGCTGTTTGTCGGGCTTCATTTCTATGATTGCATCGTTACTTTTTACTATCCAAAC
>JAZKDT010000050.1:0-9974 GCA_040387475.1 Bacteroidota bacterium | reverse complement strand
GGTTATTGGCGCACGCTACTTCCAAGGTTTGTGTTTGGGTATTGAAACAGATTAAAGAAATATCCATTCCATCCTTATTAGACGAATTTTCACCTTGTTTCAAAACGCTAATGATCTCTTTTCTTAATTCATTTAAGATAATATCCGGCTTTAAAATCCGGCGCTCATTAACAATACTATTCAACAAGGTATTGCCAATCATACTCATGAGTGCCCCTGGTACACCGTGCCCTGTACAATCGGCGACCACAAATAATTTAAGGTGTTGATATTGTGTAAACCAATAAAAATCGCCGCTCACTACATCCTTTGGCAACGATAACACAAAACTTTCGGGAAAAACCTTATGAATGTCGTCGCTACTTGGCAAAATAGCATCCTGAATTTTTTTAGCATAATTAATGCTGTCCGAAATGTCTTTATTTTTCTCGGAAATAATCTGATTTTGGCTGGCAAGCAATTGATTTGTTTTTTCTTTTAACCGATAACGGTTTAAAATCAAAATCACAAGAAGAAATAATAAGACGGCACCTGCAATTAAGCTGATATTAACTATTTTATTTTTGTTGGCGTTAACCTTCAGCAACTCTATTTCCTTTTGCTTTTTTTCAGTGTCGTACTTAGTTTTGATTGTGTTGAGTTCATTAATAACTTCCTTTCCACTTAAAGTATCCTGAAGTGATTTATACTTAAAGAAATAGTCATAAGCATCTTTATAATTTTCAGTTTCGTAATTTGTTTTTGCCAGACAGTAATAATTTTCCGATTCATACTCAGCTTCTTTAAACTGAACCGATAGGGCTAGACTTCCTTTGAAAGACTCTTTGGCTTTTTGGTATTCTTTCATTAACCCATAAGTTCTACCGAGATAATATTTTAAGAAAATGAGATCCGTAGTGTTATTTACTGCAATTGCCAGTTCCATTCCTTTATTCAATTTATCCAGGGATAAGTCTAACTTACCTTCATCACTATAAGAAAGTCCCCAATTTCCTAAACAGGTAATTATCTGGCCGGTGTCTTTTGCTGTAACAGCCCAATCATATGCCTGGGAGTAAGCCTTATTTGCCTTACTAAAATCACCGTTAAGGCATGCAAAATTGTACTCGATGTTACCCAGGTTCATTAATATAACCGATACCTTTCGCAGATCATTAATTTCTTTACTGATATCCAAAGCCTTATTGAAATACTCCGCCGCCTGGGTAAATTGATTCTGGATAGCAAACATATTGGCAAATCCATTGTAAGCCTGGGCTTGAAGTTGTTTAAAATTTCCTTTTTCGGCCAATGCAATACTTTCTTTAAAATATAAAGTTCCCTTTCTGTAATCGGATATATTTTGATATACGTACCCCAGATTTAATGTGGCACGACACTTCAAAAAATTATTTGATGTGTTCTTGGCTAATTGGTAAGCGGCCGTGGAATAATATAAACTTGAATCTGCATTAACCTCGGTGAAGAATTGCGTCTTGCTAATATAACTATTAATTTTTATAGAGTCCTGGAGATACGATTGAGCCGTAGTTGCAAA
The DNA here is from genome assembly GCA_040387475.1 of Bacteroidota bacterium. GTDB lineage: Bacteria > Bacteroidota > Bacteroidia > B-17B0 > Aurantibacillaceae > UBA4416. The sequence continues at coordinate 8,437 of JAZKDT010000050.1, read as the reverse complement.
AAAACACAAAGCAAAAAATAAAAGACTATATAATGCCGACTTACTTTTCATCTTCGTCTTCTTTTCCCTTCATTAATTCAAGAAATCCATTTACAAAAAACAAAACTACGCTAAACCATAAAGCCGTCCAAAAGCCATCTACTTTAAATCCTACCACCAGCTTGTCGGCAAATAAAACAATGAGGGCGTTGATCACCAATAAAAAAAGTCCTAGAGTGAAAAAGGTAATGGGCAATGATAAAATAGTGAGAATAGGCTTAACAATTGTATTTAGAAATGCCAGGACAATGGCCACTAATAAGGCCGTTACAAATTTGTTTAATTCAGCCGGACCGCTTTGATAAAATTGATTGTCGCCGATAGTAACACCATCAAGAAAATACGCCGTAATGATAACAGCAATAGTTGAAATTAAAAGTTTGGTGATAAAGTTCATATCTATAATCAATATCAAATATACGATTCTTTGTGTTGTAGTAAAAGCATAAAAAAGCCCGTTCGGCAGATAGCGAACGGGCTTTTTTATTTTTTCAAAAATTCTATTTTCTTAAATCTAACTCAGCAATAATATTTGAAGCGCCACCTACTTTGTCAACTACCCATAATAAATAACGAACATCGAGATTAATTGTACGATTTAAATCCTTATCAAATTTTAGTTTGTGACTTAAAGCCTCATAATTACCATCAAAGGCTAAACCAATTAACTCTCCGTTACCGTTAATCACCGGTGAACCAGAGTTACCGCCGGTAATATCATTAGAGCTTATGAAAGATACTACGATGTCTTTAGCACCGGCATCTGCGTATTGACCGAAATCTTTTGCTTTTGCTAACTCAATTAATTTTACCGGAGCGTCAAACTCATAATCTCCCGGTTTATATTTTTCCAAAATACCCGATAAAGTACAGATATGACTATATTTTACACCGTCTTTAGGAGAATACGATTTTACGGCGCCATAACTTACCCGCATGGTGAAGTTTGCATCGGGATACATTTTTTTGCCTTTGTTCATTTCTAAAATACCTTTCAGATAAGTTTTACCGAGAACAAAGTTTTGAGAATTAAAGTCGGCGAATAGTTTTGCATATTTGCTGTTGAAATTTGTATTAAACGCATTAGCAACCATGAACGCAGGATCTTTATGTAAAGTTGCTGTGTCAGGATTTGCAATAAATGAATCCCACTTAGAGCCGTTTAAAAACAATGTATTTGCAAATACATCGTTAGAGAAAGCATCATATGTTCCTTTCGATTTTAAATCTCCGTATTTAGAGTTGATCATCGCATAAAAACCAGCAGGATGTTGTGATGCATCAATATTATTGTAAAACGCTTGCGTTACAAATGATAAAATATGCTTGTCAGAAACTTCATTCTCGGATTTAATGAAATTGGCGCGAGCAGTTTTTGCAGCTTCGGTCGCTTTAGTAATATCTTCTTTTGTTACATCTTTTTTGCTTATGGTAGCATCTAATTTTTGCAACGACGAAGCAAACGCAATTAATGGAGATCCGAAAATTCCTTCTGTCATATAAGAACGCTGTTTTGCGTATGGACGCCAAGCGTCGTACATTTTGCTATACTCGCTAAATAGATTTTCATATTCAGGTTTTCCTTTTGCCCACGTTAAGAATGCCGTTTCGTTAGCTTGTTTCTCTTCAAAAGTTTTAAACTTTAATAATTGTTTTGACTCTCCATCAAAAAATTTCCAGTAGTTAGCAATTTGAGCATAGTTACCCGCTAACTGAATTTTTACTGCGGGGTCTTTTTTCATTTCTTCCAACATGTACTTCAATCGCTGATCACGTAAGTCAACCAATGACGGATTTTCAATATCTGTTTTTAATTTTACACCGTAGGATGTTTCATATCGGTTTGTCCCACCGGGATAGCCCCAGATCATTGTATAATCTCCATCTTTAACTCCTTTAATAGAAACCGGTAATGAATATTTTGATTTTAAAGGCACATTATCTGCAGCATAATCAGCTGCTTTTCCGTCTTTACTTGTATACACACGGAAAATAGAAAAATCGCCTGTGTGGCGCGGCCATTCCCAATTGTCTGTATCTCCCCCAAATTTGCCAATACTTTCAGGAGGCGTACCAACTAAACGAACATCTTTGTAACGCTCATAAACAAATAACAAAAATTGATTTGCTTTGAACATAGAGGCGATACGACCTTCATAAGTTGAACCTTCTGTTTCTTTAATAGCCATTTCAGCTAAAATACCCGGTAGCTTTTGCGTTAATTCATTTGCCGGAATATCTTTTATTTTTTCATTTACTTTATCCGTTACATCCACAATTTTCATCAAAAACTGAGCATGAACCCCAGGAGCATATATCTCTTCATTTTTAGATTTTGACCAAAAACCATCTTTTAAATAGTTATGTTCTACGGTACTGGCAGCAGCAATAGCTCCGTAACCACAATGATGATTAGTGAAAATCAATCCTTCTTTACTTACAATTTCGCCTGTGCAACCACCACCAAAAATGATAATAGCGTCTTTGATACAAGCCTGGTTCATGCTATAAAGCTGTTCTTTACTTACTTTTAAGCCTTTTTTAACCATGTCGGCATACACCTGCTCACCTAATAGCATAGGTAACCACATACCTTCATCGGCCTTGGCAATTGGTTTTAATAAAAAGATACAGGTAATAATAAAAAGTACAATTTTTTTCATAACGGGTTATATTGTTTTTTTGTGTTATGGTTTAATTATGTTGAGTTAACGAAGTGTTTTACTACATAATTATTTCATAGATAATTAGTTTAAATCGGGGGCTAATTTAACAGAAATTGCCAAATAAAACAGAGATTTTAGATAAACGACCATTATAATGGTTGACTGGCGAAAATTAGGGGATAAAGGCCCTATTTTTTCAAATATTGCAGCTCTGTGAGGTAAATATATGGCTCGAACATATGGTGTAAAAATACGTTTTGTCCGTCATATTTAAATCTGGTATTATAACTACTGTCTGGTTTTAAAATAACAGGGCTACCTGCCGGCATGTAAAAATTGCTTTTTTCGATATCGGGCGTTTGATACTCTTTTAATGAACGCCTGATAAACTTGCCCATTCGCTTAGTAAGGTATTTTTTATACTTGCGGTTGGTTTTTTGTGCAGCGCCTTCCATATCATTCATAGCATGTTTCACATATGCCCGAACTAAAGGGTTTTTAACTCTTTTCCGCATGATCTCTCTACGTTTGGCAAATGGATTAGTTGGATACAAATCGCCAATAGCCTGAACTGTAAATGGCGTTTGTGGCACCCAGTCGTATGTATTGACAATCCGAAATGCCCATCCGTTTTGAGTGATATAATCAAAATCATAGGAATAAAATAAATTACCGGGCTTTGGAGCTGCCGAACAATATACTTTGTATGTAATGTCTTTAGGTACTACCGATTCAGGGGCATATTCAAGATAAGAACGCATTAAAAAAGAAAGCGCCGCTCCCTGGCTATGCCCAACAATAATAAAATCTTTAATTCCTTTTTTATAAAATTCGTTAATGGTTGCTGTTACTAACGGTGCCAGGTGTGCTATTCCAATTGTCCAACCATGGTGAACCAAGGCGTTTTCATCATTAGAAAATTTATACGTAAAATTGGTGCTCTTGTCGAGTGTAAGTGATCCGCTGGCTTTGATCATGCCGCTGTAAAAGTTTTCAAGCCAGCTTGTACCCCCCGATGTGTAACGCAAACATATAACACCTACCGAATCTTTACGCAGCCAGAAATCAAACTTATTATTCAGTCCCACCTCTATTGACCGATGCAATCTTTTATAATTGGTGGGGATTATCTTTGGAGCATAACGGCTTCCGCTATCCTGATGAGCCCATTCCAAGTGCAGTACATCCAAAAATTCACGCGCATCAAAGCCCGGTTTAAGCTTATTTTGAGAAAACAAAAACGTTTTAAATAAAATGCACAGAAAAATAAATAATCCTTTTTTCATTAAACGAATTTGCTTTTAGGAATGATAGTGCAGGTAAAACGCGACACACAAGTTAGCTCATTAGCTTCGTTATAAATTTTAATATCCCATACGTGGTTTTTGCCGGAGATATTCAGAGGCGAACATATACCTTTTACTTTACCACTTAAAACAGCTTTAATATGGTTGGCATTGATCTCTACGCCCACTCCAATAAATACATCACTATTAACAACCAGCAAAGAAGCTACACTGCCTAATGTTTCGGCCAACGCTACATTCGATCCTCCATGTAATAATCCAAAAGGTTGTTTAGTGCGTTCATCCACGGGCATGGTAGCTACTAAAAAATCGGGGCCGATTTCGGTGAATTCAATCCCTAAATTTTGACCCAGGGTGTTTTCATTTAAAGAATTGATATCAGATAGAACAGGCTCTTTATGCCATATTGGTGCGATCATGTTGTTTAAAATATAGAACGAAACTACATATAAATTTTAAATTTATGTACGCCGTCTTTACACGAATAGGTAACATGCCAGTTATAAAAATCTACGATCTTTTTGATAAGGGAGAGACCAAGACCTAAGGAACCTGAAATAGAATTTTTATTGAAGCGATCGAAGAGGAACTGTTTATCAATTTTATCTGCGTAGCTCGTGTTTTCAACTGTAAACGAATCATCATTAACGGTTACTTTTATAGTTCCTTTTTCTTCCCAGTTGTACTTAATAGCATTAATAAATAGATTGTTGAGGAGGATCGTCAACAATATCTGATTCACATCTTTTGTAATTTCTTTATTAAAAATCTTTTCTACGATGATTTGTTTTGCTTCCAGGAAATCCTCTAAAATTTCCAATTTTTCGTTAATTGCCTGGTTTAAATTGATAGTGGTGGTTTCTACAAACTGCTTATTTTCAATACGCGTTAACAAGATCAGGCCTTCATTCAACTTATACAAACGTTGCGTTGCGTTATATGTTTGAACCAGGAGTTTATGCTGTCGTTCACTATAATTTGTTTCCTGCATCAGTAACTCAATTTTTGTACTGATAATAGATAGAGGTGTTTGCGCTTCATGAGATACATTCTCTGTAAATTCCTTCAGATTGTGATAATCCGATTGTATTTGATAAGTAAGATCTTTTAGCGTATCGTTCAATAAATGAAATTCGTCAATATCTGTATCTCTGAAATTCAGCTTCTCATGCTTTTTAATATTCCATGTTTTAATTTTAGAGAGCGTATCATTAAAGGGCGACCATAAAAAGTCGGAGATGAAGCGGTTCAATAAAAACAAAATGACAAATGAGAGTACTAAAAAAATCAATACAACACCGCCAATGTATTCACCTACCAATTTACCTTCCGTTAATGAGAGGCAAACGGTTGCTTCGTAGGCCATACCATTAATTGTAGTTTGAAATAAAAGTTCCCGCTGTGTTACCCTGGAATCTTCTTCATCGATATTTGTAGTATCTTCTTCAAAGCTCTTACCTTTATATTCAATGAATTTATTGTCGAATATAGTTTGTCGGCTGATCTTTCGAACATATATTCTTTGCCCGATATTGGATGTAAATTCTTTGGGTAAAATACCATCCTTCAAGCCTTTAATGATCTGCGATTTTGTTGTAAGTAATCTTCTGTCGGCTTCTTTATCAAGTTTCGCAAAAATTACTTCATATACAATAAAAATACCTATTGCAAAAAGCAATATCGTTGTAATAGACGAATAGATATTTGTTTTGGTAAGGAGTTTCACAAAAGGCTTGCTTAAATTTTATTATCAGCGTGTGTAACAAATTTAAAATTTAAAATTCAAAACAGGCCTTATGAAATGTTAATCTTTGAATTTATAACCCATTCCGTAAACTACTTTAATGTAGTTTTTGAGATCAGCTTCATTTAATTTTTTCTTTAGATTTTTGATCTGGCTGTATACAAAATCAAATGAAGTTGCCATGTCTGCTTTATCTCCCCAAATGGCATCCGCCAATGCTTCCTTGGTGATCAGATGCGTTGGGTTGCTGGCCAGGTAAACTAATATCTCGTACTCTTTTTTTGTTAATTGCATTTGAGTACCATTGGCAACCACTTTTTTCTCGGTCGTATCAATTTCCAATCCGTCGAATACCAAAGAGTTTTTTCCGCCAAAGTTTCTTCTACGCAACACTGAATAAAGTCGAGCACTTAACTCCGATAAATGAAAAGGCTTTGTTAAATAATCATCAGCGCCAATTTTTAGACCCTGCAATTTATCTTCCAGAGCATTTTTTGCCGTTACAATAATAACACCCATTTCAGGGCTGTTTTTTTTAATATGTTCCACGATATCTATTCCCGATCCATCCGGCAGTCCTACATCAACCAATGCGCAACTATATACAACATCATTCAATTTTTGCATAGCACTTTTGATGGTTGTTGCAAAATCGCATTTATAGCCGTTTTCGGTTAGGTAATCAACCACATCTTCGCGTAATGATTTTTCGTCTTCAATAATTAAAATTCTCATAGGCAATAATTTATCTGGCTAATGTAAAATAAAATTTAAAAAAATAGCAGAATTCAAAAAAACTACCGTTTTAAACCCTATTTGTAAATTTATCAATATTTTGTTGAATCGCTATTTTATTATCTTTGAATATGAGATTTATCTATTTTAACTCGGTTTGTTTAATAACTATAACTGCCTGTACTTTTGATAAAGGAAAAGATATAAATCCTATTGTCACAAACAACTCACAGATTTGCGATACTTCAGCGGTTATAAGCTATTCTGAAGACATATCGAGAATAATTAATGTAAACTGTATTTCGTGTCACGGCTCCGGAGAAAGTGTAAAGCTTAATAACCATACTAATGTTCAGGCAAATGCATTGTCAACATCAGCCTCTATCTACAGTGCGGTTTCACATGATGGAACTGCTCTTCCTATGCCTCCAAGCCGCTCACTATCTGATTGCGATATTGAAAAAATAAAAAAGTGGACAAGTGCAGGCGCACCAAATAATTAAGATTTATCTCAGGGATGCTTCTGCCGGTTTTGGTGCAATGTTTAACTGATCGGGCGCCAGGCCAAATTTTTGATTTACTTCCAGCATAGCAGCCAGCACCAATTGAGAATAATTTTGTGAAGCAGATTTAAAATGATTGGTTTCGGCATGCCAAAGCGTATATATCAAATTCATGTTGCCTTCTGTTGGCCTGAAAGTAGCCAGGGCTTTTTTTACGTTCCCTGCACCAGCGTGATACGAATGCATTACCAATAACCGAAACCACAATTCGTTTTCTTTATAATTGGTAATACCCAGAGAATCTAAGATTTGACGCGTTTTTGGAATACAGATTTTCTTAATAAGGCTCGAAGCTGCATAGGCAGAACGATCGAAATCTGCACGTTCATCTATGCCTTTATTCACCTTTAACCCAAATAAACGGGCTACGTCCTTCATTAACTGAAAAGAACCGTAAGCACCGGCATTCGATTTTTGTAATTTGTTAGGGCTTTCGATCATTAAAATAGCCTGTGCATACCAGGGGTCAACGCCGTTGGCTATAAAATCGTTAATACCGCGATTAAAGTTAGCCGAAGCTTTTTCAAAATCGTAGAAAAAACTTTTACCATTGGTTAACAGGATGCGAGCAGAATCTTCCAGGCAATAGCAGTTACGCAGGCTATCCTTATAACAGGATTTTGTGGCAAGGTCTTTACTTTCCCAATCTTTAATATGCTGCCTGCTTAAAATATTCCGGGAATGAGGTGTGTTAAATAATGCAGAATCTTTATGCAAATTCATAATACTTCTCCAGAATTTTACATTCTGCATGGTATCGCAGCCCAACTGATAAACCTGCATATTGAATACAAAATCCATTTTTTCGCGGGTAACATAATTAGGCACTGAAATAACGTCCTGTCTCAGGTCAAAAGATTTGTCATAAACCACAATAGAACTATCGGGCGGCGACGTTACTAACTTTAACGTCATTAATATGGAAATGAATAACTGCATGATTTTATAACATCCAAAAGATACTATTATAACGCAAAACCAATTGATGAGTATCAGCCAACTTTTCAACAATACCTTTTTATAAAGATAAAAAACCGTCGCTAAAAATGCAATATTATCTATCTAAAGATAAACGTAATTTAACTATAATTTTGAGCGCTTGATGATTATATCCTCATATTGGGGCCAAGGATCAAGAACAATCATAACGCGATTTTATGAATTGAAATAACAGACCAGCTTATTGATTTAGCGCACATTTACTGAGCGTTAAAGAGAAAAAAATATTAAAATAAATAACACTAAATATTTGACATTCAACCAATTGCGTCAACACAATGATCTCAATAATCTAAAATAGAAGCAATTACGGATTAAAAGTTTTCAGAATCAAATAATTAGCCTATATTTGCAGCCCTAATTTAAAATAAATAATAATGGAAA
>JAZKDT010000049.1:14624-26478 GCA_040387475.1 Bacteroidota bacterium | reverse complement strand
AGATTATTCTGATTAGAATTTAATATATGACAGAAGTAGAGAAAAAAATAATTCGCGATTTGCGACTACAAGCCCGTAAGGAAAGTCAAAAATGTTACAATCCCGGGTGCAACAAATTAGCTATAAGATCTCATATTCAGCAAGCGGAAGGACCATTGCGTGAAATTGCCGACAACGGATTCGTAATGCAACTTCAAACCCGTCCTTTTTTTTTAGAACAAAGATATTCCTTTATAAAAGAGCACATAAAAAATGAAAAAGGCAGTGTTTTAACCTTTTGGGGCTTTTGTAATAGTTGCGATTCAAAGTTATTTAAACCGATAGAGCAGAAAACATATGATTTTTATGATTATAAAAATCAGCTTTTGCACGCTTATCGAGGATTTTTGAGCGAACATTATAAACAAGAGTATAATTTAAAACACTATAAATTAATATTTGGTGATAAAAAAATATCAAAACAAACAAAAAACAATTGGCAGCATACCAATTTAAAATTTCAAATTAGTGTCTGCTTCGGCAAGTATTTTAAACAACTTTTTGAAAAAGATATAAATAAAAAGAAACTCTGGTTTCTCTCTAAAGCTAATAACTTTGAGTTCATCACATTAAAATTGCCGAGAATAGAGATATGTACATCTACAGTTTTTGCATATCCCTATGAGGCAAATGTATCAAAGGATCTCAAAGAGAAAATTGAAAATGGACTTCCAATTAAACCTCAAGGAGCAATTATTTCAATTTCTTTGGTTCCGCACGGACAATATACATATTGTATTCTGGGTCAGCCTTTAGAATCTTATATAAATAAACTGCAATTCAATGAAATTTCAAAATTTACGACAGAAGAAAGTTTGAACCTGGTTAACGGTATTTTAATTAAAAATATAGAGACATGGTGTATGTCTTTGGCTTTTTATGATGATTTAAGAAAAACGGGCAAGGACAAGAAGCTGCTATTAGAAATTCATAAACACCTCCCCGCTGACAAAAAGCGATCGACAGTTAAATTTAATGTTTTTGAAGAAAGCACTTGATTCGCGAAAATTAAGATTGACTTTCCTTTTTTCAGGTACGCCTTTGTGCTATGTATATGAATTAAAATAGGTGCAATTTTGTAAATTTTCTCCCTTTGAACCAGCAAGGGTTTGCTACCGGGTTTACAGGAAAACCGAATATATGGGAATATTAGCGCCTGAACACTTTGCATGGTCGGATTATCCCACCCTCGGTATAAATAATGCATTGAAAAAATTTAAAACTCATATCTTCAGATCATAAAATTATTGTGATCTGAAATACCGAATACCGAAATTTTATATCCTAATAAAAAAAGGTGAGGCCAAACATAGCCTCACCCTTCACATACAATAGATTTCAGTGTTATTCTGCTATTAATTTTCCGGTGGTAATTGCTTTGCCGTTTTGTATAAGCTTATAAAAATAAATTCCCGCATTCAATTCGCTCACATCCATGGTAGCGGTTTGCTCAGTGATTTTTTCTTCACGTTTTACTTCTTTTCCCAGTACATCATATAACACGATATCAAATTGTTTCATATCAGTGCCGGTTAGTTTGAACGTTATGTTATTTGAAAACGGGTTAGGATACGCGGAAACAACAGCATTTTGAATGGCTTTATTTTGAATACCCGTTGCAATTGACCCCATTTTCATAACAAAGGCATCTGACCAGTTTGGCGATGTTGCCAAAAGCGTGTAAGTGCTTACTGCAGGATCAAAATCGCAGGTATCATTAAAATTGCCACCAACAATAATGTTTCCGCTGCCATCTACGTCAATAGAAGTTCCGTAGTCGTTTGCACCTGAAGAACCAAAAACTGCAGCTCCGTTATAATTTCCATTAGCATCTAACATCGACACAAAAACATCATTGTAACTTGAACCTGAACTTACGAAGTTGACAGTTCCGGCATTTGGATCGAAATCGGTTGTACCGTAAAAAGAACCGGTTGTATATACATTTTCATTAGCATCTAATTTTAATCCCATGGCGATAGCTTTAGATAAAATACCGCCGATATTTTTAACCCATATTAAATCGCCCGCTTGTGTAAGTTTTAATACAAAAGCATCGCTTGAACTGCCGCCATTTATAGTATAAGTTCCGGTTGCTGAAGGATCAAAATCTACGATGTTAGAAAAATCTCCCGCTACGTATACTTCACCAGCAGCGTTGCAGGCAATGGAACGACCGTAATCGAAATTATAATCACCCATACTTACCGCCCATACGAAATTGCCATTGGGATCGAGCTTTGATACAAAAATATCAGAATTATAGCCCGTAACACAGGTCATAGAAAATGTTGCAGTAGCATCCGGATCAAAATCAGCTTTTGTATATTGGCCAGTGGTATACACATTTCCTGCCGCATCGGTAGTAATATCTTCGCCCAGATTTGCTCCGCCTGCACCACCAATTGCTTTTGCCCATACAAAATTCCCATTTATATCGAGCTTGCTGATAAAGATAGTATTTGAACTTGGAGCCGCCAGCGTATAAGTTGTTGTTGGTGATGGATCAAAATCAGCGGCATAACCAAATGTGCCCGTGGTGTATACATTACCTGATGCATCCACATGAATTCCCATTCCAGTTTCGCTACCACCGCCACCTAAGTTTCTTGCCCACACAAAATTGCCATTGGCATCGAGCTTGGAAATAAAAACATCATTGTTAACCGCAGTAAGATTTGAAACTCCTGTACCGGGATCAAAATCGGCAGTATAAATAAAATAGCCCGTTGTGTAAACATTGCCCGCAGCATCTACTGTAATATCGGTTGCATCATCGTTACCGCCACCACCAAGCCGTTTTGCCCATAATAAATTTCCTGCCGGATCAAGTTTTGTTATAAAAATATCATTAGCGCCTTTAGTAGCAATAGTAAAAGTTGCAGGCCCCGGATCAAGATCAATGGTTCCATAAAATACACCAAGTGTGTATACATTACCGCTTGCATCGGTAGCCACACCTACCGTATAATCGTCGTATCCGTCACCCCAGCCTTTTGCCCATTGGAAGCTGGTTTGCGCCATTGTTACTTCGTTCATAAAAAGAGCAAAAGCTAATAAACATAGTGTTGTAAATTTTTTTATCATGTGTTTAATATTTATGGTTAAAACTCGTTTCAAAATTCATGATAAAAAAAATAGTGTACATACCCTGTGCAGGGTATTTTTCAATGTGTACGTGAAAACATCCAAATATGTTTTTACAAAACCAGTTATATAGCAGAATCAAAAAGCGGGCATACTTTTTTGTTGTAAATTATATTACGCGTTTTGAAGTTTAAAATAAAGGCGCTGCTTTGCAAATTTTGATACCTTTGATAACAATACTATAAGATATGACGCATAAGATCTTCGTAACTGTTCTGTTTTTAATTCATGCTTTTTTTTATGTATCACCGGTGGCAGCGCAGAATGAAAAGCCTGTTGAGTCATTTCCTGATACAGTATATACCGGAATATACATTACAAGCATTCACGATATTGATTTTAAGCAAAAAGAATATACTGTTAATTTGTGGTTGTGGTTAAAATATAAGAACAAGGAGTTTGACTTTATGCAAAACCTTGAAATACCACAGGCAAAAAATGTGGTTAAATCTTATTCGACCATAGATACTACCGGCGATAAGATTTACATGTTAATGAAACTGCAATGTGTGATGAAGGATTCGTGGATGATTGAAAATTTTCCTTTTGACAGGCAAAAGTTAAGACTGTCCATTGAAAACTCGCAGTTTGATTCAGATGCCCTGGTGTTTTATGCTGATACGTTTGGTAATCATTATGATCCGCGCTTCACGGTTCAGGGCTGGACAATAGATAGTTTTAAGGTATCTACAAAAATCAAAAATTACGAAACATCTTTTGGTGATCCGGAACTTGTTAAACCACATTCCGAATACGGTTCATACCGCGTAAATATTGGGCTGGTGAGAGATGCCATGGGTTTATTCTGGAAAATGTTTATTGGGATGTACTTAGCATTTTTAATTGCTTTTGTTTGCTTTTTTATTCACGCAGATAGCATTGAATCTCGTTTCGGGTTAAGTGTTGGATCATTATTTGCCGTGATTGGAAACAAATATGTTATTGACTCTTCTTTGCCGGAGTCATCATCATATACCTTAGTGGATACACTGCATGGCATTACTCTATTTTTTATATTCCTTGTAATTGTATGCACCGTATACGCATTAAACCTTGTAAAAAAGGATGGTGATATTGCACGGGCAAACAGATTTGATAAAAAAGCCTCAGCGGTTATGGTAATTTTATACATTGTTCTGAATGTATATTATATCTGGGATGCCTGTAAATAAATCAGCCGTTTACTTTTAATTTATATTTGAAATCACACGTATTTCGGAAATCTAATTTGAGGAAAAGAGTTCTCACTCCCATGAAATTATCTCAGTTGGGATTATTTTTGATTACTTATAATCAATGAGTTATAAATGGCATTTCATTTTAATAGAATATTATACAAATAAATAATGTTCAACTAAAAAATAAAAAAATGAAAAGAAAATTTACTAAAATTGTATTAAGTGCGGCATTAATGTTCATTGTGAGCACTAATTATGCGGCAACAATCACCGCCATTGCCAACGGTAACTGGTCAAATGCTTCTATTTGGAGTGGAGGCACTGCAGGAGCAACTGTAAGCGGACTTGACAATATTGTGATTCCAGCGGGAATTACTGTTACGTTAGACATGGACGTTCAAGTTACAAGTATCTTAAGCTCTATCAGTGTTGCTGGCACATTAAATAGTGCAAATAGTCATAGCTTAATGATCAACTCGGGAACATTGTCTGGAAACGGAAATTTAAACCTGAATTATTTAGAGCTTTCTGCCACAGGTGGCATGAGTTTTAGCGGAACTTATATGGGAAATTGCTTTACAACGTCAAACGTTAACTTAAATTTGGCGTCACAGGTAACCATCATGGATACGTTATCTTTAAAAGCAGGAACTTTAAGTTTGGGAGCGGGTTCATTATTAATGCTAAACACAAGCGCTACTATTAAAGTTGAAGACGGTTCGCTGGCTATCAATGGCGGTGTTTTTACAGCAACAAATGATTATGATGTTATGTACGTTGGAAGCTCTAAAACTACGGGCATTGAATTAGGCGGCTTAGGATTTAAAGATATGTATGTACAATTATCTTCAGCAAGCCAAAATCTTACTTTAGGTGGCGATGTTACTGTTACCGGGACTTTACATCACAATATGGGATCTTTAGTTATCGGCGCTAACACACTATCTTTAAAACTTGATTACATGTCATCTAATGGATCAACGATTACTGGTTCAGCCACTTCAAATTTAAGTGTTGTTGTTTTCAGTGGAACTACATCTGACTTTATGTTTACGTCAGGAGCAAGATCATTAAACGATTTTGAGATTCGTGTTAATAATAGTGGAAATGTTTCATTAGGAACCAACCTTGCTATAAACGGTAACTTGAAATTAATTAAAGGGAATTTAAATATCATGAATTCCTCAACTTTAACCATGAACTCAAATTCGGAGATTACGGTTAATTTAGGAAAAATGATGTTTACCAGCGGCGGTAATTTCAATGGAACAGCATCATACGATGTTAATTTCATTGGAAACTCATCGATGCCAACTACGGAGTTAACAGGTTCGGGATTAAATAATATTAGCGTTGATTTAAATACTAATATGGACAGTGTTAAAATACAAGCAGATGTTATTGTAGCCGGTACGGTTTCATTAACAAAAGGTACTTTAAATTTGAATAGTCATAAATTGGAGATCAAAGGAAATTTATCGTCTACTACCAATGGAATGTTCCAGGGGCATACTAACTCTGATTTAATGATCAATACTACCAACGGATTAAATGATACAATTTATTTTGCATCATCTATGAATCGTTTAAACAATTTATCTATTAGTACAGGTAATAATACAAGAGCGATGTTAGGTTCAGATTTAAATGTAGAAACTTTAACTTTTGTAAACGGCGGATTAACAATTTATAATAATGATCTTATGATCAATACAACCGGGTCAATTAACGGTTACGATATGACTAAATATGTAGCAGTGAAAGGCACAGGATCTTTAATGATGATGGTTAATACATCTTCGCCTTATGTAACTTTCCCGGTAGGAACTACAACAAGTTATGCGCCGGCACAAATCCAAAGAACAGGTGGAACAAGCGCTGTTTTAGGTGTGAGCACTCACGATGGAGTTTGGTCAATGGGAACAACAGGCAGTGATATGGCTTCATCTTTAAGCGTAGTAGATCGTACCTGGGATATTGAATCGCCAACTACATCAAGTGTTAACATGAACGTTAAATTTCAATGGACAGCAGGAATGGAAGTTAATTCATTTGACCGTACAATGGCTTATGTATCTCAATACACCAATAACTGGGATGCTGTAACCCCTTCTGCTTCAACAGTAACTGGCTCAAATTATCAATTAGCTAGAAACGGTGTTACATCGCCAGGTCAATTTGCAGTAGTTGATAATTTATCTGCATTAAGTGTAAAAGAACAAGAAGATGTTTCTTTCTCTTTATATCCTAATCCGGCACACAACAATTTAACTGTAGCGGTGAAAGATAATAGTAGTTTTACTGTAGAAGTGTTTGATGCTTTAGGAAATAAAGCGATCGCTGAAAAAATGGTAAAAGGTATGTCTTCAGATATTGACTTTAGTTCATTAACCTCAGGAGTGTATTTTGTAAAAATATCTACCGATAAAGCTCAAAGCGTTAAACGTGTTGTAAAACAATAGTTTTTAACGTTTAATTAAAACGGCTGCTATTTTTTTAGCAGCCGTTTTTTATTTACCCAATATTTTTTTATTTCCTTCAAATACTTTGGTTACTTCAAAATAATAGATTTTTTCTTTTCCATCAACCAGCGTCTCCATTTTATCACATAGTCCAGTATCGTTATCCAGAGATTGTTTCTGAAAAACGGCGTCAACCATATTAAGTATAAAATATTCTTCTTCAATTTGAATGACGGGCCATGCAGTTTCACAGGTTCTGCCATCCCCGTTTTTAACGATGGAGTTCAATAAGCCAAACTGGATCGTTTTATATTTTGCAGCATTAATTGTATCTCCCAGGATCTTATACGTTTGCCTTAGTATTTTGTGCGCCATCATGTTTGTATAATCTATCGTCAGCATTTTTTTTGTGGTCACAATAATATCATTGTATTGATGTTTTTTCATCTGTGCATACATGGCTTTTTCAAGTTTGTCAAATTCCTCCGATTTTTTAGAAGCTATTTTAAACTGTTCGCTTTCGATGAAAGAGAATCTAAATTCCTGGTAATTGATGTCTGTTTCTCCTGCTTCCAGTTTCTTTATGTAGTTACTGTAAGTGTCGTTATAGGACGGAATAACAACTTCCTGGCCATGTATAGTGAGCGAACTCAAACACAGGAGGAATATTAAAAATGGAAGAGACGTAGATATTCTCATAAAATTGCTTTTTTATAAATATAATCATTGAAAAATAAAACGCATAAAAAAGGCCTTTCATATCGAAAAGGCCTTTCTAAAATTTTATTTGAGTAACTACTAGTAGTTACCTTTTAACTGAACGCCTTGTTCAATTTTTTGTAAAGCTGTAATATATGCGGCAATACGCATAGAGGTTTTAAATGTTTCGGCGTTGTTCCAAACGCTTGAGAACGCAATTTCCATTTTCTCATCGTGTTTGGTATTTACTTCATTCTCGCTCCAGTAGTAACCGGCTTTGTTTTGTACCCATTCAAAATATGATACAGTAACACCGCCTGAGTTAGCTAAGATATCGGGAACAACAATGATTTTTTTATCGTTTAATACGGCATCAGCTTCAGGCATAGTTGGGCCGTTAGCACCTTCAACGATTAATTTAGCCTGGATATTATGAGCAATTTCTTCAGAGATTACATTTTGTAAAGCTGCAGGAACCAATACGTCACATTTGCAGGTTAAAATATCATTTGATCCTATTACAGTTCCTCCGGTGAAGCCTTTTAATACACGTCCGTTTTTAGCGGCATAATCTAAAGCAGCGGCTACATCAATTCCTTTTTCGTTATAAAATGTAGCGGTGTGATCACCAATAGCTACAATTTTAATTCCTTTTTCAGATAGTAAACGCGCTGCATGCGAGCCTACATTACCAAAACCCTGTACGGCGGCAGTAACATTTTTAGGATCCAATCCCATTTTTTTAAGGGCAGCTAACGTGTTAACCATTACACCGCGTCCAGTTGCAGCATCACGACCTAAAGATCCACCAATAACAATTGGTTTACCGGTAATAACACCCGGGCTGTCCTCGCCGGTTACTTTATTAAATTCATCAAGGATCCACGCCATTTCACGTCCTGCAGTCCCCATATCAGGAGCAGGAATATCTTTATTTACACCAAATACATCTTTCATAGAAGACGCGTAAGCACGGGTCATCCGCTCTAATTCACCAACACTCATTGAGCGCGGATCACATTTAATACCACCTTTAGCACCACCATAAGGTAAATTAGCTACTGCGCATTTAAAACTCATCCAGGCAGCTAAAGCCATAACTTCATCCTGGTTAACATCCATTGCATAACGGATACCCCCTTTAGACGGACCTAACACGGTAGAGTGAACAATGCGGTAACCTTCAAATACCTGAATTTTTCCGTTATCCATCATTACTGGTAAACTTACTTTCACTTGTTTGATTGGACTACGTAATATAGTGGCAACGTCATCAGACATATTCATCAATTTAGCAGCTACATCTAGGCGGGCTAATACGGCTTCGAACATAGATTCGTGAGCTGTTTCATTTGCAGTTTGTGTTGACATAATGATTTTTTTAGTTTTATGTTTTAGTTATAGTTCGGGGTACAAATTTAATAAAATTTTATAATGATTTTAAAGCATTTAGTCTAATTGTAAGGAGTTTTAAACGCTATCATGTTTAATATTTTTTAGGGTAATGGGTTGAATTTAGTTGTTTTTAGTGGTTTGTACCATTAGGGCCAAACTCCTGGTAAGTAGGATTACTGTATTAAAGTTAAATAAGCATAAACAAACGGTGATACAAATAAAAGACTGTCAAAACGATCTAAGATCCCGCCATGTCCCGGCATAATACGTCCGGAATCTTTAACACCTGCCTGGCGTTTCATCATAGATTCAACGAGATCACCGATAGTACCAAATACACACACTAACAGAGCGATGGCGATCCAGTGTTTCAGCGCCAGTTCAGGAAACCAGTGAGCTATAACAAAAGAGCATCCTATAGTTAAAAGGGCTGATCCAATAGAGCCTTCCCAGGTTTTGCCGGGCGATATGCGTTCGTATAATTTGTTTTTTCCAATAAAGCTACCCACTAAATAAGCACAAACATCACTGGCCCAGATCAGTAAAATAATTCCAAGCACATAATGAAAATTGTAGGGTGCTATGTGCTCATATGTACTTCCTTGCGGATGGTTAAAAGTATAGGCAATATTAATTAAAATAACAAACGGAAGTACGGCGTATATTAAGCCACCTAACGTATAGGCGATATTTACAAGCGTATGCGGTTTTTGATCAAACAAGGCAACGATAAATATGCTAAACATCAATATTAAAATGAAAGCAAATAACTTTTCGACAGGGTAAAATAGCGCCAGGTTTGAGTTAACAACCACTCCAAATCCAAATATACAGGCTCCGGTAATATATCCGATCCACTTGTACGGTTTTGCTCCCAGTTTTTCGGCTAATTGATAAAATTCAAAAAGTCCCCAAACAGATACGACGAAAAATAACGTAGTAAAAGAAATAAAGTTATAGCAGATACAACTTAATAATACAGCTACGAAAACAGCAGCAGTAACGGTTCGGGTAGCAAATGTTTTGAGGTTTAATGCCATAAAAAAATCCCTCTCGGGAGGAGAGGGATAGTTATATTAATGTATTATTCAGATACTTTTAAAGCTTCGTAACATCTAACGTCACCCGCTGTTCCTAAATACTCAGCATCTATGGTAACTAAACCAATTTTTTTGATCTGATCTTTATTTAAAGGTTTGGCAGGCGTCCAGGTATCATCCACTAATTTAAGATCAACATCTTTTCCCAATAAAACCTGGTTTAATTGTTTTTGAGTTAAAAATACACAGCCTTCTTCTTCTTCTTCTTCAGCAGCAATGAGGATAGTGCCAATTACTTTTAATTTAGGGACATCTGGTTTGTAAACAAATTCTAAACCGTCTTGTGTATTTTGTTCAATAAATTTTATTCCTAGTAAGTGAATATCTGCCATAATAGAGTTTGTTTAATAAAGGCACAATTTTAATGATAAAATCCCTCTAATCAAACAAATTAGAGGGATTTATTTCAACGTTTTTACTTAATAATGTTAATAATTATTTAGCTACAGTTATCTTTTTAACGGCGCTTACCTCTGAATTATAAATTTTAACAACATACATGCCGTTTGCAAGGTCATATATGTTGATGGTATTCTGAAAATCAAGTTGTTTCATTGATTTAACAATTTGTCCGGTTGTATTATAAACCTCACATATTAAATTTTGAGGTGTAACCTGTGTAATGTTGATGTGTAAAACCTCATTAGCCGGGTTAGGGAATACATACACCAGATCAGCAAAATTGGAATATAACTCTTTAACGCCCACCGTAGTTGAGCAGTTGATTGGCGACGTTTTAAGCGACATTCGGGCAGGATCTGTATTAAAATATGAATACATGCGTGCTTTTTGTCCTTTGGTAAACATCGTCATGCAGCCATCCGCCGAGTAATCCATGTAATTTTCTACCATATCCGGTGGATCAAGTGTACCCCAGTAAGCTGCTTCATTGGCACAGGAATTAATGGTTATATTACAATCGGATGCTGATTTTGCTGCGGCGTTTGGTGTATCATCTACAAAGTCGGTTGAATCGCACTGGCCCGTTGATCCTCCGTCATCATCGGCCCAGATATGGCGCATCCCAAAAAAGTGCCCGGCTTCATGCACCGCGGTACGTCCTAAATTATTTGGTGCAGCCGCACTTCCATAACCAAAATATTCGCTTTGTATCACAACGCCGTCTAATGCGGGAACTTCTCCCGGAAAAGTGGCGTAACCCAACACGAAAGCAGTTCCAAAAAGACTCATGTCGCAAACCCAAATGTTCATGTACTTGTCATTTGGCCATGGATCATCGCCATTGGTAAGCGAACTTTTTACTTTATCAAATCCAAAAAAAGGATCAAATTGAGCATTGCTGGGAGCTGACTTTCGGATAATACCAGTGGTTGTATTTCCTGAAGGATCGGTTGAGGCTAAGCAAAACTGAATCTCCGTATCAGCGCCAATAGTATCAAATACAGGGCGCGTATTCACAAAGTTAGAATTCGTTAACCGGTAGCATTCATTTAATATCTGTATCTGCCGCACGATTTGGGTATCAGGAATATTTTGTAAAGCGTTTTTGTAAACCACATGTACTACAACCGGAATCATAATGATGGAGTTTTGCTTTTGCGCCGCTGCCGTTTTATTAGCAGGATTGGCCAACCAGTTTTTAGCTGCGTTATCTGCATTTATGAAATTTGCTTTAGCAATGGGGTTCTGTAAACGTTCGTTGTAAACCGGCATTGTGGCACATTTGTCGGTAGTTTGAGCAAAGCTGCCGGACAGTGTAAAAAGACCGAAGCCAATAGCGAGTAATTGTTTTTTCATGTAAATCATAGTTTAGTTAGGGTAAATATATAAAATGAATTTATTATTCAACCTATCAACTGATTTTGAAAAACTA
>JAZKDT010000049.1:0-14604 GCA_040387475.1 Bacteroidota bacterium | reverse complement strand
TTATCTCAGGACTTGTAACCACATTACTTTTATTGCCTGACGCATCCAATAAATAAAAAACATATTTCACATGTTTTATTTCAGTTAGATGTCTAAACTGTTGCAAGCGAATATTAATTTCGCCGCTAATTGGTTTTCCTTTGTAGGAATCGGCAGGAGACCTCACAACATAACCTATTCTGAGAGTATCTCTTTGGTTAGTAGTTAAATTGGTGTAGGCATATCCTGTATAAGGTTGATTAACTGAATCTTTATAATAATACGTATACCAAAAAGTCCGGGTGGAATCATTAGCGCCAACACCAATATCGCCATTACCATCGGTAAAGGATATCTGAAGATCGGCGGAGTCGCCTGAAAATGCACGAAAACCCTTATATTCAATAGTAGGGGTTGTAGGGTAGTTGGGTCTCTTTATGCAGGAATAGCAAATTATCATGACAACAATTGCAATAAATAAATATGTGAATAAAACCTTTGTCATATTATGCAAATGAAATAACAAAAAATAGTTCACAACTGTAACTACAATTAATCAAGCGTTATCTCAGGACTTGTAACCACATTACTTTTATTACCTGAAGCATCCAATAAATAAAAAACATATTTCACATGTTTTACCCAGGTATCATGCCTTGAAGCTTGTAAACGAATGCTCATTTCTCCGTTAATAGGTTTTCCTTTGTAAGAATCTGAGGGTGACTTAACATTATATCCAATTCTTAACGTATCGTTGAACAAAGGACGGAAGTATGCGATATAATTGTTAGTAGCTGTATCTTTATAATAGTAGGTGTAAAAAAATGTTGGAGTAGCATCATTTTCTCCAACACCAATGTCGCCATCGCCGTCTTTAAAGGTTATTTGTAAATCTGCCGAATCTCCATAAAAAGCATTAAAACCTTTATACTCAATAGTAGGCGTAGTAGGGTAGGTTGTTTTTTTTACGCAGCCGTAGGCAACAATTGCTATTACGGCGGTCAATAATAAATATTTAAAAAAAGATGTCTTCATAAATAATTCAGCATAAATTTACGAAAAAATAAATTAATACATACGTGCAAATAGTAAAAGATATGCAAAAAAAAGTATTCGCGTTAAACGCTGATACGGATGACGCTGCATTTAATTTAGTGGCACTGGACGTATTTCATTATCAATATAAAAATAATGCGGTTTATCAGAAATACGTGATGAGTTTAAAACAAGATCCTGATTCTATAACTCAATATACCCAAATCCCGTTTTTGCCCATCGAATTTTTCAAAACCCAGGAGGTGGTATGCGAAAAAATAACCTCCAAAACGCTTTGTTTTTCAAGTAGTGGTACAACCGGTCAGGTCACATCTAAACATTACGTTAATAACGTTGCGGTTTATGAGAACTCTTTTATCAACGGCTTTGAGCTGTTTTATGGAAAGCCATCCGAATACTGCATATTGGCGCTATTGCCCAATTATTTAGAAAGAACAGGCTCATCGTTAGTGTATATGTTTGACAGGCTCATAAAAGAGAGCAAACATCCGCAAAGTGGTTTTTATCTGAATAATCTGTCAGAGCTAAAAAGCACAATTGATGAACTAAAACAGTCGGGGCAAAAAACTATTTTATTAGGGGTTACTTATGCTTTATTAGATTTGGCGGAGATGGGCGTTGAACTGAACGACCAATTTATAGTGATGGAAACCGGCGGAATGAAAGGCAAGCGGAAAGAAATGTTAAAAGACGAACTGCATTCTGTTTTAAAAAAGGCTTTTAAGATATCTTCCATTCACAGTGAGTACGGTATGACTGAATTATTATCTCAGGCTTACTCAAAGAACAATGGTTTATTTGAATGCCCACCCTGGATGAAAGTTGTAATAAGAGATGTAAATGATCCTTTTTCTTATGTAAAGCCTGAGAAAGGGGGAGGCATTAATGTAATAGATTTGGCTAATTTTAATTCCTGTTCGTTTATCGAGACTAAAGATCTGGGCAAGGTGAATCAGGATTCTCATTTTGAGATATTGGGAAGGTTTGATAATAGCGACATCAGAGGTTGCAATTTAATGATTGTTTAAGTGTAAAATAAAATGGCAAAAACACCATCCGATTTTTTTGAACAGGTTTTCCAGGTTGTACGGTTAATCCCTAAAGGCAGGGTTACAAGCTATGGAGCTATTGCCTGTTATTTGGGAGCCAAAGGATCTTCCCGCATAGTTGGTTATGCCATGAACGCCGCTCACTCACAGAAGAAAAAAGTGCCTGCTCATAGGGTGCTTAACCGCAACGGCGAGCTAACCGGAAAGCACCATTTTAGTACCCCCTTTGAAATGCAGGAATTGCTTGAAAAAGAAAAGATAAAAGTGGAAAACGACAAAGTAGTTGACCTCAAAAAACATTACTGGGATCCTATGATTGAACTGGCATTGTAAATCCTTTTACTGTCATTTCGAGCAAAGGCGGGAAGCGTTCAGGTACGATTCAACCTGTTTGGTTCACAAAGACGCCCGAACTGGCAAAAGTTTATTAAAACACACTCATGCCTTGTTAATATTCATTAATCAAACCCAAAAAACAATATATTTGCCATCCTTTTATGCAACAGAAGAAGTTTGTCAAAAATATTGCTTTTTTAATTGTCCTTAATTTATTAATTAAGCCATTTTGGGCATTGGGCATCGAACCCGAAGTTCAAAATACAGTTGGTAACGCTTCTTATGGTGAATATGCCATTCTTTTTAATTTCTCATTTTTATTGAATATTATTCTCGATTTTGGTGTGACCAATTTCAACAATAAAAATATTGCTCAAAATAATCATTTATTGACCAAGCATTTCAGTAGTTTGTTTTCCCTCAAATTAGTTTTAGGGATTATCTATTTTGTAGTTACTGTGCTTTTAGGTTTAATCATTGGATATGATTTCCGATTTATGAAACTGTTGTCGCTGCTTGCTGTTAACCAGTTTTTAATTAGTATGATTTTATATTTGAGGTCCAGTCTGTTAGGGTTGCATTTGTTTAAAACAGACACGTTTATCTCGGTAGCCGACAGGGTTTTGATGATGGTGATCTGCGCGCCATTTTTATTGCTGTGGTTTGGGTACAAGATCGACATTATGATTTTTGTGTATGCACAAACAACAGGCTACGCCTTAACAGCAATTATTGCATTTTTAGCAGTTTTATTTAAAACCGATCATTTTAAATTAAAATGGAATTGGCCCTTCAGTTTAATGATCCTGAAGCAAAGTTTTCCTTTTGCTATCCTGGTATTATTAATGACCTTTTATAACCGATTGGATAGTGTGATGCTTGGTTATTTGTTACCTGAAGGGGAAGGATCCGAACAAGCCGGTATTTACGCTAAAGCCTTTCGACTGCTGGAAGCAGGTAATATGGTGCCTTTATTATTTGCTATGCAGTTAATTCCTGTTTTTAGTAAAATGTTAAAGCAGAAAGAAAGCGTTGAGCAACTCGTAAAACTGTCATTTATATTGTTAATTACTCCTGCATTAATTGTGTCGGTAGGGTGTTTTTTTTACTCGTATGAATTATCAGGATTAATAAACCACGGAGTTACCGATTCGGAACACGAATTCAGTATTTTAATGCTATGTTTTACCGCCGTTTCTTCCACTTATGTGTTTAGCACTTTATTAACGGCCAATGGTAATCTCAGGCAGTTAAATATTATGGCCGTTATAGGTATATTAATAAATCTGGTGTTAAACGTGATATTAATTCCAACCCATAAGGCCCTCGGCAGCGCCTATTCGAGTTTAATTACCCAGTTTTTTACAGCGGCGATTCAAATATATTTTGTATATAAAATATTTAAGTTTAAGGTCAATGTGCGTTTGATCATAGCTCTTCTGGTATTTATAGTAGGCATCGTTATATTTAACATTTTATCGAAGTCTTTTACACCCATGTGGGAAGTTAATTTTGCAATTATGGTGGTTTTTTGTGGAGTTTGGGCCTTCGTATCTGGATTAATAAATGTGAAGTCTATTTTTAGATTCATAAAATATAAGTAATTATAATGCGTAATTGCTTGATTATTAACAGGCTATTTCCCCTCAAAAAAAACTGATATCTACATGAAAATAGTATATTTGCCGGATGAAATGTTTGGGAGTGGAAAAAGCTGGTTAAAGCCCACTAAAGGTCACTTCATATAGCAATTAAGAACAATAAAAATCAGTATGAATCATTCAGATTTAAATAACGAATCTATAAAGCTTTTAGCTAAGATATATACCTGGAGAAAAAAACTGATTATCGTATCCATCTTTGCCGCGGTGCTTTCTGCCGTTGTTGCTCTGTTAATGTCACCACAATATAAAGCAACTGTTATTGTATTTCCGTCGCGTACCTTTTCGGTATCAAAATTGTTGATCGAGCAAAACCAGGGCGCACAGGAAGATTACATGGATTTGGGAGATGAGGATGACGCTGAAAAATTATTACAGATATTAAATTCAACCGAGATAAGAACCAACATTGCCGATCAATATGATCTTTGGACTAACTGGGATATTGAAAAAAACACGGTGCATTCGCAACATTACCTAAAGTTAAAATGGGAAGATATGGTTAGTTTTAAGCGGACTAATTTCGTTTCTATTAAAGTGGAGGTTTACGATTATGTGGCCGAGAGATCGGCAAAAATTGCAAACGCGATTGTTGCATACGCTGATACGGTTAAATTTAGAATGACCAGGGATGTTGCCAAACAAGCACTCCAAATTACTAAAGACGAATATTACAGTACGATTCACCGCATTAATGAATTGGAAGATAGCTTACAAGCTATCAAAGAGTTAGGCGTAATCGATTACCAGGCCGAAATTAAAGCGTATTCAAAAAGCATGGCCAAGGCCGTGGAAAGTGGAAATCAATCGGGACAAAAAAATGTGCAGGAGAAACTTGACCTCCTGAAAAAGTATGGTCTGGCTTACGACAATGTATATGGCAACCTGAAAAAATACAGGTTAAAATATCCTATCATTAAAAATAAATACGATGAGGCGATGGTTAATTATAATAACGCCATGCCCTCAAAATTTGTGGTTGACAAGGCCATTGCTGATGAGCAAAAAGCCAAACCATACCGATTCCTGATCGTTTTATTATCTACAGCATCCGCATTTTTTCTTGCTCTTTTATATCTTTTATTTACAGAGCGCTTCACAGAATTAAAAAAAAAAATAAACCTTCATTTAAATTCACAAAACCCGGAATAATGGAAAATTTTAAAACAGAAGATATTTTAAAAGGGTTATTACCTCACTGGAAAAAACTGGCCATAGTAGCGGTAATAGCTATAATCGTCGGCATTTTTATCTCTTCTCCTATGGTTATGAAACCTTTATATAAGTCCTATGCGGTGGCGTATCCGGTTAATTTGAGTCCAAGCTCAGAAGAATCCACTACTGAGCAATTATTGCAATGGTTTAACAGTGAGGAGGTTAAACAGGCTGTGTGCACTAAATTTGACCTTTATAAGCATTATGATGTTGATACCCTGGATGCCCGTCATCAAACCTGGTTTAACCTGAAGTATAAAGAAAGAGTATCTATTAACGCTACCTTATACGAATCCATCGAAATTTCGGTGAAAGATCAGGATCCAAAAATGGCAAAACAAATTGTTCAGGGGATTATTGATGAAACCAACGCCCTGATAATGGCAGTAAAGAAAGAAAGACTGAATGAATATATGATGAACAATCAAAACGAGTTAAAATTATCATCGCAGACAATTGATTCGTTGAAATACATGGTTAACACGATTCGTAAAGAATATAATATCATTGATTTTCAATACCAGTCAAAATATATCGCTAAAGAACTTTCTAAAAACCCTAATTTATCTGAAGCCAATTCAAAGCTGGCTGATGGTTTAAAACTTCAACGTACAGAATTGGAAAGGTTACATGATGTCATAGCAGGAGAGATTATTTCATATAATGAATTAAGGGCAAGTATCAATAAATACCATCTCGATTTTTCCAATAAAATCAGTTTTACAAATGTGGTGTCTAAACCAACTTTGCCGGATAGTAAAGTTTATCCAATTCGTTCGCTAATTGTAGCTATCATTACTTTATCATCTTTGTTGATAGCTTGTATTGTTATTGTATTTTTAAATATTAGGAAACAAAAAATTGCTTAAGCTAAAAAATACAGCGGTATTTTATTTTGTAATCATTAGCTATATTTTATTAAACGCTTATGTATTACTCTATGCAAAAGATATGTTCTATCTTTTCAATTTGCTGCCGTTTATTATTTTAATTGTTGTACTGGCTATTTTTGATATTGAAAAGATCATGTATGTGATGGTTTTTTCTACTCCGCTGGCAATTAGTTTAAAGGAGTTGGGCTTTGATCAGGGGCTCAATTTAAGCTTGCCGGCCGAACCATTAATGATTGGTGTTACCTTAATTTATTTTTTAAATGAGTTAAGTGGCGGCGTAACCGACAAGCGTATTTTAAAACATCCCATTACCGTTATTATTTTTATTCAGTTAGCCTGGATACTGGTAACCACTATTACGAGTGAACTTCCAATCATTTCAACCAAATTCATTCTTTCCCGTATCTGGTTTTTAACCTCGTGCTATTTTATTTGCACTCAGTTGTTTAAACGCAAGCGTGCCATTATTAATCATTTACTATTTTATGCTTTTGCCCTGGCTATTGTTGCCATTGTTACCACTTACAAACATGCCGCTTATGCTTTTGATGAGAAAATTGCGGATTGGATCGTTTCCCCTTTTTATAATGACCATACGGCTTATGGGGCAGCTTTAGCGATGTATATTCCGGTGATGTGCGGTATGTTGTTCATGAAAAATATTTCAGCAGTTGTCAAACTGCTTTGCTTTGCCTTATTAACCATCTTCATCATTTCCATCATCGTGTCCTTTGCAAGGGCTGGCTGGTTGAGTTTAGTAGTGTCGTTAGCCGTATTGGTGAGTTTATTGCTAAAAATAAAGTTCCGAACCATTTTGGTAACACTCGTAGCCACGATCGTATTATTTATGTCTTTTCAAACCGAGATATTAATGATCCTGGGAAGAAATAATACAGATTCGGACGGCGATATTACGGCTAATATCGAGTCCATGTCTAACATTTCCACAGATGCTTCTAACCTGGAACGTTTGAACCGCTGGAGCTGTGCCCTGCAAATGTTTCAGGACAAACCTGTATTAGGTTTTGGTCCGGGAACTTACCAGTTCTTATATGCGCCTTATCAAAAAAGTAGTTTAAAAACGGTGATATCTACCAACTTTGGAGATAAAGGAAACGCCCATAGTGAATATTTAGGACCTTTATGTGAACAGGGCTTTTTAGGCGCTTTAATTGTTATTATACTGGTATTTGCTGTTATGTTCCTGGGCTATCGACTGGTATACACCGTTAAAGATAAATCCATGCGAATACTCACCATAACGCTGTTAATGGGCATGAGCACATATTTCGTACATGGGTTCTTAAATAACTTCCTGGATACAGATAAAGCATCTGTTCCTTTCTGGGGCTTTCTAGCCATGCTGGTGGTAATTGATGTTTATTTCAAAGATGAACAACCTGAAGGGGAGAAGCTGATTTAGTATCCAGCTTTTCTATATCTTTTAAGTATTTCTGGAACCATTCATATCAATGAGTGAAATGTAACCCGGGGCAACATTTTTATTTTACCTTAGTGATAATAAAAATCGCCATTTATGAGAAAATTAATTTTATTACTTTCAGTTGTGTTTTCTGTAAATACAATTCACGCACAGATAACTTACTTTAACTACCTGGATTACACTTCCGAGTGGCGTTATTACTCCAGCGGATGGAATGGCTGGTGTTGCGTGGATACAGATTATACGACTACCTATTTTGATGGGGATACGACGATAAATGGACAAAATTATTACAAGCGATTTTCGGTAACGGTTCATAATAATTTAGCGCCCGCTCTCAGCAATGTGTCATTTGTTCGTGAAGATATCAATGGTTATTTTTTATCGTATTCCCCTACATCAGGAACAGAAACCATTTTTTTTGATAATCAACTGATCGCCAATTCTCAGATCGGCAATGCATTTCCGTATCCGGGAGCTACGTGTACGGTTAACGACATTGATACAGTTGCCTTTGATTTTAAGCAATTAAAGCATCTTTACGGTGTCAACACACAACTTTACACCGGTTCTATGGAAGGCATCGGAGTGATTGGCCTGGCCTGTGTAACCGGCGTAGAAGGCGGTGGTGGCCTAAGTTGTTATACAAAGCAGGGAAATTCATTGCAGTTCGGAACTATCAGTTGCAGCTCGTTTCCACTACCTCAAAAAACCTCTACCGTAACAGCCGTTAGCAATCATTTCATTGATCGCTCTATAACCTTGTATCCAAATCCAGCCAGCACCATATTGACTATTTCTGATAAACAAAACCTTTTTCAAGCTGCTTCTATCTACATAACAAATGCTTTAGGTCAAACTGTAATGAGTTCTTCATTTTCCGAACAGCTCAATATATCTCAACTACCTTTAGGTGTTTATTTTCTGGTTTTGGAAAATGATGACACGCGAAAAGCAATCAAGTTCATAAAGGAATAAAGGTTTATGATATAATTTGAAAGATAATCTCTAATTTTTTATAAAAACATCTTTTGAATATCCTTTTGATAAAGTAACCCGATAAGGTTTATTACTTTGATACGCGGTCTCGTACTTGTAAAAATGAAAGTTGATGATTTTATCATTGCTCAAGTCTAACACGGCCAGTTCTGCTGCACTGAAATTAACTGTGATGGAGGATTGTCCGTTAACTGCAATATGCTTGTAATAGGGTAGGGGCTTAATAAATGCAAACAATGAATCAGCATCTGCCACGTTGATAAGCGTAAAATTAAATCCCTGCGATTTAACCAGTGTATCGGTTAATTGACTGAAGTTATTGAATGAAGGAAAAGCACTGCTGTTTGACAATGTAAATGATGGTATACTTGAACTTCCAGTTGTTGTTATGGTAAAGGGAGAGTTAAAGATGCTGTGTGTTGAATCCCTGTAGTCTGTAGCAAAAAAGCCATAGTTTCGTTCTAGCTGGATGCCATTTAAAATAACATTGCCGGCATCTTTAGGCGCTATATCCGGAACTTCATTATTGTACATCACATCGTTAAACTCGGCCGTTGCATTTCCGCTTAAAATGGTAGAGCTATGTTGTTGCCAGATAAAATCACCTAAATAAATGTAACCGTAAAATCCGGAGGAAACGGGAGGAGGTGGCATTGGAGTAGGTACAGCTGTTTTTTTGCAGGAGCATACATAAGCAATTAATGTAACCAGCGAAAAATATGTTAGTTTTTTTATCAATTCTTTTTTTGAATCGGGGATTTATGATTTAAAGTTAATAAATTAACGTATGCTTTTAATTTAGCTTACAATCCTGAATAATATAATCTTTCGTATTCGATTCTTCAACTTTACCCGAGACGCAGTTACTCTTCGCTGTCTTTTTAGAAACAGACTTCATATTGATCTTTATAGTGCTGGTTGAACTGCCGATATTTATACTGCCCGCCTGCCCGTAGTACGTAACGGTGCAAGTACAGCTGTAGTCTTTTTTACACGACGATAACGAGCACAGCAATGCAACCGCTAATGAAGAAATAAATATTTTTTTCATAATCTTATTTCTTTAAAGTACAATTGTATTTTGTTGTAGCATTTGTTAATTGATCGGTGACGTCATAATCGAAGCAATTTGATTTTGCAGTGGATTTGTTGAGCGATTTAAACGTGTAAGTTAATTCGGTACTGCTTCCGTTTGCTTCAGTGACTTTACATGTGCAGGTTCTGTTTTTTTTGCAGGAAACCATTGCAATACAACATAAGGCGGCGAGAATTTTTAATTTCATAGTTATTATTTAGATGTGCAATATATTAAAAGTCTTTCGTTCTAAAATAATCTTCGAATATAAATAACTCATTTTTAGGTTTCCCTACCATTCATGTTCTTTTTATACCATATTAAATCTATGTCATAAAAAAATCCCATTCCGGATTAGAATGGGATCTTTAATTATATAAGTTTTCAGATTCTTAATTCTTAAACATTTTCAACAAAGTCGACAGTTTAGCTTTCAGTTCTGTTCTTGGAATGATCTTATCTAAAAAGCCATGCTCCAATACAAACTCCGCTGTTTGAAATCCTTTTGGTAAGTCTTTACCAATGGTTTCTTTTACCACACGCGGACCGGCAAAACCAATTAATGCGCCCGGTTCAGAGATATTTAAATCCCCTAACATGGCGTAACTCGCCGTAACGCCGCCTGTAGTTGGATCGGTACATAAAGAGATATATGGAATGCCGGCTTTATCCATCAATGATAACTTGGCTGAGGTTTTGGCCATTTGCATTAGTGAAAATGCCGCTTCCATCATACGGGCTCCGCCCGATTTAGAGATGATCAATAAAGGTGTTTTTGTTTTTAAACAGAAATCAATAGAGCGCGATATTTTTTCTCCAACCACACTTCCCATTGATCCGCCAATAAAACCAAAATCCATGCAGCACACTACTAAGTCGTTGCCGTTTACTTTGCCATAGCCGCTTCTTAATGCGTCTTTTAAACCCGATTTTTTGATAGAGTCAACCAAACGGTCCGCATATTTTTTAGTATCGGTAAATTCCAAAGGATCGCCGCTTACTAAATTTTCGTGCAATTCAGTGAATTGATTTTCATCAAAAATGATCTCAAAATATTCGGCGCTGTTAATGCGCTCGTGATATCCGCAATCAATACAAACGTGTTGATGTGCTTTATGATCCTGTGCGGTATGTATCTTTTTACACGAAGGACATTTGTACCACAATCCCTCGGGAGTCTCTCTCTTTTCGGTAGTGGTAGTTGTAATGCCTTCTTTTAATCTTTTAAACCAACCCATTTCTTTTTTAATTAGAATTTAGAATGAAAAATTAAGAAGTTAATAGCAGGTTTTATTCTGAAATTTAAATTCTTAATTCTAAATTTTTTAAGCTACTGTAATTGTTTTGTCTAAATAAACGTCCTGAATGGTATTCAATAATTCAACACCTTCTTTCATTGGTTTTTGGAATGCTTTACGGCCTGAAATTAATCCCTGGCCACCACCGCGTTTATTAACTACGGCTGTTGTAACAGCTTCCGCTAAATCAGATGCGCCTTTACTCTCGCCGCCACTGTTAATTAAACCAACTTTACCTAAATAGCAGTTAGCTACCTGATAACGGCACAAATCAATCGGATGATCAGTCGTTAATTCTGAATATACTTTTGGATGTGTTTTACCGTAGTTTAAAGCCGTATATCCACCGTTCTTATCCGACATTTTTTGTTTGATAATATCTGCCTGAATAGTCACTCCTAAATGATTAGCCTGAGAAGATAAATCTGCCGCCGTATGATAATCAACACCATCTTTTTTGAAAGCATTGTTACGGGTATAGCACCATAAAATGGTTGCCATTCCTAACTGATGAGCGCGTTCAAATGCCTGGGCTACTTCAACGATCTGGCGACCAGATTCAGGTGAACCAAAGTAAATAGTGGCTCCAACAGCAACAGCACCCATGTTATAGGCATCTTCCACTGTCCCAAACATAATCTGGTCAAATTTGTTAGGATGAGAAATAAATTCGTTATGGTTGATCTTAACAATAAAAGGAATTTTATGAGCGTATTTACGTGCTACTGATCCTAATACGCCGTAAGTAGAAGCTACTGCATTACAACCGCCTTCGATAGCCAGTTTAACAATGTTCTCACTGTCAAAATAAATAGGGTTAGGGGCAAAGGATGCACCTGCACTATGTTCTATACCCTGATCCACCGGTAAAATACTCATATAACCTGTATTGGCTAAACGCCCGTTTCCATATAACTGCGCAAGGCTTCTTAATACCTGCGGGCTTCTGTTACTATAAACAAATGTTTGATCAATAAAATTGGAGTTTGGAATAACAATATGATCTTTTGATATTGTTTTACAAGTATGATTTAATAAACTATCAGCTTGAGATCCTAATAAATCGGTTATTTTAGACATAAATTATTTCGTTTTTTGAGACAACAAATTTAATCAAATATTGCGTAAAATGCCATAAAAAAACCCCGAAATTTCGGGGTTTTTGAACATTGTAATATGTAAAATTATTCAGCTACCTGAACCATTTTGAATGGAATATTAATGATTGCCTGGTAATCTTCACCAGCCTCTAACATATCCTCATCATCTTCTTCATAATGCCAGTTAATAGTAACCGCACTACCACCTTTATGAATAGCTTCTAATTTCTTGAACACATCTAAGATACATTTAGAAGAGCTTGTATTGAAATACTCTAATTGAATATTAACAGTAGTTGCTGGTTTAGAGGCTGTAGAATATTTATCTAATGCATCAACTAATGGCTTGTAAAATTCAATTGAATTTTCAGGGATAGAACGTCCTTTAATTTCTAATAAACCGTTTTGTATATCAAAAGATATAGTTGGTGTTTTTGGTGTGCCTTCGATAGCGTATTTTTCCATAGTGATCTGTTTTTTTATATTAATTGTGGTTGTGTAACTTTAATAATAAGCGTAAAGAAAGAAACTTTATTGTCAATTTCCAAAAAATCATAATCTAATTTTTCACCAGTTTTTCTGGCAATGTCAATCATCCCTAATCCTCCGCCACCTTTTAACGACATCTCTCCATTGTTTAAAACGGATTTGTAATAATCTTTTAACTGATCTTTATTTAACGCATTCACTTCATCCAAACGGGTTTTTAAACCGTAAATATTTTCATTTAAAATGTAGTTTCCTGTAATGATATTATAAGACCCGTTATTTTTAGCGATCATAAAGATAGCGCTCCGGTTCTTATCTCCGTTAAAATCGGTTGCATCATCCATATGGTGATACAGGTTTTGAAGACATTCAACCAACACATTATAGACTTTCTTTTTGGTTTTCGGCTCTTCCTGCATATTGTCCATCTTATTCTCCATGATCTGGAGTATAGACGTCAATAGTTCAGAAGTAATATCTCCTTTAAAAGACAGGAGAATATTATTCTTGTCCATTTTGTCGTATATGTTGAAAGCATCAATCATGATCTGATCGTTATTCAATTTACTTTAGTTTAAATTCAACAGTTTGGCCATTAACAGTATAGGTTGCATTGTCATCACAATCTCCGTTACCAAAATCTACTGTTCTTGTTTTAAATCCGTCCGGTGTCAAATCCAGACTTCCTGACGAAATAAACTTACAACTTGACTTTTTAACCAATGCGTTAGTGATGTTGGTAGAAAATTTGCGACCTTCTCGGTTTGTACCAGAAGAGCTACCTGTTATTTCAAACACATCATCTGCTTCAATATTAGGCGTGTTTTGTCCTTGTTTTTGAGTTAATGTTTTTGTACCGGTATAGTCAATATTCCATGAACCATCTGAGCAATGTCCGTTTATTACTTCCAATGTTACACTGGTTGAACTTGTTCTGTTAATTTTAAGTTGACCCGAATAGGTAACTTTATTATTCACCAAAAAATTAACCAAATCAACCGTTACTGTATTATTTAGCTGTGACCAGCGTTTAGGGGTTGTAATTCTTAAAGCACCTGTTCTTGGAATACCGTCATTACCTACAAATCCAGCCGAGTAAGCTAATTCAAATGTCACCGGACCATTTACATAATAACCATTGGCATCGGTAACTGTATCGTTGGCACTTGGTGTAATGGTAGCATTTCCTAACGCACCTAAAATTGTCCATGTTTCAAAAGCTGTTGTACGTTTAATGCCGCTTTCCTGAATGCCTTTATCGTTTACTACCGGCTGAATAGCCATGAATTGTTGCTCACAAATAGCATTATCAACTACTGATTGAGACTCATTATCAACTTCTGTTTTCTTTTTACAAGAATTTAAAGCTATAACCGACGAAACGATTAATAAGGATGATATAATACTATTTCTTTTCATTTTTAATATTTTTTAACTGTAATTACAAAAAAAATGCCAAATTCAACAAATCAAATATAAAAATTTTATTTATTTAAAAAACACTTTTTCATTTTTTTTTTAAACTTTTATTCCAATGACCAATACGTCATCTACCTGCTCAAAATTGCCTTTCCAATCGTTGAATTGCTTTTCGAGCTCTTTTTGCTGCTCAGCAACGCTATATTGATGTATTGAAATCAAATTATCGTGAAATTGCCTGATCATGAATTTTTTGCCTTTTGAGCCACCAAATTGATCGGCATATCCGTCCGTTGACATGTATAGCATGTCATTTTTGTTTAACTGACGTTCGTGCGTTGTAAATATTCGCTCCGAATCTAATTGAGCACCGCCAACCGGATATTTGTTACCGTCAATTTTATCCAGTTCTCCTTCATCATTGATGATCACCAAAGTTCTAAAAGCGCCTGCCCACAAACATTTACGCGTATCAGGATTTATTGCCAGTAACGACACATCCATTCCATCATTAGTATCTACGTCATTGTTCCCCTGTTTTAAAGCTCCCTGTACTCCTTTGTGTAGTTCCTCCAGTATTTGTCCCGGGTC
>JAZKDT010000048.1:0-32347 GCA_040387475.1 Bacteroidota bacterium | reverse complement strand
CACTAACAAGCGGTTTAAATCAATGGGCTTAGCGAGGTAATCAAATGCGCCTTTTTTAACAGCGTCAACGGCTGTTTCAATATTGCCATGCCCGCTCATCATAATTAACGATGATTCCGTACCATGAGCCATTAATTTGGCTAACAACTCAGTGCCATCGAGTTTGGGCATTTTAATATCGCTTAATATCACGTCGTAATTTCCTTTTAAAGCCATGTCAAGGCCTTGCTGGCCATCTTCCGCTTCATCCACATTATATTTTTCAAACTCCAGGATCTCCCTGATGGTTCTGCGAATAGCTTTCTCGTCGTCTATTATTAATATTTTTGGCATCCTTATTTAGTTTATTGGTGACTTCGGCTCCGCTCAGTCACCGGAATATTATATTATTTTTTTACGTAATTGTTTAATTTCTCCTTTAAGCTTTTTATTATCCAGTCTCTTGGCCTTTTTAGCCTTACTTATTTTGGTGGGCTTACGGGGCTTGGTTGTTTTAAATCCCAATAGGATAAGTTTGAAAAATTTTTCTTTAACTAATTCTTTATTTTTTAGCTGTGTTCTTTCGGTTTGTTCCTGCAAATGAAGGGTGCTTTCTTTCTCCAGTTTATTAGCAAGCTTTCTTAATAGTATTTCTTTTTCCTCGTCCGTTAATTTTTGAGATTCCGAAATATTGAACCACAACTCTACTTTCGTTTCAACCTTGTTAACATTTTGCCCGCCTGCACCACCGGAACGGGCAGTTTTAAACACACATTCTTTAATGAGTTCACGGGCTTGTATGTCTTCTATTGTTTTCATTTTTATCTAACCGCAGAGATCGCAAAGCTTTTTCGCAAAGACCGCAAAGAAAATTTATAACCGTTGTTTGACCGCCTCAAACAAAATAATACCGGTTGCCACCGACACATTTAAAGAAGCGATATTTCCTACCATCGGAATTTTAACCTGCATATCGCTGCGTTTTAAATATTCATTGGAGATCCCGTTTTCTTCGGATCCCATAATAACAGCACTCGGTTTTGTCAGATCGGCGTTGAAATGATAGTTACTTGTTTTTTCGTGACAAGCTATTATTTGCAATCCACTTTCTTTTAAATACTCAATGGTATTCTTTAAATTCTCAACCCTGCAAACTTTCATTCTGTTTAAAGCACCGGCGCTGGTTTTAACGGCATCGGCATTTATTTGTGCAGCACCTCTGCTAGGGATCACGATAAAATCAACTCCCGAACAATCTGCACTACGGGCAATGGCTCCAAAATTACGCACATCCGTAATCCTATCTAAAATTAATACGAGGGGCACTTTCCCTTTTTCAAATGTATCTGCCAACAGATCCTCCACTTCATAGTAAGTGATCTGGGATACAAATGCCAGTACTCCCTGGTGATTTTTAGAGGTGATACGGCTAATTTTTTCGGGCGGAACAATTTGAATAGGGATATCCAGATCTTTGATCGCTTTTCGCAATTCGCTATACAATTGATTGGACAACCCTTTTTGAATAATGATCTTATCAATTTCTTTTCCTGCGTTGATCGCTTCAATAACAGCGCGTGTTCCAAAAATAAGGTTTTCCAGATTTTCTTCTTTATGACGGTGGTCTCTTCCTCTGTGTTCCATATTAAGGTAAATTGAATTGTTTTAAGTGATGTTGTGCGTGTTTATGCAGTAAGTGCAGCTGTTCTTCATAATTCAATTCTCCAAAAAAAGGATTCATTTCTTTATGTCCTGGATGTTCATGATAAAAGTCTACAAAATGCCCGATTTCCTTTTCCAGTTCCCAGATAGCTTCTGTCATCGAACCATGTCTCAATGGCGCCGGCGTTTCACTCATCAGGGCATTTTTAGTATTTTCTTTAAAAGGAATATCGCTTAATACAAATTTACGCAACCTTTCCAATAACTCAGGTTTGGTTTGTAAGGTGAGTTTAATTCTGCCATAAGCATTTTTAACCGCATCGGTCATATGTTCAATCATACCCTGAGGCGTTAATACACCCCATAATCCAACTTCATTATCCGATAACTGTTTAAGCAACGAAATGAATTCTTCTTTCAAAAATTGTTCTTTTGAGTTCATATACAAATATAGATTTTTTAAGGCTTTTTTCGTAAACTAAACAGCAATTATATTAACAGGAGATGCTGTATATCTGGGTTTTGGGCGTGTCCCTGCGGGTCAGGCTGACCCGCTTCAATCTTTTTGGAAAGAGAACCCAAAAAGGATTTTCGCTCGCATCCTTCACGCAACTTACTTTTCACCAACCGACGCTTAATTCCATCCAATATTAAGTTACATTTTGTATTTTTGTACCATATGATTCGCACCAAATATATTTACATTCTAATTATAGCTTTAACCAGTTCAATTTTGTTCTCGGGCTGTTTCCTGTTCAGAGGCAAAAATAAATGCGATACCTGTCCCACTTTTAGTAAGAAGCCTAAGAAGAGAAGGCATTAAAAAAATTCCTGTTCATTTGCTTTTTAAAACAAAATTGCTGTTGTTTACACTATCTTATATTCTAAAGATTGATTCCTGTTCTACGAGAAGAGCAAGCTTAAGCCAGTAAAAATTATGCAACCACGATGAATATTTTTTATAAAATCTGCCTATTACTTTTAATCAACAGCTTTGCGTGCCATTCCCAGATTTTCGTTCGAGCTTACCATTACCGACCTACCGGCGATTTTGGTTCGGT
The DNA here is from genome assembly GCA_040387475.1 of Bacteroidota bacterium. Classification (GTDB taxonomy): domain Bacteria; phylum Bacteroidota; class Bacteroidia; order B-17B0; family Aurantibacillaceae; genus UBA4416. Next base: position 29,645 of record JAZKDT010000048.1, on the reverse strand, counting down.
TTTTAAACCGGGTTTTTCAGCAGAGATAGGCTATATGCCAAAATTTGAGGAAAGACTGCGTGTGTGTGTGTCAGCCACGTATATGGTAATGAAACCCCGTAGAGATGCCTTTCCTATTGTAGGTATACAACAAGGTACCAAAACCGTTATTTTGCCCGGCGAAGATCGTTTTGATAAGTATAACCTCCTCCATCTTTTTGCCGGTATAGATGTTGCCATCATCAAGCGAAAAAAGTTTTTTGCCTATCTTGGCACTGATTTAACCGTTGGTGTTGGCAGCGTAGATTCGAGGACAGAAGTTAAAACACTGATATCTGAAGGCTATTCGGGCGGAGGTGGCATTGCCGGTTTTAGAGGCAGAATAGGCTTGCAATACAACCTCACCGATCACATTGGCCTCATTGCCCATGTCAACAGAACAGGCTACATCCTGACTGAACCAAGAACGGTAAACTGGTTTAATGATTATGGGATGGGTGTAAGATATCATTTTGGTTACAGATAAAAAGCTTGTGTTATGAAAAAATATTTCTTTATTTGGTATATAGGCGCGCTGGGTTTGTTTTTATATAGCTCCTGCCGAAAAGCTTTGAAAAACGTTGATGATTATCTTCCAAAGGTTCATATTGTATCTGCCGTCATTCAGAATGATGGAAGCGTGTTGGTTACCGGCGAAATTGACTCTCCCGGTTATTCTACTGTTGAATATGCCGGCTTTTGTTGCAACACCGTATCCCAGCCTGATATATTGAACCGACAAGCCATCGCTGATGTGAACGGCAGCACGTTCACCGCTGTTTATCAAAATTTTGACGTGGACTCCGTTTATTATTTCCGCGCATGGGCTACTAATGACCAGGGTTATGCCTATGGTACAGAACTTTCTTTAAATCAAATTATTGCACCACCGGTAACGCCTGCCTGCAGTCTCGTTATTAATAAACTGGATAACGGTACAGGTAATGCCACTCCTTATTATGCCTGGGTGAGTGCGCCTGTATACTCATCCCAGTTCTGGCAGTTCAGCGCTTTACCACAGGGTCAAAACACCCTCTATTTTAAATTTGGCTCACAGGTTACAACCGGAATCTATACCACAGACGATGATCATGATCCGGCTGCCGGACATGTTTTTGTGGAATTTAACGTTGGAGGGAGTTACCGGTATCTGGAACCGGGCACTCAAGTTTATGTAAATACTATTGGCACCGACACCTTTGACATTACCATTTGTAATGCGCCCTGGAAGGTGGGCACCAGTACAACATTTTCACTGAATACCCGCTTTCAGTGCCCGTATTAAAAATACAGACAATCCGGCTTTATTGATATTTGGAAGAGATGATCTTTGCGCCACCCTTTCTATTATTGATATTCAGTCGGGCGACTTATTATATTTTTCTAAGGAACGTGTCTCAACCGGAAAAACCTTTGACGATGAACTGATAGGTAAACTTTTGAAAGATCTGGAAGAGAAAAAATAACAAAAGAGCCGCTTAACCAGCGGCTCTTTTTATTTGATCTTAAATCTCAATCCTGCATACAGCATTCTGCCGTAAATAGGACCCCACACCATACTGGCATCAAAGTATTTATTAAAAGGTGCATCGCTTGCTACAATAGGATTCGGCTGTTTGTAATCCAAGGCATTTTCTACACCCATATAAATATGCAGATCAGCTCGTTTGATCTTTACCATATAAGTTACCTGCGCTAATACATTATAAAAATCGGGCGAATAATCGGCACGCTGATATTCTGTTGGATTAGATTGTGTTTGCGGTAAACGCTTTTTACCATTGTATTGCAGGGTTGCATCAAACATCCAGTGCTTGTCTTTGGTTTCATAACCCATGTTTATAAAAGCCCTGTGCATCGATACCAATGCTTTTTGCAATAATCCGGTTTTATAATTGACCTTTGTATCTACGTAACGATACGCTGTTTTTACATTCAACCGTTTACGTACTTCCCAACCAAATTCAACCTGTGCGGTGTTGGAAAAAGACGGCCCGTTTAAATTATAGAACCAGGCCTGCTGCGTATTGTAATCCACATCCACTACAACCTGCTGTGTAAAATCGGTGCGGTACAGATCAAACGTTACATAAGCATCTTTGTAATTCAACTTCATTTTCTGTGTAAAGTTAAACCCATAGTTCCAACCTGTCTCAGGCTTCAAGCCATAAGGCATCGCTAAGTCACCTGGCTCAATAACCCAGTCTCTCGACGTGGCCATTAAAGCGGTATTCTCTGCAAAAATGTTGGCTGTTTTTAAAGCGCGGCCGCCACTTACTCTAAACACCGTGTTATTGTGATTTAAACCATATCGCATATGGAAGCGGGGTGTAAAGAACAAGCCATAATAATTATGATAATCGGCACGCAGGCCTGCCACCACATTAAATTTTTCGCCTTTATTGTGAGCAAATTCAGCAAAGGCACCGCCTACTTTTTCGGCACGCTTAAACTTAAATAACCGGTACGATTCATACACCTGGTCATCCAGGTAACTGGCTCCTATTTTATAGGTGTTATCGGTTGTTTTAATAATTCCCTGGAAAATATAATTGGCATAAAATGTTTTTTGCAAACCTGTATACGTATTTAAGCCATACTGATTATCCTGGTCGTGATTTAAATACGATAATTGCAGGCCCATGCTGGTTCCGGGTTTTTTACGAAACACAAATCCTGTTTTGCTATACAGCTCCCATTTTTGGTTTTTGATCCCGATCTTATACAAGGCAGACGTATCTTCCATAATACCGCCACCGTTGTGGTTGGCATTTCTCATGCTCGAATCCATCAGGTTTAAAAATTGACCTCCCTTACGCTCATCTACCAAATAGCCGCCACCAAATTGGGCCTCAAAACCTTTACCATTGTTATAAGCGTACTTATTCATCACGTTATATTGCTTACCGGTTGGTATGTCCATAAACCCATCTTTATTCAGATCTTCTTTCATGGGATTAAAGCTCATATGGCTTAATAAGCCAACGGCAAATTTTTCGTTGAAACGGTGTTTGGCATTCAGGTTATATTCGTTGCGACCATTTTGATTAACATAGGTATTGAAATTTAAGCGATCGGATGTCTCTGGATTTTGCAGCTCCGTATTGATCTGGCCGGTAAAACTTTCGTAACCATTCACTACCGAACCTGCTCCTTTTCCTAACTGGATAGACTGGATCCAGGTACCCGGAATAAAGCTTAAGCCATAACCGTTAGCCAAACCACGCATGTATGGCATATTCTCCTTTGTAATTTGTGCGTATTGTCCGGATAATCCCAGCATTTGAATTTGCTTGGTGCCCGTAACGGCATCTGCAAAATTAACATCCACGCTGGGGTTTGTTTCAAAGCTTTCGGATAAATTACAACAGGCGGCTTTCATTAAAGAATGCTCGTTCAGAGTTTCCATTTTCATGGGATTGAGGTAGGACAGTTCGGTTCCCGAGGTGTAATACACCACGTCTACTTCTTTTAAATTGATGCCGTTTTTTAAGATAACAGAAATAAACTGAGTCGTATCTTTAATGATCAGCGTATCGGCCTCGTAGCCTGTTGCGCGAATCACCAGTAAATTAGTTTCGGGAGTTGGACTGATGCTAAATGCTCCGTTTTCATCCGTTGTAGTGCTGAGCGACGTATGGCTCCAGAATAAAATAACACCCGGCACCACCGATGTGTCTTTGCCCGAATTAATTTCGAGCACGCGCCCTTTAATTTGCGAAAACACCTGCATTGCGCAAAAAATCCCTATGAGGGACATCCATAACTTTTTCATAAAGCTATTTGTTATGCTTGTGGTTATCATACTTGCAGCATTCCGGCAAAGCGTTATACGCTGCGGTATCGGCTTTTGAACGAGGCGTTTTGTGTCCGGACTTAGCAATAGCGGCTTCAATCTGTTCAACCGTTACTTTTTTTGAATCAAAGGTAACCGTGATCGCTTGTTTGCTTTCTTCCCAGTTACTGGTTTTTACGCCTTTAATGTCGGCCGCGTTTTCAATACGCTCCTTGCATTCGTCGCAGTTACCTTTTACAGAGATGGTGGTGGTTTGTATACTTGTTTGGGCGTTGATCTTTACAGTAAAGATCAGGCTGATGATTAAGATGATGAAGGTTTTCATTTTGATGTTTTTAAATGCATAACCGCAAAGAAAAAGAGAAGAAGCTGAGAACGCCAAGATTGAATACTTAAATAGTAATTCATTTTCCTCTGAGTCCTTTGCGAAAAACTCAGGGTCTTAGCGGTTAAATATCATCAAACTCTGATCACACTACTATCAACGATCTCATGCTGCACCAGGTTTGGCGGATGCACTTTTTGATCGGTTGAGAAAAAAGACACATAGTCTTTCTCTAAAGAAAAATGAAGGGACGATGGAAGCAACATAAACAGATCGTTTACGGAAGCTTTGCAATCGTGTATTAATTTATAAAAGGTAAAATCCGATTGAAACGTCACATGTTTTCCCTCGTCCTTGCAACAGTCATCCGTTTCATTATCCTCTCCATCGCAGCAGGACGTTGTTTTAGAGAACAGTGATACTTTTTCCAGTTCTCCTCCACAGTAATGTGCAATAACACATACACCAACCGTGGTAAACACATACACGCTTACCAGACTGAAGAATACTATTTTAAAGAAAAGGCTTTTCACGTTGTTAATTTCTGGTCACAAAAATACTATGTTTTGTTCTTCAAAAATAACAAATTTGTTAAAGAAATACAAGTACTTTATGACTCCTAACGACGCACACCATAAAATTCAACAGCTATCCGCCGAACTCGATCAGCATAATTACAATTATTATGTACTCGATAATGCCACCATCAGCGATTTTGAATTTGATCAACTGCTGGAAGAACTCATGGCCCTCGAAAAACAGTTCCCTGAGTTTCTGTCTCCCAATTCGCCAAGCCAACGGGTGGGCGGACAAGTAACCAAAGAATTTAAATCGGTGAAACATCAATACGCCATGCTTTCGTTAAGCAACAGCTATAACGAAGAAGACCTCCTGGATTTTGACCGTAAGGTTAGAGAAGGATTGGGCATTAGCGCTTCAGGAGGATTATTTGATGAAGCCATTGAATACGTGTGCGAATTAAAATTTGATGGATTATCCATCAGTTTGATCTATGAACAGGGCAAACTCACGCAAGCCATTACGCGTGGTGATGGCGTACAGGGCGATGATGTGACTACCAATGCCAAAACCATTAAATCCATTCCTTTGCAATTAAAAGGAGAGTATCCCGATAAATTTGAAATTCGTGGTGAAGTGTTTATGTCGCGCCCGGTGTTTGATGCCATCAATAAAGAGCGGGAAGAAATTGGTGATGCCCTGATGGCAAACCCGCGCAACGCAGCATCCGGCACTATGAAAATGCAGGACTCGGCACAGGTAGCCAAACGCAAGCTTGATTGTTTTTTATATTATGTGTTGGGCGATAACCTCCCCTACCCGTCTCACTACCAGAATATGCAGGCGGCTAAGTCATGGGGATTTAAGATCTCGGAAGATGCGACCTTGTGCACCGGCATCAATGAGGTGATCGATTTCATTCATCGCTGGGATCTGCAACGTGCTAATTTGCCATTTGATATTGATGGCATTGTGGTTAAAGTGAATGATTTTAAACAACAAAAGAACTTAGGCTTCACGGCCAAATCGCCGCGCTGGGCCATTGCCTATAAATTTAAAGCCGAACAGGTAAGCACCGAATTGCAAAGCATTTCGTACCAGGTTGGGCGCACAGGCGCCATTACACCGGTTGCTAATTTAAAACCCATTCCTTTGGGAGGTACAACGGTAAAGCGTGCTTCATTACACAATGCCGATATTATTGAAAAGCTGGACGTTCGCGTGGGCGACCATGTGTTTGTAGAAAAAGGTGGCGAGATCATTCCTAAAATTATTGGCGTTGATCTCACTAAAAGACAAGCAGGAACAGAACCTACTCATTATATTACACATTGCCCCGAGTGTAATAGTTTATTGGAACGCAACGCGGGCGAAGCCAACCATTTTTGCCCCAATGAAAATGAATGTCCGCCACAGGTGATTGGCAAGATGGAACACTTTGTGTCGCGCAAAGCCATGAACATTGATAGCTTAGGCGGCGAAACCATAGCGCAGTTATTTAATGCAGGACTGGTGCACAACATTGCCGACTTGTACGATTTGAAAAAAGAACAGCTGTTGCAACTCGACCGCATGGCTGAAAAATCGGCCAACAACCTGATAGAAGGTTTGGAAGCCAGCAAACAGGTTCCTTTTGAACGGGTTCTTTATGCTATTGGCATTCGCCACGTAGGAGAAACCACCGCTAAAAAAATTGCCAAGAAAGTAAAGTCGCTCGATGTATTGATCAACGCTAACCGCGAAGAGTTATTAGCCATTGATGAAGTTGGCGAGATCATCGCCATCAGCATTGCCGATTTTTTTGCGGATGAAAAAAACAAAGCCATCATCCTGAAATTAAAAGCAGCGGGTTTACAATTTGAATTAAGCGAAGACCAGCAGCAAGGCGGCAGCGACAAACTCAAAGACCTGACCTTTGTGATCAGTGGTGTGTTTTCCAAACACAGCCGCGACCAGTATAAAGACATGATCGAATTAAATGGCGGCAAAAACTCAGGCTCCATTTCCAAGAAAACAAGCTTCGTGTTAGCCGGCGATAATATGGGTCCGGAGAAATTAAAGAAAGCTGAATCCTTAGGCGTGAAGATGATTACTGAAGATGAGTTTTTGGAGATGTTGGGGGGAGAAAATGACAGAAATTGAATTTTATAAAGCATGGGATTTAGCGTTTAGAAATTCTAAAAACAAACTGAGGAAATGTTTGGTTGATGGTTGTGAAGAAAACGCTATAAAATCCCATGCTCTTCAAAAAAATGGAATTTTAAATCAAATAAGTGAAAAGAATCATTTGTTTCAGTTTTCGAATGTATCAGCTTTTCAAAAAGCAGAAAAGGGGAGCTTTGAGCTATCAAAAATTGGAATAAATGATGTATATACTTTTCCTGGTTTTTGTAAAGAACATGACTCTTCTATTTTCAAACAAATTGAGACAAAGAAATTTGAGCTAGAATCTGATAAAAGTATAAATCTATTTTCATATAGAGCTTTATGTCAAGAAATCAGGAGAAAAGAAATAGCCATCGATGTTGCTCAAAAATTGATTGAAACAAATTATAATGTTGCTATTGTCGTCCATATGTCTAATTACAAAATAGGATTAATAAATGGATTGAAAAATTTGTACTTTTTTAAAAAAGAGCTTGAAAATGATTTAGAAAATTCAGATGGGAAGTTTTTGCATAAGATTTGTGAAATACCGAAAACAGAACTTTGTATTTCTGCTCCTTTAAATATCTATGACAAGGACAACGAATTATCTAAAACTCATGACAATTATGGACGCGTGCTAAATAACCCATTTGTAACAAGTTTTGTGAATTTATTTCCGTATGGAGATAAATCTTATTTAATGATTACCATAAGTAAAGACTTTCCATGTAATTGGACCGAAAACATCTTTAATAAATTTCAAAAACTGAAGTCTCCAAATCATTTAAAGCTAATTAGCGATTTAATAACAACAAGGTTTGAATTTTGGTGTATTTCACCTAAACTTAGAAGTACATTATCTAAACTTAAAATAGATGAAATGATTGAAATCTGGAGTGAAGAAGTTCTAAATTTTGATTCAGTTATTGAAACTAATTTTAATGTATTCGGCTAAAACATCTTGTACTCCCTTTATATATGCAGTTCTATGGATTAAATCTGCTTCCGAAAAAATCCAGAGGACACTATCCATAATAATCTATTGATACTTAGGTTCGCCTTACGACAGGCGCCTAAAGGAAATATAACTATTGGCCGGAGTGGTTTGTTAACCAAGCAAAAGGCAGCTCAATCAAAATGAGTTTTGGAGATGTTGGGGTGAGATTAAATTTAATTATATTTATGTAGGCAATAGAAGGACACTATGTAGTGAATACCCTGTTTTTTATATTCCATTAATAAATTGGATCCGATAAATACATTATAATCATTAAAAAATAAAAACATGATTGGAGAAAGCATATTCGATGTAATCAAAAAATTAATTGCATTATTGGTTATCTTGTTCAGGCAGAATACCAAAGCACGAACTTTTTTTGTATTTGGACTGCCCATTTATTTGATAATAGTTATTCTCATTAGCGTATTCACGCCAAAATCCATAAGCAATGATTTTTTACAATTCTTACAAATTCTATCAGGAATTTGTTCATTCTTATTATTAACCGTGTTTATTTCATACACAACAATTAATATTGACAAGGACGTACTTAAAACGGAACTTGACAATATCAAACAAGAAAGAGAAAAAATAATAGAACGGATTTCAAAAAAAGAAAATAATGTAATTGACACAATTCAACTTAGTCTTAACCAAATAACTGAATATTATACAATAAACCTTAGTCAAGCAAGAAGTAGTTATAGGTGGAGCATAACGGCCATAATCATTGGACTAGTAACCTTGATTGCGGGAGCCTGGATGATTTTCTTTCAGACCGAACCAAACATAACCGTAGCTATCATTACAGGTATTTCAGGCGTATTAATTGAATTCATTGGAGCATCAAATATATATATTTATAATAAGAGCTTAGCCCAACTGAATTTATATTTTAAAGAACTAATTAATATTCAAGATACTATGCTAGCGATTGAACTCTGTGAGAAAATTGAAAACACTAATCCAAAGAAGATAGAGATTACAGAAAAAATCATATTAAGCTTGATGGGACGTAGTTCTATGAAAGAAAATTTAATTGCGAACTTTAAAAACAGAGAAAAAGCAAAGACAGTATAAATATATCTTGACAAATAAAACTATGGAAGAAAATAAAATAAATGCTTTAGTGAATGTTGGACAAAGTAAAGTCGTAGAAAAAGCCTATGACGATATCGCCAGCCCGTTAGCTAAAAAATTAGGCGAGGCCTTATCTACGATAATAGACATTAGTAACACGTTTTTGTGGCCAATAAAATTTGGCAACGAAAAGACCAAGTTATATTTTGAAAACAATATTAATAAATATAAGAAGAAATTAGAAAATATTGATGGCGACAAAGTTGTAAATGTTCCTACTGAAATATCAAAACCAATTTTAGAAAGATTCACTTATTTATCAAATGAAGACTTAAGTAATGCTTTTGTATTGCTACTTTCAAATGCTTCTTCTTCCGATACAATAAATTTAGCCCATCCCGGATTTATATCGGTAATAGACCGACTTTCTCCAGATGAAGCTAAAGTTTTGAAGTATTTAAAAGACGTTGAGAGTATTCCAAAATTAGATATTACTTATAGCAACTCTGCCGACAACTCTTATGTGTTTGTTATCCAAAATGCTACTGGTATTGAGAAAAAGGTTTCATTAACATTTCCAGAAAATATAAACTTGTATCTTGACAACCTAGAAAGTCTTGGTATAATTAAATCTGTAACCTATTATCATATTGAGTTGGAAGCGGAACTAAAAAAAATTGAAACTGATAGCGCAGAACTATTTAATGAACACAACAAAGAGGGACTCAGTGCGTCAGATCACGAAAGTAGAAAGCGTATTGAAAAAGGAATGTATGTTGTATCTAGCTATGGCGACTTGTTTTTAAAAGCTTGCATAGACAATAACCAGGCATAACTTAAACAGTTTGGTAGATAATAAAGCCTTTGCAAAAGTGGTAGCTCCAACACATCAATATTTAAATCCCCCTACAACACAATTGCCATTTAACCTGGCTATAAGCACCTAACGTGGTACAAATTGGCACGTAACGAAAATATAAGGTGCTAGCCCGTGTTTGGTTCGTTAAAGCGCCGAAGCCAGATTACTAAATTCAAAATCGTCCAGTCCTTACCATACTGACTGTATTTGTAAATAAAAGCAGTTTCGCTGTCGCCAGCCCTTACCAAAATCAGGATGGTTAGCTTCTACTCAGCAGAGCCCATTTATTTTTTTTGCAAATGCCTGGCACCATGCTATCTTTATTTAAATTTTTGGAAGACAATGGGTCTTACACCTTTTTTCCTGCTCCAAATGATATTGGTTATCTTATAGACGAACAAACAACAACACAGTTTTATGACAAATTACGACATTGAAAACGAATTGAGGCCTAATTTAAGTTCAGACGAAAAACTTATCTGGACAGGTAAACCAAAGACAGGCATTTTGTTTAGGAGCTCCGATGCTATATTAATTCCCTTTAGCCTGGTTTGGGCCGGCTTTGCTGTGTTTTGGGAGACAAGTGTACTGGCGGCTGGGGCACCTTTTCCATTTGCTATTTTCGGAATTCCGTTTGTTTTGGTCGGCCTTTATATAACAGTAGGACGATTTTTTGTAGACGCAAAAAAAAGAGCAAATACGATTTACGGAATTACTCAAGACAGGATTATTATTAAAACCGGATTATTTAACCGAGAAATAAAATCACTTAATATCAAAACACTTTCAGATATTACCATTAATCAAAAGGCAGACAACAGCGGTACAATAACGCTTGGACCAACCGACTTTAGATATTCAATGATGCAAGGAATTGAATGGCCTGGTAATAAGCAACCTCCAAGAATTGAATTAATAGAAGATGTAAAAAGTGTTTATGACAAGATCATTGACTTGCAGCGAAAAAATAATAACTAAAAAAAATCGAACCGTTTACACACCCTTCATTCAATTTGGGCACCCTGTAAGACATTTGCAAGCTATCTTGGCTTTGCAAATAGCAACACACAGAGTATCTTTGTCGGTATTATGTTGGGAAGAAAAGGTTTCGAATCAAACTTTGCGTAGCGCGAATGTAAGCCTCAAACATACAGATCAAAAAAAAGCCACCGTTTATGACTAAACTAAATGTTTTACCAACACTAGAATTCAAAACTGCAGAGGCGTTTGAAACCTGGCTTGAAAAGAATCACGATCATTTAAATGGACTTTGGCTCAAAATATTTAAGAAAGATTCCGGGAAAAAAACCGTGAGCTATGCCGAAGCCCTTGAAGTAGCTCTTTGCTACGGATGGATCGATGGTCAAAAACAGGCCTTTGATGAAGACGCCTATCTGCAAAAGTTTTGTCTTAGACGCGACAAAAGTATCTGGTCCAAAATAAATATTGGACATGTAGAAAGATTAATCAATGAAGGAAGGATGACACCCGCCGGATTAAAAGCCGTTGACAAAGCCAAAGCAGATGGTAATTGGGAAAAGGCGTACGATTCCCCAAGTAAAATGACCATACCTGAAGATTTTCTAAAAGAACTAAGCAAAAACAAAAAAGCAGAAACGTTTTTTAGGAGTCTCAATAAGACTAATCTTTTCTCTATCGGATTTCGTCTTCAGACCGCCAAAAAACAACAGACAAGAGAAAAGCGTATGAAAGAAATTATTGAAAAGCTGTCTAAAGGCGAAAAATTCCATTAAATAATTCAAGCCCGGGAGTCAATTATTTGGTAATTCGAGCCGCTTACACAAAGCTAAGCAAACATTTTAGCAGACAACACAGGATGTGCAAAGCGGTCGCTCTGTTCAGCCTCCTTTTATTTTTTTTGCAGATGCCTGGCAACATGCTATCTTTATTTAAACGTTTCGGTAATACAACGGTTTCAATACAGCCGAACAAAGTTCCAACATGTTACAGGTATTAAAAAAAAACTAACCTAATTAATGCGACCTATTATTTTGATACTTTTAGTGATACTGTCAATTTCAACCGCAAACGGGCAGGGTCCTTTGGGCGATACAAGTAAAGTGTATGTGACAGTAGTTAGACATGATAACCAACATCCGCATTTTGAATATAAAACCGACACCCTTGTTAAAGACACGTTAATTACCAAATTGAAAGCTGACCTCTATTTTACGCATCGTCTTTGCCATTTCCCATACTATATGCCCACATTTAGCATGACAAAAAATATCTACCAGGACAAAGAATGTAATATGAAAATTTACCCCAGAACTGTAAAATGTTATCAATATGACTCGTTAAAAAGGGTAACAAGGATGCAGGTTGAAGGAAGTGGAACCCGCGGTTATTGGTTTTACAAATATGATAATTATAACAGGGTTATTGAGTTGAAACGAGACTTAGCCATCATCACAATGACCTATAATAAAGACGGCACACTTGCTGAAATTAAAGAAGACCACGGTGACTTACAGAAACAATTCTATTTTTTTTATAAGACAAGCTTAAAATAAATGCGGTCGCCAAAATGAAATACAAAACACATGGATCAAACTAAAGTTGATAAAAACATGAGGAGAACAGCCATTGTAACACTCTTACTGTTTCTATACCAACCGTTTTATTCCCAAATAGGTGAGCTTACCGGTTCTGTAAAAGACTCCTCTGAATATGGTAGAATTCAGAACGCTAAAATGTACTTTATTAAAAATGACACCACTATTTATTCGGGTTGGGGCGGCAACTATAATATTGTCTTAAAAAAATATCTGAGTGACACTATTATTGTGACTCATTATAAAATGGGAACACTTAAAATGCCATTTACACTAAAGGATAAAGAGAAAATTTGGCTGGATATACACTTTCCTAAAACATGCAGGTCAAGAGTTGCCACCGACATTTGCCCTAAATGCCATAACAACAAAACCACTACAAAAATACTCTATGGCAAACCTACCAGCAAAGCAATGAAAGAAGCCAAAGCGGGAAACATACATCTTGGCGGTTGTATGATAAATGATTGTTCCCCAAAATATTTTTGCAAAAAAGACAATTTAGAGTTTTAGATAAATACTTAGCAACACAGATGGCTCTCCTATATTTTAAAACATCTATCTTAACTTCTCCCCTACAACACAATGGCCTTTTTAACCTGGCTATACGCTCCCAACGAGGTACCAATAGGAGCATAGCGGATGTATAAAGTACTGGCCGGTGTTTGGTTGGTTAACTGCGCTGAAGCCAACTTACTGAATTCGAAGCTCGTCCAGTCGTTACCATCCTGACTGTACTGGTACACAAAAGCCGATTCGCCTGCTGCACGCGGCACCTGCACCAGAAGCACGCCATTGCCCAACGCCACAACCGTTAACGCCGACACACCGGCAAAGCCACCGCTTTTAGCAAGCGACATGCCCGATGCCTGTATAACGGTTTGAGCATCAGTGGTTTTGTTAGCCATCATCTCTACATAAGAGCGCATGAAGTTGAACAGTGAAAGCAATTCCCTTTCTTTTTCATGCATGTGACTTACTGTACCCGGAAGCGCATTAATAGCAGCCAGCACAGCCTGGTGCAGATCATCCACGCAGCTTTGTAGATCGGCTATTGGGAATGGCAGACTGGCCGTTGGAAAATAACCGGTCTCGGCCGTTAAAGAGTTAATGATGTTTTGTCCCCTTGTTACCTTTTCGGAAGGGTTGAGTTTGCTCATCTTCAGAGCGGCTTTCACGGTTGTTTTCATAAGGCAGCATTAGTTAATTATAGAGGTTTGCATGTTGTATAAAACGATGGATATTTTTATTTTATTACATCAACTGTGCAAAAAACAGTTAACAGATGTTAAGAGACAAAGAGCTTTATCACATGCACCTCAAAGGGTTATCCCTTCGCGGGTGAATTATTCGGCATTACTTCGGTGGGAGCGTAGGTGTTAATCGTTTGATGGATAAAGAGCTTTGTCGTCTATAGCTAAACGAACACCTGTTTAAATGAAAGAGGAAACACTCAAATAAAGATCCATGAGTGGTATATTTAAATCAAGGAGTGTTTATAAGACTCAAAGATTTAATATAACTACACCCGTGAGTTGGTTAATGTAATCGTTGCAAAAGTAGCGTAGTCGTCAATGCTGTTATAGTAGATACATGAATACATAAAAGCGTTGTATGACTCATAGGTAAAGAAGTAAAACCCGTAACGGTTAATTAAAATTAGAATATATTTGTAGCTATGTTAGATCCATCTCAGTCTTATCAAATTCAGCTGGTCACCAGTTTTCAGGAACTTGCTGCCACTCCTTTTCAGGGTGATAGGAATGCGCTATGCTGGAATCGTAACCTGCGGGGTGATTTTGCTGAGATCGTGAATAAGGTAGAATTGGATGAAAACATAGCAGAGCTCGGCGAAGAACAGCTTCGTGAACTAGACCTGAATGAAGAAGGTCAGCTGGCACGTATCATTTTGTTGAATGACCTGGAGCTGTTAAAATCGCATGGCGCCTCGCCTAACCTTAACCTGATCAGGAATTATGAGCAGGATAACAGTGGATCCTTTCCAACCGATGTGTATTCGTTTCACGTTGACCGTTCTCCCGTACCTACCGATACGTTTTTATGCACTTATTATGGAGCATCAAGCGAGATCATTGCCAATTCGCAAGCGCAACAAAAAGTGATGATTCCGGAAATACGCGATGAACTTAAAAAACTCTATCAGGGCACAGACGAAGGTTTTGAATCTTTTTTAACCGAACATTTTTTTGACCTGCATTACCAGGCGAAGGCCTCAGCGCTTCCAATCAGTTTAGGCCTGGGTCATTTATGGAAATTGGCGGTGGATCATCCTTACAGTAATGTGCTGCCTTGTATTCATCGGGCGCCAAAGGAAAAACCAGAGGAAACACGCTTGCTGTTGATTTGTTAAAGCATGCTCACGCAAGTTGTATATAAGACAGAGGCAATTCCTTCTTTTGAAGGAGGTGGCCGCAGGCCGGAGGATGTTGTTTACAGTACCTTTAAGCTCTCCATTATTTTCTTTGCCTGCCATGCAAAGAAGTAATAAAAAGAAAGCTCACCGCTCCTTAAATTTATCTCGGAAATAACGAAGAGCGCCCCCGCCCGATTCTTGAAACTCGGCCTATGTTACTTCGGCTCCGCTCAGTAACCAGCAAAAAGTATACAAGATCATTGTCACAAAGTTTAGCCTTTAATTTTCACAATTGATATAAGCGGTTAGCTGTTCAGATAGAGTTTGGTAACACCGCGCGGTGGCTGAGCGGAGCCGAAGCCAAAAGTATCTTAAACTCTTTAATACTTTTTGACAGCAAAAAGTATCCAAAAACTTTCATGATTTTGTGGCAGGCAATTACCGCGTGAAGGAACGCGGTACCGCTGCTGAAACACTTCACGCCCTGTTGCTGTGCGAAACAAGGCATCCCTATTTTACAGCTATTGCTTCACAAAATCATTGTCACAAAGTTCAGAGTTTAATTTTTCATAAGTGATATAAGCGCTTAGCTGTTCAGAAAGAGCTTAGAGGTAGGGCGCGGGGACGTGGACGAACGGTGCAGGGCTGAGCGTAAATAAAAAGTACAGTGTACTTTTTTAGCGAAGAGCCAGGATTTTGCGAAGACAATTTTTTCGGGTGTTCTTTCGCTGTGCGACCCGAAAAAGATTGGAGTTGGCGTTCGTTCTTGTCTTTTTTGGTTACTTTTTTTGACTAAGAAAAAAAGTAACATAAGAAAAAGTTTTATGAAATACCTTTTTAAACTCTTAAATACTTTTTGGCGTACTTCAGCACCGCTCAGTAACCAGCAAAAAGTATACAAGATGATTGTCACAAAGTTTAGCCTTTAATTTTCACGATTTGATATAAACGCTTACTCACGAAGACTTTCGTGACGTAACGCCGCGACAAGCAAAAAACTCTATCTTTGTTAGGAGTATTCGGTAAATCTATACGGAGCCATCCTGTTTGCAACTCCGAAGTTAGCATATACTTAAACTACAAAACAACATACATCCATTTATGACTTGCATCTACATAAAATGAAAAAAATCTTATTCTTTTTAACCGTAATTCTGACCTTCGCAACGGCACAAAGCCAAACAAAAAGGGCTTTATTTCTTGGTAACAGTTATACCTATGTAAATAATTTACCTCAAATGATTGCAAATGCTGCATTATCTACCGGAGATATCCTAAGCTATGACAGCCATGCGCCCGGGGGGTATTACTTAGGGCAACATGCAACAGATAGTGTTTCGCTCAATAAAATTAAAATAGGTAACTGGGATTATGTTGTACTACAAGATCAAAGTATGTCATACGCTTATCCTCCACCCTATTTCTATCAAATGCCCTCAGCTCACAAACTCGATAGTATAATTAGAGTTTATAATAATTGCGTGCAAACACTATTGTACACGACCTGGGGTAGAAAAAACGGTGACTCTTATTTTTGCCCGGCACCTGCATGCCCTGCTGACACAGTGATTACTCGTACCTATTACCAAATGGATAGTGCCATACAAATAAATTATATGTTTGTAGCTGATAGCCTCAGGGCAATGGCTTCGCCCGTTGGTGCCGTATGGCGTTATATCCGAAGAAACCACCCGACGATAGAATTATTTCAGCCGGATGACAGTCATCCATCCGAAGCAGGAACGTACGCAGCTGCATGTTGCTTTTATACGACTATCTTCAGAAAAGATCCAACCCTTATTTCCTTTAATTCCACTCTGTCTGCTGCCGATGCTGCCGATATCAGGCATGCTGCCAAAGTAACGGTGTATGATAATTTGCTCTATTGGAATATCGGCAAGTACGACTCTATCGTAAATGCTGCCTGTATTACTTCGATCCAAAACCGATTTATTCATTCAGTTTTTAAAATTTATCCCAATCCCACCAATCGATCGGCAACTTTAGAATTTAATAACGACACAAAGCAAAGCTGTACATTGGAACTTTACAATTCCCGTGGACAAATGGTGAGAACGGTCAACAGCATTGTAACTGATAAAATAGAAATACAGACACAGGAGCTTTCCAATGGATTATATTTGTTCAGGTTATTAAACAACAAACAAATTTTTGCAACCGGAAAATTAGCCATTGAATGAATGATTTTAGACTCTCTATACTTTTTGACTTACTTCGGCTCCGCTCAGTAACCAGCAAAAAGTATACAAAATCATTGTTACAAAGTTCAGGCTTTAATTTTCATAAGTGATATAAACGCTTAGCTGTTCAGCAAGAGCTTGATAGCATAGCGGGCTGGTTGCCAAAAATGCGGGCAGGCATAGCGGTGAATTGAGAATTCAAGGATTTAGTGAAGCGAAGCGGGAACGTAAAATCCGTAGAATTCCAAGAGGCGGGAAGCGCATATTTTTGGCTTGTCTTTTTTGGTTACTTTTTTTGACTAAGAACAAAAGTGACATAAGAGAGCTTTTATAAAGTACCATTTAAGTTCTCCATACTTTTTGACTTACTTCGGCTCCGCTCAGTAACCAGCAAAAAGTACACAAAATCATTGTTACAAAGTTCAGGCTTTAATTTTTCATAAGTGATATAAACGCTTAGTTGTTCAGATAGAGCTTAGAGGTAGGGCGCGGGGACGTGGACGAACGGTGCAGGGCTGAGCGTAAATAAAAAGTACAGTGTACTTTTTTAGCGAAGAGCCAGGATTTTGCGAAGACAATTTTTTCGGGTGTTCTTTCGCTGTGCGACCCGAAAAAGATTGGAGTTGGCGTTCGTTCTTGATTTTTTTGGTTACTTTTTGTATCAGGACAAAAAGTAACATTGACGTCAGCGGTCAGCTGAACTCCACATTAAAATTAAATTGAACTAATTTTATTTCTATGACTTTATGAAATAACCTTAGTAAATTTGTAATGTAAAAAAAAGCAACATGGAATTTAACCCTAATAACCCCATTGTTAAACTTTGCATCGGGGGCATGGCCCTCGAAGACACAGGCAAAGCTCAGGAAGCAGGCAACCTATTTTTACAGGCATTTAATGAAGCAACCAACGATTTTGAAAAATTTATGGCTGCCTATTATGTCGCACGGCATCAACCTACTGTAGCTAAAAAATTAACCTGGCTCACCACCGCTTTGCAACATGCATTGAACAGCGACAGCTACAGCGCCAAGAGCGCTTTACACTCCTTACATAAAAGTGTTACCGCATGTTACGCCGAGCTGGGCGACGAAGCAAACGCTTTAAAAAATAATGAGCTCGCTTTATCATTCAAAGATAACCTGTACGACAAAGGTCCGTTTTATCACGGAACCAAAGCTGATTTACATACCGGCGATCTGCTCAATGCGGGTTCGAAATCGAACTACCAGAGCGAACTGGTGATGAATCATATTTACTTTACGGCGCTGGCTAACGGGGCCGGCCTTGGCGCCGCATTAGCCAAAGGTGATGGCCGCGAACGGGTTTATATCGTTGAGCCAACGGGTCCTTTTGAGAATGATCCAAACCTTACCGACAAAAAATTTCCCGGAAACCCTTCCCGCTCCTATCGCAGCCAATCGCCTTTAAAAATTGTGGGCGAAGTAAGCGATTGGATAAAGCAAACACCTGAGGATATTCAAAAATGGCGCGAGAAGTTAGCCAACAACAAAGGAGATATCATTAATTAACCAGGCTGAGCCGTCCTTTTAAATTATCAAGCCATGCGCAAACTGATCGTCCTACTAAAACGCCTTGATGTATTGTTTCTCTTAACCGGCATTTTACTTTTTATCATGTGTTTCTTTATGGGGGACACCTTTGACGTGAGCCTTCACGATACCTATTTCGTAATTGCCTACTTTCATATTGGCCTTATGTTTCTTTTGATTCATGGTATGTTTGCTCTGACCTACTTTGTAATGAGAAAACATCAAACCTATTTCCTTGGCATTCTTCACCTACTCCTCGGAACGCCTCTTTTCATTTATATCATATTAATCTCACTCTTTTTAAGCGGCGGTTCAGCCCGCAGGTATTATACCACTGATGTGGCTAATGACCTCTTTGATTCTGCCGGTATGGATGGCATTTACCTGGTTACTGCATTATTCGTTATAGCACAGTTGCTATTTCTGATACATATTGTCGTAACAACATGCAAAACTCTAACCCAACAAAAGGAAACCCGGTATCCAAAAGGATAGCGGCATCCTTGTGTTAAAAATATACAAATGTGGATGAGCATTAAACATAACTGTACCTTTGATGTTTATTAATTATGATAGGATTCCGTTTTTCTAACTACAACAAGCCCAATCAAACCCCTTTCGACAAACTATTTGACATCTTTAAGCAGTTGATCACGTTTACCAGTGGCGATTTTGAAGAGTCGATCAACTGGCTCCGCGAATTGGATAAAGAATACAAATTAACAGAGCCCGATTATACCATCGAAGATTTTATCCAGGAATTAAAAGACAGGGATTATATTAAATACGATGCACCCAATTCGGGCAATGTGGTTATTACCTCTAAAACCGAGCAAGCCATCAGGGCGCAGGCCTTAGAACGGATTTTCGGTAAGCTTAAAAAAGGCACCTCCGGAAATCATGCTACTAAATTTACCGGCCAGGGCGATGAGATGACCAATGACACCAGGCCCTTCCAGTTTGGTGATTCCCTGGAGCAGATATCTATGCTCGAATCATTTAAAAACGCACAGGTGAACAATGGTATCGGCGATTTTCACATGACGGAAAATGACCTGGCTGTTTCTGAAAAAGAACATAAAAGCCAAACGTCTACCGTATTGATGATCGACATTTCGCATTCGATGATCCTTTACGGCGAAGACCGGATCACACCGGCTAAAAATGTAGCGATGGCCTTATCAGAATTGATCAAAAGAAAGTATGCCAAAGACACGCTGGATATCATTGTATTTGGCGACGATGCCTGGCAAATTGAAGTGAAGGACCTCCCCTATTTAAAGGTTGGGCCCTATCACACCAATACCGTGGCAGGTTTGGAGTTAGCCATGGATTTATTAAGAAGGCGAAAAAATGCCAACAAACAAATTTTCATGATCACGGATGGCAAACCAACCTGCTTAAAAGAAAACGGGCGCTATTATAAAAACAGTAACGGCCTGGATACAAAGATCGTGAACAAATGCCTGACCTTAGCGCAAAGCTGCCGCCGGTTAAAAATTCCTATCACAACTTTTATGGTAACGGATGATCCCTACCTGCAGGACTTTGTTCACAATTTTACGGAAGCCAATAATGGGAAAGCATTTTACACTTCCCTTCAGGGTTTGGGTGAATTTATTTTCGAAGACTTTGAACGCAATAAAAAAAGAAATTTCAGATAATTAACTAAACGATATGCAAACGGTAAAAACATTAGGCGAATTAAAAAAAACAGGTTATATCAGTAAATCTATTAAAGATGAATTGCGGGATAACCTGATTGCAAAATTAAAAACAAAAGACAATGTATTTAAAGGCATTGTTGGATACGAAGATACCGTGATCCCGGAAATTGAACGCGCCATCTTATCGCGCCATAACATGAATTTGCTGGGCTTACGCGGACAGGCAAAAACACGTATTGCCAGGCAAATTGTTGAACTACTGGATGAATATACGCCCTATATAACGGGTAGCGAATTGAATGATGATCCTTTGAATCCTATCTCTAATTTCTCGAAACAACTGATCGCTGAAATGGGAGATAAAACGCCGATCTCATGGCTGCACCGTTCTGAAAGATATGTCGAGAAACTCGCAACACCTGATGTATCCATCTCCGATCTGATTGGCGATGTAGATCCGATCAAAGCAGCTAATTTAAAATTAAGTTATGCTGATGAGCGCGTTATACACTATGGTATCATTCCGCGCAGCAACCGTTGCATTTTTGTGATCAATGAATTACCCGATCTGCAGGCCCGCATACAGGTTGCGTTATTTAATATTTTACAGGAAGGCGATATACAGATCAGAGGATTCAAATTACGCATCCCCTTAGATATCCAGTTTATATTTACAGCTAACCCCGAAGATTATACCAATCGCGGAAGCATTGTGACGCCGTTAAAAGACAGGATTGGAAGCCAGATCTTAACACATTATCCAAAAAGTATTGAACTCTCCAAGCAAATTACAGCCCAGGAAGCAAAATTGAGTCCTACACAAAAACAGCAAATTGAAGTGAATGACCTTATCGCTACCTTAATTGAGCGTATTGCCTTTGAAGCCCGTGAAAGCGAGTTCGTAGATTCTAAAAGTGGTGTATCGGCCCGTTTAACTATCTCTGCTTATGAAAATCTGGTAAGCACAGCCGAACGCCGCATGCTGATGAATGGTGAAGAAAAAACCGTTGCGCGTATCAGCGACCTGGTTGGTGTGATACCTGCTGTTAACGGTAAAATTGAATTAGTATATGAAGGTGAGCAGGAAGGCGCAGCTATTGTAGCGCATAATTTATTAGGTAAAGCCTTTAGAAATGAATTTCTGAATACATTTCCCGACCCTTCCAAGCTAAAGCAGCGCAAAGAAGCTAGTCCTTATCAATCGATTGTCAATTGGTTTGGCGAAGGAAATATGATCGACCTGATGATCTCTGAAAATGATAAGACTTATAAAAAGGTATTGGAAACCATTCCCGGTTTGGCCGACCTTGTAGATACCTACACCGAGAAGTTAACGAAGAATCAAAAACTGGTGATGATGGAATTTGTGTTATTTGGATTAGCGGAACATTCGTTAATTGGAAAAAACGACCTGGAACGTGGCATACAGTTCAAGGATATTTTAGGCTCCATGTTTTCTGAAAAAGATTTTTTTGATGATCCATCCAACAATTAATTTCTAAATACAGTTCATCTTATTCGGAAAAGAGCTCTGCCTTTTTTGGAGATAAAGATTTATTTGCTAATTTTAGTGTGTGGCCGTTTCCCCAGGCTCATACGTTTCGAGGTTATGCAAACTATTTCCATTAAGTTACTGTTCCTTATTTTTTTTACATGCGCCACATTAACCGGTAAGGCCCAGGATAGCACCAAGCTCATACAAGGGAGAGTGATTGATGTGGTTACCAAACAACCCGTTAGTTTTGCTGTGATAACAGATTACGAAACCAACCTCAGTTTCCAAACCAATGAACAGGGATACTTTGAAAAAAGTACCAACAAAAAAGTAGTGATCCTGATCGTTACCAAACTGGGGTACGAATCGCAAACCATTAAAGTTAACCGGCTAACTCAATTTCCTTTAACTATTCCTATGAAGATACGCACGCTTGATCTTTCGGAGGTGGCCATCATTGCCAACAAACCGGTGAAGCGTTTGGTTGACAATTCTTTTTATATTTTAGATTACCAGTTTACCGGCGACAACATTATCCTGTTAGGAGAGATGGATGACCGGCAAATGGCAAAACTCATTGATCTTAACGGAAAGGAAATTTGCAGACTATGGTTAAAAGACCGGAAATACGAATCTGTTTTTAAAGATTGTTTTGGGAACATTCATTTACTCAGCAAGTTTTATACAAGCCAAATGTATGTAGCTAATTCAACGCTTAACCTGTTGGAGGATGTAAGGCGGGGCCGGTTTGATTCGCTATTGGTACCCTGCATTTTAGATAACAACGACAACCTGTATTTTGAAGAGTTAATGGACAAAAAACAAACAAAGACTTTTTATGTCATCAATAAACTAACCAAAAAAGCAAGCGGTATTGGAGTTTTTAGCGATGAGTTTAAAATAGAAATGCTGAAGAATGAAGGCGCTTTTTTAGCCGGAAAATACGGTATGGTTGATGAGAAAAATACCATGGGTGGAGTGAGTGCCGACGATCTGAGGGCTTCAAGAAGAAAGGAAGATGACATTAATTTTGCAGCCAGAGTTATTTATACGGATGCCTACATTCCTATTTTATTGAATAACGATACCATTACAGTATTCAATCATCCCAATGGACTCATTCATCAATATTCGACCAACAATACTGAAGTGGACCTGCAGATTATGGAATACAACCAATATAAGAACTGGAAACCGCTGGTTATTTCAGACGAGATCAAGCATAAATACTACACCACCTATTTACATGACGGCATCATTACGTTGGGAGAAATAAATGTAAAAAATGGCAAGATAAACCGTCGCTTTAAACTCACGCACACCTTCCCAAAAAACATTAAGGTTAAAAATGGGATCGTTTATTATTTATACCGGTTAAAAGACAGTGAAGATAAAATGTCTATTTATTCGCATGCTATTGAATAGAGAGATGCCGTGTGTATTCAATCCACGGAGTTATTCTGTGGCTGATCATACCTTTACATACGCGTATTGCTTTTGAATAATCAACAAACATCAGTATCTTTAAACAACTAACATGAATTTAAAAACGCTTTTATCTGTACATGCGCTCTTAACCTTTGCTGCAGGCATTGTACTTATAGTGGCGCCTTCAGTAGTTCCTGACACAGTAAACATTCAAATCAACAAGGATCAATACCTGTTATGCTATTTTTTAGGTGCTGCAGAAATAGCGATTGCTTACTTATCATTTGTTAGTCGTAACCTAACAGATAAACAAGCCCTGAAAATGATAGTAACAACGTTTATTATTTTTCACGGAGCTACGGCTTTGTTAGAATTTTATGGGCTTACACAGGGTATCAGCTTAAAGATCATTGGAAACATTATTCTCAGGAGTATGATCGTCGTATTATTTTACTACTACGGTATCTTAAAAAAACGCACCACATGAAACGGTTTTTGATAACACGTGTAATATCTATTCTTTTAATTGTATGCTGCACCAGAGTGTCAAAAGCACAGGATGATTACGGGCTTTTTACTTATACGCTTTATCACAATGTTAGCGGGCCCAAAGTATATGTTACCGGTTTTGACAGCGCAGCGAGCTATCGTCCGGATTATAACGCATTTCTTTTATTTATGCATACGCATGTGATACCGCCATTAGATGTGGAAGGTAATCACCTGAAGGGTAAAGTATACATCAGCTTTATTGTTGAAAAAGACGGCGCAGTGACTGACTTAAAAGTGATCAGAAGTTTATCTGAGGCATGCGACAATGAAGTGTTGAGGGTGATGGCACTGTTACCAAATACGTGGCAACCAGCCATGAGAAAAGGTAAACCCGTAAGGTCGCAATTTACACTACCGTTTATTTTTAATTAAGGTTACCAAAAAAATAAGAAAAGACGGAAAAGCAATACCGTTAGTTCTCAGAAATAGCGATCATTTGAAAAGGAAGATCCACCATGCCTTCAAAATTTCGGCCGGCTGCTAAAATATCTTCATCATTCTCTTCGTAGATCCAGTTGATAGTAACCGGAGAACCAGCACCTTTATTAAATTTTTCAAGCTTTTTAAATACGCTTAATAAGCATGCCGAAGAACTGGAGTTATAATATTCTAATTGAATGTTTAATGTAGTAGCCGTTTTAGGATTTGGATCTGCCAGGTATGCATCCAATGCAGAAAATAAAGGATTGTAAAATTCAATCGAATTTTCAGGAATGGAACGGCCTGAAATATTTAATTCTCCTTTATCTAAATCAAAAATAATATTAGGCGTGTTCGGTGTACCTTTAATTGAATATTTTTCCATACAATACATTAACTTTTAGAATCTGATAAGCGCTACAAGAGGAGCCATTTAACCTTACAAAGTTAGAGAATTAATTAATCCAAAAGACAAAATACTAGTGAAAATTCTCTATAAACAGGTAAAACCCTAGTTTAACTGAGCGAACAACTCTTCCAGTTCCTGCGCGGTTAAATCTCTCCATTCGCCAATTTTAAGCTTTTCGAGTTTGATATTCATTACCCTTATTCGCTGAAGTTTTATAACCTGGTAATCAAAGGCGTTACACATTCGACGAATCTGCCGATTGAGGCCCTGGGTTAAAATGATCCGGAAGATTCTTTTTGAGTTTGGTTCCCGCGAAACGACACAAGGTTTGGTTTTTACTCCCTGGATATCTATTCCTTCCGAAATTTCTTTCAAAAAGGCTGTTCTCACCGGTAAATTGAGCGTTACGATGTATTCTTTTTCGTGTTCAAACTTAGAATTGCCTATTTTGTTGATGATCTCACCGTGATTAGTCAGTAAAATTACGCCTTCCGACTCTTTATCCAATCTGCCAACCGGATAAATGGCCTGTGAATGGCCAATAGCATCAATGATATTATTTTCTATTTTTTCTGAGGTACATTCTATGCCTTTTGGCTTGTTATATACAATATAAGTCGGAATAAATTCTTTGGCTTTTAGTTCTTCGCCATCGATCAGGATCAGATCTCCCTCTTTTATTTGAGTACTGAAATTGGCTAATTTGCCATTTACCATAACACGTTTGGCATCTATCAATTCATATGCTTTTCGGCGTGATGTATAACCTGATTGTCCTATGTATTTATCTACTTTCATTTTTTTGGTTGTTTTAAAAATTTCTTTGTTCTCGACTTC
This sequence comes from Bacteroidota bacterium, assembly GCA_040387475.1. Lineage (GTDB taxonomy): Bacteria > Bacteroidota > Bacteroidia > B-17B0 > Aurantibacillaceae > UBA4416. Next base: position 4,388 of record JAZKDT010000048.1, on the reverse strand, counting down.
GCTCGAACTGACAAAAGCTAAAAGTCACTTCGAGCCCCTTAAATTACTGTCACTTCGAGCGAAGTCGAGAAGCGACAAAAGCTAAAGTTTTGTTTTTTTATTAGTTTTCATCTTTATATTTTCATTCAAGCTTCCTAAAGTAATTTCACTTCGGCTTTCTTAAAGTAATGTCACTTCGAGCGAAGTCGAGAAGCTACAGAAGCTAACGTCTTGTTTTTTTTTATTAGTTTTCGTTTTATATTGTCATTTGGCTTTCTTAAATTCCTGTCGCTTCTTAATGTCACTTCGAGCGAAGTCGAGAAGCGACATACAATTTTAATCATTTTTTAGATAGCTGTATGTATTTACATGAGATGTTTCGTTTCTACATATTGCACCATCTTTTAGTTTATTCCAATTCTGTGTTATCAGGGCTTCTTTCTTTACCCGGCTCCAGTTTTTTATTTTCTTCTCCCATGCTATCGCCAAATTAAAGTCTGCAAATAATTCAAAATAAACTAATTCTACGGGAAGCCTTGAAGAAGTGTATGAATCTTTTTTTAATCTTTGCTGATGCTGAATTAATCTACGTTCCGGATTGTTCGTTATGCCTGTATAATAAGTGCTATCTGAACATTTTAATATGTAAACATATAAATATTTTAGTGTTTTTATTTTAATCAGTCCTCAACTTTTTATTCGTTTGTGTGGTTCTCGACTTCGCTCGAACTGACATCTAAACCCAGAATGGAACTGACATCTAAACCTCAGAATCAAACTGACTTCTAAACCCAGAATGGAACTGACATCTAAACCTCAGAATCGAACTGACTTCTAAGCCCATGATCGAACTGACATTTTTAAATACAGAATTGAACTGACATCTAAACCTCAGAATCGAACTGACATCTAAACACAGAATCGAACTGACATACCGCTGTTAATTATTTCTTTTTCTTCTTTTTGCCTTTATAGGCTTTATCTTCTTTCTCTGCATCGGCAATCAGTTTCTTCCAGTTATCATTCACATCTTCTGTGAGCGCTAATGTTTCTGAATAATCTGCTTTATTAACCTCCAGCACGGTCACCTTTTTATCCATAAAAGATTCTATCTCCTCGAGTACCGGTTTTTCTTCCGGACTGCAAAACGACACAGCTACTCCTTTATTATTGCCACGGCCTGTACGCCCAACCCGATGCACATAATTTTCAGCAACATCCGGTAAATCGTAGTTCACAACGTAGTCAACATTAGCTATATCAACCCCACGTGCACTAATATCGGTGGCGATCAGCAATTTAAAATCACCATTTTTATACCCGTTCATCACATCCATGCGGCTATCCTGGTCTTTACCACCATGCATGGTCTGGCTTTTAATACCAACCCGGTTCATGGCTTCAAATACACGCTCGGCCCGCACTTTGGTTCTTACAAATACTAAGATCCTGCTCTCAGGATTTTCGTTCACAATACGTTCTAAAAAGAAACGTTTATCATCCATGCTCACATACATGACCGAGTGCGTTACATTTTTTGAAACGGGATCTTTAGGCGAAATTTGAATACGGATAGCGTTACGCACAATAGAGTAAGCCAGCTTTTTTATTTTTTCATTAATGGTAGCCGAGAAAAATAACGTTTGGCGATGACGCGGTAAATACTTGATCAGGTCCTCAATATCTTTATAAAAACCAAGGTCTAACATTAAATCAGCTTCATCCAACACCAATACTTTAATATCCCGCAGGCTCAAATGACCCTGGTTCACTAAATCAAACACACGGCCAGGGGTTGCCACAACGATATCCACTCCTCTGTGTAATTTTTCTATTTGCGGATCCTGGTCAACGCCACCAAATACGCCGAGTGTTTTTACATCGGTATACTTACCCAATTTATCAAACACTTCGGTAATTTGAATAGCCAGCTCATGCGTGGGAACCATCACAATGGCTCTTACACCTTGGCCCGATCCCGCTTTTTCAATTAAGTGGATGATAGGTATGGCAAAGGCTGCTGTTTTTCCCGTACCTGTTTGTGCAATGGCCAGCACGTCCTCGCCGTTTAAAATATTAGGAATAGCTTTGAACTGAATGTCCGTGGGTCTCTTAAATCCTAACTCACTTAAACTTTGTTTTAATTGAGGTATAATATGGTATTCTTCAAATTTCATTATGGGTATCTAATACTGCAAAGGTAATAGAATTTATGCGCTAATTGTAACTTCTGAGCCACTAATACGTTATGCAGTTAAATCAGCTTTTCGTTTCATGCCAAAAACTCTACATTATGATAAAATTAATCTACTTCACATTATGTATTACCGGTTTATCATTCATCCTATCGTCTTGTAATGAAGCGCAGCCCACAGCTAATGTTATTCAAAGTGTTAGTGAAACACCAGCTGCTCCCACAACCGTTAGAAAACCCCAGGAAGAGACTTTTGTAAGAGCAGTAAACCCAACACCTGTTGCCTCCAAAAGCCGTATTTTAAAACGCGTGGTGGTTAAAGATTCATTGAACGAATTAAGAGCACAATACACGCTCCATGAAACTATTATTGATTCATTGAATAAAGTAAAACCTTTGTTTGATAATAGTTTGTACAACAATGTGGCTGTTTCTTATTTCTCCTCACTGGCCGATTCGTTGCATGGTCGTTCTTATTTTGCCGATAATTCGGATGGTGTTATGTTATCAGTGATGGATATTTTAACCACACGCATTAACCAGGGAACTGATATTGTTTTTTTAGTAGATAAAACAGGTAGCATGGACGATGATATTGAAACCGTGAAAAACAGTTTAAATATGATCATGAGTTATTTGTCACAATTTAATAATGTGAAAGTGGCTATGGCCTTTTACGGTGATAAAAATCACCATTACGACCTGTGGTATAACCGAACGAATTTAACCAACAATATCAGGGATATTGAGCGTTTTATGGATACCTACTCTACTGTTGGAAACCCTGACGTACCCGAATCAGTCAATGACGGCATTGTGAAAACGGTGGAAGAAATGAACTGGACTCCCGGCAACCGTCGTTTAATGTTGGTGATTGGCGATGCACAATCGCAATTGCCACCCTACTCAGGCTATAGCCAGGCGCAGGTAATCCGGAAATGTGATTCGATGCAGGTTAAATTTAATTTATATCCCATTATTATTGCCAGTAAACAAAAGGCTGTGGAAGCTGTAAAAATAAGTGAAGACTTTGTGACCGTGTTTCCCAACCCTGCCAATGATGTATGTCACATTAAAGCACCCGGCCTGGAAACAACCTATTATGAAATACTGGATATGACCGGGCGAAAAATGATCAACTCATATACCAACGGAACTACTGCCGATATCGATGTTAACGACCTGCCAAGCGGTAATTACCTGATACAGATCTATAACCAGGACCTTTCCAGATATTACAGCAAGCCATTGATCGTTCAACACTAAACGATCCTGTCTAAATAAAATAACAGCAAATCGTATTGCTTGCGGTATTCTCTTTCGTAACCCGGCGTTTGGTAATCTTTAGGGTTGGCATAAGTCAGGTTTTCGAAATTAGTCAGCAGATGCTCAAAATCTGCCGCCTGCATTTTCTTCATAAAAACATCTTTATTGCCCTCTAACAACTTATAAATATCCAGCGCCGATTTGTGAACCGACGTATTGCTGTAGTTTTTTATTTCGAGGATGATATCGTTGACAAGCATGCTGTAAAGTTAGTGATTTTATTCTTAGTCGGGTGTGTAAGCCCCGAGTTAATGAGCTTGTAACTTGGGCCGAAGTCGGGAAGTGATCTATTAAAACCTATGTTAAGAGTTTATCACTTTAGGCGCAGTCGGGAAGCGTTCTACAAAAATCTATCTTTATGAGGTTCTCGACTTCGCTCGAACTGACAGGTATTGTAAAAAATAATGCTACTTTTAAATTCTAAAACATTGACATATGAAACAAATCATTACTTCCGAAAATGCGCCCAAACCAATTGGTCCGTATAGCCACGCTAATTTAGTTCCCGCTTCGGGCAATATGTTATTTGTATCGGGCCAGGTTGCTAAAGATGCTAAAACAGGCGAACTGACATTGGGCGATATTAAAAGCGAAACCCGTAAAGTGATGGAAAATGTGGTGGCCATTTTACACGATGCCGATATGGATTTAACTCATGTGGTTAAGACCACTATTTTCATGAAAGATATGAATGAATTTGGTGCCATGAATGAAGTATACGGTTCGTTTTTTTCAGGTAATTTTCCGGCCAGGGAAACGGTTCAGGTAGTGAGATTGCCGTTGGATGTGAATGTTGAGATCTCGGTGATTGCGGTGAAATAACTTTCATTTTTGTCTTTATTTTCTTTTTGCTTGAACAAAAAGAAACAAAAATTCAAGGCAATTCGCC
>JAZKDT010000047.1:6742-36096 GCA_040387475.1 Bacteroidota bacterium | reverse complement strand
ACAAATGCACTTTCACGCTGAATGCGCTCATTCAATTCTCTAATATCTACTACCATAAGTCTTTTTAATAATTACAAGCGTCACAAAGTTAGCAATGGTACGGGTTTCGGGTATTTTCCACTTGTTAAAATATGTTAATCCAAAAGCCAAAATATCCTTAAATTCCTAATAAATTTAACAAACCATTTATCGCTATTTTCATACCAGTTATCGAAAATACACCACCACTTATTCATTTGTTAAAATTTAGTGTATCGATAATCCTAACTTTAATGTTATTATAACCCATTAAATAACCGATCATGAAAAAACTACTACTACTTTTTGGCTGCATTTCAGCATTTGCAGCCAAATCCCAAAACGGGTTTACTACTTACACAACTAACTTAGCTGTAACAGGGATATCTCCTCGTCAGACAGCTTTTTTAGTAGATAATAGTTCGAATAAGTGGATTGGCTTTCGTGCTATTTCTATTGGTACAAATGTTGCCAGCGTTGGTTTGGCAAAATACGATAACAACACATGGACATTTTATAATACTACATCAACTCCTGCCATGCCATCCAATATGGTAAATGCGCTGGCAAAAGATAATAGTGGTAATATATGGGTAGGTACGGATGCAGGTTTGGTTAAATACAACGGCACATCTTTTACTACTTATAACACTTCAAACGGTTTGCCAAGCAATACCATTACGTGTATTGAGTCATCTGGAAATCAGATTTATGTTGGCACAAGATCAGGTTTATCTCGTTTTGATGGATCGGCTTTTACAAATTACAATGTAGCAAATGGACTATTGCCCAATGACACTATTACTTGTATAAAAGCAGAAACAGCAGGTTTATTATGGTTGGGGGGCAAAAACAGAATGGTGGAGTTTACAATTAACGGTTCGCTTACCACCACAGGATACGTTAACCATACCATACCACAAACCGCTTATTATTCTACCATGATGAATACCGCCGATATTGTGAATTGTATTTACATTGATAGTCAAAATGCAAAGTGGTTAGGAACAAGCACGGCGGGTATTGTAAACTACAACGGATCAACATTTCAAAATGCAAATCAACTGTACCAAATTTATGGCTCAGCTATCCCTAACAAAGTATTGGACATTGCCACCGGATTTCATGGTGGTTTTATATTTAGACACGTTCCCGGATCTGCCGGCAATATGGCCGCATATAGTGGTTTAACAGAATTGGCACTTAATAATTCAGTATATCAATACTATCATTCAACAAGTACTTTTATTTTTGGAGATTACGTTGAAAATGATGGCGCAGATCTTTTAATATCTCAAGGTGGAGTAAGTATAGGTTATGTTTCACCAAAAATGTATTATGGTTTTAACTTATTGAATTATTCGCAGCAATTAGGGCCCGTAAGTGCCGACAACTTCAAAATGCTTGACATCAATAATGTAAAAGCCGGTATCGCTAATAGGGGAGATATGCATTGGGATATGGGGGGAAATGGCAGTGCTGTATACGAAGTCCCCAAGGGGAGTGGAAAAAACTCTAATTACTGCTCAGCATTATGGATCGGTGGTTTGGATAACGGTGGTCAACTACATGGAGGGGCACAAACCTATCGCCAGGGTGGAGTTGATTTTTGGCCGGGTCCGCTAGATACTATTACAGCCACCATTAATTCGACAACAGCTACCAATTATGACAAGATCTGGAAAGTCAGTTATACAGATATCAATAATTTCATTACCGCATACAACTCTGGAAGTGTTGTTGCAACGCCGGATATGCTAACCTGGCCTGCTCATGGTGCGGGAAATAATTCTAAAAATCTGGCGCCTTTTGTCGATTATAATGCGGATGGATTATATAACCCTAATGATGGTGATTATCCCAAAATTAAAGGGGATCAAACGTTGTATTTTATTTATAATGATATGTTAGCAACACATGGCACTTCTTTTACACCGATGGGAATTGAAGTTCAGGGAATGGCCTACGCTTATGGTTGTCCCGGTGTGGTTAACGGACATAATGAATTGACGTATACAACTTTTTATGATTATAAAATTACAAACCGGTCTTCAAACAATTACCATGATGTGTATGTGAGTATGTGGAGCGATGTTGATCTTGGTTATTATGGTGACGATTATATAGGATCTGATGTGGGTGATAATTATGGCTATGCGTACAATGCGGATGCAACTGATGAATCAGTTGCAGGAGTAGGAGGTTATGGAACCTATATTCCGGCTCAGGGATTCAATATTGTAAAAGGACCCATGGCAAATTTAAATGATGGAATTGATAACAATAACAATGGGATCACAGATGAGCCGGGAGAAGATTGCAAACTAAACAAATTTACGTATTTTCATAATTCATTTCCGGGAGTACCGGCAGGAGTTACCGATCCGCTAACGGGCCAGCAGTTCTATAATTACATGACCGGTTATTGGAAGGACGGATCACCTTTTACGTGTGGTGGAAATGCGTATGGGGGAACCACACAAACAAATTATGTATATACTGCAGATACCTACACCAACGGTGCATGCGGTCCTACGCCATGGTATGAATCAAGCGTACCGGGCGATAGAAGAATGATCTTAAGTTCAGGCCCTTTTAACTTAAATGCAGGTCAAACTCAGGAAGTAGAGTATGCTTTTGTAACATCATTTGATAGTACAGCCGCAACAGGCGGATCGATGTCATTATCAAAATTAAAAACGGATATTCAAAAGATCAATACATTTTACAACCAGGTGAATAAACCAAATTGCTTACAGTCAATAACGATTGGCGTTTCTGAATTACTTAAACAGGATAATTTCGCTTTATATCCGAATCCTGCCAAATCAACGATCACTGTAGCATCAACTATTATTGGAACTGTGAAAGTTAATTATGCAATAATGGATGTGTTAGGTAAAGTAGTGATGGAAAACGAAAATACAGGTTCAGAGAAATTCGCTGTAAACATTAGTACTTTAAATTCCGGGATTTATTTTTTACGTCTACAGGTCAACAACAGTGTTGTAGTGAAGAAATTTATAAAGGAGTAAAATTTTTAACATTTAAGGCCCTTGATAATTATGTTATCAGGGGCTTTTTTGTTTTCTATTAGGCAGTTTGAGGCCCTTTTCCTATCTTTACAGCATAAATTATTATCATGATCGCAGAAATGAACACATCTACCAAAGCTCAACAGTTAATTGATCTAGAAGATAAATACGGAGCGCATAATTATCATCCGTTACCTGTTGTCTTAGAAAAAGGACTTGGTGTACATGTATGGGATGTAGATGGAAAACAATACTATGATTTCTTATCAGCCTATAGCGCAGTTAACCAGGGGCATTGCCACCCGAAAATTGTACAAACCCTTATTGAACAATCACAAAAATTAGCGCTTACATCACGCGCTTTCCATAACAACGTATTAGGAGAATACGAAAAATTTATTACCAATATTTTTGGCTATGATAAGGTGTTGCCAATGAATACAGGTGCTGAAGGTGTTGAAACTGCTCTTAAGTTAGCCCGTAAATGGGGTTATGAAAAAAAAGGGGTCGAAGTAAATGCAGCTAAGATCATTGTTTGTGAAGGAAACTTCCATGGAAGAACCATTTCGATTGTGTCAGCCAGTACCGACCCTGATGCACGTATGGATTTTGGTCCGTTTACACCAGGTTACATCACCATTCCATATGACGACACAACGGCTCTGGCCGAAGCTTTAAAAGATGCCAATGTGGTGGGCTTTTTAGTAGAACCGATCCAGGGAGAAGCAGGTGTTTACGTGCCACATGATGGATATTTAAAAACCTGTTCAGAAATGTGTAAGGCAGCTAACGTGTTGTTTATTGCAGACGAAGTTCAAACAGGAATTGCCCGTACTGGTAAAATGCTTGCCTGTGATCACGAAAATGTAAAACCTGATATGCTTATTCTTGGAAAAGCGTTGGCGGGAGGAATGTATCCTGTATCTGCGGTACTAGCAAATAATGAGATCATGATGTGTATCAAACCCGGGCAACATGGTTCGACTTACGGAGGAAATCCTTTAGGTTGCAAAATTGCGATGTCGGCAATGAATGTTATCATGGATGAAAAATTGGCTGAAAATTCAGAAGTATTGGGAGAGATTTTAAGGACAGAATTAAGAGCTATTAAATCAGACAGAATTACCACTGTAAGAGGTAAAGGCTTGTTAAACGCCATTATTATTAAAGAGAAGAATGGTGTGTCGGCCTGGGAAGTGTGTTTGAAATTAGCAGAGAATGGTTTGTTGGCAAAACCCACGCATGGCGATATCATCCGTTTTGCGCCTCCACTGGTTATAACAAAAGAACAAATTTTAGATTGCGCAGCTATTGTCAGAAAAACAATTGAGTCTCTGGATTAATTTGGATTTTCTAAAGCCCATTTATCTTTTGCGTTTCAGGAAAGCCTTGAGTTAAATCTCCTTGTTGTGATTGCGTAAAGAATAGCTGGGGCTTCTTTCCAACAAAAATATCGTAGTAAAATTGCTTGAGATAAGGCTTGCGTTTTAATAATGACGTGATTAGGAAATAATTATGCTCTCCATCCAGTACTTCTGAAAAATTTACATAGTGTACCTTTTTACTTTGTCTCGATTTTATTTTTTCTCCTAACTGATGAGCCGCAAAAATAATTCTGGCTCCCCTCAAATTCCTGTCCCTGTCATTAATTGTGATATAAATATTCTTGGCAAAGCTTAGCTTATCAATCCATTTTTGATGATGACGCTGTTTTACACAGGCCGCATTTAAAACAACATTACTTACTAATCCGGGAGAAAGATTTTTGTAAAGATCATTTTTGAGATTATACATCAACACCATATTTCCCATACTGTGAAATAACAAGGTAACTGTTTGAAATTTTTGAGGATGCTCATTTTTATAACACTGAAATTCCTCTAAAAATTTGCCATAACACGCCGCTACCTTGGGTGCTATCTTACAGGTTTTCATGATGTTTTTTCCGGGGCCCAAATAAGGTCGCTCTGTTGGCCAGTCAAAAAATATACCATTCACCGGATAAATTCGCATGAGTTTGGTTGCTCTGTCAATTCCAAGTGTGAATGTTTTTCCTAAACCTTCCGTAAAAACAACCACATCCTTCAGATCATTTTTTAGATTCAATAGCTCTTCCAAAGACGAGTAGGGAATGGCTGTCCAGTTATTTCCTTTGAAATAAACGGCAAAGTACTTTAAAATGGAGCTGTTATCGTAATCGTAATCTGCAAATTCTTGTTTCGAAAAATTATAGTTTCTTGTTGAAACCACAAATAAACAGCTGTCATTTTTGGATGGTGTGTAAGTTTTATCGAGGCATATATTTGACCAATTGCAATATGAATAGGGAACAACAGGCTTGTTATTGTTTTGCGCGAATACCGGAGTGCTTAGTAGTAGCAATCTTAAAAAAAGAATTCTGATATCCGGCAAAAGGCGAAAGGCAGTCTTATAATAATATTTTTTTAAGCTTAGGTTCATAACAATTAATGTTATCTACCTTATTAAAAATATGCCAATCGATTTTGGATTTCACTAAATCCCTGTATTTACAAGCTAATTACCTCGTTGCTTTTTCTGAATAAGTGTGTCAGGATAATTTAATTGGGGAATTTTTCCTGCAAAAACATCAGCATAAAATTGTTTTAAAAAAGGTTTTTCTTTTAATAAAGAGGGAATGATAAAATAATTGTGTTCTTTTTCCAGTACGTTGGAAAAATTGATATACTGCGCTTTCTTGCTCAAATCAGATTTCGGTCTTTCTCCTAATTGATGTTCCAAAAAAATAATTTTAGCTCCGTTTAAGTTTTTATCTCCATGGTTGATGGTAATGTAAATGTTCTCGGAAATCACTAACTTATCCAGCCACTCTCTATGGTTAGTTTCACCCACACAGGCAGCATTTAAGACTACCGAATTTGCAAGCTTTAGAGATATCTGTTTAAACAGGTCATTTTTAAGATCATACATCAGTAACAAATTTCCCATACTATGAAAAAATAAAGTAACCGTTTTAAATTTTGCGGGATGTTCGTTTTTATAAATTTGAAATTGAAGTAAAAGTTGAGCATAAGGAATTGCTACCTTTGGAGCTACGTTACAGGTTGTTTTTATGTTTTTTCCCGGACGCATGTACGGTCTTTCAGTTGGCCAGTCAAAAAACAATTCATCTACTCCGTAAGTCCTCATCATTTTTGTGGCGCGGTCTATCCCGGAAGTATATGTCTTACCCAGTCCTTCTGTAAATATTACAAAATCTTTAAATAGCTCTTTTTGATCAAGTAATTCTGCCAGAGATGAATGAGGAACGGCAGTCCATTGATTCCCATGAAAGTAAACAGCAAAATATTTTAAAGTGCCGGTGGTGTCATAATCATAGTCCAAAAATTGGTTAATCGTACCATTATAGTTGCGCGTAGATACAACAAATAAACAGGTGTCGTTTTTTGTTGGAAGGTAAAGTTTGTTTAAGGACATATTCGTCCAATTACAATACGAATAGGGAATAACCGGATCTTTTGCTTTTTGTGAAAAAACAACTTGAGTAAAGGCAGTAAAAAAGATTAAAAGCTTGAGTTTCACGTTTAATTAACAATGAATTAATTGTTTTGTTCAGTTAACAGAGATGAAGCTGCGTAAACTTTTAAAATTTAAACAGCTTGTAAGAAAATTATATTAATTTAGTTAAATTAAACTTAACGATTATGACCAACGATTTTAGCGAAAAAACAGCAGAAACCGGAAACACTATTAAGTGTAAAGATTGTGGCGGAAATTTAAAATACCTGCCCGGAACTCCTTTTTTAAATTGTGAATATTGTGGCGCAAAAAACGATATAGCGTCCGAAAAAACAGCTGAGGTTGTCGAACTGGATTTTGAGAGTTTTTTAAGCGAAAAAGGCCATTTAGAGGATAAAAAGGAAATCAGTACGGTTAAATGTACAAACTGTGCCGCTTCAACTACATTAAAGCCAAATGTCACCTCTTCTAACTGTCCGTATTGTGATACGCCTTTAGTAGTGCAAAATGCTTCAACATCCACTATCATTAAACCGTCGCATTTGCTGCCTTTTAAAATAGACAGAAAAAAATCAACTGAGTTATTTGTTTCGTGGGCCGGGGGATTGTGGTTTGCTCCAAGTAAAATAAAGGACTATGCTCAGCACTCTGCTGAAAAGCTAAATGGAATTTATATGCCGTATTGGACTTACGATACAAATGCGGTTTCTGATTATTCCGGAATGCGGGGTACATATTATTACGTTTCCGAGAGTTATACTGATAGCCAGGGAAAATCCCAGACACGCCAGGTTCGTAAAACAAGCTGGCATCCTACCAGTGGAACAGTATACAATACTTTTGACGACGTATTAATTGTTTCTTCTAAATCCTTACCCGAAAAACTTGCCAATGAATTAGAACCATGGGATTTACATGAGTTAACGGCTTATAACGACAATTATTTAAGCGGTTTTGTAACTGAGAGTTACCAGGTGAATCTGAAAGATGGTTTTGATAAAGCAAAGGACAGAATGAAGGATAAGATCTATAACTCTGTGAGAGCAAATATTGGCGGCGACGAACAACAGGTAACTTCTGTTGATTCCACTTATAACGATGTCACCTTTAAGCACATTTTGCTGCCGGTTTGGCTGAGCTCCTATAAATACAAAGAAAAAGTATATCGTTTTTTAGTAAATGCCCGTACCGGTGAAGTTCAGGGTGAGAGACCTTATTCTGTTGCTAAAATTGCGGCTTTGGTAATTACAATTGTTGTGGTTATTTTAGGTATCATCTATTTTGCCAGCAATAAAGGATGAATCTATTAATTTGAAAGTAAAAAAGGCTTAATCATATTAAGCCTTTTTTACTTTAGTCGGTTTTATACCGAGTTTCTTCATATTGCGTTTATTCTGTCTTTTGTAATCACGACGCATTTTTTTTACGCCTTTTTTTTCTTCATTGGCAGCTATCTGGCTGGGTTTATCTTTTTTCTTTTTTTTCAGATAAGGGTTGTAGGCTTCCCGGGCTTTATGCTTTTTACCCGATTTGTGCCACATTTTTTTACGTTCTTTACTTTCGGTAAACTGAGCTTTTAATGGCAAATTGCCTATAAAAAACACTAATAATGCTATGCCGATGAGCTTTTTCACTATGCAAATAACGTGATATATTAAAAAAGACACGTAATAAACGCTATTATTTACTAACATTTTTGTGCAATAAATACGTTTTGCGGTTTGTGGCTTTTATATTAAATTTGTTTGAACTAGAAAAGATTATAATGGCGATTAAAGAATGGACTAAACAGGAGATTTTGGATGTGTATAATACACCTCTGATGGAACTAATATATAAAGCAGCTGAAGTTCATAAGCAGCATCACACGGTTGGCGAAGTACAGGTAAGCTCTTTGTTATCTATTAAAACAGGCGGTTGTCCCGAGGATTGTTCTTACTGCCCTCAGGCAGCCCGTTACCACACAGAAGTGAAGGTGCATAAATTAATGAGTGTGCCGGAAGTGGATGAAGCTGCCAATAATGCAAAAGCCGGTGGTGCAAGCCGTATGTGCTTAGGTGCAGCCTGGAGAGAAGTGCGGGATAACCGTGATTTTGATACCGTATTGGACATGGTAAAAACCATTAACAGTAAAGGATTAGAGGTGTGCGCTACTTTGGGAATGGTAACCGAAGATCAGGCAAAACGTTTGGCAGAAGCGGGTTTATATGCGTACAACCACAATATCGATACAAGTGAAGAGAATTACGAAAATATTATTTCTACACGAAAATTTGATGACCGTTTAAATACAATTCATAATGTTCGTAAGGCCGGTTTAACGGTTTGTTCAGGCGGCATTATTGGGATGGGCGAAAAAATAGAAGATAGGGTAGGGATGTTATATACGCTGAGTTTATTGCGCCCTCAGCCGGAATCCGTTCCTATTAATGCATTAGTTGCCGTAGAAGGTACGCCAATGGAAGATCAGCCACCAGTGCCAATCTGGGATATGGTTCGTATGATTGCTACCGCGCGTATTGTATTACCGCGAACTGCGGTTCGTTTATCGGCAGGCCGTTTGAGCATGAGTATGGAAGGACAGGCATTATGTTTTATGGCAGGTGCCAATTCCATTTTCGCAGGAGAAAAATTATTAACTACGCCTAATCCGCTATATAACCAGGATATGGAGATGTTCAATATTTTGGGGTTATCTTCTAAAAAAGCATTTGTAGATAAACTGAAAAATGAAGAGTTAGCTGTTTCAGAAAGTTCTATCTAATCACTTGCGGGCATAGTATTTGATTTTAAATGATTTAAAAAGATCAAACATGAAAACACTTATTTTAATAGTTGGTATTTTATCACTTCAATTTTCATTTGCTCAGTCGGCTGAGATCTCCGGTAATTATGATAAGATCGGCAAATTTGAAAAAGGAATTGCCATCGTTCATAAGAACGGTCTCGTAGGAGCAATTAATTCCGATGGCAAAGAAATTATTAAGCCAGAGTATGAGCGACTTTCCAACTTTGGCTCTGATGGTGTGTCCTATTCCTATAAAAAAGGCCTTGTTGGGTTAATATCAAAAGATGGAAAAGTGATCATCGACAATCAATACGATTATATCGGACATTTTAAAGATGGATTTGCAACGATTCGTAAAAATGGATTAACCGGTATTGTTGACCGAACCGGTAAGATTGTGGTAGATATCAAATATGATAAACTAAAATGCGAAGCAGGTGGCGTGTTTAAGGCTACTAATGCCGATGGATCGGAAGTATTGGTAAAAAGAAACCAATAATGAAGGGAAAGAAGGTGTTTCCATCATCCTTACAAAAATTACTCGACCAACGATTAGAAAAAAAAATGTTGCGGTCTCTCAAAACCGTATTCCCTCATATAGATTTTTCGGGAAATGACTATTTGGGTTTTTCTACCAAAGGTTATTTATTCAATGAGCTCAAAACGCTGCAACCATCTACAAAAACAGGTTCCACAGGGTCAAGACTAATTAGTGGTAATTCAATCCTGTTTCAGGAAATTGAAAATGAAATTGCGGATTTTCACGAAGCAGAATCTGCTTTGATCTTTAATTCGGGTTATGACGCTAATGTGGGACTATTATCCAGCGTTCCTCAAAAAGGCGATCTGATATTGAGCGATGAACTGATTCATGCATCTTTAATTGATGGTATTCGCTTGAGCTTCGCCACGCATTATAAATTTAAACATAATGATGTTGTATCATTGATCGAATTGATTACGAGGCATAAAGAATCATTTAATGAGATATATGTTGTTGTTGAAAGCATTTATTCGATGGATGGTGATAACGCACCATTAGTTGAGTTAGCAAGTATATGTAAGCAATATGAGTTACATTTAATTGTTGACGAAGCCCATGGTGTGGGAGTGTTTGGAGAAAAAGGAAAAGGCTTGTGCCAGGAGTTAAATATACAGGATCATTGTTTCGCCAGAATTTATACATATGGTAAAGCAATGGGTTGTCATGGCGCCTCCATTGCAGGCAGTGAAGAATTAAAACACTACTTAATTAATTTTTCGCGTTCGTTTATTTATACGACTGCAATGCCAGAGCATAGCTTATTAAGCATAAAGGCTGCTTATCAACTGCTTCCCAAAACTCCAGAAATCGAGAAATTAAGAAACAATATTATTTACTTCAACAGTAGGACAAAGTCAGATAAGTCTTTTATAAAAAGTAACAGTTCGTTGCACTGTAAATTGATTTCGGGAAATACACAAGTACAGCACCTGGAGGATAGATTAGCCGGAGCTGATATATTTGTAAAAGCGATTAAAAGCCCTACCGTAAAAGAAGGACAGGAACGTATTCGAATTTGCCTGCATTCATTTAATACCACAGCTGAGATCGACGCCTTGTTCGAGCTTCTCGGTTAAAAAAGATTACAATTCCTTTAACCATAACATATTGCACGCTATTTTTTCCTTGCAGTGTTGTTCTTTAATACCGGTTTCAAAAACTTTGAAATATCGTTTGTATGTATTGTGCTCACATTTTGAAATCAATATTATTTTGGAATGTTTGTACATCCATGTGCCGCTATCTGGCAAAACTTGAAATGCTCCCTGCGGAGAAATTCTCGTAGTTACATAAGTTGAATCAGAATTTAATTTCAGTAATTCTTCATGCGTTATTGTACTCCACCAACACGGGCTTTTTCCAGGGAATGTTTCTTCGAAACGTAATCTATAGGTACCGGCTACATCCCTTTTATTTTGATCTGTAATCGTATAAAATGAACTTAACACTAACGTTAAAACAAAGCATATGATTTTGTTCATCATGGAGCATTAACTATTTTTAAACACACAAACGCATCTAAAACCTAACCACGCATTAGCCTTTGTATATTCCTGATCTTTACCAACCCGGCATTCTTCTAATCGGTTTCGCCAACTTCCGCCTTTGCTAATTCCTTTTTCCTGAACCATCTCGGCAACATTTCCTAAAAGGTTATATAATCCAAGGAAATTTTTTTCGTAATATTTAACCGGTGTAGTTAGGTCTCCTGTGCCGGTTGCCAAACAATCGCCATTTAATAGTGGATTCACGCAATTTAGCCGATATGTTCCGTTTTTATTTTTTCCGTTATTTTGAAGCGAACTTGATGATGTTTCGGCTAATCTCTCCCATTCAGCCTTACTTGGTAAACGATATACAATATTTTGGTTTTTAAAATCTTTTTTTCTTGTGAGAAACATCTGAACGCGTTCTGTTCGCCACTGGCAAAAGGCATTGGCTTGTTCGTAACTTACGCCAACAACAGGATAATGTTTATAGGCAGGATGCCGGTAATAGTGGTTAACGTATGGATCATTATGGGATAATGCGTCTTTCCAAACCGTTGTGTCAGGCAATGCGGCAAGATGCTCTTTTGAATTTACACCATATTTAACCGATATCCACCATTCGTATTCCTGCCAGTTAAAATTTGATATTTCTGTCTCATCCGCATATAAAGAATCACTTATTTGCATTGTTCCCGGTGGAATAAATGCTTTTTTTGTTGTGAAAGAAAGGCACAGCCATGCCACCAATGTTGTTACAAATAGTAAATTTTTCATAATTTGATGATTGGTTTATTTTAGATGCCCATTGCCTTTCTAAGGTCAGCCACATCATTTACCTCTGCACTTAATTCTTTAACCGGAATCTTGTTTTGTTTGCCAGCGAAGCAACTTCCTAATAAATTTTTGTCACACAAATATAATTTACCATTAGCTAAAACACATAAACTATAAGAGTCTTTAGGATCGTATGAAATAGATGGATTATAAAAGTTAAACACCACATTTTTGCTATGACATATTAGATAGGTATGTTCTGACTTAATAAACGCACCTCCGTTGTTAACTGTAAAAACAGGTGTCATATGTTCTCCCTGTGGCATAGTAGTGGGGCAGTCAGAATTATAAATGCCGAAATCAGTGAGGTTGAACAGCCTTGTTACAACATAGTTTTTATCCATTGAATTAACCTGCTTGCTGAGAATTTCCTCCTGTTCTTTTTTCCACCGAATTTTTTCTTTCAGCATCTCTTCCGTCAACTTCTTTTCCTGCGCAGCAAAAACAGCCTGTTTGGCTTCAAATTCTTCCTTCAGTTTTTTCTCTTCAGCTTCGCGTTTAGCCACTAAGTTTTTATAATCACTGAATTTACTTTCATAAGTTTTTACTGCTTTCTCATAATCAGCGCCCGTTAATGCAGGGTAAACAACCAGTTTCTCAACCTGATCTTTATATTTCAAGGTTAATATATAGTTTTTTCCTTTGATAGGACCTTCAGATACTTCGGCGCTATTCCAGGTAATATCCGCTAATTTTGAATTGTAATTTTTATTTTCCGCTCCCACTTCAAATATGGCGTTTTTAAAAGCTTCCAGTTCCGGAAATTCTTTGTAGTTCACATCCAGTTCAAACTGTGGCCTACCCGCAGTGGCTTTGGCCGGTTTCGCTGGTGCTATAGTTTTTGGGAGCTGGTTTACTTTTTTAGTATACACTACCTTTTCAGCTTCAATTTTTGGCGGAATAACATCCAGTTGTTTTTGTAATTCAATCTCTTTTTGCGATTCTTTTCTATCGGAACTGTTAAAGTCGGGTTTTTCTGCGGCAACGTCCTTAGAGGATAGCTTATCAAATTTGCTCTTGTCCTTTAACGAATTATCTCTGCTTATATACACCCAGTTTCTGGCAATGGTATCTAATACATACATGTTATACTTATCTGCGGTATGTTGGGATTGAAATTGGACAGTGATTTGTTTTTTTGGATTAATAAATACCGGCTCGCCATTTTGAAATCCTTTTATATCGATCATGCCGGCACTTTCCAAATGAGATTTCACGCCGGCGCTATCATAGTTCATCGGAATTCCACTGGCGATAATATCCGCCTGATCGTGAAATTCTCTGTACTTAATTTCTACGTCGCCTATAATATCCTGACCTTGTTTATTAACAAAAGCTTTTTTCGGAATGATGATTTTTGAATTGGATGTATGTTTGATAGTAGCGCCTTGTTCCGATTTTACATGATAGGAAGTATACGGAACGTTTAATTTAGATATAGGTGGGGCGATAAAAGCTGTGTTTTTCTTTCCACTGGAATTATTTTTTTGTTGAGATTGTGAAGTAACTATTTTATCATTTGTGGTTTGTTTTGGTGGTTGTTTTTTAAATACGGCGAAATAAGTAACAGTACAGATGACGGCGACCCCTGCTATAACCGCTGAATAGGTGGCTTTCTTGTTTTTTAAAAAGTTTGCATCACTTCGTGCCTTCTCGATGCTCTGCTTTTTAAATTTATTTACTAGCTCTCCAAAATCTTTGTGTGAATTGATTTCTTCGTCATTAACCGGTTCTCTGTTGAGATTAAATTTAGTTCCCATGTACTTGGTTTTTATATGCTATTTAGTTTCTGAAGTTTTAATTTGTATTCTTTTAAGGATATCTGTTTAAACTCCAGATTCTCGAATGGCTTTTCTGTTATTACTGTTTCATGCATAGCCAGCATTATTTTACCCTCGTGGGCTTTAAGCGCCACAATGGTTATCTTTTCGCCTAAAGGCACGTTGTGAAAAATTCCTTTACCATCACAGCCAATGATTGATTTTATATTATTGAATACGATCAGCAGGCTCATTTTTTCCTCTAGCCTGACTAAGTAGTCCACTTTATTGGTGTTATTATAAAATCTGTCACAGTTTATCCAGCCCAGTTTTTGTGTACTCATTAATAAATACTCCTGGGCAGTACTGATATTAGACAAAGGACTTGCTTCCAATAGCTTGATATGTTTGTCATAGGCTAATTGTCTTTTCCTGATCTTTATCAATTTATTTTTATAAGATGAAACGGAAATAGGGTTATTATAAACATTTTTTATTTGCTCGTAATTTATTTTTTTTATGTTTGGAATAAAGGTTACGATCACCGTAATTAAACTATCAGGATTGCCTTTACCCAATTTAAACAGTTTATCAAAGTAGCTGATATTAACATCTGCTTTCTTTTTCAATTTTACTTTAAAACTTACAGCAACATTTAAATTTATATTTTCTACAACCGAAGAGGTGTATTGTGTGTTAAATACAAACTTATTTTTTTTGTTGCCGGTTAAATAGCCGTGTAAAATTCCAGCCGTATCGATATACCCGGTGGCGCTTCGTATGATATCGCTATTGTTTTGAATAAGTTCTCTGATAGGCATTGATATTTCGGTTGTGAAATTATCGTACGGACGAGTAACTAAGGTCGGCGTTTTTTTAGGTAGAAGGTCCGGAAATATAAATGAATTATTTAAGCTGTTATCCGGGCTCGTTTTTCCTGCACGCCATCTTAGAGCAAATCCCGCAGGCCCATTTTGCGCTTGCCAATCAACTCCATCGCTATCGTGAATTCCATTAAATAGCTGCATTGCATCGGTGTCTTTAGACGGTGAAGTAGGAATTGCGATTGTAATATCCTGTCCTTTTTTTAATCTTAAACTGTCTTTTGTATCTTTAGATGTTGCTGTTATTAAAAACATTCCTCCTGTTTCAATCATATTACCATCACTGCTGGTTTTTAAGTTTGCTACCAGCATGTCGGCCACCGAATAATATTCATTTACTGATATGCGAATATTCTCCCCTGTTAATGCATTGTTGTTTTGTGTTTCAAAGGCATTTGCGGGGATGGAGATGACCGTTCCTTCTTTACATTTTATGACCGTATCCCTGGTATTATCAATAATAAATAGGGACGCCTTTTTTTTAGATCTTTTATAAATGTCAGAAATAGACTGTATGTTATCTTCACTTGTATCAGCCAGGTCAACAACTGTCGTTATTATATCAGTTGAATCAACACTGCTCGTTTGATCTCTATTTCCCGCTATTTTAATAGTATCTTTTTGATTAAAACCAGTATTTGTTTGCTCGGACGAACCAATGTTACAACGGCTTAAAACAGTTGTTACAAGGCATACAAATAAGATTTTATTTAAAAAGCGAATCATAGATTATTTTTTAGTGAGCGTTTTTTTTACGCGTTCTAATATCCTGTAGAGTTTTACTTTTGCATTTGTTTCTGTAAGTCCAAGTATTTCTGCAATTTCCTTGAAAGCTCTTTTTTCAAAGAAGCGCAATTCAATCAGCTGCAAATCATCTTCTGGCAAACCTTTGATTACGCTCATCAATACTCCTTTGTACTGCTCCATATACTCCTCTTCTACTTCTTCACAAATGTTTCGCAAGTCACTGACGTCGGCATTTACTGTGCGTAATTTGCTGTTATTTCTAAACATTTGCATCACTTCGCTGTGAGCAATACGGTATAACCAGCTTGCAAATGGCACGCCTTTATATTCATATTTTTCAATATTGGTTAATGCTTTTAAAAACACCTGCGCAGTTAAATCAAAGGCGGTGTCTTTATCATCCATACGTTGGTAAACGTAGCCAAATATCTGTTTGTAATATTTGTCGTACAAAGGCCCAAAATGTTCTGGGTTTTGTTTCGCAGCCTCAATAATTTGTTGCTCATCAAGCAACATATCGGCCGTATGGTGATACCGGGGTGAAAATTCCATATGAACTGCGTCTAAAAGCATTACGGGTTTATAATACAAAAAGCGTTAAATAGTTACACTCAAAAGTGAAATAAACGCATGGCTAGAGTTAAGTAACTGGAAATCAAATGCATTATTTTCGTTTTCATTGAGTGAAATAACGATATAAAAGGGTGAAATTGGGTTTTGATTGAGTGAATGGAATTTTAGAGATTTGAAATTGGAAGAAAAAGGGGCAGTTTTTGAGAATAGAAATCTGTTTTTACTTCATCCTATTCTCAAATAACGCTCCAAAAATTCAGGTTAAAATAACGTTTTCGCTTTTTCAATCGCTGCGTTTAATCCTTCCAATTTGCTTCCGCCAGCCTGCGCATAAAAAGGCTGGCCACCGCCACCACCATTGATCTCTTTTGCAAGGTCACGAATGATATTTCCGGCGTTCAGGTTTTTATCTTTAACCAGGTTATCGTCTATGATCACCGAAATGCTTGGCTTACCTTTTACTTCGGCACCAATGACACACACGCAATTGTCAACCTGGTTACGAATTTCAAATAAAATGTTTTTTATTTCTTCAGCACTATCAAACGCTATTTTTTCAATAATCACATTAATTCCGTTTCTGGCTTCTACTTTCGATAATAAGGTCTGTTTAATGCTTTGCGCTTTTTCTTTCAGTAAAGATTGTAGTTGCTTTTGCAACTCGGCATTCTCTTCCACTAAATTACTTAGGCTCTTCACTACATCTTTATTGTTTTTTAATAATGCTTTTACTTCATTTAAAGTGGCCGTTTGTTGATTGAAAAATTCTTCCGCTTTTAAAGACGTAACTGCTTCAATACGTCTGATGCCAGCAGCAACAGCACTTTCAGAAGTTATTTTGAAATATCCGATCTGGCCGGTTGCTTTCACATGTGTTCCTCCGCATAATTCGATCGAATAATTTTTATCAAATTCAACTACACGCACAACGTCTCCATATTTTTCACCAAACAAAGCCATTGCACCTGTTTTTTTAGCGTCGTCAATGGTCATTTGTTTAATGTTGCTATGAATGTTTTCGCGCACTTTTGTGTTTACTATTTTTTCAATCTGATCTAATTCTTCATCTGTGATTTTAGAAAAGTGAGAGAAGTCAAATCGTAAATATTCATCGTTTACCAAACTTCCTTTTTGCTCCACATGTGTTCCTAAAACCTGGCGTAAAGCAGCGTGCAATAAGTGAGTAGCGCTATGATTATTTTCTGTAAAGCTACGTTTTTGCTTATCTACTTTTGCTCTGAAGGTTGCCTCCATGTTATCCGGTAATTTGTCACAAAAATGAATAATGACACCATTTTCTTTTTTCGTATCAACAATGTTGATGGTTTCATTGATATTGGATAATGTTCCTGCATCACCCACCTGTCCACCACTTTCCGCATAAAAAGGTGTTTTATCCAATACTAACTGAAACTGTTCTTTATTTTTGGCTTTTACCTTACGGTAACGTACAATATTACTTTCAGATTCTAAATCTGAATAACCTACGAATTCAGTTTCAGCAACCGAATTATCTGTTGTTTTTTTATTCTTTTTAATGGATATCCAGTCATCTGTGTCCACTGATGTTGCAGCCCGCGAACGACTTCTTTGTTCGTCAAGTAATACATTGAATTCTTTTTCGTCAATACTCAAGTCGTAACCGCGGGCAATCAGCGACGTAAGATCTAGTGGAAAGCCAAAGGTATCATACAATTCAAATACTAGTTTACCATCGATTACTTTACTGGCTTTGGAGTTTGTCAAATCAATACAAACCTGGTCAATGCGTTTAAGACCAATTTCTAAAGTTTTATAAAAAGATGTTTCTTCTTCTTTAATTACTTTTTCAATTAATATTTTCTGGCTGTTTAGCTCAGGGAATTGTTGTCCCAGCTGGTGCGCCAAAGTTGGCACAATACGATACATGAAAGGCTCTTTAATATTTAAAGATTGGTAACCGTAACGGATAGCACGACGCAGGATACGACGGATAACATAGCCTGCACCTGTGTTGCTGGGTAGCTGGCCATCAGCGATAGAGAAAGAGATAGTACGAATATGATCAGCAATCACACGCATCGCAATGTTAATGATCAACTGTTTCTTATGTTTGTCTTCATCCTCCGGCTTATAGCGTAAGCCGCTTAATTCTTCAATTTTATTTAATAAAGGTGTAAATACATCCGTGTCATAATTTGATTGTTTCCCCTGCAATACGCGCACCAAACGTTCAAAGCCCATGCCGGTATCTACATGTTGGGCCGGCAGTTTTTCTAAACTCTTATCTGCCTTGCGCATGAACTCCATAAATACATTGTTCCATACTTCAATCACCTGTGGATCATCGTTATTTACCAAAGTAGCTCCCTCAGTTTTTTTACGTTCTTCGTCACTTCTTCCATCATAATGGATTTCGGTACATGGTCCGCAAGGCCCTGTATCACCCATTTCCCAGAAGTTGTCTTTTTTATTGCCTTTTAAAATCCGGCTTTCATCTACATATAATTTCCAGGTGTCGTAAGCTTCCTGATCAAAGGGCACGTTTTCTTCAACGCTACCTTCAAACACCGTTACATATAAACGGGATTTGTCAATTTTATAAACTTCTGTCAGTAATTCCCATGCCCAGGCAATAGCGTCTTTTTTAAAATAATCGCCAAAGCTCCAGTTACCAAGCATTTCAAACATAGTATGGTGATAGGTGTCAACACCTACTTCCTCTAAGTCGTTATGTTTTCCACTAACACGTAAACATTTTTGTGTATCGGCCACCCTCGGGTATTTAATGGCGGCATTACCTAAAAAAATATCTTTAAAAGGAGCCATACCCGAATTTATGAACATTAATGTGGGATCGCCCTTCACTACCATTGGAGCTGAAGGAACAATTTCATGGCCTTTTGACTTGAAAAAATCTAAAAATGTTTGACGTACTTTATTTGATTCCATATTATTTTAAAAAGAAGTAGCGAATATACTAAAAACGCCGCCATCGCAAGTCACAAATTATTCACTTTTTTGAGGATTGAGAAGCTCAACTTTTTAGTTTTCGCGCGTTAAGGATTGGAGCGTAAATCCTTTTTTGTGAGGGACGAGCAAAAAAGATTGCAGCATAAAGCCTGCCCCGACCAGCGGGAGGGAAACGCCCAAAACGGCATTACTTTTTCAACTTAAAATATCTGCCCAAAACCAATCATTTTGCTATATTTGTTAGCCTTTTCAGAACCATGTCAAAAGTTAAATATAAGTTCAATACTAAATCGCTGACCTACGAAAAAGTAAAGGTTACTTTTAAACAGCGATTCTTGCAGGTGCTTTCGTATCTTGCCATTGGGAGTGTATTTGCTACGGTTACCATGCTGATTGCTTATCGGTTTATCGATTCTCCCAAAGAAAAACAATTGCGAAGGGAAGCAGAAGTTATGAAATTGCAATATGACCTGCTGAATCAAAAAATGAACCAGGTACAAACGGTTTTAAATGATTTGCAAGACAGGGATGACAATATTTACAGGGTTATTTTTGAAGCGGAGCCAATTCCTACATCTGTCCGTAAAGCCGGATTTGGTGGTAGCGACCGTTATAAAGATCTGGAAGGATATGATAATACAGTGTTAATGAAAGACGCCACCGAACGTTTGGATAGAATTACCAAGCAATTATACATCCAATCCAAGTCGTTTGATGAGGTGGTAAAAATGGCAAAGGGTAAAGAAAAATTAATTGCTTCTATTCCCGCTATCATGCCTTTGAATAATAAAAATTTAAAGCATGCGCCAAGCGGATATGGTTGGAGAACACATCCTATCTATAAAACACAGGAGTTTCATCCCGGGATGGATTTTACGGCAGAACAGGGCACTCCCATTTATGCCACCGGAGATGGTGTTGTAGAAGTAGCAGATGCTTCAGCTCAGGGTTATGGGAATCATGTAGTGATCAATCATGGCTTTGGATATCAGACACTTTACGGACATATGAGTAAAATGGCTACTAAGCCAGGGGTGAAAGTAAAACGTGGTGATTTGATAGGTTACGTGGGAAGTACAGGTTTAAGTACCGGTCCGCACGTGCATTACGAAGTTATCAAAAACGGTGAAAAAGTAAACCCGATCAATTTTTATTATAATGATCTGTCGCCTGAGGAATACCAAATCATGTTAGAGTTATCATCCAAATCAACCCAATCATTCGATTAACTTAATGATGAAGAACAAAGTAGGCTTAATGACCGCTGTGTCGGTAGTTATCGCTAATATGATAGGAACCGGTGTTTTTACATCTATTGGTTTTCAAGTGATGGATATTCAAAGTGTTTTCGCTATTTTGTTATTGTGGGTTGTGGGAGG
Organism: Bacteroidota bacterium; assembly: GCA_040387475.1. Classification (GTDB taxonomy): domain Bacteria; phylum Bacteroidota; class Bacteroidia; order B-17B0; family Aurantibacillaceae; genus UBA4416. Next base: position 15,594 of record JAZKDT010000047.1, on the reverse strand, counting down.
TATTATGGCGTTATGTGGCGCATTAACCTATGGCGAAATTGGAGCGGCTTTTCCTAACAGCGGAGGTGAATACGTTTATCTTTCCAAACTCTATCATCCCATGTTGGGTTTCTTATCCGGATGGGTAAGTTCAACCGTAGGATTTTCGGCGCCGATCGCTTTAGCGGCCATGGCGCTGGGTCAGTATATAAATGGCGTATATCCTGGTGTTAATGGAACGACGCTGGCGATAATAGTGGTTTGTATTATCACCCTGATTCACACTTACACTCTTCGGTTTGGTGCTGCTTTTCAACGGGTGTCTACCAGCATCAAATTAATTTTTGTTATTATTTTTATTGTCGCCGGTCTTTTCTGTGTTCCCGAACATATTATTTCAGTGAAACCTAACGATCATAGTTTTACGGACATATTCAGCGGCGCTTTTGCTATTTCACTTTACTGGATTTCTTATTCCTATTCCGGATGGAATGCGTCGGCTTACATGACGGGAGATCTTGAAAATCCTTCAAAAAACCTGCCTCGTTCATTATTTGTGGGAACACTCATTGTAACTGTTTTATACCTGCTGCTTAATTTTGTTTTTTTATATACAACGCCGGTATCTCAATTGGCAGGACAAGTAGAGATAGGATATATTAGCGGGCAACATATTTTTGGCGCAGGAATTGGCAATGTTGTTGGCGTAATGATTGCCGTATTGCTAATTTCTTCGATAAGTGCAATGATCATGGCCGGACCGAGAGTTGCTTCAAGCATTGGTAAAAACGTGGAACCACTTAAAATTTTTGCAACAGAAAATAAAGGCGGTGTGCCCTATGTAGCGGTTATTAGTCAATCCATTATCGCCATTGTATTAATTGTTACGGCCAGTTTTAACGATATCCTGGAACTCATCGGTTTTGTATTAACTTTATTTACATTTCTCACGGTGTTTGGCGTGTTTATCTTAAGATCAAAACTTAAGCATATTGAACGGCCTTATAAAACCTGGGGCTACCCGTTTACTCCGGTTGTTTTTTTATTAATAAATGCCTGGATCCTTTGCTTTGGTTTTTACAACAAACCAAAAATGAGTTTATACGGACTAGGTCTCATTGCCGTTGGAGCCGTTATATGGATGCTGCTAAAAGATCGGTCAAACTTAAAACTACAAACAGAAAACGAAATAATTTTAGAAAATGAAGAATAACACCATATTAGGTAAAATAGGCGTTTTAGTGATTGGGATGATTGGTGCTTTTGCATGCAGTCAATCGCCCGAAGTAGGAACGGGCAAATTGCAAAAAGATACAGTGAAGTCGGACATAGTGGTTGAAAAAGAATTCAAGGATTCACTCAACGAACACGCCAAAGAACTACTGACTCTAAATGATACCTTAAATGCCCTTGCCAATATTATGTCGGGTGTTTCTGATAGCAATACTATTTACGAATCTATTCAGTCATCATCCGATTTTAAAGCGTTCAGTAAAAATTTTGATAAACGATGGAAAACTTACGATTCAACACGCTTAACTAATTTAAGAACTTTTAAGGCAAATGAAATTGAGAAAGTAGTAAAACCACAGTCTACTTTATTCTATCCATTTTCGGGACCTGATATTTTACATGCTCAAACTTTTTTTCCGGAAGCCGATAAGTATGTGATGATCGGATTGGAGCCGGTTGGAAGTTTACCTCAATTTAATAAGAACGAAACCGATTCTTTAGATTCGTACTTTCGAAAAGTCAATGTGTCGTTGAACGCTATTTTAAAATTCAGCTTTTTTCGCACGCAAAGCATGAAAAATGATCTGAAGAATGAAGAAGTAGACGGAACTTTGCATTTACTTTTTTTGTTTCTAAAGCGTACCGGCAATCAATTTGCTTCGGCAAAGGCTGTCACCGTTGATAGTTTAGGTGTTATACAATACGTTGCATCATTTGAAGCCTTGAAGAAATTAAAAACAAACACCCGCGGAGTAGAAATTAAATTTGTAGATGTACATGGTGATGCCAAGACATTATATTATTTCTCACTAAATGCAGCTGATTCAGGATTAAAAAACAACAAAGGATTTATGTCTTTCTTAAAAGGAATGGGTACTGTAAATACTTATTTAAAAGGCGCTTCTTATTTAATGCACAAAAATTATTTTTCAATGATACGCAGTGTTATTTTAAGCCAAAGCGAACATGTGATACAGGACGATAGTGGTATTGCCTTTCATTACTTTACGGATGATGACCATACATGGGATTATACGTTTTATGGGCAGTATTTAAAACCTATTCCGATGTTCAAAGAATTTTATCAAAAGGATCTGGATTCTTTATATAAAAAACAGGGGGCAAAAGCAATTGGTTTTGGTATCGGCTACAACTTCAAGGATAAGAATAGTAATTTTATGATTGCCAGTAAGAAGCACTAGGGTTTTTTGTTTCTTTTTCGTCAAGGAAACAGAACATGGAGAAATAAAAAATGGAGGCTGTGATGTTTTATCAAAAAAAGAAAATTAAGTTACTCCATCTTGATCCAAAGCTTAAGCGATCCGTCATATGCGTCTCTTACTCTCTGGTAAGAGTCAGGCACTTCAAAATTATTGCCAAAATAAGTAACGAGGCGTGTTCCCATTTTGGCTTTTGCTAATTGTGATTCGGTATAATCGAGGTACACCTGGTATAATTTTTCTTCTATTTCTACTTCATCATTCAGTCGTTGCTCAGGCTCAAGATTTTCGTAAAAAGGACTGAATAAATAAAATGCGTCATACTCCAGGAAGTTAATGTTTGTAATATTAGAAAAGATCATCGAAGCGTTGGCACTTACCTCAAAATGATCTATCAATTCATTTCCTATCTCCACAAGGGTTTCGCGATACTCTACACCGTAAAACTGTTTGTTGCAAACCCTGGCAGCTGCCACACAAAATTTGCCCACGCCGGCACCAATATCCAGGATCTTTTCTTCATGATTTTCGGTAAGCCATTCGGCTGCTGTCTGCGCTACTTCAACCGGCGTAAAGTACAACTGGGTTGCTTGTTTTAAGGCATGCGGCAACAGGTTGTTGAAGCCAATTTCTGTTAGGGGATGCCTATATATATTTTGATTGTTCATTAATGGCACACAATATATTGTTTTTTTTATTTGTTAATGAAAAACGGCACATATATAAAGCGGATTCAAACAGTTCGTCCCAAGATTTTGTATTGGTGCACATAATCGAGTAGATGCCTGTTCGGTTCTATGCTTTATCACTATATTTGTATCAATCGAAAAGATGAAGAAAAATACCTGCCATAACATAGTTTGTTGTCTGTTAATTTTACTGTATTCGTCAGTCGCTTTTTCTCAGACAAATTTTTTGTTTGATTCTATTCGTAACAAAAAACCTGTTCTTAAAAAGGTATTTGATCAGCATAAAAAATTCCGGTTGCAAATTATTTACACGCAAATAACACGCGATGCCGCCGGTAAACCTTCGTTTAAAAACTATACTTACAATTTAGATTCTTCCAACTACTTTTATTGTGCCAGCCTGGTGAAATTACCTTGTTCTATTTTAGCTTTGGAGAAAACTAAAAAACTGCGCGTTTACAGCAATACAATCATGTTTACTGATAGCGCAAATGCCTGTCAGCATTCAGTTAAAAAAGATACAACGTCTGAAAACGGTTATCCAAGTGTTGCACAGTATATCAAAAGGATGGCATTGGTTAGTGATAATTTTGCTTACGGCCGAATCTATGAGTTTTTAGGTGTAGACTATATTCATTCAAGGTTAGCGGAGCTGGGCTATAAAAACGTACGGATTGTTCATCGATTCGACGGAGGATGTAAGGGAACAGAAAATACAACTACTAATCCCATCGTATTTTTAGATAAAAACCTGAAGTACATCGTTTCGGTTCCGGATAAGATGGCTAGTGAGATTTATGCACATCCGTTAGGGCAGGTTAAAGTTGGCAAAGCATATATGAATGCAAACAATAAAAAGATAAATGAACCAAAGGATTTTACATCCATGAATTATATTCCATTGGCTAATATTCATTCTATGCTTGGCAAATTGATCTTTAATAATTACTTGCCATATGAACAGCGTTATGATATGATGGAGGACGATAGACAATTCCTTATTGAACAATTAACATTGTATCCTCGTCAAAGTTCACATCCAACGTATGGAAAGAGCTATCATGACAGCTATAAAAAATACTTTATGTTTGGTGACAGCAAAAAAAATATAACTGATAATAATATTAAGATCACCAATATTGTAGGTCAATCGTATGGTTTTATGGTTGACTGTGCCTACATACAAAACAAAAAAGAGGGAGTTGAATTTATGCTAAGTGCGGTGATCTATACGAACGAAAGTGAGATCATGAATAGCGGCCGCTATGAGTATAACACGGTCGCTTTGCCATTTTTGGCTGAGTTGGGAAGACAAATCTACGCGTTTGAACTCAAAAGAAATAGTAAATAATAATGATTACGAATCGACACGAATATATGAATCTGTGTATGCATAGCATGACACATTTCGATTCGTATATTCGTACTAAATTTTTAATCAGCGATGAGTAATAGTATAGACAGGTTAAAAAAAGTAAAAGAGCTTCTCACTATAGAGCGCGATGAAGATTACCGGCAGTACCAGGAAGAATTTTTGAGAGCTGGTATTGAGCAACGAAAAAAAAACGGTGTTACCTGGTTTCCTATTCAGATTTTATCGGATGAATTGGGTTACGCTGATTATGTGCATATCGAAATAGAACGCACCAACCAACTCGATACTCCGCACCGTTTCAGTACAGGAAAAAATGTGAGTTTGTTCTCTAATAAAAATCCCGATGAAAAGTTGGAGATAACAGGAACGATCAAACAATCGGGTAAAAATAAAATGAAGATTATTCTTCATACCGATGAAATGCCTGATTGGTGTTATGATGGCCGATTGGGGGTTAACATTCAGTTTGATGACAATAGCTACATCGAAATGCAAAAGGCGTTAGATGAGGTAATCGGCGCGAGAAACAACCGCGTAGCAGAACTAAGAGAAATTATTGAAGGAAACGAAATACCCTTCTTTGAAAAAACAGACGACAGTATTGTAGTCCCCCAATTAAATTTTTCTCAAAATAAAGCAGTACGGCATATTTTATCTGCCAATGATATAGCTGTAGTACATGGACCTCCAGGCACCGGCAAAACAACAACTGTGGTACAGGCTATTCGCTTGGTATTGCAAACTGAGAAACAGGTATTGGTTTGCGCCCCAACTAATACTGCTGTCGATCTCTTAACTGAAAAACTACTGGAGCAGGGCGTTAATGTACTGCGTGTAGGTCATCCGGCAAGAGTTTCGGAGGATCTATTGAAAACAACTATTGACGGTCAGATTCAGTTACATCCCAATTATAAGGATATTAAGAACCTGCGCCGTAATGCGGAAGAATATTTTAAAATGGCCGGCAAATACAAACGCACATTTGGCAAGGAAGATGCCAAGCAGCGCGCCATGTATTACACGGAAGCCAGAACCTGTATTAAAGAATCGCGTTTACTGGAAGATTATATTGTGGATTCTTTATTCGAGAATGCACAAGTGATTTGCTGTACACCGGTTACATCTACCAATAAAGCGCTGGCAAAGAAAAAATTCAACACTTTATTTTTTGACGAAGCATCACAGGCACTCGAAGCTATTTCCTGGATTCCTTTATTGAAATGCAAACGCGTTATTTTCAGCGGGGATCATTTTCAGCTGCCTCCTGTAGTAAAAAGTATAAAGGCAAAACAGGAAGGATTAGATAAGACCATGCTTGATCGTTGTATCAGGCATGACACTATTTCGTCTTTGTTAACACGTCAGTACAGGATGCATCAGCATATTATGCAATTCAGTAATGCTTATTTTTATAATAATGAACTGGAAGCAGATGCTACAGTGAAAGATACTTTGCTATCATTAAATGAAGATATTGATATACTACATGTGCCTGTTGAGCTGATCGATACGGCAGGTTGTAGTTTTGACGAATTACAAAATCCGGAAACCTTAAGTTTATCCAATAAGGGAGAAGCGGATTTGTTATTTAAGCATTTGGAATTATTGTTACAGCAATATGTTTATGCTAAAGAAACATTGAAAATAGATATCGGTATTATTTCACCTTATAAGGAACAGATAGGTTTGTTGAAAGATAAACTGCTCGATTTTGATCATTCTGCTTATCCGGTGAATGAATTGGATGTAAAAACCATTGATGGTTTCCAGGGAGAGGAGCGTGATGTTATTTATATTTCATTGGTAAGAAGTAATCCCGATTCGGAGATTGGGTTTTTATCCGATATTCGGAGGATGAATGTGGCTTTAACGCGCGCCAGGAAAAAATTAGTAGTCATCATGGATACGGCAACGATTGGCAACCACCCTTTTTACAAATCGTTTATTGAATATTGCGAGCAGCATAATTTCTATAAATCAGCATGGGAATACAGCTACGAAGCTTAAATAATTTGATGATGGAAGAAAAAGACTCACATCCTATTTCTTTTTTGGTTACCGAAGATCAATCTCCAACCGTTTACAGCAAGCGTTTCAAAGCTACCTATCATTCCACTCACGGCGCTATATCGGAAACCAAACATGTGTATATCAAACATGGTTTACAGTATTTGCATCAGCACTTGCAGGTAGAAGATCTTTCGGTGCTTGAAATTGGATTTGGCACTGGTTTAAATGCATTTTTAACGTATTTATATGCTCATGAAAAACAGGTGAAAATTAACTATCACACATTGGAAGCTTACCCGGTTAATGTGTATGACGCCTGTAAGCTAAATTATGCACGCGAATTGTCAGATAACGATAAAGCTGTATTTGATCAGTTGCATTTACAATCCTGGAACGAAACACAGCAGATATCTGATTTCTTTTCTTTTACAAAGCATTTGGGTTTAGCGGAATACTTTGTGATCCAACGTAAATTTGAGCTTATTTATTTTGACGCCTTTTCTCCCTCGGAACAACCTGAACTGTGGACGGAACTTGTGTTTAAAAACATGTTTGATTTATTAGAAGAGCAAGGCGTTTTGGTTACTTACTGCGCGCAGGGACAAATGAAGCGAAACATGAAAGCTGCAGGCTTTAAAGTAAAAGCCTTATCCGGATTTGGAATTAAACGCGAAATGACAAGAGCAGAAAAGCTATAATGCATGTTTTGTTTTCTGACTTAAATTCCAAGTTTTGAAACGTAAGGCCTGCGTGAGGGATGCAAACGTAAATCCTTTTGCCAGGACACTGAGCGGAGCCGAAGTGCGGCAAAAGATTGAAGCGGGCGCTGTCTCTTTGCGCCGGCACGCCCTAGTATTAAACTCAATCAAAGGGACGCACCCAATTTTTTAAATTTATTGAGATATTGAAATGAGTTCAGCATAACAGAACTTAACTTTGGTAACCGAAATTCTTTAAGTTAGAATCATTACTTCGCCAGTCTTTAGCAACTTTTACAAACAACTCCAGAAATATCTTTTTACCAAAAAAAGTTTCAGCATCAATACGTGCACGCGTTCCAACTTTCTTTAAAGCTTCTCCTTTGTGTCCAATGATAATGCCCTTCTGGCTTTCACGTTCCACCACAATATCGGCCTGTATTTTTAAAATGGTCTCTTCATCCTTAAAGGAATTCACAACCACTTCTACACTATAAGGAATTTCTTTTTTGTATTGCAATAAGATCTTTTCACGAATGATTTCAGACACGAAAAATTTTTCCGGTTTATCGGTTAAGGTATCTTTATCGTAGTAAGCTTCACCCACTGGTAACAGCTGGGTAATGCGATACATCACGTTCTCCAGGTTAAATTTCTTAAGCGCTGAAATAGGAAGGATTTCAGCGTTTGGCAATTTTTCTTTCCATTCGGCCATTTTAGAGTTTAATACTTCTTCCGTGGCCATGTCTATTTTATTCAACAATAATAAAACAGGCGTGGAGGTGTTCTTTAATTTTTCTAAATATTTTTCATCTAAAACGATGTCTTCATAGATATCAACGATCAGCAAAAATACATCAGCATCACTGAAAGCAGACACCACATATTCCATCATTTTTTCCTGTAACTTATAATTTGGTTTTAAAATACCTGGTGTATCCGAAAATACGATCTGGTAATCATCTCCGCTTACAATACCCATGATACGGTGCCGGGTGGTTTGTGCTTTTGAAGTAATGATGCTTAATTTTTCACCAACTAATACGTTCATTAAAGTTGATTTACCTACATTGGGGCAACCAACAATGCTTACAAAGCCTGATTTATGTGGATTTTGTGACAAGTGTGACAGTTTTTATTGATGGCGAATATACGCAGATTCTACGATTTTTAGGGTAGTTTTTTGCGTTTTCTGCCAGAATGTATTTCATTAAAACTATTCCGTAAAGGGATTTGTACTATTTCGTTTTCTCTTCTTCTGCTTTGTCTATCAACACGGCATCGTTTTTAGGCTCCACTTTCCTGCCATGAAATACAGCGAACTGTTTGGTAAACTCAGCACCAAAGAACAGGATCATACACGAATAGGATACCCACAACATAATTAGTACAATAGAGCCTGCCGCTCCGTATGCAGAGCCCGGACTGGCTTTGGCAAAGTAAATTCCCAATAGAAATTTTCCAAGGATAAATAGCAGGGTTGTTACCATGGCTCCAATCCATACATCTCGCCATTTAATTTTAGCATCGGGTAGTATTTTAAACATTAACGCAAATAGCGCACTGATGACTCCAAAGGAAATAATGAAATTTAAAAATTTGAATACATATACCATAAAATCAGGTAAATGCGCTTTTATCCATCCAC
>JAZKDT010000047.1:0-6732 GCA_040387475.1 Bacteroidota bacterium | reverse complement strand
GCTTCTAATCCTGCGGTTAACGCCAATGAGATCAGCATTAAAAAGGCGATGGAAACAACCAGGCCAAAAGAGAACAAGCGGTCTTTTACCGATTTCAACCACTTTTTCTTGGCGCTTACTTTCACTTCCCATATTTGGTTCAGGGATGTCTGCAATTGGGCAAATACCCCGGTTGAACCCAGGATCAATGTCACAACACTTATAATAGTAGCTACAATAGATGTTTTTTGTTCAGATGCTTTGGCAATAATATCTTCTATCTGTTTGGCTGTTTGCTCGCCCATGGCCGAATTGATTTGGGCCGATATTTCACCTTGTACGGCCTCTCTTCCAAAGGCCAACCCCGCCAATGCAATAATAATGACTAATAAGGCCGGTATGGAAAAAATGGCGTAATAGGCTACAACAGCACTCTGCCTGAAAGGATCTGCGCCCATCCAATCTTTAGCGGTTTTTTTTGTGATTTGCCAAAGGCCCGAAAAATAAGTTGTTACTCGACTCATATAGTATAGTGTTATGGTTAGTATTGTGGAGTTATATACACAGAGCTTTATAAACCCGCGGCTCTGAAAATCTTGGATACTTCACCTATATAGATAATAGTTTCGCTGTTTGTCTTTTTCTCCTGGAATGAAAATGACAGAACTTCCGGGTCATAATGATCGCGGTATCTGCCATAAAACACAGTTCCATCTTTTTCTAACACGGATATACTTTCATCGGCATGTAATTTCAATTCTTCAAATTCTCTCTTTTCCATATCTATGGTATTTATTGTATTCATTATGCAAGGTTTATACCACTTGATAAAAGCAATTATTTTCAACTTTCACACTTTTTGTATGTTAGTACACCAGTGCTGGTCCAATTTACAAATAGTGGAATTTATTGCCGTCAGGCCAATATTTATATTGACCCCTGGAGACCTGTGGATAAAGCGATCATTACCCATGCACATTCTGATCATGCACGCTTTGGCAGTAAACACTATTTAGCACACACAGATTCCGAATTTATTTTACGTTATAGATTGGGTAATATTTCTTTGGATACTCTGGAGTACGGTAAAGTGGTCCAGATCAATGGCGTAAATATAAGTCTTCATCCTGCGGGACATATTATTGGCTCCGCGCAGGTAAGGCTTGAATATAAAGGAGAGATCTGGGTCGTGTCGGGCGACTATAAAGTAAAACCAGACGGTTATACAGTTCCGTTTGAGCCCATCAGGTGTCAGCATTTCATCACAGAATCCACGTTTGGACTACCTGTATATAATTTTCCGGAATTTACTGAGGTTAATACACAAATGAATCAATGGGTCAACGACAATGCGTCGCAGGGACTAAACTCAGTTATCATTGGTTATGCCCTGGGAAAAGCGCAACGCATTTTAAATGCTCTCCAAACCGATCAACCTATCTTGTTACATTCTACGATTTATAATACTAACGAAGCCCTCGGCTTTGATAATTCACGCTACATCAAATTCACCCAGGAATTTAAAAAGGAGCAGGTCAATCCCGGAATTATTTTAGCAACCGGCTCAGTGATCGGTTCACCCTGGTTACGTCGGTTTGACCCTTACCGGTTGGCTTTTTGTAGCGGCTGGATGCAGTTACGTGGAGCACGCAGAAGACGCAACGCGGATAAAGGCTTTATTATGAGTGATCATGCCGATTGGAATACATTAAACGAAGCAGTGCTGGCAACAGGTGCCGACAATGTTTACGTCACACATGGTTATAAGTCGGTATACGCCAAATGGCTCAGGGAAAACTACAGCTTAAATGCCGTAGAAGTGGAAACGTTGTTTGAAGGCGAGAGCATTGAAAATGAATCTTCGGAGACGAAAGAAGAGGTTAGGGAGGAGGAACAAAAATCATGAGAGCCTTTGCCGAATTATATAGCGAGTTAGATCAAACAACCAAAACCAATGAAAAAGTAAATGCAATGGCGCGGTATTTTACCCATACCCATGAAGCCGACGTGATATGGGCTGTTGCTTTGTTAACAGGCCGGCGGCCAAAACGGCCTATCCGCACAAGCGATCTCAAGACCTGGGCTACCGAACTGGCTGGTATTCCGTATTGGTTGTTCGAAGATTCATATGATGTTGTAGGTGATCTCGCAGAAACTATCAGCTTATTAATTCCGCTTCAAAAAAGTGAACAGGACAAACCCTTTCATGAAGTGATGGCCGAGATAGTTGCCATTCAATCCCAACCGGAAGAAGAAAAAAAGCAATGGCTTCTGTCTTATTGGAGTCGTTTTTTACGCGACGAATTATTTGTGTTCAATAAATTAATTACAGGTAGTTTCAGAGTAGGTGTTTCGCAACAATTAGTATTTAAAGCTATTGCCAAGGCATATACTATGGATGATAAGGTAGTGGCTCATAAACTAATGGGTTCGTGGTTACCGCAAACAGCCAACTTAAAAGAATTGTTATCGGATGAATCTTCCTCTTATGACGATTCAAAACCCTATCCTTTTTATTTGGCCTATCAATTGGATGTGCCCTTTTCCGATCTTGGCAATATCAGCGATTGGCAAATAGAACGAAAGTATGACGGTATACGCGGACAGATCATCGTTCGTAATGAACAAGTGCATACCTGGAGCAGGGGCGAAGAATTAATGACCGATAAATTCATTGAGTTTGAAGAGCTTAAACGCATTCTTCCAAATGGTACGGTTGTAGATGGTGAAGTATTACCATTTAAAGATGGAAAGATACAATCCTTTAATGAAATGCAAAAACGTATTGGCCGTAAGAATGTTTCCAGAAAGACATTATCAGATGTGCCGCTGTGTATGATGTGTTATGATCTGTTAGAATATAACGGAGAAGATATCCGCAAACAATCCTTAAAGGAAAGAAGGGCTTTGTTAGAGACCGTGATCCTGAATACCAATACTGATCTTTTAAAATTGTCGCCCGTACTAACCACCGGTAGCTGGGAACATTTAGAGGCATTGCGAACCGAATCCAAACAACTTGGTTGCGAAGGTTTAATGTTGAAACATAAAGACAGTGTTTATGAAACAGGTAGACGACGTGGTAAATGGTGGAAATGGAAAGTAGATCCGTATACAGTAGATGCCGTTTTGATTTATGCTCAGTCGGGGCACGGACGGAGGGCTAATTTATACACCGATTATACCTTTGCAATCTGGGACAAAGAAGAACTGGTGCCATTTACAAAAGCATATAGTGGCTTAACGGATAAAGAGTTATTGGAAGTGGATAGCTGGATTAAACGGAATACGATCGAAAAATTCGGGCCGGTAAGAAGCGTGAAAGCAGAATTGGTATTTGAGATCGCTTTTGAAGGGATTAATGCATCACCGCGACATAAAAGTGGCATCGCGTTACGCTTTCCAAGAATTTTAAGGTGGAGAAAAGATAAAAAGAAGGAGGAGATCAACACAAAGGAAGATCTGTTACAGTTATTGAATTCGGTTTAAATGAAACCCGATGGAAATAGAGAATAAGTTTCTCATACGTTAGTCATACTGCATAGGATTGATGGATCTGTCAAAAAAGTAAAACATGAGCATCGCTACCAATTGGTTCAAACTTAAAAAATGGAAACCCTTTGCTTTTCAAAAAGCAACCTGGAAAGCCATTGCCGATGGTAAAAGCGGTTTGCTCAATTCACCAACCGGTAGCGGAAAAACATATGCCATTTGGTTTGGTATCATCGAAAGCTATTATAAGAAATTTCCTAAAAAGAAAAAGCCGAAAGACAGTGGACTCCATTGTTTATGGATTACGCCGCTGCGAGCCCTTTCCAAAGAAATTTTATTATCCGCTCAACTGGTATCGAAAGACCTGCAGTTGGATTATAAAATAGCTCTGCGAACAGGAGATACTACTACTGCGGAACGAACAAAGCAGCGCAAAAAATCGCCTCATGCACTAATCACTACACCCGAAAGTATCCATGTATTGTTGGCTTCCAAAGAATATGACAAATTTTTTGCAGGTCTCGAATTCATCATTGTAGATGAATGGCATGAGTTGATGGGCAGTAAACGCGGTGCACAAGTCGAGTTGGCTATCTCGCGTTTAAAAGCGCTTAATCCGGATCTTAAAATCTGGGCCATTTCGGCAACGATCGGTAATTTGGAAGAAGCGAAAGAGATTTTACTGGGCGATAAAAGTAAAGACTCTGTCACGATTAAAACAGAGCTGGAGAAAGTGATTATCATCGAAACCCTGTATCCGGATGTGGTTGAAAAATATTCATGGGTAGGACATTTAGGGATCCAGTTGCTGCCTAAAATTATTCCGATCATCGAGGCCAGTAATACAACCCTGGTATTTGTCAATGTGCGTTCCCAGGCCGAGATATGGTATCAGCGCTTATTGGATGCCGCACCGCATTTAGCGGGAAGTATTGCGTTGCATCATGGCTCTTTGGCCGACACGACGCGAAAATGGGTGGAAGATAATTTACATAACGGAAGTTTGAAAGCTGTTATCTGCACGTCGAGCCTTGATCTGGGTGTTGATTTTCATAGCGTGGATTCGGTCATACAAATTGGCTCACCCAAAGGCATTGCCCGTTTTATGCAGCGGGCGGGTAGGAGCGGACATCATCCGGGTGCTGTGAGCAAAATTTATTTTGTTCCTACTAACTCTTTGGAGATCATAGAAGGAAGTGCTATCCGTTATGCTATTGAAAATAATTTTTTAGAAAACCGGATTCCTTACGTCCGCTCTTTTGATGTGCTTCTTCAATACATGGTTACCCTGGCAGTGTCTGATGGATTTAAAGCAGAACAATTATTTGATGAAGTAAAAGGTACACATTGCTTCAAAAGTATTACCTGGGAGGAATTTACCTGGTGCCTTGATTTTATTACCACCGGCGGAAGTTCCCTCAAAGCTTATGACGAGTATCATAAAGTAGTGCTAGTAGATGGAGTATATAAAGTTACCAGCAGGGCCATTGCACAACGGCATCGCTTAAGCATTGGAACTATTGTTAGCGATAGCATGATGCATGTGAAATTTATGGGTGGTAAAAAGATTGGACTCGTCGAGGAGAATTTTATTTCTCGTTTAAAACCGGGTGATGTATTTTGGTTTGGAGGAAAGAACCTGGAGTTGAAAATTGTTCGCGACATGGAAGCACGTGTAAAACTCAGTAACAAAAATTCAGGAAAAGTACCCGCCTGGCTGGGAGGACGTCTGCCTTTGTCATATCAATTATCAAGCAGCATTCGAAAGCAATTGGATGATTATAAGAAAGGGGATGTGCATAATGAAGAGTTAAAACGGTTGGGACCTTTACTTGAATTGCAGCAAAAAGTATCACACCTGCCGGATAAACAGGAATTGCTTATCGAACAATTTAAAACCCGCGAAGGGTACCATTTATTTGTGTATCCGTTTGAGGGTCGGTTTGTACACGAAGGCATGGCAGCTTTACTCGCTTATCGTATCGGTTTATTGGAGCCTTTTACTTTTTCGATTGCTATGAACGATTATGGTTTTGAATTGTTGAGTGATAAAAAGATTGATGTGGATTTGATAACGGATAATAATTTATTTAGCTTAGAACACATGTACGATGACGTACTGAAAAGTATGAACGCCATTGAGCTGGCCAACCGCAAGTTCAGAGATATTGCTACCATTGCCGGACTCATATTTACAGGTTACCCCGGGCATCAAAAAAAGACAAGGCATTTGCAGGCTTCGTCTCATTTGTTTTTTAAAGTATTTGCTGACTATGAAAAAGATAATTTATTGTTACGCCAATCGTATGCCGAAATTCTTGATTTTCAATTGGAAATAACGCGCATGCAGAATGCCTTTAACCGCATCTCTCAACAACAGATCATTGTTACCTATCCCGAAAAACCTACACCGTTTGCATTTCCTATCCTGGTGGATACGTTAAGGGAGAAGTTCAGCAACGAAGATATACAGACACGAATTGATAAAATTTTAAACTCTGTGCAAAAATGAAAAAACCCTACGAAGAAATACAATTGCAAGGCGAAAGCTTTTACTTGTTGCCGCAACGTGCTATGTACAGGCCGTCCAAACGCCAGTTAATTTTAAGCGATATTCATTTGGGCAAAGCGTCACACTTTCGGAAACAGGGCATTCCCATTCCTATACAAAGTCATTTAAAAGATATTGATAAACTTCATTTTTTGTTGAGTACCTGGGAACCACTGTCAGTGCTCATTCTCGGCGATCTGTTCCACAGTTCTTATAATAAAGAGTGGTTATGGTTTAAAGCGCTGTTAACCGAGCACGAACGCACGCAGGTTATTTTAGTAGAAGGAAATCACGACGTATTAGAAAATGAATTATATACACTCCCTAATTTATTAAAAGTAAAAACACTCGAAGAAGAAAGGTTTATCTTTTCGCATCACCAGCTGGAGGGCAAAGAGAAATTAAATATCAGCGGACATGTTCACCCGGGGCTGCAGTTATTTGGTACCGCCAAACAATCCATGCGTTTATCCTGCTTTTATTCGGGCAAAACACATTTTATTCTTCCTGCCTTTGGTGAACTCACGGGCTTGCATTTGTTGGAGCGCGACAGTATTTCCGATTACTACGTTATTGTAGACTGCGGGATCGTTAAATTGTGAAGCCAAAATACTGAAAATGAAAAAGCCTCACATTTCTGTAAGGCTTTTCCGTTGGTAGCGGGAGAGTGATTCGAACACCCGACCTTTGGGTTATGAGCCCAACGAGCT
>JAZKDT010000046.1:48430-64587 GCA_040387475.1 Bacteroidota bacterium | reverse complement strand
ATCAATGTGGGCAGCAATCCCAATATTTCTTGTATATCTTAAGTCGCTCATTGTTAATTAGAATCTGAAATGTGAGAATGCTTTATTGGCTTCAGCCATTTTATGTACGTCTTCTTTCTTTTTGAAAGCCGCACCTTCTTCCTTAGAAGCAGAAACGATTTCTCCGGCTAATTTTTGAGCCATTGATTTTTCGTTACGTTTACGTGCATAAGTAATTAACCATTTAATAGCTAAAGCTAATTTTCTTTCCGGGCGAACCTCAGAAGGAATCTGGAAAGTTGCTCCACCTACACGACGGGAACGAACCTCAACCTGTGGCGTAACATTACCTAAACCTTTTTTAAATACTTCTAATCCATCTTCGTTAGTACGTTTTGCAACGATCTCTAAACATTCGTGAAATAGTTTAGACGCGGTATTTTTCTTACCATCGTACATTAAACTGTTTAAAAAACGTGTTACCAAAATATCGTTATAAATTGGATCTGGCAACAGAATTCTTTTTTTAGCGGTCGACTTTCTCATTTTATGAAATCTACTTAAATTTTTTGAATATTATTTTTTCTTGCCTTTTGCCGGAGCTGCAACAGCACCTGCCTTAGGACGTTTAGTTCCGTATTTAGAACGTTGTTGTTTTCTACCTTCAACACCCGCAGTATCCAAAGATCCACGAACGATGTGATAACGTACACCTGGTAAATCCTTAACACGACCACCGCGTACCAAAACGATACTGTGCTCTTGCAAGTTATGACCCTCACCAGGGATATAAGCAATAACCTCTTGCTTATTTGTTAAACGCACCTTCGCTACTTTACGCATAGCTGAGTTAGGTTTTTTAGGGGTTGTTGTGTACACACGTGTACAAACACCACGGCGTTGTGGACATGAATCCAAAGCGGCCGATTTACTTTTGTTAGGTGCTTTAAAGCGACCTTTTCTTACTAATTGCGATATTGTAGGCATCTTAAATCCTCTGTATTACTTGATTTTACTATAATTTACGCTTTCTCCCCATTTTGGGGACGGCAAAGATAGAATTATTTTCTTCATCAACAAAAAAAATGTTGATAAATATTGAACATTCCTTAAATATTTTTATATGAATAGACTAAATTGACTTATTACGGGTTCAAACTGCCAAATTTTCTTGTTCAAACCTTTATTAATTTTTGAACTTTTTTTAATGACCAAATTTACGATTTTTTGCCAAAAACGATGATGGTAGGCCTATAAACAAAAAAATCTCCCCGGATATGGGGAGATTTTTTATAATATTCCTGTAAACTTATCGGAATAGGTTAACCGTACCTTGTTTTTCAACCACCTTGTCGTTGAAATCTGAAGCTTTTATGAAATAGAAGTAGGTCGCTGATGGAACTTCTGCTCCCTGGGCAGTTAAACCATCCCAGGCAGCTTTTGTACCGCTAAATTCATACATTTTCTGCCCCCATCGGTTGAATATCTGTAATGATATCTCCTTCACCCCTTTTGATTTGATGGTAAATACGTCATTTGACCCGTCGGTATTTGGTGTAAATACATTTGGAATCTCGAGGAAGAAGGGATCTTCAACTATAATAATTCCCGTAGCTACAGCTGAACAAGTTCCGGCACTGTTGAAAGCGGTTAAAACGACAGAATACGTACCGGTATTCACAAACTCGTTAGATGGATTTGTTAAAACAGAAGTATTTCCATCGTTAAAATTCCATGAATAGGTAGTAGCTCCTGTACTTGTATTTGTAAAGTTCACTGCCAACGGAGCAACACCTAAGGTTGGATCTGAAGTAAAAGACGCATGAACGCTCTGATCGATTACCGAAATTGTATCGGCAAAATTACAGCCGGTAATAGTATCTGTTACAACTAACGTGTAGGTACCTGCTGTTTCAACATCGCCGGGATTTTGTCCAGCAAATGTATAACCGCCTGGCCCAAACCATGTATAACTTATATTGGAGGAAGTACTCGCGCCGTTTAAAACTACTGTTCCACTGTCACAAGGCAATAGTATATCGGTTCCTGCACTTACGCCGGCCGGTAAACTTCCATTACTCATAATCGTTATCGTATCCTGGCTGCTACAACCATTAACCGTATTTAAAACGGTTAATGTATAAGTTCCTGCTCCCGTTACTGTGGGCGTTGTTGTATTCGTATTTCCCGAAAGGTTTCCAGAACCACTGGTGGTCCAGGTATAGGTAATGTTGGATCCTGAAGTTGATGCGGTAGCATCAATTGTCACAACGGTATTTGTACAAGTAATACTTCCTGCTGTGGCAGCATCAATCTGAGCAACGGGTGCCGTATTATCAAGCGGCACATTTACTATCGAACCAGCAATTCCTAAAACGTTAGAGCATCCGGATACATTGTCGGTAACTGTCACTGAGTAATTTCCAGGTTGATCAACAATCGGATTTGCAGTTGTAGCGCCACTTATAACACTTGGGCCCGACCAGCTATAAGTAACACCCGATGTTGGCGATGTATTTAAAGTGACAGTTGGCACCGCGCAGGTAATGCTTGAACTGCCGGCAGCAGTTGAAACCAGTACTGTTGGTACCACCGTGTTTTGAGAAATTGTTGCTGTAACAGGCACTGCGTTGGAGCACCCGCTGGCATTATCGGTGAGTGTAACGCTATATGTTCCCGGTAAATTCACAGTAGGGTTTGCGGTAGTAGCGCCTGAGGTAATGCCCGGCCCCGACCAGTTATAACTTACTCCGGTAGATGGAGTAGCTGTCATTGTAATCACCGTCACGTTGCAGGTAAGCGTTTCATTACCCACTGCTAGTACGACAGGTGATGGAACGCTGATATTTTGAGACACAGTAACTGTAGTAGAATTCGAACATCCGCTTACCGTATTTGTAACAACAAAAACATAGCTTCCGGGCTGGTCAATTACGGGCGTAGGAGTTGTACCGCCTGATACAATTCCTGGTCCGGACCACGAATATGTTGCATCTGCGTCAGGGTTTCCATTAATAGTCATAGACGTATTAGAGCAGGTGATAGAACCGCTAGCGCTCGCGCTGGCGATAGGAATAGCACCGTTAGAAAGTACATTCACAGATGCAGGAGAACCTGCGTTTGAGCAGCCGTTTGAGTTATTGGTTACAATTAATGTGTAAACACCTGGCTGATTAACAAGAGGGTTTGAGGTGTTAGCGCCTGACACAATTCCTGGTCCCGACCAGCTGTAGGTTACACCAGAGCCTGGCGTTGACGATAAATTAACGGACGGAACAGAGCAGGTTAGCGAACCGTTTGCTGAAGCCGTTACACCTGCGGGAGGTGTAACATCCTGAGGAATAACAACAGTGGCATTATTAGAACACCCTGTAGTAGCATCGGTAATCGTTACAGTGTAGGTACCTCCACCCGTTGCCGTGGCATTTTGAGAGTTGGCTCCGGTGTTAATTGAACTTCCTCCGGGTGCGGTCCAAACATAGGAATAGCCACCTGGGGAAGAATTCAGATCAACACTATTAGATGCACAGGTAATAACGCTATTTGTAGAAGCGGATCCGCTAATAGTAATCACATTTTGTGTAATTGCCACAACCGCAGGACTCGAGGTGTTAGAACAGCCGTTAGATGAATTGGTAACTATCAATGAGTAATTTCCTGGTTGGTTCACAGTAGGAGACGAAGTGTTTCCGCCAGCTATAATCCCTGGACCCGACCAGCTGTAACTTACCCCTGAAGAAGGAGAGCCTGTTAAATTTAACGAAGTGATGCTACAATTAAGAACGCTTCCTGAAGCCGCAGCTGCTGTTGCTGACGGAGGTGTAACATCTTGAGTTATGACAACAGAAGCTGGACTTGAGGAATTCGAACATCCATTAGAACCATCGGTAACAACAAGATTATAAGTGCCTGGTTGATTCACTGTTGGAGAAGCTGTATTTCCACCAGCTATAATTCCAGGCCCAGACCAGCTGTAACTTACACCTGAAGATGGTGACCCTGATAAATTTAATGACGTAACATTACAATTAAGCACACTTCCCGCAGCAGTTGCAGCGGTTGCGGATGGTGGGGTGATATTTTGATTTACAAAGGTACTGGTTGATCCTGTACATCCGTTTGAAAGATCAGTAACCGTTAGATTGTATGTGCCTGGTTGGTTAACTGTTGGAGAAGCGCTTGTGCCACCCGCTATAATTCCTGGACCCGACCAGCTATAGGAAACGCCAGAGCCTGGGCCTCCTGATAAGTTAACATTTGTTGTGGCACAGGTTAAAACTCCTCCGCTGCTGGCTGAAGCCGTAGGAGGCGTTGTGTTGCTTGCTACGTTTACAACATTTGAAGTCACACATCCGCCACTACTTGCAGTTACCGTATAAGTTCCACCACCAGATCCTGTTGCATTTTGTGAATTTGTTCCTGACGTTATAGAGCTACCTCCAGGTGCAGTCCAGGTATAACTGAGCCCTGCAGGCGAAGAGGAAAGATTAACGGACAAGTTTGAACAGGTAACTGCGCCAGAACTTGACGCTGTAACAACAGGAGGCGTGCCGGATTGAGTTATGTTAACGGTAGATGTGGAAGCTCCCGGACAGGCGCCGCCACTTCCTGTAATAACTACGGTGTAAATACCCCCCTGATTAACCGTAACAACACTTGTACCTCCACCGCTTACAATACCTGGTCCCGACCAAGAAAAAGAGGGGCCAGTTACTGTTGTTGTTGCTGTAAGCACAGATGATAACGTACTGCAGGATAGATTTCCGGTAGAACTAATGTTAGAGCTTAATTGTGGAAATGGGCAAGAAGCAAAATCTCCTGTAGCTCCTGGAAACGCACCCATGGCACTAAATGTAATGGTAGTTCCAACAATGTTTCCAACATAATTGCCTGCACCACCCGAAACGTAAATTTTACTTCCAACGATAGCATAACCCGCACCCGACGATGAATTCGGCATTCCTATAAGGGAATACGTACATAACACTGCGCCGGCAGGACTGTATTTTACGAGTTTTTGAAATCCTGCATTTGTATATAATACATAAAAATTTCCATTATCATCCCCAATCAAATCATAAGGGCCATCCCAGTTAGTTAAGTTAAGCACGGCAACGTCTGCTCCTGATCCACTATATCGGTAAACTCTTGATGCAAATCCATCAAGATTGTAAATATAAGGCCCTGCACCGCAGATGTTAACCGCGGAACCGCTTGAGCAGGCATGCCCTGTGTTAACCCACGTAGAGCCGTTGTAGTACCAGTATTGGCCGGATACCGTGGTATAGAATGTTACAGCAGGTGAAGCGGAGTTTAAATTATTACTGACTGCTAGCCCAATTCCACTGGCCGGACAGGCGATAGAGTTTAATGCACTGGTTGAAGTGCCGGTATTGTAAGTGTATATATTGGGAGGGTCATGTAGATAAAAGTTATTACAGTTGATAGGTATTTGTGCATTGACAGTTCCTGAATATGCCACGAGCATAAGTATTAATGGAAGCACATTTTTTTTTACAAATTTTGTCATGGTTCGGGTTTTTAATTATAAAAAACTATAATTGGAAAATAAAAAATTAATTTTTGTACAAGTATTTTTTTAACAACGATTCTTTACCAGAATTTGCTAAACTCACTTCTATAACAAGCGAATTTGAATTAATACGATAGATATAAGTATAACCGTTGGATGGAGAAATTATCGATAATGTCGCTATATTTTTAGAGTCGTCATAGGAATACGATTTTATAGCGTGTGAAGTAGAAACTCCATCTTCAAAAGTTTGAACTAAAAACTTTTTTTCTTTGTCAATTTTAAATTTAGACTGATCTGCCCGCTCTATTGGCGTGTCATAAAGGTTGGTATTTGCGTTCCATATAAATTCCTGTATATGATAACAGTTAAATTGTTGCTGGGCGTTCATTTTAGCTGTACAGCAAATAAGCAATAAGAGTAGAATTCCTTTCATTTTTCGAGTTTTAGTGACCATTTTTATAAATTTATGACAGAAAAAAATCGAAAAAAACTACAAACATTTTACAGAAATCAGATGAGTGAAGAAGCGTTTTTATTTCTGACGAGTAAAAGGTTTGTTCCACTAAGTCAAAAACGATTTAGGTAAAGTAAAGCCAAATTAAATTGTTTAAGTATTTAGGAAAACTATTTTCGTTAATTTATTATGAGTAGTTTTCGCACGGGCTATTTGGTCTACTGTTTTATTTTTTTTCTTCAGGAATGACTATTCTCTTTCTGTGAACCAACGATCTAGCTTTTTTTGGTAATCATTCACTTTTTAACACATTAGTGAAATGTTGGAGATAATTACGAATCAGCCAGAGTGGCAAAAATAATCAGGTTTTTCGGCAATAAATTTTCAAAGAGTACAAGCAACATAGGAGCTGAAAATAAAAAACCGTCGACTCAAAAGTAGACGGTTTTTTTATTGTTCAATTAAATTTATGTGCTCTATCTGAATAAGTTCACAGTTCCGTGTTTCTCTATTTCTGTATCGTCAAAGCCAATAGCCTTCACAAAGTAAAAGTAGGTTCCTTCCGGTACTTTCATACTATTAGGTGCCAATCCATCCCACGATGCTTTCGCTCCGGTGAATTCATATAATTTTTCTCCCCAACGGTTAAAAATTTGCAGCGCTATTTCTTTTACTCCCGTCGAGTTAATGGTAAATAAGTCATTAGCCCCATCGCCATTAGGCGTAAATACGTTAGGTATCTCTAACATCAATCCATCTTCAACTACTATTTCAACTGTAGCGGTAGCAGTACAAGAGCCTGATGTGGTGGTTAATGTTACCGTATAAGTACCTGTAGTGAAAGTATTACCTGGGTTTTGATTTGATGATATTGGCGTATTGTCTCCAAAATTCCAGCTGTAAGTTGAGCCCACAACACCTGAACCTGTAAAGTCAACTACTAAAGGTGACGTGCCGGTTGTTGGATTTGCAGTGATCGATGCTGTTGCAATTGCCTGTGTTACATTTACAACTGCTGAACTTGAACAACCCGTTAAATTGTCCGTTACGGTGAGTGTGTAATCCCCGATTTCTGCAACAACAGGATTAAGGGTATTGCCTCCCGATAAAATGCTTGTTCCGGATGGGCCAGACCATGAATAGCTGGTATTTGTTGCAGTAGTTACACCGTTTAAAGACACTGTAGTGCTTCCACAAGCAATGTTGGTTGATCCTCCGGCATTAACCCCCGATGGAGGTGTTGTATTGCCTGTCACAGTGATCTCTGTCGAATCACGGCATCCGTTAAAACTATCAACCACAACCAATGTATAAGTACCTGCAGTAGTCACATTAAATGAAAACCCTGGGACGTTACCTGGTAGCCAATAAACAGATGGTGGGTTAGTGCTCGAACTATTACTTCCTAACGTAACAACAGTATTGCTTGCTCCACAACCGATGATGGTGTTTGTAGATGCTATACTGATATTTGCAGTTGGAGAAATATTATCCATTGTGATGGTATAGGTACTTGCCGTGCTTGTACTGCTGGATACGCAACCAGTTAATGTATTTGTAACAGCTAGTGTATAAATGCCCGACGCTGTAAATGTAGCATTGGCTTGATTTGGAGGAGTCGCTGTTCCCGATCCACCTGTCCATGTATACGTTAAGTTTGCGCTCGATGGTGTAATGGTTGGTGTAATAGAGATCGACAACGTCGTACATGTAATCGTTCCTGAATTGGTACCGCTAGATAAAGTAATGGTGGGTAGCGTATTGTCAACGGTCACTGTAACTACAGTCCCCGAAATACCGGTCGCACATCCACTTGCGGTATTGGTGACTACTGCACTGTAAGAACCGGCTGCGGTAAACATTGGATTCGCAGTGTTTTCGGTTCCGGTAACAATACCCGATGTCGGTGTCCAGTTGTAACTAACCGGGGTAGCCGTGGTTGTGATCGATACGCTTGGCGTAGGGTCCGAGCATGTTATAGTTGCAGTTGTTGATGACAACGTGGTAGATGGTATTCCAATACCGGGTATAACTTCCACAGTGGCTGGGCTGGTAGCAGACGTGCTACAACCATTAACCGTATTAGTAACTATAACCGAATAAACACCGGTTGCTGAAACAACCAAAGGATTTCCAGTCACAGTTGTGGTGGAAGGTGTGGTCCAGGTATAAACCGAATTTGGATCAGCATCACTACTTCCCGATAAAGTTGCGTTGGGTGCCGCGCACGACGTGGTTACAGAAGCCCCCGTGCCCAATGTAAAGGATGGCATTGCATTATCTGCAATTACCGTAAAGGAGTTTGCTGTATTTGTCAAAGATGTTACACATCCTGTCAGAGTATTTGTAATAGCTAGCGTGTATATACCTGCCGCTGTAAAGGTAGCACTTGCCTGGTTTGGCGAAGTTGAAAGGCCCGCGCCTGGCGACCACGTATAAGTTAAATTCGCAGTGGGGGTTACTGTTGGAGTAACCACCACCATAGTATTTGTACAGGTAATGGTTCCATTATTAGTGGCAGTACTTAGCGATACAGATGGTACTGCATTATCTAAAATTACTGTAACTACATTACTTGAAATGCCGGTAGCACAACCACTGTTTGTATTCGTCACAACTGAACTATAGGTTCCGGGTGCATTAAATACAGGCGATGCTGTCGTTTCCGTTCCGGGTACTATTCCCGTGCTAGGACTCCAGCTATATGTCACCGGTGTTGAAGTGGTAGAGAGGGTTGCTGTTACAGTTTGAGTGGAACAGGTAATTGATAATGAGTTTGCTGATAAGGTTACGGTTGGGATTCCGGCGTCGGCAACTACTTGTACAGTTTGTGAGGCCATGGAATTAGTACAGCCATTTACGGTGTTTGTTACAGCAACCGTATATATTCCTGCGGACGAAACCGATATTGGGTTTCCTGTTACAGTTGACGATGATGGACTTGTCCATGTATATATAGAATTAGGATCAGCATTACTGCTCGCCGATAAATTCACATTTGGAACAGCGCAGGTAGTGGTAACCGATGGAGCTGCAATATTTACAATTGGTAATACTGTATTTGAAGCAACACTGATAGTAGCATTTCCCATACAGCCGTTGACAGTGTTCGTTATTGCTACTGAATAAGTTCCTCCGGCCGTTATGCCAGGGTTTTGTGTTGATCCATTAGTTAAGGCAGAAGAGCCCGACCATGTGTATGTATATATTGAGCCTGTAGGACTGGCATTTAATGTAATACTTGGCGTGTTACACGTAATCGTTGCTGCTGGTGTTATTGAAGCAGTGACTGCAGTCGTATTTGAAGGAACGGTAATGCTTATTACAATTGAACAGTTATTACCAGGGCTGTTAGTTAAGGTAACAGTGTATACACCCGCTAGGGTTGCAGTAGCAGTTGCATTTGTTGTTGAACCTGAAATTCCGGCAGCTGACCACTGGTAGGTAAATGGTCCTGACGAGGTTGGGGTTATGCCAACCGGTACTGTAGAATTTGTACATGTAATAGAGTTTGTAACGGCGTTAGAATTTGCCGTTGGCGCACCTACAGAAGACGTTACCTGAACCGTAGACGTTATAAAACATCCGGTAGCAGGATTAATGGCTTGTAAGGTGTAAGTATTTGCAGATCCTGTAGTCGTAGTGAAAGAGTTTGGTGATGATACTCCGCCCAGCCAGTTAGCAGTTGCAGTTCCAGGAGTAGCCGATCCTGTTAACGTCACTGTCGGAACTCCGCAAATTAATGTTTGATTAGAACCTGCGCTTACAGAAGTTGGTGCCGTCGTATTTTGAATTGCTGCAACCGTTGTAGAATAAGTACATCCCGCAGGGCTTGAAATGTTTAACGTATAGATTCCTAATCCTAAACCTACAACATTCTGTAAATTAGGAGAACCGGAAATACTACTTCCGCCAGGTGCTGTCCACGTATAATTCATACCTGCTAAGGTCGAACTAAGATTTACAGTATTGGTTACACACGTAATTGATCCGCTTGTTGAAGCTGTAGTTGTAGGAATTGGATTTACTGTAATTGTGCTTGTTATAGTATTTGTACTTGGGCAACTTGAGGAGCTTGTGCCAATAATAGAGTAAGTGGTGGTACCAGTTGGGCTAACATTAAAACTCGTTCCGGTAGCGCCCGTATTTAATAACGTGTATGTTAAAGCACCACTTGGCGTAATAATAGTATTACCACCATTACAAATAGATGGACTTGATATACTGGAAATAGCAATGGTTGGTGTATTGTTTACCGTAATAGTTGTAGTAATGGTGTTAGTGCTAGGACAACTTGATGCACTGCTCCCAATAACAGAATAAGTAGTAGTTGCCGTAGGACTGACAGTAAAGCTTGTTCCGGTAGCGCCGCTATTCAATAAGGTATAAGTTGATGCGCCACCAGGCGTAATAACCGAAGAGTTTCCTGAGCATATAACCGGGCTTGATACACTTGAAATAGCCACTGTAGGAGTTGTATTAACCGTAATGGTTGTAGTCACCGTATTTGTACTTGGGCATCCACCTGCACTAATACCACTTACTGAGTAAATAGTAGTAGCTGTTGGATTAACTGTGAAACTGGTCCCGGTAGCACCCGAGTTTAAAAGGGTGTAGGTAGAAGCGCCGCCTGGCGTAATCACCGATGAGTTTCCTGAACAAATAACCGGACTTGAAACACTAGAGATGGCCACTGTCGGAGTCGTACCTACGGTTATAGTTGTCGTAATAGTATTTGTACTCGGGCAACTCGAAGAACTTATTCCCACAATTGAATAGGTAGTAGTGGCTGTTGGATTTACAGTAAAACTTGTTCCAGTTGCCCCGCTGTTTAATAACGTATACGTGGAGGCTCCACCCGGCGTAATAACTGATGGATTGCCCGAACACAACGTAGGATTAGAAACACTTGTTATTCCAACTGTAGGGGTAGTATTTACAGTTATTGTTGTTGTTATGGTATTAGTACCAGGGCAGCTTGATGCGCTTGCTCCAATAATAGAGTAGGTAGTAGTTGCCGTTGGACTCACATTAAAACTTGTTCCAGTAGCTCCACTGTTTAATAATGTGTAAGTGCTTGCACCGCCGGGCGTAATAACGGATGAGTTTCCGGAACAGATAACAGGACTCGAAACACTTGAAATAGCAACCGTTGGGCTAGTGTTTACGGTGATAGTTGTAGTCATCGTATTAGTACCAGGGCAACTTGATGCACTTGCTCCAATAATAGAGTAAGTAGTAGTTGCCGTTGGGCTCACATTAAAACTTGTACCAGTTGCTCCACTGTTTAACAACGTATAAGTACTTGCGCCGGTTGGTGTAATAAGCGAAGAATTTCCAGAGCAGATAACCGGGCTCGATACGCTTGAAATAGCAACAGTTGGGCTTGCATTAACGGAAACAGAAGTAATTGCCGTATTAGTGCAGCCTGCAGCTGATGTGCCGGTTAGCGTATAACCTGAAGTTGCCGCCGGGCTAAAGGCAGTACCGTTTGTGATTCCGCCTGTCCATGTATAAGTCGATGCGCCGCTTCCTGTTAACGATACCGTATTCCCGGAACAAACTAAAGTGTTAGTTGGTGTGATTGTTAGTGTTGGTTTAGGATCCACACTAACTGTTATTGTTTTAGTTGCTGCACATCCAGTGGCATCAGTAGCTGTAACAGTGTATATGGTTGTTACCGTAGGGCTTGCTGTTACCAGTGTTCCTGTAGAAGGACTTAAAGTTGCAGCGGGCGACCAGGAATAGCTGTTTTGATTTACGAAAGTAATACTCCAGTCTAATATAAAGCCGCTTAGCCCGTTTCCAGTATCGTCTTTTACAAATAATTGCCATACACCATTCATGTTACAACCGCTTAAACCGCTAAAAGCCTGCTCGGGCGTAAATGTTCCTGTAAACGGAGCAGCTCCTGATGTAATTGCTGTTCCTGTAGTGGAAAATGTTGTATTTGTATAATCAAATCCTGCTCCACCATTATCATCTGATAAGGTTATAGTTGTTCCTCCCGGACAAACGAGATACACGTCCATATCAGCGTCAAAGTCAGAATATATATTTAGATTTACCGATAGTAAATTAGTGCCAACGACACCGGATAAACCGCTTATTGTTATTGGTGAAGATACACCTGTAGCGCTTCCATCAGGTATAGCATAATTGTTGAAATTGGAAAAGGTTGCATTTGGGCTAGAAGGAGTTCCAGAAACACTTAAGGTAGTACTATTGCCTGCACAAATAGTGGCATTGGTTACCGCTGGCGTAATAGAAGGAGTGTTAACCGTAATAACTTTCGAAAATGTATAAGTAGGGCAGGATCCACCTGGTGAGAACGAATAGGTGATGGTATGTGTACCCGTGCCTGCAAGCGCCGGATTAAAGGTTCCGTATCCAAAATTAGTACTCGTTACACAGGTTCCACACGACGCCGTAAACGTAGCAACGCCGGTTATAGCCCCGGGAGGAATAGTTACTGTTTGACAAGCTCCATCGTCAATCCAGGTTCCAAATGCGATGGTGGCACCGCTGGCCAAATCCATAATGGAATATCCCATGTTTGGCTGAGCAGTATTTGGTTCGCAAAATTCGATAGTTGTAGTAGCTGTTGGCGATGAATAATACAACTGAATGTCATTGTTTGTATTTACGTTCAGTGGGCCTGCAGTACAAGTAGGACCAAAACAAGCAAGGAAAGTGCCGTTTTCGTACCAGTTTAGTTGGTTAGACGGATTATTATTTGTTGTAAAATTTAACATGATACCTGGAACAATTGGGCTACCAAAAGCAGAATTGTTAGATGCCATTAATGTGATAGGAGCTGAGCCACAGGACACTGATGAAGGTAAATTACTTCCTGAACTTGTTGTAAAACCATCTCCCGAAATAACGCTGGGGCATGTAATAGAACAATCGGTAGCAGGGCCACCCGTTTGGGTAAAAGTAATAAAACCGGCAGTTCCAGCAAAGTTTGTAATCATGATAATAAAGTACTGTCCTGGCGCTGTCGCATTTAACGTCATCGTTTCCGTTGCAGCCGGATTATAACTACAATCTTCGGTATTTCCAGCGCAATTATGATCAGCAGTACAACCTCCCGTTAAATTTGAGCAAGCACTTGGAAAAGCGGCCGTTGAATAAGGACCGTAAGCAATAAAATCGACGTCGATATTAGGAGCACCCCCCGGTGACGTTGATTGAGTTAAACTAAAAGTCATCGCTCCAGCTGCTGAGGACTTGATATAAAACCAGGATGGACGTGGTTGAGTTGCTAAACAACCATAATTTGGACCAACCTGACCGACAGCAGTGCCGGTTACGTTTTGGTAGGTAAATGGTGTTCCGATTGCAGTACAAAAGGGTGTTGCACTTGAACATAGTGTTCCTTGCGAAAAAACAGCTGATGTTAAAAATACTAATAAAATTAAGGATAGTAATTTTTTTGAACTCATATGAGGTTAGTTAAAGATAATTTGTAAAAATTAAGGGCATTATTTTAAATTAAGCATTGGTTTTCCTCTGCCTGTTAATGTGTTTGGGTAAGCTTTTGTTTTACGGAAGGCGTCACTATATCGAGATGTTTTTGATAATATTCGCTTATTATTTCGTTGTAATGACGGATTCCCATCCATTTTTCATATTTAGGAAAATCAGTTGGTAATTCTTTCAATGTAATTTGAGATAAAAATTCTTCTTTTCTCCCCTGGTAAGTATCATTCTCATCAATCTGAAAACTCTTTCCATCGGTGTCAACACGTTTTTGCACTGTTAAAGAGTTATTATTAGCCGGCGAAACTTTAGTTTTTGTGGCACCTCGTGGCTTTACTTCTGAATGTTTCTCATTACTTTCCTGGGCATCTAACACCTGGGTGATACTAAAGAAAGAAATAGTAAGTAGTATTGTTCCTAGAGATTTAATTTTCTTCATGTCTGATAAAATATGTTTATTTAGCGATAAAAATAAACATTATTATCTGTCCAATTTTGGATTCTCAAAAATAAATTGTTAAAAATCAGACACATAAAAAAGGCTCTCTTTATTTTAAAGAGAGCCTTTTAACAATTAAAGTTAGGATTTATCGGAATAAATTTACAGACCCGTGTTTCTCTATTTCAGTACCGTCAAAGCCGGTTGCTTTCACAAAGTAAAAATAAGTACCTTCTGGTGCGGCAGCTCCGTTTGGAGTTAACCCATCCCAGGACGCCTTAGGCCCTGAAAATTCATATAGTTTTTGTCCCCAGCGATTGAAGACTTGCAACGATATTTCTTTCACGCCAGTTGATTTTATCGAGAAAAATTCGTTTGATCCATCGCCATTTGGAGTAAATACGTTAGGTATTTCCAAAGTTAAGCCATCTTCCACAACTATAACCGTTGTAGCTGTGTCTGTACATGGACCTGAAGTCACTGTTAATAACACGGTGTAAGTTCCAGTGGTAAATACATGATTCCCGGGAGACTGATTTGACGAAGATGTATTATCTCCGAAATTCCAGTTATAAGATAAAGTTCCGGCTCCTGTACTTCCATCCGTAAAGCTAACATCTAAAGGCGACAAACCAGTAGTAGGCGTTGCAGTGAAAGATGCAACAACCGTTGACATAGTAACATTGATAGTTGCCGTCGAAGTACAGCCACTCGCTACATTTGTAACGGTTAACGTATATGGTCCCTGATCCATTACCACAGGATTTTGCGTGTTTGCGCCAGATACGATACTTCCTGCATTAGGACCTGACCAATCATAGGTTACTACATCTGTTGAAGTAGTCGTACCATTTAACGCCAGTGTTGGTGTTCCACAAGGAATGGCCGCACTTGTCCCAGCATCAGCTGTAGGTGCAACTGTGCTTCCGGTAACAATTAATGAATCACTTGTTCTACATCCATTTGTTATGTCGGTTACCGTTGCTACATAATTGCCTGCAGTTCCGGCAATAACAGGGTTACTTGAAGTTCCGGCTGGAGTCATCCATGTAACTGTTCCGCTTCCATTTCCTGACAATGTGGTTGTAGAAGCTGCACAACTAATGGATGTGCTGGCAGCGCTTAAGGTTAGGATTGGAGCAGTTGTATTTGAACTAACAGAAGTACTAATCGTATTTGTACATCCATTTGCTGCATCTAAAATAACAACGTCGTAATTACCGGGCGCATTTACGTCCACCGAGGACCCGCTTGCAGATCCTACAATTCCAGGCCCAGTCCATACATATGAAACTCCACTGGTTGGTGATGTAACTCCTGTAATGGTAAGAGAAGTTGTATTACATGTTAATATGCCGGAAGTAATGATCATTGTTGGGGCAAGTGTATTACTTGATACAGTAACTTGCGCAGCGCCAGTGCTACAATTATTTACAGTGTTTGTAATAACACAGGTATAAACGCCCGGTGTATTAAATGTAGGAGTTGACGTATTTACTCCCGCGCTTGGCGCGGGCGACCATGCAAATGTAAGATCAGAGCCTGTCGTATTTAGTGTAGCAGTAGTTGACGACACTATGCAACTTAACGAAGCAGTTGTTGAACTTAATGTAAAAGTTGGAATGTTGGCGTCTGCTGTAACAGTTACAGATTGTGGTGCAGATACACAGCCGTTTAACGTATTTGTTACTGCTACGTCGTATATTCCACCGCTTCCGGCAACAGGGTTATTTGTATTGGTGTTAGTTAAAACGCCGCCGGCAGATACTGTCCACGTGTAAGCTGAATTTGGATCGGCATTACTGGATGCATTCAAGGTCACTGTAGGTGAACTACAAGTAGTTGTTAAAGAAGTTGCTGCTAAACTTAACGTTGGAATAGTTGTATTGGAGTTTACAGTTGCTGTAAATGACCCTGTACATCCATTGGTGTTATCTGTGATCGTTACTACATAATTGCCATTTGAATCTACGGTAGGAGAGTCAGTTGTTCCGTTAGTAATTGTTCCCGGTCCAGACCAGCTGTATGCATAGTTTGTTCCGGTAGGAGTTGCTAATAAAGTTACTGTGTTTGTGACACAGGTTAAAGCATTTGCCGAAGCTACGTTTGCTGCAACGGGTGCTGTGTTACTTGGAACAACAGTGGTAATAGTGGAAGAACATCCAGAAGTCGTATTCATAACAACACATTGATAAGTTCCACCAACGGTTACAGTACCTGACGATGTTGTAGAACCTGCCACCGCGCCTGGCCCGCTCCATGCG
>JAZKDT010000046.1:15311-48420 GCA_040387475.1 Bacteroidota bacterium | reverse complement strand
AGTAGTAGCAGTAACTTCAACTGTAGTAGTGTTACAGGTAATTAAACCATTTGCCGTTAACGTAACCGATGGAATTCCTGTACTTGGAACAACATCTACCATTCCTGAATTTGAGCATCCGGTTAATGGATTAGTTACAGTTAATGTGTACGTGCCTGGCGAACAAGCTGATGCCGTATATGTTGTTGCACCGCCGCAAGCACCACCTGTCCAAACTGGCGTGGCGTTTGATGGATTAGCTGACCCAATCAAAGATAAAGTTGGTGATGTACAAGTGATCGTTTGTGTTGCAGGCATTGATACGGTTGGTATCACCGTATTTTGTCCAACTGTAGTACTCGCGGTAGCAGTACATCCGTTAACTGCAGTAACGGTAACGATATATGTACCAAGTTGGTTTACGTCAGGATTAGCAGTTGCAGCACCTGAAATAATACCAGGTCCTGACCATGCATAACTTCCGCCGCTTGTACCTGTTAATGTAACAATACTTGTTACACAGGTTAATGAACCCGAGTTACTTGCTGTGGGAGCTGGAGGAGTATTATTTTGAGCTACCGATGTATTAGCTGTTGCTGTACATCCATTAGAGCCGGTAACGGTTACGACATAAGGTCCGGTTCCATTTACTACAGGATTAGCAGTATTTCCGCCGGAAATAATGCCTGCTCCCGACCAGGAATAAGAACCACCGCCCGTTGCTGTTAATCCAACACTGGTAGTTGTACAATTTAAACTTCCGGTTGTAGAGGCTGTTGGAGAAGGAGGTGTTATATTTTGGGCTACCGATGTGTTAGCGGTTGCTGTACATCCATTTGACCCTGTAACTGTAACGACGTAAGGACCTGTACCATTTACAACAGGGTTAGCTGTATTAGCGCCAGATAAGATGCCGGCGCCCGACCATGAATACGATCCTCCACCGGTTGCATTTAAAGCAGCGGTAGTCGTTGAACAGTTCAGACTTCCTGTTGTGGACGCACTTGGAGAAGGAGGTGTTACATCTTGAGCTACGGAAGTATTAGCCGTAGCGGTACATCCGTTACCTCCCGTTACTGTTACCACATAAGGCCCTGTACCATTCACCACCGGGTTAGCTGTGTTGCCACCGGAAATAATTCCAGTACCCGACCATGAATATGATCCTCCGCCGGTAGCATTTAAAGCAATAGATGTTGTTGTACAATTTAAACTGCCTGTTGTTGAAGCTGTTGGTGAAGGCGGTGTGATGTTTTGAGCTACCGAAGTATTAGCAGTAGCTGTACATCCGTTAGAGCCGGTAACTGTTACTACATAAGGACCTGTTCCGTTAACTACAGGGTTGGCTGTATTTCCACCGGAAATAATTCCGGTACCCGACCACGAATAAGAGCCGCCGCCGGTAGCATTTAACGACACGGATGTGGTGGTACAATTTAAGCCTCCGCTTGCTGAAGCGGTAGGAGAAGGAGGTGTTGTATTTGCAGTAACATTAACTGTGGAAACAACGGAAGGACAAAAAGGGGATGATGATGAGGTAACTATTAAACTATATGTACCCGCTGCATTAACGGTTGGAGTTGCTGAGGTGTTACCTGATACTATCCCTGGACCTGTCCATGAGTAACTTCCTCCTCCTGAACCCGATAAAACTGCATTTGGCTGAGCGCATGTCAATATCTGCGCGGGACCAGCAACAGCCGTTGGCGCTGGATTTACTGTAACCACCAAACTTGTGGCCGATTGTACACAAACTCCAACATTACTGCCACCAACTGTATAGGTGGTTGTACTACTGGGTGAAACAACTATGCTATTTGTAGTTGCACCGGTTGACCAATCGTAATCAGTGGCTCCTGATGCTGTTAAAGTAACGGTTTGGCCGGCACAAATAGTACCGCCACTGCCACCGCCTGCTGTACTGCTTGTGGTAACATTAGGAGTAACACATGAAATACCGGATTGTTCCAAAAACACCCCGGAGTCGTAATTGCGATCGCCTGCATCTACTATCGCTAAAACGAGATGATAAGACTGGCAAGGAACAACATCGGCACTTCCGGTTAATACCGTCGTTAAACCATCATACGCAATGGTTCCGCTAGCTGCATTATTGATATAATAGGCGGTATTTGATGAGGCGTTGATATTATCAATACTCACCGCTTGCGTACTTCCAGGTACTTTAGCTAAATTTAAATTACTATAACTTCCACCCCCTGGATCTGGCCCGGTAATGAAAAAACCAAAAGCATCGTTAAACCCGGAACTTACCCATTCAGGGTATTCTTCAGAACCAAATTTATAGCGGATATTTAAAGGCGAACACACTGGTACGATATCAAACTGCAATAAGCAGCCATTATATGTACTACTGGCGCCTGTTAAAGCAGTCATGGCAGCAAAGCCACCACCGCCATTATCTACACTCCAGTTACCTGCAGCGGAGCCAGCCGAATTTACAGCATTTCCAGTGGTTAACAATACGCCGTTATTTATTCCCAATCCGGCAGCGGTACCATTGGAGAAAAAACCATTAGCGGCTGCTGGACAAGTCATCGAAGCGTTAGAAATCGTAACTCCTGTTCCGAGTAAATAATTCGCAAGGTTGGTTGCAGTTTGGTTTGGCGAAACGCCGAGTTGAGCAAAACCACTTAAACCAAAAATTAAAAATAAAATTGAGAGTAATACTTTTTTCATAGGTTATGAATATAAATTTTCTCTAAGTTATTGATTTTAAACCTAGAACCTAAAATTTGGATGTTTTTTTCCCTAACTCAAATGCATTATTTACTCAGTCGGGACACTATTTGCCTAATTTCTGAATTTCCCGGATCGTTTTCCAGCGCTATAGAATAATAATTTTTAGCATTAATTAAGTCGCCGGAGGCAATATAAAAATTACCTAAAATCATATTTGTTGAGTTATTTTCAGGATTTCTTTCAGCAATTTCTTTAAATAACTGTATTCCTAAATCCCATTTTTTGTTTGCCACCAATATATATGACATTAAATCCAAAACCTGTTGATTATCTGAATTATGAACGTACACTTTCAAAATGGTGTGTTGTGCTTTTTGATTTTCACCTATCATATATAAACAATAGGCATAATTATAAAGCACTTCAAATTTAGTGGAGTCCTTTAACAAAGCTTTTTGATGCAAAGGGATTGCCTTTTTATAATCTTTATCAATATTCTGGTAAATAAAAGCAAGGTTGTTAAGCGCTGCAATTTCCATCGAATCAATTTCCAATACATTATTTAAACTCACCCTTGCTTGTTCAACGTAGGTTTTCATATCTCTTCCACTATTAAAGTAAACAGAAGTATTTATATTATTTAATACTTCTTTACTGAAGAGGAGATTTAACGCGATTGAAGTAGGCCTTTTTTTAACGTCGTGTTCATATAACAGTAATTTATTCTCCCATTCGCTATTCCTCTTTAATACAATAAATAAACACGATACTGCAATAAGTACAGATATGAGTTTAAAGTTTATGGACGTTTGGGTAAGCAATAAAGGTTTATCATTTTTATTAAGAAATTTTAAAAACAGATACCCCATTAAAACAGAAAAGCCAATGGAGGAAAAAAACAAATACCTGTCGGCTACTATCCCTGCAACAACTCTCATTATATTTAAATACATCGAAATAGATATACCAAAGAATACCAGTGCAATCCATATCGGATTACGACTTTTTAAGAGTTTGAAGAATCCATAAAGCAGGGCGACGAAAGAAGCGAGCCCGAGCAATGCGTAAGCAGATATAAAATTAAAAATATCAAGCGTTTTATAACCATAATAACAGGTCATGTTACTTGGAAAAAACAACATCTTTACATAAAATCCCAGAGAGTTAAGGGCCGTGGAAAGTCTATGTAAAAAAGAGTTTTCAAAAAACAATGGATTTTCGGAATAGAGGAAAATTCGTTCACTTATAGATTTATCCAATAGGTTTTTCTTCAATATTCTGTAGGATAAAAAACCCAAAGCAAATACCAGAACGAACGCTAAAAAAGGTTTAAGACTAAATTTATATTTCTTGTAAAAAATAATGGGTGCGATTGCCAGAAAAGGAAGGATATCATATTTAGTTAAGAAACCAAGCGCCGAAAAAAGGATAGCATACAACAAATATTTATAATGATTGTGTTTAAAAAAATCATCTACGTGCTTTAATAACAGCATCGAAAATGCAAAACAAAGAAGTACGTCCCGGTTTTTTAAACTTGCCACTACTTCCGAATGAACCGGCAGTACAGCAAAAATCA
Organism: Bacteroidota bacterium; assembly: GCA_040387475.1. GTDB lineage: Bacteria > Bacteroidota > Bacteroidia > B-17B0 > Aurantibacillaceae > UBA4416. The sequence continues at coordinate 44,159 of JAZKDT010000046.1, read as the reverse complement.
ACGTAATGTATAAACTAAACGCTTCAGGATAGTCATGAAAGATTCTTAGTAAGACTTTAAATAAAAGAAATATACATAAGCCATATAAAATGATGTTGATCAAATGCCCGATCCAGGGCTTTACACCAAACAGCTGATGTTCCAAGGCAAAAGAAACCTTAACAATAGGGCGGTACTCGTAATTGTTTTTGCCGTCATTTTCTGCATAATACGAAGTAAAAATTTTCTTTAAGGTTTTTAATCCTTTATTAGTGTAGTTATTTTCGGTAACAAATTGATCATCTAATCCATATCCATTTTTAAGTGTATTACCATACAAAACAAATGCGATGCATAAAAAAAACAAGAATTTTCTTTCAAAGAGGTAATTGAAAATTTTCATTATTTATTTTTATAAAATTCAGATTTCGTTTCATTTCCAACTTCTTTATATTTTTGAGAAAGGAACTGTGCCAGGTATTGATTGGGATTAAGTAAATATGCTTCTTCATATTTATCAATAGCTACCAGGGTATCGCCCTTCATCAAAAAGCAATTTGCTTCCTGCGCCACTAATTCATAGCTATCAGGAAAACTGAGATAGGCGGTATTAATTACTTTGATAGTTTTATCATATTCCTTCTTCTCAAAAAACAAATTAATCGCCGACATAAAAGCTGAATATTGTTTTGGATTGATCTCAATCGCTTTTTTATAGCATTCAAATGCCCGCACGCTATTTCCTTCCTGTTTATAGCAATTGCCGAGGTTTTCATAAGCCTGCGCATATAAAGGACGATGCCTGATGCCCAACAAGAAATATTTTTTTGCGGATGGTATATCCTTTAAATACGAATAATAGATAACCCCCGCATTATTATAAGCAGAAAAAAAACTGGAATCATTTGTGATAGCCAAATTATAGTGTTTTAAACATTTTTGAATCAATACCTGGTCAGGATATTTCTTATTGGGCGAACGGAGCATTTCAAAATATTCATTGGCCAATAAACTATTGGCTTTGGCTGATTTTTCCAAATGAGAAATATCATGTTCAAATAAGTAAACTTTATCATGCCACTGAGAATTTCGATTCCAGGTGTAAGCCATGCATATAAAAACTAAAGGCAACATATATACAAGTGGCTTCGATAGAAATTGAGAAATGGCTTTAAACTGAAAATTTTTCAGATAATGCGTTATCGGGATAGCTATAAGCAAGCAAAAACCTACAGAAGCGCAAAAGGCAAAGCGTTCAGCCAATACACCGGGAGCAGGCGTTGTTATGTTTAAAAAGGGTAAAATAGAACCGCAAAAAAGCAAGGTGGAAAAAAATAATAGTTTATGCTTGAATTTAAAGATGTAATAACTGCAAACGCCAATAAAAATGATGGCAATAAAAAAATAAATATTTAAAGCCGTGCTCAGATCAAACGTATTTGCTCCATAATAATTTCGGAACGGATAAGGTAAAACTGAGAAGCTTACATAAAAACCAAATGTTTTAATGCCGATAATCAACTTTTGGAAAAGAGGAACAACATCGGTGTACAAAGGATTTTCGAAATGGTAAAAGTGTCTAACAGTTTTTTCGGTTACAATGTTTGATTTAATAAGAGGAATTAAATAGTTGGTAAACACCAACACGAATACTAAAAGAAACGCATACTTAACATTAATTTTTCGGAAAAAAAGAAGGCAAAGCGGAATAATTGCGAAAAACAGCATTGCTGTCTTTTTTGATAAAAGTGCGAGCGCTAAAAAAACAACAATTAAAATAACGTTCTTAAAATTGGGTTTGCGGTAGGCATCCAGGCTATACCATACTGCCATAAAACCACACATAAACGATAACAATTCGTCGCGGCATTTAAGATTGTTGACTACCTCGGTGTGAATGGGATGGATTAAAAAAAGCAAGGAACACACAAAAGCTAGGGCGAGTTTATGCTCATGATCATTCAACAGTTTTAAAATAATGCAAAACAAAATCCATACGCAAATAAAGTAAAACAAAATATTGATTAAGTGACTCATAAAGGGGCTTTGGCCAAAAATACCATATTCGATGGCAAAGGTCGTTGTTACCAAGGGCCTATAATCAAAGGATGCTTCGCTATCATGTGCGTATCTGCTTTTCCAGATTTTTGCAATTCCACCAAAACCTTTCGAAACCAGTTTATGGTTGGGAACAAATTCTTGTCCGTTTATGGGAAAGTTTGTAACCGTAACATAGTCATCATCTAAGGCGTATTTGTTTTTTAAGGAACTTCCATAAAATAGAAAAACAAGCACTAAAAAGGTAAAAAATATTTTTTTATGTTCTTTAAAATAGTTGATCATCTGCGATTTTTGCTATCCTGTAAAATTATAATAATTACAATAAAAGTTACAGGTTTTTGGAAATAAAAAAAGCGCTTAAAAAGCGCTTTTAATAAGTATATTAAAAATTACTTTTTCTTCTTGTTACGTGTATCTTCGATGATTTGAGCCGGTGTTTTTTTCTGACCGTTTACAAGTATATAATTAACCTGGTATTTTTGAGCCATTCCAATGTAAAAGCTTTTATCATGAGTTTCTCTCATTGTTATTACCACATCGCTGTTTCCTTTTACGTCAGTGTTAGTAACTACTGCAGATAAAACAGAGCGGTCAGTTTTTAGTTTATTAAAAAACGTAGTTGCTTCTTCTTTGCTGGAAAATCCGGAAAAGTTAGAATTAATGACTTTGCTTGTTTTGAAAAAACCTTTTTGCACCTTATCTTTCACTGTCCAGGTAAGGTTTGATTGAGAATATGCTTTAGTAGCAATCATTAATATTGCTAAACAGGTAATTGAAAGAAATTTTTTCATAGGTGTTTTTTTAAATTTATACGCTAATATATAACTGTTTAAGCTAATTACAAAAAAATAACTGTCCAAATGATTAAAAACTGTATTTGATTGAGTGAAATATGAGCTCATTTTTGGTATGTATATTTGTTTTAAAATCGCTTCGTACTTAAAGCATTTTTTTGTAAGTTTACCTTAGCCATATGTCAATTTCTATTACTCATATTTCCACGTATTTACCACAAAATGTAGTTACTAACGAACTATTGGCTAAAGAATTCGGCAGCTCTGAAGAACAGATATTTAAAAATACAGGCATACGACAACGCTATAGCTCGGCACCAGATGAAATATCTTCGGATATGGCGGTTAAAGCGGCGGAAACATTATTTGAGCAATATCAGATTGATCGTAACAGCATTGATTTTTTAATTTTTTGCACTGAAGGTTTTGATCACAAGGGGCCCTCAACTTCCTGTTTAATACAGCACCGCCTTGGTTTGGGAACTCACACAGGCTGTATTGATTTGCCTTATGGTTGCTCAGGTTATGTTTATGGAATTGGAATGGCCAACGCGTTACTTACCAGTTTAATGGCAAAAAAAGTATTGTTTCTTACGGCTGATATTCCGACTAAAGTGAGCCACAAAAAAGATCTGGAGCTACGCAGTATTTTCAGCGATATCGGTACTGCAACTATTATTACTAAAGCAGAGACTGATCAGCATTTTATTTTTGGAACAGATGGTGGAGGATATAACAATTTAATCGTGGATCATAGCGGATGCCGAAACCCGCAAACAATTGAGAAACTTCGGGAGAATGACATGCCCATCGGTCACATGAAAATGAATAGTACCGAAATTTTTTTATTTGCCGTAAAACGGGTTCCCGGTCTTGTAGCGGATATACTAAAAAAGCATGAACTTTCGGTAGATGACATTGATCTGTTTGTGTTTCACCAGGCGAGTTATTTTATGTTGGATGTAATCAGAAGAAAATGTAAGATACCAAAGGAGAAATTTTTCATTAATATCGAAAATTTTGGTAACTCCGTGTCGTCTACCATTCCTGTTGCCTTAAAGGACGCTGAAGAAAAAGGCGTGTTAAAAAAAGGAATGAAGGTGATGGTGGCAGGCTTTGGAATAGGCTACAGTTGGGGAGCAACAATTATGACTTATTAATTATATATTTATAACGTATTATGATATCAGTAGAAGAATTTACAGAACAATTAGCAGCGGAGTTTGAAGACGTTGAACCTAATACCGTTTTTCCGGATACAAATTATCGCGATATAAAAAACTGGAGTTCCATGTACGCTCTAATTATCATTGCTTTTATCGATGCTAATTTTGATGTTCAGTTAAATGCTGAAAATCTAAAAGCAACACAAACGGTGAGAGATCTTTACGATATCGTTTGTCAGAAAATGAATGCATGAGTTTTGTAACTGTAAATAATGTTATCATAAAAGGCATGGCCGCATGTGTGCCTGTAGATGTATATGATAACCTTTCGTATGAGCATGTAACAGTAAGTGAGAGAGAATTATTTATTAAAACTACCGGTATTAAGGAACGGCGGGTGGCCAACGAACGTACATCAACCAGCGATATGTGCTTTGAGCCTGCCAAACAACTCATTGATAAACTAAACTGGGACAAAAGTGAAATTGATATTGTGATTTTTGTAACTCAGTCTCCGGATTATTTTATTCCGGGTTCGGCCGTTATTTTACAAGATAAATTGGGATTTAAAAAATCGTGTCTCGCGTTTGATATTAACCTGGGTTGTTCGGGTTACGTATACGGATTATATGTATTGGGAAATTTACTGAGTTCGGGCCAGTTAAAAAAAGGGCTATTGCTGGTGGGTGATAAATCAACCGTGTCAACATCGTACACAGATAAAAGTGCATATCCTTTATTTGGAGATGCTGGCTCGGCAACAGCATTAGAATTTAATACATCAGCAGAACCGATGTATTTTAATTTATCTTCTGATGGCTCAGGCAAAGATGCGATCATTATTGAACATGGTGGATCACGACATGGCATACAGGATGATACCTTTGATCTTGTTGATATAGAGCCCGGCGTTCAAAGAGCTAAACGCCACTTAAAGTTGGATGGTATTGATATATTTAATTTTGCTTTGCGCGAAGTGCCTTCAAATGTAAACGAACTCTATCATTTAGCACAGAAAAACATCACCGATACGGACTATTTTGTATTTCACCAGGCCAACAAATTGATCAATGAATCGGTTCGTAAAAAATTAAAGATCACGGATACTCGTAAAGTACCTTATTCAATTAATCAATACGGAAATACAAGTTCTGCATCAATACCTTTAACCATGGTGACACAATTGGCAGAGGAGTTATCTAGCAAAAAGCAAACCTTATGTTTAAGTGGTTTTGGCGTTGGTTATTCCTGGGGAAGTGCTATCATTGATCTAGAAAATATAATCTGTTTACCACTTATCGAAATTTAGCATGCTGTCTTTGCAACATAAAACCATTTTGATCACAGGAGCTTCTTCAGGCATAGGAAAAGCCACAGCAGTGCTGTTTAGTCAAATGGGAGCAAATGTGGTTATTACTGCACGCAACGAAGCATCATTAACGGCAACATTCAACGAATTAAGTACTTCCGGAGCGCATATTAAAATTATTGCTGATCTTACAAATGCAGCGGATATTAAAAATTTAGTTAAGTCATTGCCTGTTGCGATAGATGGTTTTGTTCATTGCTGTGGCAAAGTACTGCCGGTTCCTGTTAAATTCATTAAAGAATCTCAAATGCAGGATGTGTTTGGCGTTAATTACTTTTCGGCTGTTAATTTGATGACTGAATTACTAACCGCTAAAAAAATAAATAATAATAGTTCCATTGCTTTTATATCTTCTGTATCAACTTTACATGCTTATTTTGGAGGTGCACCTTATATCAGTTCAAAGGCTGCTTTGGAAGGATACGCTAAAACATTAGCATTGGAACTGGCGCCAAAAAAAATAAGAGTGAACGTGTTACAGCCTGCATTGGTTCGTACCGCCATTTTTGATAGTACCATTAACGCGGCAATCGATGATGAAAAAATGAATGCACTGGTTAATACATATCCCTTAGGAATCGGAGAGCCTGTTGATGTAGCCAATGCTTTGGCATTTTTTATATCAGATGCCAGTAAATGGATAACAGGAAGCTCGTTAAAAATGGATGGAGGGTTAACCTTAGGTTTTAAATAAGTATATGCAGAGTTTTGAAAAAGAAATATCCGTCGTTATTCCTGCCTACAATTCGTCTGGTTGCATCAAAGATATTATAACACAGGTAAACGGTGTTCTGATAACGCTTAATACCTCTTACGAAATTATTGTGGTAGATGATGGAAGTGCGGATAATACCTGGAAAATCATTAAGGAGATCAGTAATGAAAATAAGCTGGTGAAAGGATTTTCTTTAGCAAAAAATTTCGGTCAGCATAAAGCCACTTTGTGCGGACTTTCCAATGCGTCAGGCAAATATGTCATAACGATCGATGATGATTTTGAACACAATCCTTCAGATATTGTTGTACTCTATAATGCGATAGTTAATAGTGAATTTGATTTAGTGTATGGAGTACCCAGGAATAAAAAGAAATCGTTTGCCCGCCAAATGATGACTTCTTTTTATAAATTCATATCCAAGGTAGAAAATCCATATGCAGGTTTAGGCTCAAGTTTCAGAATTTTAAAGAATGATCTGGTAAAAAAAATCGTAACACATAATAATCACTTGTTTTTTATTGATGAATTGGTTTTATGGTATACATCAAATATCAGCTCCTCGCAGCTGGACTTTCAAAAATCAAAAAGGGAAAGTTCAGGTTATAGCTTTATATCTTTGTTTCGTTTATCTTCTAACGTGCTAATGATAAGTTCCACCATGCCTTTAAAGTTGGTTAAAACCCTGGGGTTGTCCATGTCGTTTGTTAGCTTCCTGATTGGTACTTTTTATTTTTTAAAGAAAATTTTATTTAAAAGCCCTGCCGGTTATACTTCTATTATTGTATCGGTTTTATTTAGTGCCGGCATGATCATGTTTTGTATTGGCATCATCGGCGAATATTTAGGAAATGTATTGATGATGCAAAATCACAAACCTGCTTTTTATATAAAAGATAAAACATGATCGTAGAACAGTATGGTTTAACATATTCTCGTGTTACAGAAAAAGACCTGGAACTGCTTCGCTACTGGCGAAACCAGTCTTACATACGGGATACGATGCAGTTCAAGGAATACATCACTCCTCAGATGCAACTTGCGTGGTATAAGAACATTAATAATAAATACAATTATTACTTTATTATTGAAGATGATCACAAAAAAGTGGGATTAATTAATTGCAAAGATGCTGCACCTGATAACAAGCTCGCTGAGGGCGGGATTTTTATCTGGGAGAAAAGCTATTGGGGAACACCAATTCCCGCGTTAGCCTCGTTAACTATGCTTCAGGCAGTTTTTGAAGTGTTTAAATCAGGGGATGGTTCTATTGCTACTGTGGCCTGTGATAATAAAGTGGCTTTGGATTTTAATAAAATGTTAGGTTATGAAATTATAGGTAAAACACCGGATGGAAATTATTATAAACTCCATTTAACCAAAGATAAATACCATTCACACTGCAAAAAATTAATTAATGCTGCTACTATTTTAAACAGTGGAAAGTCTCAGTTTGTGATACACGCCAGTGCCGATTCTACTTTGGCAGATGAGATAAATGACTACATACAAAAAAACAAGATCAGTTCTTAGCAGGAAAAATATCCAATTCTCCTTTTTCTAAAAACTCCAGCCACTTTTCTTTAGGAAACATACTTAGCATAAATTCATCTCTTAATGTTTCAATTTTGTATGTACAAATGTCGTTGGCCGTGTAATTCCATTTAGGATTTGCGATGTCAAGCATCAGTATAAACCGATCTTCATTACTATCGTTCCAGGCTTCATGTTCAAAAGAATCATCAAAGATCAGCATCTTTCCAGGTTCCCAGCTCTTTACTTCCTGGCCTACACGCAAAGCGCAATCATTTGGAATAATCAAGCCCAAATGCGCTCGCAACACCATTTTAGTGAAGCCTTTATGCGGTTTAATTTTAGTTTTTGCAGGCAGGTAGGAAAAATCTGCAGAAATAAGCTCCGGAATCCGGCTTAAAATTTCGTATGTTTTTGGACATAAACTACAGTTTAAAGGATGCTTGATACCAAAAAATTTAAAGGTGAAAACTTTCCAGATGTTTTTGCTGTTAGGATGAAGGTATTCAGGAAATGTGTTCAACCAAAATCCGTTTTCAGAAGATTGACGAAGATGCTGTAGTTCGTTTAATATAACTGCGAAATTATCTTCCAGGATCTTTAATTCAGGAACTTCAGTAATGTCATAAAACCATTTCGGGTTTTGTTCGGTGAAATCATCCATAATTAAATAAATACGATTGGTTAATAATTTTGTATCTTTCGTATCATAAATTTAATATTTATTTTTTAGTAAAAACTATTTTATCGTTTAAACACGCGCGTCTAGTTAATATGTCCAAACTTTGGTTTAGTTTATACGATAGAAAAGAATATACAGGAAATGAACCTGCTTTTTACGATACAGGTGACCTGAATTTTGCTAAATTATTTGAAGATAACTGGTTACTAATAAAGTCAGAACTGGAAGCCTATCTCAAAAACAATCAGCTACAAAGTTATTTCAATACAACGATGGTAGATGAACAGCATTCATGGAAGACAATTTCACTTAAATGGTGGGGCATTAATTTTTACAAAAATCAAAATGATTTTCCAAAAACAACAAAACTGTTAACATCTGTGGAAGGCTTGGTTTCTGCCTCGTTTAATCTTTTGCAGTCCGGTGGAAAGATCAAGCCACATTGTGGAGATACAAATGGGATATATAGGGTTCATCTGGGCTTAGAAATTCCGGCGGTGATACCAGAATGTGGTTTTAGGGTAAGGGACGAATGGAGAAGCTGGAAAGAAGGAAAAGTATTAGTATTTGTAGATGCGAACAATCATGAAGCGATCAATCTATCTTCCAGAAACAGATTTATTTTTTTATTTGATGTGGTAAGGCCCGAGTTTAGAAAACGGAAGAATTATATTTCCTCAACGGTTATATCTTCGTTGTTCATTCAAAAAAGAGCAGAATCGGTAAAATTATTATATAAGTCGCCGTTATGGGTTCAGAAAACAGTCGGTTTTTTGTTGGTACCTCTTGCATATGTTTCAATAAGGTTGAGAAATAGTTTATTCAGTGTATTAAAAAAATAGTTTGAGTTCATCGTCACATAAAATTTGGTTCAGTCTTTTGCACAAAAGGCCATACGTTGGTAATGAGCCAAACTTTCCTGTCGTTTCTGACCAAAATGCAATTGTTGAACTGGAAAATAATCATCAGGTTATTCTCAGCGAATTGAACCGCTATTTAGAACAATTTGTTTTTGAAAGTCAGTTTAATACTACCATGGTTGAAAAGCCGAGAAGTTGGAAAGTTAGGTCGTTAAAAGTTTGGGGCGTAGAAATGTATGAGATACAAAAGCATTTTCCGCAAACCATGCAGCTTTTAAATCAAATAGATGGTGTTATCAATGTTGGTTTTAATTTATTGGAGCCGGGAGCAGTTATCAAGCCACATTATGGAGATACCAATGCGATAGTTCGGTGCCACCTTGGGTTGATCATTCCGGAAGAGAACGATACATGTGCTATTAAAGTAAACGGCGAAATCAGGCATTGGGTGCAAGGCAAAGTTACCGGATTTACCGATGCCTATGAACATGAGGCCTGGAATAAGACAGCCAAACAGCGGATCATTATGTTGTTTGATATTTTAAAACCTGAATTTGCTGCTCGTAAAAATGAAATTTGCGGAGTTGTGCTGGCTAGTCTTTATATTCAGCGCTTAGGAAATGTTTTCCCGGGATTATACCATATTAATCCCGCTTGGCTATATCCCATATCTTATCCTTTATCTTTTTTTATGAGAGTGATGATTCCGATACGTAATCGATTAAAAAAATAAACTAACGTCTGATGCGTTTGATGAATAATTTAACTGGCAAAGGAATTTGCAAATACCATTGTATTAAAACAGGCCTGTATAAATAGGATTTGAATATTTGCCAGCGATCATTTAGGTTGAAGGTAACAGCAGACTGACTTAATTTTATTGTTTCGTAATTAAATTCTTTTAATAACGTTTCGGTAAGTTTCACAATTTTATCGTTTACCGTGGCATCCATTTCATGTTCTTTCAAATGTACTTTTTCTTTATTTACTTTTTGAAAAAGGCTGCTTTGAAAATCTTTCAGATAATTTAAATGACTGGCGTTCACTTTATCTTCCTGTATGTTTAAAAAAGATTCGTACACACCTTCCGTTTTAAGCATAGTGTCTGTATAAGCAATACCTAAAAAAGAACAAATGGATTTTAAAATAGTTTCCGGATGAGTTACCAGCTCCTCATATTTTACGATCAATACGGGCTTACCCTGTTTTTTTAAATAGGCGATATTTTTATAGGTGTTTTTCCAGAGGGCTGCCAGGTATAAGGGATGTTGGCTGGCATTTAAGTTCCTGCTTTTTTTTCTCACGGCATTTACACGCGGATCCCTTACCAGAATCACAAATTTAGCTTCCGGAAATAAATTGAGTAGCTTTTTTAAATAGAAAAAATATTTTATTTGTTTATCAAGGATGATTGAAATAGCATCTTTTGGTTTTGGTTCAAAGAATTGTAAATATAGGATAGTACATAAAAGGGTATAATTTAAATGGTTTTTATGTGGTACTAATTCATTAAATAATTTATGTTTAGATGTGAAAAAAAGATCCAGGTTTTTTTCGGCCATCAGCCAAAACTCATCTATAAATTGCCGAAGTTCGGTTTCATTCCATTGCGTTTTATTTTTATAGCTTTCATAAAAAAACAAAGCAAAAGGCTCTTCAGACGGGCAAATCACTTCCTTATGCAAATTCATCATCAGTGACAGCAAAGAGCTTCCCGTACGCTCGGTACACAGCAAAAAATGAGTATGTATTGGATTCTGTAGAATATTTGGAGTTTCAGTCAAAATATTATAAATTTAGTAAAAAATAGATTAATGAACGAATCCGGTTTTAATTTTATAGTAGGTATTGGCAGGTCGGGAACAACCTTGCTAATGTCTATGTTAAATGCTCATCCTTCCATTCAGTCTACACCAGAGGTTAATTTTTATGTTTTTTTTTATAACGCGTGGAAAAATAAAACAACATTCGTTGAAAGTGATTTTGAAAAAGTTGAAAGGTATGTTCAAATTTTCAAGCGACGCAAACATTCGAGTGGATTTGATTGGAGTATGGATTTATTCAGAGAGCATATAAAAAAACATAATGCGATAAATTTCGCTGTGATTTACAGATGTTTTTACCGGTCGTTTGTATACGCTGGCGTGGTTAAAGAGGTAACGCATAACTTCGATAAAAATCCAATTAATACACTGTTCCTTGATGATATAGTTAATGCGTTGCCGGATGCAAAATTTGTTTACCTGGTGCGCGATCCAAGAGCAAATTATTTATCACGTAAAGAAAAAACGAAGGCTCGTCCGGCCGATATTTACCTGGATCCTCAGCGCTGGGCATTATATAATGAAGCAGCTATAAAAGTAGTTGAAAAATATAAAGACAGGTTTTTAATTTTGAAATATGAAGACCTGGTTAGTGATCCTGAAAGTTGTTTAAACAAGCTCGCAGCTTTTTTCAACTTTAAGTACGATCAAAATATGTTAAATTTTCATTCGGATGTTAAGGAAATCAATTTAAAAAATGCAATTAACAAACCGGTAGCTTCCCACCCACAGGCCAAAGAAAAATATGAGAAGTTAAGCCGACCGGTTAACACTGATAGATTGCAAGTTTGGAAAAGTAGGTTAACCCAACAAGAGATAGATGTCGTTTCTTTTATATGTAGAATAGCAGAAAAATTAAACTATGATGTGATAAAAAATAGGCCGTCTTTAAACCTTTTTAAATTTTATAAAGGACGGTGGTTGGCGAAATTAAACCTATTTAAAGAAAAAGTCATCTACCGACTGCCCCTCGATATCAAATTGAAGTTGGCTAAGCCTGTTTAATTTTTTGGTAACGTGGTTGCATAAAAATCTTTCGTAGCCCAGCTGCCGTTTTTAAAATTTTTGCCATACTTCATTTTTTTAATAAAATATTTTAACCGAAAGGGCATAGCGTAATACAGGGTAGGCACCAAAATTTTATCCACGTAAAATCTCGCATAATCGGCGAGCATTCCAATTTTAAAACAGGAGATTTTTTTACATCCATCTGCCATGTATCCATTGGTTAAGGCGGTGTCTTCACAAATACTCCAAACGAGGTTGTTTTCCTGTTCGCTCAATTCTTTTTTCCAGAGGCCTATTTTTTCTGTATTTACTTTTTGTGTTAGGCCTTCATGGAAAAGAGATAAATGTTGTTTTACAGTATGTCCGATATCAGATGCGCTACGTTTAACTTCCTCTTTAATGTTGTCGTCATAGGTAAGCATGATTTCATTATAAGGAATATTTAGAAAAGTGGTAATTTTTTTTAATACCTCTTCCGGTTTTTTTACCAGGTCTTCGTATTTAACCAACATATACCTGTCTTTGTTTATGCGACTTAATTTTTTATTAAGCATCGCATATTCGTAGTTCCATGTTTTTGCTAAAAAGAGGGTGCTTGGTTTTTTTTTCTTTTTAATGGCTCTTTTTATTTTCACTAAAACATTATCCCGTGGATCGCGGGATAGGACAATGAATTTGGATTGGGGATAAAACCCGGAGACTTCATTTAAAAAATGGTGAAACTTTAATTCCTTGTCTACAATGGCATTTACCCTTGATTTATCTTTGTTGGGAAAAAAGGCAAAATAGGCAAGTTTAATAGCATTTTCGCCGGTTAAAATAGATCGATGTTCTTTTAAAAGATCGATAATATTTTCCTTTTTTCCAAATTGAGGTTCTAGTTTTCCTTCGCTGAATAAGTAAAAGTCATAGCAAAATTGATCGATAATTGTATCGGTCCAGTTGGTAACGTTCTTATACTTTGGGTAAAGGTTGTAGGCAAATGGTTCTTCAGAAACCGATAAGATTTCGGGATGCGTGTTTAACATAGAGCTCAATAATGTACTTCCGGTTCTTCCCGTCGAAAGAATAAAATTGAGCGATATATTATGTATCGCAATCATTATTTTCTTCCTCTGCCGATGCTGATATTATATCTTACACAATCCCAATATTCTTTGGTATAGCTTACAAAAATTTCATCGCCTGCAGCTATATCTTTTTTAGCCACAATAAAGCATTTGTTGTCCTCTATTACGTAATTAGCATTATTGTTGAGGCCTTTTACTCTTCCTAGGCCAGCTGCATCATTTGCATAACGTGCCTTATGCTGAGGAGTATTCCAGGCATCAATGCAATTTTTTTTGTTTATAAAAAATAAATAGCCGTCTTCATCCCGTTCAACGCGTTTTTCATATTCTTTCCAGTCAATAATTTCCCCTAAATATTCAATTATTTTGGTTCCTTTTTTAATTGCGGTTGTAGTGAATAAACCTTTACCTGAATTGGGTAGTTGTGATGTTTTTACTGTTAATGCCATAGCCGGCAAAGATAACATCTGCATTGGATTAACGAAAAAAATATTATCTTTAATTACCATATGTTAAATTTCAATTTCCTACAAAATTATTCATGAAAATAGTTGTCTTTTTACTGTTCGCGTCACTCGGTTTAACCTGTCAGATATTAAATGTACCACCACGACAGTTAACTGCGCTTAATGGCAGCCAGTTTGTTTCAGCCATTACGCCTTTATCGTTTACAGCGCGTGAGAATTTAATTATGCAGGAAATAGTGAATGGAAATGTTCCCGATTTTTTTCGGAATCTATCTGCAGTGACTTCTACAGCAGTTATAGGGGGCATAACACAAAGTATAACTTATTACGTTATTCCTGATTATTTGGCAATTGGTTGCGATACCAATTATTTTTTATGTCCTATGTCGCCTATCATTGCTACAAAAATAGCCGATTCGATCGGTTGCACACTTCCCACCCGAAAAATGGTAAATGACATATACGCTCAGGCTGCTCTAAAGTTGCCGCCGTTAACAATTCCGGCAAGTGGCACCATGACAACCGTTCAGGCATTTGCGCAACACAGTGGTATGGTGTATTCTCAACGTAGTAGCTCATTAACTGCCTTTCCTTTAGGTGCTTTAATTGGCGGTGATAAAAAAGACGTAGTGATCTCTGACCTTATTTATACTACATCTAATAAAGTTATCATTTATGGTTGGCACACCAGCATTGGCAATCCTATTCAACCCATGAGCAGCGTGCATGCCGATACATACATGGACTACAGTCACGGAATGCGCTTCATTCAAAACAATGTGATTTACAACGGCAATCCTACCACTGTAAAGGCTATTTTGCAGTCATCCACACTCCATCCGCTGCTAAGCGATGAAGGTATAATTAACCCGCCTGAATATCCATATGGCAATCCTATCACATCTTTATCAACTCCAAAATCATTTGCGGTAGTCAACAAAGCAAATAATACGGTGGAAGTAAAAGTAAAGAATGATGGAAATGCAACGCATTATAAAATTTACACGAGTACAAACGGAACTACATTTAGCACACCTTCCACGTTGATCAAAAGTAATTTAATATTAACCGGTTTAACGGCAGGGCAATTATACTACATAAAAATTGCAGCTTATAATGCAACCTATTCTGTAACCTCTGCAACAAGCGAACTATTGGCTGCCGTACCTTGTAATTACCAGGATAGTATGTTAATTGTAAATGGCTTTGACAGGCCGGTGACGGGGAATACATTTGATTTTATCCGGCAGCATGGTTCGTCGTTGTATGCCGGAACTCACTATTTTTCTTCAGCAACTAATGAAGCTATCCAGGATGCACTGGTAAATCTGACTGCTTATAAAAGTCTGGATTGGATCCTCGGAAAAGAAAGTACCATCAATGAAACCTTTAATTTGGCTGAACAAACGCTAGTTAGCAATTATTTAAAACAAGGAGGTAAATTATTGGTAAGTGGTTCAGAGCTAGCCTGGGATTTAGATAATAGCGGTACAACAGCAGACAAGGCTTTTATGGCCAATTATTTGAAGGCGATATATGTTGCAGATGCGCCCGGCAGCCAAGCATCTACCTGGTATAAAAGTGTTAATGAGAGTGCTGCCAGTATTTTTAATTTAGCAGATACAATTTATTTTGACAATGGAACGCATAGCACTTATAACGTCGATTACCCCGATGTAATTGCCCCGGTGAACGGCGGTGTTTCTACGTTAAAGTATAGTAACAATGCTGTTAGCACTTCCGGAATTTATTTTTCCGGAATGTTTCCTTCGGGAACTGTAAACGGAAAACTGATTTATCTGGGTTTTCCTCTGGAAAGTGTTTATGATGTTGCCCGGCGTAATGGGTTGTTCGAAGACTGTTGGAATTTCTTTTTCCAAAATGTAGTTACCGGAATCAACACCAAACAAGAACAAGTGTTTTCAATTTATCCTAATCCAACAATGGGTCAGCTGTCAATTGCATCAAAAGATGAGATCCTGGAAATTGAAATTATGAATCTTCATGGACAACGATTAAAATCTAAAGCAAACCCATCTTCTATGGAGTCCATTGATATATCTGAATTTGTAGAGGGAATCTATTTTATAAAATTGAGAACGGAGAAACAAACATTTACGCAGAAAATAATTAAGATCAGCTATTAGGGTTTATTTTTCTACGACCGCTTTCGTTAGGGCTTCATAAGTCATTTTGCCTTCCTGAAAATGGTCTTTTGATCTTTTTTTTCCGGTGATCAGCGTTGCCGGAATAGCACCGCTCCAGGTTTCTGAAATTTTATTGATAAAGTCGTTTCCGTTAATTTCATCTAATAAAACAACCTCACAGGTATATTTATTTTTTTCTAAGAATTCCTTTAATCGTTTGTCTAATTCCTCTACAAAATCCATACTCACCAAAATCACTTTAACGTTTTTGGATTTATAATCTGAATGAAATTTTTCGAAGTCGGGTAATTCCGCGACACAAGGCTTACACCAGGTAGCCCAAAAATTAACTACGTAAGTTGTATCACTGTTATTGTGAATCCGCTTTAAAAGATCATTGATCTTATATACCGAAGGTTTTTGAGCATTCATGCGCATGAACGCGAACAATGATAAAAAAAGAAATAATTTAACGGTGTTTTTCATTATAAGCGTATTCCTCCAATAACAATTTAATATCTGTGATCAGGCGTGATACTTCCAGGCTATCTGTGCCATCGTAAAAACCGCGTAAATGTTTTTCCTTATCAACTAAGGCAAAATTTTGCGTGTGAATAAAATCATCTGCGTCTCCATTACCTTCGTCCATGTTCAATAAATAACTTTGCCTCGCCATTTCATACAAATGTTTTTTATCACCAGTTAAAAATAACCATTTTTTATTTTTCACGCCATGTAATTTGGCATAATCCATCAGTACATTTACCGAGTCTTCTTCCGGAGCAACAGTGTGTGAAAGAATCAAAACATCGCTGTTGCCTGCAAACTGCTTATAAACTCTTTCCAGCTGCGTACTCATAATAGGGCAAATAGACTGGCATGTAGTAAAGAAAAAATCAGTCACATAAATTTTATCACTAACGGTTTGCTCTGTCACTTTTTCATTATACTGATCTGTAAACATAAAAGGTTTAACCGTATGAAACATGGTGTCTCCTTGTTTAACCGTATTTTTTTCTCCGAAATAAGGTAAAGTACGCATAGGTTTATGCTCACTTTTATTAAAGAAATACCAACCAACAAAAACCAGTGGAATAATTAATAATAGCCAATAATAATTACCTTTAGTGTTCATTTTACAAAGGTATGATTAAAGAGACATCTAACACTAAAAAAAAGTTAAACGCTGAACTGGGTTTTGGAAACAAAAATTATAATGAATCAGTCAGGTTTTTAAATCAGGATGGTACCGTAAATATTAAACGTAAAGTGTCCGATAAACACCTGGGTTTTGATATCTATCATTGGTTGTTAAGTATTTCATGGATGCAATTTATTACGCTGGTATTTATAAGTTATGTGGCTGTTAATACGTTATTTGCTTTGGTTTATTTTTCTATCGGCGCCGAGAAATTTGGAGGAATGGGTGTGGGAACAGGTTCTGAGAAATTTTACCAATTATTTTTTTTCAGTGCGCAAACTCTAACCACGGTGGGCTACGGGCATATTTTTCCGAACAGCCCTTTTGTTAGCTCCGTAGCAGCCATCGAATCTATGTTAGGATTAATGGGTTTTGCATTGGTAACCGGTTTATTATATGGTCGCTTTTCGAAGCCTAAAGCAGACATTCAATATAGTAATGAGGCGGTAATAGCTCCTTATGGAGACAATACTGGTTTTATGTTCAGGATCGCTAATAAAAAACAAAATGAGTTAATTGAAACAGAATGTAAGCTGGCATTAGCCATCAACGATCCCGAAACAAACCGCAGGGATTTTCATTTTTTGGAACTGGAGCGAAATCAAATTAATTTTTTACCATTCACCTGGACCATTGTTCATCCTATCGATGACAAAAGTCCAATGTTTGGTATAACTGAAAAGGACCTGCAAGACAGAGATGCTGAATTTGTGATCTTAATCAAATCTATAACCGACACCTATTTTCAAACCGTTTATTCCCGTATGTCATATAAGCCCAAAGAAATTGCCTGGAATGCAAAGTTTACGCCCATGAAACAGAAGCCTGACCGCTCAGGAAGTATTTCTATTAATTTAAAAGACATTCATTCCTACGAAAAATTATAAAACCGGCTTCGGAGTTTCTGCAGCAGCTCTTGCTTTCACCACTTTACTTACCCGGTAAATCATGTAAATACAGATTAATGTGATGCTTGTAACTACAATGCCTAAAGTATCATAATGTTCCAACGGACTAAATTTGGTTTTCTGAACCACAATCATTCCACTTAAGCCAGCCGCTAAACCGCCTGCCATTTGTTGTAACGATGAATTGATGCTCATAAAAGCACCACGGTCCTGCATGGCAGGTAAAGAAGACGCCAGAGCCATAGACGGCACCATACGGCTCATAATTCCCATCATCATACAGATATTTACAACCATTACTACCCAAAAAGGAACAACGGTTAAGTTCGTATATATCAATACAACCACGATTAACCACAAAGAGGCAAATGCAAATAATTTAAATTTATCCATTTTGTCACTCAGCTTACCAATAATAGGCATGATGATTAACGTGCTTATCCCGGCAACCATAAATAAAATAGGTAATTGCCGAACAGTTACCCCCAAATTATTAATGGCAAAAGCACTTCCCCAGGGCATCATCATAAAACCTCCCAGAGAGAGCAGGGCAGTGGCCAGAAATCCAATACGGTAATCACGCTTCGCAATCGTTCGCCATAAATGTTTTAATGCATTACGATCGGTTTGTACTTCCAGGTGTTTTGTTATGGGCTGTAGTTTGACAATGATTACCAGCCATATTAAAATAGCCAGGCCAACGATCATTAAAAAGGGAGATTGCCATCCCCATTCATTCGCTATAAATAAACTGATAGGAATACCCAATACCTGGCTTGCGCCAAAGCCCATTTGCATAAAACCCATTACCCTGCCTCTTTGCTGTAGTGTGAATAAATCAGCCACGATAGCCATCGAAATGGAACCAATAACACCTCCGAAAATTCCGGTTACAATTCGTGCTGCAATTAATAATGGATAGGTATTCGCTAAACCACAAAACAACGTTCCCAGAATAAAGCCGATGTAAAAGAATAAAAGTAGTTTCTTGCGATCGAACCTATCTGCAAAACCAGCGGTTAAAAGACCAGAAATGCCAGCACTTAAGCCGTAACTTAATACAGCAAATCCAAATTGGGTAGTGGTCATGTCCATGGATTTCATTAAAATATCGCCCAGTGGCGACATAACCATAAAATCCAGCACAACAGTGAATTGTGTGAGGGCTAATAAAGTAATAACCAGTTTTTGATAACCGGTAAATTTTGGCGGATCTATTGTAGCTTTGTTTTCCATAAGTATTTTTTAATCAGGTAATTCTTCGCAGATAAAACCTGCTTTGTTAAGGGTTGAAATGATTTCATTTGCATTATTGGTATTCGATTCAATTCGTAAAACCTTATCGATGTCTTCTTTATCTAAACTCCAGTTAACAATTGAAGAACAAGTTTGCAACAACGAACCCAAATCATATTGGGCAGCATCTGTTTCTATGTTTGTTTTAAATATGAGTATATGCATGACAAGAGTATTAGGGTGTTAAAGCTTTTAATACAAGTTCTAATGATTCGTACATTACTTTTTTTGAAAATTTAAAAGGGCGATTGCCCACGCTTTTTCCATCCTGCTCAAACTTTAACAATGTGTATAAAGGACCATAGGCTACACTCCAATATGACTCGAACGAAATAAAGCGTAATTCTTTTCTGGCAATAGCGTTTTGCGTAAACTGCTTCATAATAGGTCTATAGGCTTCGGTAATTTCTGTAACTATAACATCTGCATAAGCGGTATGTTTAATGTTTTCAAAAAAAGCGGACGTTTCTTTATTCTTTAAGGCATATGCGGCACGGTTTTCCCATTGCTTTTTTAGCCCATCTGCAAAGGGCATGTCTGGTGAAAAGCCAACGGTCATTGCCGCATGCATACGTTTACCCTCTTCAATTCCAATTTTGATAATGAGATCCTCTTTATTAGCATAATATATATATAAAGTGGCTACAGAAATACCACAGATTTTTGCCAGTTTTTGCATGCTAAAACCCGTTATGCCTTCTGTTAGCATTAGTTCAATGGCTTTTTGCTTAACCAGTTTTTCTTTATTTGCATCCCGTAGTCTCATTTTCGGGTGTAAATATAAATGAATGTTCATTCATTTAAAAATAAAATTGCAATTATTTTATAATCTCACTCCAATTACCAGGATGTCGTCAACCTGTTCGGAGCGGGCGGTCCATTTATCAATAAAGGCATCGAGGTATTTTCCCTGATCGATCAAGGATTGATTCTGGATACCCACGAGTATTTCTTTAAATTTGCGGGTCATTAATTTTTTGTCGGCGTGCCCGCCAAATGTATCAGCGTAACCATCCGAGAAAATATAAAAAGTGTCACCTTCCTCAAAACTAATGGAATGGTTAATATAGTATTGATTTGCATCGGCAAAACCACCAATAGAATGTTTGGTTCCCTTGACTTCCTGAAGCATGGTTTGTCCTTTTGAAATATACCATAAAGGCCTGTTAGCTCCTGAGAATTTCAAAACCTTATTTTTTTTATCGATAGTACAAATTGCAATATCCATTCCGTCATTAATTTCACTGACCGGATAACTCAGCGCTGTTTTGATGTCAATATTAAGTTGATGTAAAATATCGGCAGGCTCTTTATGCATTAGCACTGCACTATTTAATTTTTCTATACCTATCATACTCATTAGTGCTCCGGGCACGCCATGTCCGGTGCAATCAGAAGCCGCAAAAAGAATATGGTCATTCGTTTCTTTGTACCAATAAAAATCTCCACTTATAATGTCCTTTGGTTTACATAAAATAAAGGAGTTTGGTAGAAGGTCAAAGAAACCGCTTTTGTTTTGTATAAAAGCATTTTGAATATTTTGCGCATAACGGAAACTATCCATAATATTTTTATTTTTTGTTTCGAGTTCCTGTGTTCTGATATTTACCATTTCTTCAAGCGCATGGTTCATCTTTAAAATTTCGAGTTCTATTTTTTTTCGCCGGCTTATATCAATGGATAGAATGAATAAACCTTCGGGCACAGGTTGAACATGTAATTCAAACCAACCTTTTGAATGGTCGGGGTAAATAAATTCGTTTTCTATCTGCCTGGATATGCGTTCGGTCATGCACAGGTGAAGTGTTTTAAAGAGATCGGTTTTTTCAAAGCCGGGATATTTTTCCATCATGGTAAAACCAATCAGTTCCTGTTTTTGAAATTTGCTTTGACGAATGGCTGATTTGTTGACATAAACATATCGCCAATCAAAATCAATGACCTGGAAACCTTCCAGTAAATAATCAAACGTATCGATGTTTAAGTGGCTGATCATGTTATCTTATTATATGCAATAATAGAATATTTTTTTATCAATCTATTAGCAGATACCCCAGTTACTTACATACGTAAGAAATATATGAAAACTTTGAATGTGAACTACGAAAAAAGCGATCTCCATTTTTCGGACTCAGCAAACTCTTTGATCATCATATTGCGCTGCATCAAAAAACCGGTAAGATATTTTGTGAGAACCAATTGATTGAAACACTTACCAATAATGCCGTAAGGTGATTCATAATTAAATGTATCGGTCATTAAAACCAACTCGCCTTTTTGTTCAAAGTAATGATCATGTTTAAATGAGTTGAAAGCGCCTTTTACTTGTTCATCTCTAAAATGAAATGGCCTTTCATAAGCGCTGATCAAGCTCGTGAGTTTTTGCCTAATCCCAAAATGTGTTGCCTGCCAGGTAACGGTTTCGTTTAAATTGATGAAGCCGCTTGTTCTACCGGCAATGGCTTCCTCATTGGTTTTAGCAGTTGATAATTTATGTAAATCAATGCTGGTTGAAAGGTCAAAACAAAGTTCAATGTTTGCTTTAATGTATGTTTCGATTCGGATGATGGGCATTTGAAAAATTATTTAAGTTTTTAAAATCCGAAGTTCGTTTGGATTGCCTTGTTGATTTTATTAAATCCATCTTGCCACCGATATAAACCAAATATATGTAAAAATCCCTTTAAGAGTTTCTTAAAGGGATTCAATATAAGATTGGTTCTTTTAATCTCTTTTCTTTAACCAGCTTGTTACTGCGGGCGCCAGTTCTTTTTGAGACTTACCACCAACAAATACGCCAATGTGTCCGCCTTTAAATCCGTATAATTCCTTGTCTTTACTGCCTACCAAATCGTTCAATGGAATAGTAGCGGCAGGGGGTACTAAGTGATCTTCGGTGGCGTAAATATTCAATAGGTTAGAGGTTAAATTTTTTAAATTTACTTTTTTACCACCAACTTCCAGTTCTCCTTTAGCTAATTTGTTTTCCTGGTATAATTCTTTCATGAACTGGCGAAAGCATTCCCCCGCCTGATCAGGACTTTCACTGATCCATTTTTCCATGCGTAAAAAGCTCAACAATTTATCTTTGTCGTCCAAAGCATTGGTTAAGGTTTGTTGTTTTTGGATTTTCATCATGGGTTTCAACATATCAAATCCCTGGTTTAAGAAATCGCCTGGTATCAGTCCGTTAAACCCCTCCACGATCTTATCAAAATCCATATCTTTTGCCCAACGGAATAATAGCCCGTCATTAGTTGTAAAATCAATGGGCGTAACATGAGTTACTAAATTTTTTATTTTGTTTGGATATAGGGAACTGTAGATTACACTAAGAGTACCTCCCTGGCAGATACTCAAAATGTTTATTTTTTCTACCCTGTTTTTTTTGCGAATAAAGTCTACACAATTATTAATGTAACCGTTTACATAATCATCAATGCTTAAATATTTGTCGGCCTTGGATGGATTTCCCCAATCAATTAAATACACATCTAAACCTGCTCCTAATAAATTTTTGATATAACTTCTGTCAGGTTGAATATCCAACATTTTGTAAGTGTTTACTAAAGCATAAACAATTAATACAGGTGTTTTGTAAGTTGATTCAGTTTCTCGATTGTATTTGTATAACGTCAGTTTGTCTTCGGAATACACTGCTGTTTTTTCCGAGGTAGCGATATCTACTTCCTGGATGTTATTAAAAGTTTCATAGCTCTTTAATAGTTTTGAGCTCATGTTATTCATTTCTTCCACTAATTTATTTTCCATAGGGCTTGTTTTTAATAGGATAAATTTACAAAATTATATAACTGAATCTATTTTAATGTTTCAAAATGTTTATTGGTGAGAATGAATTCTGTCTTCATATCGTCTACAAAAAGTTCACCTTTTCCCTCGTTATTCCAAATAAACCATTTCAGGTATTTCACCGGATTTTTTCCTGCCAGATCCTCTTCTCCAATCTGGTAACCAAATTCTTTATAATCCCAGGTGTCTTTCATCATATCATCTTCATTGATATAAAATGCTGTTGAAAAAACTTCTTCTTTGTTTGCATCAAACAGTTTTAAATAGATGTGTGCCGCTGTAATATCTTTTTTAAAATTACACCAAAATGATAAACGAATTTTTTTGATACCTTCTTCGTTAAAAAGCTTGGGGTATTTCAATTCTTCAAAAGCACAAAAGGCGCTCTGTTTATCCAGAAGAATGGAATTTGTAGGAGAATGATGTTCGGAAAGACTTTTTACTCCTTCACTAAAACCGCTTTCCATATCCTGTTGATAGCTTTCGCGTTTGAGAATAGACTCCGGGGGCACGAGGAACATTTGGGTTTTGTGTATCCTAAAAAAATTTCTCCAAAATATGTCTTTGTAGGTATAGTTTTCCACCAAAATGCCATTATGCTGTTGGAAGCTCTTTAATTGATAATAGCAGGCACTAATTAGGAGAACTATTAATATTGCTGCATTCAACTTTTTGCGAGGTTTTACTTTTACCAAAAGAGAAGCTAAAAATATAGCCAATAAAGCATGAAAATCGATCACCGCTCTGGCAGTAATGGGCCAGTACCACCAACAGCTATATATAAATATAATAAATGCGAAGAAGAGGGGTAGAATTATTTTTTGTTGAGTGGTGGGAAGATAAATAGCACCAAAAAATGCGATCAATGCCAGGGGTACATATACAAACCAGCCCGAATGGTAACTGATGAGCGTGTCAAATAAGCGGGGATGCGCGAAATCGAAGTGCTCATCAGTATAAGTGTATGGAAAAAAAGTACCGGTTTGAATATACATGATACTCAGTTGATGATAAAGCACGGCTACAATTAATAAAAAAATGGCCAGGTGAAACAAAGTTAACTCTCTAAAATTAAACGCATTTTTAAATGTGTTTTTTGTAAGGAACGCGGGAATCAAGAAAATGATCAGCCCGTTTAAAGGCCGGATACAAATTAGAATGGTGAGACATAACGCACTTAGAAAAAAATTGGTAAGTTTGTTAGCATCGTCTGTGCATAAACAGTAAGCAAAATAAATGAATACGGTGATGAACGTAAACGAATAAACGTGTGATTGTGAATTTAAGTTGATTCCGTAATAGAACAGATAAGTACCGTAGAATATGAAAATAGGAGTGATTGTAGCAATTAATTCGTCGTTGAATATTTTTTTGATAAGTCTCCTTAAAAAGAATAATCCCAAAAATAAATAGAATAAACTCGCTAAACCAATACTCCACTGATAAGGCTGCGAAAATCCATCAGGGGGATAATGAAATAGTTTAGCGCAGATATGGCCTATTATAAAAAATGGCATCCAGATGAAAGAAAGTCCCTGGTAATATTTATTTATTTTTTTATCGCCATACTGTACAAGTAAATTTTGTTCAGGATCGGGAAATGCAGAATATACATAGTTGGCATTATGCGCTTTATTAAACCATTTAAAATCGTAGTTGGGATCGTTAAAAATATATTTGGCTGGTAAATACGAGTAATATCCAAAACCATCTCCGGCAATAAATTTATGATAATCGGAATTAAGAGGACGCGTATAAAAGAACACCAGTATAATGGAAAGAAAAAATCCAAGGTAAATTTTATTATAGGTGTTCTTATAGTAGCTAAATATCATAGAGGAAACAAAGTACAAAATAAAAATAAAGGAACAAAAAAGGCTGCCCACAAACACATTGGCAGCCCTCTTATAATTGTGCTATGAACACAAAGGAGATTATTTCTTTTTAGCTTTTGAAGCTTTATCTTCTTCAAATACTTCTACTGAAGCTGCATTTTGAACAGCTAATTTAGTTTGTAAATCTTTTACTGTTTTTTTTAAATCGTGAATAGTTTTGTAGATCTCTTCCATTTCACTTTTAAAAATTACCGGGTATTGTTCAAATACATTTTCGAATTGTTTTTCGAAGTGTTTTTTTACATCCATGCTTAAATTTAAAGCTTCAGCTTTTACTTTGCTGAACTCGTCGGTAGCAAATAACTCAGCAAACATTTTTTCGTTTGTTTTTACCCATTCGTTATATAATTCTGTTGCTGTTGGCAAATTAACTTTACCAGCTTGTATATCAGCCTGAACGTCTTTATATTTTTCCTGAGTTTCTTTAGCTAAAGTTTCCATAGAAGCTTGCATTGTTTTATACAATTGAGATTGTAACTCAGATTGTTTAACGCTATACTCAGTTACTTTATCCAATAATGCTATGGTTGCTTCAACATTTTCTTTTTCTTTACCAGGGTTAGCTAATTTTAACAATGGTTCAAATGTTTTTCCAAATACGTTATTCATTTTAGCGTAAAGGTCTTTCATTTGCTCAGAGTTACCGGAAAACATTTCAGGAAATTGAGTTGACATATTTTGCATTTGCGCATAGTACTCTTTTCCCATTCCGTTTTGTTTTACAAAAAAGTCCTGCATTTGTTTGGTTGAATTTTCAAACACATCTTTTAAGCTGTTGTTATTGAAAAACGAACCAAATACCTGTTCAGTCATTTGTTTGTAATTGTTAGCTGCATAAATGTTTTTCCATGTATCAGCACTGAAATCAGAATTCTTAAGAGCTGTCATCATTGGTTGAAACATCTCCTGAACTTTCATATATGCTTGGCCACCTTCAAACATATTTTTGAACATATCTGCATTGAACGGATTTTTGATGCCTTTTGAAAAAGTATCGTAAGAAGTATTCATCGTATTCATCCAGCTATTATAGATGTTTGTCCAGGCATTATTCATTGTGGAAAAGCTATTGTTATAATCATTCGCATTTTTGCCATAATTAACCATGGAGTTATAAATACTTTGATTAAAGTCAGTCATTTGTTTCAATCCACTCATTTGTTGATTGTACCAGTTTTTCATGAATTCTTCCGGTTTAGAATTATCATTCATAAAAGGATTCGCTCCAAACGGATTAGAACCGTTTGTATTCATGCCACTAAACATAGCAGCTTGTTTCTCCATCATATCTTTGTAAATAGATTGGCTTTCTGCCATTGCATTACCTGAAGAAAATGCTGATTGAAATTTCTTTGCAGAATCCATCCAGGTGTTCATAGCATTAGCCTGAGCATCCATCATGTTGTCGATCATTGGGTTGTTTGTTTTCATTTTTTAACCTTAAATTTATATTGTATTATTAGTAAATTAACCTTAATGCCTGAAAATCAGTATTTTAAAGGCTAATTTTCAAATCCGCTGCAAATGTCGGCATTTTTTACTATACATGTCAAGTAAATTCGTATTAATTTTTAGTTAAATTGTCGTAAAAAACAAATCTTTGGTCTAAATCGAAATAAGTTTTGAAATACTTGACATTTTGATTTTTTTTTTTGAAAATTACTGAAAAACTAAGCTTTATGTTAGAAATTGGACAAACCTATTCCCATGATTTTATATTTACCCAAGACGAAGTAAACCGTTTTGCAGAAGTAACAGGCGACAAAAATCCTGTGCACACTGACCCTGAATTTGCTGCAAAAACGATGTTTAAAAAGCCAATCATGCATGGAATGCTGGGGGCAGCTTTGTTTAGCAAAGTATTCGGCGTTTTATTTCCGGGCGAAGGAACCATTTATTTAAAACAATCATTAAGTTTCATGAAACCCATGTATGTTGAAATTGATTATGAAGCTTTTTTTACCGTTAAAGAAGTTTTGAAAGATAAACACCGTGCAGTTATTGAAACATTGATTAAAGATAAAGCAACGGGAAATGTTTGTACAAGCGGTGAAGCAACCGTAATGAACGTTGACAAAATTTAATTAAAACGTTAAGTTTTGCGCTTCCTGTTTTTACTTTGATTACAACTTATCATTTTTGAATACTAATATTAATCAATCATTAAATACCTATTTTTATGAGCACGTCAAATAATAAACGTACAGTACTGGTTACAGGAGCAACAGGCGGTTTAGGAACCGCCATGTGCAAAAAATTGTTTACAGATGGTTACACGGTGGTAGGTAATTATCACACCAAAGAAAAAGCGGAAAAATGGATGGAGCAAATGAAAAGTGAAGGCTATCCTATTGAGTTATTTTATGGCGACGTAAGCGATTTTGAAAGTGCCGGAAAAATGATCGCGGATATCAATGCGAAATACGGACATATCGATACCTTGGTTAATAATGCCGGCATCACCCGTGATGGCCGGTTAATTAATATGAAGGTTGAAGACTGGCATGCCGTTATTAATACCAATTTGAATTCTGTATTTAATTGCACACGCCAGGTTATCCAGGGAATGATTGATCGTAATTTTGGCCGAATTATTAATATTTCTTCAGTAAACGGACAGCGTGGGCAATTTGGACAAACTAATTACTCAGCCGCCAAAGCAGGTATGCATGGTTTTACAAAATCGTTAGCGATGGAAGTTGCTAAATATGGAGTAACGATCAACACCATTTCGCCCGGATATATCGGTACGGATATGGTTATGGCAGTTCCCGAAAAAGTGCTCAATCAAATTGTGGCGCAGGTACCAATGGGGCGTTTAGGTGGAACTCACGAAGTTGCTCATCTGGTATCTTTTTTAGCGAGCGAGGAAACCAGCTTTATTACCGGGGCCAATTATAGTATTAATGGCGGACAGCACGTGTATTAAATGTGCATTAGTTAAACTACATTCTTTTATTCTCATTAATAACAGGCTGCATGAAGCAAGATGACCATATTCAGTCTTTAAAAAACAGGATTAAAGAGTTAGAAAAAGAAAATCAAATTCTTAAAAAAAAGAAGGATGTGTTTTTTACGGATAAGAAAACCGTGAAGGTTCCTAAAAACATTGAGCCTCTTTTTGATAAAGCCTCAGAAGTTGTAAAAAAACATTTTCAAACATTTACTGCCGACCCCAGTTTATCGAAGATAGAAGTTAATGGACAGCGCTATGTATTAATGCGCGCCGAATCATTAGCAAATGATTTCTTAAATAACATTACCCGACTTTATTCCGATAGACCAACACCGGAGGCCATTAAGATCGGGCGAAATTTATTATTTGACTTTGCGCATTTAATAGGAATTGAAGATGGAAAAAACTTTCATAAAAAAATGAAGTTGAAAGATCCACTTTCTAAAATGTCGGCCGGCCCGGTTCATTTTGCCTATACTGGCTGGGCATTTGTTGACATTCTTCCGGAAAGCCATCCCTCACCCGATAATAATTTTTATATCAAGTATCATCATCCTCACTCTTTTGAGGCAGACTCCTGGATTCGATCCAATCAAAAAACAGATTTTCCGGTTTGCTCAATGAATGCAGGTTATTCGTCGGGTTGGTGTGAGCAGAGCTATGGTATGGAGTTAACATCCGTTGAAATTGCCTGTCGCGCAAAAGGAGATAAGAACTGTACCTTTATAATGGCTCCTCCCAATAGGATATCAGAATATCTCGATAAAGAAAAATTAAAATATAAGCCGCAAAAAAAATATGATATCCCTTTATTTTTTGAGAGAAAAAAATCAGAAGAGAAAATCAGAGCTACTTTAAAGGAAAAAGAAACCTTGCTGAAAGAAATTCATCACCGCGTGAAAAATAATATGCAGATAATTTCCAGTTTATTAAAATTGCATTCCGACCAGGTAAAAGATATTAATTTTTCCAGGTTAGTTGAAGAAAGTCAGAACCGCATCATTTCCATGTCGCTTATTCATGAAATGCTCTATGCTAACTCCGACCTTAGCAAAATTAACTTACTAAATTACACTAAATCTTTATTTGAAAAACTGCGAAGTACATA
>JAZKDT010000046.1:5398-15301 GCA_040387475.1 Bacteroidota bacterium | reverse complement strand
ATAAAGGCTTTGTGAAATTGAAATTGAAAATCCCAGCCGACTTTTATTACGAAATTGATAAAATGATTCCAATTGGATTGATCATGAATGAGATTTTGAGTAATTCATTTAAATATGCTTTTAAAGATAAAAAAGGAGAGATCAGGATCTCCATTTCTAAAGACACGTTAATTGTAGCGGATAACGGCATAGGATTTCCTTCGGAAAAAAATAAAAAAGGAAATTCGAGTTTTGGAATGCAGTTAGTTGAATTGTTGGCCGAACAGGTGGATGCCAATATGGACATTAAACACGTAAACGGCACAAGTATTGAGTTGAAGTTTAAATAATATAAACTATGTATGATGGCGAATAAAAACAAGCGTGTTGACGAGTACATAAAAAAAGCTCAGCCTTTTGCACAACCTATTTTGAAACATTTAAGAGCTTTAGTGCATGAAGTGTGTCCTGAAGTTGAAGAGACCATCAAATGGAGCTTCCCCTGCTTTGACTATAAAGGGCCTTTTTGCCACATGGCGTCCTTTAAGGAGCATGCAGTTTTTGGTTTTTGGAAAGCAGCATTGATGACGGATAAAAAACTATTGACTACGGCGAAATCTGAAGTGGCCATGGGGCATTTAGGTAAGATCACATCATTAAAAGATTTACCTTCTGATAAAATCATGAAAGCTTACATTAAAGAAGCGATGATTTTGAATGAAAATAATATCAAGTTGCCGGTTAAGCCAAAAGTTGTTGCAAATCAAAAAATTGAAACGCCTGGTTATTTAATATCTGCTTTAAAGAAAAATAAAAAGGCTGAAGAAACTTACGATGCATTTAGTTATAGCAATAAAAAAGAATACGTTACCTGGTTGGAAGAAGCGAAAACAGAAGCAACTAAAAACAAACGTTTAGCAGATGCCATTACCTGGATGGCTGAAGGTAAAATCAGAAATTGGAAATATTTGAAAAAATAAATCTGCGCCGAAATTTATATTCAGGCACAGATTCAGTTTAATTTTTTACCATTCATTCCACAGCCTGGAAATTACCTGACAGGTTCACGCAAAATAGTTTTGAGTTTCTCGGGCGAAGTTTTTCTAAAATCCGATAAATAGATTTCGTGATGTAATCCATTTTTTTGAAATCCTTTCTCCTTTATCATTTCACTCATGATGCGTAAGGTTTCAATTTCCTTGTCAAACGGACCTACGTGCATCATTTGAACGGTTAATCCTTCATTCAATTCAAAATACTCAACTTCTGTTATAGCTTCAAAACCTTTTTTTGCAAGAGCAGCGTTTTTTGCAGCTTCTATTTCGTTGTGAGATACAAAATCAGGTAAGCGAATTAATAATCGGTATTCCCATTGGCTTCTTGGTACTTTTTGTGGCGTTTCCGATAATGAGAGATTATTATGCCGGGCCTCGTCAAACCACCATAAACCCTCAAGTTTAGCTACCGTAAAATCTTTGTTTTTACTTTTATATGCAAATTTTAACGTGTAAGCTACAGAATATAAAGCCTGTGTTTTGTCCAAAAATAATTTATCAGAAGGGTCGCCTTTACCCGGTATGGATAAATAATTCGCACTCTCTATTTTTATAATTTCCGGGCTGGCTTTAGCTGTGTAATATGATTTATAGAGTTTTGTCAGGTCTAGTTTTTCCATATTATCTATTTTAAGTTATTTCATAGCAATATAAATATCCACTTCAGCATTTTCCGGATCCTGAGCTTTTGCTCCGTAAATTTCGAAGTCCGAAGTAAAGGAACGATTCATTTCCGAATTCAAATTCCAGATCTTTGTCCATTCATTATAAACAAATGGTTCGGCCAGTTTGCCTTTCGCCGAAAATATTTTATAATCTGCAGGTTCAATAGTTTTTTCAACTAAGCCTTCCGGTAAAACTTCATCCGTTTTTACTTTGTACCCTAAAATAGTTGTATAAGGTTTTGTATGGTCTTTTTCATAGTGAGTATATACACAATACAAATCGTCACTAAGCTTATGAGTTATTTTTTCTGAAATATTTTCTGTGAAAAATTTATTCCATAAAAATGGAATGTCTTTTATGGCTTGTCCATTTTCATTAGTTGTTCTTACTGAAATGCCAATAATCTTAAATGGTTCTTTTATTGTTGTCATAAGTTGATTGTTTTTTTAGTTGTGAATTCGAGCTTAGTCAAAAAGTATCCTGCTAAAAATTTACTTTGTTCTCGACTTCGCTCGAACTGACAGTAAATTTATTAAAATGATTCGTCTGCGCTTGGCCCGTAAACGCCCGGAATAGGAATGTTTAATAGTCTTAAATATACACCTAATTGAGCCCTGTGATGCACCATTTGACAATAGGAATGACGTATAGTTTCTAATCGCGTAGACTGCATATAAATAATATCTCCGTTTCGTAAGGTCCATGTTTCTTCTAAAACAGAATCTTTGCTTTTCAGTAAAACCTGTTTGGCTTCTTCCAAATTTTTGTCAAAGTAAACAGTTAATTCTTCGCCTCCATTACAATTAGTTGGGTTATAAGGCGCTGCTGCAAAATCAAGTTCATCCTTTTCTAAAGCCAGGTTCACCCAGGTAGGAAGGTCGGCAATATGTGTTGCCAGATCTTTTAATTTCATGCTTTTTTCATGTGGTTTCCAATCCGGTTTATCGGCGGGTACCAGGGCTAACATTTTTCTGGTTCCAATGCTTTCTTGTTCGAGTTCTTTTAAGAACGATTCCATAAATGTGATCATAGGTTTAATATTTAAAGGTTATGATACAAAGGAAAGAAGGGTAGGTGACAACGGTATGTCAGTAGGAAAAAAGAAAATGAGTAAGTAGTTGAAGAACAGGAAGAAAAAAATGCAAGCTATTGTTTTTTTGCAATAGAGGTGGCTATTTTTTTGATAATTTCCTTTAAACTATCCGGACTCGATATTTCTGCTCTATCGCCAAATGTCATATACCACCTAGCAAATCCTTCAATAGAGCAACTTAAAAATGTCATTTCCATTTTCCCTCTAACTTCTTGTTGCGACACAAAGCCGTTGTAATATTTTTGTTCGCCAAAATGCTTTACAATTTCTTTATCTGCCAGCATCACAATATGATGCATTTCCTTTTCCTGCTCCATTTGTTTTAGGAAACTCTTTAAGGAAGGATGATTTTTTTTAAAGGGTAGAGGGGTGGAGACGATTTGGCTGATGCGGTCAATCCGGAAGTCGCGATAATCATTTCTAAGTTGACAAAAAGCGAGTAGGTGCCAATTGGAACTGTAATAAAAAATACCCACCGGCTCAATATTACGGTTGGTGTTTTCCTGGCTGTGATTGGCAAAATAATGAATAGCCATTACTTTTTTTTCAGATATATTTTTTAAAATCGTTTGCAGAGAGTTATCGGCTGCTCTTTCCTTAGGAATATAAGGATTATTCATTACCTCAATGTTCTCATCCATATCCTCCAGATAATCTTTTTCAGCAGATCGCAATACTGACTTTATTTTATACATCGCTGATTTATAGCTTTGATCAGTGGAATTGTCAGTTAGTTTTTCCACTAATTTTTCTGCTGTTAAAAAAGCAGTTGCTTCTTCCAGGGTAAACATTACAGGAGGCAATCGGTATCCATCCATAATGGAATAGCCAATGCCTGTTTCGCCAACCAATGGTATTCCAGCTTCTTCAAGCGTTCTGATATCTCTGTAAACGGTACGTAAACTAATATTAAACCGATCAGCAATATCCTGCGCTCTTACTACTTTTTTAGATTGTAGTTGGATTAAAATGGCAGATACGCGGTCAATACGATTCATAGAGTGTTTTTAAAGTAAGAGGAGTCAAATATATACAATTGTTACTTCTCTTCTTTAAAAGCCAGTTTCATAAATTTTAGAACTTCTTTATTGAGATCTTCTTTATGGAGCATTCGGAAATGATGATTGAACTGTGTATCGCTTCCGGGAACCTGCGCCATTTTTTGGAAACATAAATTATCCTCATATAGCTTTTTGAAAGGAAACACAATATGAACAAAGTTTTTTCCTAGCTGTGTTACCCAGGCAATACGTTTGTTAGAGTTACTGATGCCAATCATGGTTTTGGTTGGTTCAATAACAATATCTCCTATTTTTTTATATTCCTCTATAAAATGATTAAACAACATTAATGTGTGTTCTGATTTTCCGTGTAAGAAACCGGAGGCCTCTTTATTGTATAAGTTGCTTTTCATAATAGTATATCAAGAGCTAAATTAATGAAATATATTATCGAAAGAAAAACATCATCAAATTTATCAACTGTCCGCACAGGGGCTTTCTTTTGGCGGGAATTTTGAATTTAAAATATAAACGAGTTGATAGGGGATATCATTAAAATCACTGAGACTGTAGGGTTTTATTAAAAATGCCAGACTGCCCAATTCTTTACATTTTTTTTCATAAGTAGGATTTGCGGTTGAGGAGTAAACAAACACCGGGATTGAACATAATGTTGAATCACTGAATACTTTTTCCAGAGCTTCAATACCATTGACTTTAGGCATATTAATATCCGTTAAAATAACATCCGGTTTTTTTTCGCATGCATTTAAAAAATCCAGCAATTCCTGACCATTTTTTACCCAGGTAATGTTTGAAAAACAGGGGTGCGAATTGAAACTGTTGACCACAATTTCTCCGTCATCCGGATCATCTTCAGCTATAACAATATGTAAGTTGTTGAATGTGTTCATTTAATGGGTTACAGGAAAATAAATATTAAAGGTACTTCCATCGCCCGGTGTACTTTCCACATCAATTCGGCCTAAATGATTCTCCATTATTTTTTTACAAATGGCTAGGCCTACTCCATTTCCCGGATATTCTTCGGGCATATGCAACCGTTGGAATATCATAAATACTTTATTAAGCTGTTGTTTTTCAATACCAATGCCATTGTCGTGTATACTAATGCGATGAAATTTTTTATTGGGAAAATTAAAATCCACGCAGTCCCTGATGTCATGACTGATAGTAATCGAAGGTGTAACATTTGCTTTTTTAAATTTTAAAGCGTTGCTTAAAAGATTTAAAAACAGCTGACGCATCTGAACTTCAGAACCATTTACTTTCGGAAGATCTTTGACAAACAACTGGGCATTCATTTCACTAATACTTAAATCCAAATCATCGGTTACATCTTTTAATATTTTGTTCAGATCGATTTCATTCAGATCTATTTTACGTGCGGTGATAGAGTATTTTACCAGATCATCTACCAGCGAGTTAAGTCGTGCAGCTGCATTACTCACGATGCTGAGCTTTTTAATATCATCCGGTTCAAATTTGTCGTTGCTTAATTCACGTAAGTGTGAGCTATAAGCTACAATTTTCCTCAATGGTTCTTTGATGTCGTGCGAGATAACATGAATAAATTCTACCAAATGCGCATTTATTTCATTTAGCTCATTTACTTTAATTTCGAGTTTGCGTTGATATACAGCCAGGTCTTCTTCATGTTTCTTTTTTTGAGAAAGATCACTCACAATAATACCGATTGCCGGCACAAAGGGCTGCAAATCTGAAAGAGAAATATAAACCGGTAATTTAACACCGTTTATATTTAAAATAATTTCTCCCTTGGTTGGACCGTGTTTAACTGCCTCACGTAGTTCCTGGAACTGACCTACAGATTCGATGTAGCTGTTGAAATAAGTACCAACTACTTTATCATCGGGCATATTGATCAGTTTTGCAAAATATTCGTTGCAGTACAAGATCAAACCGTTCTCCGAAATGCTTAACGCGCCTTCCTGTACTTTTTCGATCAGGATCCGATACGTGTAATCGGCACTTTCTAATGAATAAATTGAATGTTGTCCATCTTTATTTAAAACGAGGGCATCTACCGAACCGTCCTGTATGGCTTCTATGATGCTTCGGGATTCCATAAGTTGAATTTCCAACTCACTAATTTTATCCTGTAGATCTTTAATATGTAATACACTTTGTTCCAAAACCTTATTCTATTTCTAATATCCTTAATACTTTTTTTGTGTCAGATAAGTCACCAACCAACGTTCTTAAGGGCGCCGGTTCATATTTTATGAGTGTGGGTATAGCCACTATCTGGAACTCGATTGCTTTTTCCTTTGATTTCATTAAATCAACGATCTCAAGTTCGTAGTTTCCCTTCAATTGCTGGTCACCAATTGCTTTAATATTTTCAATAGCACGACCCGATTTTACGGACATGCCAGAAATAAACAATTTGAACTTAAGTTTTTGATTCTTCATCTTAGTTGGATTGGACGGTAGATTTAATATTTAATCCTACCAATACTTTTTCTTCGTTAGAAAGATCGCCAATAATTTTACGAATTGGTTCGGGTAATTTTCTAACTAACGTTGGAACAGCTAAGATTTGATCATTTTCTGCTAATTGAGGATTTTTTAGGAGGTCAACAATTTCAATTGTATATTTTCCCGCCAAATGTTCTTCAGCATATTTTTTTATGTTGCTAAGCGCTTTTACTGATTTTGGGGTTTGCCCCGCAATGTATAATAAGAGCTGCCATTCTGCTACCTGCTTGCTCATGTTATTTTTTTTTAGGTTTGCCTGTTTTGGTCTCTGAAAGTAATTTTGAATGTAACTGTTCAGTCGCTTTCAAAATACTTAATTCTTCCTGTACAGATTCAAATTCATTATTTAATGCGGCGATATTTGCTTCTAACACTTTGCGTTTTCTGGATATTTCGCGATCTTTTCTATCCATCTCGTTCTGAAGTTTTAGCTGAGATACTTTACGTTGAAGCTCATTTGTCTTCCTGGCTGCACCAGTTAAAATGCCGTTCGGCCCAAGTTCCACGTCTAATAAATGAAGCCCATCATTTCTAATAATAAATTCGCGTACCTGGTTGGAATGACCCATTCCTCTTGACTTTATAATGTAAATGCCACGATTTCGTTCCCCTATTCCTTCAATGTCCCTCACTGTTACCCACGTATCCACTAGTGACGAAACGGATTCTTCAGCTAAATCCGGCCTGCTATCATAGCTCTCCTTACCCAGGGAAGTAAACATAGAGGTGATGTTATTTAATTTAAGCATATCAATCAATCGTACCAGCATGGATCTCACTTCGTGCGGGCTTCCCACTGAAATTAAATTACTGATGGGATCAATGATGACCGTCGTGGGATTATATTCCTTAATTATTTTCCGTAATGTTAAAAGATGCAGTTCTAATCCATTTAACGTTGGCCGTGAAGAATGGATTTGCAAGAGACCTTTTTGGATGTGAGGTTCCAGATCCAAACCAATAGATCTCATATTTCTGAGGAGTTGCTGTGGCGATTCTTCAAATGCAAAATAAACCACTCGTTGTTTTTTACGACATTGTTCATTCGCAAAATAGGCCGCTACGGTTGTTTTAGCTGTACCTGCAGTTCCCGACACTAACACGTTGCTTCCTTTAAAAAAGCCCCCCCCGATAAACATATCATCTAAGCCGGGCACACCCGTAGATACAATGTCAGTAGATACTTTATGATCTAATTTTAATGAAGTGATTGGTAGAACAGAAATCCCGTCTTTATCAATTAAAAATGGATATTCATTGGTTCCGTGCGTTGTGCCCCTGTATTTTACTATGCGTAACCGGCGGGTGGATACCTGTTCAATAACTCTATGATCTAATAAAATAACACAGTCAGACACATATTCCTCAAGTCCTTGTCTGGTTAATGTTGATTCGCCACGTTCGCCAGTTATAATAGCTGTAACACCTTTATCTTTTAGCCAGTGAAATAAACGTCTTAATTCAGCTCTTAAAATGGCCTGGTTATCCAATCCCGAAAATAAAGCTTCCAACGTATCTAACACTACCCGTTTTGCCTTTACGGTGTCAATGGCATGTCCTAAACGAATAAATAAACCTTCCAAGTCGTATTCTCCAGTTTCATCAATCTCTGATCTTTCTATTCGAACATGATCTATGACCAATTTTTTGTCGGCTTTGAATTTATCAAGGTCAAAACCAAGAGATTTTACATTTAATGTAAGATCTTTAGTCGGTTCTTCAAAAGACATGAAGACTCCATTCTCGTTAAACTCAGTAATGCCCTTAATAAGAAATTGCATTGATAATAGTGTTTTACCGCAACCTGCACCTCCACAAATAAGTGTTGGTCGGCCTTTTGGGAAACCACCCTCTGTGATTTCATCTAATCCCTCAACACCGGTTGGTGTTTTTGGGAATATAAATTTTGATTTTGAAGATTTTACCTTTTCCAATTTCTATATGTTTTATAATGTTGCAAAAATATAATTTTATTGCACTTTTGGATTATATACTAATTTTTAATAAATGATCCTGAGTCTGAGCCAAATTTTTTTGAAGTACATTTTTTTCATAAGCTTGGAATTAGTATAAAATCGTAAATTTTGATGCTAATAGGATTTCAAAAATAGTACCGTTGTTGAAATCCTTGTACATTCTACACTTTTCTACCGTAAATTCGAATTCATTGAGGATTGATTTCCACAATTTGTGGAAACTAAATAAAAAAAGGCGCTTTGTTGCGCCTTTTTAACCCGTTTATCGCGTAGATTATTAATTGGTTTTTCCGGGACTTAAAAACATGTTATTATCTTTCAGGAACACCGCGATCCAGGCAACAGCTAAAATAATGGCGGCTGTGGGCGGCTGTGTTGTTGATAATTCAATCGACAAGGCCCCGCCTAAATAACAACAGATTAATAAAAAACCGATCTTATAGGTTTTGGGGTAAAGGAACAATGCCACAGCGATGAGTTCTATCATTCCAAAAAGGGTTATGTACGACCCCAGGCCAATTTTGGTCAATCCGTTTACAATTTGTTCAGCATGGGTTATCTTCATGATACCGCTCATGATGAGCATCAGCGACGGAATAATCATTAATATAATAGAAATGATGCGTGTTGTTTTTGTTGACATAGGATTTAAGTTTTAAAGTTAGATCACAAAACTAGGTGTATTAAGTATCCATTTGATAGTAGTTTCCAATAGGATACCGGTATACTTTAGGAAAGCGGTATCCATAAGATATCGGTAATGTCGTATCTTTGTGTCATAAATAGTCAATATGGAAACTTTAGAACAAGATAAACGTAAATCTCCAATTCATCATTCCGCAACAGAATGTACCAAACAATTGTTACCTGTGAAAGACGCTTTGGATATTTTGAGCGGCAAGTGGAAGATACAGATAATTCTTTCTTTAACCTTTGGCAAAAAAAGGTTCAAGCAAATACAACGCGAAATACCGGGATTAACCCCTAAGATGTTATCTAAGGAATTAAAAGAACTTGAGATCAATGAACTCGCCAGCAGGCATGTATATGACACATCTCCTGTGTCTGTTGAGTATGAGTTAACTACTTATGGAAAAACGTTAAGGCCTTTGATCAGCGAGTTACACACCTGGGGAACAAAACACCGAAAAAGAATTATAGCCAGAAGCGGGAGAGAGTAGATTTGTGTTGTTTACTTTTGCGTCGTTAACCAAATTGGTTTTGCCTTTACGGTTTTCTTATAAATAATACAGTCGGGCGAATGAGCTCCCGGTAAATGTCCTGTGCTCATAAGGAATTCATTCACTATTTCTCCGCCAGTGAACTTGAACGTTTTTTTGAAAAGTTTAACCCATTCTTCTTTTGTTTTAGGACTGTTAGTGTCCAACCATTTTTCAAAAGAGCCGTGTTCTTTTTGAATGAGCAATATTGTTTTTGCATTTTCAATAGCAGCGTTAATTTTTAAACGATTTCTGATAATCCCGGCATCAGCCATTAGTCTTTCTCTGT
Source organism: Bacteroidota bacterium (assembly GCA_040387475.1). GTDB lineage: Bacteria > Bacteroidota > Bacteroidia > B-17B0 > Aurantibacillaceae > UBA4416. The sequence goes on along the minus strand of JAZKDT010000046.1, from coordinate 5,499 downwards.
CTTTTTCAGTATACGCCGCTACTTTTTTAATATTGAAATTGCTGTACGCTTTTCTGAACGTTGCTTCTTTTTTCAAGATGGTTTCCCAGCTAAGACCGGCC
>JAZKDT010000046.1:0-5388 GCA_040387475.1 Bacteroidota bacterium | reverse complement strand
ATTTCTAAAGGTCTTATCCTGAGGTAAGGAAAACTAAAAAGCCACCTGTTTACACAAGCGGCTTTAAAAAGTAATAAACGTAAAGCGGAGAAATAGCCCCATCGGGGGAACCCCAGGAACCTCACGGTTCAACAGTTTTTCCCGATGGGACCGCAATCTCATTTTGTGATGATGTTTTGATCTCTGAGCCAGTTATAGCCATCAATGCTTTTGAAAAAATTCTCACGTTTAATTGCCTCAGTTTTGGAATTAAACTCTTCAAAATAATGAATTTTAAACGGTATTCGTGCCTTTGTACTTCTTACCATGCCGCTATTGTGACGACTTAAGCGTTCATAAAGATTGGAAGTGTATCCGTAATAATATCTGCTATCTTTCTGGCTAATTAATATGTAGGTAAAATAACTCACATTTAAATAAAAAAGGGTTTTACAATGTAAAACCCTTTTTTTATCAGCGGAGAAATAGGTTCCCTGACCTACCTCTACAGGCTTTTAATACCAACGTTTTTATAATTTATAGTTTACAGGGTACCTAATAGGGTAACTGAACTGGTTATTTTCAAAGTACGATTGCTTATCAAAAATAAGCATTTTCATTGATATTTTAGATAGATAAGTTTGTTAAATTTATGGTATGAATCAACCAAAAGCAATTAATCCAGCTCCAGTAAAACCGATTACTCCAAAATCAGACAAACATCTTGTAAAATATCAATACATCTACTTACCTCTATTAATTGGGGTGTTTTTCCTAATATTTAAAAAAATCAATTTTAATCTTTTTCCAGACTATTTTGGTTTATCTGAAACAAAAGAACCAGAAAAAATTGCTGAAACTATAATCTCGGTCATTAGTTCTGTTTTGGGGATTTCTTTAGCAATAATCATACTGGCTTTTGAGATTTTCAGAAATAGACTGGGAAGAATTGGAACTAGTAGACTATTAACAAATCAGAATGTTATTTTTATTGTTACTATTCAAACATCAGTTCTTTTATATTCTTTTCTTTTCTTATTAGTGATGGGCGAGGATATAGATAATATGGAGTTAACAATACTGTATTTTCTTGCTTTTGTGTTTATATTAAGTATAATATCATTATTTGTGCTTGGTAAAAAAATTTTATTTGAAACTGAATCGAAAAAATATATTCAAAACGAATGTAACAAAATAACACCTCCAAATGTAGCTGCAATTATAGGCTATAACCATGGTATGGTCGATTTTGAAAAAGAACTTGATAACATTGATTCGTCACCGTTTATTATTCTAAGAGATTTAGGGGAGAAATATGCTGGGGATAATAGCCATCACGTGTCTGCTTTTATTATACATGAATCTACCAGCAAATTCATTCCGTTTATTAATTCAGAGTTTGATAGAAGGGCTTTAAGTGAGTTTTATAAAGCATTGTTTATAATTTGGAATGGCGTTGTTAATGAAGCTATTAATAAAAATGGATATCAATCTCTGAAACAGATTTTTAATTCCTTTCTTGCTATCCATAATCATCATGCGAATAACGGAATTGGATTGATAAGAACTGAAAGTCTTGAGGATTACATGAAAGATTTTATTGGGAAGTTACTTGCACATAATCAAGACGATGTTATTATTGATGGATTTATGATGATTGAAAATATATTTGAAATTCATATAATAAAAAGTACGCCAAAAGAGAGTGAGCTTAAAAGTTTGTCATTTTTGGATGGAGACGATGACTCAAAAATAAAACACAATGTTGATTTAGAACTCCAATGGGATTTTATTATTGAACATATTCCAAGGTTATTGGAATTAGCCTGTAAGAAAAGTATAGAATTTAGAAAAGAAAGGGTTTTGTCTTATGCTTTTACGTCAATTCAGAGTTTGATAAGAACTATATCTTCTTCTAATCTAGGGAAATTACAAAAGGAATGGGTTATAGTTAATTTGTATCTCAACATTAGCCATTTGATTAAGAAGGCTTTTGATGAAGGTGTTATCGATTCCTATACAGCGATGTCTGCATTTGAAATTTCTATATTTAATGAAGTTATTAACCATAAACCTAAATACAGTGAGCGTTTATTTTATTTTCTGTGTGACCATATTAAATACTTGGTCGAAAACGATAGGAATAAATTAAACTATAGTTTTATAAGTTTTAGACCAACGTTTGCTCCATTTCGTAAACTATTCCAAATTCATGAGAAGGGTGATGCGTTAACCGAAACCGTTGAAAAGGTTTTAAATTTTTTCACTATTTTAAAAGAGCATTTTGAGAAGGACATTAATAATAATTATAATAATTATTTATCACTTTTAGAGGAGTTTAAATCCATAAGAGAGTATCACCAAAAATCTGAAATTCTTGAAAAATTCAATTACAAGGATAAAGAAAAAGAAAAAATTTCAGAGGAGTTACTAGCTAAAATTGATAAAATAATTACAGGATTTCAAAAGATTAAAGCAGCGAGTAAGAAAGTACAGAAGGATGATAATTGGTGGGATAATATTACATTAAAGAGTTGAGACTTACTTTCCTTCTATCCAATCCAATACTTCTACCAACATGTCACAATAAACACCTTCAACTCTTTTTATTTCATCACCAGCTTTACTTAGAAAACTGATGGAGTAATCATCTACCCAACGCAAAGATATTTCTACAATTCCTTTATGTTTTAATCCATTTACTTTGAATCTAACACCGCCTTGAAACATTTTGGATTCTGGTAGTGCTAGGAAATTCTTTGCACCGATTGCTGGCAAAAACCAACGGTCAGCATATTGTATTTGTTCTAATATTGTTTTGGCTATTGAGATTGATTGCGTTTCCATAAGGCTAGTTTTAAATTGATTATAATAGTTTACAGATTGGAACTGTAACCATCCCAGTTTGAATTGTTCTTATAGGATTACTTACTACTTTGGCTTTTATCAGAGCTTCAAGTACTCCTTCGTTCTCGGTATAGTTTTTTATTATTACTTCATCTTCATTAATAATAACCTCTGGAACGTTAATGGTAGCAACCAAAACTGGTTCACCATTTTTAGCATTAATTAATTCGATTGCCTTTCGGTCGTTGGGATAAGCACCCATTTCAACAAAACAAATCCATCTTTTAAATTTTACGATAGTGAAGCTGTCCATGATTTTTTTATTAGTCGTTAAGTGAAAAACCAGTTCTTAAATAATCAGAAAAATCTTTGGATTGATAATATGCTTCAAATGAAACACCAGTTATTTTTTCTGTTGAAAATAATTGAGATAGATGAGAAATAGATTTGACAGATAATATTCCCGCAGATGTCCACACCCAATTTATTCTAAAATCGTTTCCTTTTTTTTCTTCATTCAAAATAGCGTTACCAAATTCATATAAAGTTTTATAGGGCCTTGTACTATAAGCATTGTTTAATTGAAGTGTTAAGCCTTTTAAATTTTCTTTAATCTCTTTAATCCCTGTTTTGAATTCAGATGCGTTCATGTGTATTTTAACTTTATAATTATGATATAAAGATAAGTTAAAATACATAAATAAGCAAATTAAAATACACTTTTTTTCAAATATGTGTACTTGAACGTAATATTTTGTACTTTGCATTATAAAAACAAAAAAATGGCTGTTCTAAGAATTAAAGAAATAATGCTTCAAAAAGGTATTTCAAGGCTTGACTTAGCAAATCAAGTTGAAGTAACAGAAACAACAATAAGTAATATTTGTACTGAAAAATTTTATCCGAAAGTTGAATTATTATTGAAATTATCTGAAGCACTTGATGTGGATGTAAGAGAATTATTTATTCCAACAAAAGGAAATGTTATTGGAAAAACAGAATTAATTGAAGCAAAAGAACTAATTTCAAAGGGATTAAAAATACTAGAAGGAAAAGACTAATATGACGATACAGGAATATTTAATTGATATAAATAAAGAATTTATCACAGGCCGTGCAAGAGAGCATAGCTATCGTGGCTATTTACAAAATCTTATTAAAAGTATTGTTACGGATGTTATGGTTACTAACGAACCAGCTCGTGTAAAGTGTGGGGCTCCTGATTATATCATTACAAAAAAAGATATTCCTGTTGGTTACATTGAAGCGAAAGACATCAAGTCTAAGCTTGACGATAAACAATATAAAGAGCAATTTGAACGCTACCGAAAATCATTAAATAATTTAATAATTACAGACTATATCGACTTTTGGCTGTTTATAGACGGTGAATTAGTTAAGAAAATTAGGATTGCTGAAATAATAAATGATGAAATAAAATCGCTTCCAGAAAATCATACCGAATTCATAAATCTGATAAAAGATTTTTGCCTTCACATTGGGCAAACGATTAAGAGTTCTAAAAAACTGGCTGAAATGATGGCTGGTAAAGCTCGCATGTTGGCAGAGGTTATAGAAAAAGCTTTAAACGAAGATGAAGCTGACACAATGAATCCAGACACAGCCTTACAATGTATTTTACAGTAGTATTATGTCCAATTCCGCTAGTATCTCCATGCTTTCTTTCAAAACGCAAATAGTCTTCTAAATCAAATACAAACTTTGAATCTATTTTACTAAATTCTATATCACAAATATTATATTTGATTGAAAGAAACGCTTTTAATACTTCTCCCATTCTTACATATTTATCTTTTGACCCTTTAGCTCTATCTCCTTTTGAAACTTGTAATTTAAAGTGTTTAATATGATTACTAACAATATCAGAAAGCATGATTTGGCGTTCTGTTAGTGGTTTTTTATCAATTGCTATATTCTTAAAATATGTAGCCGTAAGTTTATCTTTACTATCATGGTTTTTTAAAAGTTGGGTATGCTCTTTCTCCAATTTTAATTGGTATGAATCAAGATAATCTTTTAAAGATTTATCATTATCTACTCTAAGAGCGTTCCTTAGACAGTTGGTAGATTTCCACCTTTTAGATTCGATATACTTTCCTGTGGAAAATGTACAGTTGGTATTGCCAATTTTTATTTTACCGTAAATAGCCGTTAAGCCGTTTTGCTTCTTATCACCTTTTAAGAAGAAATTTAATTTTAGTTTGTTCATTGCTAATAGATTAATTGTTTTTTAGCAATTGTACCCCCGAAAGTTCCCAAGCTCAAGGAAAACAAGACAATTGTCAACTATTGGTACCCTATTACTTTTTTTAAAATAGAGGGTACCCAATAGGGTAATAGTCTTTTGAGATTCAAAGTGTAATATGAAGTTAAATTTCATAGAACATTTTAAAGCATTTTTGCCCTGTAAGGGCTGTAAAATATAGAGATTGTATAAAAGAGTAGGTATTAGAAAAAAGAAAAAGCCCGCTTTTGACGGGCTTTTGGCGGAGAAATAGGGATTCGAACCCCAGGAACCTCACGGTTCAACAGTTTTCAAGA
>JAZKDT010000045.1:5489-26134 GCA_040387475.1 Bacteroidota bacterium | reverse complement strand
AATTTGGATTAGCCACGCCGGTTACGTCTACCGTACCATTCATCGAAAAATCCCACTCGTATGTATTCACCGTATTTCCATTACCGTTACTGGCGTTTACAAGATGTGAAGCAACTCCTAAACACACAGAGTCTGATGTGAATGATGCAGTTGGGATAGCGTATACGCTAACCGGTTTGATTACAACATCCACACAATTATGTAAGGAAGTCGCTGTTAATGTCACATTATAAACAACATTCACATTTCCGCCCAAGGTATAAGTGTGACTTGGGTTAACAATGGTTGTAGTTCCCGAGTTGTCTGCAAAATCCCATACATAAGTGCTACCCGTTCCGGTATTTGGATTAGCCGATTCGTTGGTCAAATTGGTGAATAAACTGGCGGTTCCATAACACACTTTATCCGGAGTGAAATCGGGTAAGGTATGGCCCCAAACATTTACCGGCAATGTGATAGTATCTTTACAAGTGTTGTTATCTGTCACAACCAAACCTGTTGTATAGGTTCCTGATGGACTGAATATATTGGTTGGGGCATTGGTCGCATTATCAACGGAACCATTGTTTGTAAAATCCCAGGACCATGCTGTAATAGATCCAGCCGGGGTTGATAAATCCGTATAAGCTGTTGCTGTTCCCTGGCACACGGATGTTGCACTAAAGTTAGCCACGGGTTGCGGGTAAACGGTTACTGTTTGGGTAATACTAGCCGAACAGGTGGTATTAGCAGTTACAACTAATGTGATCACTTTTACGCCACTACTATTATAAGTTAATACCGGTGGATTTTGCACCGAACTGGTTAAGGTTGGTGAAGCTCCGCCTCCAAAGCTCCAGGAATACGTGGTAATATTATCCGGTGCCGGAATATTTGAGGTATTATTTAATGCGATGTTTGTATTTAAACACGCGTTTACCGGAGTAAATGTTGCAGTTGGCAATGTATTTACAATAACGTTTTTAGTAATGTTATCAATACAACCATTGCTTGTTGTTACAGTTAACGTAACGTTATAATTAGTAATAACGGTTGAAGTGTAAGTATACGTAGGATTCTGGTTATTATTAACAGCCGACCCATCGCCAAAGTTCCACGCCCAGGTTGGCGTGCCGCCTACATTGGCATTGGTAGTTGTGTTAGTTAAATTACTAAAGGTACTGGAAGCTCCAAAACATACGTTTGTTGGACTGAAATCAGGGATAGCATGACCCCAAACATTTACAGGAAGAGCAACCGTATCTTTACAACCGTTTGCATCCGTTACAATTAAATTGGTTGTATAGGTTCCTGACGGACTAAATATGTTGGTTGGTGCATTCGTTGAATTATCTGTTAACCCGTCGTTCGTAAAATCCCATGCCCAGTTTACAATAGATCCTGTTGGTGTTGAAAGATCTGTATAAGCTGTAGCTGTTCCCTGGCAAACGGATGTTGTGCTAAAGTTGGCTACTGGAGGTGGATTAACCAACACACTTTGTGTAACGGTAGCGGTACATGTATTATTAGATGTAAGATTTAACGTGATGATCTTAACTCCAGAAGTATTGTAAACTAACGAAGGAGGGCTCGAAACCGTTGATGTTGCAGGAGCAGCCCCTGCGCCAAAGTTCCAAGCGGTACTGGCAATATTGTCGGGAGCCGGAACGGTTGAGGTATTATTCAAAACAACGTTATTATTTAAACAAGCACTTCCGGCTGTGAATGCTGCTATAGGTAAAGGGTTTACTTTTACCTGGATAGTCGTGCTATCTTTACACCCGTTATTGGTAGTCGCTTTCAATTCTACAGTGTAAGTACCGGCTGTGGCATAGGTATTACCGGGGGTTTGCGTTGTATTATCAACCGTACCGTCGTTATTAAAATCCCATGCCCAACCACTGATAACATCCGGAGCTCCTACAGTGGATGTATTTCCAAATGTGGTTCCAGATCCCAAACAAACTGTATTACCGCTAATGGCTGCTGTAGGATTTGGATACACGGTAACAGTATTGGTAAAGACATTAGAGCAACCGGACGCATTAGTTACCGTGTAGGTTACCACTTTAGGTCCGAATGAAGTATAAACGTGGCTTGGATTTGCACCATTTCCTATGGGCGTACCATCGCCAAAATCCCATAAATGGCTGGTAATACCGGCAGTAGGTGTTGATGTTGCCGTGAAATTAGTTGCAGCATTTAAACAACCGCTCGTATTCGTAAAACTCGCTACAATAGACGGGGACACCGAAATAACTTTCACAATACTATCTGTACAACCTCCATTTGATACTTTTAGTTCGACACTATAGGTACCCTGAGCAGGGAAATTATTTGTAGGATTTTGGGTTGTATTGTCCGGTATGCCATCATTATTAAAATCCCAGGTCCATCCACTTAAAGCCGGACCACCATTTTGACTTGACGCATCTGTAAAAGGCACTGTAAACGTACTTTGACAAGCGGTGGTAGTGAAGTTAAAATTAGCTATTGGTTTTGGTGACAAAACAAAGTTAGAATACAATACAGGGCTTTGACAACTTGAACCTTGCATCCCTAAAGTTACAGAATACGAACCCGCAGCAGCCGCATTTACACATTGCGTTGTTTGACCTCCTACTCCAGGACCCGTCCATGAATAAGATGTAAAGCCCGGAGGAGCGCATAAGGTGTTATTTCCAACAGCACAAAAATTTGTATTTGTTTGTCCAACAGGAATATCCACGCCATTTAGTTCCAATGTCATTGGTTCACACGAAGCGTCGATATAGGCATAACCGGGATGCGCACCCTGCGATGCCACACAACCGCCAACTGTAAATTCAATATTTACACATTGACCTATATAAGCAGATAAATCGAAAGAGCGTGTTTGCCATGGTTTATATAACCAGGAACCACTGGCAATAAAACTAGGATCACCGCTGCTGCAACCCGAACCAAAAGCAGAGGCCTGGTATTGAGCACATGGAATCACCACATTATTACAAGTTTCAAATTTGATGTTGAAAAAAGGTTGTTGAGCACAACTGTGGGTTCCATCTTGCAGGATAACGGCATACTTATATATAAATACAGAGTTAGCTGCTGTTACTGTAAATGTTTGATTTAAACGATATGAAACGCCTCCCGTACCGGTTTGACCTAAACGAACGGCAAAATTACCACCTCCCGGAGGAACCATTTGAACTGCGGGAACATTAGGATCAGCGCCAGGGCCAACAATAACGGCCTGTGTTGTAGCTGCTGCGCAACAACCCGCCATTGTTTGAGAATTGTTGTTGGCGCCTTGTAAAGCTGTCCAACCCGCTAAGGTACCTGTTTCGAATCCTGGGTTAGTGCAGGGGGCCTGAACGGTAGGATCGGCTCCTTTTGAAACCTGATATCCGTAATGAAAATCAATATAATTACGTTTTAATACAGCTATATAACGTTTTTGCATCCACTCTTCCGAAGATGCTTCGCGTGCCTGAATCAAGGCTGCTTCTTCATCAAACCCGATTAAAGAATCCGCATCGTATTCAAGAGGCAAATAAAACTTGTCAATGTTTCCACCATTGGCGTCTTTATGCAAATGATGGTTATCCGTTTGAGACAGTCCAATCTGTTGGAATCCTATTAACCAAACTGCAGCAAGTAAGAGTTTAATAAAGTTTTTCATGTGAGTAGTAGTTGTTTGTTATACAATATTATTTTATTTTTCTTTCAATCCATAGGGGGGCAACCCCCTATTGAGTAAACATCGCCTAGTAGTGAGCCAGCAAAAGTTTAGCTTTACAATAATATATACATTTTAACGAAACATCAAACTTTACAATAAAAAATAGGTGGGCTTAACTAACTGACAATCAGTTTTCACCCAAATATATTTTGTAGGTATTTTGTAGCAGGAAAATTGTGAAATTTCAATATGGATTAGGAAGCAAAATAGATGAAGCTAAAAAAAACGTAGACAAATTTCTAAATAGAACAATATACGTTTTTCCATACGGCAAATGAATACAGTCTCAGCAAAAATCCTGGCCTATTATTCAACAGATCTTCGAACTGAGAATGGAGGTGATCTATATCAACAAAATCCATTGAGCTGATTGAATCCATGATTTGATCCTTGTGTGGCGAAAACCATTTTTTAACGGGTGTTTCAAATCCAATTTTGTCGCGACGTCTGTATATTTGATTTGGAATATATTGTTTGCTGGCTTCTCTGAGTAAATATTTAGATACACCATACTGAATTTTTTTATGTCCTTCTATCGAAAACAAATAATCAACTAGGGCCACGTCATCTGCAAAAGGCACTCTGCTTTCAATACCAAACGCCATACTGCAACGATCCTCGCATTTCAAAAATGACTTTAATTTTCCTGAATAGTCCCTTTTCAGCTGCTCGTTGAGAGTAGACGAGAGCTTTTCATTTTTACTTTTACCATATGATTTTTTATCACCGGTAAAATAACCCGAATAGTTTACGCTTAACTTAAAAGCGTCCTTTAATAATTGCTTTCCAAATAATTTATAAGCATGCGGGACTGTTTGTTTTGAATCATTTACTTTTTTGAAACTAAAGCTTTCTTTCCACAAAGCCATATAGTGGTGTGAATAGCCGGCGAATAATTCATCCGCACCTTGTCCATCCAATACTACTTTAACATTATTTTCGGCAGCCAGTTTCATAACCCGGTGTTGAGAATACGTACTTGTGCTCCATACCGGCAGATCCTGGTAATAATTTAACGTATCAATATCCCTGAAAAATTCATCCGCCGTTGGACTCACCGTCATCCAATTTCCGTTAACATACTCTGCGGCCAATTTTGCATATCCGGATTCATCAAATGATTCAGTGGGAAATACTGCTGTAAATAATTTCATTTGTTTATCAGGCTGCAAATGTTTCACAATCCCTGCAATAATAGTACTATCCAAGCCGCCACTTAAGCACGAACCTATTTCCACATCACTTCGTAAACGAATATCTATAGCATTTATTAATTTTTGCTCTATCATATCAATCAGTTCAGACTCAGGCTTTGATATCTGTAAACTAAAGAGATTATAAAATGATTTTATTTGAAAGGAATGATTTGCAAGATCATACATAAGATAATGCCCCGGCTTTAATTCATAAATTCCTTTAAACAGGCTCTGGTCAGTGTTTTCTAAATTACCGTTAACAATAAAATCGAACTGCTGCCCTTCATTAACATTGAACTTCACCAACCCGGATTTAATAAACGCTTTATATTCGCTGGCAAATGCAAAAGCATTATCCGTGTCGCTAAAATAAAAAGGCTTTACTCCTGCCCTGTCTCTCGCGCAAAATAACCGGTTAACTTTTCTATCCAACAACGCAAAGGCAAACATTCCATTAAATTTCTGAACACAGTCAACACCCCACTCTTTATAAGCTTCAATAATAACCTCCGTATCGGTTTGCGTGACAAATTGATGTCCCTTACTTTTTAATTCGGCTTTTAATTCAACATAATTATAAATCTCTCCGTTAAACGTTATCCAATAATCAGTTTCAATATCGCACATAGGCTGATGCCCGGCTTCCGATAAATCAATAATGGATAAACGCCGGTGTGCAAATGCCATGTGGAAACTGGTATTGCAATTTTCGATAGCCATATTGGGATTAAATACATACGAACTGCTTTGCTTATTTACATGTGGGGTTTCATCGGAATAAACGGCCGTATAACCCGTATTAGAAAAGAAAGTAAACCCTTCCCCGTCAGGCCCCCTATGTTTGATAGCGCGGCTCATAGCAAACATTGCATCTTTGAGAGAAACTGTATTTGTTTTAGAGATGATACCGCTTATGCCGCACATGATTTTATGATTTACTTTCGTTTAAAATAGATTTGTACACATCAATCCAGTGATTTTCGCCGGCAACAAAACTATCATTGTGAAAGATAGAAATAAATTCGCCACCATATTTTTTAACTTCCTGCATTAAAAGTAAAGCGGTGTTTTGTGCCTTTTCGGTACTTAGTTTATTGTAATCCCTTAATGTACCTTCCATTATGGCACTTGTATGAATCATTAAATTAGTAGGCTCATTTTTCTCCAAATCAAACCAGTTAAAAGGTGTACACAACCCCGTTCTGAAACCTGATTGAGAAGCATAAATCATGGTGTAATCATCTGTTATTCCTTCCGCAATAAATGTACGATAAGTTTCAGGAAGAGTAAGTCTTAAAAAATGACAGCGCGCTGAGCTCACTTTTTTTCCTGTAATTTCCTCCAATCTCTTTTTCTCTACTCCTATCTTTTCGGGTTCATTGTAAGATTCATAAGAAGGATGCAATCCTATTGGATGATTAACAGACAAAGACTTTATAAGCTTTCTGAAGCCCTGGTTTTTATGATGAGGATTTTTATCATAAGTTGAATGATCGCCAATCAAAACAAAATACTGCAAAGCAGTTTTACTTTCTCCACTCAATGTATTGATCAGGTCAAAGGTATTATATGGATCGCTTTGGTCATTGACATTACTCTTTATCCTTAACAACGCCTTCGCAAATTTCAGCGATAAAACATCTTTTGCCAATCCTCCCAAATTTCTCGTTAATCCTTTGTGAGCATAGGCAAAAGCATTGTCAATATCAATAGTAGATATAAAATTAAAAGTTCTTTTAACCGTATTTAAAGACGGAAACTCCTGTTTTAATTTCAGGGCAAACTCATGAATTGCCTTATTTAAGAACGGAATATGTAAACACTTATATTTAAATGAAATACTTTTTTCTGCCTGAAAACGTTGGTGGTTATCTTTTTCTGAAACCTGGTATTCTTCATACCGTGTTGCAAAATAAAATGTCATCGCAAAAATATCATATCCTAAAAAATCCTGGCTATTAGATTTGAAGAACCTGGGAAAATCCACATAATTTTTATCTGCCTCTGGCATTACCTCTTTAGTATGCGTGTCAAACAATAAATTATGGGCGGCGATATAAATACCGAAAAAGTCCGGTATTCTCGTGTATGCGATTTTAGGAAGTGTGTATTCGTCAAATTCTTTTTTATCCTCCGTGATTTTAAATGGAATATTTAGGACGGAAGTAAACACCAAGCCTATAGCGTAATTTACACGTGGTGTAATGATATCAGTATAAACGAGCATCATTTGGAGGTGGCTAGCTTTACGATCTCTTCATATATATTTTGCCAGTCAATCCACTCCTGCGCTGTTCCCATTGTATCGTTATGAAAAATAGTGATTAATTCTCCATTATATTTCTTCACTTCATCAATCAAAGGTTTTGCTAACTCGCAGATAGTTTGTGGGCTAGCACCGTCTTTATATCTTAAGGTAGTTTCACTTAAGCAGTATGAGTGAATTTTTAAACCGGTTTCCAGTTCATCATCCAGGTCATACCAATAAAAAGGCAAACAATAACTGGCTCTGAACCCACTGAAATTTGCATAGCCCATTGAGTAATCGTTTGTTACGCCTAGCTCCTGCAACGTAAAATAAGTGTCGGGAAATTTAAGCATGGAAAAATGTTGTCGTGAATTGAAAATATCGCGATGTGTAATATTTGCCAATCGATTGATTTCAATTTTAACCTGCCTTGAATTACCGTTAGAGCCAAATGAAGGGTGAATACCTGGAGACGAGTAATCTGTAAGATGTTTAATGAGCTTTTGAAAACCATGGTTATTAGAAGGGTGATTTTTATCATTCACTCCATAATCTCCTAACAAAAAGAAATAGATGACCTTCAGTTTATACTTTTTTTGTATCGCCAATTGATAATCGTATGAATCAAAGGGATCTTTTTCTTTCCTGAATAATACGGAGGTTCTGTCTATCAGGTCGGTTTTATCAAAACTGATTAAAGACTTCAAATACCCTCCAATGGAACGCATCACTCCTTTTTCTTTATACTTGTATGCATTGTCAATATCTATACTCGATACATACGTATATGGATTGTGTGTAACAATTAATTGCGGGAATTTTTTTAGGAGTAATTTTTCGAACTCAGCGATCCATAAATTGACTAAAGGGATTTTCAAAAAATCGTACTGATAAGCTAAACTATTCTCGGCTTCAAAACGGTTAAACGAATCGGGGATAAAAGGTAAATATTCTTCGTACCGGCATACTAAATAAAACGAAGCGGCAAATACATCAAAAGGTAAAACGTTGTTATAGGTTCTGAAAAAATATTTAAAATATTTCTCGTGATTTTGCATTTGGATAGTCTGTTCCTTAATCCCCGATTCAAACAATAACGTATGAGCTGCGATATGAAAATCACTTTCTACATCCTGTGTGGTGTAAGATAATTTATGCCCTTCAAACAATTTATAATCATCAATACTATTGGTAATTGTAAATTCCAAACCCAGACAATCTTTTAAAATAAGGTTGAATGTATACTTAACCCTTGGCGTGGTTTTATGTGTATAAATCAGTATGTGAGCATTTGGATTCAACATGTGTTTTCCCTAAACAAATATAGCAGCTTGCATCAAACGTTTGTGTGGTGTGAAATATTGTTATTTATAGACAATTGTTAATTAAAAATAATATTGATTCAGGCTATTATAAATCATTAACGTGTAATTTTTATACATTTAAGCTCCATTTTAAACCCGTTTTTTTTATGCAACAATTAATCGAATGTGTTCCAAATTTCTCAGAAGGACTTGATATGTCTGTTATTCAACAAATCACTCAGGAAATTGAGTCTGTAGAAGGTGTAAGACTATTAAACGTTGATCCGGGAAAAGCTACTAACCGCACGGTTGTTACTTTTGTGGGAAATCCGGAAGCCGTAACAGAGGCCGCCTACCTGGCCATTAAAAAAGCGGGTGAATTAATTGATATGGCTAAACACAAAGGTGAGCATCCGCGGATGGGAGCAACCGATGTTTGTCCGCTGATCCCTATTGCTAACATTAGCATGGAGGAAACCGCCAAATGGGCTCAAAAACTGGGCGAACGGGTTGGGAAAGACCTGCAAATCCCGGTTTATTTATATGAAGCCGCACAATCCAATAAAGAACGTAATAATCTATCAGTGATCAGGGCTGGCGAGTACGAAGGGTTTTTCAAAAAAATAAAATTACCTGAGTGGAAACCTGACTTTGGACCGGCCGAATTTGATGCTAAGCGAGGTGCAACGGTTATTGGCGCCCGCGATTTTTTAGTGGCATATAATGTTAATTTAAATACAACCTCAACCCGTAGGGCCAATTCTATTGCGTTTGATGTACGGGAAGGCGGACGGGTAAAACGTGAAGGAGACCCTATTAACGGAAAAATTGTAACTGATGTAAATGGCAACCCGGTTACTATTCCCGGAAGCTTAAAGTCAGTTAAAGCCATCGGTTGGTTTATTGAAGAATATGGAGTAGCACAAATTTCCATGAACCTCACCAATATCAATATTACTCCTTTACACATTGCGTTTGACGAAGTTTGTAAAAAAGCAACGGAACGCGGCATTCGCGTAACTGGCTCAGAGCTTGTGGGGCTGGTTCCCTTGAAATCATTACTGGACGCTGGAAAATATTTTCTTTTGAAACAACAACGCTCAACAGGCGTATCCGAAAAAGAACTGATCAAGATCGCCATCAAAACGATGGGATTAGATGAATTAGGGCCGTTCAAACCAGAAGAACGCATTATTGAATATTTATTAAAAGAAACATCTAACAGTAAATTAGTAAGCATGACCCTGACCGACTTCGCTGATGAGACAGCCAGTGAAAGTCCTGCACCCGGTGGAGGATCAATTTCGGCCTATGTGGGTTCGCTGGGAATTTCACTGGCAACGATGGTTGCTAATTTATCGTCACATAAAAAAGGTTGGGATAATCGTTGGGAAGAGTTTAGCGAATGGGCGGAAAAAGGGCAAAAAATAAAAGATGAATTAAATTCCTTAGTCGATCTTGATACCGCTGCTTTTAATAAAATTATGACAGCCTTTGGCTTACCTAAAGGAACTGATGAAGAAAAAGCGGCACGTAAACAAGGCATACAAGATGCTACAAAGTTTGCCATTGAAATACCATTTAAAGTGATGCAACTATCATTTGATAGTTTAACAATTATTAAAGCAATGGCAGAAGTAGGAAATCCGAATTCTGTATCAGATGCCGGCGTTGGCGCATTATGTGTCAGAAGCGCCGTAATGGGAGCTTTTATGAATGTTCGGATCAACGCAGGTGGTTATGACGACAAAGCGTATGTAAATGAAATCATCACCAAAGGAAAGGAAATTGAAAATAAAACGATTGCTTTAGAAACAGAGATTCTCAAGATAGTGAATGAAAAAATAGGTATTTAATACACTAAACCAGTTAATAATGAAATATTATGCACTCCTTTTTTTATTACTAACAGGTTTTTGCGTTAAGACACAAACGATTTTCGGAAAATATACTATTTACTTTGAATCAGGTAAACATACTGTAACCAGCATTCAAAAACAAAAGCTTGACTCTTTCGTTCTGTCACTGGCCAATATTCCATCTGCATTTTGTATCACCGTAAAGGGACATACTGATAACAAAGGTTCTATAGAATTAAATGAAAGGCTATCAAAAAAACGTTCGGAAGAAATTATAGGATACCTGAAAAGAAAAGGTTTTAAAACAGCGGATTCTAGCGTCAACTACTTTGCCTTTAACCTGCCAGCGTTTGATAACACTCCTGACAATCTATGGAAAAACAGACGAGTAGAACTAACAGTATATACTCAACGGATTGATATGCCCGCTATTTTGGGTATAAAAGATTTTACTCCAAACTATTTCAACTTGAACGAAGATAAAGGAGGAACGCTAAAACTGGATTCCACCACCATTACCGTTAGCCCAAATTCGTTCACAAATACCGATGGCACTGAAGTAACAGGCGATATCACGATCAGTTATTTTGAATATAAATCACCGGCTGATTTTATTTTAGGTAATATTCCTATGTCCTTTATCCGAAATAATGAGATTTCGTTATTTGAATCGGGAGGGATGTTTAAAATTTTAGCGAATCAAAACGGAAATAAACTTCTTCTTAAAAAAGCATCCGACAAAAATATTATTATCCAAACACCGCTTAAAAAAATTCCGGATCAGCAATTTTATAATTTTGATTCTATTCATAATCAATGGATCAATTCTCAACAAACATTAACAGATCAAAATGGCAATATCATTTCTCAAAACAACAGGTTAACTATGACAAGAAACAATACGGATATCTACATTTATCCAAATTGTGTAACCGGTGATACTTGTATTTATTTTGCTAATATGTTTAAGAAAATGAACTATTATCTAACTCACAGGGAGCCGCTATTGCCCAATAACCCGTACAAATCAGTAAAAAACAACCTCGTGGATTATAAATCCCCTTTCTATCAGCTAAAAGTTGACACGTCCAAAAAAACATTAAAATTCATTTCTTTAAATGACTATACTGAATTGGGTAGTTTTAAAAATTATGAATGGCAATTTGCAGAAGATGAATTTGGAAAACCAGGCCCTTCCGATCTCTTATACGCATCATTTGTAAAATTTATTTATAATGGCGAAAGTAAGTTTCAGATTAAAATGAACATTGGAATGGAAAAAACCCGTATTTATAACGTTATCGGAAAATCCCCCGGTTTTCATCCTTTCAGCAAACCCTCTAAATTAAATGCGAAGAACAACACAAAATATTTAAAAGAACTTTATGATTTAGACAATACCGAAGTTGAAAATGACACAAAACTCAAAAAACTAATAGAGATAACGGCTGTAAACGAGTTGCTCTTTGAAGATTCGTTGGATTGTTTTATGAAATTTTATACTCATTTTTTATGCGATAGTTCAGAAAAAAAGCTCATCACAAAACATCATGGATTTTATAATTATTTTAATGCCAATAAAGAGTCTATTCTCACGAAATTTCAACAAAAGAAAAACATGTTTGATTGTGAAAAGTACAAAAAAGACGTAGGCAAAGTTTCGGCTATTGAAAAATTAAGAATCTCTGCCCTCGCAAAATTTGGCATTAACTCCTTAGGGATGTTCAACGCTGATAGGGTAAAATCAATCAAAGATCCCGAAACGATAAATGCTACTTATAAACTAAAGGGAAAACAACAGGAATTAAAAATCATCCAGATTTATCTTAATATTGAAAACCTTAATGGTATGATCATGTATAATGGCAGCTATGGATATGGGCCCTATCATTTTGTTTACGGCTCAAAAGACAAAACGGTGATGATTGCCGTTGACGAAAAGTTTAATTCGTATTTTATATCACCTGCCTCTTTCAGCGAATGCATCGCCAAAAAGGTTGGCGATCAGGTCACTTTTATTTTATCTCCTGCAAAAGACCTCCAAACCAAACAAAATTTGGATAAGATCCTGACAAAATAACCAGTTATATTGCAGTCTTTAATTTCAGAATAGCCAATAATTTACCTAATTTTACACCTCTATTTTTAATATAATACCATGTTTGATAATTTATCCGATAAACTCGACAGAGCCCTCAAAACACTTAAAGGTCAGGGAAAAATAACTGAGATCAATGTTGCCGAAACACTGAAAGAGGTTCGTAAGGCGCTTTTAGATGCCGATGTTAACTATAAAGTAGCAAAAACGTTTACTGACACGGTTAAGGAAAAAGCATTCGGACAAAATGTTTTAACGGCTGTTTCCCCAAGCCAGTTGTTGGTAAAGATCACGCATGATGAGTTAACCCAGTTAATGGGCGGACAGATGGAAGAGATTTTCCTTGGAGGAAATCCTACCATCATTTTAATGAGTGGCTTACAGGGTTCAGGTAAAACAACCTTTACGGGTAAATTAGCCAATTTTCTCAAAACAAAAAAAGGGAAAAAGCCTTTATTAGTAGCGTGTGACGTCTATCGTCCTGCAGCTATTGATCAATTACATGTGTTAGGAGAGCAAATCGGCGTTGATGTTTTCTCTAATAAAGAAGAAAAAAATCCGATTAAAATTGCCGAAGCGGCCATTAAGCAAGCAAAAGAAAACGGTAACAGTATTGTATTAATTGATACAGCGGGCCGTTTAGCAGTTGATGAGCAAATGATGACGGAAATCGCAGATTTAAAGAAAGCGATTAATCCAAACGAAATTTTATTTGTTGTTGATGCGATGACCGGACAGGATGCCGTTAATACAGCTAAAGCCTTTAACGATCGTTTGGATTTTGATGGTGTGGTACTAACCAAACTAGATGGTGATACTCGCGGTGGAGCAGCTTTATCCATTAAATCGGTTGTAAATAAGCCCATCAAATTTATCGGTACCGGTGAAAAAATGGAAGCCCTGGATGTATTCTATCCCGAGCGTATGGCCGATCGTATTTTGGGAATGGGTGACGTTGTTACTTTAGTAGAACGCGCCCAGGAACAATTTAATGAAGAAGAAGCGAGAAAATTATCTAAGAAAATCGCCAAAAATCAATTTGATTTTAATGACTTTTTAAGCCAGCTACAGCAAATAAAAAAAATGGGTAATATTAAAGATTTGGTTGGAATGATTCCCGGAGTTGGAAAGGCGATGAAAGATGCGGAAATCAATGATGATGCCTTTAAGGGCATTGAAGCGATCATTGGATCGATGACGCCAAAAGAACGCACACAGCCTGAGATCATGAATGGATCTCGCCGCCAGCGTATTGCCAAAGGCAGCGGGCAAACTATACAGGAAGTAAACAAGCTTTTGAAACAGTTTGAAGATACACGCAAAATGATGCGCATGATGGGCGATAAAAACCAAATGGCTAAACTCATGAAAAATATGCCGGGCGGAATGCCTAAAATGTAGAAATTATGATTTTAATCGACGGAAAAAAAATATCGCTGGAGCTTCAATCTGAAATTGCAGCTGAAGTAAAAGAGCTGATATCTAAAAATAAAAAACAACCTCATCTGGCAGCTATTTTAGTAGGCGATGATCCGGCGTCTCAAACCTATGTGAACAGTAAAGTAAAAGCCTGCGAAAATGTAGGTTTTAAATCAACACTGGTTCGGTTTGAAGCAAATGTATCTGAACAACAACTGTTATCAAAAATCGATGAGCTAAATAACAATGACGATATCGACGGTTATATTGTGCAACTACCTTTACCCCGTCATATTTCCGAACAAAAAATCATAGAAGCAATCAAACCAAGTAAAGATGTTGATGGCTTTCATCCTATTAATGTGGGGCGCCTGGTGCTGAATTTACCGACTTACGTAAGTGCCACTCCTTTTGGAATTGTAACACTCTTAGAACGTTATAATATTCCTACAGAGGGCAAACATTGTGTCGTTATCGGCCGTAGTAATATTGTAGGTTCGCCTATGAGTATTTTAATGGCTAAAAATACGAATCTGGCTAATTGTACGGTTACGCTCTGCCATAGCAAAACAAAAGATCTTAAAGAACATACCTTACAAGCCGATATCATTATTGCGGCAATTGGTCGCCCGAATTTTGTAACTGCTGATATGGTTAAGGAAGGTGCTGTTGTTATTGATGTTGGTATCAATAGAATACATGACGCTACCACAAAAAGTGGCTTTAGACTGGTAGGAGATGTTAAATTTGATGAAGTGTCGGAGAAAGCCGGGTTCATTACCCCTGTTCCGGGTGGCGTTGGCCCTATGACCATAGCCTCTTTGTTAAAAAACACTTTAATTGCCGCTAAAAAAGAGTTTTAAAGTGGATTTTCACAAAAGCCTATAAAAAGCGAAAGTCCCGGCCACTACCCCGAGACTTTCTAACCAATTAATCTAGAACAAAACTACACTAAAACTTACTACCTAAAGTAATACCAATAGTCGTGCCATAATTTCTTAAAACCGTTCGATCCACGTATTCAGGCCCATACATGTAGTAATTGGAGGTATTCATACTCCTTGTAAAAGAGATATCAGCATATAATTTTTCTTTTCTAAATCCAATGCCGCCCGTAAAAAACGACGTAACAAAGTTTCCGGTAAAGGTTTCGCCAAACGGAGAACCATACATTGCATATCCTAATCTCACAAACATCGGTTTCAAATTAGCCTCAGCTCCTACTCTTAAATTTGAAGTTTGGCTATACTTGCTTCTAATAGTTGAATTAACGCCTGTAAACTCCTGCGGTGAACTTTGTAAATTAGCTTGTTGGTAGTTAACAAGATCATAATCTACGTTAAACGCCAAGAGTTTATTGTACAACAAAGCAACGCTTCCCGTAAATTTCATAGGGGTAATAATTTTATAATCAAATTTCCCGCCATTATCGGGAGGGTATTGCGTTGAAAAAGATCCGCCCTCATCATAATTAGCACTCATTTTATAGACGTAAGAGTCTGACATATTATATATAGTGGGTGAATGAAAACTTGCGCCTAATCGGATAAAATCTGCCGCCCTGTAAATTATCCCTAATTTTAAGTTATAACCTGTTCCGGTTGTTTTATAGGTTTCCTGGTAAGACATGTCTTTAAACCCCTCCACACCCTCTGTTGGATAACCATAGGTTGTAGTATTGTCTGCACGCATCGAATCCAGATCGTCTTTCTCAGTATAAACAGAATTGTAACTGTATACAACTGTTGGAATTCCTAATGTCGCTCCTATATATAATTTATCTTTATAGCCATAGGCATAATTAATACACCATTCATTTATTCGCCCGGTTGTTTCAATGGTTTTTGACTGAAGCAGGTCGTATTTTGTATTGATAATGCTATGATATTTATTAGTTACGGTATCAGCAAGATCTATCAGGTAATTATCGTAAGCCATCCCGGTGTACCCGTCATCCAGCTTGGAGAGTGCTTTACCATTAGCTGAAGCTAAAAAATCGTTTGCTATACTTTTATAATTGGATCTCCCCTGAATACTGGTATTACTATTAAAATTAACTATTTGATTACACGCCAATCCTAAAGCATGATGATTATCCGGCTGCAATTTGCTGTCCCACGCACCTACCAAAGTAATTCCATCAAATGGTACACTGGCTTTAAAATCTTTATTAGCTGTTTTGTTGTGTGTGGCTTCAACCGACAAAAATTTCAATCCAAAAGACACATTGATATCTCCCTTTTTGTACAAACCGATACCGGCAGGGTTGTTAGACATACAGGACCCGTCAGCTCCTAAAGCACCAAATGATCCCGCCATGGCTTTGCTTCTTGAAGTCCCGCCAAAAAAAGTTTGGGAGTATCTTATGGCATCCACATCGTTTTGAGATAAAAGAGGTATTGAAAAAAGCCCGAAAGCCGTAATAAATTGGAATGGTTTCATACTATTTATTTTATTTTTCGTTTGTATCCATGTTTCTCACTGGTGTTGACCGCAAGACAACATGAATAAATCATAATTGTTCATTAAAAAATTGTGCCGAAAATATATTATTATCTTGGACGATGACCGCCTCCATTATTACCGCCTGGCGATGTAGTTCCACCGCCATTGTTCGTTGGAGAACTACTTGGTGTAGGAAAATCGTTTTGCCTTGGAGTCACATTTCTGGGAGTTTCCTGTGGCTGTTTCACCGGTTCTACATTCCTGATCGGATTCTGTCTTACTGGCGGTGTTTCGTTACGAGGTGTTTTCACCGGTTCATTTCTAACCGGTTCAGTAACTGCAGGGTTAGTCCTGATAGGATTTGCCTGTTGCGTATTTCCTCTCACAGGAGTGGTTGTGGTAGGTTGTCTAACAGGATCCATTCCTTCGGTAACTCTAATAGGATTGTTTACCGGATCTGCTGTATTTCTAATGGGAGTGGTATTATCCCTCACCGGTTTCACTCCTCCTGTGCCAACAGGCGTACCATTATTGTTAACTCTTATTGGTTGCGAATACTCAGATCCTCTGGTTGGTGTACCTCGATCTTCAAATTTAACAGCTTGATTTTGTTGCTGAGCAACGTCTCTTATATATTTATCTGAATGCGACTCTTCACGCTTAACAGGCGAAACGCCAGGGTTAGTTGTTCTACGGCTGTTTCCTCCGCCATGCGATGAACGTGGTCCATAAGTATAACTGCTGTTATTATCATACACGTTGTAATAACCCCAACCGTTATTGTATGGATTGCCATAACCTCCGTACCCACCATTGCCGTAACCACCGTATGCATAAGGATCTCCGTAATAGCCACCATAACCGTAGGGATTACCATAACCATAATAATTACCATACATACCGTTGTTAAAACCATTATTGTAGCCTGCCGCATAACCTGCCATATAAGGATTATAACCACTATAGGTGTTAAACTGGTTACCATAACCCCAACCCCAGCTGCTGTAAAAACTAACTGAAGGATTATAACTGTAATTATTATAACTCGAACCCCACCAGCTGTAACCGTTATATACGCTTACGCCATAATTATAAGGATTGCCCGTATAAAAATAAGAGTTTGTGTAATAATTATCGTAATAACTTAGACCATTGATGTTATTATCAAACCGTTTTAAACGCGTTGCATACTCGTAATCATAATAATCATCATATTTAAATTCTCTTTCCTTGTAATAAGGATTAGCATCATCTTTTTCTTTTTGTGCCTGGGTTATCGTAGCTACGGAATCGTTATAACGTTTATCTATTGCTGCCTGAGCAATTCGCTTTTCCTCTTTAATACGTGCCTCTACAATCCGGTCTTCTTTAGGGTTAGCATATACGTCATCATTGTAGGCTGTAGCCCCCTGATTTTGAGTAGCGCAAGATGACAAAATCGAGATAGCTAAGCTTGATAGAACAACTAATTTCTTCATTTTATTAGTTTTTAAAATATCAGACACAAACGTCCAATAAAAGTTTAAATTTGCACGGGGAATGCAAGGTAAAGTTACCAAATTAAGTGCCAATAAAATTATAAAAAATATATTTTAACATTTGTTAAGTAAACATGAGTAAAGAATTAACATCGCGAGCAGAGGATTATAGTAAGTGGTATAACGATTTAGTGGTTAAGGCTGATTTGGCAGATCACTCAGCTGTAAGAGGCTGCATGGTTATTAAGCCTTACGGGTACGGTATTTGGGAAAATATGCAAAAAGCCCTGGATAAAATGTTTAAGGATACGGGACATCAAAATGCCTATTTCCCTTTATTCATTCCTAAAAGTTTATTTGAAGCTGAAGAAAAAAATGCAGAAGGCTTTGCAAAAGAGTGTGCTATTGTTACGCATTATCGTTTAAAAACAGATCCGAACAACCCGGGAAAATTAATGGTTGATCCTGAGGCCAAACTGGAAGAGGAATTAATTGTTCGTCCAACCAGTGAAGCTATCATATGGAACACATACAAAGGATGGATTCAATCCTACCGTGATCTGCCTATATTAGTAAACCAATGGGCAAATGTGGTTCGTTGGGAAATGCGCACCCGTTTATTTTTACGTACAGCTGAATTTCTTTGGCAGGAAGGGCATACGGCTCATGCCACTAAAGAAGAAGCTGTCGCGGAAACCAAACAGATGCTTGATGTATATGCTGATTTCGTTGAAAACTGGATGGCGGTTCCTGTTGTAAAAGGTGTAAAAACAGCTAACGAACGTTTTGCTGGAGCAGACGACACCTATTGTATTGAAGCTTTGATGCAGGATGGTAAAGCGTTACAAGCCGGAACATCGCACTTTTTAGGGCAAAATTTTGCCAAAGCTTTTGATGTAAAATATGTGACTAAAGATAACAAACAAGAATACGTTTGGGCTACATCATGGGGCGTATCAACGCGTTTAATGGGCGCTTTAGTTATGAGTCACAGTGATGATAATGGTTTGGTAATTCCTCCAAAACTGGCGCCAATACAGGTAGTTATTGTTCCAATCTATAAAGGCGAGGAAGGTTTGGCAAAAGTGTCTGAAGTAGCAAACGATATTAAAACAAAATTACAGGCTAAAGGAATTTCCGTGAAATACGACGACAGGGATTCACAGCGCCCGGGATGGAAATTTGCAGAATATGAACTCAAAGGAATTCCCGTTAGAATAGCAATTGGTGAACGGGATTTAGCGAATGGTACGATAGAAGTGGCGCGTAGAGATACTTTAAGTAAAGAAACCGTTGGTATTGAAGGTGTTGATTTTTTGGTTGAGAATTTATTGAACGATATACAGTCAAATTTATTCGCCAGGGCCACTGCTCGTAATAAAGAGCTAACGACCACTGTAAATTCTTATGAAGAATTTAAAAAAGTGTTAGATAAAAAAACAGGTTTTGTTTACGCACACTGGGATGGCACACCTGAGACCGAAGAAAAAATAAAGGAAGAAACTAAAGCAACTATTCGCTGTATTCCTTTAAACAATACACAGGAAGCAGGTGTTTGTATCTTCAGTGGCAAGCCAAGCATACAACGCGTGCTATTTGCACGCGCTTATTAATCAAAAAGAATTACGAATTAACTCAAATAAAGAACAAGAAATAAATTTAATATGGCAACATTAATAATATTCAGACATGGGCAAAGCGTATGGAATTTAGAAAATAAATTTACTGGATGGGTAGACGTGGAGTTGACTGAAAAAGGCATACAGGAAGCAAAAAACGCAGGAGAAAAATTAAAGTCCTTTAAATTTGATCTAGCGTATGCTTCTGACTTAAAACGAGCTCAAAACACTTTAAAAACAGCGCTGGAGATTTCAGGACAACCTAATGTTCATACTACTTTTGATAAAGCCCTGAATGAACGTATGTATGGCGATTTGCAAGGCTTAGATAAAACGGAAACCGCGAAAAAATTTGGAGAAGAACAAGTGAAAATCTGGAGAAGAAGTTATGACATTGCCCCTCCGAACGGAGAAAGCTTAAAAGATACGGCGGCACGTGTAATTCCATATTATAAAGCAGAGATAGAACCTAAATTAAAAGAAGGGAAAAATATTGTGGTTGCAGCGCATGGAAATAGTTTAAGAGCCCTGATCATGTATTTAGAAAATATGACACCGGAGCAAATTTTAGAATTCGAAATTGGAACTGCTGTTCCTCGCCATTATGAATTAGACACTAATTTAAAAGTATTAAAAGCAGAGAATTTATAACAAGATGGAACATAACTTTATAAGTAATGACAGTAAAACCATAGCTATTGATTTTGATGGAACCATTGTAGAACATGACTATCCACGTATCGGAAAAGAAATGTTATTTGCTTTTGCCACTATTAAAGAATTGCAAAAAAAAGGGCATAAGTTAATTTTGTTTACTTATCGCACCGGCAGTTTGTTAAATGAAGCCGTAGAGTATTGCAAGAAAAACGGTGTTGAATTTTACGCGGTTAATAAAAATTATCCCGAAGAGATCATCACAGAAGACACCCCTCGAAAATTGAATGTAGATATTTTTATTGATGACAGAAACGTTGGTGGTTTTTTAGGTTGGAGTGCAACCTGGCAGATTCTTCACCCGGATGGCGGGGAGTTTCACCACATGGTAAAAAATCCAGAAGCACATAATAATTATAAATCGGAAAAAACATTTTTCCAAAAATTGTTTGGCAAGAAATAAAACGTATTGAAATGGTTATTTTAAAGAACAGAGAAGAAATATTAAAATCCTATAGTGAATATAGATTAAAAAATAGAGATAAATTAAGAGAAAGTAACCGCAAATATAGAATAAATAATAGAGAAAAATTGAGAGAAAGTATACGTGAATATAGATTGA
>JAZKDT010000045.1:0-5479 GCA_040387475.1 Bacteroidota bacterium | reverse complement strand
CAAGAAATAAAACGTATTGAAATGGTTATTTTAAAGAACAGAGAAGAAATTGAATTAATGCGCGAGTCGGCATTGAGCGTATCCCGTGCCCTTGGCGAAATTGCAAAGGTGATCAAGCCGGGTGTAACCTCCTTATACCTTGATAAAATTGCTGAGGAATATATTCGCGACAACGGTGGAGTACCAGGATTTAAAGGCCTGTACGGATTTCCGAATACTTTATGCATGTCGTTAAATGCATCTGTTGTTCATGGTATTCCAAATGATAAACCATTAGAAGAAGGTGATATCATTTCAGTTGATTGTGGCGTTGTTAAAAACGGTTATCATGGTGATCATGCCTATACATTTGCTGTTGGACAGGTAACACCGGAAGTTCAGAAGTTACTTGATGTAACCAAAGAATGTTTATATATCGGGATCGAACAATTTAAAAGTGGTAATCGTATCGGTGATATAGGATTTGCTATACAACAACATGCCGAAAACAATGGATATGGTGTGGTTCGCGAATTATGCGGTCATGGATTAGGCAAAAAATTACATGAAGACCCTGAAGTACCTAATTATGGGAAACGCGGAGATGGTCCGAAAATAAAAGATGGAATGGTAATCGCTATCGAACCAATGATCAACATGGGTACCAGAAATATTAAACAATTAAAAGACGGGTGGACAATATTAACAGCCGATGGAAAACCATCGGCTCACTTTGAACACGATGTGGCTCAAATCGATGGAAAACCCGAGATTTTATCAACTTTCAAATATATTGAAGAAGCTTTGAGCATTTTATAACCATTGTCAATAAATGAATCATATTATTATTTGGCTATGTCGCCAAAATTTATTTACTTGCATAGGTTTTTTAGCAATAAACAATTAAATTATGACGATGAACATTAAAAATTTTAAGTTAAACGCAAAAGTGATCGCTTTAGGTTTAGCTTCCTTATTAATTTATTCTTGTGGCGATCCAAAGCCTACTGAAGGTGAAACAGGAGATGATCTTCCTGACACTGATACAGTTAAAGCACTTGCTTTAAACGTAGGAGGGCAGCTATTCAGTATTCCTTCTCCTATCCAAACAGCTTTGTTGATTCAAAAATCAGGAGTTTCCTATGACAAATCCATATTAAACGCCGGTAATAAAAACGGGCAATATTCATCTGATTATTCAAGATCTTTAAACTTAGGTATTTACGGTGCAGATTTGGGTTATGTGAGTATGTATAACCAAACTCAGGATGCCTTAAGTTATTTAGGCGCTCTTAAAAATTTAGCTGATAAGTTAGGTGTTTCGTCTGCTTTTGACCAAACTACGATGAAACGTATCAATGATAACATCTCTAACAAAGATAGCATGTTGGTATTAGTGGGCATAGCATACAGAGCAAGCGATGCTTATTTGAAAACAAATAAACGTACAGAGATCAGTAGCTTAATTTTAACAGGCGGATGGATAGAAAGTATGAACTTTTCTATTACTGCATACAAAGCTAAGCCTACCGACGAATTAAAATTTCGTATTGCTGAACAGAAGCAGGCCTTGGGAAGCATTATTAAATTGATCACTTCTCATAATTTAGCTGATGCCTCTGATTTAATTAAAGATCTAGAAGACTTAGCGAAAGTTTATGATGGTATTTCAACAAAGTACAATTTTGTTGAACCAACTACGGATGAAGCTAAGAAAACCACTTACATTAATAGCACAACAGAAATTAACATCAGTAAGGAACAAATAGACCAGATATCATCTAAAGTAATGGCTATTCGTGATAAAATCATTAATGTAAAATCTTAATTAACTACAATAAAGTATCATGAAGAAGAATTTATACAAAAGCCTTTTAATCTTATCTATCATAGGTTTATCAAATACAGCAAAAGCGCAGTGTGATTCTATTGCCAGCTTATGTTCAAAACACATCATTGCGCAGTTTATTTCTGATGGACAATCTTACCGTTCATTATTATTAAATTCTGAAGAGATGGCTGAGTTTCATACAACCTTTTTTGGTGAAACTACCTATCGTATTGCCGCTTGCAGTGGCAAAACAGATGGCAATCTTATTTTTAATATTTATGATCAGGACCGTCATTTATTATTCACTAATAAAAATTATGCGAATGCGCCTCACTGGGACTTTAAAGTAAAGTCTACTTTAGAGTGTACTATCGAAG
This sequence comes from Bacteroidota bacterium, assembly GCA_040387475.1. Classification (GTDB taxonomy): domain Bacteria; phylum Bacteroidota; class Bacteroidia; order B-17B0; family Aurantibacillaceae; genus UBA4416. Next base: position 3,292 of record JAZKDT010000045.1, on the reverse strand, counting down.
CTCAATTGGATGCTAATAAAAATGCCGGTTCAGGTTGCGCAGTTATATTAATCGGATTCAAACAAAAATAATTTTATAAAACCCATTCATAAAAGGATAAAGTACTATGGGGCTTTATCCTTTTTTGTTTAACACAAAAAAAACGAGAGAATCATGAAACACCTGTTTTTAATCTGCTCATTTATTTTTTCACTGACTTCTTTAGCTCAGGAACCTTGTGCTTACATCCTGAAATCAACATCGGCTATGTTAGCTCCTGGTCAGGAAGCAACTGTGGATATGATGGAAGTAAAGATCAAAAACAATTACCTGATTCAATTTATCAAAATAGATAAAAAAAATTATCTTAAAATTATTGTGAGAGACGATCTTGGTTTTGGAAAAAAGGGTTCTTTGTTACTATTATCTATCAAGAAACAGATTTATGTGAAATCAACTACGTTACAGGTTATTGATAAAACATCTGCTTATTTTGTAGTGGAGCTTAACAATAATTTTTACCTGGATAATATTAAAGAGTTTGGTTTAAACAAAATCGTATTTAATGAAACAACTGAATTTAGTATTCCAAAAAATGATTCAGATCAAATCAAAAAAGCAGCGCAGTGTTTCTTTGATATCGTGAAAGACAATATCTGGCCACCGGTTAAGAAACTTTAAATAATATTACTTTATTTTTCTGTCCATTCGAGCGAAGTCGAGAATCGTCTAACTTACTTTCTTCTCGACTGCGCCCGAACTGACAAACATATTTTTAAAACTTCAAATTCAATCCCAACATAAAATTTGTTGGTGCCGCAGGTGCCAGATAGTTAGATGAATATAAAGTCTTTTCATTATTGCTGGTCATATAGTAACTGTAATTATAACCGTTGGTTTCGTATATTGTATTCGAAAGATTATAGATTACAGCAATTATACTGATATCCTTGATCAGCTTTGTGTGGATAGTATAATTAACTCTGAAATCGGTCACAAAATAATCATGTATCGCTTTCTGATCGTTAGATGTGTTATCTAAATACTGTTTGCCCACATATTTATTTAAGAATGACACCTCTAAGTTTTTAATTGGCTTGAAAATAAAATTAGCGGCCGCTATTACGTTGGGCGAAAAAGAGATATCTGTGTTGGAATACCTCAATGTATCCTGGCCGTAGGTGTCATAATTGTCAACGAACTCCGAATAATTTTTAATTTTGTTTTCTGAAAGAGTGATGTTACCGTTGAACGTGAAATATTTAGTAATGTTAGCGGCCAACTCAAACTCTACGCCTCTTCTGTAGCTACTTGCCACATTTACCCTGTTATAAGCCCCAACATCATTAACTTGGCCGTTTAGCACCAATTGGTCCTTGTATTCCATATCATATAAATTTAACCCGATACTTACGTTTTTGAATCGGTGAGTTGCTCCAATTTCGAGATCACTTAATTGTTCATATTTGGGGCGGCTTTTTACACTTGATTGTACGAAGTCATTTCTATTGGGCTCTTTATTGGCAATACCATAGCTTGCGTAAACGTTTGTATTTTTTGTTACCAGGTAATTAATTCCAACTTTTGGATTAAAGAATCCATAGTTGGCAGTTAATTGCTGAGTTGTTACTAACGAGGTATCATAACCCATAAAGGTATACCCAACCGCACGGTACTGCAAATCAATAAAGGCCGTTAATTTATCCGTTGGCCGGATAGTTGTTTTAAGATACACATTACCATCCGTCTTGGTTGCTTTATCATCGTAATAACGCGGACGATAATCATTCACATCACTAAACTGAGCCCAGATAACTTCGCCGTTATGCCGGCCAAAATACGTATTGTAGCCGCCGCCTAAAACAAAACTTAATAGTGTATTAGGCTTGTAGCTAATGTTGCCGATAGCCCCGATAAAATCATTATCTAACCATTTTCTTCGTATCAAATCAGTAGTTGTAACGGTAGTGTTGCTATCAATTACAACATCCGGCATATTATAGTTACTCAGAGATTGGCCTTGCTTATACTGCTCGTAATAGCCTTTTCCCGAAGTATAATGACCCGTAAGATTGATATTTAATTTATTGTTGAATGCGTGCACAAAATGTAATTGATAATTATCCTGTCGGTAGTTATCAGTTTCGTTATTGTAGTATTTAATATTTCCATTTGCGTCGTAATACATACCGCACGAGTTATCTGTTCTGTTTTCATTATCAATACTATCTTTTAGCACGTAGTTCCAGGCCTGGTATGTTTTTTCCCAACCGCTAAACATAATAGCTTTTAGAACAGATTTTTTTCCGTAATAACCGGCCGCTACATAAAACGAACTTAAATTAGATTTAGCTCTATCAATATAGCCATCACTTGTAACCTTTGATGCACGGGCATCAAATGTAAAATGATCATTTATTAAACCTGTTCCTGCTGCTATTGTATTCTTCACCGTATGAAATGAACCAACACTATTATTAATTTGCGCGTAAGGTTTTTCGTTCAGCTGATTAGTTTGCATGTTGATACTGGCACCAAAAGCACCCGCACCGTTAGCCGATGTACCAACACCCCGCTGCACCTGAATATTATTAGTTGATGATAACAGGTCGGGCATATCTACAAAATAAGTTCCCTGACTTTCCGCATCATTTACAGGTACCCCGTTAATAGTAACGTTAATACGTGTTCCATCGCTTCCTCTAATGCGCAAACCAGTATAACCCACGCCATTTCCCGCATCAGAATTAATAACCACAGACGCCATCGAATTTAAAGCATAGGGCAAATCCTGACCCACATTTTGTTTTGTGATATCTTCGCTGCTAAGATCGGAATGCGCAAAACCAGAGGTATTATCTACACGGGTCGCGTTTACCACCACTTCATCCAATGCTTTTTGATCCTGTGACAAGGTAATCTCTATAATCTTATCGCTATTAACTTCCACGGAATCTTCTTTCACTTTGTACCCCACGTTTTTAATCACGAGCACATACCATCCCGGTTTTAGATTTTTGAAGATGAAGGTACCGGTTGCATTAGTTTGCGCAGTAAGGAATGTGTTCTTAATTCCCACCACCGCAAACGGAACAGGTGTTTTTTCAGCATCGGTAATCGTGCCGCTTAAAGTGTTTTGTGCCTGCAGGATATACGAGCAGGTTGACAACACGGCTAAAGCCAGTGTTTGTTTGATTGTTTTAATGTTCATTCTTTTTAGTTTTTATGTTAATAATAACACCACAAGGGGATGTGGCGTCGTTGTTAACTGTTTCCCTACGCAGGCATTACCCTGATCAGGTGCATACACACA
>JAZKDT010000044.1:0-2496 GCA_040387475.1 Bacteroidota bacterium | reverse complement strand
TGCCGCCCTGTCACGGCGGAGGTCGCGGGTTCGAGTCCCGTCCGGACCGCAAAATCCTGGTAAGAAATTATCAGGATTTTTCGTTTAAAACAGGTTCGATTCAACTACCAGCTACCCACGTTTAACGCCCTTAATGCTGGAATACCTGATGTGTGGTGCAGGGCACTTACCTCAATTGCATTGCTTGCAGTAAAAACGAAGTCGTACCCATCGTTTAAAGTCAAATTCTTAAGTTCATAAAATGAGAAAAAGCAAAAACGGAAGCCATAGAATATAGTGTAGGTTATAAACTATCAGTTATCTTCGCCGCTTAATACTCTGGGTCTTTAACCTGATTTACCAAACCTTAAGAATGAAAAAAATTGCTGTTTTGCCAATTTTACTCGCTTTCATTAGCAGCTGCTCTTTGATGAAGCAATATCACTACATGTCCAATGCGAAAGCGCCCAAAGGAACTTTCCGTACAGAAATTCCTTTTGAAATAAATAATGGACTTATTGTGATTAAAGTTAAAATAAATGGCTCCGACAAAGAATTTGAATTTGTACTGGATTCGGGTGCTCCGGCTTCCGTTATCTATGGCGAGGCTTTTGAACAGTCACATGCTAAAACCGTAATGACCTATAAGGTTTCGGATTCGCAAGGAAACTCAACTGAAAGTGAGTATGTGATGTTGAATGTAGGGCTTGGAGATTTAACTTTCAAAGACATATTCGCAGCTCATTCAGCTACTGCCGGTGAATATGTGTCCTGTATTGCGCCTTACGGATTAATAGGGGCAAATTTGATGCAAACTGCTAATTGGCACATTGACTTCGCCAATAAAAAAATTATCATATCCGATTTAAAAAAATCTTCCCTGCCGGATCTGAAAGATTATCAAAAGATTTCCTGCACAAAACGTGCTCCCTTTAATGCTATGCCCTGGCTGACTGTTCTGCCGGGATTAACGGTAGATGTAAAGATTAACGGAAAATTATTTAGAGATGTGTTTATTGATTTAGGATCTGGCGGTGGGCTTACGTTGCGTAAAGATGCAACAACCGAAAATATGTTTAAAAATGAACCAAAAGAAGTTGCGATTGGCTACACAAGCTACGGATTACTGGCTTCGAAAATGGATACTACATTTTATTATGAGTCGGCGGATATTTATATGGATAAAATGAAACTCAATAAACAAACGATTGATGTCGCTAAAAAAAACCAATCGCTTCTGGGCATGCAGGTTTTCTCCAAATACACGATGTTCTTTGATTTTCGTAAAAATGACCTGTATTTTAAACCGTTGATCAGTGAAAATAAAACGACAGATAAAAAAAATTTCGGATGCTATTTTGGTTATGATTCAAAAAACAAGTACTGCTATGTCTCAGCTCTTTACGAAGGATCTGCAGCGCATAACGCAGGCATTCAATTAAAGGACACTATTGTTGAAATTAACCGTGAAAAACTACCCGTTTTCAATAATTACTGCGAATTTAAAGAATGGCACAGCAAATTGCATGCACTGGAATTACTAACACTAAAGACAAGTAAAAGTGCCGATATCATTAAATTGGAAAAGGCAGTTATCCAAAAAAGATAAGCCAAGTGAAAAACAAAAGCGCTGTTAGTCAGTTCCTGATAATATCATTTCTTTGATCGTATAATACTGTTTCATTTTCAGGCTCTTTTCCCGTCTCCAACCGCTTGATAGGTTTATATCAAATAATTCGGAAACTTCTTTATAACTCATATTATTTAAAAAAGCTTTCACAAATTCATAATCTGAGCGTTTCCAGGAATCCAGGTAATCTTCATAAATCAAAAAAAGATTATTCAGATACAGACTTGTTTTTTCATTACTGGTAGCTATTAAAAACCGACTATCGGTTTTTTTGATGGACTGTAATCGTTGCCGGGCATCAATTAATGAAAAACCCAGTCGTTCATATGCCGTATATTTGCTTTGCCCCACTTTAACCGTATCATGGTAAATCACGTGTTTTAATTTAAAACCAAGGTTATTTTCAATGATACACTCTTCAATATCAAAAATCATCTCTAAACTAGCTTGTAAATTATTAGTAATCCCCTGAAATTCATCGGGAGGCAACAAATCCAAAGAAGTAATGAAATTCTTTTTGTGAATTTTGTTGATCACACTAATCACGTTTTGAAGCTCTTTTTCGATGCCCTTGTCAGTCTTTAACCCCAAATGCCTAACGGCGGACATTAAGATAAAATGATCCATAATTTGTATTATCTTTACAAGACTAAAATTACATATTTTTGCACAAATAGCGCAAAAACTAAAAATAAATTAAGAAACTGCGTTGATTTACTTGACAATAGATAAAAAAGACCTATATTTGCAGCCCAATTTAGAAAAATTAAAACAATACAAACGTGGACGCATTAAGTTACAAAACAAAATTTGTCAATAAAGCCAACTCGGAAAAAGAGTGGTTATTGGTTGACGCAGAAAATGAAGTTGTAGGTCGTTTGGCCTCT
>JAZKDT010000043.1:0-27572 GCA_040387475.1 Bacteroidota bacterium | reverse complement strand
TCTCATCCGTAGTGAGATGCTCTATCCAGTTGAGCTACACAACCAATCCAAAAAAATTGGAGTGCAAATATACTTATTTTCGTTAAATTGCAAACAATTTTAAACGATTTTTTATGCAATCTACTATCGAATCTATCTGGGATAATCGCGAACTATTAAAAGACACCTCTAATCAACAGGATATTCGCCAAATTATAGAAGATTTAGATAAAGGAATACTAAGGGTAGCTGAGCCAAAAGCTGATGGGACCTGGAAGGTAAACGACTGGATAAAAAAAGCTGTTATTTTATATTTCCCCATTCAACAAATGGAAACCATGGAATTAGCTCCTTTTGAGTTCCATGATAAAATGAAATTAAAAACCAATTTTGCTGCCGCCGGTGTAAGAACCGTTCCTGGATCAATTGCCCGTTACGGAAGCTATATTTCCAAAGGAGTAATTATGATGCCTAGTTTTGTAAATATTGGAGCCTATGTGGATGAAGGAACGATGGTGGACACCTGGGCAACCGTGGGTAGCTGCGCACAAATAGGCAAACACGTGCACTTAAGTGGTGGTGTAGGCATTGGAGGTGTATTGGAGCCAGTACAGGCTGCACCGGTTATTATTGAAGATAATTGTTTCATCGGATCAAGGTGCATCGTTGTAGAAGGGGTGCACGTGGGAAAAGAAGCTGTTTTGGGTGCAAATGTCTGTCTGACAATGTCTACCAAAATAATTGATGTTACCGGAAGCACTCCCATTGAAACAAAAGGTTATGTAGCTGAACGCAGCGTTGTAATACCTGGTTCCTATACTAAACAATTTCCGGCTGGAGAATACCAGGTTCCATGTGCATTAGTCATTGGAAAAAGAAAAGCCAGCACCGACTTAAAAACATCCTTAAACGATGCCTTAAGGGAACATAACGTAGCCGTATAATATTGGAACTTCGTCATAAAAATATTCTCATTATTCAAACTGCTTTTATAGGCGATGCCATTTTAGCTTCGTCTGTTATTGAAAAATTACATGTTTTTTTTCCAAAGGCTAAAATCTCTTTATTAGTTAGAAAAGGAAATGAATCGCTTTATCAGGAACATCCTATTTTAACACAGACGTTAGTTTGGAATAAACAGGAAGGAAAATATAAAAGCTTATTCAGACTTTTGAAAATAATTCGCAAACAAAAATTTGATACAGTTATAAATTTACATCGCTATGCGAGTTCCGGATTTTTGACTGCATTTTCAAAAGCGCGTTATACATCCGGCTATGATAAAAATCCATTCTCTTTTTTATTCGATAATAAATCCAAACATAAAATTGGTGATGGCAGGCATGAAGTAGATCGCTATAACGACCTGATAGAATCAATCACAGATAAAACAGTTGCCAAGCCCAAACTATATCCAACGTTCAAACATTTTTCCAAAATAGAACCTTTGGTTACCAACGCATTTGTTTGCATGGCACCTTCTTCGGTATGGTTCACAAAACAGCTACCAAAAGATAAATGGATAGAATTATGTAACTCAATTCCTACCGACATTTCTGTATTTTTATTAGGAGGGCCAACGGACAAAAAATTGTGTGAGGACATAAAAAATAGTAGTGTTCATTCCAACATAAAAATTTTAGCAGGCGAATTGTCGTTGTTAGAATCCTGCGAATTAATGAAACACGCTAAAATGAATTACGTGAATGATAGTGGCCCTTTACATTTGGCCTCGGCCGGTAATTCGCCAACCACTGCTTTTTTTTGTTCAACGGTTCCAACATATGGTTTCTTCCCTTTATCGTATAACTCTACCGTTATTGAAGTAAAGAATCTATATTGCAAACCCTGCGGTCTACACGGCTACAAAGCTTGTCCGGAAGGCCATTTTAAATGCGGAAAAGAAATTATATTGCCTTTATTTAAATAAAGTAACGGTACCTTGTTTTTTTATGCCCACATCATCAATACCTTTTGCATTGATCAAATAAAAATAACAACCATCCGGTACTTCTTTTCCATTAACCATGCCAGTCCAGCTAATACTTAAATCGGATGATTCAAATAATTTCAAACCCCAGCGGTCGAAAATAATAATATTAAACTCTTTAATATTAGTTGCGCCAATCCAGAAAATATCATTAATACTATCTCCATTTGGTGTAAATGCGTTTGGCACATATAGAGTCGGACTTTCAAGAGTCACGTCAATAGTTACCGAATCCATATCTGTACAAACACCATTAGTAACCGTTAAATATACCGTATATACGCCTGTATTATAAACCTGGTTTGAAACGTTTTGGGTATTGGCGATATTTCCATTTCCAAAATCCCATAAATAAGTATTTGCATTGATACTATTGTTCGAAAATGAAACAACTAAGGGACTGTATCCACTGGTTGGATTTGCAACAATAGCAGCGTTTAGGGGATTTACATTGACGTTCACTGACTGAGTATAAGTTCCGCAAAAATTTGTAACTGAAAGTATAACCACGCCGCCTGTTGTCGTATTAACCGAACCCGTTGCTGTGCTATTTGACCAAGCATAAGAAGATGATCCAAAACCTGTTAATATGCCTCCGGTAGCAGTTAAAGTTGCAGTTTCGTTAGGACATATGCTATAGCTATTGGATGATATCACAATAGGTGTCATAGTAAGATTACCAACACTGGCGGTTACCGTTTTAGAGCCACAAAGGTTAGACACAGTAACAGAATAAATTCCTGCAGTAGGAACCAAAATACTATTCGTACCTGTTACACCTGTACTCCAAACAAAATTACCGGCATTACTACTCGTGGCAGTTAATGTAACCGTTGAGCCAGGACAAAGCTGACTTGATTGGGGGGAAACTACAAGAGCAGGCATAGATGAAACTGTAACGGATACGGAAGATACAGCCTGACCACAACTATTAGTTAAAGTTACTGTATATACACCCGAATTTAAAACAGAGGTAGTGGCAGTGTTAGCTCCGTTATTCCATAAATAGGTGCCGGCGGTTCCGGTTGCTGTTACAATAGTTGGCGGAATGACAGTACATACTAACGTTTGAGATGCAGAAGCCGTCACAGAAGGTGACACGCCAGCTGACACAGTAAGTGTTTCTGATGCGTTACCACAAGCATTGTTAACGGTAACGCTGTAAATGCCGGCCGTGTTTAAAGATACGGTGTTGTTTGTTGCGCCTGTACTCCAGGAATACGTAACAGCCGTATTACTATTTGCTTGAACGGTGGCACTTAGCCCCGAACATAATGTAACCGCATTAGAACTTAAAGTTAGTGTTGGCGCAGGAACAATATTTAATGTTTGTGTAGCCTGTGAACTTCCGCAGGCGTTAGTGCTTGTTACAACAACCGGTGATGAATTTGCAATATACGTATTAGTTGTAGCTCCTCCCGGCCACAAATAATTACCTTCATTTGAGTTTGCAGTGAGTACAATACCTCCGCCAACACATACCGAATTTGAGGAAAGTGATTGAATAGAGATGACAGGTAAAGGAGCAGATCCCAATGAAATATTGGCCACGGCAATACCACAACCTGAACTTGACACAGATGCTGAATAAACGCCCGGAAGCGATATGGTTGTAGTAGGCGAAGAGTCGCCCGTACTCCAGGAATAAGTTCCGGTGCTGCCAACTAACGACAATGTAACGGTTGTTAAACCATTAGAACAGATAGTGGCCGCTGACGAAACGATTGATAAACTGGGAGCGGCAGAAAACGAAACATTAACCGTCTGGGTAGCAGAGCCACAGCTATTGGAAACATCAACTGTATAAACACCCGCTGCATTCACTATTAAAGAGCTACTCACTATTCCTCCGGGTTGCCATGTATACGTTGGTGAATTTGAGCTAGCCACAAGCGTAAAACTTTGTCCGGCACAAAGGTTCACATTTGTATTATTTACAGAAATTGTAGGCGTTTGAGTTACTGTTAGTGTATATGTTTTAGAATCTGAACCGCACATGTTGGTTGTAGTAACCACACCTGTTGTAGTTGTGTTTGCCGTAATTGTAACCATAGAATTGGTAGACACAGGGTTGTTCCAACTATAGTTTCCGGTATTACTATTTGCGGTAAATGAGACAGTGGAGCCACTACACGCCGTGGCAGAACTCGCGCTAATAGTCACCGTAGGATTTGGCAAAGCACCTATGGTGTAAGTGGCTGAGTTAGTACCGCAAGCATTTGTTAGGTCTACCGTATATATGTTTGCTGCGTTAACAGAAATTGTTTGAGTATTAATATTACCCGGTAACCAAACAACCGAAGTGGTTCCGGAAACAGAGGCATTGGTCAACGAATAAGATAAGATAGAAGTTTGACCTGTACATACACTATTTGATGACGCTGAAATTACAGGATTAGGAGCTTGCAGAATCGTAAGATTAACGCTATCCTTTACAGTTACGCTTTGTGATCCACAGGTCTTTATAATAGTGCAATATAATTTAACAGAGCCTATTTCTCCAGCTCCAGGTGTGTAGGTTGTAATTAATGAATTAGTAGGAGCAAAATTTCCGGTAGCGCCTTGTCCAACACTCCAGCTAACAGATGTGTAAGATCCTGAAACGGTAGCGGTATAACTTTGAGAACTCCCTGCACAAATAGTTGAACTTGGCCCGGCATTCACTGTTAAAGGAATGTAAGGTGCCTGGCAACCGTAGTTAACGTAGGTTGCTCCACCTGAGGCCGAAAACTCCACTGCTCCTCCATCTTGTCCGCCAGGGACTAAACTTTGGGTCAATAACAAAGCTCTGTTATAGGTAACCACATCAGAACATCCGGAGGGGGATGAAAAATTCATAGATAAAGTTCTTAAACCGGTTCCTGAATTTGCAAAGTGACCAGATGTATTACCCGCAGTCTGAAATATAATGTACAGCGTATCATTTAAATTTACAAAACTCTGAGCTAAAGGCGACCATGCTGAACTTGTTACAAGTAATACTTTAGAATGAGCAGGAAGAATATTTGCCGTAGGTTCTTTTAGCAAACCACAGCCAACGATTGTTGAATTAACTGATGCGACATCTGCTGCAGTCCCCGCATTTTTCGTCAAACCAAGCCAACTGTTGTTAGGCCAGTTAACATTTAAATCGGAGGCATTTAAAGCTACGCTGCCAACCTGAAAGGTCACCATTTCATTTTGGCCTTCCTGTGAACCTGCACAGGCATCAACCAATATACTTTGAATCTCAAAACACTGAGATTTTAACTGAGAGAAGGAGATAAACAAAGTAATGACGTAAATAAGACGTTTCATTTTTTTAAATTTAAGTTCTGCTGATATATTTATACTCTATTTTTGAATAATAAGTTTAATGTTTTCTATTTTATATGGAGTAGATATTCGGATAAAATAAATTCCCGGACTGAAATCCTGAGTGTTTATTTTAGTTTGATACTCATCAACGGCAACTTCTACCAATAATTGTCCTGAAACGTCAAATAAACTAATTAAATTGTTTTTTGGAATAAATCCCTCAAATTCTAAATATAAAAAATCGTTTTTCTGATAAAATAGCGATTTCCAGTTATCCGAATAACGATCAACACTTATAGTTTTGTAATTTCTGATATTCCAGAAGCTACCTCCTTCAAGTGTAGATAACCGGTAATATGTGATACCCTGAACCGGATCAGCGTCTTGTGCATAATAATTTATTTCACTTCCCTGCTCGTTTCCCTTTGCACTCTGAATATTGAATTCACGAAAATGTATCCCGTCTTCACTTTTTTCAACGATATAATGTGTTATATTTTTCTCCGCAGCCACTTTCCAAACTACGTCGTTGTAATCACCATTTTCTATTCCATAAAAATCAATTAATGCCATTGGCAATAATGTGGGGCAGTTCAATCCACATGTACCCGAAAAATTTATTGTATAGGTAACTATTTCGTCACCTCGGTCAACCACGCCCCCAATAGTAACGATGCCACCCGTAATATTCATTTTCACAACCCCGTCGCCATTACCACATCCGTTGGAAATTGACGAACTAACAGTTGAAGTAAATCCGGCACAGCTGGTTAAACTTGCGGATTGACTTGAAACTGTGCCACCGCTATTTGTAATATATAATTGGTCGCCGGAGTCCATCGCAGAATTGCTACAGGCGCCCATTCCTGTTCTGGCTTTATATTCTGCAGTGATCGAAGCGGTGCATCCGGACGGTAATGAATAGGTAGCAGACACCGCCGCGGTAATACAAGAAGACGAACATCCCGTATTGTCAACATTGCCGCAAAATGTGCCGTAAGTAGAATACACACTTGCTAAATTGCAGGGAGCGTTGCTTCCACAACCAAAATTGGTTTGGTTAGAGCCCATTGCACCCCCAACAGAACACGTACTACTGCTGGTACAGGTAAGGGTAATTGTAAAAGCTGCAGAATTTGATCCGATGGTACTTGGATTATCAGAAATCACGCGTATAACATAACCCGTACCTGACGCTGTAGTTGCTGGAATGACGACATTTATCGTTCCTGAATTAGCTGAGGAAGTTAACGTTCCTACGTTTACCGGCGACGAAAAACTACCGGCTGCGTCAGATAATTGAGCGGTATAAATATTCCCTGCATTGAATGTTCCGGTGGACGTAAACTCCACATTGCCAATTGCTGTAGCTGTGCAACTGGCTAGTACAAAAGGTGGGGTATTTACAAAGCCGGTAGTAATTGACGTACCACCACCACATGTACCAATTAATTTTACGTCATCTACTCTAAAATCATTGGCAACTAATGTCCGAAACCTAATTCTTAAATTAGCCGTTGATGGAATTCCCGTGTTAATTGTTACTAAATACCAACCCACTGTGCCCGAACCGGTTGGCAATGCTGCAAAAGACAAAGGTGAGTAAGTTACCCCATCAGGACTAACTTCAACAACCATGTTGGTGCCTGTTTCTGCATTAGTAGATTTGTATAAACCAAATGTTAAGGTGAACGAAGAACAAGCAGATGTATTTATGTTTGCTATCTGAAAATTCTCACCTGTTCCATTAAAATACACATTGTTGCTACCCGATGCTCCGGCGTAGCCGGTAGACGGAGTACTTGTACGCATATCGCCGGTTCCGGTAAAAATTAACGCTCCATAGTTTTGAAATCCTGTATAAGTTCCTATCGCAGCTCCTGCCGGTGCACCTGTTCCCATACTTTCAGAAAAGAGTAAAGTTTGGGCCCAACTTTTATTTAAACAACATAATATAAGAAGTAAAGCAAAAACTCTAATTCTGTTTTTAAATTTGAATATGTTATGTAACTCCGCCATTTAAAAAAATCCTGCAATTTGTTTAAAAGCGGTTTCGGATTAATTTCCTCTAGGGTGTTCGCTTATAACATTTTTAAAGCGGTTTCGGATTTTGCAGAAATGCAATTAAATTATCCTGTAGGATGTTCACTTTTTATACAACAAAGATAGCTAATAAAATAGGGCAGGCAGTTTGTTTTTCATTAACAAATTGTTAAAATTCAATCATTTATGATAAAAATTAACATTTAATTCTTTAGACGAACAGAGGTATTTTTTAGAGGAAAAGGATCTGCAATCTAAATCGTTTTGTTAAATTAGCTCTTTATTAAAAACATATCATGAAAAAAGGTTTTGTATTTTTTGTTCTTTTAGTTGCCTGTGGCTTTCTATTATCTTTTATAAATACTAATGCTGGTAATGAAATTGGATTGAATGCTCCAATACCAATGGCTGACGAAAAAATGAAGGATGTTAGCGGTAGAGAAGTTTCTTTAAATACTTCGAAAACAGCTAAAGGATTGTTGGTTATATTTTCTTGTAATACTTGCCCTTATGTTAAGTTAAGCGAAACCCGCATAAAGGAATTATCGGATAATTGCATGAAACAGGGTATTGGATGTATTATTATAAACAGTAATGAAGCTCAACGTAACGAAGAAGATAGTTTTGATGCAATGGTAAAGTACGCTGCTGCCCAAAAACTGGCGTGTTCTTATGTTGTAGATGCTAATTCAAAAGTAGCAGATGCTTTTGGTGCTGCGAAAACTCCTCAATGTTTTTTATTTAATACAAAAGGTTTAATTTATAAGGGATCCATCGACGATAATGTTAAAGATCCCGGTGCTGTAAAAGCTCATTATTTAAAAGATGCTATTGATGCTTTGGTTAAAAATGAAACTCCCTTAATACAGGAAAGTAAATCTATAGGATGCACCATCAAACGTGTTGAATAACCAAAATTTATCTTAATTAAAAAGCCCGGTCATGTATTTGACCGGGCTTTTTTATTATCTATCTGTTGGCTAAGCGTAGCTGAAGCCTAAACCGTTAAAATTTCTTTTTCTTTTTGTTCTAAATGCTTTTCACATTTAACCGAAAATTCGTCTACCAATCCCTGCATTTTTGTTTCGCCGCTTTTGGCTTCATCTTCAGGCAGTCCTGCCTTTTGTAGAGCCTTGATTTTATCAATCGATTCTTTTCTGATATTCCTTAAACTTACTTTCGCATCTTCACCGCATGATTTGGATGTTTTTACAAGATCTTTACGACGTTCTTCTGTCAAAGGTGGCACAATAATACGGATCAAAACACCATCATTTTGTGGATTAAAGCCCAGGTTAGCAGCTTGTATCGCTTTTTCGATAGGCGTTAACATGGTTTTTTCCCACGGCTGAACCAAAATAGTTCTGGAGTCCTGAGTATTTACACTGGCAACGTTCCCTAAAGTGGTTTTTGCACCATAGTAATCAACAAACACATTATCCAACATGCTTGGATTTGCCTTACCTGCTCTTATTTTCGCCAATTCAGCTTCTAAATGGAGAATTGTTTTTTCCATTTGTGACTTAGCGCTTTCTAATACTGTTTTAATATCACTCATAATTAAATTTTGTGTAAAGTTAATTGTATTCTAATGATTGATGAAATTTTTATTTAAAATTATACAGCTACTTCAGCTTTAATATGTGGATGCGGATCGTAATTTTCTAATGAAAAATCATCGATTGTGAAATCAAAAATAGATTTTACATTGGGATTTATTTTCATAGTTGGTAATGGTCTTAGTTCACGTGTCAATTGCAGGTTGGCCTGTTCGATATGATTGGAATACAAATGTGCATCGCCTAACGTATGAACAAAATCACCTAATCCTAAATCACAAACCTGTGCCACCATCATCATTAAAATAGCATAAGAAGCGATATTAAAAGGAACACCTAAAAAAATATCAGCACTGCGTTGATATAACTGACAACTTAGTTTACCGTTCGCAACATAAAACTGAAAAAACGCGTGACAAGGAGGTAACTTCATATTATTTATATCGGCCACATTCCAGGCACTCACTATTAAGCGGCGTGAATCAGGGTTTTTCTTGATCATATCTACTACCTGGCTTATCTGATCAATATGCTGGCCATCGGGCGTTGGCCAACTGCGCCATTGATAACCATAAACGGGCCCTAAATTACCGTTTTCATCGGCCCACTCATCCCATATGCGAACACCATTATCCTTCAAATACTTAATATTAGTGTCACCTTTTAAGAACCATAATAATTCGTGAATAATAGACTTTGTATGGAGCTTTTTTGTGGTTAATAAAGGAAACCCTTCTGCCAAATTATAACGCATCTGATACCCAAATACACTCACGGTACCGGTTCCTGTTCTATCTTCTTTTTTTACGCCATTTTCTAAAACATGACGCATGAGATCGTGATATTGCTTCATTTGTAAATTAAATTGTTGTCAATTGTAAAATGGCTGTAGCTGATTTTTATTTTAAAAAGTACAACTCTGGCATTCCGTATAAATTACTCCACGAAAATAAAAATCCTTTCTGCAAAAACAGAAAGGACTTATCAATCTTTATTAAAAAATCCACTTAAACACAAAATTTAACCTCTTTGACATCAAATTCCCGTTTACTATCGGCATTGGATTCTATGATCAATTTGCCCGAACTCGTAACTCCTGTTATCCTGCCGTTAAATCGGTTACCTTTATCATCAACAAAACCCATTAGCTGATTCAGGCCAAATAAACGCTTTAAATACGTTTCATCTACCACATTTGTTTTTTGCTCTTTTAACTTTAAGTACCATTTTTCCAATTTCATGCATATCCTCTCTAACACTTCTTCTCGACTGTGGATCGTGTTTGAAAGTAATTTTAGCGAAGTAGCTGTTCTTTCAAAATCATTGAAATCATCCTGATTTACGTTCAAACCTATGCCAATTACAGAATTGTGTATGACTAAATTGGTAAAATTATTTTCAATTAATATCCCGGCTAATTTGTGTTCATTCACCAGTATGTCATTTGGCCACTTGATTTTAATGTCATATTGGCCACCAGGTAAAATATCGGCCAATACGTCATATACGGCCAAAGCACTTATTTTACTCAAATAGAACGTTTGATCGATGCTTAAAAACTGTGGCTTCAAAATAATAGAAGCCGTGATGTTTTGCGCTATTTTACTGGTCCACAAGCTTCCCCGCTGCCCTTTTCCATGAGTTTGATTATCTGTATACACCACGGTTCCTTCAATAGCATTAACATTCCTTAACAAGTCCATGGCATAAGTATTGGTACTTTCTACCTCGTGTAAAAACAGCAGGTTCTTTCCAATAAACAATGTTTCCATTTAGGCAAAAAAAAAGGTTAAATTTGTTGCTTACAGCAAAACAAAAGTATAAAACGGAATAGCATTAGCAACAAAAATAATATGGCAAAAATACCAGTAAAAAAGGCAGCTCCAAAAAAAGCAGCAACTAAAAAAGCAACAGCAAAAAAAGCAGCTCCAAAAAAGGCCGCCGCTAAAAAGGTAGTTAAAAAGCCTTTGACTGAAAAAGAAGAGCTTCAAAAAGAGGCCAATCGTATTGCTAATACAGAAAATAAAAAGAAGATATCTAGTGGAGCTAAACGCCCTAAAAAATCATCCACCAAAGAACAGACTACAAGTTTACTCGATGCTATTGTGCAAGGTATGCAGGAAAAAAAAGCAAAAAACATTACGGTGCTCAATTTAAGTAGCCTGGAACATCGTGTAGCCGATTATTTTGTAGTGTGTGATGCCGATAGTTCAACTCACGTTGCTGCTATTGCTGATACACTGGAAGAATCAGTACTAAAAAAAACAAATGAAAAACCATACCGC
Organism: Bacteroidota bacterium; assembly: GCA_040387475.1. Classification (GTDB taxonomy): domain Bacteria; phylum Bacteroidota; class Bacteroidia; order B-17B0; family Aurantibacillaceae; genus UBA4416. The sequence continues at coordinate 16,419 of JAZKDT010000043.1, read as the reverse complement.
AGTGAAGGTTACCAAAATGCCGAATGGATCCTGATTGATTATGTAAATATTGTGGCTCATGTTTTTATGCGTGAAACACGTGAATTTTACAATATCGAAGGTTTATGGGCCGATGCAGAAATAACTAACATTGCCGATTAAACAAAACATAAAATAATACGTTAAATTAATTATGAGCGACGAAGAAAATAATATACCAAAAAACGACAACCCTACCCCTTTATCAACTCCGGAAGAAGAACGCAAGAAACAATTCGAAAAAATGAAGGACCGTTTTGGAAAAAAACCCGCAAATCCATTTGGAGGAGGGTCTGGGAACAGCGGTGGCGGTGGCGGAAACAGCTTTTACTGGATCTATGGTTTGGTAATAGTAGGACTTTTAATCTTTGTGTTTTTCGGCCAGGATTTTGACGGAAGAACCCGTGAAGTAGATCAAACTAAGTTTGAGCAGGAAATGCTTGCGAAAGGTGACGTAAATGCTATTGTTATTGTAAACAATAAAGAAGCAGAAATCACTATAAAAAATGACAGCTTAGCGTTAGATCGTTATAAAGAAGCGAATCCCAAAACCGGCAAGTTGGAGCCTCTGTTTCCCAATGCAAAATCTGCCAAAGGACCGCATTTTAAATTAACTGTGCCTGACGTTAAAGACTTTTTGGAGCAGGTTCGATCTGTACAAATTGCAGCTAATATTCCGGTAACTTCACGTGTTTCCCCAAAAAGTGAGGAAAGAACAAATTGGGGAGACCATATGGGATTAATTATTCCAATCGCTATCATGATCGTATTATGGATTGTGATGATGCGCAGAATGGGCGGCGGCGGAAGCGGCGGCGCCGGACAAATATTTAATATCGGCAAATCAAAAGCTGTTCTTTTTGATAAAGACTCCAACGTAAATGTAACCTTTAATGACGTTGCAGGCTTGGACGGCGCAAAAGTAGAGGTTATGGAAATTGTTGATTTCTTGAAAAACCCGAAAAAATATACCGATTTGGGGGCCAAAATACCGAAAGGCGCCCTCCTGGTAGGGCCTCCGGGAACTGGAAAAACCTTGTTGGCTAAAGCTGTTGCCGGCGAAGCCAAAGTTCCTTTCTTTTCGTTATCAGGTTCTGATTTCGTAGAAATGTTCGTGGGTGTAGGAGCGTCTAGGGTACGTGATTTATTTAAACAAGCAAAGGAAAAAGCACCTTGCATTATTTTCATAGATGAGATTGATGCTATTGGTAGAGCGCGGGGAAAAAACGCCGCTGCCGGTGGAAATGATGAACGTGAAAATACCCTGAATCAGTTATTGACAGAAATGGATGGGTTTGGAACTAATAGCGGGGTTATTTTATTAGCTGCTACCAACCGTGCAGATATTTTGGATAGAGCTTTAATGCGTGCAGGACGTTTTGATCGTCAGATATACGTAGATATGCCTGATGTTATTGAACGTCAGGAAATTTTTAAAGTGCATTTGAAAAAAATCAAAATCGATCAAAGTGTTGATATTGATTTTCTGGCCAAACAAACTCCTGGATTCAGTGGGGCAGATATTGCTAACATTTGTAACGAAGCTGCGCTTATTGCAGCCCGAGCTAATAAAAAACAAGTAACCAAACAGGATTTCCTGGATGCGGTAGATAGAATTATTGCAGGATTGGAAAAGAAAAATAAAATTATTACACCTGCGGAAAAACGTGTTATTGCCTTTCACGAAGCCGGACATGCGACGGTTAGCTGGATGTGTGAACACGCGTCGCCATTAATTAAAGTAACTATTGTGCCGCGTGGGCGTTCATTGGGTGCTGCCTGGTATTTACCGGAAGAACGCCAGATAACGACCACAGAACAAATTGTGGATGAAATGTGTGCTGCTTTAGGTGGTAGAGCCGCAGAAGAAGTGATTTTTGGTAAAATTTCAACTGGTGCTTTAAGTGATCTTGAAAAAATTACCCGCCAGGCGTATGCAAGTGTCGTATATTATGGATTAAACGACAAAATTGGGAACGTAAGTTACTACGATAGCAGTGGTCAAAGCGAATACAGCTTTAACAAACCTTATAGCGAAAGTACAGCGAAAACAATTGATGAAGAGGTTAAAAAAATGATTGATATTGCGTATGCACGTACCAAAGCAATTTTATTAGCTAATAAGGAAAAACTTACTCAACTGGCTGAAAAATTATTGGAAAAAGAAGTTATTTTTAAAGAGGATCTGGAGGCTATTTTTGGCAAACGTCCGTTTGATAAAGAAGAAATTACTTCCAATATTTCAGCTCAGAATATCAAACCTACTGAGCAATAAAATTTATCTTATTTCTCTATAAAAACCCTCATAAAATTATGGGGGTTTTTTATTGAAATTAAGTATCTTCGTTAAACAAAAATTAAATGGATGAAAAAAGTATTTGCTATTTTATTGATTTTCGGCGTTATCTATTCCTGTAAAAAAAAGGATGAAGATACTCCCGTTGAAGAAACTCCAACCACTACAGGAACCCCTCAGGACGACGGTTACCCCGATACTGTTTGGACAGCCACTGGCTCGGGCCCGAGATTGATATTTAAATTTAAATTTGATTCTACGCAGGCACGTTTAGATAATTTTGGAAATCCTTCTACAGTTGCTTCAGGAAACAGTGCATATTCGCCTAAATTCAATCAAATGGCAGCGCATTATCTTGAATTGGCGCCGGGCGATTTAACGGCTGTAGGTGCCGGCCAGGTGTTATACCACGCCACCGAAACATCAGTTGCCGGAACAAATGCTATTGAGTTCAGTAAGTCTGTTGTTGTTAAGGAAAATGTAGTGTTTTTCTCAGTGCCACTTAGTCAAATAGCAGCGGGCACCTATAAATGGTTACGCCTGTCATTATCCTACCAAAACTACGACATTCCTTATAAAGCGAATACCTTACCGGGTAACCATATTGGTACCGGAACAGTAGCTTCTTTTTTAGGATTTAAAACCTACGTTCCCAAGTATAAAATTAAAGACAAAGATTATATCCCGTCTTCAAGTGTTGGTGGCCCTAATGCCAATCACGCGCAGGGCTACTGGGGTTTTGAAACCTACATACCCGGGTATCCTTTAAATAATGGTTATTGGACAGCAGATGGACAATCTACCGGAGCAACCACCGTAGTCAATCCCAACTTTACCAATTCACCAATTCCTGCTGGAAGCTGTTTAGTAACCGCTCAGTTCGCAAATTCCACCGGATCTAGCAATCAGGTGCTAACCATTACAGGAAATGAAACACAGGATATAATCGTTACCGTATCTTTATCAACTAATAAAAGTTTCGAGTTTGTTGATCCTAACGGCGATGGGTATTATCAGCCGGAAAATGGAAATGAATGGCCCGTTGATATGGGAATAAGGGGCATGATTCCTAAAGTTCAGTAATTGTATTATTTTAACAAACGAGCATTAAACGATTAACACGATATAAAGTCAAATAGACTAATCACTTAAAAAAATAACCCTATGAAAAAAATAATTCTAGTAGCAGCTTGTTTATTTGTAACATCAACTGTTGTTAATGCCCAGGAAACCACTAAAAAACCGGCGACAGAAAAAAGCCGTCATGAAAAACTCACACCGGAGCAACGTGCCCAAAAACATGTTGACGGACTACATGCAGACGTTACCCTGACGGATGATCAAAAAACCAAGGTGCATGATCTGGCTGTGGCAAAAATTAAAAAGGTGGATGAAATACGAGCCAAATACGCCGGCCAGGCAGACAGCGACGCTGCTATAAAAAGAGAGATGGAGCCTGTGAAAAAAGATTTTCGCAAAAACGTAAAAGCACTTTTAACACCTGAGCAATTAGAAAAATTTAAAGCTAAACATGCTGGAAAAGAAACTGCTTTAGATCATGATTAATATCAAATAATACGTCAATAAAAAAGGTTCGCTGCTAGCGAACCTTTTTTATTTTAATATTCATCCTCATTAAAAAAGAAATCATCTTTTGTTGGATAATCCGGCCATATCTCCTCAATGGTTTCGTAAGCTTCGCCTTCGTCTTCCATTTCTTGTAAATTCTCAATTACTTCCATTGGCGCACCAGAGCGAATAGCAAAATCAATTAATTCATCCTTAGTTGCCGGCCAAGGCGCATCTTCTAACCAAGATGCTAATTCTAATGTCCAATACATAACTTTATACTTTAATTTCCTGCAAAAGTAAAAAATTAATTGAATTATGCTAGTGAATACTTTAAAAAAGCCGGAAATCTTAATCCTAAATCAAGTATTTAACAATCAGTTATTTACATTCTAAATCTTGAATGACTTTTCAAATAATGGCGCATTTTTGCCCTCAAGCACCAATTTATATTCGCCTTTTTTTAAGCCGGAAACATTAAAACTCGCAGCGTAGTCTGTACTTTCGGGTAAAAGCCATCTGCCAAATATCTCAGAAACCTTTTGGCCGGTTGCATCCACTATATAGCAGTAGGAATAACAGGTTTCAGCAATACCGTAGTTTATATCGGCCTTGAATCTTACAGGCTGATCCTGCACCTCCCCAGAATTGGTTATTTTTGCTCGTTTTAACAAAGTATACCATGGTAACGGCTCTCCCTTAACATTAGCCACGAAAGTTCTCAATAAAGCAGCAATAGAATCATTATTACTCGTAATGTTTGCGGTTTCTTTTCCATCGCTAATAGCCCAAACACTATACTGTTCTGTATTTGTATCTATTGTATGACTATTTAAATACCGGGCAAGACTTACCAAACTACTATCGGCAAGTTTACCCAAAGTGTAAGAAGCGCCTTTTTGCGGGCCTCCTTTTGTGGCTTCACAGCAATACCCTTTAAGATCAAATTTTTTAGTTTCTTTTGGTTTTAATACCAATACTTGTTCCCTAACCATCAATATATCCTGGTAGTCTTTTTTACCGGCATTTGAATTAAAACGCCAGCCAGCGGGTAAAGAAATAACCAACGAATCTTTCAATAAATTAGAAACCGAATAATCTAACTCTAACCCGCCCTTACAAATAGCCTTTGCCGTTATGTATTTTTTATCAAAAGCGTTTTGAAGTGAGATCTTCGTTTTTGCATTAAAGAATGTATTAATTAAAATGGCAAATGCCGCTGTTAAAACTAGGTGGATTGTTTTCATGTTTTTTCCGACTTTGAAATTATAATGACAAAAGCACTTTTTAGTGACATTGTAATTTTTTTTATATCTTGTGATGAAATAATTTTAGCACCCGCTCCAATGAATTTGAAAATACGTTTAATTTTAATGAGCTTTTTACAATTCTTTGTATGGGGAGCCTGGTTAATTACCATAGGAAATTATTGGTTTGGAACAAAGCAGTGGAGTGGCTCCGAATTTGGCAGCATATTTATGACTCTTGGACTAGCTTCTGTTTTCATGCCTGCTATCATTGGAATTATTGCTGACAAATTTATGAATGCTGAACGCTTATATGGTTTACTTCACATTCTTGGAGGTATTTCCATTGCTTTTTTGCCACAGGCAAATAACCCGGCCGAATTTTATTGGATTATCCTCGTTGCTATGTTTTGTTATATGCCCACCATATCTTTATCAAACTCTGTAGCATACACCATACTTAAAGAAAATAAATATGATGTTGTAAAAGTCTTTCCGCCAATCAGAGTTTGGGGCACTATCGGTTTTATTGCTGCTATGTGGATCACTAACTTAACCGGTAACAAGGCCTCAGCAAACATGTTTTATATTTCTGCGTTAGCCTCTGTCATATTAGGGATTTACGCATTTACGCTGCCGCCATGTAAACCACAAAAATTGATGGATAAAAATGCTCCGTGGTCAAAAAAACTGGGATTAGATGCATTCAAATTATTTGGAAAATATAAAATGGCATTGTTCTTTATTTTTTCTATGTTTTTAGGAGCAGCTTTACAATTAACAAATATGTATGGCGACACCTATCTTTCCGAATTTGAAAAAAACCCTTTGTATGCCGATTCTTTTGTAGTGAAATATTCAACTATCATCATGTCTATTTCCCAGATTTCGGAAACCTTATTTATTTTGGCTATTCCGTTTTTCTTAAAACGCTTTGGCATTAAGCAGGTAATGCTAATCAGTATGTTGGCATGGGTTTTACGATTTGGATTATTTGCTTATGGAAACCCAACAGATGGCCTGTGGATGATCATCGTATCCTGTATTGTTTACGGAATGGCATTCGATTTTTTCAATATCTCCGGATCGTTATTCATCGAAACCACTACTGATTCCAAAATACGTTCATCGGCCCAGGGACTATTCATGATGATGTCTAATGGTTTTGGTGCCATTATGGGAAGCAAAATAAGTGGAAATATTATTCAGGCTTTTTTTACTAATCACGATAATTCAAGGAATTGGCAAGGGATATGGACCGCTTTTGCTCTTTATTCGGCCGTTATTGCCATATTGTTTGCTGTATTATTTAAACACAAACATGATCCAAAGACAGTAGAACATATTAGTCACTAAATGTTACGATCAGATAATATTATAGTTTAAAAAAAATATTACATTTACCATACACAAAACCTAAACTTTATGATTCACTTAAACACAAACAAAATCATTATCACTACTGATTTTTCTGAAACTTCATATTTGGCTATTAAGCACGGCGCATTTTTAGCAAAATGTTGTAAAGGCGAAGTTTTTTTATTACACGTTATTTCCAAGCATTGGGAACAATTTAGTGTATTTACGCCTAATATTACTGTCGATAGTATTGAAAAAGGATCAAGTGCGGTTCAAATCAAATTAGAAGAATTAGCGGAAGAAATACGACAGGAATACGGCATTACAGTTAGTACTGCAGTAACCACCGGTAATCCAACTTCTGAAATTGTAAAGTATGCTAAAGAAATTGGAGCAGGTTTTATGGTCATGGGCACCCACGGTTACAGTGCCTGGGAAGACCTGACTATTGGAAGTAATGCATTAAAAGTAATTACAAAAAGCCCTTGCCCGGTAATGACCATGAGCGAGCGCGCTACAAAATTTGGCTATAAAAATATTATTTTGCCAATTGATAATTCATCTCACTCACGTCAAAAAGTTGTATTGACTTTAGAACTTGCTAAAAACTTTACAGCAACTGTAAGTATTGTTGGTGTATTAGCAACCAATGAAGAAAAAGAAAAAGGCGCGATGGAAGTAATGTTAAAACAGGTAGAAGATGCTGCAAAAGATAAAGGAGTTTCATATACCACAAAACTTATTGAAAATGTTAAGAATCGCGCTGTAGCGATTGTGCAATACTGCGAAGAAGTAAATGGCGACTTAATTTCCATTATGACGGATCAGGATGCTGAAGTCAGCGGTTTCTTTTTAGGGCCGTTCTCTTTACAAGTTATCCATCATTCAAAAGTTCCTGTGATTTGTATTAAACCCGAAGAACATCCTGAAAATGGTAATTGGACTATGTTATCCGGAACGGGTGGTTATAATTACTAAAAATCATTCTTTTAAAACTAAAGGTGCGACTCAACAGTTGCACCTTTTTTATTTCCGTTTATTCATCAAATTATAACAGGATTGATTATTAGTATTAAATGATTACATTTGCCACGCAATTTGGTTTTTAGGTATACCATGTATATCAAAAAATTAAAAGGGAATCATGTGTAAATCATGAACAGTGCCCGCTGCTGTAAGTCTTAAAACAAATGTTTTTAAAACATGCCACTGTTATTTCAACGGGAAGGCTTTAAAAACAAAGACGAGTCAGAAGACCTGCCAATATGCATTTTGAAGCTTTCGGGGAAACAGAAGCTAACAAAAACAGTATGTTCAGGCAATCTGCTGTTTTTATATTTTCCCAAAAAGTAATTTATTGGTAATTAAAAACATGAGTAGTTTAAAAACATATAGTCACAAAATTTCAAACATACTAGTTTGGATACTTGTATGTTTAACACAATTGTTTTCTCTTCTATATTCTCAAAATACAGACACCCTACCCCACCAACTACAGGAAGTAATTATCATTCCCACCAAAAAGGAAGCTTTTGAAACATCCAAAAAACACATCGCTTTTGATAGCCTCACGCTTTCGAGATACAATACGACCAGTCTTGCGGACCTTTTAGCAAACCAATCAACAGTACATATAAAATCTTACGGTAATGGCAATATAGCCACCAGCAGTATGCGAGGAGGAAGCGCAAATCATACAGCTTTATTATGGAATGGTTTGAATATACAGAATGCCATGCTTGGCCAACCAGACTTAAGTATCGTACCAACCACTTTATTCAATAATGTATCCCTGGAATATGGTGGAGGTAGCAGTATGTGGGGAAGCGGCGCTATCGGCGGCAGTATACATTTACAAAACAATTTGATATTTAATCAAGGATTTAAGACAAAGCTTCAAATGAGCGTGGGAAGTTTTGATTCAAAAAAAATAGCAACAGGTCTTTTATTGAGCTACAAAAAAATCGTCTCAAACACGAATATCTATTACAGCACTTCCAAAAATAATTATGCATATAAAGACACCGCTGATAAAGAACAGCCCAATAAACAAGTAAACCATGCCGATTACATTGCTCAGGGTCTTATGCAGGAATTGTCTTTTTTGCCAACTTCATCACAAAAAATAAGCATACGACTCTGGTATAACCTGATGAATAAAAATCTACCATCATACAATACCACTCCTATAAAGCAAAGCCAGTTGGATGAAAATTTAAAATTGAATGCGGAGTGGAACTACTCAAAACAAAATTTAAATTCAATTATAAGAATGGGTTACTTTAACGACAAATTAAATTATACAGACAGTATCGCTAACATATTCAGCCAAAGCACCATCAAAACTTTTATTGGAGAAAGTGATAACATATACATTTACAAACAACATAGTTTTAACTTAGGAATCAACTTCACAAATTACCATTCAAATTTATTTTCAAGATCGATCAGTCAGGATAGCGTGTACAATCATGATCTATCGAAACTGGCATTTTTTGGATCCTATAAATTAAGTTTACTCAATTCTAAACTGAATTATAATCTGGCCATCCGGAAAGAATTTACCAGTCAAACCACGATTCCATTTACGGGAAATACGGGTATACACTATCAACTAACAAAACTATTAGCCGCAAAAATAAATGCAAATACTTCTTTCAGGCAACCAACCTTAAACGACCTGTACTGGTATCCCGGTGGAAATCCTGATTTAAAACCGGAAGAGGGTTATGAAATAGATGGAGGATTGGAATTCAACTATTCAAAAAACAATATAAGCCTGGTAATAGAGGCTACTTATTTTAACAGGCATACTACTAACTGGATCATTTGGTTACCAACAGCAAGTTCTTACTGGAGTCCAAAAAATATTGCAGAAGTTTATAGCAGAGGTACTGAAACCAAAACAGAGCTTGCTTATGCAAGAAAAGATGTCATTTTAAAACTAATAGTCAATACATCTTACGTGTTATCAACTAACCAGGCGAAGATCAATGAAAATGATAATTCGGTTGGAAGACAACTCATTTACACCCCTCGCTATAACGGACAAGCTAGTTTCTTACTAAAATATAAAAACATGAGTCTTTTATTTAATAATAACTATACTGGCTACCGGTTCACGTCAACCGATAATACAAGCTGGTTAAGTCCATATTATATTGCCAATCTCAAAGGTTCGTACAACTACTCCTTTAGCACCGTTAATATGGAACTATTCTGTAACATCAATAATATGTTCAATAAAAATTATGCAGTAGTCTCCAACAGGCCCATGCCATTAAGAAATTATGAAGTTGGGCTTTGCATGAATTACAATAAAAAGAAAAAAAGGCCAACTGCAAATACGGAATTAATTAATCAATCAAATAACAACTAAATAAATAACATGAAAAAAACAATTACTAAACTGGCAATAGCTTTAAGCTTTGCAACCACTGTAGCTGCACAGGCTCAAAGTATCGTAACGTTTGACACGTATACATTATCACCCAATACCTATTACCAGGATAATGCAGGGACAGATTTAACGCCTCCTGGTGGGGTGAAATTTGAATACGGTTGGAATACTGCATTTGGAGGATATTGGGAATCAGGTACAGCTTACACAAATCTAAACGACACGGTTAATGGAAGTTACACCAATTTATACGGAGCCATCACAGGATCTGCATTTCTCGGCAATAATTATGCAACGGCTCATGGTGGATCTGTTATTTCATTTACCAATAATACAACTGCTATTGCCGGATTCTATATTACCAACACCACTTATGTATGGAAAACGATAAAAAATGGGGATTCATTTTCACGCAAATTTGGCGATACAACCGGAACAGGATCAGGTACAAGTATTGCACAGGGCGCTTACCCTGATTGGTTCAAAGTGTTAGTAAGAGGTTACAGAAACGGAGCATTGCTAACCGACAGCATTGAGTTTTTCTTAGCAGACTATAGATTTGCCAGCAATTCAAATGATTATGTTTTAAATAACTGGCAATTCGTGAACTGTATTGCTTTAGGACAAGTTGACAGCATTAACGTCGAATTGAAGTCAAGTGATGTTGGTTCTTTTGGAATGAATACTCCCGCATTTTTCTCCATGGATAATTTCGCTACTGTTAGTACTGTAGGGATTAAAGAATTATCAAATGCATCTAACATTTCATTATTTCCAAATCCTGCAAAGGAATACTGTATATTAAATTATGAATCAGCTAACGTTACAACTGTAAATGTAAGTGTTGCCGATATTACAGGTAAAGAAGTGCAGCAGCATAATATTCAAACTGTAAGTGGAACAAATCAATTGAAATTAACTACAGAAGCATTAGAGTCCGGTGTTTATTTTGTTACAATCACAGATAACGATGCCTCTAAAACAATCAAATTAATTAAATTATAAAATTAAAAACAGCCCGACCTTTTCATCGGGCTGTTTTCTATAAAAAAGCTTAAAGTAGTATTTAGGATTCTTTTCGTAAATTCGGGATTCAAAAAACATAAGAATTAATGAAAAAAGCCAAACAAATAACACTTGCCATAAGCATCATATTTTCCATCGTGGTTAAAGCACAAGTGGTAAATGAAACATTTGATACGTTTACGTTAAGTCCCAATTCGTATTACCAGGACAGTAGCGGGGCGAATTGGAGATCAAGCGCAACAATACCTGTAAGCTTTGAATATGGTTGGAAAAATGGACTGTGGACCTCCGGATCTGTATACACAAACATAAAAGACACACTAAATCTCACAACATCAAATATGTTAGCTGCTGCAACAGGTATTGCAAAGAACGGCGCAAATTATGTTACGGTAAAAGATAGTGCGAAGATCTATTTAGAAAACAGTCCGACTTTTTTAAATAAAATTTCAGGATTCTTTATCACTAACACAGCGTATGTAAAAAATATTGTAAAGAATGGCGATGCAACCCATCGAAAATTTGGTGATACAACGGGCACAGGCTGGGGCGGCAGTACCGCGCAAGGAGGCTATCCGGACTGGCTTAAGGTTACAGTTTTTGGTTACCATAACGGTAGTCAAAACCCTAATTATATTGATTTTTATTTAGCGGACTACCAGTCAACTGGTACAGCTAACGATTATATCGTAGACGACTGGTATTATATTAATTGCATTAATGTAGGATTTGTGGATAGTATACAATTGATCATGAGCTCCTCTGATAAAACAAGTAATTATAAAATGAAAACGCCCGGATATTTTTGTATCGATCACTTTACAACAACCAACAATGTTGGCATTAACGAACTTGACAATGTTGTAAATATTAAAATCTCTCCGAATCCCACAAATCAAAATTTAGTTCTGGATTACGCGCTCATTTCGTCATCCGTTTTAAACATAAGTGTATTTGATATATCGGGTAAAGAAGTGATTAAAAACCACACACAACAAGACAAAATAGGGCATAATCAATTGTTGCTAAATACAGAAGCCCTGGAAGCCGGCATCTATTTTCTGAATGTTTCCAACGGAACATCCAACAAAAAAATAAAATTTATTAAGTTGTAGCAACAAGCTCCACACAGCACATGAAAATCTACTTTACCATATTAGCTATATTTTTATTTTATTCCTGTGTAAAAGACAAGCCACAGGATATTCTTAAAAATACGATAAGTATCAATTCTGATGGTAAAGTACTGGTGATAAACGAAGGGCCTTTTCAAACATTGCACGGCAGTGTTTCTTTGTATGACAGCCAGAGTAACCAGGTGGTTGAAGATTTTTATAATCAGCAAAATAATTCGTACCTCGGAAACATTGTTCAAAGCGCTACAAAATACAATAACAGCTATTATATAGTCAATAATTATTCAGGTAATATCACCGTAGTTAATTCCACCGATTTTATAAAGAAGGCCACTATTAACGGATTTAACTCGCCCAGGTATTTATTGCCTGTTACGTATAATAAAGCTTATGTGAGTGATATATTTTCGAGCTCAATTTACATAGTGGATCTAAATTTGAACGCAATAACGGGTACAATTATTTGCCCTGCAGGAACCGAAGAAATGGCCATGATTTACGACAAAGCTTTTGTTACCTGCAGCAATTCTAATTACTGTTATGTAATCAACACCACTACAGATGCAGTTACTGATAGCGTAAACGTTGGAAAAGGCGGTTCAAGCATTACTGTTGACAAAAATGCCAAAATATGGGTATTGACAAGTGGAAGCTCTTCCGCTGGCCAATCAGCAAAATTAGTGCGCATCGACCCGGTAAATTTACAGATAGAACAAAGCCTGACTTTTAACTCCGGTAATAGTCCTTATAAGTTATGCATCAATAAAACGCGTGACACACTTTACTATTTAAATAATGGAGTTTATCAGTTCAATATTAATTCAGGTTCGCTGCCCGCTAGTCCACTTATTAACCAGGGTGCAAAAGTGTATTATGGACTTGGTATTAACCCAAAAGATTATTCCATTTACGTGGCCGATGCCATTGATTACGTTCAAAAATCAAAAATTGAAATCTACAAACCCAATGGAAATTTTGCGAACAGCTTTAATGCCGGCATCATTTCAAACGGCTTTGTGTTTGAATAGCGTTTTTCATTTTTTAGATTATCTTTGCTTAAGTGCAAACTCATTTACATATTATTTCTTTCGACATCCCCTATCCTGCCAATTATGGTGGCGCTATTGATGTTTTTCATAAAATAAGATGCCTGCACAAAGAAGGTGTAAAAATAATTTTACATTGCTTTGAATACGGTGACAGGAAACGTTCGGTAGAACTTGAACAATTGTGTGAAAAGGTATATTATTACAAACGCGATTTATCTTTTTTTAATCAATTATCCTTTTTACCTTTTAATGTAAAATCAAGAATTAACAAGGACCTAAAACAAAATTTATTAAAAGACAATCACCCTGTCTTGTTTGAAGTATTGCATAGTTGCTATTTACTGAACGATTCCGATTTAAGGGAAAGAAAAAAACTATACAGGCATAGCAATATTGAGCATGATTATTTTTTGGAATTAGCTAAAGGAGAGAAGTCTTTTTTCAAAAAAATATATTTAGAGATTGAAGCCATAAAATTAAAGCGATTTGAAAAACAAATAACTCATGCAGACTGGATATTGTCTGTATCGCAATCTGATCTGGCTTACTTTAAAAAAACGTATCCAACAACACCTTCAGTCTATCTGCCAAGCTTTCATGGCTTTGATGAGCTACAATGCAAAACCGGAAAAGGAAATTACATTTTATATAACGGTAATTTATCTGTTTCCGAAAATTACAATGCAGCCACATGGTTAATAGAAAATGTATTTTCAAAAATAACTCATCCGGTAATTATCGCCGGATTAAACCCTCCGCAACATTTAATTGCAACGATTGAAAAACATCCTCATATCAAATTAAAACAAAATTGTTCTGAGTCAGAAATGCAAACATTGATCAAAGATGCTCAAATTCATTGTTTATATACTAAACAAGCTACCGGACTAAAATTAAAATTATTAAACGTTTTATATTCAGGAAGATTTGTGATAGCCAATGATGCTATGCTAAACGGCACGCAATTGACAAATGCTTGTCATATCTCTAACATTGCCAGTGAATACATTGATCAGATCAATAAATTGATTAAAAAAGAATTTACCATTGAAGAAATTGAATTGAGAAAACAAATAATTTCGCCTATGGATAATGCTAAAAAAACAGAGCTGTTATTAAGTTTAATTTAGAATTTGATTTTTAGGCTGTCAACTTAATCCCAATTGACAATTTGCAATTTTAACTATTTATACAATGCCATCATCTCTTTTAAAATGGCATTTAGCTTTTTAACAGGAATATCCTGTTCCGCATCTAATAAAAGTATTTTCATACGTGCTCTTTTTTCAACTATAAGGTCAGTGTGTGTCATGCTAGCTCCTTCTACAATGCCTAAATACGGTTGTCTGTATTTTTTATGAATCCACAAGTAACATATCATTTTACCTTTATAACAAAAGAAAGGCATGCCATATTTTAAAACTTCTGTGATATCCGTATCAAACTTTAAAATATGCTGACGCAAAAAATTTAAACAACTTTTAATTGGTTCCTGTTTTTGTAAATAATAATTATCTAAAGGACTAAGCATAAAATCAGATGCCTACTGTTTTATAAATTTTTTCTGATATTTTTTTCCTTCAGACAAAAATTGAATAAAATACATTCCGGGTTGTAAATTTCGCACATTTAATTCGGTTATATTATTTGGTTGCTCTAATATTAGCCTGCCTGAAATATCAATTACAACTATATTAACTAATGACTGGCTTGTTTCATTCTTCACGTATAGCAACTCATTAGCTGGGTTTGGGAATATTGAAAATAAATTTTCACTCAACATTAACTCTTCCAAACCCACCGAAGAACAATTAACTAATACAGGTATGCTTTTATTTACATTACTTCCATCACCCAGTTGTCCACTAAAATTATTCCCAAACGACCATAAATTTCCGTCATTCTGCATAGCCTCAGAATGAAGCTCGCCAGCTGCAATTAATCTCCAGTTACTGCCTATACCTATTTGCGTTAAAACATTTTTATCTATCGTAGTGCCGTCACCCAAATTACCATTTTGGTTTTGTCCTGTTACCCATAATGTTCCGTTGGATTTCAGTGCCATTGTACTACCCGCACCACCTGATATATATTTCCAGTTATCAGCAGACCCAATTTTGTTGGGATAGATTTTGCTCAGGTTTGTTCCATCGCCTAATTGCCCACTGCCATTATAACCCCATGTCCATAATGTACTATCTGTTTGCAAAGCCAACGTATGTGAGTCGCCACCGGAAATCGTCATCCATTGTTAACAACGCCAATTTGAGTGGGAACAAGTTTATCAACCCCGGTCCCATCACCTAACTGATTATTGTAATTGGATCCACAACCCCAAAGCGTTCCATTATTTTTTATAGCCAAAGTATTATTAGAACCGGCATAAACAAATTTCCAGTCTGCATCGATTCCAATTTGCATTATAGAATATTTACCGGTAGTAGTTCCGTCACCCAATCTGCCGTCATTATTAGCACCCCAACCCCACAGTGTATTATTTGCTTTTAATGCCATCACATGGGTATAACCACTACTAATAAATTTCCAATCAGTATCGGATCCAATTTGTATTGGCAGATTTTGATCCACACCTGTGCCATCTCCTAATGAACCAAACATATTATCGCCCCACGCCCACAGTGTTCCATTGCTTTTTATTGCTACCGAATGAAGTAATCCTACAGATACGGATCGCCAGTTAGTATCAATTCCTATCTGAACCGGAGTGTTTGTATCTATAAGTGTACCATTACCTAATTGACCGTTGTTATTATAACCCCAGGCCCATAAAGTTCCATCTGGTTTTACAGCAACTGTATGAAATAGCTTAGTTGAAAATGACCGCCAACATTGAGATTTTAACTGACTTGCTGATAAAATAGCGAGAAGTATGATAATTGTTTTTTTCATTGGATTATTCTAAAATTTATTTTACAGTGCTATTTTCGCCTCTGCGACCACAGATTTTGTATTTCCTACAAACATTTTCTTTCCAATAAAAATCACCGGCCTTTTAAGAAAGGTGTATTCATCTAAAATAAAATTTTTGTAATCAGTCTCTGTCAGTTTTTTTGAACCAAGATCCAGCTCTTTATATTTACGGGCAATACGGCTAAACAAGGCTTCATAAGAACCGGCATTATTTTTCATCTCTTCCAATTGAGTCGGCGTAATTTTTTCTGTTTTTATATCCTGGAATTCAAACCCTTTTTCTTTTAATTCCAACTCAGAAATTATACGCTTACAGGTATCGCAGGTTGAGAGGTATAGGGCACTAATCAAATAGTACATTATAAAGATACCCAAAAAAGCCCAAAAA
>JAZKDT010000042.1:0-62264 GCA_040387475.1 Bacteroidota bacterium | reverse complement strand
CGGTAAAAAAATGGGATGGCTCATCATCCTGGAATAACGTAGGTACAGGAGTTGTGTCGGCCTCTACAGCGGGCTATAATTCGTTACTGATTGATAAATTAGGAAACCCTGTCGTTGCTTTCCAGGATGGAGCCAACGGTTATAAAACCAGTGTTTACAGATATATTGCAGGTGCCTGGACAAACCTTATCTCACTTGGATCGACAACGACTAGTAATACAAGACTAAAAATAAACAGCAATGGCGATTATTATGTAGGGTACGCCGAAACATCGCAGAGTATATCTGTTAAAAAATTTGATGGCAGTTCATGGACAACCATTGGATCTTCATTAACGAGTGTGGATTATTCGGCCAATACATTTGATATGGAACTGGATGATGCGGACACACCATACCTGCTAGCTATCGCTACAAGCACACCTGAACTCCGAATGTTTAAATTCAATGGCTCTTCATGGACCACTATTGTGAACACGAGCAATACATCAGGCCCTAGTTACAACGTTGCTTTATCCCTTGACCTTACCGGTAAACCTTTTATTTTTCATGTAGATAACCAGGCAACTAATTCAATAACTGTAAGAACGACTAATAATCCAATTGCCTTAACGGCGCAACCAGCAAATGCAACAGCATGTAACGGCGCATCAGGATCACTTTTTATTGGATATAGCGGGGGGCCATCTCCGGCTTTTCAATGGCAAACTTTATCAGCTGGGAGCTTTACCAATGTTGCCGGAGCAAACTCTGCGGTGTATGTTTACTCGGCAACTCCGGGTTCTCAAAATTACAGGTGTGTATTATCTCCTGCCGCCTGCAACAACGTTATTTCAAATCCTGCTATTATTACTGTAAATACGCTGAGCATCAGCACAACATTTACAAATCCAACATGTGCTAATACCAGTGACGGAGCTATCAGCGCTAGTGTAACAGGAGGAAATGCTCCTTACACTTATTCCTGGAGTCCAATTGGAAGCACTAACTCAACTGCAACCGGCTTGTATGGCACAACATATACTTTAAATATAACAGATAATTCGGGTTGTATGGAGACCACTACCCTAACATTAAGCACGCCTCCGTCCATCAACAGTTATTTTTCAGGAAATCAAAATATTTGCCTGGGAAGTTCCACCACATTAACCGTTATCGCATCTGGTGGCATTGGTGCATTCACCTATTCCTGGAGTCCATCAATTAACATTGCACCTACTACCGGGTCGGTTGTTACTGTAAATCCATCATCTTCCATCACATATGGTGTTCAAATTACCGACGCCATCGGCTGCGTGAGTACAAACACCGTTGGTGTAAATATTGTGAGTTCTCCAACAATATCGGTTAGCCCAACGGGAGCGGTTATCTGCAGCGGCAGTGGAACAGGAATTTCAGCCTCCGGAAGTTCTGATACGTATGTGTGGAACCCTGGAAATTTATCCGGATCTTCTCAATTTGTATCACCTACTTCAACTACAATATATACAGTAGTAGGCACCAATACTATAACCGGATGCCAGGCTTCTGAAAATGTAACTGTTACCGTTAATCCCACGCCTACTGTTAGCGGAGGACCTAACAAAGTTTTAACTTGTAGTAACACCACCACTGTGTTAACAGGTTCAACCACCGGAGGGGTTACTTATAACTGGACAGGTCCGGGAATTGTATCAGGTGGAACAACGTTAAATCCAACTGTGAACGCTGTTGGAACTTACGATCTAAATGTAATTTCTGCCGCTGGTTGTTCGTCTGCTTACTCTCCGGTTACGGTTACTCAAAATATAACGCCTCCTTCGCCTACTGCTACTAATTCGGGTTCTGTAACTTGTTCTGCACCTAATTCAACTTTAACAGGGCTTCCAGCAACAGGCGTAACTTATTTATGGTCTGGGCCCGGCATTACCGGATCTACCATCACCCAAACAACTACGGCTAATGCAGCAGGCTCTTACACTTTGAAAGTAACGAGCTCAGTTAACGGTTGTACTAATACCGCGGTAACCAACCTGCTTCAAAACACAACAGTTCCATCGCCTACGGCAACTAATCTTGGTCCATTGACGTGTAGCACAACCACTGTTACGTTAAATGGTTCACCGGCTGGGTTAACCTACTTATGGTCCGGACCCGGAATTGTTGGTCCGTTAACAGCTCAAAGCACCCAGGCAAACGCTCCGGGTACCTATACATTAAAAGTAACAAATTCGGTAAACGGCTGTACAAATACAGCTGTGACGACAGTCATACAAAACACAACTCCACCCATTGCCACTGCCAGCGCATCAGGCACATTAACCTGTTTAACTAATTCTGTTGCACTTAGCGGTGGTCCGGGAACAGGCGTTACTTATTTATGGGCCGGGCCCGGTATTACAGGCTCTACTACAACGCCTAATACAACAGCAAATGCAGCAGGTAACTATACTTTAAAAACAACAGGAACGGTTAACGGCTGTACAAACACAGCCGTAACAGCGGTCACACAGAATACTGTGGCTCCTTTACCAACAGCTGGTACAACCGGAACCTTAACCTGTACTACACTTACCGTTGCTTTAAACGGAGGACCTGCCGGTTTAACCTATTTGTGGACTGGCGCAGGTATTAGCGGATCAACTACTACACAAAATACAATAGCCAACGCTGCAGGAACCTATACGTTGAAAGTTACAAACTCTGTTAATGGTTGCATCAATACTGCTGTAACCACTGTTACTCAAAATACCCTATCTCCCACAGCAACAGCAAGTACGGGAGGAACGTTAACCTGTGTTAATACAAATGTTACACTAACGGGAACGGGAGGAGGAACCTACAACTGGAGTGGGCCAGGTATTGCGTCAGGAGCAGCTACTTCTTCGCCGGTTATTACCTTACCAGGCTGTTATAATTTAACGGTTACCGCAGCTAACAGTTGTACCGCAGGTGCCATTACCTGTGTTACTCAAAATACGACTTCTCCTACTGTAAATGCAGGATCTAATCAAAGTTTAACCTGTTCTTCTTCAACCGTTTCACTAACGGGTTCTGCTACACCGTCAACCTGCACACCGGTTTGGACAGGCGGTGTTTTATCAGGAGCAAATTCATATACAGCCATAGCATCTAACCCTGGAGTCTACACATTAACAGCTACTGATCCCAACAATGGATGTACAGCTGCAGATCAGGTTCAGGTTACGGCAAACGCTTCTATTCCAACAATTACTGTTGCCGTAAGTAATACATTAACATGTTCAAATACAACGGTAAATATTTCATCGTCTACTTTCGCTGCACTTCCCAATTATTTATGGTCGGGCCCGAGTGTGGTTTCGGGCAGCAATACGGCAAATGCTACAGTTGATCAGCCTGGCGTATATACAATTACTATTACAGATGTTCCAACGGGTTGTTCTTCGACCTCAACAGTTAATGTTACACAGGATATCGCTCTTCCGGTAATCACAGTTGCTGCAAGTCCATCGGTGATTTGCTCAGGAAACAGCTCCACACTGACGGCAAATGGTGCAACAACATATACATGGAGTTCTGGGCCAGTGGGAAATATAATAGTAGTTTCTCCATTATTGAATACGACATACAGTGTTACAGGCACGGGCGCGAACGGATGTTCAGACATAACTTCCCAATTGTTAACCGTAAATGCTACACCGGTTTTATCTGTAACAGGAAATACAACCATCTGTAAGGGATCCACAACTCTATTAAATGCTAACGGGGCTACTTCTTATACGTGGAGTACCGGAGCTAATACAAACACCATTGCTATCACTCCAACCATTACCACAACCTATACGGTTGATGGTGATAATGGGAATGGATGCTCAGCGTCGATAACAAGCGTTGTTTCCATCATTTCAAGCAAAACAATTAGTGGCGTGATCAGCAGTACAATGGGGGCAACAGGCGGAGAGGTTATTTTATATAAATACAGTCCTGTATTGACTCAATGGGATTCTGTAACATTTGTTCCTTTAACCTCTTCGTATTCATTCAACAGTATTGATAGTGGATTATATGTGATCAGGGCTGTTCCATCGGCTACAAACATCCAGGTAACCTATGCCGATAGCGCAATAAGTTGGCAGGATGCTACCGTTGTTAATCATGGTTGCACAAACAATACAACACAAAATATCAAATTAATTCCTTTATCGGCTTTTGTAATTGGGCCAGGAGTCATAACCGGAAGTGTTATGGAAGCACAAGGCTTTGGACACCGAACTATGGAGAACAAACCAATGGTGCCGGGAACACCTATTGGAGGAATAATCGTAAAAGGTGGAAAAAACCCCGGAGGATCAATGTTTGTTCAAACAACAACAGCGGCAGATGGTACTTATACTTTAACGGGGCTCCCAATTAATTCGGGAACTGATTCTTATTTCGTTTTGGTTGACATTCCCGGATTGGACACAAACGGAACCTACCATTTGGTGATTACCCCAAATGACACTGTATTCAGCAACAAAAATTTCACTGTGGATTCTATATATATTTATCCCGTTGGATCTATTACAGGACTGTCGACAGATAAAAGTGTATTAGATCACAAAATAGTATTGTTTCCGAATCCGGCATCACAAAAATTCACCTTAGAATATCAATTAACTCAATCAGCCAACGTGCAAATTGAACTATTTGATATGGTTGGTCAAAAAGTTAAAGTCATCACGGCTAATGCCTTTGAAGAAAAAAACAAATACAGTCATACGGTTAATTTAGATGATCTGAGTACCGGGGTGTATTTTGTTAAGTTAAAAATTAACGATTCGTACACTACGATCAAACTTTTAATTACACAATAAACCTCCAATTTATGAGTTAAAAACCTGGTTGCGTTCTACAACCAGGTTTTTTTGCATATTACTACTATACTATTTGTTAATCAAATAGTTAAAATGATAAATGCTTAAAAAATAGCTTTAATTATTCGAGAAAAATTATATATTTTTGGGTTCTAAACTATTTTTAGCATGAAACAAAACCTACTTTTTTTATTTTGCCTTTTAGGCATCATTAACCTGAATTCACAAACCGTAGTTACAATCGGAGCTGCGTCCACCTTAAATGGTCCCGACGATTCATCTCCAATTAATGTTTATTACAGATCGCATCACTGCCAGGTGTTATATACGCCAGCCGACATAAATGGAGGAGGATGGCTAACAGCTGGTACTATTTCTAAATTAGGCTTTAATATTTATGGAACAACTTCCGAGGCATTGCCGAACTTTAGCATTAAATTAAAAAATACCAGTGCTCCAAACGTTAACACGTATGATGGTGCGGGGTTAAGTACTGTTTATACATCGCCGTCTTATTTTCCAACTGCAGGCGGGTTTGAATTATTAACACTTGATAATTCATTTATATGGGACGGTACGAGTAATTTATTAATAGACATTTGTTTTGATCAGGTATCAGCTTATACAAGTACCGGCCGGGTTTATTTGTCGCCATATTCTAATTCAGGCGCAGAATACGCCTATACACGAGATGACGGCTCCCCTGTATGTGGGGTTCCCACCAATACCGGAGCTAGTTATGGATATAACACTACATTTAAACCACAGTTACAATTAGAACTTACTGCATTACCACTTTGTTCTGGAACTCCTGTTTCTGGCGACGCCGTTTCGACTTCCAATAATGCATGTTTTGGTACATCTTTTGACCTAAATTTAATAAACAATTCCATTAATTCCGGGCTGCAATATCAATGGCAGTCATCCCCAAACGGTAGCAGCTGGACAAACTTAGGCTCGGTTCAGCCTACACCTTTAATGCACATCAACTCTTTTTCCGTTACCACTTATTATCAATGTGTAACAACCTGTACAGCCTCTTCATCATCGGCAACATCAACGCCGGTAACTGTAAATCTGAACCCGTTAATGAACTGTTATTGCACTCCCGCTTATTTTGTAGATTGTAGTAGTGATAGATTCCAGGATTTTTCTGTTGCCAATGTTACGTTACAGGGAACGAATTGTGACGCAAATGGTTACTCCGATTCAACCATGAGTAATTATACCACGGTTAACCTGACTGCAGGTAATACGTACACCTTGTCTACTAACGCTATCATAAATGCTTCCTATGGTAATGCTGTCATGGGGGCGTGGATTGATTATAATCAAAACGCCACTTTTGAGGCTAATGAATTTATTTATTTGGGATATGGAGGAACCTCCGGCACCTACTCTACGTCATTTAATGTTCCAGTAACCGCTACTGGAGGAAGTATTAGAATGCGCTTGAAATTTGATGAATACTATGCCGATCCAACTACAACTATAGACCCTTGCCTTAATAATAACAATGCTTATGTTGGTCAAATACTGGACTATAAAGTTAATATGACTGCCGCACCGGCATGTTCAGGAGCACCTAACGCGGGCAACGCAACATCTACCCAAACGGCAGTGTGCCAAAATGTAAATTATACACTCGACCTTATTAATAACGAACAGGCAAGTGGTATTTCTTACCAATGGCAATCATCTCCCAATGCCAGTACCTGGACAAATTTAGGTGCGCCTCAAAATACAATTCCTTATTTTGTAACAACACAAAGTGTTACCACACATTACAGATGTGTTATCACATGTACAAGCGCAGCTTTATCCGGTACTTCAACGGCGGTAACAGTGAATCAAAATTTACCAACTACTTGCTATTGTACTCCTGAAAACACTTCCTGCACTGGCTCTAATATTACAAACGTTACGTTTGAAACTATTTCAGATGTACCTGTTTGCGCCGGGTATGGTTATTCAGATAACACCGTTATTGCCAGCACGGCAAGTTTAACTGCAAATCAAACCTATAGTATTTCGATCGATCTTTTTTCGCAGGGGTCTCCGGGCCAGCTGGCTCTTTGGATCGACTATGATCAAAATGGTTTTTTTGAGTTTAATGAGTATACCTATGTTGGTATTATGGCCAATGGAACATTAACAACCAATATAACCGTTCCTTACACCGCAGTAGGCGGCGCCACAAGAATGCGTATTAAATTGGAAACAATGTATGTAGGGCCTTATGATCTTGATCCGTGTTTGGCTAACGCCAGCGGTGGGCAAACTATTGATTACTCCATAAACATCGCGCCTGCCGCACCTTGTTCAGGAATCATAAATCCGGGAAATACGGTTGCACCTACAGGTGTATGCCCCGGAGAACCTTTTACTTTGAATTTAACAGGCAATGATATGGTAAGTGGAGCTACTTACCAGTGGTTTTCCTCTCCTAATGGGTCAACATATACGGCACTTGGAGGTTTGCAGACTTCGGTTCCATATTATGTTTCGGGCCAAAGTGCAACAACTTATTATATGTGTACTGTTACATGTCCTGCATCAGGATCTTCCAACTCATCAATAAATGCTATGGTATCTATGAATTCTTTTCTAGCTTGCTATTGCGTTCCTGACCCCATGAATTGTTCAGGAACAGATTTGATCAATTACGTTAGTCTTGCAACCATGACAAACACCTCTACTTGTGGAACCGATGGTTACACCGACTTTATGGGCTCCGTTCCATCTGCAACTTTGAATGCCGGACAAACCTATACCTTAACAACTGTGTTAGGTTACGACTATGGTGAAAAGGTAAGTGTTTGGATTGACTATAATCAAAACGGCATTTTTGATGCTTCTGAATATACATACATGGGATCAAACAGCGGAAATGACACAATAATAAATTCGATCTCTATCCCAATGACAGCATTACTTGGGAATACCAAAATGAGGGTTAGAAATATAGGTTCTGGATATCCTTTGGGACAAGATGACGCTTGCTATACGCCCGCAGGTGGCGGAGCAAAAACATCCGGTCAGATGGGTACGCTTGGAACCGGCTTTGAACCTCCGGGAGAAACAGAAGATTATTTAATAACTCTTCTTCCTCCGGATTGCAGTACGCTTAACTATCCTCCATCATACAATGTAACCGGATTGTTAGACATTTGTCAGACACAGTCCTCTCTGTTAGATATATCACCTGCTGTACAAACGGCCACAGGCATTACTTATGAGTGGTTTTATTTTAACGGTTCTTCTTATGTAAGTACGGGGGCTCCTTCCGTTAGTTCTCAATATATGGCTTCACCAACTACAAACACACTTTACTACTGCGAAGTACAATGTAACACCTCACCCGTTAGAAATAGTGATACGGTTAATGTAAAAGTGCATACCATTACAACTGCTCCTGTTTCTACAAGTATTACCTGCAACGGTAATTGCAACGGATCCATTACTTTAAATGCATCTTCTACAGGTTCATTAACTTACGTTTGGTCTAGCGGATCCACTTCTGATATGGTTACGGGTTTATGTTCGGGAAACTACAATGTATCCATAACAAGTATCGTAGGATGCGTTCTTAGTCAGTCATTTGCAGTTACCGAACCTGCCGCATTAATGATTAGCAGCACTCAAACTAATGTAACGTGTTTTGGCGGAAGTGATGGCGCAGCTATGGTAAATGTTTCAGGGGGAACAGGGCCATATTCTTATTTCTGGTCTGGTGGATTTGGTTCTTTACCTGGAAACACCATTAATTCAAGCGTATTTGCACAAACTTATACCTGCACAATTACGGACGCTAACAACTGTACAAAAGATGAAATTATTGTGGTTAGCCAACCAGCCCAAATATTAGTTAATATTACCGGCAACAGCAATGTTTGCCAGGAAACTTCGGCAACTTATACTGCGAATGTGTCTAATGGCGTTGGGTCAATGACTTACACATGGACTACTTCAAATACTTCACAGACCTCCAATAATGCTATTTTTGATTACACCGCAGAAACTGCAGGTTCAGATATCTTATCCGTATCGGTAACAGATGTAAATGGTTGTACTCAGACAAGCGCAAATTACAATGTGACTTCTCCTGCATCAACAGGTATTTCAGGAATGGTAACCACTAATCCAAGTGTTCCTGTTGCAGGTATCGTTGTTTTATATAAATATTTGCCTTTCTATACAAAATTTGATTCTGTAGGAGCTCAAACTATTAACGCCAGTGGTGCTTATAACTTTGCCTCATTTACTTCCGGAATCTATATTGTAGAAGCGATTCCAACCAATACCACCACGCTTCAAAATGCTTATGGAGATGCGGCTGTTAACTGGAAAACCGCTACGCAGATCATACATGGATGTGCTACCAATGACGTTCAAAATATTGACGTGAAAGCACTAGCTGTATTAACAGGCACAGGTACGGGTTCACTGAGCGGTAAGATAACTCAGGGACTTGGGTTTGATTCGACACACAGGGTAGCTGCAGGCGGATTTAAACCTTTAGTTCCCGGAACTCCAATCGGCGGTATTATTGTAAAGGGAGGTAAAAATCCCGGAGGACAAATGTTTGTTCAAACAACAACAGATTCAAACGGTGATTATTCATTAAACGGTTTGCCTCCAAATGATACTACTTTAGGTGAGTCTTATTTCATCTTAGTAGATATTCCTGGTTTGGATACTAATAATACATACCATAAAATAATCACATTAGCTAATGATCAATTTACCGGACTTGATTTTGTGGTGGACTCGGCCAAGATCAATCCTATACCTACCTCAGCTGTTGGTATAAACGACATTACTGCTATAGAAAATCAAATTAAGGTATATCCAAATCCTGCATCCTCTTATGTAACTATTCAATATAACTTAAAAAATAGTTCTTTAGTGAAAATCGAATTATTTGATATGCTTGGACGATCGGTTAAACTGATGATGCCGGAAACTCAACAAGGGATAGATTTACATAAACAATCATGGCATACAGATGATCTGAGATCAGGATTATATTTTATTAAAATGAGCATTAATGGTTCAGAAAGTATTATTAAACTCTCGGTTACTAATTAGTGCCAAATTTTAGGTATTTAAAGCCATCTGCTAGTAAAGCGGATGGCTTTTTTATTATATTTGGGTAACGAAATGACTATTACGAAGAAACATAGTTTCCTTTTTTTATGCCTGGTTTTAATTACACTAGCGGGTATTAGTCAAACTTATAATTTCAAAAACTATAATACACCCGAAGGCTTACCTCAATCGCAGGTGTTAACTATATTCCAGGATCACAAAGGATTTATGTGGTTTGGAACAAACGGAGGCGGAGCCGGAAAATTTGACGGGAGTAAATTCACTACTATCTCAGACAATGACGGACTGATCAGTAATTTCATTTTTTCTATTACTCAAAATCATAAAAATGAACTTGTTTTTGGAGCCAGTAAAGGAGTGAGTGTTTATAATGGCTTTACTTTTAAAAATTACAACGAAAAAAACGGATTAAATAATAGCTGGGTTTTTAAAGTTTTAGCTGATGGTGATAAAACCTGGATAGGTACACAGGAAGGCGTTTATATTTTACAAAACGAAAAAATCAGGCGCTTTTCATTTGACAAAATTCTCGATAAAGCTTCGGTTTTTTCCATCTTTATTGATTCGAAGAAAAGAATATGGTTTGGAACGATCAATAATGGTGCGATTTGCTATAATCCAAAAAATAATAGTTTCACCCATTATAACTCATCAAACGGTTTACAGGGCGATTTGGTTTTTTCGTTCGAAGAAAATAAGGATAAAGAAGTGCTCATTGGTACTGTAACAGGCGTAAATATTTTAGGTAAGGATAATGTCTTAAGAAATTGTGAATATATTCCAAGACAATTTTATGTGGCTTTCAGAAGCATGTTAATTACTTCCCAAAACCAGGAATGGTATGGATCAGCGGACATAGGTTTATATAGATACACGAATAGTTTATTAAAGCCCTTTATCATGTGTTTATATGAAGACAGGGAGAACAATGTTTGGCTAGGAACAGATGGTTCCGGAGCTTACAAATTTTTGGGAGAACAATTTATCAGCTATACAAAAAAAGACGGTTTACCGGAAGATTATGTGAACGCTGTTGCGCAGGATAAAAATGGAGCATACTGGATAGCGCTTAGAAACAGTGGTCTTTCAAAAATTGAAGGGAGCAAAATAGAAAATTACAGATTTGACAGAGCTCATCAGGATGCCATTCCTGATAATGATATTTTAACTATTTTACCATTAGATGATGGACGAATTTTTTTTGGAACGAGGGACGGTCTATGTGTATTCGAAAACGGAAAGTTTGCCACCATTTCAGATTTTGGCTTCAGACATAAATATATTTTATCACTTTACCAGGATAGCAAAAAAAATATCTGGATAGGAACCAACGACGGCTTATTTAAATATTCTAACGGTATAATTACAGATGTAAAATATGTAAACGAATTAAAGCAGTCTGAAATTGACTTTTCCATATTTTGCATCATTGAGGATAAAAATCATGATATGTGGATCGGGACAGAACATGGTATCATCAAGTATGTAAATAATAATGTAACCTGGTTCAACGAGAAAAATAATTTTGTGAATAAACGAATCCTCTCCAGTGTTATTGATTCTAAAAAGAATTTATGGATTGGAACTGAAGAGGGACTCTATCACTATGACAATAACTCCTTCTCTAAGATCTCGCAAAAAAACGGTTTATCATCCAATGCGATAAACTTTTTGCAGATGGGAGATAACGATAAATTGATTATTGGATTAAACACCGGAATAGATTTATTGGACATAGAAGAATATTATAATCATAAAATAATTGTGAAACATTTCGGGAAAGATGATGGCTTATTAAACCTTGAATCTAATGCCAATGCAAGCTTTAAGGACAACAAAGGTCGTATTTTAATTGGTACTATCAGTGGTGTTGAGATCTACGACCAAACGTTTGATAAAAAAAACACAAAGCAAGCGATCACAAATATTAACAATGTTAAACTGTTTTTTGGCCAGGAAGATATTTTAAAGTTTGCTAAAGGTTCAGATTCTGTCTCCATGTTACCCACCAACCTTCAGTTACCCTTTAATAAAAATCACATCACTTTTCAGTTTATTGGCATTAGTTTAACCGCTCCTGAAAAAGTGATGTATCAATATAAACTCGAAGGCTTAGCAAATGACGACTGGACTCCGCCAACTTCAAAAACAGAAGCTACCTACTCTTCTTTACCTCCGGGCCAATATAAATTTTTGGTAAAAGCCATGAATAATGATGGGCTATGGAACAAGGAAGCAGTGAGCTACGAATTTACTATTTCGCCACCCTGGTATAATACCTGGTGGTTTTACACAATATGTGCCATAACCCTTATTAGTGGCATATGGCTTTACAATTTCATGCATACAAAAAAACTAATTGCCGATAAACAAAAACTGGAGAAAACGGTAGATGAAAGAACGCATGAGTTACGTGAAGAAAAAGAAAAAGTAGAAGTCATTAATAAAGAAGTAATTGAGCAAAAAACAGTTATTGAGCACCATAATATGGAGATTATGGATAGTATCAAATATGCAAAAAATATCCAGGAAGCGTTATTACCAAACTTAAGTGAGATCAATAATTTATTTAGAAATTGTTTTGTGCTTTATATGCCAAAAGATATTGTAAGTGGCGATTTTTATTGGTTTGCCCAAAACGGCGACACTCGTTTCATTGCAGCTGTTGATTGTACAGGGCATGGCGTACCGGGAGCTTTTATGAGTATTGTTGGAAACACCTTGCTCAATGAGATCGTTAATGAGAAAAAAATTAAAGTTCCGGGTGATATTTTATTGGAGTTACATAAGGGCGTTAAAATAGCATTGAACCAAAATGCAAAAGAATTTGAAAGAAGAGATGGTATGGATATTACTTTATGTGCCTTTAACTCGAATTCAAATGAAGTACAGTATGCAGGGGCTAACCGACCTTTATGGATTTACAGAAAAAATAGTGGTTATGAACTGGAAATCATTAAAGCTACCAAATTCCCCATTGGAGGATTGGAGCTGGAAGAAAACAGGGTTTACCAAAACCATACTATAACGGTTAACGAAGGTGATTGTCTATACTTGTTCAGCGATGGGTATGCTGATCAGTTTGGAGGGCCAAAGGGTAAAAAATTCATGCTCACAAACCTTCAAAAAACCTTGTTGGAAAACGTTGAAAAACCAATGAATGAACAGAAAGAAAACCTTACGGTAGCGTTTATGGATTGGAAAAGAGATGCTGAGCAAATTGATGACGTTTTAGTTATTGGCATCAAGATGTGATAACATTTTTTTAATGTTTTACTGTCGTTTTTTTGCTTAAATTAGTGCTTTATTTTTATGAAGAATCACTACTGTATCATAATGGCAGGTGGAGTTGGAACACGTTTTTGGCCAATGAGTACCACCGGGCATCCAAAACAATTTTTAGATATTCTAGGAACGGGTAGAACGCTTATTCAACAAACCTTCGATCGTTTTAAAGAATTATGTCCTGCTCAAAACATTTATGTAGTTACCAGCGAATCCTATGAGCAACTGGTGGCCGAGCAATTACCCGAACTTCCTAAAGAAAACATTCTTACAGAACCTTCCCGCAAAAATACAGCACCTTGTGTAGCTTATGCGTCTTATAAAATTCATAAACTAAATCCAAAAGCCATTACTGTTGTTGCTCCTTCCGATCATTTGATCACCAAAGAAGACACTTTTATTAAAGCCATTAAATCATGCTTTGCAAAAGCAAAAAATGAAGATTGCTTAGTTACGCTTGGCATAAAACCCTCAAGACCTGATACAGGATATGGTTATATTCAGTTTATAGATTCACCCGTTACCGAAAAAGATAAACGCATGTATAAGGTGAAAACCTTTATCGAAAAACCTGATCACGACATGGCCAAGTTTTTTATGGAAAACGGAGACTTTTTATGGAACTCCGGCATCTTTATTTGGAGTACTAAGAGTGTGATCAATTCATTGGAACAAAACGACCCTGAATTAGCCAATGTTTTTAGAGACGGTATAGAGTTTTATAATACCCCAAAAGAAAAAAATTTCATCAAACAAGCATATAATGTTTGCAAAAATATTTCTATTGATTATTCCTTAATGGAAAAAGCAAAGAATGTATATGTACGTTCTTCTATCATTGGCTGGAGCGATTTAGGAACATGGGGATCTCTATATACACATATCCGACACGATAAAGGAAACAACGCCCTTGTTGGAAAAAACATCCTGCAATATGATTGCCATGATTGTATTGTACATGTACCAAATGACAAGCTTGTAGTTTTACAGGGATTAAAAGATTACATTGTTGTAGAGTCTGACGGTGTATTAATGGTTTGTAAAAAGCAGGATGAACAGCAGATCAGAAATTTTGTAAACGATGTTAAAGTTCAAAAAGGAGATAAGTTTATTTAAACTTAGTTTTTCAAGTAATGTATACGTTGGTAATAGTGCGGCTGGCGTGAACGAACGGTGCGAACTACAATTTTTTCGGGGATCTTGCGCTGTGCGCCCCGAAAAAGATTGGAGTTGGCGTTCGTTCTTGATTTTTTTGTAACTTTTTTTATCAAGAAAAAAAGATAATAGAAAATATTTATGTCACAACTCAATCCAAATAAAAACCTCAACAAATTAATTATCGTAGCCGCCTTAGGCTATTTTGTTGATATTTATGATCTGTTGCTATTTGGCGTAGAGCGTACCGAAAGTCTCAATACCATTTTACCTATCCAATATCCCGGAATTTCTGACGCTGTATTAAAAACGTTAAATGGCATTTATGGTAAATTATTACTTAACTGGCAAATGTTTGGGATGCTGGTTGGCGGCATTTTTTGGGGAATGCTGGGTGACAAAAAGGGTCGCCTGTCTGTTTTATTCGGATCAATCCTGGTGTATTCCATTGCCAATATTTTAAATGGGATGATCGAAAGTACAGATGCTTACATTGTATTACGTTTTATATCGGGCTTTGGTTTAGCCGGTGAACTAGGTGCCGGAATTACCCTGGTAAGCGAGAGTATGAGTAAAGAAAAACGAGGTTACGGCACTATGATTGTAGCAACGGTTGGGGTGTTTGGAGCAGTAGTGGCAGGCTTTATGGGCGACGTTATAACAAATTGGCGCTATTCATTTTACTTAGGTGGAATTATGGGTTTAGCGCTTTTGGTTTTACGTATTGGTGTATTTGAATCTGGTATGTTTGCGGCTATAAAAGAAGAATCACACGTAAAAAAAGGTAATATATTTCAACTTTTTGCAAGCCGAAAAAGTATTTCAAAATACCTGTGTATCATTTTTGTAACCGTACCTGTGTGGTATGTGATGGGGACTTTAGTTCTTTTTTCTCCCGAACTAGGTGAATTAATGGGGCTACCCGAAAAATCGGTTACTGCCGGCCGATCAATTATGTTTGCCTATGCGGGTATTACCGTGGGCGATATCGCTTCAGGATTAATCAGTCAATTATTAAAATCACGAAAAAAAGCTTTTGCAGTTTTCTTATCCTTGACTGTTCTTGGAACTATTCTTTATTTTTTATACGGTGGAACTTCGGTTACGGTATTCTATGCTATTGTTACGTTTATTGGATTTGCCACGGGTTTTTGGGCCGTTTTTATCAGTACGGCCGCTGAATTGTTTGGCACTAATATCCGCGCAACTGCAACTACTACGGCACCAAATTTTGTAAGAGGCTCTACTATTTTAATATCTCTTTTATTGAACTTCATTATCTCTGCTTTTGCGGTTGATAAACTCCTGGCAACTCAAATCACCGGTGCCATTATCATTGGCATAGGATTTATTGCTCTTTATTTCTTAGAAGAAACCTTTGGAAAAGATTTAAATTATGTCGAAGAATAAAACAACCGTCGTTATTGGCGCATCGCCAAATGCCGACAGATACAGCAACCGTGCAACGCTAAGCTTGCAAAAACACGGGCATACCGTTTACCCGGTGGGAATGAGAAATGGGAAAATAAACGGACTGGATATTATTACCGACAAACCGGTTATTGAAAATGTAGATACAGTAACGTTATATGTTGGGCCTGACAATCAGCCCGCCTGGATGGACTACATAATCTCTTTAAAACCAAAACGTATTATTTTTAATCCGGGGACAGAAAACCGTGAGCTTGAATCCCTGGCCGAGAGTAAAGGGATTGAAGCTATGCACGCGTGTACTTTAGTGTTGTTATCTATCAACCAATATTAATGATCAGTTTCGTTACCAAAAGCTTCAGCGAATTAAGTACAATTGAATTATACTTATTGCTTCAACTACGGGCAGAAGTGTTTGTAGTAGAGCAAAATTGTCCCTATTTGGATTTGGATGATAAAGATCAAAAGTCGTTTCATGTTTTAGGGTACCATGAGGGAAAACTGGTAGCCTGCACCCGTTTAGTTCCCGTTGGGGTTTCGTATGATATTGAGGCTTCTATTGGCCGTGTAGTTACACATCCATCTGTAAGAAGTTTAGGCTATGGCAAATTATTAATGGAATATAGTATTACCGAAGTAAAAAAACGTTTTAATACATCAGTCATTGTTATTGGAGCGCAATGCTACCTCGATAAATTTTATCAAAATTTAGGCTTTGTTCCCGAAGGTAAAATGTATCTGGAAGATAACATCCCTCATATGACCATGCGGTTAGGCTCATAAAAACAAAGTTCCATAAACAAGCTTTCGCTTATTTACAGAACCATGTCAACAACAAAACTAAAATTTAACAAAAATCTTTTACAAACTTACTATTTATTGTAGTATATTCGTGCTACAATTTGTAGCAATTTTAAAATAGCCTATTTTTAAATAAAAATAATTATTCTATGATTGTCAAAATGAATAAATTAAACATAAGAAATCATGAGCAAAATTTTCAGTAACTTAAAATTCCTGCGCTTACAAAAAGGCTTGTCGCAGGAGCAATTGGCGGACAATTTGGGCATCACCCGTTCGCGATTAGGTGCTTACGAAGAAAATCGTAATGAACCGTCAATCGATTTATTAATTGCGATCTCAGATTTTTTTCACATCGCAGTAGATGCTTTAGTAAGAGGTGATCTTACAAAATCAAATCTTGATGGCTTAATGAAAATCGGTAAAAACAGGATGTTATTTCCTGTGTTAATTGACGAAGATGGTAGAGATGCGGTTGAATTAGTGCCGTTAAAAGCCAGCGCCGGTTATTTGAGAGGCTATGCTGATCCTGAATATATGGAAAAATTGCCTCGTATGAAATTGCCGTTTCTGCCTTCCGGTAAACACCGTGCTTTCCCTATTAAAGGCGATAGTATGCCGCCAATTAAAGAAGGCTCATTTGTGGTAGCTAAATACCTTGACGGAATTGAAGAAATAAAGAACGGCCAAACTTATATTGTAGTAACCAAAGAAGATGGTATTTCCTATAAACGTATTTTCAATGTGAATACAAAAAAAGGGTTTTTGGAATGTCATTCCGATAACAAAATGTATCCGCCGTTTAACGTTAATTTAAAGGATATTTTAGAAGTATGGGAATACACTTGCTGTATTAATATGACAGATTATAAAGAAGAAGAATTGAATGTAGGTAGTATTATGAGTATGCTTCGCAATTTACAGGTAGAAATGGAAGTGATCAAAAAACAAGGTAAAAAAGCAATTTCTTAATTTTTCTTGATGTATATTTTAAAGCCTTGTTATAAATATAACAAGGCTTTAATTTTTTATAGGAAACCTAGGTACTGAGTTTTTAAGCCACTAAACGCTATAAAAAAAGGCTGAAACCTTAAAGTTTCAGCCTGTGATATAGTTTAAACGAAACTATCATTGGGGTTTTCGCTCTGTTGAAATTATCTCAGTTGTTGCAGGAGTCGTTCCGGTTTTATTTTCTATCGGAACTTCGCTGACTACGGCGTTACGTGCTCCGGAAACAAGGGTAGCGGTAGTAGCAGCCTGTCCTGAAGAAATTACAGGTTCATTTATTACCTTGATTTGCGCGTTCTTATGAGATGAAGTTTCTGTTTGTGCGCCTACCTGATTTGTAAAAAAACCAATCAAGAATATAACAGGGATAATTTTTTTCATAATCATATTAATTAAGAATTAAAATCGTTAATTCACCAGGATTTGTATCTGCAGCTGAATTCCCGCCAATATCTACAGACGAAGTACCATTCGAACGCGCCGTGCGAAGATCAATTGTATGTGTTCCGGCAGGCAGTGTTATCATCGTATTGATAGCACAGGTATTAAATGCATTGGCAGATGCGCTTGAGTTTACCGTAGAAAAACGGTTCCAGCCACCATTGGCCAGGAAATTATTATTTAAATAAATGATCATATCAACATTCGACCATGCTCCGGCAGTTGTTACCGTATTTCTTGTTCCAATTGTTGCCCAAATAATCACAGTAGCAGGCGCTGTAAGGTTAAATGTTTGCGTCATGCCCGGCTGTTGTGTAGCTACCGTTGAAGTTACACCTAACCTGCCGGCAGACCCATAAATATGATATTTTTGAAATACGCCTTGCGGACCCTGGGGTCCTGTTGCTCCCGTAGCACCTGTTGGGCCGGCAGGACCTTGTGGGCCGGTTGAACCGGTAGGGCCAGCAGGACCAGTTGCACCTATTGGACCAGCAGAACCAGTGGATCCGGTTGGACCAGCGGGACCCGTCGCACCTATTGGACCAGTTGGACCCGCAGGACCTGTAGCTCCAACTGCACCGGCAGCCCCGGTTGGGCCAGCGGCACCTGCAGGCCCAGTGGTTCCCGCAGCACCCGTTGCACCACGGCAATCCAACGTATTAAAAGATAAATCTCCATTTGTATCTTCCGATGGATCATTTACACCATTACCATTGGTATCCCAGCAATTAATGCCGTTAGTTCCAGCTATTCCTGTTCCACCACAATCTAATGTATTAAAAATAGCATCTCCATTGGTATCTTCGGATGGGTCGTTCACTCCATTTCCGTTTGTATCCCAACAATTAATTCCATTAGTGCCGTTAGTACCATTGGTTCCATTTGTTCCGGCAATTCCAGCAGCACCTGCTACTCCGGTAGCCCCTGCACAATCCAATGCATTAAATGCTGCATCACCGTTTGTATCTTCTGATGGATCATTAATGCTATTTCCGTTCGTATCCCAACAATTAATGCCGTTAAGCCCTGCAGTAGCCGTTGTACATAAGCTCTTCCATGCAGCAATAGTTGTTTCATAAAAGAAAAAACAATCTACATTAATATCATATACCATCAAACCTTCGGTTGGCGCAGCAATTGCCAAACGCTGAAGAGTTGTCATCCTGGGAACCAGTACGCCTTGCGTTGTAGACTGCATTTCCAATATGGAATTGGAATTAGGCGTTGTAGTACCAATACCAACATTGTTCTGCGCTTTCGTAGGATTACACACTCCGATCGTACCTAATGCAAGCAGAAAAAAGATTTTGTTTTTCATAACTATGGGATTTGTTGTAATTAATTAAATACGGTTACATTACCGTGAAACTCTAATTGTTTAGTTGCTCTTGTTACATTTAAAATATAAAAATAAACGCCACTCGGAACCAGGTTGCCATTTACTTTACCATCCCAGTGATTAAGCGCACTTGTTGACGTAAATACTTTTGTGCCCCAACGATTCAAAATAGTAAGTTCATAGGATTGCAATCCATGCGTTTTAATAGTAAACACATCATTAAATCCATCTCCATTTGGCGTTATAACATTTGGAACAATAATTTCCTCCCCAATTTCAATGATCTGAACCCCTGAATTTGTACAACCAGTTGCGTTACTTACGTTTAAGACAACAGTGTATGTTCCGCTACCGGGATATGTGTGCAAAGGATTCTGAGAATTTGACATGTTTCCATCCCCGAAATTCCAGTCCCATTGTGTTGCTCCGTTAGTTTGATCAGTAAATGCAACATCATTCAAATCATCTTCATGCATAAATACAACCGTTGGAGGCGGTACAACTACTGGTTCACAAGTGCCTGGTAAAGAATTACATCCTCCTACGCCTATTGCAATAACCGACACCGTACCTGTTCCGGTTGTCCAACTTGCATTAACAGTCGAAGTTCCCTGCCCACTTATAATTGTTCCATTAGAAGGGAAAGTCCATTGATATGCCGAGCTGCTACCTGCAAGTGTAAAGATATTATTATTAGAGTTTTCGCAAAGCGATGGACAATTAACGATAGGTGTTGCCGGGCGAACATTAGTAAGTATATAAGGATCGCCTGGATTTACAAAATTCCAGGCACTCCGGGTTCTTGTATTAAAGGTCCCGGAAGTTCCCGTGCCTAACGCCACCATATCATTCCACTGGGTGTTACCTGTTTGCCACTGCCCCATTCCTGACCAGTCACCATCAGCTGAAACGTTATAAAACAAGCGTACATCTGTAGACGAGGTTCCTGTTATACGATTAATAGAGTGAAAAAACAAAGGATTCAGGTCACATTCGTTGCCATCGGTTAAAGAACGACTAAATCCTTGCGTTGTTGCGTCCACATTATTAA
Source organism: Bacteroidota bacterium (assembly GCA_040387475.1). Classification (GTDB taxonomy): domain Bacteria; phylum Bacteroidota; class Bacteroidia; order B-17B0; family Aurantibacillaceae; genus UBA4416. Next base: position 41,824 of record JAZKDT010000042.1, on the reverse strand, counting down.
GCCTTGCTACATAAGTATTCGAATTAGCATTCGTAGGGGTCAATTCTACCGGACGGTAACGTAAAATTCCATTGCTAGATCCGGTTGGAAACAAATACACTCCGTTTGAATTGGTTTCGCGCGAAAAAGTTCCTGGATTTAAGCTACTTACAAACCCCTCACTTCCCGGAGTAGTATTGTTAGTCACTGCTGTAACCCCCGTATTTAAAATAAAAAACGTCTGTGTTTGTGTTTCCAGTTCCCTATCATTAATTGCAAGATTTCCTGAAGGCCCGGTTTTAGCATCAACTCCCGAAAGCGTTTTTTTTCGGTTTACACCAACACCTGAACCCACTAATTCAAGATTATTAAAAGTCGTGATTGTTCCGTTATTACTTGTTATAAATTGTTGTGTATTACCAAATAATTTAACGGTCGAATTTCCTGCAACAAATAAAGCGCTGTTTATCCAATCCTGCTCAACCTCGTAATTTCCATTTCCTGAAACGCTACTGCTATTTTCTATATTAAAAGATCCTGCTAATGGAAGATTCGAATTTTTTGTAATAGTTATATCTCCATTGTTAGAGAAAGAAGAGGCATTCGCCATATTCACTCCACCATTTACAAAAACCACAGCACCGGAACCTATACTGAACGTTGCCCCATTCGAATAAACGATCTGCGCCTCAGATAATATAGGTGTAAGGAGGGCAACAAGAAATAAACAGTAATTTTTTTTCATATCAGGCTAAGAATGAAGTTTGAACTAAATTACCATATTTGTACAGAAAAAAAACAGAAAGGTTACTGTTCAGTATTAACGAATTAGTGAACAGGGGGTTTGACTTAGTGAATGATTTATTCTTAAAAATCTAAATCGAGGTATTTATACCTGTTTATTCCTTCACTATTTTTCATATCAAACAATTAACTGTTAGTTAAAAAACTCTAAAAGCCTTTCAGGTTCATTGTATTGACTCTAAATTAGAACACTAATTAAAACCCCCTATTGCGCATTTATAAATTTATGCGTTCTGAGTGGTTAAATACTAAAATATGAAAAAATTCTTCTCTTCAAAAGCATTCAAAGCTATTTGGTCGATAGGCTTAGCAGCACTTTTATTTTATATAACCCCACCCTGTTTCAGTAAAACAACGATTGGCGTTGTTTTAGGAGTATTAGTATTAATTATCAACGGTTCGGGCTTTCTGAATAATCTACCAATCATTACACATATTTCGCGGTTTCTAGTTGGCGGGTTATTCATTTTTTCAGGCTTTATCAAAGCAAATGATCCCATCGGGTTCAGTTACAAGCTGGAAGAATATTTTGAAGTATTTAAAGCAGACTCAGGACTTGGTATTTTTGAAAGCGTTGCTCACATTGCCCTACCCTTAGCTATTTTATTATGTGTTAGCGAAATGGCTTTAGGCTTTATGCTATTGGTTGGCTACAAACGTAATTTAACGTTGGGTTTATTATTAACACAAATTGTTTTCTTTACTTTTCTTACATTTTACTCAGCCTGTTACAACAAAGTAACGACATGCGGTTGTTTTGGCGATTTTCTTGTATTAAAGCCCTGGACGAGTTTTTGGAAAGATGTTGCCCTTTTAATTTTAATTACCATATTAATTTCGGGCAAAGAAAGCATCAACGAATTATTTACAGGAATGATTACTATGTCGCTAACAGTGTTTGCAATCATTTTATCTTTTGCATTTCCTATTTATACCTATCGTAATCTTCCCGTATTAGATTTTAGAGCTTACAAGATCGGTGATAATATAAAAACCAATATGCAGGCAGGGGCTGATTATAAGCCGGCAGAATACGAATCAGGTTTTATTTATGAAAATCTAAAAACCCATGAGCAAAAACACTTTGACATGAAAAACTATCCTTGGCAGGATACGTTAAACTGGAAATGGGTTGCTACTGATAATATTCTGATTCATGATGCGATCAACCCACCGAAGATCGTTGACTTTTCATTAACGGATCTAAACGGAAATGACATCAAAGACAGTATCCTGAATACTAAAGATTATATGTTTCTATTAATTTGCTACGACCTTAATAAAACAGAAGACAATGAGACCCTGCACGCAAAAATAAATGATTTGTATAAACTAGCTCAGGCTGATCATAAAAACATGATTGCACTAACAGCTGGTGATGCCAAACAAATTGATGAGTATAAACACAAACACCAGGCAATGTATGATTTTGCTAATGCCGACGGCGTTGTTTTAAAAACAATGGTAAGAGCTAACCCGGGATTGATTTTAATTAAAGATGGAACTGTAATTATGAACTGGCACCATAATAATTTCCCGACCTATAGTGATGTGAAACAAAAATATATGAAATAATTTTATTGTGAAAACACTAAAATTAGCACTTACGTTTTACAGAGGGTTCTTCTTTGCATCTTTATGCCTAACCCTTACCTGTATAGCATTATACAAGCTTTTCAATGTCATTACCTTTATGCTGTTGGTTATGTTTTGGTTTAAAATTGCAACGTACGTTCTTACGTTTTTTCATATTAAACAAGCTAAACGTAAAGAGTTTTATTATTACCAGGCATTAGGCGTTTCTAAAACTACTCTTTGGGTCATATCGTTATTACTCGATTTTACAATTTTTGTAATAGCCATGTACGCCGCTAATCAGTCTCATCATGCATAAACTCGAATTAGATAGCGTACTCCTTGAATTTGATCTGAGAAAGGTTTTATCAGATGTTTATATCAAATGTGAAACCGGTAAAATAACAGGGCTGTTGGGACGAAACGGCAATGGAAAAACCTGCCTGATGAATATTATATGTGGTAGTCTTGAACCACAAAGTAAATCTATCCGTTTTGATGGCAAAACCATTGTGATCCCATTCAAAAATCCGGAACTATTAATGTATTTACCCCAATTTAATTTCACGCCCAGTTTGCTAAGCGTAAAACGCATCTTCGAAGATTTTGAAATAGACTTTGGAGGATTCGAAAAATTATTTCCCGACATCAGTGTTAATTACAAGTCAGCCATCAGTCATCTCTCTGGTGGCCACCGACGGATAGTTGAAGTGTATATTATTGCCCGATCTAAAACACAATTTGTGATGCTGGACGAACCTTTTTCTCACATCATGCCTTTGCATATTGATAAAATGAAAGAAATGCTATTGGAAGAAAAAGAAAACAAAGGCATTTTAATGACTGATCATTTGTATGATCACATTACATCCATTAGCGATAGCCTGTATGTTATCAGCAACGGCAAAACCTATTTAACGAAAGAACTTTCTGACCTCGAAAAATATGGTTATGTGAAAGTGAAAAAGTAAGAGCTTTCTATTACAAAAAACTCTTATCTTGGTTAAAAATTAATCAAATGCTGGAATTTCTAAAAAAACTATTTGGTTCCCAAAAAGAAGATAGTGGTGTATATATTCCACCTGCGTACACACCTTCTAAAAAATCAAAATCCACTGATATTGATGAATTGATGACCTCAACTGCTCCGGTTTTTGTGGATGAAAACTCGGAAATTTTAAATATCGGCATTAATCAGGCGTTTGAAAAACAAAACACTGACACTGTTAAACGGCGATCAAATTACACAATTGAAGAAGAATGGGAAATTTATGAAGAGAATGGTTTGCATGGTTATAAGGACGAAAAAGGCGATGTTATTATAAAACCAAAATTTATAGACGCTGATTATTTTAAACACGGTTATGCCATTGTTGAAATGAAAACCGGGAAAGGCATGATCAATAATAAGGGCGAATTTATTTTAGAACCTTTATACGATTTTATTTATGATGATGTAAATGGGTTCCTTCAAATAAATAAAGATAATTTATATGGTTTAGCAAAAACTGATGGCACTATTGCTGTTCCTGTACACTACAACGACACCGGGGAATTGTGGGAAGGACTGGTATGGGTTGAAAGAAACGATTTTGTTGGGTACGTTGACGAAAATCATAAAACAGTTATTGATTTTAAATTTGATTGGTGCGGTAATTTTTCAGAAGGATTAGCTTCGGCAACCCAATACGGACAAGTGGAAGGTCAAAAAGATATTTACGGATATATTGATAAGACCGGGAATTTTGTGATTCAATTTGATGACTATGATGAAGGTGGCGAATTTAAAGAAGGATTAGCTCCTGTGAGTGTTGACAGTAAATTTGGATACATTAATAAACAAGGTAAATTTATTGGCGAGCGGATTTACCATAGTGCCGGAAGTTTTGTTAACGGACTTTCCTGCGTTCAATTAGAAGACGGAGGCAAATGGGGCTATGCTGATAAAACCGGGAAACTCGTTATCCCCTGTCAATTTGAAAGCACATCTGATTATATAGATGATCCTGACGAACTGCACGAATTTATAACCGGATTAAAAAAACAATTTCTAACTAAACATAAATAAACCATCAACTATGAAAAAAACAAGCCTCATCATTGCCGTATTACTATTAAGCCTAAGCTTTTTAAAAGCACAAAACAATGTACGTATGACCTCCTATTACGACAGTAAGGATGGAAAAAGCTATTATATTGCCTGGGACATTAAAACAGGAAAATCCATACAATACTATTGGAACGGTAGCGATCACAAATGGAATTCGTTTGAAATTAATATTGCTGCCCAACCTGTGCCGGGCGCTTTAGGTAATATTATGTTTGATGTGTACTTTGATCATAAAGACGGTAAAGCATATTACATTGCCTGGGATACCAAAACAGGGAAATCGGTACAGTATTATTGGAACGGCACCGACCATAAATATGACGCTTTCGAGATCAACTTACCTGCCAGTCCGTTACCGGGAAACACAGGAGAAGTTATGATAAAAAGTTACTACGATAATAAAGATGGAAAAGCTTATTATATTGTTTATGATACAAACGGAGGTAAATCCATTCAATATTACTGGAATGGATCTGATCACAAATGGAATGCTTTTGAAATTAATTTACCGGAAAAACCATTGACCGTAACAACGACAAAATAAATAAAAAGTCCGGTGATTATTTCATCGGACTTTTTTTATAAAATTTCTCAATATATGCTATGGCTTGCTCCTGTGTGAGTATTGAAAAATCCCTATAACGATCATGTACATCAATAATTTCTTCCACGGCATCGTTTGTTAAAGCCCTGTTTTCCCATGTATTGAGATCAGCAATCACTATCTCGAGGCAACCTTTTTTATAGGCTATTTGGCCTATCACATGAACCAGTGTACTCCTTACCCGATTTGTTTTATCATGCTGTAATTCTTTCAACAATGGCAAAATATCCTGCGGATGTGTTCTGCCGCGTAATTCGATGCCATGGCAAATTTCACGACGAATCTCTTTATCAGGGTGATACAGGTATTGTTGGCTCCATTTTAAAACAGGTTTCGGATTCTTTTCGCTCATTTTTTTAATAGAACCTATCACCGCATTTCTAACAGAATGATGTGGGTCAAATAAGCCTTGGTCAAAAAAATGTTTTACGGTGTCGAAATCAGTCTTCCCTATTTCACCGGCCGCGTTGATAACTGTTTGCCTGATGTGCGCCGACTCTTCATTTAATAAATATTCAAGGACTGTAATTATCTTAGCTTGTAAAACCTCATTCTCCAAATATATTCTGCCAATAGATAAATAAGCTGATTTACGAATGTATGTATCATTGTCTGAAAAATATTTTACTGTCAGGCTGAGCTTGTCACCCTGAGCGGAGTCGAAGGGTGAAGCCTTACCTGACTTTAATTCAGCCAATAACTCTCCTTTGATCTGTTCAACCAGTTCAGCGCGTTTATTTTTTGGAAGATCGTAGAAGCTCATTAGTAAATATCCGACTTTTTGTTTTGTCAGTTCGAGCGTAGTCGAGAACCATATAATACAGCTAGAACGCTTATCGACTTCGCTCGAAGTGACCGTAATGAAAAACTACTTATTTTTCAATTTTTCATATTCTTTCTCTACAGAATCATGCTTAGAGAACACATAAGCATTTAAAAAACTAAACACCAATCCTATTCCCCAGCCTATCATCGGAAATACTGGCCATGGTACCCCGGCAGATTCGCCATCTCTGTGATCGGTGAAATACCATAGCAACCAAAACATACCGTTGATTACAATATAGGTTGCCAAATGTCTTTTGAAACCCACGCGTTTTTTAGCAAGCTTCCATAATTCCTGTTCTCTTTGTGTTTCCATTTTTCTGTTTTTTTACAAGTTTAATAATTTGTGTCCGGTCGAATTTAGCAGAGATGTTATAAGCTTTGTCGGCTACGCTCGAATTGACAGTCAACTTTCCATTTAGTCGAATAGTATCTTAAATCCCTTTTGTCTTTGGGACTAAATATTCTTTCAAATTCTCTACATACTCATTAAAAGCGGCTAATCCATTCTCTGTCATTTTACAGGATGTTTGCGGATAATTATTTTTGAATGATTTTTCTATTTCTATATAATCTGCCTCTTTTAATTTTTGCAACTGCACACTTAAATTACCGGCTGTAGAATTAGTTTCTTCTTTTAAGAAAGAAAAATCTGCTTCTTTTACTCCTGCCAATAATGACATAACAGCCAGCCGAAGCTGCGAATGCAACAATGGATTGAGTTCTTTAAGTGCCATTAATTATTGAACTTTGCTTTTAATAAATGCCCGGGAATGATATACGATACTAAAATAGCAAAGGCCAATATTAAATATTGATTTAGAAAACTATTTAGTGTAAAATAACTACAACATAAAAAAAGGGGAAAGCATATGAAACCGCCAATCATCATTGGTACAAATTTTATAATTCTCCCTGTACAAAAAATGCCAATACCATATAATAAAATAAATGTGGGAAGTATCTCAAAATTTATTTGAAGAAAGATAGCGATGATCAAAAAAACAAAAGCAACTCCCAGCGTTATCCACACCTGCGCTACATGACTTTCAATATGCGTTTTTACCTTTTGTTTTTTTGCCTGCTTACTACCATATATAAAAGAAATAATTCCACCCAAAGGCATCAGCAGCCAAACCAATCCTGCTTTATCATGAAAGATGGGTGCTAAAAAATAACTCAACATGGATGCTGTAAACGTCAACCATCCCCACATAATATAATAAAAGCTATCCACGCTATAATTCTTTTGCGCCTTTAATATCATATCCTGTATAATATCTAAACTCTCATTAGGACTAATTATTTTTTCTTCCATTCTATTTTTTTTCGTTTGTTATCTTTAATTTTTTTAATTCCTTTTCAGCTTCTACCATACCCCACCTTGGATGTAACGTTGATTCAGATTTGAAAGCCTTTGCTTTTTCAATAGCCTGTTCAAAAACAGGTTTTGCCTTCTTCTGTCCTCCACCAAATGCAGTAGGGGTATATAGAATGGCCTGGGCCTTTACAAAGTATGCGCGTGGATTGGATTCGTTTAATTTAACAGCTTCATTGGCAAATTTAGTGGCCTGCATACCGTATTTTTGACCTCGTTTTGTCTGGTTAACACTGATTCGTGCAGCTGCAATCATAGATTTTAAAACCATTACTTCCGAATTGTTTTTACTTAACGAATCTGCTTTCCGAACAAACACATCTGCTTTATCACACAGTGCGTCAATTTCTGTTTTAGGTTTCGTAAAAGCTGTCAATACATTACAAAGTCCGGCATAATAATAGGGCAGCCATTCTTTTTTCTCTTCGCCAGCAATTGCCTCAAATGCGTTTGCAGCTTTAAAAAAATCGGCGCCTGATTTTGCTGATTCAAATAAAGCGATGTGTTTTCTCATACCTTCTTTATAGCCGGAACTTTGAGAAAAAGCGGTAAATGCTAAGGTTAGAGCAATTAGCAAAATATATAGTTTTGTTTTCACGATACAAATATAAACTAGTTTATAATATAAACCAAATTATTTTATGAGTCAAAAAGAGAAAAAGATGATCCCATATTGGTATTTTTATGAGAACTAAACCCAGTACAGCCTGATATGGAAAACCATTTTTTAAACAATGTCTTCAATTCACAGAAATTCACGAAAGAAGAATCCGAACTGATCATTCTTAAATTTAAACGGATGGAATTTGTGAAAAATGACTTTCTATTAAATAACGGAAAAATAGCCAATCATTATTGGTTTATTCAAAGCGGGTTTATACGTTCGTTCGCCATCGATACAGAAGGAAATGATATCAGTACAAATTTTTATTCGGCAGGCGACATCGTAATTGATTGGCCATCCTTTTTTTTAAGAAATCCTACAAAAGAAAATATTCAGGCTTTAAGCGACTGCATTTGCTGGCAACTGGATTTTGATACCTTTCAAACTTTATTTCATAGTATAGAAGCATTCAGGGAACAGGGCCGAACAACGCTGGTGGGCAGTTATTTTGCTTTAAAGAATCATAGCGTATCGATGATAACCGACCAGGCTAAGGACAGGTATAAGAAACTGTTGCAGCAAAAACCACAGATCATACAAAACGTTTCACTGAAACAAATTGCAACCTACCTTGGAATAACCGATACATCGTTGAGCCGAATAAGAAAAGAACTCGCTCATGAATAGTTAATTTCATTTCTTGCCATATGGCAAGGTGATATGTTTTGAATGGCTGTAATTTTGTTTCATAAATTACAAGCCATCAAAAAAAATAACAATGGAAAAACTAAATGACTTCATGATGCTCTTTAGATTAGAGCCCAATTTAAATTACAAACCAACCGAACAGGACCTTATTGAACAAAAAAAACAGTGGGGTTCCTGGATCGGTGGCATTGCAGCACAGGCTAAATTAGTGAATACACATCAACTTGGATTTTCAGGCAAACAATTGCATGCAGACATGTCGGTTGAAGAAACTATCAACATTTCAAACAACAAAATGCTTGCAGGAAATATGGTTGTTAAAGCTAACAGCATGGATGATGCTCTTGAGATGGCTAAAGGTTGTCCGATATTAAGCATGGGCGGCTCGTTAGAAATCAGAGATATTATCCCCATGTAACCCTTTAATCAAAATAAAATGAAAACGATATTCGATAAAACTACAAGTGCTGAACTGATCTCCAGAATCAATTCGCTTAATGCTCAAAGCAAAGCTTCATGGGGCAAAATGGATGCTTATCAAATGGTAAAACACTGTCGCTTGAGCGAAGAAATGTACCTCGGAAAGAAGGCTTACCGCCGTTTATTTATTGGGCGTTTGTTTGGAAAAATGGCTTTGAATGGCATTTTAAAAAATACCGACCCGATGAAAAAAAATCAACCCACGCATCCTGATATGAAAATTACAGGGGCCGGAAATTTTGAAACTGAAAAACAACAGTGGATCTCGTTACTGCACGAATATGCTGAGTTTCCTGAAAGAGAATTCACACATCCTTTTTTTGGAAAAATGACAAAAGATCAAATTGGTGTTTATATCTTTAAACACACCGATCACCATTTAAGACAATTTAATAACTAGAATTAAATGCTTCAAATCATCTTTATTACCATCACTCTTTTGTCATTCATCCTACTCTACTTGGGAACAGGAAAAGACAAAAGAGTTTTGTTGTTCTATTTGTGTTGGATATCTGCTACTGGGGTTTTATCATATGCCGGTTTTTTTCAAAAAACTGATACATTTCCTCCACGCCTGCTGATAATCATTATTCCATCTGTTTTATACGTAATTTACTTTTACAGAAAGTTGAATACAAACAACATTAACCTGAATTATCTTTTTGCTATTCACGCCTTGCGATTACCTGTTGAATTATGTCTATTTCGACTTTTTATATTTAAAAAAATTCCGGTTATAATGACCTTTGAAGGATGGAACTTTGATATTATTATCGGTATTTCTGCCTTATTATTGTTATGCTATTCTGTATTTCTTAAAAAAAAGATCAACGACACATTTTTGAAAGTGTGGAATGTTCTTGGGCTGATATTTCTCACGATCATTGTCATAACGGCCATACTATCTGTGCCATCACCATTTCAAAAAATCGCATTTGACCAGCCAAACATCGCCATACTGGAATTTCCATTCACTTTTTTACCTGCTATTATTGTTCCCACGGTCCTACTCGCGCATCTTTTATATTTTAAAAGCGGGAAATAATTATTTTAGTTTTGAACTTTGGTCCTCCTTTCAACCTTACCGGTTTTTTAAAAAATATTTTATCTTTGTAAAACCGCTCTGTTGCTATTAAATTCGATGAATACCTAAAAATCGTAAGACAGAAAATTTGTTAATAATTTGTTACTAACAAAAATAGTAGTACCTTTGCCCCGCAATTAGATTTAATATTTGCATCCAATACATTGTGAACACGCCTACGTCGGGCTATAAACAGTTCACAGCTACTGCGGAAATTAAATCTTAGTTAGCAGCTAGTATAAACAATTTAAATTAAACAAATGACATTTCAAGAATTAGGCTTGGAGCCAATGCTCCTAAAAGCCGTGACCGAAATGGGCTTCGAAAATCCTACGCCCATTCAAGAACAAACCATTCCTCAGTTGAAGGACAAATCTACCGACATGGTAGCCCTTGCACAAACAGGAACAGGTAAAACAGCAGCGTTTGGCCTGCCTCTATTACAGAAACTGGATTTAAATTCACGTTTCACTCAGTCTTTAATTTTAGCACCAACTCGTGAGTTATGTGTTCAAATCAGTAAAGATTTAATTAACTATTCAAAATTTCTTAACGGATTAAGAGTAACAGCTGTTTACGGTGGTGCCCCAATTATGGCTCAAATCCGTGACATCAAAGCAGGTTCTCAAGTTATTGTAGCAACTCCGGGCCGTTTAATTGACTTAATCGAGCGTAAAGCAATCGACTTATCTCATGTAGATGTAGTTGTATTGGATGAAGCGGATGAGATGTTAAACATGGGCTTTAAAGATGATTTAGATCAGATTTTAAGTAACACACCTCCAACAAAAAATACCTGGTTATTCTCTGCAACTATGCCACGTGAAGTTGAGCGTATTGCAAGCAAATACATGGAGTCTCCTTTAGAGATCTCTGTAGGTAAGAAAAACCAGGGTGCTGAAAATATTCAACATATTTATTACACGGTTAACCAACGTGACCGTTATGCAGCTTTAAAGCGTATTGCTGATTTTTACCCGGATATATTTGGTATCGTTTTCTGTCGTACAAAAGCAGAAACACAGGATGTAGCTGACCAGTTAATTAAAGACGGTTACAATGCAGATGCATTACATGGTGATTTATCACAGGCTCAACGTGATTTGGTAATGAAACGTTTCCGTAGTCATACCTTACAAATGTTAGTTGCTACGGATGTAGCTGCACGTGGTATCGACGTTAATAACGTAACACACGTTATCAATTACAATTTACCTGAAGAAGCAGAAAACTATACACACCGTTCGGGTCGTACTGGCCGTGCTGGTAAAACAGGTATTGCGATTGCGATTGTTACTCCTCGTGAAGCGGGTAAGATCCGTGACATCGAGCGTATTATTCAAAATACGTTCACTAAAGCTGATGTGCCGGATGGTGTAGCAGTTTGTGAAAAGCAATTATTTAATTTAGTACATAAATTACATACGGTTGAAGTAAAAGATGAGGAAATCGAAACTTACCTTCCTAAAATTTATGAAGAATTAAAAGACCTTTCTAAAGAAGAGTTAATTAAACGTTTCATTTCTGAAGAGTTTAACCGTTTCTATGCTTACTACCAGAATTCTCAGGATTTAAATATCGGTAATGATGGCAACAATGGTAAAACCACTCGCTTCTTCATCAACATGGGAGAATTAGATGGATTTAACCGTAATTCTATTAAGGATTTCTTAGTTGAAATTTCAGCTTTAAATCCTCGTGTGATCTTTAACATTGACGTTAAAAATTCATTCTCATTCTTTGAAACAGAAAATAAACATGTAGATGAATTCATCGCTTTAAATAAAAAAGGGATTGAATTTAATGCTCGTGTCATTTCATTTGAAGTTTCTAAAGCAAAACCTTCTGGCGGGTACGGCGAAAAACGTTCTTACGGTGGTGGTTCAAGAGAAGACGGTCGCCGTTCATACGGTGGCGGTGGTGGCGGAGAACGTCGCTCATACGGTGGCGGATCCCGCGAAGGTGGAGAACGTAAATCTTATGGTGGCGGAGAACGCAAATCATACGGAGGTGGCGAAAGCCGTTCATACTCCGGTGGTGGAGAACGTCGTTCATCTTACGGTGGAAACAAAGAAGGTGGAGAACGTAAACCATTTAACCGCGAAGGTGGTAATGGTGGTGGCGAAAGATCTTTCAGCGGAAACCGCGAAGGAGCTGAACGCAGAAAACGTTTCACAAAATAAAATTTCTGATTTTTATTTAAAGCCTCATTTATCAATGATAAATGAGGCTTTTTTTATTTGTTAGACCTCTCATGAAGATTAAAAAAAATTTAGTGCTGTAATGGTCTGCTACAACTCAGTTTGTATTTAAGCTTCCCATTGTTGTTTGATTTTGAATTTAAACAGAAATTCAAGACTACGTTTTTGTAGTATTTTTGAAAAAATTCTAAAATCCACTAAACCAATGAAAAAAAAACTACTTACTATTCTTTCCGCTTTTGTTTTGGGAAGTACAGCGATTCATGCACAATGTATTTCGCCAAATGCCTTTGCCAACGCAACAATCTCCAGCTGCCCTATTGGCAGCAGCACTATTGCAACCTGCAGTTATAAAGGAGAATACAATACACTTACTTTTAATATGACCGGCGTGTTCTCTTTTGATGTTACAGGCGGTATATCTCAAAATTATTTAACACTAACAGATGCGAGTAATACACCTATCGCGTTTGGCTTACCACCAATACAAGCTACAATTACATCAACAGGTATTTACAGGTTGCATGTTACTGATCCAGGTTGTGGAACAGAAAGCGAATGTCATGTAACGACATATGCATGTGTTTTACCTCCATGTGCCGGTGCTCCCACATCAGGAACGTTAAGCGCTTCATCGTTTACTATTTGCCCGGGCTCCAGTACGTCTTTCTCTGTAAGTGGCGCTACCCAGGCTTCCGGCGTAACCTACCAATGGCAGGAATCGTCAAGTGCAAGCGGACCTTTCACCAATGTTACCGGAGGAACGGGAGGGACAACGATTATGTATACAACAGATAATTTATCAACGTCCATGTATTACCAAATGATTACTACTTGTTCAGTTAGCGCCCTGAGCGCCACTACTTCTGTTGTATCTGTTTTCCCAACAAATCCATTTTCATTATGCTATTGCCAAACAAACCTCGGTGGAGGCGGCTGCGGAGGAGATAATATTACGAATGTAACAATCCTGTCTACCGGCTTCAATAACACATCAACCTGTAATACTATTGTTGACGGAACTTATACTCAATTTAGTCCTGGTGCAGGTACTACTGCAACTTTAACAACCGGTTCCAGTTATTCGATTACCATTAATACGGCTGCCGATAATATAGAATCAGTATGGATTGACTATAACCAAAATGGAACATTTGACCCTTCAGAACATTCTCAAATTTGTTTAACTTCTACTCCAAATACGGTGACTGGATATAACATATTAATTCCAGCTTCGGCAACACCTGGGTTAACAGGTATGCGCGTACGTTCAAGAGCCTCAGGAAATCCAAATGGTGACATAGATGCCTGTTCTAATTTTGGATCAGGAGAAACAGAAGACTATCTGATTACCCTGGTAGCAGGTATGCCTTGTTCCGGCGCTCCAAGTGCAGGTACTACACCTTCCTCTTTTAGTATCTGTCCTAACAACGTGGCTACCATAACTGCGGCCGGCGCAACTTCTTCTGTAGGTATTACTTACCAATGGCAACAATCAACAAGTGCTTCTGGTCCATTTACCAATGTAACAGCTGGCAACGGAGCAACAACTATTGCATATACAACTCCGTCTTTAACTACAGCAATGTATTATCAGATGGTTGTTACATGTACGGCCAGCGCCATGAGCGCCACTACCAGCGTCACATCTGTTGACATGAATCCTTTTTCTCAATGCTATTGCATTTCCAATCTTGGCGGAAGTAATTGCTCCGGAGATAATATTACTAACATAACCATTACATCTACTGGTTTTAATAATACTTCAGCTTGCAATACAACAACCGTAGGAACTTACAGTCAGTTTTTACCGGGTGCAGGAACAACGGCTACCTTAACAACTGGTAGTAGCTATTCCATTAGCATCAATACAACAGCTAATAACATGGAATCTATATGGATCGATTACAACCAAAACGGCACTTTCGATGCTACCGAGTATACTCAAATTTGTATCAGTTCAACACCAAACGTTGCTACCGGATATAATTTCTCCATCCCTGTTTCGGCACTACCTGGACAAACAGGAATGCGTGTACGTTCGAGAGGTGTTGGAAATTCAAATGGTCCTACGGATGCTTGTACCAACTTTGGATCTGGAGAAACAGAAGATTATGTGATCACTTTAATTGCTGGCGCAAACTGCTCAGGTATACCAAGTGCAGGAACTACTCCTTCTACTATTGGTGTATGTTTAAATAACTCTGTTGTTATTACATCTGCAGGCGCTACTTCTTCTGTAGGAATTACCTATCAATGGCAACAATCAACAACTGCTTCGGGTCCTTTTACTAATGTAGCAACAGGCAGTGGCGCAACAACCATTGCTTATACAACACCATCATTAACCACGGGGATGTATTATCAAATGGTTACTACTTGTACGGCCAGCGCTATGAGTGCGACTACTGCTGTAACTTCAGTAACCATCAATCCGGCTAACCAATGTTATTGTGAAACGGTATACACATCCGGTTGCTCAGGCGATCAGGTAGATACTGTAAGAATTGGTTCATTAGCTAATTACACAAACGGCTGCCCGGCTGCTCCATATAATACGTATTTCAACGCACTACCTATCCCAAATTATGGGGCAGGTACAAATGTTAATGCAACGTTTGCTTGTGGAAGCGGCGGACAACATTGGGTAAATGTTTGGATCGATTATAATGATGATGGCATTTTTGCTGCATCGGAAGCAGTACTTCTTAACTTAGACGTTCCGGCTGTTGCTCCTGTAAGTACGGTTATTTCCATACCTTCTACTGCAACTTTAGGAAATCATCGCATGAGGGTAATTGGTTACTATTCAAGTTCATCTATGACTTCACCTGATGCTTGCGGACCATTTTCTTATGGAGAAACTGAAGATTATATGGTAAATATTGACCTTTCAACCAACATTAAAAATACCGAATTAAACTCTGGTTCATTAATGATTTATCCTAACCCGGCTAACGAAATGGTTAGTATTATGACAGAATCGGTGCCTTCAAATTCAAAAGTATTAATTTTTAATGCGGTTGGCGAACTCATGATGGAATCTGTTGTTAACAGTAGCAAAACAACTGTAAATACGACAACTTTTGCTGCCGGAATTTATATTGTAAAATTAGTTAACGGTGCAAACTCCATTTCTAAAAAACTGGTTATTTATAAATAAAAGCCGGTAAATAAAGCGATTCAAGTTAAAACTGAATTTTACAAAAGCCTCATTTATCAATGATAAATGGGGCTTTTGTATTATATTTGAGTTCCCCATTTAAATTAGCCAACTATTATGAGAAAAATTACACTTTTATTTTTTATGGTTACCTGTGGACTTTCAGCACAATATACGATCACACCGACTCAAAAGCCTGATATTGGCGACACCTATAGTTATATCTTGCTAGACACCGCTAATGTTATTAATGGGTCATCCGGGGTAAACCAGGTTTGGAATTATACAAACCTCATATTACCCACAACTCCAACCGTAAATTCGATCTATTATTCAGATGCTATAGCAGTTACTAATTATAGCTGGTATCCTGGAGCTTATATGGCCATTATTGGGCCCGATGGTGGTTTTACAGCCTTTGATGCTGATCCCAATAATTACAGTTTAAATTGGAATAAAATAATGCTTGGGGGTGGCACGAGCACAAAGTACGCTGACCCTTTAACCAGATATCATTATCCACTTACATTTGGTTCTACCCTTAGCGATTCTGTAAAATTCGGCGCATTTGACGAAACACCTCTCGGCTATGGTTATATAGGAACCCATTTATGTAGGGGTGAGCATAATTACACCTGCACCGGAAGTGGCACTTTAAATTTACCAGGAGGAGTGAGCATGCCTAATACACTAAAACTTAATATGGTATATTCAAAATTGTTTGTGGATAGTTATAATGGTGACTCTACGGGTTATGAATATACTGAGTATGAAGAATACTTTAATGCTTCTTCTAAATTCCCTGTTCTTTCTTATACAAAAAACGAAAAACATTTTACCTATCCTTTCACTTCTACAATAACACATACCTATTCCAAAAGAATCCAACTTAATAATATTGCCGTAACTGCTGTAACAGAATTTACTGAAACTTTTTTAGATGTGACTGTCTACCCGAATCCGGCCAGTATTTTTAATGTGATGATCAATAACCATGACTTAAAAGGCAACATCAAATTTGAACTACATAATACTTTGGGACAAGTAGTAATATTAGACTCTCAAAAAACGCAAATATCTGATAATCATTTGCAAATTAACCTAAGCGGTTTTGAGCCCGGAATTTATTTTCTGAGTCTGAAAAATAGTACAGGCACAGCAACTAAAAAAATTTTAGTAGAATAAACGTGGAGAATTATCGTTAATTTTGCGCTTTCTATTGAAAAAGTCTAAAAAAGCTGACTTTATTTTTGTTGGTTAAAAAAGAAGTACTATATTTGCGTCCCCTATTTCAAGGGATAACATTTAAAGATTATAACAACATGTCACGTATTTGTCAATTAACAGGTAAAAAAGCGATGAAAGGAAATAATGTTTCTTTCTCGAACGCTAAAAGCCGTCGTCAGTTTAAAGTAAACTTAAAAACTAAAAAGTTTTTTGTTCCTGAAACAGGCGAATGGGTTGTTTTACGCGTATCTACATCAGCTATCAAGAATATTAATAAAAAAGGAATTTTTGCTTGTTTAAAAGAAGCTGTAGAAGGCGGAATATTAGCTTAATTCAATAAATAACAGAGAAAATGGCAAAGAAAGGTAATAGAATTCAAGTAATTTTAGAGTGCACAGAGCACAAAGACAGTGGTAAACACGGTACATCCCGTTATATTACAACTAAAAACAAAAAAAACACTCCTGATCGTATTGAGTTGAAAAAATACAACCCGATCTTGAAAAAAATGACAACTCATAAAGAGATTAAATAATCCATTAAAATAAGAAGAAATGGCAAAGAAGGTTGTAGCAACACTAAAAAGCGGTAAAGGAAATAGCTTTACAAAAGTGATCAAAGTAATTAAATCCCCAAAAACAGGTGCTTACGCATTTCGTGAGGAGATTGTTCAAAATGAACTGGTAGGCGATTATTTGAAAAAATAATTTGCTTTTAAATATTAAAGAAAGCTTCTTCCGAAACGAAGGAGCTTTTTTATTTTAACTATTTTGGTTTTAATAAAACCCGGATAAAACGGATTATAACAGATGATCATTTTTATTCTTAAAAAACTGTTTAAATCGAGTTGATCTGTTCAATCAGTGTTTCAATTCATTTTAATCCACAACAATATTTTAATACATTTGCAGCCACTAAACACGACAGACTAGAACATGGGATTTTTCAGTAAATTATTTGGCAAGGAAGAAAAAGAAAGTTTAAACGAGGGTTTATCAAAAACCAAAGAAAGCTTTTTTGGCAAACTGGCAAAAGCCGTTGCAGGGAAATCTACTGTAGATGCCGATGTTCTGGATAACCTGGAAGAAGTGTTGATTTCGGGAGATGTAGGCGTAAATACCACTTTAAAGATCATTAAACGCATTGAAGCGCGCGTTGCGACTAATAAATATGTTGGAACAGGGGAACTCAACAATTTATTGAAAGAAGAAGTAGCTGCTTTATTAACCGAAAATAATTCTACCGATACCGTTTCATTTGAAATACCAAAATTACCGCTGCAAACAACCGGCGAAAAAACACCTTATGTCATTATGGTGGTTGGCGTTAACGGTGTGGGTAAAACAACTACCATCGGTAAATTATCTCATCAATTTAAAAAAGCGGGTTATCATGTTGTATTGGGTGCCGCAGATACATTCAGAGCAGCGGCTGTAGAACAACTAACCATTTGGAGTCAGCGCGTTGGCGTTGATATAGTTTCCCAGGGAATGAATGCTGATCCTGCCAGCGTAGCTTTTGATACCCTAAGCAGCGCTAAAGCCAAAGGTGCAGATGTTGTTATTATCGATACAGCAGGACGTTTACATAATAAGATCAATTTGATGAACGAGTTGACCAAAATAAAAAATGTGATGAAAAAGGTGATACCTGATGCGCCACATGATGTGTTATTGGTTTTGGACGCTAGTACCGGGCAAAATGCTATTGAGCAGTGCAGACAGTTTACGGCGGCGACAGACGTTACTTCACTCGCATTAACAAAATTAGATGGAACCGCTAAAGGTGGTGTTGTGATTGGCATCTCTGATGAATTTAAAATTCCTGTAAAATATATTGGTGTTGGCGAAAAAATGGAAGACCTGCAGGTTTTCAATCGCACCGAGTTTGTAGATAGCTTGTTTAGTCAGAGTTAATTTCCTCATGAAGTATTATATCTTATTATTGCTTCTATCCTCGTTTTCCTATTCGTTTTCACAAAAAGATTCTATAATTATTAAAGGGGTTGTTACTTCTAATGAGCAAAAGAAAATCAAAAATGCTTTAGTGCATTTGGTGTCGTCCAAGGGACATCGATACGAATACAAAACGGATAGCACAGGTAAATATAGATTTCGTTTAAAAGCAGATGAAATTTTCACCTGTACAATTACAGTTGCCTCGGACAAACATACAACGGCCGGAAGTTTTCGAAATATGGGATTTTTAGCGACAAAAGACAACGCCATTTTTGAATTAACTCCAGGAAAGAGTTATGAAAAAGATTTTAAATTGACACAAATACCATTTTGTGGTCCAATAGCTCCCTCAATCTTATTTTACAAAAATTCCATTCTAAGTTGCAATGACTCTTTACGCCAAAAAGATTCAAGTTATTATGAGAGTTTTCAAAATACAATCAGCATATTATATTTAAGCTTAATAGAAGAGCCGTCCATAATTATTGAAATACACGGGCATGCCTCTTCAAATGAGAAAAATTCTGAACACCTTGCATTATATAGAGCTCAATTAATAAAAGAAATACTAGTGGCAAAAGGAATCAACAAAAAACGTATGGTAGTAAAAAGCTGGGGACACAACAAACTAATTGTATCAAATAAAATCATTAAAAAAGCAAAAACAAAAGAAGAAAAATCTGCATTGCATACAAGAAATCAACGAGTGGTTTATCGGGTTATCAGTTGGGATTTTGCAGAAGACAAAAACTAAATTACACATCCTTCGCCCTGCCGCACCTCCTTCAAAGGAGGAAGAGAGCCAACTGACTCCCCTGTTCTGCTTTCATCAACGTCTCGTCATTGCGAACGAAGTGAAGCAATCTCATACCAGTTTTTGTTACACTATGAGTTATGATAAGTTTTAAGATCGCGTCGTACCTCGCGATGAAGAATAACCCTAATCCCTTTTAAAACTCAACCTCTCCCCTTTCCTGCTTTCATCAAAGGTTCCGTTATCGTAAACCAAATGGCCGCTTACAAAAGTTTTGTTAATGCTTGCAGAGAAGGTAGTTCCTTCAAAAGGACTCCAGCCACATTTGTAGTGTAACGATTCCCGCGTAACCTCTGTGGGCTTATTTAAGTCAACTAAAACTAGATCGGCAAAATAACCTTCACGAATAAATCCACGTTTTTCAATTTTGAAAATATCTGCTACGTTGTGAGACATCATTCGGACGATTTTCTCCAGCGAAATTTTCTTTTGCTTATAAAATTCCAGCATGGCTAAAATAGAATGCTGAACCAATGGTCCGCCACTCGGTGCCTGCAAATAAGGTAAGTTCTTTTCTTCCAAAGTATGAGGGGCATGATCCGTGGCTATCACATCAATACGTCCATCCAAAATCGCTTCAAAAATATTGGCGCGATCATATTCAGTTTTTACAGCCGGATTCCATTTAATAAAATTGCCTTTGGTTTTATATGCATCGTCGTTAAACCATAAATGATGGATACAGGCTTCAGCGGTAATGCGCTTTTGCTTCAGCGGAATTTTATTGGTGAATAGGTCTAATTCCTTAGCGGTTGAAATATGTAAAATGTGTAAACGTGTATTATGCTTTTTCGCTAATGCCACAGCAAAGGATGAGGATTTGAAACAGGCCTCATCATCACGAATGATCGGATGAAAATAGGGAGGAAGATCCTCGCCGTATTCTTCGATCATGCGTTTCTGTTTTTCTTTAATCATGGGGTCAAATTCGCAGTGTGTTGCGATCAATGCATTGGATTGAGAAAAGAATCCTTCCAGTGTTTTTTCATTGTCAACCAACATGTCGCCGGTACTTGAACCCATAAAGAGTTTCAATCCACAAACGGTTTTGTAATCTACTTTTAAAGTTTCTTCCAAATTCACATTAGTTCCACCCATAAAGAAGGAATAATTAGCTAAGGAAACCTCTTTGGCGCGACTGTACTTTTTTTCAAGCTCGGTAATTGTTACCGCCTGGGGAACTGTATTTGGCATTTCCATATAAGAGGTCACCCCACCGGCTACCGCAGCTTTAGCCTCAGTATAAATCTCACCTTTATGAGTTAATCCCGGCTCACGAAAGTGGACCTGATCATCAATAGCACCCGGCATTAACACTAATCCTTCGGCATCAATAATTTTAGCGGATGCATCTGTAATATCCCGATCAATTTGTACGATGTAATTTCCTTCAATCAGTAAATCCGAAACAAACGTTTCATCTTCATTCACAATCGTGGCGTTCTTAATTAATATTTTTTGCATACTTATTTTTCTAAGGATTCAACACCGTTATTTCAACCTTGGTTAATCCCGATTTTACAAAATTTAATTGTTTGGCAGCTGCCATACTCAAGTCAATTATACGTTTCGATTTTTGCGGAAGCCGATCGTTAATCCTCACAATAACCGTTGAATCATTTTTCAGGTTCCGTACCAAAACGTAGGTACCAAATTTAAACTTTTTATGGGCTGCAGTTAAACTATCACTACAAAATTTTTCTCCACAGGAAGTTTTGCGTCCGTTAAATTTTTTTGCATAAAAACTAGCTATACCTTTTGTCGTATTTCCTTGTGGAATGGTGTCCTGGGAAAAGGATTTCTGACTAAAACTCAGTAATAAGGCTATCATTGTAATGTACCGCATCTATCAAAGCTACGTCATTTTCGGCAAAATCTTACCGAAACAAGGTACAAAAGACTTTCGTAGTTAACCTATTTTAACAGGAAACATAAAATAAATGCTGAAAACTGACGCTTTTATTAATGTAACAAAATAGTATATTTAACAACAATTTATGGGCAAAAATTTAGTCATTATACCAACTTATAACGAGATCGAAAACATTGAAAAAATGATTCGAACGGTGTTTGATTTGCCCCGGGAATTTGAACTCCTTATTGTTGACGACGGCTCTCCGGATGGAACAGCAGCCAAAGTAAAACAGTTGCAAGCTGAATATCCCGTAAAACTCCATATTGAAGAACGTAAAGGAAAATTAGGGCTGGGTACGGCTTATATCCATGGTTTTAAATGGGCGTTGGCGCGTGATTATGACTACGTTTTTGAAATGGATTGTGATTTTAGTCATAATCCAACCGACCTCATAAGATTACTGCAAGCCTGTGAAAGTGGCGCCGATGTAGCTGTAGGCTCACGCTACGTAAGTGGAGGTAAAGTTGATAACTGGCCAATGGGAAGAATATTAATGAGTTATTTCGCCTCTGTTTACGTGCGGATGATCTTATGGATTCCGGTGAAAGATACAACCGCGGGTTTCAAATGTTATCGCAGAAAGGTATTGCAAGCCATTGAGCTCGATGAAGTTCGCTTCATGGGCTATGCTTTTCAGATAGAAATGAAGTACCGAGCTTATAAAAAAGGTTTTAAAATTGTGGAAGTTCCAATCATGTTTACCGATCGTATTTTAGGCGTGAGCAAAATGAGCACCAAAATATTTAAGGAAGCTTTTGTGGGCGTTGTACAGATGCGTTTCATGAAGATGAAATAAATCTTAATTCAAATGAATTATTACTTTACCAAACTGCCATTTACTCTCAGCAGTTCTGTTTCAGCCATTTTAATATCATATAAAGCATCAATATAACGTGTTTGCGCGTCTTCCAGATTTTTTTGCGTTTCAATTGTCTCCAGCAAATTGCTTTTGCCAACCTTATAGCGCTCCAATGAAATATCCAAAACATCTTTAGAATCAGCTAAATTTTGTTTTTCCAAATCAACAATCTGTTTATTTAAAACATACGTTTTATAACTATTGTATACCTGCGCATCAACCTGTAATTGAATTTGCTCAGTCATGTATTTTTGATTGAGATACAATAAATTTCTTTCTTTCACCAACTTACTGTTTCGGGTTCCGTTAAATAACAACCAACTCGCTGTAACGCCTCCGTTCAAACCGGCCTGTTGGTTTAAAAACACAATACCTGCCTGGCTTTGTGCCCTGGTAAAATTATAAGCGCCATTCAGTTGAATGAATGGCAAATTAGCTGACCGGGCTTCTTTGATCGTTTGTGACGTGATCAACTCATTTTGTTTGGAGATGAGAAATGAGGAATTGGACTGCAACATATTCTTTTTCAGCTCATCCAGCTTTGGATCAAAATTTACGATGATAGAATCTGTTGTAGTAAACTCCGTATCCACAGGCTTATTAAGCAACGTATTTAAGCGCGTTTTGGTATTGAGTAACTGTAATTCTAATTGTATAATCGTGCTCTTTGCTTTATTCTCGTCAGACTGCGTGAGTAGCAAATCAACTTTAGAATCAGAACCGATCTCCAATTTCAACTTCGCTATTTTTTTCCGTTCTTCATAAATAGTTAAATTTTGTTTCGCAGCTTTGATCAATTCGTTGATCCTCACAATATCATAATATGCGGCAATGACATCGTACACTGTATTTTCCATTTGTTGCCTCAACTGGATGGCAGAAAGATCTTCTGTTAAACTTAATCTCTTTTTAATGGCAAACATGCGCAATCCATCGAAAACGGTCCAGTTAGCATTAACCGATGCCGCTATATTATTTGACTGTGCACCCGGCCTATCCTGAACAACACCGGTATTAAATTCCTGATGCGAATTGATACTGGCTGCATTGATTCCCGCGTTGGCAGTAATGGTTGGCGACATACCGGCAGCACCAAAATTATTCTGTGCCTTTGCAATCTCCTGTTGATTCCTGACTATCTGAACCGAGTAATTTTTTTCTAAACCTGTTTTAATAGCATCTTCAATCGTTAAGACAGATTGAGCGTACAATCCGGAACTTAATATGGACAACACTATTACAATTCTATTAAGCATTTTCATCATCTTTAATTTCTTTTACAACCGCATCTTCTTTTTTATCTCTCACCATGAACGAATAAATAGCGGGGATTACAAAAAGCGTTAAAACCATAGAAAGCAATAAACCGCCAATAATAACAATACCCATTCCCATTCTACTTTTGGAACCAGCTCCTAAAGCCATGGCAATTGGCAAAGCACCAAGCATAGTGGCTAAACTCGTCATTAAAATAGGGCGTAAACGTGCTGTAGAAGCTTCAATGAGGGCCTCTCTTACTTTCATTCCTTTTTCCCGCAGCTGATTAGTGAACTCAATAATTAAAATTCCGTTCTTGGTTACCAATCCTATCAACATGATCATCCCAATCTGGCTAAAGATATTTAGTGTTTCATTAAAATACCATAATGAAAATACAGCTCCTGCCAATCCCATTGGAACAGTTAATATGATAATAAAAGGCTCTACAAAACTTTCGAACTGAGCAGCCAATAGCAAATAAATTAACCCCAGAGCCAACAAAAAAGCAAATAATATATTTGAGGAGCTTTCTGCAAAATCTCTCGATGCACCCGTTAATGAAGTGGAAAAACTTTCATCCAATATCTCATCGGCAATCTTATTCATTTCAGCAATTCCATCTCCAATAGTTTTACCGGGTGCTAATCCTGCCTGTATGGTGGCCGACTGGTAACGGTTGTAATGATACAACTGCGGTGGACTGCTCCGCTCAACAACAGTGATGATATTATCCAATTGTATCATTTCCCCTTTATCATTTTTTACAAATAAATCTTTAATGTCATTTGGATCATCACGATTCTCACGATTTACCTGGCCTACTACCTGGTATTGTTTATCACCTTTGATATAGTACCCGAAACGTTGTCCGCTTAATGCTAATTGAATAGTCTGAGCCACATCGGCGATCGAAATGCCCATAGTTTTTGCTTTATCGCGGTTGATCTCCACGATCAATTCGGGTTTATTGAATTTTAGATTCACATCTACTCCCTGGAAAGTTGGATTTTTGTTAGCCAGTTCCAGGAATTTGGGAAGCTTTTCCCTGATCTTATTGAAGTCATTATTTTGTAAAACAAACTGAACAGGCAGGGCTCCTCTTGGCCCTCCACCGGATGATATAGATTGCTCCTGGATCACAAATATTTTACCTTCAGGAAATTGTGAAAGATTCTTGGTGATGTAATTTGCTATTTGTTCCTGGCTGCGCTCCCTATCTTCGGCCTGTGATAATGCTAACCTTACAAAACCTGTATTAACCGCTCCAGAACCGGCAAAACCGGGAGCCGTTACAGTTAAACACACCGCTTTTTCTTCTACCGAATCGCTCACAAACTTAGATACTTTATCTATCACATTATCGGTTGCTTCAAACGAAGTGCCCTCAGGCATGGTTACCAACATGCGTAACCAATTCCTGTCTTCCAACGGAGATAATTCAGATTTAAGTTGTGTAAAGAAAAATGCACCAGCTCCCAATGAAATAAATAAAATGACTAAAGCCCACCATCTTTTCTGTAAAAATGTTGTTACTGAATTTCTGAACCAATTATCAAGACCTACAAAAAAGGGCTCCGACCAAAGATAAAATTTACTTTTCTTGGTAGGATCTTTCCTTACTAATTTTGCATTTAACATCGGGGTTAACGTGAGGGATACAAAAGCTGAAATCAACACGGCTCCCGCAATAACCACCCCAAATTCTCTGAATAACCTTCCAACAAATCCTTCTAAAAATATTACTGGCATAAATACGGCTGCCAGAGTTAACGATGTAACAATAACGGCTACATATATTTCACGCGTCCCTTCGATAGCGGCATCTTTTGGCGCCATTCCTTTTTCCAGTTTTTTAAAAATATTTTCCGTTACAACAATCCCATCATCAACCACGAGTCCGGTAGCCAATACAATTGCCAGTAGGGTTAATACGTTAATAGAATAATCCATCATGTACATAATAAAAAATGCACCAATCAATGATACCGGAATATCGATCAATGGACGGAAAGCGATCAACCAATCTCTAAAAAACAAAAATATGATCAGGATCACCAATACTAATGCGATAATTAAGGTCTCCGCTACTTCCGTAATAGACTTTTTAATAAAACGCGTATTATCCAATGCAATATTGATCGTATAATCTTTTGGAAGATCTTTTTTCAATATCTCATAGCGTTTATAGAACTCGTTTGAAATATCGATGTAATTAGCGCCTGGCAAAGGCACTAAAGCAAGACCTACCATCGGTGTTCCTGACTCTTTTAGAATAGTTTCTTCGTTTTCAGCACCTAGCTCCACTTTAGCAACATCACGTAAGCGAACAATGTTGTTGTCGCTTTCTTTAATAATCATGGTTTCAAACTCAGGAACAGTTGATAATCTTCCGATTGTATTAACCGTTAACTCCGTAGTATTACCTTCAATTTTACCCGCAGGTAAATCTACATTCTCTCTATCTAATGCCAACCTTACGTCAAGTGGCGTTAAGTTATATGCAGCTAAACGATCAGGTTTTAAACGGATACGCATACAGTACCGTCTTTGTCCCCAAACCTGCACGGCACTTACACCCGATATGGTTTGCAGATTTTGAGAGAGAACATTTTCAGCATAATCACTCACTTCCAGTAACGACCGCGTGTCACTCACTAAGGTCATTGAAATGATCGGGTCGGAGTTAGCATCTGCTTTTGATACTACGGGGGGCGCATCAATATCCTGTGGCAATTGTTTTACAGCTTGCGATACTTTATCACGTACATCATTGGCAGCCGCTTCTAAATTAGCACTCAAATTAAATTCAACAGTAATAATACTTGACCCCTGGTTAGATGAAGATGATAATGTGCGGATCCCATCAATACCATTAATTGCTTTTTCTAAAGGCTCGGTAATTTGTGATTGAATAACGTCGGCATTAGCGCCTGTATAACTGGTTCTTACGGTAATTACCGGCGGATCAATAGAAGGAAACTCACGAACACCCAGATATTTGAATCCAATAGCTCCAAATAAAATAATGATGATTGAAAAAACGGTGACTAATACCGGCCTTTTGACACTTAACGATGCTAAATCCATATTAGTTAACTGACTTTAATAATTTTAACTCCGACTCTTTTTTGATCGACAATAATCCAGTGGTAATAACTGTATCGCCAGCGTGTAACCCTTCCAAAATCTGTATCTTATCGTCGGTGCGTACACCAATAGTTACCATAACCTCCGTGGCCACACGATTATTAGAAATAAATACTTTTTGTCCTTTTAAGGTTGGGATAACACACTCAGTAGGAACCATTAAAGCATTTTCTGTCTTACCGAGATTAGCAAATACTTTTACAAAACTTCCGGGGTAAAAATGTTGATCACCGTCATAGGCAGCTCTTGCTTTGATCGTTTTTGTCATTTCATCTACCCTTGGCTCGATCGCATAAATGGTTGCTTTTTGTTGTTCCTTTGCATTGGCATTTTCTCCTGAAAATTTAACCTCAATACCTTTATTAAATAAAGGGCTGTATTTTTCCGGCACCGAAAATTCAACATATAAAGGTTTTACCTGAACCAATGAAACAATAGGCGAAGTGGTGCTTACATAAGAACCTTCACTTATATTTTTTAACCCCACCACGCCTGTAAATGGCGCAACAATATTAGTCTTTGCCAACTGGGCCATAATATAGGCCTGATCGGCTTTTAAGGAGCTCAGTTCATTAGCCTGTATATCCAGTTCCTCTTTACTGATACCATTTATAGCTATTAATTTATTAAGGCGTTCGAGTTTTTGCTCGGATAAACTGATTTGAGATTTTGATTTCATTAACTGAGCCTGGAGATCGGCGTCGTTCAGTCTTACCAATATACTTCCTTTATTCACTGTTTCTCCCTCTTTAAAGTAGATAGCGGTAATCTTCCCTCCCACTTCCGGGATGATATCAATTTGATTTAGCGCCCCTATTTTACCAGTTGCAAACACGTCGTTGTTAAACACCACTGGTTTTACAACAAAATAATTAACTGATACCGGTCCTTTGGGTTTTCCTTTGGCTGCTGCCGCTGCGTCTTCTTTAGGTGCAAAGAAAATAAATTTAGATGCTACAACTAAGGCTATAACAACAACTATAATGGTCCACGTAGGTATTTTTTTCATATAAAGGGTTTTACTTTTAATCTATATTTTATCGGAAGCAACGGTTTTTTTCTTGCGTCCTGTTTTTTTGTAGTTAAAGAACAAGTCAGTTGCTGGTAATGTTTTTAAATTTGAAGATAATTGACACAAAACTTTATTAAAGGTTGCTTCTTCTTCTTTTGAAACATTTGAAAATATCTCCGCATCAATTTTATTAAAAGAATTAACGATTTCGGCCGTTTGTTTAAGTCCTTTTTTAGTTAACACAATAAAGTGCTCGCGCCGGTCATCAGGATTCACATTTCTATCAACAAAGCCAACTTTTATAAGATGATCAATAACTTTAACCATCGCCGTTTTATCGATAGCCAGGTTGTTACAAATAAACTGCTGATTGCAGCCATTGTGTTCATTTAAAAAGAAAAGGATCGAATAATATCTTTCAATATCAAGATTTTCAAGGCTTTTACTCAACACACTGTAATACAATTTGGAGAGAATAAGCGCTTTGGTTCCTACAGAAAGCTTTGAATAATTAGTAGTAGTCATTTAAAACAGTTTAATTCTATAATAGTTGACAAATGTAACTATTATTACTAGTTATAAATTCACCCGTTAACGCTTTTTAACTTTATCAAAGTTTTATCTATTTCATCATCGATTCAAATATTTCTTAACTTTATCGTAAGATTTTTGTTATACATTAAAATCAGGTCACATGAAACATTATTCAACCTTCGCCATAGAACAATTCGGAAAACACATTCACGGAGACGTTGAGGCCTTTAACTGGCTCATTGAGAACAACTACCGCGAATTAATAGCAACTTTGGATGCAATAAGGGACGACAAAAAAGCGTTTCAATTTTTAATTGAAGGTAAATTTTTTGAATTGGCGGCTTTTGCCAACTCCATTTGGGATGACAGTAAAGCCTTTAAATTTTTAATCGACCAAAAAGCCTTTGACTGGGCAGCCTGTGCCAATTTTATCAATGGTGATGATAAGGCTGAAGAAGCTTTAAGGCGAAGCGGCAAAGCGCACTTTGTTGCTTTAGCACATGCTATTTTAGGCCGCATTCACGAAGACGGTGACAGAAACACTTCTCCAACAGGTGTCATCAAAAACATGCTGGATTTTAAAAAAGCTTTTAAGTAATTATGCGTATTATTGATACAATTCCTCATCCTTCCATCAGTATTTCTATTTTCCAAATGAATGATAAATTCATTGTCAAGTTTGAAGCAGGCCCGATGGAACAAGCGTTTAAATTTCATACAGAAGATGTAAGATCTTTAGATGGATTAAAGGCGCTCATTAATGATGCTTTTATTGAAAGGGTTCGCACCCGTTTTAACGACATGTTTATGCAAATGAAAGAAGCCAAGGCTTAATCCATTTGACTTTAAAGTAGAGTCCAGGCGGAAAGCGCTTTTCTTGAAATGTATGAACATGTATTTTGCTCGACTACACAAATCTCTTTTGTTAACTTTTAAAGCTAAATTGTATATTTGCAATCTTTTATTCATCATTTAAAATAGGATTTGTGTTTAAATTTATTGGAGCCATTGTGGGCTATTTCTTTTTAGGTAAAACTTTTTTTGGAGCTGTTATTGGTTTTTTAGTTGGCTCCTTTATAGATAGCATTACGGTTGTAACTTCCAAAATTAAAGCCGGTGGAGGCAGTACCGAAGATATTTTTTCTTATTACAAACAGCAAGCTTCAGGAAAAAGTGATTTTGCGACCATGCTTATTGCTCTTTCTGCTGCCGTTTTGCGTGCCGACGGTAAAGTTATTAAAGCTGAACTGGACTTTGTAAAATCTTTTTTCTCACAACAATTCGGACCGAACTTCTCTGTATCGCATTTGCAAACACTCAAACATTTTGTAGAAGGCGGAGAAATTCCGTTGGAGCAAATTTGCGGAGATATTAAGTTACGCACACAGGTAGAGGTGCGGATCCAATTATTACATTACTTATTTGGAATTGCTAAAGCCGACGGACATGTGTCGGACGTGGAGATTAACGTCATTGATAGAATTGCCAATTTATTAGGTGTTCCTCACTCAGATTTTGAAAGTCTGAAAAACATGTTTTACCGCAATACCAATTCAGACTATACCATATTAGGAATTGAAAGTACGGCAACAGAAGAGGAAATAAAAAAGGCATACCGCGCTATGGCCGTTCGTTATCACCCAGATAAAGTAGCGTCCATGGGCGAAGAATACCAAAAAGGGGCTCAGGAAAAATTTCAGAAAATACAGGAAGCTTATGAGAATATCAAAAAGCAACGCGGTATTAACTAATGACTGCGAAAAAGAACATCCTCGCTATCTGTGGTAGTACCCGATCACAATCTGCCAATAATGCCATTATTGAAACTATTACCAAACTCGGAGAAGAATATTTTACAGTTCACAAATTTGATATTTCGATCCTACCTTATTTTAACCAGGATGCTACTAATCAAAACATCCCTGGAGCTGTTTTAAAATTCAGAAACGCGATAGAAAAAGCTGATGGCGTTTTAATCTGCACCCCTGAATACGTTTTTAGTTTACCCGGTATCTTAAAAAACGCTATTGAATGGACGGTTTCAACCACCGTGTTTTCTGATAAACCAACTGTACTCATTACTGCTTCCAGTTCCGGAGAAAAAGCGCACGAATCTCTATTACTGGTTATGAATACATTGGGTGTTAAATCTACCCCGGAGATGGGCCTGTTAATTTCAGGTGTGAAATCCAAGTTAAACACCCAGTCGCAGGTAATTGACCCTCTGTTGCAACAGCAATTAGAAACGGTTGTAGATGTTCTTGCAAATTCCTGATAAAAATTGTAACTTTAGTTAAACTGATTTCCAAATAAATTAAAGAGCGATCATGAATGCCCGGGTGTCTGATAACGATTTGACTATTCTGCTTACAGGCGTGTGTGAGCCGTTTTCGCTTAAACTAAGAAGTGACGGAATTTTACATTCCCATACTTCCAGTAATTTAGATTTCAATATTAACTCACTAAAAAAATTCAATGTATTGATGGGGGAAATGGTCAATCATCAAAAAGTGCCTTTGTTGATTACCCTGGATGAATTTGCCATCCCACCTTTGGAAACGCGTGTGTTTTGGGCAAAAAAAGAATCCTGTCCTTACGCGTCAGCAGATGCTTATGTAGCGGCAAACTTTGGACATAAATTGATTGGAAACTTCTATTTAAGATTCAATAAACCGGGGCGGCCAACCAAAATATTTGCAACCAAAGAAGAAGCCATTTTCTGGCTTAAAACTTTTTTATAATCTACTCTTTTTTACTTTCTTTATCTATAAAGTCTGTAATCTGTTTGTACGCTTTATTCTTTTTATTCAAAAACTGAAAAATCATGCCTATGTGCCCTTTGCGGTTAACTATAACCAAAGGCGTACCTGGTTGATACGGTTGTAATACTTTCAGGAAATCGACTGTTCCCTTAGTGATGGCAGGATAAGTATTAGTTCCTAAAAACAATAAGAAAGGAGGCATATTCCTTTTTAAATGAAAAGCCGGAGAACCTTTTTTCCAGGTTTCTGAATTTCTCGAAAAAATGGGATAATACACGCTATCTTTTGGATTTGTAGAATTTGACAAATAGCTAAACATATCCAGTCCAAAAGCGTCAATCAGGATTGTTCCTCTTACCGGATTTTTAATATTCAACTTATCAAAATAAGTGTCATCTGTATCGATCAAAGCAGCCAAATGAGCACCTGCTGAGTGCCCGGACACAAATATGTTATTAGTATCGCCGTTGTATTTTTTTACATTGTCTTTTACCCATTTTACGGCAGTCGCTGCATTAAGTGCCAAACTATCGTAAGTGGCGTTCGGACTTAACCTGTAATTAATAATGACTGTAACTACGTCTTTTTTAGCAAAGCCTTTCCCGAAAAATTTATAGATCGATTTTTTTCCTCTTACCCAGTTACCGCCATGTATGAATACTAAAACAGGTTTTGGGTTATCTCTTTTTTTTGGAGAATATACATCCAGCTTTAAATCATGTTGATTGTCATAAACAATGTTTTTGTGGCGGGATACGCAACCTCCACCAAGCAGAGAAAGTAAAATCAAGTAAATAATGTGGGTATTTCTCATAAAATCACGTAAGTACATTCAAATCTTATACCTACATATACGATACGAGCAACTAAAAAGATTGATTACATCACTATTTTCAACTTAGCATACTTCAACAATAAATTCTTTTCGCCCGAATCCCGGAACTGAATGCTTGCTTTTGCGTTAGGATAAACACCTTCAATGGCTGTAATTTCACCTATACCAAACTTTTCATGCTCTACAACGCTACCTACTCTTAAATCGGCATTAGCCCTATTATCCGCAGGCGAATTGGTTTCTGCCATGCGTTTAGCTAAGGGAATTAATTTTTTAGGTGGTGCAAAATTAATGGGTTTTGGCTCAGGTTTTTTAAATCCAACATTTGTTTCTCCAAAATTAGGAGACGTTTTAGGTTCATTAAAACTATTACGGTATTTATTAAATGTATCATCGTTGAATTTTTTTGCTGTCGGCTCTTCCGGGAAGTCCACGCAATTTTCATCCAACTCGTCAATAAAACGACTTGGTTCGCAATAGATGATGTTACCAAAACGATAACGCGTTGTTGCAAAACTGATAGTTGCTTTTTTCTCAGCACGGGTAATGGCCACGTAAAACAAACGGCGTTCTTCTTCCAGCTCACTCCGGCTATTTAAAGCCATTTGTGATGGGAACAAATTTTCTTCCAAACCAACTATGTGAACATATGGAAATTCTAAGCCTTTAGACGCATGAATAGTCATCATTGACACACGGTCCGCATCTTTCTCTTCATCCTTTTCTTTGTCCACATCCGTTAACAACGTAATCTCCTGCATGAATTCATCGAGGGTTTTCAGAGTAACGCTCGTCTCCTGGGCATCAAATAATTCAGTAGGATTTGCCTCGGTATTATTAAAGATAGCGCCTTTCAATTCTTCTTCCTGAGGCGTTCTTTCCTGCTCAACAAAATCTTTGATACCATTTAACAACTCCTGGATATTCTCATAACGACTTACACCTTCCGGCGTTTTATCATGATATAGATCTTTCACTACTCCGCTGGTAACAGCAATATGATTGGCACTTTCAAACGCATCTTTGTAAGGGATCATCGCCGAAAAAGTTTTGATCAGTGTAGTGAATTCTGAAATTTTTAAAGCAGTACCACTATTGATACCAATGTTAAAATCCTTCAGATTATCCAATACATGCCACATGCTGATATCATGTTCCATAGCAGCTAACATCACTTTGTCGATGGTAGTTTGACCAATACCACGGGTTGGATAATTGATAATACGCTTCAATGATTCATCATCATTATGATTGATCGATAATCTGAAATAAGATAACGCATCTTTGATCTCTTTACGTTGGTAGAAAGACAATCCACCGTAAATTTTATAGGGAATATTCAATCGCCTTAGCGCCTCCTCAAAAGAACGTGATTGAGCATTAGTTCGGTATAAAATAGCAAATTGCTTATAGTGAGCCTGCTGCGTATAGTGAGTTTCATAAATAGCTGCTGCTACTTTTTGTCCTTCTTCATTATCCGTGTTCGACTTTATAATCTTGATCTTCTCCCCTTCTTCGTTATCTGTAAAAATATTTTTCTTGAATTGATCTTTATTAATTGCAATTACCGCGCTCGCTGCTTTAACAATGTGCTGCGTGCTTCTGTAATTTTGTTCAAGTTTAAAAGTTTTAAGGTCCGGGTAATCTTTTTCGAAATTTAAAATATTTTGAATGTTGGCGCCCCGGAACGAATAAATACTCTGCGCATCATCGCCCACAACACAAATATTTTGAAAACGTGCCGCCAGCTGCTTCACAATCACGTATTGCGAAAAATTTGTATCCTGGTACTCATCCACCAAAATATATCTGAACTTACTTTGATATTTGATTAATACATCGGGGAAATCGCGCAATAAAATATTGGTGTTAAACAACAAATCGTCAAAATCCATTGCGCCCGATTTAAAATTGCGTTTTTGATAAGCTAAATAAACCTGCCCCAAAAGCGGCTTATTAGATGCCCTGTCTTCGGCTTGCGTTACAGGATTGTTAGCGTACTGTGCCGCAGAGATTAATCCGTTTTTCGCAGATGAGATTCGGTTTAAAACCAAGGATGGCTTGTACACTTTTTCATCCAGGTTTAATTGCTTTAAAATATCTTTAATAACTCCTTTACTGTCATCCGTATCGTAAATGGTAAAGTTTGCAGGATACCCCAGTTTCTCAGCTTCAAACCGCAGAATTTTAGCGAAAATGGAGTGAAAGGTTCCCATCCAGATATTCTTAGCTTCCTTCGTGCCAACGATCTTAGCAATACGCTCTTTCATTTCGCGCGCTGCTTTATTGGTAAAAGTCAACGATAATATATTGAAAGCATCGGTACCCTTTTGCATAATGTGGGCAATGCGATAGGTCAATACACGGGTTTTTCCTGAACCGGCACCTGCAATAATCATTACAGGTCCATCAGTCGTTTCGGCAGCCATTCGCTGCACTGGATTTAGTTCGTTTAAATATTCACTCATTTTGCACAAAAATACACATAATGCGTGTTTTTATGACGGAGATTACAATTTTTTATGCTCAGAAATGCACATTTATCAGTATGAAAATAACATTTATTTAGATGAATGTGTTGCAAAACAAATAGTTTTTTGGTTTGTTTGCTATGTACTAACCGGAACTAATTAAAAAACAAATGGCAGGCGTAAATAAAGTAATTTTAGTAGGAAACCTTGGCAAAGATCCCGAATTGAAATATTTGGAAGGAAATATTGCCCGCGCTAATTTTAGCATCGCAACCAGCGAATACCATAAAGATAAAAGCGGAAACAAAGTTGAACAAACCGAATGGCATAATATTGTTGTTTGGCGAAGTATGGCAGAAAGCGCAGATAAATTATTAAAAAAAGGAACTCAGATTTACCTGGAAGGAAAACTACAAACCCGACAGTGGATTGATAAAGACGGAAATAAAAGAAATATTACCGAGGTGGTAGGAGAATCTTTTTTAGTGCTGCAACGTAAAGAAAATACAACAGCTGCTAATCCAAATACCACAGAAGATACAAATAATGTGAATTTTGAAGATCTTGGCAAAAAAGATGGATTGCCGTTTTAATGCACTGCAAAAAACTTACATTTATTTAACAAGAGCTTATCTAAACGAAATGTGAATTGCGTGCGGTGATTCTATGTGATTAAAATCATTAAATTTGTATTTATGACCCATTTATCATTTAAGGCTTTATTTATACTGTTTGTAAGTATATGTATTATTTCACTTCCAGCCTGTGGAGATGATGAAGACGATGAAGTGTTTATACCCAAACCAAAAGGGTATCCCCGAATCAGCTTTCCTGAAAAGTCCTACAGGATGTATGACAGCTTGTGTCCGTATAGTTTTGAAATTCCAACCTACGCTAATATCAATAATGACAAACATTTGGGTGCTGACCCCTGTTGGATAAATATAAATTTTCCAAGATATAATGCACAGATTCATTTAAGCTATAAAACCATAACCAATAATCTTGATACGGTATTAAGTGAATGCAGAGACTTCGTTGTAAAACACCAGGTAAAATCAACAGGCATTGATGAAACCATTATAGTGCGTGACAGTTCGAGGGTTTTTGGATTGGTTTATGATATCAGTGGCAACACGGCTTCTAATGTGCAGTTTTATTTAACAGACAGTACACGTCATTTTATGCGTGGCGCCTTATATTTTAATTCTGTTCCCAATATTGACTCTTTAAAAATTGTAGTAGACTATTTGCGTAAGGACATCGTACATATGATCAAAACGTTTGAATGGAAAGGTTTAGAAAAAAAATTGCAGATAAAATAGCTATTCTTTACTTTTTAAGTCAAAACTTAAAAAAATCTTAATACAAAGTTTACCATCCTTTTTACAAATTTAATGTCGATAACAACCGTTACTGTAATTAAACGGTTTTAGTTATTGGATATACAAAATAATAAGTGAAAATCCAAATAATTTTGGAATACATAAGTCACTATATTTATTTTATTTTTTTGAAAATTGTTTTATTCAACAAATAAGGCTACAACAACTATGAAGAAAATCTGTTACTTAATTATTGTCTTATTCATTGCATTACATGGTCATTCAACTGGCGGTTACATCACCATTTCTTCATCCGTACCCTCTGATATAACCGTTTGCGGCCAGGCTAAATTATTTACGTTTACCATTAATAACCCATCCGCTTTTAATTTAACGGGGGTAACTGTAAATTTAACAATGCCCACTGGTTTAAATTACCAGGTCGGTTCGGCTACTAACGCTACAGTACCAGGAGTGACACCTACAAATACCCCCGTTTTTAATCTGGCAAATATTCCCGCAAATACATCAGTTGTGGTAACATTTACCGCCACCGCCAATTGTGATATGCTTGGGTATTTAAGTTTGGGTTTGCCCACAGAAAATCAAATCCAGGTCAATTACACAGCCAACAGTACTCCGTGTTTTGATAATCATACCACACAGGTTTATATTGTAAAGCAACCCAACGTTTCTATCACAACAGTCACTAATCAATCGTTTAACGGCTCGATTGGAGGGACGTTCACGCGATGCATTACTATTACCAATGGAGGAACAGGCGAACTCGCAACATTTAACCTGGTAAATGTGCATGGAAATGGCATTACCATTACCGCCGCCTCGCCAGGAACATGGACGAGCGCTGCAGGAACGGAAACCTATGTATTAACAGGTGCGGATTTCACTGCTATTGGAAATGGAAATACATTATTTGAAACGGGAGAAAGTATTACTATTTGCGAGTCGGTTTCTATTACAAATTGTTCCTCGGTTTTCTCCACATTCACAGCTTCATGGGGTTGTGATAACCAGGCCTGTCAAACCTCCCAATCTACAGCCAATGTAGTTTTCCCAAACTTTGTTCCTAATCTTGTAATTACAGCTCAACCCACCGCTAATGTGTGCCTGGGTGTTGGAAATCTTAGTCAACAAACACTTACTATCGTCAATACAGGGGTAGGCCAAGCCATCAACACTTTACTTAAAATTTACCAGACCTCTGGCCCCACTTATTATGATCCTTCACAGCAAACAGAAATAAATGTAGGAAGTATTACTATTAAAGTAAATAACGGCGCGCCCACGCCATTAGCAGCTACCACAGCATCGCCTTGTAATAATTCTCCCTGTCTTTCCGCTGCGCCAATTGGAGGCGTGGATTTAACAATTCCTACGATAAATCCTGGAGATACGGTTAGAATAAGCTGGAATACACAAAGTTGTTGTCAAACCGGCTATGGTTATTATAATGGTTGGGCCTACTCTGCCAGTTATCAAAGTATTTGTTTAAACAATTATGTGGTTCCTGCTGCGTGGGGAAGGGTTTATAATCAAAATTATATAAATAATATCGTTAACAATGGCTCTCCGTCTACTATTTCATCAGGGCAAACAAGTACATTTAATTATTTATTAAATGGTGTTTACAACAGTTCGCCTGCTCTGCCAGATGCTTATTTAAAAGTGACGTTTACCGTTTCGCCCTGTTATAACTACGCGCCCAATACCATTAAGCTTGTCAACAGTATAGGAACAGCAACCTTCATACCTTCATCGGTGAACCAGGTTGGCAATATTATCACCGCCATGTTTTCGGGTTCAGCTCCGTTTAATGCCACGATGTATAGCTCACTGGAGCAAGCACAACTTTTGATTGACTTAACAGGTAATTGTACCTCATGCGTGAGTGGTCCAGGTACTATCGGTGTTGGCATCGCGTATTCTCCCTCGGCAGGATGTCCTTGTGAAATGCTTTTAATTACCAGTAATTTTAATTTAAACTTAGTGTGTCCTGTTACCTGTGAAGGGCTGAACTTTAGGAATTATGCAATTAAAAGGACTAGTTATGGACTTCCTGATAATACAGATGACGGCTTACCAGATGCAGCAGGAACACTTGATTTTACCAAGATCAAGACTTCCAGAGCGATGTATGGAGATACCATTACCTCGAGCTTTTATGGGAAAATTAAAACCAGTGTTACGCATCCTACCTGGCAATTTTGTTACGCCAGTTCAACCATCACCAACGGCAATAATTTAACAGCTATTGGCGGTAAATTAAAAATATACCGCGGTTTAGGCTTGCCTCTATTAGCAACTTGCAATATTGCCGGAGTAGGTGCTGTGGCGCCTACGGCAACTTTCAAATACGATCTTAGCGCCACCGCATTGATTGCTTCCGGCGGTGTAGGAGCTGGTTTTGTTTTCCTGGATAATGATTCACTGGTGTTTGAACCACAATATAAAGTGACTACAAATATTGGTGGTGCTATTATTCCGGCCGCTGTAACAAATACATTTGTCGTATCGGATGTTGCGTCTCCTGTCAATACAGCTAACATTTTTTCCTGTAACACGTTTGATGGTAATTTTTCTATTATCGGCTATTACTACACAAACTACGGTCCCGACAGTTATAGTGTGAGCAACTGTGATCAAATATCAATTACACAAAATTATTACTTATCAATTGGCCCATGCTGTAGTAATTATGCAGGAGGTAACTTATTTCCATTTGAGTATAGGAACTGGGCCCGCATAGATACACTGGAATTGGTTCCTCCCGCAGGCTATAAATATATTGCTGCCCAATTCGTAGAAGTGAGAACTGCAGGCACTTTTGCCGGTGCAGCATCTGCCACCTATACCATTGCTCCAATTAATCCACTGGGAGCAACTTTAAAATTCCCTGTCGGTTCATTTTACACAAGTGCATCCACGCCATCCATTACACCAAGCGACGATGGATTTTACGGTGTATTTACTGCGACCATGGAACCGAGTTGTGCAGTAGCACAAAACATAGCAGAGAATATCGGATATAACTGGACGTTTAAACCAAGCGCCTATTTACCGCAATCTACGGCGCTTAACACTTCAAATGTGCCAAATCAGGACCAGATAACTTACAGTGGTCCAAACATCTTTTTACAGTCTACATTACCAAATATCAACGCAACAACAAACATTGTGTCGTGGGACATTTCTTTATCCAACATTTCAACGCCTTCTGCTTTTAATACCTGGATATCCGCGCCAAGCATTTCAGGCGTTACCATTAATACAGTAGTTGATCTTGCAACAAGCGCCACCATAACTCCTGTTGGCGGCATTTACCAATTGGGAACATTGCCAGGTGGTGCATTACAAAACTATAGATTATACGGATCATATACATCATGCTTTCAGGATAGCATTGTTGTACATGCAGGATGGAACTGTCAGGGGTATCCTACAACTCTAGCTGCCTATCCGTGTATCACAAAAAAAATCACTTTAAAAGAAACACCGCAAACACCTCTCTTACTCACCACCGTAATTACTCCGGCAACGGTAGTTAACCTTTGCGATACCGCATCCTATGAAGTTATAGGCACAAATGTACAATTGGGTAGCGTATATAACTTAACCGTTAGTGTAAATGTTCCATTAGGCGTTAATATTGTTCCGGGTAGTTCACAATTAGCTTACCCGGCGGCAAGTCCGTATGTAACGGTAAGCGATCCGATTTACATGGGAGGTACCATTTATCAATATCACATTTCGGTATTATCTCCCAGCATTGGATTAAACGGAATGCCTGGTATTTTAAGTGTAGGAGATAACGCTGTTAAGATTAAATTTAAAGTACTTACAGCGTGTGGATATACCTCTGGCAGTTTGGCCAGTTTTAGTTTCTTTGGCGTAAGCGGCTGTGGCGGCTCTACAGGACAGTTAGTTTCTTTGTCTTCTCAATTAGGAATCACAGGGGCATCTGCCCCTTACCTAACCAATACCGTTTTAAAAAGCACCTACATTTCTCCATGTAGCACCAGTTCTTTATTACATATCGCTTCAGAAAATTTAGGAGGGTTGTCATTTGGCAATACGGATTCTGTTCAGGTAACCCTACCACCGGGGGTGTCTTTTGTACCGGGTTCATTTGGAGGTATTCACAATGCGCCAATCAATAGCATTCCAGCCATTTCGTTCTACAATAATCAACAGCATCTCAGCTGGAAATTGCCGCCGGGAGTAACAGTTAACGACAGTACTGTTTTCAATATTAATTATACCGGTAACCCAAGTGCTTTAAGTTGTAACATTTCTAATTTTGAAGCTAAAACAACCAGCAGTTCAGCCTTACTTTGTACTTTATCAGGAAGTTTATGTGGCGTAAATGTGATCACTGGCGGTGATACCTTACCAATATTTACATACAAAAGTTATCTTGCCCTTGCTAACGCCAGCGGTTATTCAATTCCCAACCCTCCTACTGGAGAAACTGCTTTTGTTAATTTCACTATTAATAATACAGGAGAAGCGCTAAATGCAGCTAATGCTACTGTTATCAGCTACTATAATGATGTAAACTCAAATGGACTGTATAATACCGGCGATATCCTGATTACTCAACACACAGCTAATATTACTATTCCAAATAATGGATCTTATGCATACACGTATTCATTGAATATTCCTTCAGGTGCTGCGTGCCACATTATTGCCGTAATCGATACCGCTTTCAATCATTGCTCATGTACACCATCACAGATCCCAATTAATTTACCATTACGAAATTTGGCGGTAGATACTGTTATTTGTGCAGGCCAAGCCGGCTCGCTTGGTTACAACGCCATCACAGGGTATACGTATGCCTGGTCACCGGCAACCGATTTAAATTCCTCAACGTCGTCAAATCCTATTGTTACCGGTGTAAATAACACCACGGCACAAATAACCAATACTTACATTGTAACCGTAAATCGAAATACATGCATTGCCCAGGACACAGCAATTGTAAAAATAAATCCATTACCGGTAACAACCGCAACGGGTAATACGATATGTATTGGTGCAACAGCAGCTATTAGTGCCGCCGGTGCCTTAACATATACATGGAATCCTGCAACAACGTTAAACAGTGCAACGGGCTCTACCGTTAATGCAAATCCAACTGTAACAACGGACTACACGGTAATGGCTACGGACGGAAATGGCTGTGTAAACTCTGCCACAACCAATGTATTAGTAAACCCATTACCTGCTGTTTCAGCAACGAGTAATTCCATATGTATAGGATCAATTGATTCACTCACGGCAAACGGTGCAAATACCTATACCTGGTCGCCATCAGGCACGCTCAGCAGTGTGAACGGTTCCTCTGTTAATGCGAACCCGAACATCACAACGACTTATACTATTATGGGAACGGATCTTAACGGTTGTGTAAATTCAGCAACTGCAACCATGACAGTAAATCCTTTGCCAAACATTACAGTAAACAGTAGCACCATTTGTATCGGTGATACGGCTACACTCATAGCTACCGGAGCAAGTACCTACACGTGGAATCCAGGGTCCTCACCTATTAGTAATACTACCGGATCGACCGTTACCGCCGATCCTTCTATATCATCTGTTTATAGTATAACGGCAACCGACATCATTGGTTGTGTAAATACCGCGACTGCATCCATAACGGTTAACCCATTACCTATTATTACTTTGACAAGTAATACTATTTGTATTGGATTAAGCGGCGCACTCACTGCAAATGGAGCAAGTACCTATACCTGGAACCCTTCTGCGACATTAAATAGTGCAAATGGGGCAAGCGTGACCGCCAGTCCAACACTTACCACATCTTATAGCGTTGCGGGAACCGATTCGAATGGCTGTGTAAATACGTCAACAACAAGTGTACTCGTAAATCCTTTACCTATCGTTACAGCAACCAGCAATACTATTTGCATAGGACTAACGGGTCAAATTTCGGCAGCGGGTGCGGCTACTTACTCCTGGAGCCCCGCTAATTCACTCACAAGCGCAAATGTACCAAGCGTGACGGCTAATCCTACCGTAACAACAATTTATACGGTTATCGGCACCGATAGCAATGGCTGCATAAACTCAACCACAACTACAGTGAATGTAAATCCATTGCCGATAGTCGCAATATCGCCAAGTTTTAGCATGTGTTCGG
>JAZKDT010000041.1:39283-48440 GCA_040387475.1 Bacteroidota bacterium | reverse complement strand
GGTTCAACAGTTTT
Source organism: Bacteroidota bacterium (assembly GCA_040387475.1). Taxonomy (GTDB): domain Bacteria; phylum Bacteroidota; class Bacteroidia; order B-17B0; family Aurantibacillaceae; genus UBA4416. The sequence goes on along the minus strand of JAZKDT010000041.1, from coordinate 48,426 downwards.
CAAGACTGCCGCAATCGACCACTCTGCCATTTCTCCAGAGGGGACAAAATTAATCTTTTTTTTTATTCTACAACTAATTTCTTTAAAATATTTTTTATTCCTAAATTTATAGGAAATTTACATCCCTGTAATTTGCAAATCCATACCATGCGCCATTTTTTGATCATTTTTTCGATTTTCCTTTATAGTACTGTCTTTTCCAATATTACCGTTTATTTCAATTACGGGATCTTTAATACGGCCAGTTCCCGACCTTACCTTGAAACCTATCTTACTATTTCGGGAAATAGTGTGAAATTTGCTAAGGTAAACACTGGTTATCAGGCTAATGTAAACGTTTCCTGGAAAATCCTGAAAGGGGCAGAGGTTATTAAAACGTCTAATTATAATGTGATGAGCCCCCTGGCAACAGACACGTTGCATCTTCCTTCTTTTATTGATAGCCAGCGGTTTCAGCTTGAAAACGGACAATACACGCTCGAATTGGTTGTAACAGATAACGCTAATCCCGAAAAAAAATCAACCCATTTAGAGAAAATTACCGTAGCGTTTAAAAGAGATAAGAAGGTACAGACCTCCGATTTCCAGATTTTAGAATCTTTTACCAGGTCATCAAATCCATCGGTATTAAATAAAAATGGCTTTGAAATGGTGCCGTATAATATTAATTATTATCCAAAGGCACAAAACTCCCTTAAATTCTACATTGAATCCTATAACTTAGATACGGCTATCGGTTCTAATACAAAATTTGTGTACACTTATTATGTTGAGAATAACGAAAATTCGCAAAAAGTACCCGGTTTAAGTGGTTTTCAACGGCAAAATGCGGGAAGAGTCAATCCGTTATTGGCCCAGTTTGATATTACACAGTTACCTACCGGAAATTATAACCTGGTAATTGCAGTTAAAGACTCTATGAATAGTATTCAGGCTGAAAAAAAATGGTTTTTCCAGCGTCAAAGTAACGCTAAGGAGTTGGTGGTATCTGAAACTTCGGTTAAAACGGTTGAAGAGTTTTTTAATTTAGTTCAAAGCGAAGATTCTTTAAAAGAATTTGTGGAGTGTTTATGGCCCATATCTTTTACCACCGAACGGGAATGGCAGCAGGTTCAGCTGAGTAGAAAGGATCCTAATTTAATGCGTGGCTACATGGTTGAATATTGGAAAAAAGTAGCCGGAGATTCACTTGACCCGTTAAAAATTTGGTTAGCGTATTATAAACAGGTTCTGGAAACCAATGCTTTGTTAAAATGCGGTAAACAAAAAGGATATTATACAGACAGGGGACGAGTGTATTTACAATATGGAAAGCCCGATCAGCGTGGACAGTATAATAGCGAGCCTGGAACTTATCCTTATGAAATTTGGCAGTATTACAGAATATATGATAGATCAACCAAGCGTTTTTTTAGCAACAAGCGATTTGTGTTTGCCAATTTTGGTATTGCCGATAATTGTTACAAGTTAATTCACAGCGAAGTAAAAGGTGAGATTTATGATGAACGCTGGAAGTTTAAATTAGTGAACAGAACGCAGCAGGGAAACATGGAGCAAACTTCGCCGGGCAAGACCTATGGCAGTAACATTGACGAAAATTTTAATAATCCCCGCTAATTTATGTTGAATAAAGTAGCTGTTGTTATTTTAAACTGGAATGGAAAATCTTTTTTAGAAAAGTTTTTGCCACAGGTTATAAAATACTCGACAAATGCTCAAATCATTGTAGCCGATAATCAATCAACCGACGATAGCATTGCCTTCCTGAAAGAAAAATTTCCCCAGGTAAGAATCATCGAAAATGCCGAAAATGGCGGTTTTGCAAAAGGATATAATATGGCCCTGAAAGATGTGGAAGCAGAGTATTACGTGCTTTTAAATTCGGATGTAGAAGTAATGCCCAATTGGATAGAGCCCATTATTGCCCTAATGGATTCAAATAAAAAAATTTCAGCCTGCCAACCAAAAATTTTAGATTATAATCAGCGAAACAGATTTGAATATGCCGGCGCCGCCGGTGGATTTATGGATAAATATGGTTATCCTTTTTGTCGGGGGCGAATTTTTAATGTGTTGGAAGAAGATAAAGCGCAATATGATACAACGATGGAAGTTTTCTGGGCAACAGGTGCTTGTATGTTTGTGCGCTCAGATGTGTTTTGGAAAGTTGGGGGCTTTGACAATGATTACTTTGCCCACATGGAAGAGATTGACCTCTGCTGGCGTATGAAAAACAATGGCTATCAGGTTTATGTTGAGCCAAAATCCGTGGTGTATCATGTAGGCGGTGGAACATTAAATAAATTGAGTCCTCGTAAAACATTTTTAAATTTCAGGAACAACCTGATTACTGTTACAAAAAATGCTGCCCCACGTTTTTTGATGTTTAAGATTGTGTACCGGATGATATTAGATGGCGTTGCGGCTTTCAAATTTTTACTGGAGGGTAACGGGGCACATTTTGTTGCTGTCATAAAGGCTCATTTTTCTTTTTATGGATCGTTGTCAGCTACTTTAAAGAAACGAAAAACCATGCGAGAAATGGAAGGATTTAAAGATTCAACGCAAGGTGTCTACGAAAAAAACATCGTGTATTTACATTTTTTAAAGGGAGTGAAAAAGTATAGCGAGTTGATTTAACACTTCTTAACTGCGCTCGAAAAAACATGTCAGTTCTAGCGTAGTCGAGAACATTATTCCTTCAAACTCCAATCCGAATGCATGCCTTTTTGAGGATCGAATGGGATTTTATTTTTACCGCAAATGAGTTTAGCAACATCTCTTGCCTGTATCAACGAAATGGGAATCCCGCCTCCGGCTCGCCCCCAGTGACTGGCATAATAAAAATTCTGTAAATTCGGGAGCGTGAATTTAACCGGCGAAGCAGCGGCCATATTTTTTCCGGGCAACCAGCCTTGTGCACTTCCCTGCCAGTTATTGGTGTACCGTAATACTGTGGCCGGTGTGGCAAAATCAATTACTTCAATATCATTCTTTATGCCCGGGAATTTTATTTCCAAACGATCTATTAATGCATCTGTAAATTTCTTTTTCTCTTCGCGGTATTTTACACGTTCGTTTTTACGAAGGTCGATCCAGTATTTTCCATTGGTGGTGTAAAAGCTACACGCCATCACTGTTTTTCCTTCGGGTGCAAGCGTGGGATCATAGTTATAAAAATGCGCTTCTAAACGGTCCCATGATTTACCACAAGGTGATTCGAGTTTCACTTCCGTGGGAAAGCGGGAAAAATGCGGATAATCTTTATAGGATTTTTTTAAACCAAACGACACTAACAAAATAGAGTAGTAGAGGTCCAGAATGTTTCCGTCTCTCAACTTTAAAATAGTGTCATCTACATATTTGCCATCCAGGTATTCAAAAACCGATTTGTACCAATCAGCCGTAGAAACCACAATGTCACTTTTATGGATCACATCATTTCTCACTAATAAACCTTTGGCTTCATTATTCTCAGTCAGTATTTTTTTAACAGGTGTGTTATAGTGGATTTTTCCACCCATAGCGATATAGTTGTCCGCTATGCGCTGCGCCCAACTTAAAGAGCCACCCACTGGATAGCCTGCACAATTTTTATCAAAAAACGACATCGGAAAATTAAGGATCATCATTTTAATTTCCTCACCGTCAAATAATAATTCAAAGCTTTCTTTTAAAAACGGACTCTTGAATTTTTTAGCAATATCAAAATTGGTAATCTTTTTTTGCTTGGATAAGTAAACCAAAAATTTCAGGTACTTCGCCATTTTAATGCTTCTGATAATCGAAGGTATTAAAGGCAGCTTGTACATTACAGGCGGTAATTCAAATTTTTGTAAATTGCGGATGTCCTGTATCACTTCATGAATCACAGAACTGTCTTCCGGAGAAAGATCGAGCATGTAATCACGAAGCTTATCCAAATTCGTATACAACTTAAATGTTTTAATGCCGTATTTATCGGTGTTGTTCTTCAAATCAACATGTAAACGAATGTCATGATTATGAAAAGGTACTTTTTCCATGTTGATCAACTCCGACCACATTTTGTAAAAACCGCTGCCCTTATTAGAACCAAGAATCCAGTGAATGGAACCATCAATGGTATATTCGCCATTTTGCCAACTGGTGCATAAACCACCTGGAATGGAGTGTTTTTCGAAGATCTGTGTTTCAAAGCCATTCATTTGCAGGTAACTGCCCGTAGCTAAGCCAGAAATTCCGGCTCCTATAATATTGACTTTGATCTTTGGTTGCACTCTCAAATTTAGGAAAAAGATCGGGATTTTAAAGCTGCTATTACTGAACTGAACATATCTCTCGTATATTGGATGCGCCGTAAGCCGTTTTTGTAACGAATAATTTTATAATATTCATTAAACAAAAAAAGAGCCGGAATACTCCAGCTCTTTTCATGGTTAACTATATGCTTTAAATTTCAGTATCTGCATTCTCCAGATCGGCATTGTTCATACCTAAGTTGTTAGATGGAGATGATTTTTCTTTGTGTTTTTTAATTTGAGACTTTAACGCTTCGCAGGCCAGATCAATAGATTCTTCAAAAGATGCTGATTGCTTTTTAGAGAACAACTCTTGTCCTTTTGCCAGTATTTTTATTTCAGCAACTTTATTTTCGCTGTTCGAGGCTTTGTCTAAACGCATAATAACTTCTCCGTTGATCAAACCATCGTGGTAGGTTTTTAATTTATTCATTCTGTCATTTGCAAAATCAATTAATTTTTTGTCTGCATCGAAATGTAGTGATTGAATGTTCGTTGTCATAATAAATCCTCCCTTTTTTGTGTTTTTAATTTATAACTATGTGAATTGTAATATGGTTTTAGTCACCACGCGGGTGAGCTTGTTTGTATGATTTTTTTAATTTGTCGATAGTATTATGCGTGTAAATTTGAGTTGCACTTAAATTAGCATGTCCCAAAAGATCTTTTACTGCATTAATATCAGCACCGTTATTTAATAAGTGTGTGGCAAAAGTGTGCCGTAAAACATGCGGACTCTTCTTTTGGATGGTGGTTATCTGCGAAAGGTATTTTTTGACGGTTGTGTAAACTGCCTGATCGCTTAATGTATGTCCTTTCCCGCTAACCAACAACATAGGATTTGATAAGTTTAGTTCCTGTTTTACTTGCAAATACGCTTCAAGGTTTCGTTTTAGAGGTAAAGAAATGGGGATAATTCTCTCCTTGTTTCGTTTCCCCAACACCTTAATTGTGGAATTAAAAAGATCTACATCCAGTTCCTTTAAATGAGTTAGTTCTGAACGCCTGATGCCCGTTTGATACAAGATATCCAGGATGAGTTTATCCCGTTGTCCGTTAAACCCTTCTTCAAATATCACATCAGTAAAAAGGTCTTCCATTTGATGTTCATCTACAAACACCGGGAGACGCTTGGGAATTTTTGGCCCAGAGATTTTCGACATGGGGTTCAGGTCAATAACCTGCTGACGTTGAAGAAACTTAAAGAAAGACTTGAGGGCAGATAATTTTCGGTTAACGCTGCGGGCCGCTATTTTATGTTTGATGAGTTCTGAGACCCAGGCTCTGATTTGCTGGTAGTTGATCTCAGACGCATTTAACACCTCATTTTGCGGATTAATGAACTGTAAAAACGTGGCAATATCATTTTTATAAGAAGTAACCGTGTGTACGGAGTACTTTTTCTCGTACGTTAAGTAGTCAAAAAATGATTGAAGGGCTTTATCCAACATAAAAAACCTAAGGTTACAACGAATTTAACTTTAAAACTCGCAATAACCTTAGGTTAATATATAATTTTTGTGAAAAAGGACTATTCAGCTGCTAAACCCAATTGCATTTTTTGCTTGTAAACGGCTTTGATGCGGGTTTGTCTGTTTGTGATAGATGGTTTTTCGAAATTTTTACGAACGCGTAACTGTTTTACAACGCCAGTTTTTTCAAATTTCTTTTTGAACTTTTTTAAAGCTTTTTCGATGCTTTCACCTTCTTTTACTGCTACTATTAACATTATATGAGTTTATTAATTTTTAAATTGGGTTGCAAATATATAGGCTTATTAGGTAAAAACCAAATTTTATGAGCAATTAATTGTTTATTTTTAGCGTTACAAAACATAAAACATGAAATTAATAGGAATATTTACTTTAGCCCTGCTTTTATCAGCTGTTTCCTGTAAAAAAGAACATACCTGTGAATGTTCAAATTCTTCGGGTACCTATATTGGAGGAACAACAGATGGTACTAAAAGCTACGCTAAAAAGGTTTGCAAAGATCTTTCAGCTGGCGAAACGACGTGTAAGCTAAAAGATTAAATTATTTAAACCAACTGCTGTACATCAGGTAATTGTTAGCAATGCGATTTATTTCGCCGTTAATTAACTCTTCTGATATATCTTTTACTTTTTTAGCTGGTACGCCTGCATAAATACAGCCACTGGGAACAATTGTGCCTTCAGTTAAAACGGCGCCGGCGGCAATGATAGAATTAGATCCTATCTCGCAGTTATCCATCACAATAGCGCCCATCCCTATTAACACATTATCATGAACATAACTGCCATGCACTATGGCATTGTGGCCAACAGAGACATTATTTCCTAAAATGGTTTTTGTTTTTTGATAAGTACAGTGAATCACAGCGCCATCCTGTATATTAACCTTGTTTCCCATGCGAATGGAATTGACATCGCCGCGTACAACCGCGTTAAACCAAAAGCTGCAATCATCACCGCAGATCACATCACCAACGATAGTTGCGTTTGGTGCTACAAAGGTATTCTTACCTAAAGTTGGTTCGATACCATTAACAGGTAAAATAAAAGCCATCAGAAAATTATTTAGAAGTAATAACCTTTGTTCTAAGGTCCGTGATTTTGCTATCCAATGTTTTTAGTGCATCCAATGTAAATACATTGTCGCTTTTAGCGTCCATTATCGTTTTAAGATCTTGTAGATCAACTGTTACGTATGCAGTTTCATCCGGTAATTTAGAGGACTTTAACAGCTCCAGTAAATTATCCAACGATTCTTTTTGTTTATAAATCTCTTTAATAACAGGCTCGCTTTTGGTTTCCTTTGCTGTTTGACAGGCCACATATAGACCTTCTATCCAGGCGCCTGCCACTAATAAAGACGAAGTTCCCGGGCGGTTATTTGCTCTTAACGTATGATCAGCACTTTTAAAAGCCTGTGTGATAATATTTAAAGTGGAATCTCTGTTTGACTGGTTAGCCGTCATGCGATCTCCCATATTTTCATCAAACGAATTACTTACCCCGATGCTTTTTGCGATAATGCTTACACACTTAAAAAACAACATCGATTCCTGTGTCTGATCGTAAATGCTGGCAACGTTTAAATCGGCTCCGTATACACCTAAATTAAGAGCCCTGCTGCTTTCCAGTGAATATTTACTCACGTCATCCGGACTGTTTAAAAGGGCCACGTTATATTCCGAGTTAGCCAGTTTTGTTAATTCCAATATGGTAGCTCTTGATGAAATAGTGTTAAATACATTTTGAGCTGATATCTTTTGAGAATCTATACCAATAACAACATCATCCACATCAGAGGCATCAACCTCTTCTTGTTTACTTCCATTACAGCCACTCATTAAAAGTACTGCTGAACTAATTAACAAAAGTGATTTGATATTTAAAAACATAAAGTATTATTATTTTAGTAAATATAGTTTTTTATTAAAACACATTTACATTATTTTTTGGTTACTTTTTCACACCATTTTTATAGGTAATCCTACTGATCTCTTTCCCTGTTTTATCATAAAAGATCCAGTCGCCATCAGGAACACTTTGTTTTTTCCCCTTGCGTTTATCACTCACTACTTTGTAACTACTTACTGATTGCACTTTGTTGGTGATAGAGTAGGAGGTTGATTTGCCTGATAAATGTCCGTCTTTAAACCGCTGTTCCTTCATTAGCCCACCTGTTTCGTAATAATACACCCATAAGCCGTGCTGCTTGCCTTTACTATAATTTCCATCGCTATCCATAAAATTACCTTTTTCGTGATATGCTGTCCAGTGCCCATGTTTTATACCACTCACATACGAACCTTTTTCACGGTATTGGCCGCTTTCATACCAGTATTCCCACAAACCCTGCTTCTTACCTTTTTCGTTATAAGTACCTTTGTAGTTTGGTTTGCCGTTAATGTACCAACCTTCCCATAAACCAAAGATCAATGCGTTTGTAAAAGTTCCCTGATCTTTTAATTGTCCGTTATTATACCAGCTTTGCCATTGTCCGTTCTCTTTACCCGCAGCATAGGGGCCTTCCTGTAATTTTTTTCCGTTCTCAAACCAAGTGGTCCAAACACCGGTTTTTTGATCATTCTCATAATTCCCTAATTTCCATTTTTCGGTTGTCGGATAAAAATATTCCCAGGTGCCGGTTTGCTTATCATCCTGGAAAAATCCTTGTGATTCTTTATTCCCATTGCTGTAATAATAAGTCCATTGCTCATTTCTTAAACCATCTTTTAAAGTACCTTCCATTTCAAGATTCCCTTTTTCAGTATAAAATCTCCAATTGCCGTTTTTTTTGCCGTTTACAAAAAAGCCTTCACTCTTGGCTTTATGATTTACATAATAGGAAGAATAGAAACCATTTAATGTTCCATTCTCATAATTGGCTTCATAATCTAATTCGCCATTTGGATGGAAGTAACGCCATAAACCATTCATTAAACCATTTTTATAAGCACCCTGCGCTTTAATAAGTCCGTTATCATACTGCGCAGTGATGGTTCCGTTTCCATTAACAATGATTGGTTTGCCGCGTTCATCATTCATAGTCATTAACAGAACAATTGTAGAATCAGTTTCTTTTGTTACTGTTTCACCGGTAGACTTTTTATATTCCCTTTCATATTTTAGAATACCAGAGTCATAATATTCCTTGTTAACACCACAGGCTTTTCCTTTGCAGAAATTTAACAGAGCGGCCGGTTTACCATTCTTATAAAATGTTTTTACTTCTCCTTCTTTCAGGTCGTTCTCAAATTTGCCGATGCTTTCCGGTTGTCCATTATCAAAATAGTAAAGCCAGTCGCCTTGCTTTTTTCCTTTAGAGAATGACTCGCGACTTCTTACAACTTTGTTTTCGTAATAAGATGTCCAG
>JAZKDT010000041.1:15544-39273 GCA_040387475.1 Bacteroidota bacterium | reverse complement strand
TCGGCTAAATTCTGGTTAAACACCGTTTCCTGGGAAAGAATTCCTGATTTAAAGTAGTAGCGGTTATATCCATTTTTTTTGCCTCTGAAATAACTTTCGGTAGCCTTTAATATTTTATTTTCATAATATATATACCAGGTGCTGTCTTCTTTTCCGTTGTAAAATGAACCTTTGCGTGATATGTTGCCGTTTTTGTAATATTCAATATGTCGCCCATGCGGCATACCTTTTACAATGTTGGATTCGGATTTTATTTTGAGTTGTTCGCTATCGTAATATTCTTTTTTTGGTTGTGCAAATGCAGAAAGACATAGAAAAAGACAAGAAATAAATAGGAGTTTGTGTGCCATCATAGGAGTAAAATTAAGGTTATAACGACTTTTTAAGGGCAGGATACAGAAAAATTGTAAACAATTCGGGGTTTAATACCGGTTTAAAAATAAACTCCTCGTGAGTTTGTAAGTCTGGATGGACTGATCCTATCGATGACTCCTATTTTCCTTTAAACTCAGGCTTACGTTTTTCCAAAAAGGCATTTACACCTTCCGTATAATCGTAAGTAGCTGCTGCATCTACCTGGATAGTTCCTTCGCGAGCTAATTGTTTGTCGTGCGAATTAAATAAACTCTCGTTAAGCAAACGCTTGGTTAAACCAAGTCCCTTTGTTGGCATATTTGCCAGCGTATTGGTAAATGCCATCACATCGTGCATAAAGGTGTCATCTGCAAACACTTTATAGATCATACCCATCTGTTGTGCTTCGGTAGCAGTTACTTTGTCACCCGTCATCATAAGTGCTGCGGCTCTTTGAAAGCCTACTAAGCGTGGAAGGAAAAATGTTCCGCCGCTGTCGGGAATTAAACCGATTTTACTAAACGCCTGGATGAAAGAAGCTGAATGTGTTGCAGTGACGATATCACAGGCTAAAGCAATGTTGGCCCCCGCACCTGCAGCTACTCCATTTACAGCCGCGATGATTGGTTTTTCTATTTTACGCAGGCGTAATATAATAGGGTTATAATGTTCGTCAACTATCCTGGAAATTCCTGGCCCATTTGGGTCGATAGCTTCTGCCAAATCCTGGCCTGCACAAAATGCTTTGCCTGTTCCGGTTAATATAATGGCTCTCACCGTGTCATCGGTTTCGGCTTTATCTAATGCCTGTTGAAGTTGCAACGCCATTTCGCGATTGAAACTGTTGAATTTATCGGCACGGTTCAAAGTAATGATCATTACTTTGTCTTGCATTTGGGAAAGGATGTAGCTCATAAAAATGATTATTTTATAAGTTAAAAATGGGATTTATTTTTTGGAAAACGAAATTTTATATGAGGTTCCTTTTTCGTCACTAGTTAATGTGTAAGTTCCGTCAATTTGTTCTACAAGACCGCCTAATATATCCATACCGATGGAATTTTTCGGGATAATATTTTTATCAAATCCATTGCCATTATCTTTGATAGTCAAAAATACCTGGTTATTATTTTCAAGTAAAATTACTTCTATCTGACCTTCAGTTTTGCGTGTAAAAGCATGTTTATACGCATTAGTTATTAATTCATTCACCATCAATCCCAGGGGAATGGCCGCCGCAATATTAATATGAACATCGGTTATACCTTTGATTACCTTGATGTGTTCAATTGATTTATACGATTCCGTAATATGATCTACCAATTGATCCAGATATTCTTTGAAATTTAGTTGAGCGTATGATTTTGCTTTATAGATCAGTTCATGAACAGATGCAATAGAGTCAATACGATTGCGACATTCCATAAACAATTGCTTGTGATATTCGTCGGTTGATTTTTCGGCTTGCATGTTCAGTAAGCCGCCAACGATAGCCAAATTATTTTTCACGCGATGGTTAACTTCCTGCAATAATACAGTCTGTTCGTTTAAAGCAATTTCAAGTGCCAGTTTTGCTTTTTGTTTATTATGGGATTCGATTGTAAGGGAAAGCATTTGAGCAGCAACCAACCCATATTTTTGTTCTTGCAGGGTCCATACTCTGGGTGCACCTACATTCTCAAAACAAATAACGCCTATCATTTCCCCTTCAATACGAACGGGAATATCCATTAACGACTGAATATCATTTGGCTTTAGATAAAAATCATAAAGTTCTGCCGTTTTTGTTTCATTAAATGAGTCGCGGGTGAGTATGATTTTTTCAGTTTCAAATAGCCTGAAATAAAAAGGCATAGCAATTCGTGGCAGGTCTGTTTGCGGAACTAATTTGTTAACCCTTGCATCAAAATTTCCTACACACTGGATGCGGGTTTTATCGTCATCAAATATCCATGCATTTACGCGTGTTGTATTCATGGCGCGTGACGAAGACTCTAATATTTCATAAATGGCTTTGTCAATTTCTCCATCTCTAATCCTTCTCGACCTGGAAAGATTTTCAATAGTAAGACTCTTTTTTAAAATATCTTTTCTAACCAGATTTTGGTGTGTGTTATCTCTTAAGTAAAATACGTATACCGTTTGTTTGCTTTCTGCATCCTCCATGCATTGGATACGGAACGCAATATTGATAAAGTTCTTCGTTTTATGCTTAAAATTTTCTGTTCCATATATCTCACCGTATTTCTCGCTATCCTGTATCACTTTATCAAATGAAAATAATGGATTAACAAATAGCCACGGAAATCCGTTTGAACTAATCTCCTGTTCGGTGAAGCCAAGTAAAGAATTATTGTTTTCTGTTTGAAAAATAATTTCGTGGCGGTTATTTAGAACATACACATGTTCTAAAAAATTATTAATAACGTAGGCAAAAACAGCGTTGTTGATCATCAGAATACTTTAAGCTAATATAATACATATTTCGTAATATAAAAACAGCATTTCGTCGATAAAATCAGGCATTTACCTCAATTACTATATACACTTAAAATAATCAAAAGGTTCCAGGCAATCCTGGCATTGATACAAAGCTTTGCAAGCGGTGCTTCCAAATTGTGAGATGAGTTTTGTTTGAGCCGATTTACAACGCGGACATTGAACAGCGCTGTGTTTTCCTGTGAGCCAGTTTTTATCTTCTGTACTTTCTTCAGGCGGTGCTATTCCGTATTTTCTTAATTTTTCTTTGGCATCTGCCGGAATCCAATCGGTGGTCCATGGAGGTGAAAAAATAGTGTTGATAGTTACATTTGTAAAACCATTTTCTCTCAGTTTTTTCCTCACATCATCCTCTATTTGCTTCATGGCCGGGCATCCGGAATAGGTGGGAGTAATTTTTAGTTGAATGCTTCTTTCGTCAATAATGTCAATATCCCTGATAACTCCAAGATCAATGATAGAGATCACAGGAATTTCCGGATCAGGAATTTCGGAAAGAAGCGAAAGGATATGTTCTTTTGAGTACATTATAATATAAATATAGCTGCCAGTATCATAATCACAATAATCACGATGTATTGCCATACATCCACAAAATACGGTGCTATCTTTTTCCAGGATTCTTTTGCAGACATTATTCGATGATCACTTTACATTTTTTAGTGAGTACTTTTTGATCCTTAAAATAGGTAATGGAAAGATGCATCACAGTGCCTTTTTTATTAATGAGATCTGTACCGGTGATTGAAATGGGAATTTCGTTACCGTTCATTTTCATTGGTTCGGGTTTACCGTCATTAAACACATATTCCGTAGATTCAATTTCGTATTCTTTAGGAATGGAGACAACCAATTCTTTGATTCCGGTAACCTTAGAAAATTTGTCGCTTGTAATTTTGATCGTTTCAACGCTTTTGGTTTGGGAAAAAGCAAACAAAGTTACCAAAGTAAATGCGATGGTGTAGAATTGTTTTTGTATGTGCGATCTAAACATTGCGGTGTATCATTAACAGGAGATCAACTAATCACAAATGTGTAATTTTTCTTAAAGGTAGTTTTACAATCTGATTTCACATTTTCTATAAAAAATTTCTGACCGGCTTTCATTCCCTTTACTATGGATTTGAGGTCGGTTGTGATTTTATTTCCTTTCATGGAAAGTGTTTTTTTTAACTCAGGGGTATCGATGGCAAATTGATAAGTTGTAATTGCACAATCTTTAGGAAGAGAAGGAATTAGCTCACGCAAGGTTTTGGCCCTGGCAAAACCAGACTTGCTGATCTTTATTTTACCGGTAGGTTGCGCCTGCGAGAAAACAGTAAAAGCAAAGAAAGAAAAAATGATTAAAAAAAAGTGTTTCATAACTGTGTTTTTTGCGGTGTAGCACACCAGTTCATATTCTGTGATTCAATGCCGTTATTCATATGATGCAAAAAGCAGACCGGTAACAGTCGTTACCAAATGCCTACCATTTAGCGTCAGGATACATGCGAGGTAAAGCTTGCATTTCTGCTAAAATATAAGCTAAATGTTCGGTATGAATACCTTTACGACTGCCCGTTTGCATATATGCCTGATCAGGTTTTGTAAGCGTAGATTTCTCAAGCAAAGTAGTCATGTGATGATCCCACTTTGTTTTTATACCATTTAAATCAACGGCTATCCCTTCTTTAATAAGGATTTCGTCAACTTCATTCATTTCAAACAACTCGCCTGTATATTGCCATAATTCGTTTACGGCCTTTTGAGCTTTGTTGTGACTTTCTTCGGTACCATCACCAAAACGTTCAACCCATGAAGAGGTATGGCGTAAATGGTAGGTAACTTCTTTAATTGATTTTTGGGCAATGCCAGCTAAGGTCTCATCTTTACTTTTTGCCAGCTCCTGGTAAAAATATAGGTCAAAGCAATCAACGATAGCCTGGCGAACAATGGTACGGGCATAATCACCGTTTGGTTGCTCCGTTATTTGTGCATTAAAATATTGGCGATCATTTCTAAAATAAGCTAAATCATCGGCGCTTCTGCCTTTATTTTCAACAATTGAAGCGTATTCTAAAAATGATTTTGCGGCACCTGTTATATCCAGGGCAATGTTTGTTAACGCTAAATCCTCTTCTAAAAATGGGCCGTGTCCGGTCCATTCGCTTAAGCGTTGTGACAAGATAAGGTTAGTGTCACCTAATCTAAGTGTATACTGAAATAATGCTTCTTGTGTTGTCATTTTATTCGTCCCGCAGATTTCGCAAATTGCCGCAGATTTTTTATTAATTAATTTTTTTGATGTTTATGATAAACAAGTCTTTGATCGTAAGTCTTGCATCCTGTGTCTGAAAATTACATGTGTCCGATAGCGTCGGGAATTTGATAAAAAGTAGGGTGTCGGTAAACTTTGTCGTTAGAGGGTTCAAAGAAAGGACCAATATCTTCAGGGCTACTGGCTACAATGGCATTGGACGGTACTGCCCAAATGGAAATGCCTTCGCCACGCCGGGTGTACAAATCCCTGGCATTTTGTAAAGCCATTTCTTTGTCAAAGGCATGTAAACTTCCGCAGTGCACAAAAGGTTGCCCTGCTTTTTTTTGTAAAAATATTTCCCAAACAGGGCCTTGATTATCTGACATTGTTACTCGTAGTGTTTAGTTGTTAATGTTTAGTTTTTAATAAAATATAGTAAGATTGAATGACTGTTTTTTTCTTAAACAATAACTCAACGTTAATACGTGTTTTTAAGCGGCTTCGTAAACTTCTTTACGTTTTTTTGCAAAAGCCTGTGCAGCTGCTCTTACCCATTCACCTTCATTATGCGCTTTATTACGGGCCGCTAAACGTTCTTTGTTACAGGGTCCGTTTCCGCTGATCACGCTTTTAAATTCTGCCCAGTTTGGTTCGCTGTAATCATAACCTTTTTTGTCTTCGTTCCATTTTAAATTAGCATCAGGAACTGTTAAGCCTAAATACTCCACCTGCGGTACCGATTGATTCACAAATTTTTGACGAAGCTGATCGTTTGTTTCACGTTTTATACGCCATTTCATAGCATTTTCGCTGTTCGGTGATTCAGAATCCGGTGGACCAAACATCATCATCGTTGGATACCACCAACGATTTAATGCATCCTGTGCCATCGCTTTTTGATCCGCTGTTCCAAATGCCAAATGGGTCATAATTTCAAAACCCTGACGTTGGTGAAAGCTTTCTTCTTTACAAATACGCACCATGGCACGTGCATATGGTCCGTAAGAAGTACGCTGTAACATCACCTGGTTCATAATGGCGGCGCCATCAACCAGCCAACCAACAGCGCCAATATCAGCCCACGTTAAGGTTGGATAATTAAAGATGGAAGAATATTTTGCCTTACCGGTATGTAAATTATCCAATAATTCATCGCGACTGATCCCTAAAGTTTCAGCAGCTGTATACAAATATAAGCCATGGCCGCCCTCATCCTGTACTTTGGCTAATAACACCACTTTTGCACGTAAACTCGGGGCACGGGTGATCCAGTTTCCTTCCGGTAACATTCCCACGATCTCTGAATGTGCATGTTGTGATATCTGGCGAATTAAATGTTTGCGGTAGTTATCCGGCATCCAGTCTTTTGGTTCCACCATTTCGTTTTTGGCTAATTTGCCTTCAAACACATCTTCAAATTTGTTAACTTCCATTGTTTTTGTTTATGAATTACACAAATATACGCTTTTGAGTGCTTTTTTTCAAAGGTTTTATACTCATTTTATGCCCGTTTGAACAATAAAAATCATTTGGTGTTTAATTATCACATTAATATTTTATTTTTGCGCTACAAAAATTTAGAAAATGGCAAGATTCCACACCTTAAAAGTAAAAGATGTTCGCAGAGAAACGGCAGATGCAGTTTCCATTGCTTTTGATATCCCTTTAGCAGTTCAGCACGAATATCAATTCAAACAAGGTCAATATATTACTGTAAAATTAACGGTTAACGGCGAAGAATTACGCCGTTCATATAGTATTTGCACAAGCCCCTACAGCGAAAAAGAATTGCGCGTGGCAGTTAAAGAAGTGAAAGACGGTCGTGCTTCTACTGTAATGAATCGTACCTGGAAAGTAGGCGACATTGTTGAGGTGATGACGCCAATGGGTAATTTTAGCTCCGTATTGTCAGGCAACAACAAAAAACATTATGTGTTATTTGCAGGCGGAAGCGGTATTACACCCATGATGAGTATTTTGAAGAGCGTGTTATACATTGAAAAACAAAGCACGGTTACTTTGGTATATGCCAACAGAGATGAAGAATCGGTCATATTCAATGCTGAGATAGAGAAGATTGCAGCAGATAATGGAGACAGGGTAAAAGTATTGAATGTATATGATATTCCTAAAACACAGGTCGATGATCTTCAAAAAGGATTGTTAACCGTTGATAGAGTTAAAGACATTGTAAATACATACAGTGCCACTAATGCTGATGAATATTTTATTTGCGGACCAGGCCCTATGATGGAAAACATCAAACAGGCTTTAGAGGCAATCAATGTATCGAAAGATAAAATTCATATCGAATATTTTAGTGCTGTAGCTGATGCTGTTGCAAAAGCTGAAAATACAGGTGCCGTTGTTGGCGGTGATGTAACCAGCCAGGTAACTGTTATACAATATGGTATTGAGACAACCATGAAATTACATACGGGCGGTTTATCTATCCTGGATGCCTCAATCGATGCAGGCGTAGATGCTCCTTTCAGTTGCAAAGGTGCCGTTTGCTGTACCTGTCGTGCTAAAGTGATAGAAGGAAAAGTGAAAATGGATGCTAATTTTGCATTAACAGATGCAGAGGTGGAAGATGGTTTTGTACTGACC
The DNA here is from genome assembly GCA_040387475.1 of Bacteroidota bacterium. Lineage (GTDB taxonomy): Bacteria > Bacteroidota > Bacteroidia > B-17B0 > Aurantibacillaceae > UBA4416. The sequence goes on along the minus strand of JAZKDT010000041.1, from coordinate 31,571 downwards.
TGTCAGGCCCATCCTTTAACCGAGAAAGTAGTGATTGATTTTGACGCGATTTAAAAAATAAATTATTATGGAAGCCTTCGCTAAACAGCGGAGGCTTTTTTGTTTGAAATAAAAGTATATTTGATGAAAAGAAATATGAAAACTCTGCTTACATTTTTTAGTGTCGTCATTTTATTTACCTGCAAAGCAGCAGTGAATAATACGGAAAATATCTCGCCACCATATTTTAAGATTATCTTATTAAGTGATTATTACAGAGATTACCTTGAAGCGGTAAGGCATGATTTTGCTAACCGGGATAAAATTTACGCGGAAAAAACACGAAATCCGATTCTTAAAAACAATTTCGCGAAATCTGAATACTTTGAAATAGTAGCAGAGAGTTTTTTAAATGCGCCCGATACTATACAATTGGCAAAATCTCTTTTAGAAATAGAGTTTAACCGGAAAACAATTGAAGAGGTTATTTCAGCGGCATTGATCAAGTGTAATCAGTATCTTAAAAACGACAGCCTTACTTTTTACATTATACCGTCCACAAATGGTATGAAACAAATAATGCAAATGATGGGTGGCGTATCAGGTTTAACAGCCGGTAGTAAACAAATTTTGTTGACAATAGATCCGGAAGATAATTCCTGGAAAGACGCTCTGCCGGCAGCGGTTGCGCATGAATTCAATCATACATATTGGACGCATACAAGTCTTAACACAGCTTATAAATGGACTTTACTTAGATATATGGTATTTGAAGGAAAGGCCGACGCTTTTGCTCATTTTCTTTATCCTCATGCCAAATCGCCCTGGACGACTTCTTTAAATGAAAAACAGAAAACGGAACTCTGGGATCGAATAAAACCCTTATTGAGTAGCGAAGACCCTTCTGTTTTAACAGAAGTTATGTTTGGTTCGCAAAAATACCCTTTGTGGGGTGGCTATGCAATTGGTTATGATATAGTCCGAAGTGCATTTGAAAATAAATCTGAACTCACTCCGAAAGAACGTACAGATATGGATGCAGAGAAGATACTTGGGATAAGCAAGTATAAATAGTTTTAATCCTTATATTTTTCTATGCAGGTTTTTGTACCTCATGTAGTTTGGCATTAGATTATCATATAAATCTAAAACATGCCCCATGAAGATATATTTACAAATAATAGGATTAGTAATTATAATAGCCCTGTTAAGTTCGTGTGCTACTACAATGTACACTACCAACGCCGTAAACGTTCCTTTATTGAAAGAAAAAGGAGAAGTTAAAATTAACGTTACCCAAAATGATTTGCAGGCAGCTGTGGCGGTAACAGACAAGATAGGTATTATAGCGAATGGTTTTTATAAAAATTATGACGGCGATAACAACTACAGGCATTCAGGAGGAATGGGTGAAGCAGGTATCGGATATTTGTTAAACCGCGAAAATTTAATGATAGAAACCTATATTGGAGGTGGGGTTGGGAAGGTGCATAAGCAGCAACAATTTTCCAACCCGGATAACACCACCTATATGGCAAATTTCGACGCAAATGCAGCTAAAGGATTTATTCAATCCAATTTCGGTTTACGGTCTAAGTATTTTGACGTAGCCTTAACTCCCAAATTTTCATTTGTAAAATATAGCAATTTCACTTATTCTAATTATACGGAAGGTCAATTAAAAGACGATTATTTAAATAATAACCGGGTAACCGACCCTTTATATGTATTTGCCGAACCGGCTATCACTGTAAGAGGAGGATATAAGTTTATCAAATTGCAGGCGCAGTATGGGCTTACAGTTAATCTTGGGGGACAATCCATTCGACACACACCTGATTTTGCCTCGTTAGGTTTGGTGATCGATATTGCCAAATGGTATAAAGATTAAAGAATAATTTTAGAATTACTTTTAAATTTTTTCCAGTAAGGCTTTCCGTAGCTGCAGAATATTTCTTCGCTTATTTTTATATTTCTGAGAGCTACGAGGCAGACATCGTTTTGTTCATTGACGGTAATTTTGGAGTTGTTCCTGAATTTGAAAACCGATAGTCCTTCCGCATCATTGGCATATTTCGCAAAACAATTGACCCACTTAGAATCCATTATAGTTCCATCTAACATGTTGATGAAATATCCATCCTGTTTATTGACTGCTCTTAAAGAGGCTTCTTTATGACTTAAGATCTCGCCTTTAAAAAGAGAAATGATCTCATTTTTATAAATAGGAATAGAAGTAAATAAACCGTTGCCAGCACCACTTATTTTTGAAGATTTTAAATAGAGATAGTCAGATTCTCTTGCATCAATTTTATCGGGTAATTCATCAGAATGTTTTTTCATGAAGTCAAGCGTTCAAGTAACGCATCAAAACTCAATTCCTCCTGCGTACCCAGTGTCATATTTTTTAGCATGACTGTGTTTTTCAGCATTTCATTTCCACCAACCACCCCTACGAAAGGAATTTGTTTCTTATCCGCATATTCAAATTGCTTGGCAATTTTTTTGACTATGTCCGGATATACTTCAGCATTAACGCCTGCAGCTCTTAACTTTGAAACTAATCCAATACAATGCATTAGTTCAGCTTCACCAAAATTAGCAAGCAATATTTTTGTTGTAGAAACATTATTGACTTCATTTGGAAATAAATTCAATTCTTCCATAACATCATAGATGCGATCTACACCAAAAGAAATACCAACGCCTGATAATCCTTTTAAACCGAAAATACCAGTCAGATCATCATATCGACCGCCTCCCAAAATACTTGGTGTAAAAGTTCCTGCGTTTGCTTTAGCTTCAAAAATGGTTCCGGTATAGTAATTTAAGCCGCGTGCCAGCGTAATGTCTAATTCAACTTTAACATGTTTGAGTTCGATGGTACTTAAATTTGACAGTAAAAATTCTATTTCTTCAATACCTTTTTTACCAATTTCGCTGCCGGCCAAAAATGTTTTTAAAGTATTTATTTTTTCGGCATTGGAGCCCGATAGGTCAATTAATGGTTCTAATTGTTTAATTGCATTGTCTGAAATTCCTTTTTCCTGTAGTTCTTTTACAACCCCGTCTTTGCCAATTTTATCCAGCTTATCAATAGCAACCGTAATATCGATGATCTTGTCGCTGGCGTTTAAAATTTCGGCAATGCCACTTAATATTTTTCGGTTATTAAATTTTACTAATACCGGGATATTTAACTCGGCAAATGACTTGTCCATCATCGCCATTAATTCCAGCTCGTTCACCAGAGAGTTCGATCCAATCACATCCGCATCACATTGATAAAATTCCCTGTAGCGGCCTTTCTGAGGTTTATCGGCACGCCAAACGGGTTGTATCTGGTAGCGTTTAAAAGGATAGGTAATGGCATGATTGTTCATTACGACGTAGCGAGCAAAAGGAACAGTGAGGTCGTAACGTAAAGCCTTTTCGGTTAGTAATTCAGAGTTATAAGACTTTTCGAGAGAAGTGTTGAATTCTTTTTGCAAAGATTCTTTCTTATCGTCTTTACTTTCGTGTAGACGCGAATTCAAAATTTTAAAAATTAACTGATCTCCTTCTTCACCGTATTTTCCTGTAAGTGTTGTGATATTTTCCATGCTCGGAGTTTCAATAGGAGCGTAGCCAAATAATTGAAAATTGGTTTTGAGAATATTGAAAATATACTGGCGCTTTTGCATTTCGGCAGGGCCAAAATCTCGAGTGCCTCTTGGAATCGATGGTTTCATAAATAAAATCTAAGTGGTAAAAATATGCATTTAAAAAGACCTTTGCAAAACGGTAATAAATGGCAAAAAAAAGCCCCCGAAAGTTAACGGAGGCTATTATTAATGATGAGGATTTATTTTACTTTTTCTTCTTCTGCCTGCAAAACTTCGTAATAGGTTGGACTAGCAGCATCCGCATCATATATGTAGGCAATGACATGACATTTGGATGCGTTGTAGCTTGCGTTGATCGTATAATTTGTATAGGATTTTACAATAGAGTCATTAAGATTTGCGCCCGTGGCGAAAACGGCGTCACCCCAATCACTGTTGATGGCGCCTCTCAATAAATGGTTGAATTCATAATCAGATACTTTTTGAGAAGGCGCAGGAGGCACAACAATTCTATAATCTAATTGCTCGGCAATAATGCTGTCTTCCGTTAATAATACTACCAATTTGTAGGTGCCTGAATTTACGGCCAATGATCTTACCATAATATCCGTACTCAAACTATTAGAGCCTGTGTTAAATGTATTGGTGATCTTGATTTGAAATTTGGCCGCCTGGGTTACCATTTGTGAAATTTCACTTCCCCAGCTTGTGTACGCTTTTATAAATCCACCACTTCCGTAGCCTATACGATTGATTAAACCATTGGGATTTCCGGCCGCAGAAACTCCAAATTGAGTGTCATAATTTGTGGAAACGGTATTTCTGAAGTCTGTCGGATACGCGGCATTAATGTTAGCAAAAAAACCTGCATGAATAGCTAAAGGAACTATTTTACCTGAATACTGGCCTTCCAGGGTACTTAGTTCATCGGCTGCAGCAGGGCAGTTTCCACATTTGTGGCCTGTATAATCTTCTACCAATACTTTCCTGTAAATGATATTGGAACCTCCTGTTGTGCCAGCGGCAGGCTCAACAGAAGGATTCGCGTTTTGAACAAAGTCGCAACCGCCAACTGTAATTACCGTTAGAGCGATCGCTATTGAATTTAAAAATATTTTTTTCATGATATGGTGATTTAAAAACTGGATGAAATGCTAATAGATAACCCGCTGGATGCCGGAACAAAACGACAAACACCTCCTGCACAAAATATGCCCTGGCGCTGACGACCATAACTTACTGAAATACGGGTAGGGCCATTAGTGTAGCCTAACATGGCAAAATAATAATGTATGCGTTTTTCTTCAACAGGGTTATTGTAATTGTATTGGTCGGCAAGAGTAATACTCCAATGTGTAGTTGGTGTCCATTCAATTAATTCAGATACCCAGGAACCGGTGTTGTTGGTTTTATTCAATTCTCCTGATGGTTCATAGGTTGCATTTTTGTAATCATATGAACCGAAAAATCCCTGCGTTTCAAATCGGATCGCCGAGTTGGATTTATATTTCCACGTTATATCTACTACACCGATGTGAGAATTTACATCCGGATGTTCTTCTTTATCAAGTGTATTATACTGTACAATAGATTGATTTAAGAATTGATTAGCATACATCATGGTTACTTTAAATTTCTTAGTGAATTTTTTCGTGATCTCAATATTCACATCATGATAATATTCATTGCCTACATTTCCGTAATTCGTTGTATATTTTAAGTGACGCACAGAATCTTTAGCAGGATCTATTCCTATGGTATCTAATCCATAATAAACAGAACCGTTCAGTGTGATATCCATGCCATATTTACCGCCTAACCAGGTTCCTTTTTTTACTTTGTATTGTATTTCGCCGCTACCTCCAACTTCTCCGTTAGGTTGTGTGGCGTAGGGGTAATAAGCCATTAAGGTATATGTATGAAACTTACTAAAATCAGGCTGGTAATTGATCATATCAATGGTGTTTTGCGCATTACGGTCACTTCTAAAGCTCATGTTATCCAGCATTTTACCCGACAGCATAATAGAGAAACCGTTTGTGCCATAAGACGTAGAAGCAATAAGTGCTTGTCCTTCCTTGTAGGAGAATTGATTTTGATAAGACGGATCATTTATCTTATAAGCATATTCGGCATTAAAATTAAAGCCTCCGCGTATCACCGTAAACCGACCTGCGCCTGTTCCAACATTTTCCGGAAGTACTAAAGTAGGGTCCTGATCCTGCTGATATTTACTTACAAAGCTACCTCCCAAAATGACCTTGGTTTTGGATTTCCCTAAAATCGAATCAAAAAGATCCATGATGTTCACTTCCCCGTCGATACCTCTAACTACACCAGGCGACAATGAGAAGTAAGTTCTTTGTTTACCAACCAAACCTTTTATCGTGACTCCATTTTTTGGTGTAAAAATAACGCGCATACCGTCCAATGCGTTATCATATAACAAACCTCGGTTTTCGTAAGCTCTTAAGGTGATCCCGCTTCCAAACTGCTCGTAAAAATTACCAACTGTAATGTCAATATCTTTGTGTTTGTACCGGGCAAAACGGTATGGAACACCCGAGCCTTTATAACCAGGTAAATAACCCAATAAAGGAGGATTATAGCTTTCATAACGTACACCGGCGCTAAAACCTCCTTTTGAATAGTTGATGTTACCAAAGGCATTATATCTGAATAATTCACTTCCGGGATCTGCATCAATGATCGTATCTTTTTGGTAATAGGCTGCGTCTACCTGGAAATTACCATGAATTGAACCTAATTCATCTTTTATCTGAGCAAAAGACTGGTTATAAAAAAAAGCAGTAAAAGAAAGTAGTATAAAACGTTTAACGGATTTTACAGACATAGAGTTTTATTATATATGTTGATAAAAGGATTAGTGAGCTAATTTTTCGCCTTTAGCTAATTTCCTAACGTTTTCAAACAATTTTTCTTCATCGCCTTCGGCATATGAATTATGACTCCAAACAATTTTGCCTTCTCCATCCACTAAAAATGTATGAGGTACATTGTTTACATTCATAGCACGTTTAAAATCCTGGTTCTCGTCAATATAAACTTCATAGGTCCAGCCTTTTACTTTTACATCGGTAACCACTTTACCCGAGCTTCGCGCATCATCAATCGAGATCGCGATCAACTTTACACCTGTTTCTTTTTGTAACTCAGCATATTCTTCATTAATGGCATCCAACTCTTTTTTACATGGTTTGCACCAGGTAGCCCAAAAACTAATAATAATTGGTTTCCCATCATTTACAAACGTATTTGAATTAGTAGTAGAACCGTCTAATTTTTTTACGGTTGCGGAAGGAATTTTGTCGCCATCAGATGATTTAAATGCGGACAAACATAGAATAATCGCTGATGATAAAACAAGTAATTTTTTCATTCTTTTTAGTATTTAGTTAAACAAATATAATGATTTGGCAGCTTAAATGGTTGAATAAAAATGCCATAATAGCCCCTTAAAATTGGATTCTTAATGAAGTGTTTTGTTTAAGAAATTTATACTTTTCCATTGTGTTTCCTCAAAAACCACTCAGTAGAGAGCAGTAAAATAAGGATAAAAAAGATCCATTTCAGATTCACAAGATCTGTTAATTGCTTGTGAGAATAAGTGATAGATTTGATCGATTCGCTTGACAGAATCTCTTTTTCTAATTGTTGGAGCTGACTGCGGTAAAATAATTTACCCCCGCTTTGTTTAGATATCTGGTATAATAACTGATGATTGGCAACTGTATTTATTTTCTCTGAAATAATTTCTTTAATGATCACAAGCCCTGCTTTTGTATAAAGTTTATCGCCAAATTTTACCTTCGCTTCATAACTGTATTCGCCCGCAGGGAACTGACCTGCCGAAAGACTATACATGGTTTGTTTTTTATTAAAGGTATAATTATAGGTTTTTCCCTTCGCGTCTTTTAAAATTAACGCTACATCCGGCTCTGTAACCAACTCATAACTTTGATTATAAACTTCTGCTGTAAAATCTATGGCTTCATTCTCGTTAATGATTTTTTTTGTAAAAACCCTGAAAAAACTTTTATCCGCTTTTACAGAAAGATACTGAACAGTTTTACTGACCAATTCATTAAATAAGTTATGATTTCCGTGGTCAGCAAAATCGCGCACGCGCCAACGCCATAAACCATCACCCAAAAAGCCGCAGTTTTTTACACCGTTATTTTCGGAAAATACCATTAAAGGTTCGTCTGTTTCAACCACTCCAATTTTTTGAGTTAATAATGCATTGGTACCATTAGTTGACGAAGTAGTGGAAAAGTTACATTTTACGGCAGGAAATTCTTTAAAATAATTTTGGAGTTCACCGCTAATATTAAATAAGGAAAATTCTTTTTTAAATGCTGCTTCTACGTCATTTTTTCGATTGTCGGCGACTTTCTTTCCCCCTGATCCAGCGTTCATATCAGTACCTATAATAAACACAGATTGGTTATTGGCTTTTAATTCATTACTGATGCGCTGAGGTAACACAACTGGCTGATGAAATATAACCAGGGAGTATGGTTTTAAAGGTTTAGTAAAATCAGCCATTAAAGCAACTTCCACTTCATAAGTCTGCGCCGAAGAAATGCTTTGCTCTAAAGCGGCCACATCAGGATGTGGTGCATTGGCAAGGATCAGTACTTTTTCACGGTTATCAATCACATCAATCACAAATGACTGTGAATTATTTTGCTTGTTCTTATCTTCTTCAAGGGTTGAAATAGAAATAGTGTATTTTTGAATACCTGGTTTGTCGGCATCCAATAAAAAATTAAGTGTTGAGCTAAACGTGTTGGCATTAATGGTGAGGTTCTCTGATTTTAAAACTCTACCACCCTGCGATAATGACACAACCAATGATTTATCTTTGAGATCAATAGCGTTGATTAACACCTCTACCGGAAAAGTGTTGCCCAGATATGCAACTTGGTTATGGTTAATGGATTGAATCCATGCATCTTTTAGCGGAATTGTATCTCCTAACGCGATAGTATATATTGGAGCATTAAATTTGACTATACTGTATAAAGGGTTGGTGCCTTTGTTATAAATACCATCGGTAGCAAGAATAATGGCGCCAATGTTTTTATTAGCATAGTTGTTTTCAAGATCTAAAAAAAGTTTTGAAATATCGGTCTCTTTTCCATTGAAGTCAAACGTTTCGGCCTGACGGGATTCTGAATCAAACTGGTATGTTTTTACATCGTATTTATCTTTTACTGCATTTGCAAAAGCTGTGATAGCTTTGGAATATTCTGATCTTATGTCCAAAGAATCTTTTCCCGCAATAATAGATGATGAATTGTCCTGTGCTAAAATAATGACCGGTTTTTCTGTTTCATTAACCAAACGTTTAATAAAAACGTCGAGTAGGAGTAACGCCATTAAGCTGATGGAAATAAAACGCAATCCCGCTAAACTATATAATAATATTTTTGAGCGTTCAGCATTTTGCTTATCTCTGTAATACAACAAGGCACTAAAAACAAACCCTGCCACAAAACATAACAGGGTGTAATACCAGGGATAATTAGAGATGAATTCCATTTTTTAAAGTGTCTAAGATGAAAGAGATAAGTAGTAAGATGCTAAATTTGATTAGCGTACATCTTCTTACTATAATCTTGCCTTTATTAAGTAAGCATTCCACCGCATACATTGATGCATTGGCCGGTAATGTATGTACTCATATCGCTGGCTAAAAATAAAGTCAGGTTAGCAACATCCTCCGATGAACCACCACGTTTCAACGGAATGGTGTCTCTCCATTGTTGTACCACTTTTTCATCCAGTGCCCCTGTCATTTCAGTTTCAATAAATCCTGGTGCAATAGCGTTGCTTCTGATATTACGGGAACCTAATTCCAGTGCAACTGATTTTGTAAAACCAATAATTCCGGCTTTTGAGGCCGAATAATTAGCCTGGCCCGCATTGCCTTTAATGCCTACTACCGAACTCATATTAATAATAGAACCGCTGCGTGCTTTTAACATTGGTTTTTGCACAGCTTTGGTTAAGTTAAATACCGATTTTAAATTGGCATTCATGACTTCATCCCATTGTTGTTCGCTCATACGCATTAATAAAGTGTCGCGTGTAATACCAGCGTTATTTACCAATATATCTACTGTTCCAAATTCGGTAACCACATCAGTTACCAGTTGATCCGCTGCTTTAAAATCGGCAGCATCGCTTTGATAACCTTTTACTTTTACTCCGTATTTACCTGTAAGTTCAGTTTCAAAAGCCTGAGCTTTTTCAACAGATGATAAAAATGTGAATGCAATATTGCATCCTTGCTCTGCAAATTTTTCAGCAATGCCTTTTCCAATTCCACGGGATGCGCCTGTAATAATAGCAACTTTATTTTGTAACAATTTCATATAACCTCTAATTAAAATTAAAGGATAAATATACAAATTATTGCATCAAATTGATTTTACAAAAAAGACTTAAATAATTCAATAACGATTTAATTATTTGACAATGATTTTTTGACTATACAGTTTGTTACTTGACGACGCTACTACAATATACACGCCTTTAGCCAATACACCTTCTGTATCGAGAGCCACGATATCGGAATTTTGAATAGATAATATGACTTTTGAATAGCATTCTTTACCTGTTATGTCTCTTATAACCACTAAAATTTCCTGATTTTCCAATCCTTTTAAGGATAAGCTAATATTGCCATCAGTAGGATTTGGGAACATAGTAATTCCGTCGTCATCTGTCGTGTAATTTACAGCCACAATACGGGAATAGGAAAATGTCCCGTTATAGTCCGTTTGCTTTAAACGGTAGTACGAAATGCCATCATAAGGTTTATAATCAACATCCTTATAGTGAATAGTCGATAAACTATTTCCCGCCGCATCTACAATCGAAACTGTTTCAAAAGAAATTCCATCTTTACTTTTTTCAATCGTATAATAATCGTTATTAGATTCGGTTGCCGTTGCCCAGGTAATGTCAACGTTCTTATCATTCATGATGGCATCAAAACTTATCAGCTCAATGGGTAATGGACTGGCGGTGTAGTTCATAGTTCCAATCGTGTAATAACCATCATCGGCATTATTGTTGAAGTTATATGAATTGAAAATAACGCGTGTTCCCGAAATGGAGCTGGCCGTAGCAACTTGGCTCCAGGCACCGGAAGTTCCGGCCCTGTATAGTAATTTATAATTTGACGCTGTGAGTGGCGTAGTACCAGTCATTCCACCAGCTGTCATATCAAAATCAATGTCAGCCTGGATAACTGCACCGGCATTAGTTACATCCACGTACCATGTACGCTGCCAACGCGCAGGACTTGCACCTGATATGCCGGCAACATCCGTTAGGTTAACATAATTGTTAACTACCGCATGGCCTGCCAATACATAATCTCCTACATTTAAACCCGAATTCACGCTAATTCCCATGCCAGATGTTGCGGTAGCCGAAAAACTAAGGTTGCTGCCAACCACGCTGCCGGGCTGAATGGTGTCTTGCCCAACGCCTGCCACATCTCTGTCGTAATCCCCAGTTCCTACATTATCTCCTGCGTATTTATCATTAACTGCTAAAGCAATATTATATTTGGCAGACAAATAATTGTCTACGATAATTCTCGACGCTTTGTTTAAAGCTTCGCGGTATACAATTATTTCGCCAATATATCCTCCAAAAGGACGTCCGTCTGTCAGATCCGTTGAGCCAATAACCAATGGGGAGTTATTGTCAGGAATGGTTGCGCTGGCTTCGGTAGCTGTTTTAATTAAAGATCCTGCCGAATACACCTTACCTCTTGCAGTGGAGGTAAGTGAGCCATCGTAAACAACATCAATCAGGCAATTGGATGTTAGTGAAAAACTCACCGGGCCTGTATTTATACGGTTATTAGTTGTTTGAAGATCCACGTGGAAATAGTTAGATGTGTAGTGAAATAACATAAATGATTCTTCGGTATCAACATTATTTCTTTTCGATAAAATCACCCTCGCATCATTTCCGCCAGCTTCGTACAACATCGGCTTACTGATAGTGAAAAAGGTGTAGCCTGCGGTGTTATCTAAAACTGCATTGTCAGGCGCAGTCATTTTATCGTTGGTATTCTTGATATTGTCAAATTGAATGGCGGGAAAGCCATTAAGGACGTTAGTTGCAAATGATGGTTGCTGTGCCGCAATTGTTTGAGTAACAGAGATACCATTGCCCGACTGATCTGCCCAGTTTGAAATTGCCGTATTATTTATGGATGAAGAGGTTCCTTTATCCGCTTTTAACCATAAAACGTTATTTACAGATGTGCCAATCCCTGCCGGACCAGTTTGCGAAATGGCGACGAAGGATAAAAAAAATACGCATAAAAAAAATATACCTGTCTTCATGTTTCTAAAGTAAGAAATTTCAGCATTTCTACAAATTTCATGAGGCAAGAGTGCTGTAAATTTAGATGAAATGAGGTTTTTACCTGACTAAAATATCGTGCCTACTTCTAGGCCTTCTGTTTTCAAACCAAACAAAATGTTTTAAACGCATCTCTTCGTCGTTTACCTGCTGTAAAGGAAAAATCGTAGACTCTGGTTTATTTCTAAATGTAGTCCTGTTAACACCTTCAGAATCAAACCATACAGTTAAATCGCTGCAGATGGTTTTGTTAACGCCCTTATAATTCTTTTTTTGCTTTACGTAATAAATTATCTCGGCATTTCCAATCACATTTAGTTTTCTGATCGTGTCGTTGTGAATAAAACCCTCTATTTTTCTGCCTTCTATCTGGTTAAATTTTTTTTCATCGAGACTATCTACTTTTTGTATCACAATGGCATTGTTTATTAACTCAAAATGTCTGTTAGCTTCTCCTGTGGTTACCTTTATCAATTTGGCTGTCGCCTGTCCATTATTAGTCCAGAGTATGGGGGAGTTATACATCGTCATTAGGGAATCATGGATAAGATAGGTCAATGAATCACATAAGCCCTGCAGATCTTTTTTAAAAATTTTCACCTTACGATAAGCTTTTACAAAAGAGTGAACGGAATCTGGTTCATTATAAAATAAGGTATCCGCCGCCATAAACAGCGTGTCATTTTCAATAACCCTTCCGTACATAGCATGGCCGGTAACGACAGCTCTATTGCCTTTTTCGTAATGTTCAGCAAAATCGCCCACAATAAAAGATTTATTCGTTGTGTCAGTTATCTGAACATTCTTAGTGGCTCTACCATATCCCTTTTTTCGGTTGTAAAATACACTGTCGCCGGTTAATTTTTGATCTTTGGTAACGATAACCGCATTCTTGCTAAAACGGGATATTTCATTTTCTGTATCCGACCAGCCATTCTCACAATAAATATAATTTTCTTTACTGGTAATAATGGATGGACCTAAAAAGTAAGCTGTTTTATTAATGGTGTTGTATCTCAAAGTATCTCCACGTATTTTGTAATCAGGATTTACAAGAATTACGTTGTAATGAAACGTGAGTTCTTTGCTGGCAGAGTAATAATGCCCGTTTTTACTCGTTAACGTATTTTCTTTGTTAACAATTTTGCCTCCATCATAATAACTGGCTACTGAATTTCCAATGTCGTAAATTAGCGTGTTGGTTGTTAAAGTCATGTCCTTTTCAATACAGCGAACATTTCCTTTCATATTGGCAAGTTTGGTAGTTGCATCATATCTTAACGAATCACCATATACAAAAATACTATCACCCTTTATGATACTGATATGCCCGTAGGCAATAAGCTTTTTATCGTTAAATAAATAAGCGCTGTCGCAACGCATCACAGCTCCTTCATGCTCACATTCCACATCGCCAATCAAACGTCTCGCATCTACTCCAAGGGATTGATCGTAAGCTAATCGTTTTGCATGCCTGATATTGATCAATTTGCCACCTTTACCATCTTTGTCTGCACCCGGTATAACTTTCGACTGGGAAAATCCCAAAGCAACACATAAAAGCAGAAAACAAAGTAAAAACTTATAGCTTGAGTTCCTTATTTCTATTTTATGTTGTCTTATATAAATCATTGTTCAGCCTATAAATTTAAGCATATAAATCTTATTAGAAGGTAAGTTGTGTTTTTTTAAGGAAAGGATTAATATGAAATCTTTCAGTTTTTATCTTTCATCTTTTAGCCTGTTCTTATATCTTTGCACGCTATGAGTAAAATAAAGAAAAATATTTTTGTGGAGAATGCAAATATCGTTGATATTTCATCCGAAGGAAAGTCAGTGGCGAAGGTAGATGGTATGGTGATTTTTGTGGACGGAGGAGTGCCGGGAGATGTTGCAGATGTAATGATAACCCGTAAAAAAAATAATTATGCAGAGGGCCATGTAGTTACATTAAAAAAATCTTCCGATAACAGAACAGAATCAATATGTGAACATTTTGGATATTGCGGTGGTTGCAAATGGCAGCACATGAATTACGAAACACAGTTAATGTTTAAGCATAAAACTGTGGAAGACGCACTCACGAGAATAGGGCACCTGGATATTTCGACAATGAAACCTATTTTTGGCAACAAAGAGAACTATTTTTATCGCAACAAACTGGAGTTTTCTTTTTCCGACAAAAAATGGTTAACAAATGAGGAAGTGAAAAGCGGATTAGAAATCGATAACCGCAATGCATTAGGTTTTCATATCCCCAAGATGTTTGATAAAATTCTTGATATAAGAAATTGCTATTTACAGGAAGAACCTTCCAACTCTATTAGAAATGAAATAAGAGAGTTTGCCAATAAAAACGGATTAACCTTTTTTGGAGTGCGTAATAAGACCGGATTATTGAGAACACTGATGATCCGGTCGTCAAGTACAGGAGAATTGATGGTGCTGATTCAATTTTTTGATAATGAGCCGGAAAATATAAAACTACTGTTAGATCATTTAAAAAATACGTTTCCTCAAATTACATCTTTACAATATGTGATTAATCAAAAAGGAAATGATACGTTACAGGATCTTGACATTATAACGTTTAATGGAAAGGATCATATTTTTGAAGAGATGGAAGGACTTAAATTTAAAATAAGTGCCCGTTCTTTCTATCAAACTAATTCAGTACAAGCTTATGAGTTATATAAAATCACCCGTGATCTTTGTGGTTTAACGGGACAAGAAGTAGTATATGATCTTTACACAGGGACTGGTACAATAGCTAATTTTGTGGCTAAAAAAGCTAAGAAAGTCGTAGGAGTTGAATATGTAGCGGATGCCGTAATAGATGCGAAAAACAATTCTGTTTTCAATAATATTACAAATACTGATTTTTATGCGGGTGATATGAAAGATGTTTTGAATGATACGTTTTTATCAATTCACGGAAAACCGGATGTAATTATCACCGACCCTCCAAGGGCCGGAATGCACGAAGATGTGGTTCGCGTGATTTTGAAGGCGGCGCCGCAAAAAATTGTGTATGTAAGTTGTAACCCTGCAACCCAGGCCAGAGATCTTGCTATGATGATGGAGCATTACGAAATTAGAGAGATTCAGCCTGTAGATATGTTTCCCCAAACTGCCCACGTAGAGAATGTTGTATTGCTGGTTAGAAAATAAATACAACTATTTCTAAATTTACTGTAACTATTTTACCTAATTTAGTGTTTAAGGATTATCTACTAACTACTAACCCCTAATACTTACACATATGACTACAGCGACATTTGAAATTATAGAAAAAGAAAAAATTGAAACGTTAAAGTTTCCGACTGAAGAAGTGCTGTTTGATAAGGAGCTTATAAAAGAAAGAGAGTCGGAATTGAATAGAGCTTTAGCCTTGGGAAATTTAGAACATGCAAAAATAAAAATCTATTTTGAAGATGATCAATCCCGAAAATTAGTCGAAACTACCGTATGGGGAGTAACAGATAAACGGGTTATATTAAAACAAGGCGTTGTAATACCAATTAACAGAGTACATAAAATTTCACTTTAATTTAGTTAAGATCAAAAAAGCCCATCAGTTTTATGCTGATGGGCTTTTTTAGTTGGTTTTATTACTTGGTTTTACCCAGCAACGTCACGTGTCCGGTTTTATATCTTTTTTCTCCCGACATCGCGGTGATCTCGGCCTTATAAATATACACACCCTGCTCGCACAGTTTTCCTTTGTTAGTTCCATCCCAGCCAACCGACTGACCTTCGCCTTTGAAAATGAGATGTCCCCAACGATCAAAGATCTGTAATTGTATTTTATCGATACCATACCCTACTGGCGCAAAAGATTCGTTATTAACATCACCGTTAGGTGTGAAGGCATTAGGAATAAACACGTCCCAATCTTTTGTTACAGTTACACACACTTCATCTATATTTCTACAACCTGCTGCAGAAACCCCTTCCAATGTATAGCAAGTGCTTTCCTGCGGATTTACAGTAACTGTAGGACAATAATTACAATCCAGTGGTAC
>JAZKDT010000041.1:0-15534 GCA_040387475.1 Bacteroidota bacterium | reverse complement strand
TTGAGGCGTTAATAAATCCTACCTGGGTATCCCCAAACCCGGTTAAAGTGATAATATTGTCGATATTAATTGTCGTGTCTAATCCAGCATTAAGTACAGGTAATGCATTAACTGTTACCTCTACAGTCGCACTTCCGGTGCAATTACTCGTGGTTCCGGTTACCGTATAAATAAATATACCCGGTAATGGAGGACGGACATTAGTTATAGAATCATGAATATGAGATACACCCGTTGGAGGACTCCACGTATAAGTAGTTGCGCCATTTGCATAAATAACGGTAGTTTTACCTTCACAAATAACCATGTTTGATCCAGGTGTAATCGTAGGGTTTGGTATCACAATTACCTGTACTGTTTTTGTATCTGTACAGCTTAAAGAGGCATTGCTGTTGTTGCCAATTACCGTATAGGTTGTAGTTAACGCCGGTGTTGCTATTGTTGGGCTTCCTGTCACATTACTTAAATTTCCCCCTGGCGACCATGTGTAGCCAGTAGCGCCAACAGCATTTAATGTTGACGTATTTCCTGCACAAATGGTAGGCGAATTAGCCGTTACATTTACCGTAGGCGTGGTAACAACCGTTAGTGTTGTAGTGGTTGAACCTAAACAGCCCAATGGACTTGTACCTGTTATATTATAAACCGACGTAACCGTTGGATTTGCACTTACCAACGCTCCATTTGAAGAACTCAACGTGGCCGCAGGTGACCATGTGTATGTACTTGCGCCGCTTGCCGTTAAAGGCGCCGAACTTCCGCTGCATATGACAGACGGATTGGCAACTACTGAAATTGTTGGATTAACAGTCACGGTAACCACTACTTCCATCGTATCTGTACAGGTACTTGTTGAGCCGATAACTGTATACGTGGTAGTGCTTGGAGGTGTTGATGTTACAGTGGCTCCGTTTGGTGAGCTCAATGTTAGCGCTGGTGACCAGGTATAGCTTGTGGCTCCGGTAGCTGTTAAAGATGAATTTCCCAAGGGACAAATTGTAGGAGTGCCTGCAGTTGCATTAACTACAACGGTATTCGCTACTGCAATAGTCATAACAGTGTTGCTGGTACAGCCAAACACAGATGCTCCATCTACAGTATAAGTGGTAGTAACAGATGGCGTACTCACAACACTGCCCGCAGTATTGGTGTTTAGATAAATATTTGGCGACCATGTGTAAGAGGCTGCTCCACCAACCGTTAATGTGTTGGCAGATAGTGGACAAACTGTTAAATTAGGAGAGATCGTCATTACAGGTAAAGGATTCACAGTGATAGCTGTGATTGTACCATTTATACAGCCGTTGGCGTCCATGCCAGCCACCGTATAATTTTGTGTACTTGTAGGTGTTCCTGTAACCATTGATCCGGTTGTGGCACTTAAACCGGTTCCCGGTATCCAGCTATAAGTTGTTGCCCCATTGGCCGTTAAAGTGGCAGTTTGCTGTCCAATACATATCGTAGCGGTATTTACAGTTATAACTGGCAGTGGATTAACGATTATAGTCGTTGTCGTGTCATTAAAACAACCATTTGCATCAGTTCCGGTTACTGTATAATTTTGAGTAGTAACCGGACTGCCATTAACAACAGAACCTGTGGTAGCACTTAAGCCAGTAGCTGGCGACCATGTATAAGTAGCACCACCGTTAGCAGTTAAGGTAGCAGTTTGCTGTCCTATACAGATGGTGGAAGCGGTTGTTGTAATTGTAGGTAGTGAGTTAACTGTTATGGACGTTATTGTTCCGCTGATACAGCCGTTAACATCTATGCCGGCAACTGTGTAATTTTGACTAGTAACAGGTGTGCCGGTAACCATCGAACCTGTTGTGGCGCTTAAACCTGTTCCAGGTATCCAGCTATAAGTTGTAGCTCCATTGGCAATTAATGTGGCTGTTTGTTGGCCCAAACATATGGATGTACTGTTAGCTGTAATAAGCGGTAAAGGATTAACGGTGATAAATGTTGTTGTGTCATTAATACACCCATTAATGTCGGTTCCTGTTATGGTATAGTTTTGAGTGGCAGCAGGACTACCGGTAACAACCGACCCTGTAGTTGCGCTTAATCCAGTGCCCGGCGACCAGGTATAGGTATCGGCACCATTTGCAGTTAAAGTGGCGGTTTGTTGTCCAACACAAATTGTAGAACTATTTACAGTAATCGTTGGAGTTGGATTAACAGTCACGGTAGTGACAGCGGTATTTACGCAACCATCGGAATTTGCCCCGGTTAGCGAATATGTTGTGGTGATGAAAGGAGCGGGGGTAATGGTTGTGGTGTTGGCACCTGTACTCCATGTATAGGAAGTAGCTCCATTCCCGACCAGTTCAATGGGTGTTCCCGGGCAAATAGGCTGTCCCTGGCAAGCTGCATCCATAACGCCGAAAGCCAGATTGATATAACTTTCATTATTACTATAATCAAAAGTGATACAGGTATGCGTACCCGGAAATCTAATAATGGTAAAGCCTTCAGCACCAATAAGTGTGGTGGAGTTAACGTAGGTCATATTTGTACCAGTCCATAGCACCTGGTATGGCGCTCCGGTTGTAATTGTAATTGGAAGTGCTGGTTGACCTATACTAGCAAAAGCAATTTGAGGATTAATAACAGGTTGACTAAAACAAAAATTAAACGTTCCGGCCAAATCATTTCGAATAGTTGTTGCTCCAATAGGAACATTATAACTTGCCGGGAAAGAGGCCCCGCTAAACATTGTTGGAGTTGTTGACAGCCCTCCACCGGAATGCGTAGCATTAAAGGTAACACCGTTAGGTAAATTACCCTGAGCTAATCCGGGAGTTACCGAAGTCACATTTAACCAGTTTAAAATAGACGTATCACATACACTGTTTTTTTGAACAACGTATACGTTTGGTAAAAATCCATTATTGGAAAGGTTCACGTTAACCGTTCCAGTTGCTAAACAACCATTAACCGAGGATCCCTGAACAGTATATACAGTAGGGGCGGTAGGAGTAGCCGTGACACTTGCTCCATTTGGAGAATTTAAGGATGATGATGGAGACCAGGTATAAGATGTTGTTCCGCTGGCTGTTAGCACTGTTGCATCAGTCGGACAAATAGTAACATCCGGCGAAATCGTAATACTTGGTATTGGATTTACGATGATAGATGTTGTAGTACCATTGATACAACTGTTCGCATCCATTCCAATAACTGTATAATTTTGAGTTGCACCCGGCGTTCCGGTTACTACTGCTCCCGAAGTCGCACTTAATCCTGTTCCCGGAATCCAGCTATATGTAGCAGCGCCGTTTGCTGTTAAAGTTGCGGTTTCCTGACCTAAACAAATAGTAGCGTTGTTAACCGAAATAGTTGGAGTTGGAAATACCGTTAAAGATACGGTGGTAGACTGCGGACACGAGTACCTGTCCTCTGTGTAAACTGTAAAGGTATTCGGTCCCATTGAAGTAACAGTTATTTGATCATTAAGACTGGTACCTGTGCTTGTAGTTGTAAAGGTTGATGCTCCTGATTGAACCCATGTATAGGTGTAGTTAGGAGACCCTAATAACGTACTTGCATTCATGGTTACGTTTGTAAACGGGCAATGAGCTGGCGGAACGTTAACCACAGAAACCTGGGGGCAAATATTCACTTCTATAACAGACATTGAATTGCCTAATGAACAAGGTAAATCATTCCAGCCGCCGTCGGGATATATTTGAACGCAATCTTCATCGCCGGCATTATTTGGTTCTCCAGGAGCCCAGTTGGTGTAACTAATGGGAGCGCCATCGTACCAGACAAAATTACCTTCTGTTATTTCATCACTAAAGCCGATCCATATTACATTGGAAGAAAACCCCTGATTGGAGAGAGCCTGAACTAAGTCGGCATTTTCACTCGCCGATCCAACCGAAATCAGATTGGCTCCAAACGTCTCTGCATAATTTTGTGCCTGCGAACCTGTCATCGATTGTGGATTGAGGAAATACAAGCTGCAGGTATTATTCATACCTAATAATTCAATATTTCCGGCCCCTGTCAACGTTGAACGTATTAATGCTAAATCACAGGCACTGGATACACAAACACCTATGCCAATGTTGATTGTCGCAACGCCTGTGCAGGTTCCTGTTGACCCTAATACAGTATAGGTTGTATTTCCGGTTGGAGAGGCGGTAACATTTGCTCCATTTGGAGAACTCAGAGTTGCCGATGGAAACCATGTATAGGATGTTGCTCCATTCACATCGAGTAGCGCTGATCCATTAGGACAAACCGTTGGTGTATTTGAAGTGAGTGTTAGTGTTAATGCCGGCGACATGGATATGTTTGCGGTAGCTGAACCTGTGCAGGTTCCCGACGACCCAATAACTGTGTAAGTTGTATTGGATAACGGCGAAGCAGTAACCGTTCCTCCGTTGGCAGAGCTTAGCGTAGCGGAAGGAGACCATGTATAGTTCATTGCACCAATGGCAGTTAAAACTACAGGAGTGCCGGGGCAAACAGTGGACGTAAGCGGCGAAACAGTTAGAGTTAAGCTTCCCCCGATAGTAACGACTGCAGTGGCTGTTCCGGTACAAGTTCCTGTAGCACCAAGTACGGTGTATGTAGTGTTAACGGAAGGCGTAGCGGTAACCGTTGCCCCACTGGCAGAACTTAAAGTAGCTGATGGAGACCAGGTATAGTTGGTTGCGCCACTGGCGGTTAACGAAACAGGTGTGCCGGGACAAATAGTGGATGTAAGTGGTGTAACCGTTAGGGTTAAAGATCCGCCCATCGTCACAGTTGATGTAGTGGATCCTGTGCAGGTTCCGGTAGAGCCAATAACCGTATAGATAGTGGTTGCCAAAGGGTTGGCGACGACACTGGTTCCATTACCTGAGCTTAAAGTGGCAGCAGGGCTCCATGTGTAATTAGTTGCGCCACTAGCTGTAAGAGTTGCTGAACTTCCGGGACAAATTATTGAATTATTTGGTGTCACTGTTAAATTCAAAGCCGGACTTAAAGCCACATTTACAGCCGCTGTAGCAGTGCCACAAGTTCCAACGGCGATAACAGATACTGTTCCGGCAGCTGCACCAAAGTTAACCGTAATAGCATTTGAGTTGGTGGGAGTAGACGTAATATTTGCACCCGCAGGAACCGACCAGGTATAGTTAGTACTGGCAACGTTAGTTACTGAATAAGTTATTCCGGTTGAATTGGCGCAAATGACAGTTGGCCCGGAAATAGCGCCGATAGCCGGCGGGGTTCCATTTACGACTACTTGTACTGTTTTTGTCGAAATGGTTCCGCCACAAACGGTTGTAGAAACTGTATACACTGTGGTGATAGTTGGGCTTGCAGTAACCGTAGCGCCGTTAGCTGAACTTAACGTCGTAGCGGGGCTCCAGGTGTACGTTGTTCCACCACTTATCGTTAATGACGTGTTCTGTCCAGGGCAAATAGTAGACGTTGGGGAAATTGTTAGTGCAGCAGCAGCAGGTAAGACTACAATATTAACACATTTGTTATTGGCACAACCAGCAGCATTTTCAAAAGAGGCGCAAATCTGAGTTGATTGACTTGGAGTGATAACAGCTTTAGGACCTGCAGCCAGAGTACCCGGTATAAAATTTAAAGGGTTATTACTGCAACTAGTAATTGTGGGTGGTATAAATGTGGGTGGGTTCGGTACCGTTAAGCATGACTGTAAAACAATCGATGTTTGTAAAGGGTTCCAGTTCCAGATATAAGGATTGAGGCCCGTACCCCCCGAAGCCGTCAAGGTGGCTGATTGTCCGGCACAAATAGTTAAAGAAGGAACTACTGCAATATTAACTGTAGGCGAGGCCGTTCCAGTTAAATTAATGGTGGCGGGAGCAGTAGCGCATCCGGGACCATATGTAATAATCAATGTGTAAAGTCCGTTATTAGCTGTAGTCCAGTTGGGAATGTTAGAACTTTGTGTGTTAGCTGTAAAAGAGCTCGGACCCGTCCATGCATAGGTTCCTCCATTGGTTAATGAAGAAAGTGTAATACTGGTATTCATACAGATTGGACTTGGAGCAGTAATATTTGCGGCGTTTAAGGTATTTGTTACCGTAACCGTCTTAACAATGGTTACACCTGTTGGTGTACAGGCTGATGGTCCCATAGTTAAGGTATAAGTTGTTGTTACAGTTGGAGTAATAGTGATCGTTTGGGTATTTGGATAAACTCCGGGAGGGTTTGATGTCCAGTTGTAGGAAGATGCCGTAGAACTAGCCCCCAAAACGCCGCTATATCCCGGGCATAATTGATTGGGCCCGGTGATCTGTTGGCCTAAAGCAACGCCTGCCTGAGCAGTTACAGTATAATTACATACGTTTCCGGCGAAGCCATCTACCATGACATAATACGTTTGTCCCGGAACGAGGTTAACATTTGTTGTAATCGTAAAAGTACCAGATCCTCCTCCTTGTGATTCGCAATTTGAAACCTCAGTAAAACTTGTACAGTTAGAGGAAGCGTAAATCACGGCCTGAATGCCTGAGCTGTTGTCCTGGCAGCCCGCCGAATTGAAACCTAATGATGCACTTGTTCCGCTAGCCACAAAACTTAACCAGGAATTGTTTTCAATTGAGCCGCAAAAATTTCCTAAACCCGAGGTGTTTCCGGCTGTGTATGCACTGCTGGTATTACCGCAATACCCGTTCAAATCACAAATCAAAGGGGCGTTAACACATTCATTAGCAGCAGGTGTTGATGCACAAGCCATAGGATTGGGTAATGGTGCAGCAGGTTTGTTAGCAACACCCGGGCCATTATCTAATCTGAAACGAAATCCTTTTGATGTGTTTGCATTATTTGATTTAAAACGCAGGGTGAGGTATTCGCCGGAGGACATCATTGCGAAATTTTCATCCAGGTAGCCCGATACGGATTTAAGTTGTAGAGCAGCAGTATCAGCGCCATCATAGATGGTTAAAATATCATTGGCGTTCTCGGAAGAGAAATAGTGACTTCTTAAAAAGATCTTACGGCCATATTGATTTTTAATTGTCAGTATATAATCTTCATTGTTGTTATAGCCCGACGCTATGATTCCCGACTCAGGATCGAGGCTGCTGTATAGGAAAGCCCCATCTATTGGTAAGTCAATCGTCTTATTACCATCCAGGTAAATTACATTAGGATTATAATTTTGGCTGTTTTTTACCGGCTTTAAATCATTTGCTTCATGTAAATTTGACTTCGAAATTTGTGCAAATGTGATCGAAGATATTCCTAAAATTAAAAATAGGATAATTTTTGTAATTTTCATTTTTTGAAAACAGGTTATGTGTGAAATCAGTCTTAAAAATAGGCATTCTGCCTCAGTCAATTAAGGCTATCTGATTAAGGTAGACATTTGGGTATGTAAAAGACCCGTTTAAATTAGGGAAGCGATTTTATTGGAGAATTATATATGAAAACGTTAAAAAACAGTCATAAAGGCTTTTTTTAAATTAATGTTTAAATTAGCCGCATAATTAACCACAAAAATGAAATTACTGGTTCGTCCTCCGCAGCTATTAAGAAGCTTTTATAAAGATTCTGTCTGGAGAATGAATAAAACAGAACCCGTTATCTATCTCACTTTTGATGATGGACCTATTCCGGAGTTAACTCCCTGGGTTTTAGATGTATTGAAAGAATATGGTGTGAAAGCTACATTTTTTTGTGTAGGCGATAATATTGTTAAACACCCTGAAATATTTGAGAGAATTCTCAGGGAAGGTCACCAGGTGGGAAACCATACATTTAATCATATTAAAGGATGGAAAGTTACTAAAGGGCTGTACCTCGATAACGTGGAAAAATGTCAGTCACTTACTAAAACTAATTTATTTAGGCCGCCTTATGGCAGAATCAAAAAAAGCCAGTATCAGGCCCTAACCCACAAGTACAGGATCGTATTTTGGGATGTGCTAAGTTATGATTATGATAAATTTACGACTCCTAAAAAATGTTTAGATAATGGGATCAGGCATACCCGCAATGGAAGTATCATTGTTTTTCATGACAATGTAAAAGCCCAAAAAAACTTAAAATTTGCCCTTCCTCAATATATTGAATATTTTTTGAAATTAAGTTATAAATTTGCAACTCTTTAAATAAAAAATGAGGACCTATTTATATATACTATTTGTTTTAAGCCTTGGGCTATTTTCCTGCAAAACTCAAACTGCCGAAAAAACTGAAACGTTTAAGGTTTGGGGCAATTGCGAAAAATGTAAAGTAACTATCGAAAGCTCTGTGGCCGTTGATGGTGTTATTGAGAAAAACTGGGACGTAGAATCTACTTTAATGACCATTAAATTTGATACAACTAAAATTACGCTGGATGCAATCCAGCAATTAGTTGCAAAATCGGGTTATGATAATGATGGTTATTATGGTGATGACTATGCCTATGGTAAATTACCTGACTGCTGCCAATACGAGCGTAAGCCATTTGAGCTAAAATAAAATTCCGAATCTCTTTTTTTCTTTGTAATTTAATGTGATGATTTTAGAATCGTAAATGGTCGCATGAATTTCCGCAGTAGCATATTTTATTTCTTTATCCTTTCCGGATTAGTTGCCTGCACTTCTCAAAAAGTAAATCAGTCAAATACCGACCGTCTTTATAAAAAGGAGAATAATGAATTGAATTCAAAATACACTGTTTATCATATCAATGATTCTATTAGCCAGTTGTTTTATGACATTTCAAATGAAGTTTTGCTGTATAAAAAAACAGACACCAGTAACTATTTTTATAGTGATGTAAAAGTACAGTTGCAGGTAAGTTTAGAAGATGATATTAATTCAGTAAAAGAATCGGCTTATGTCATGATCATAGACAGGCAATCAGAAGCAATTACCAAACAACTAAAAGGAAGCATTACTTTTAAATTAAAAACCGGTTTTCGCTATTACATCGATATCAATGTAACAGATATTAATAAACGAACAACCTACACACATAATTTATTCTCAGACAAAATATCCATAGAGTCGAGACAGAATTTTTTAATAACGAATTCATTTAATGAAGTTCTCTTTTCGTCGTATTATAAACCCGGTGAAACCATTTATGTTCAGTCGCTACGTAATAAAGAAAAACTATATGAAGTAGATTATTTTAAGCCAAACTTTAAATTGGCGTTACCGCCTTTTTCGGTGGATGTGATGCAGCACTTTAGCTATAAGCCTGATTCAACTTTTAGCGTATACGCAACAAGTGATAAAATTGAACTCAATCTTCCCACCAAAGGATTTTTCCATTTAAAAACAAATAATAAAACCAAAGATGGTGTTACCTTTTTTGTTTACGAAACATCTTATCCCAAAATTAAAAATACCGAACAGATGATCCTGGCAACCCGTTACATTATGGCAAAGAAAGAGTTTGAAAGTTGCCTGAATGCTGTGGATCAAAAGGGCGCTATTGATAAGTTCTGGCTCGACATTGGCGGCAGCGGAGAAAGGGCGAAAGAGTTGATCAGGAAATATTATAATCGTGTACAGGAAGCCAACAAGTTATTTACCAGTTTCCAGGAAGGTTGGAAGACAGATCGTGGGATGATGTATATTGTGTTTGGCGCACCTAATAGTGTTTCTAAAAGAAAAAATGGTGAAGTGTGGACCTATGGAGATCCCGGCAATCCTACATCTCTTATTATCTCGTTTGTAAAGGTTATTAACCCGTTTACCGACAATGATTTTTACCTCGAGCGCAATGAAATGTACAAAGAAAGATGGTACCAGGCTGTTGATATGTGGCGGCAGGGTAGGATCTATTTAGATAATTAACTTACTTCCACTTTTGTAAAATTAAAACGGTTTTTGTTTTGAAGTCAAGGTCTTCCAGGTAATTATCTTTTCGTATTTCTAACTTTAGTAAATTCTGATAATATACTTTAGCGACCTCTTTCTCTTTGTTTTCCATCAAAGCCTCGGCATAGAAAAAATTATTGGGAATATCATTCGGAAAATATTTTAATGCTTTTTGTAAAAGTTGTTTTGATCTTTTAACACTTGGCCAGGAAAACACAATGCCCAAATTTGGAACGCGATAATTTAAAACACCCAATACTTTCCAACCGGCGCCATTATTATGTAACGAGTCAATAGCAATTAATTTCTCTGAATTCGTTCTCATCTTATTCACTACACCATCATTAATACTTTTAATAACACCAGATATCTCGCCCAGCAAACCAACGCTCACAACATATTCAAAACAAATGGGCCCATTGTTGGGATATTTATCCTTAAGTATTTTGCCAATTTTTATGGCACTCTCCAAAATCGGCTTTTTACAATCTTCAGTAGTACATACAAATCGCGCTTTAAAATTGAGGCTTAATAAATAGAATAATCCTGCTTTTTCATATTGCCCGGAAACCAACATTTCTTTTTCAAGTATAGTAATGGCTTCTTCAATAATTTCGGGCTTTGGCTTTAAGCCCATGGCGCCTTCAGCTCGTTTATGAAAAAGATCGATCGCTTTTTGTAAGTTGGTTGAGGTTTGTGCGTGAAGCGTTTGTAGAAACACGCCAATCAAGAATGCAGATATAATTTTAGGCATTCTCATTTACGCCTTCGTAAAATTGTTTGGCCCATTTCCTGTATTTGATAATTGGTCCGTCACCCATTGCCAAAGCAGGATTTTCAATAAAGGTTTTATGTTGCCATACATCAAAATCCTGGCTTACGTCATGAGCATAACCTTTAAATGCTTGCTTGAGCACTAATTTATTGACAATTGATTTGGGTATAATGGCTAAAAGAGGATTTAATTTCGATGGTTTTTCAATTTTTTTAACCGACATACCAATCTTCAGGTTTATTTTACCATCGGCTGTTGGTGTTGGAAAAACGTACTGTCTTGTTTGTAAACCATAATCAGGAATAACCACTTCAACAAACGAATAACCTAAACCATGTACATGAATATTTATTTGTGCTTTTAGCCCGGCATTGTTAAAAATACCTCCTGCACGGTTGAAACCGTAGGATGCGTTCATATATGCGCCTTCAGCCGTTAATTGTTTTAGGTCATGTACATTACTGTATTTGTGCACCACCGAAAAGTGACCCACATCAACACTATTCTCTGTTGTTTCCTGCGGATGGCTATTGAGATCAAAATCAGTTGTCATGACTTCGCTCCAGTTTTCATTGTCTGTTTCCGGAATATGCCAGGTGGGCTCCAGGTTGTTGATATCGTGCCATATAACAACAAATCCGTTTATTTCTTTAAACGTATATGTTTTTAAAATAGCTTTTGGAGGAGGTGTTGTATTATATCCCGTTTCGGTGCAGGTACCTTTTGTATCAAAGCAAAAATAGTGGAACGGGCAACGAATGGTTTCTCCAACAACGTCGCCGCCATGTCCAAAGTGCGCACCCATGTGCGGGCAGTGAGCATCAACAACACCCAGCTTACCGTTTTTGGTTCTGAACAAAACAATATCTTTTCCGGTAAATTTTTTTGTTTGAAGAGTTTCGTTTTTGATCTCATCACTTTTGGCTAACACATACCAGCCGGTTGGATAAGGATACAATTTTTTTGAAGTAGATGAAACCATACTATTCCACTTTATCAGTTTCTAAAACTCTTAATCTTACTGACTCTACTGTTTGTTTTTTGCGCTGAAGAACGGTGATCTCATAACCACCATATTGTCTTTTCTCATTAACACCCGGAATTCTTCCCCATAAGAAATTGATGAGGCCAGAGATGGTTTCATATTTTGGATTTTCAGGAATTGCCATTGGCAAGGATTCGTTTACATCGCCAATACCGCTATGGGCATTTACGATGTATTCTGTTTCACTTTTCTTTTCTACAGTAGGCTTTTCTTCATCATGCTCGTCCTGTATCTCACCTACTAATTCTTCAATAATGTCCTCCATGGTTACAATACCTGCAGTTGCACCAAATTCATTGGTAACAATGGCTATTTGCATGTGCAGTTTTTGAAAATCACGTAACAGGTCATTAATTTTCATCGACTCCGGCACAAAATGTGCGGGGCGCATAATATCTTTGATAGTACGAAATTTTTTTGAGATCAATTCTTTGAAAAGATCTTTCGCGTATATAACGCCAATAATATTATCGATGTCACCCGAAAAAATGGGATAACGCGAAAAGCCTTCATCCGATATTTTTTGAACAATACCATCTCTGTCCAGCGCTTCTACATCAATAGCTGTTACACGGTTTTGAGGTACCATAATTTGTTTTACCAAACGGTCATCAAAATCAAATACATTTTGGATCAGTTCGTTCTCGCTGGGTTTTATAGCGCCACCTTCTTCACTTTCAGTCAAAATTAATCTCAATTCTTCCTCCGTGTGAACATCTTCTTCACCTACTTTTTTGATCCCTACTATTCTTAAAATCAAATTAGAGGATTTGTTTAATAACCAGATAAAAGGGCTGAATACAAAATAGAAAATGCGTATTGGCCAGGAAACAAAAAGAATAGTAGCCATGGAATATTTAATACCGATCATCTTAGGAATTTGTTCGCCGATTGTTACGTGAAAAAACGTAAGCATCGTTAAAGCGATAGGTAAAGAAATGCTATGAACAGTTACGGCGCTGATCGAGGAACCCGATCTTTCAAAAAACATGATCACTATCTCCGAGATAACTTCTTCTCCAACCGCACCCAGAGCTAATGAGGCTAATGTAATTCCTAATTGGGTAGCAGACAGATAAGCGTCTAATTTTTCCAACAAGGTTTTAGCAAGTTTAGCTCTTGTACTGCCTTTTTGAATTTTAATATCTAATTGGGAGGCCCTTACTTTAACTAAGGCAAATTCTGCGGCTACAAAAAAACCATTCAACGCAACCAATAAAAAAGTAAGAAATAAATCTGCTAACATATATTATATAAATCCTTAACAAATATAGCAATTAGAATTGAAGATTTTAGAACCAAAATAACAGCTTATTATTTCAATTTGTTAGCTAATTCAGCTTCCTTTTGAGAAATTGCTTGCTTTAAGAGCTCTATTTCTTCCATTAATTTTTGAGGACTCACATCTTCGCCATCATTCCACAGTTTATTGACAAAATAAGGTTTTTCCGTATAGTTGATCTTGGTATTTTGATCTCTAAAAAAACTATATAAAGGTACTTTGAGGTTTTTTGAAATATCTTCTAAATATCTTAATTCAAGCGTTTTATTTTTGAGACCGTATTCTAACTGGTCTTCAGATAAATTCAAATAGTCAGCAAGCTGTCCGAATGTATAGTTTTCTTTAATTAAAATCTCTTCAATTTTATCCCTTAGCGAATTCATAATTGCTGTAAAATTTATACCTCTAAATTACAAAAATTAATAATAAGTAAATCATAAAATAGCGGATGGTTTTAGTTGCCTTATTTTAAGATAAGATGACGGTAAATGACCATTTGCTACCTTAAGATCACCAGCCTGTTGGCATCCAGTTTTATAAAAATAAATAATAATATGGTGAACGACCAAAGCGATGTACCTCCATAACTAAAGAAAGGTAAGGGGATTCCGATTACAGGCATTAAGCCGATGGTCATTCCAATATTTACGGCAACGTGAAAAAATAAGGCCGACGCCACTCCATAACCATAGATACGGCTAAAGGGAGACCGTTGCCGTTCAGCCATAAAAACAACCCGGATAATAAGAAAGAGTTCAAGTATAATAACAATACTGCTCCCCAAAAATCCCCACTCTTCTCCAACTGTACAAAAGATAAAATCAGTATCCTGTTCAGGAACAAAATCATACTTGGTTTGCGTTCCCTGTAAATAACCTTTTCCAAAAAATCCACCTGAGCCAATGGCTATTTTAGATTGATTAACATTGTAACCTTTACCTTTTGGATCTATTTTTTTTCCTAATAAGATATCTATCCGATCTTTCTGATGTGGCTCTAAATGACTGTAAACTCTGTTGGTGCCAAGCACTATACCAATTGCTGAGGCAAGAACAACACTGATAATAATCAAATTCTTTCGGGAACGTTTTACAAAAAGGATAGATAATGATGCAATTACAGCTAACACGATAATCAACGTTTGCGATTCCATAACAAGCGATAAAACAAATAGCAAGGCTGATAATAAACCAAAGATTAAAAAGTTAACAGATAAGCCTTCTCTGTATAAGGTGATAATAAAAGCAATAAACACGATGGCTAACCCTGTTTCATCCTGTAAAACTTTTATGATCAATAAAGGCAAGCCCAAAATAATTACGGCGATAATGGTGTTTTTATAATTTTTAAACAGATCGGATAAGCGATTTCTTCTGGAACTCTCTACTTCAATATTCACATTACTTAAATATTTAGCGAGTGCCAAATTGGTTGCAAACTTCATAAACTCAGCCGGTTGTACACCAAATGAACCAAAGCCAAACCATGATTTACTTCCTTTGATTTCTCTTCCTACATATGGAACTGCAATGCAAGCCACTAATAAAAAGGCGTAAAAAAAGTAAGCGAACACCGTGTAAAAGCCGGCGTCGATAATTAAAATGAAAGCACCAATGAAAAATGCTGTTCCTATCCAAATTAATTGCATGCCATATCTTTGAGACGTATCAAAAATATTCTGGTGATCCTCGTTATAAACGGCAGCATAAATATTCAGCCATCCCATAAAAACCAGGAGGGCATAAATTAGGACAGTTATCTTATCTATACCAAAAAATAATTTATTTTCGTCTTGTCTCAATTTGTTTTTTTCTTTTCAACGGTTTTTTTACCCAATAAATTTGTCCCATCAATTAGGTTTGCTTCCATCATCCGTTTTTCCATTTCCGGACGCGTTACTTTCCCGGTTAAATATTTTTCGATCATTAAGCTTACAATAGGCGCGCTCCACGTTCCACCAAATCCGGCATTTTCAATAAAACACACCATGGCGATTTTTGGGTTATCGCGTGGCGCAAAAGCCAAAAATACGGCGTGATCTTTTCCATGCGGATTTTCGGCAGTTCCGGTTTTACCACAAGCCACAATACCTGGTATTTTAGATGCGGTGGCAGTCCCTGCATCAAAACATTTCTGCATTCCATCGTGAACTACCTGGTAATACTGATCACCCTGAACATAGGTCAAATGTTTTTCCTTAAATTTTTTATCCAATGCTTTTTCCATACCCACTCCTTTTATACAATGAGGTGTATAGAAATAACCTTTGTTAGCCACGATGGCTACAACATTAGCCATTTGAAAAGGAACTAACAGTAATTCTGCCTGGCCTATACCTAAGGAGACAACCGTATTACTCCGCCAGTGATTTTTACCAAACACCTTGTTGTAATATTCCACCGAAGGCACATTTCCCGGTTTATCAAATGGAAGGTCAGTTCCCAGTTTTGTTCCCGGTCCAAACGAACGCACAGCATCACGCCAATGGTTATACCCATCCACAAAGTTTGGAAAATTTCTTTGATCAACTATTTTACAAAATACGTAACTGTAATAGGAGTTGCACGAAGTAGCAATAGAACCGGGCAGATCGGTTGAAGGATGCGAGTGACATTTAGGGTGACCGCCCAT
>JAZKDT010000040.1:15853-29215 GCA_040387475.1 Bacteroidota bacterium | reverse complement strand
ATTCAGCTGAACCAGTGTTTTTATCGCTACCACCGTGTTTTTTAAAAATGTCTTTTTTTACTTCTGATGTTAAATACATGTTATTCGTCTTTTTTATGTTATCTTTATAGGGCTACAAATATAAAACATTTTGTGATACAAACAATAGTTATTCACAATTTAATGGCCTTTTTTTAATTAAAATGAACATTTTTTTAACCGTTACTTTATTTTTCTATGATGAATTTTAAAGTTTTGGCTTCTGCTTTTTCAAATTTACAGGTTATAAAATACATTCCGTTTAAAAGGTTGTCAATATCCAAAGGATACATGTTAGAACTAACACTATTAAACTGACCTGTTTTTACCTTTTTACCAGTAATATCTGTAATGACATAATCCATTTTTTGATCCTCCAATACATCTACCAGCAAATTTATAGTTGCTGCTGCCGGGTTGGGAAATACCTGTATATTTTGTACGGCAGCAATTTCATTAACCGAGGTTGCAACACTACCGGTCATAAATCGCTCTGTGATGCGGCAACCAAAATCTCCGTTGAAAGTTTTAAAAGTTATTGGAGGAAAACCCACCTTTATAAATTTGGCTTGCCCTGTTCCCGGATTTGGCGTATAGTATTGGTAGGCCCACCAGGATATACCGTCACAACCATCGTCATCGAGGGTAAAGGTGTAACAACCATCCGGTAAATTTACTGTATCACGGTAAACAGTGCTATTAGCATTATTAGTGCGGCTTCTGATGACGTTACCGTTAACATCTTTAATGGTCCAGTGTGCTTCGTTATATCCCGGGTTAATGGAGCTTGTAGACGCATTTGTGGTGAAATAAACTATAAATTGATTTTGATACAACTTAACCGTGTTATAAATACAATTATACGTATCATTAAAACTATTCTGGTCTCCTGCCGACCCATTTACCACGGTAACGGCTACATTGAACTGATTGGTTAAATTACCATTATACAAAAGCATGGTTGGACCAAAATCGACGGTAGTCTCTTCTAAAAAATTGAGCGTACCTGTCCAGGTATAAGTGGCTACAGTTCCACCAGTAATGCTATACGTAAATACAACCTGTGTCACCGGGTTAGAGCCCGTATTTTTGATTTTTATTTTTGGCTCAACACAAATATTATTAGATCGTGCATAGTTAGGATCGTTGTTTGGAGAAATAATATCCTCGATAGACACATCCGTACTGAAATTTGGCGCGCTATAGGAAATTAACTGAGAAACAATATTATAGCCCCCTGCATTTGATTGAGTGGGAGAAGTATAGGGTTCCATATCTACATCAACTGAAAATGTAGAGGCAGGTGTGGTTAAAGAGGAAATATCATGTGTGATTGGATAAACCACTTGCCCGGGACACCAGTTAGCCCTTTCATATAACCAGGTTCCTGTTTGAGGTGAGATATCATTCAATCCACAATCGCTTTTCCATAATTGTTTTTGCGATACGGCTGAGCCATTAATTTTAAGATCATAATATTTGCTGCAAAATTCGCCACAGCCATTGTCATCAGAACCGTGGCCACTAATTGTATTTTTCACAAACGCTTTGGCAACGGGAGCATTATATTGAAAAGGTTTGGCAATTAAATGATTTTCGATAGGATTAGAAGTGTTACCATAAGCATAATAACCATCATAAATATTTTGCGCGGCAATGGCATTCATGGGTGGCGTGCCTTCAATCATTTCCAGTTTAAGTGTTAAGGTAAAGCCCCAGGAATAACCATCATATTTGTATCTGAAATCTAAATTACCTTTTAACAGGGATGCATAATCTGTTACATCCACCACAAAATCATGCTTTCGGCTAGTACTTAACCAATCAGTAGCATAGGGCGTAATAACACGGGCTATCTCCATTGTATCAGCGTTAGCAGGTTTTATATAAACCTGAGTAGTATAATCCCATGAACCGCAATATTGTGTTCCTGATGGACAAGCATAACGTCCTAAAATATAATGCAATCTGATTTTACGGTAAGTGTTACCTGTTGGTAAAACGGCTGACGTATCATAATTACCGTATTGTGTAATTTTTCTCAGGTTATAAATGGTGACCCAGGTTGTATCACCAGGACTGGCAAATGCTTCCGGAATAATGGTGATAGCTAATAATAGACTGAATACTATTTTTTTCATCTTTCTAAAATGTTTTAGTAAAAATAGCATAAAAAACAAATAGCCCATAAATTAATATGAGCTATTATAGTAATGCTATTAAAAATACTATGATAATTTCTTTAACGCATTTCTTAAGTTAGAAATAACATCGGGCACATCTGTTACTTTACATGTTCCCACGGACATACGATACCAGGGCGAATTATCATCGGCGCCAAATGCATAAAAAGGAACTACTGCCAATTTAGCTTCATCCAAAATGAATTTAGTAATGTCTTTTGTTGTTGCTAAAACAGTTCCATCCTCTGTTTTCATGCCATGCAGATCAAATTTAATAGTGAGGTAAATAGCGGCTTGCGGGGTAATAGCATCTATTTTAAATCCTTCGTTTTTCAGATCCTGGAATCCTTTATAAAATCCATCTAAACGAGTTATAACTTTCGTTTTTTGTTCTTCAATAAAGGCATCATACATTGGTAAATTACCAAGGTATTTAGCACTTGCCATTTGTTCGGCTTTAGGCGCCCATGCTCCCACATGCGTTAAGATTGCTTTCATTTTATCGATGATCGCTTTTGGTCCCATGCTCCATCCCACTCTAACTCCTGTTGCAGCCAAAGATTTAGAAATACCGTCTACAAAAACGGTATAAGCTTTCATTTCAGGACGTAACACAACCGGATTATAATGTTTACTGTTACCAAATGTTAAAGCCCAGTAAATCTGATCGTACATCAAATACACGGGTTTAGCCTCTGGTCCGCGACGGGTATTTTCAGCTAATATCATATCACAGATTTCTTCTAATCCTTCTTTACTGAAAATAGTACCTGTTGGATTTTGTGGTGAACATAAAGCTAATAACGTTGCTTCCTGAATATAAGGCTTAATATCAGCCGCGGTTGGCATAAAATTTTGCTCGGGAGTTGCTTCAATCACAACAGCTTTTGCCGAATTTAAGTAAGAATAGTGATTATTATTCCAGGATGGAACAGCGAAAATAACCGTATCACTAGGATCAACTAATGCTCTGAATATACTGTAGATGACAGGGCGGGCACCGCCGGCGATTAAAATCTCATCATTTTTATAATCTAAATTACCACGCTCTTTTAATAAATTAGAAACTGCGTTACGCAACTCCAACATTCCATCGGCTGCAGGATAATTAGTTTGATCGTCAAAATACGCATCCACTATATATTGTTTTAATTCGCTGGGAATAGGAAATTCTTTAGGATTAAAATCTCCTATGGTCATGTTATATATCTTCTCGCCCTGCTTTATTTTTTCATTGACTTCTCCGGCCAGTTTAATAATTTCGGAACCAATAATGTTTTCGGCAAGTTTAGATACTTTTGATTTTGGTGTTTGTAGTGAAGTGCTCATGATCAATAATTTTGCTTGAAAAATATATATAATCCTTATCACTACAAAATATTGTTAGTAAAGTTTCTGATTATTTTTAAATGCCTAATTTTACTGAATGATGGATAACATTGACTTAAAAAAAATAACAGTGCAGGTTGTAGAATGCGTCAAAGAAGTGGGAGAATTTATTCGTGCTGAGCGCCAAACATTTTCATATACAAAGGTCGAAATAAAGGGGCTGAACGACCTGGTAAGTTATGTTGACAAAACATCGGAAAAATTTTTAGTAGAAAAGCTGGAGCGCATTTTTCCGGAAGCAGGTTTCATTGTTGAGGAAAACACCCGCTCAGAAACCAGAGCATATAACTGGATCGTGGATCCACTTGATGGAACTACTAATTTTATACATGGGATTCCGTGTTATGCCATTAGCATAGCATTGGAACACCAGGGTGAAATCATCATAGGGGTTGTGTACGAGGTGGCTCAGCAGGAGTGCTTTAGTGCATATAAAAATGGAGGTGCTTTTTTAAATGACACTAAAATATTAGTGTCCGACAGGAAAACTTTGTCGGATAGTTTAATTGCAACCGGTTTCCCTATTTCTAATTTTACCCGGCTCGACAATTATATCAATACCTTAACTCATCTCATGAAAAACACCCATGGTATTCGTCGCATTGGTGCAGCGGCTGCAGATTTGTGCTACTTAGCCTGCGGAAGAGTAGATGCTTTTTTTGAGTATAATTTAAAGTCGTGGGATGTAGCGGCCGGCGCTTTAATAGTTAAAGAAGCAGGTGGAACTGTCAGCGATTTTAATTCCAAAGATAACTGGTTATTTGGAAAAGAAATTGTAGCTACAAACAAGCACTTACAAACCATTTTCGAATCAATAATTCACGAAAATTTTAAGTAAAAGAATTAGAATTTGGAACGTAATTTCGTTTTTCGACGTTTTGGAGGAAAGAATCGCCCTACTGTAAATTGTAAAGCCATATAGGAATCTTTTTCTTTATCACCTCTTTGTGCACCTGTTCCATCACCGTTATTTGCAGTTGCGTAAGGTATATTACCCAAGCTTGGATCAGAAAATGCCAAAGACTTAATGCCATATGCATCTACCATTGCTGTTCTATTCGGGTAATACGTTGTACTTACATCATCAATATAATCCGTGAATGTTTTTCTGAAATTAAATTCAAGCCCAATACACCATAACTTATTTAACGTCATACGCCAGGCAAGACCCATTGGAATACTAAGGGAGACACGCTTATATTGTTTAGGGCCGCCGGGTAACCCCTGCCCTTCTGTATGGAGCGGCTGAAGTTTTTCATAACCTCCTGTTGCCGGATTTCGCCCTTTAGGATTAAAATAAAATACACCTACACCTACAAAAACTAAAAATTCATTTGCTTTACCTTTTGCTCGACGGGATAGTGTTTTTTTGATATTATATCTATGTCCCATTTGACTCGCAAACAAAGAAAGTTCTGCCCTTACCGCAAGTTCAAAAATATTTGATTTAAAATTCAAATTTCGGTTGCTACGAAATTTTTCAGTAGTTAACTTATCGTCACCGGCAACCAGCAAATAATTAAAGCTGGTATGCATATTAAAGTTTTTAGCGAATTTATAGCGATAGGCTAAGGTTATGGCTGGACGGGTTAATGCAAACTCTAAATCTGCCGGGCTAAAATCTGTACCAATTTTATTTAAACCACCCAAATCTCCCAAAAACTCAGATGCACCTGCCTGAAAAACAAGTTCCTTGCGGTATTTTTTCCAATCATTAGGCCTGGTAAATCCCTGAGAATAAACAAACTGAGCAAAGGACGCTAAAAATAGAATAAAAAATAGATTCCTTTGTTTCACAAGTTAGTCAATTTATACGAAAATAATGCAGTTTTCAAATCTAGTGCAAAAGTATCAAATATATAAAATGATTTTTATATTATAATCTAATTAACAATTAAATAATAGAAAAAATCGTTAAATAACACATTTGATTCGATCGAAGAAACTAGAATTTCGACCGCAGTTTTGTTCTTCCTCGTTTAGGTGGAAAGAATCTTCCAACGGTAACCTGTAGCGACATAAAAGCATCTTTATTTTTATCGCCTCTTTGTGCCCCTGTTCCATCGGCATTATGAGAGGTAGCACCAGGAATATCGCCTTTACTAGGATCTGCCATTAATGCGGAAGTTGGTCCATAAGCAGCGGCTAAATCAGCGTTATTATAGTATATACCACTCACATCATCTATGTAGTCTGTAAATGTTTTTCTGTAACAAAACTCAAGACCAACTGACCAGTATTTATTTAATATCGCATGAAACGCAACACCCACAGGTAAACTAATGGAAATTTTTTTGTATTGTGTTGGCCCACCGGCCAAACCCTGACCTTCTGTATGGAGCGGATGTAATGCCACGTACTGTCCGGTAGAAGGATCCTTTCCTTTAGGATTAAAATAGAAAGCCCCTACCCCTACAAAACCTATTAATTCATAAGCGCGGGATCTGCTGGTAGCACCTAACGATTTTTTAAGGCTGTAAACCCCAACTCGTCTGATAGATGAGATACCGAACTCGATACGGGTAGAAATTTCGTAAATATTTGACTTAAAATTAAGGTTTCGGTTATTACGGTATTGCTCCGTTGTTAATTTATCGTCACCTGATAAGGCTAAAAAATTAAAACTTGAATGCCAGTTAATGTTCTTATTAAATTTATACCTAAAAGCTGCTCCAATAGCCGGTTTAGTAGTAGCAATTTCCAAATCAACCGGACTAAAATCCTGCCCCGTCGTGTTTCTGCCTCCTAAATCTCCTAAAAAACCGGACGCACCCACAGAAACAATTAATTCTCTTCTATATTTTTTCCAGGCGTTTGGTCGTGAAAGTGCCTGAGAATATAAAGAATTCACAGAAATAAAGCCTGCAAACAAAAAAAATGATATATACTTTGTAATTTTCAACTCAAATTTTCTAAAATAATTGCACTAATTTATACAAATTTTCTTAAAACGGGGCTAAAAACAGAAAAAGAATTTAAAAAACAGTTGTTAATTACCCCAAATCTTCGTTGGCATAATACAATTTATAGAATTTCAAGCCTTTATCTTCATCATATCCTTTCTCAACGTAATCATGCCGCCCATGTACATATATATGAAAATTTTTATCGAGCTTCACCACACTTTTCATAAATTTTTGATTCTTTTTAACGGCCGTAGGCGAAATTTCAAAATCGTCAATAGCTGTCAAATCCATTTTATCATTATAAGTCTGACGGTAATCTCTAAAGGCTTCTTTTAATTCTGGTTGGGGTAAAATCTCTTTTTCAAATTCATTGATATCAAACTTGTCTTTTTCTTTAAAAAAACTGGTGCTTTTATTCAACATCATCATTTGATCCTGTTTGGTAACATTATTCCCTTCTGTTAATACCTCTTCGCAAAAGCCCTTACATGTATCAATAAAATTAGATGTGTGGAAATAAGCGTTTTCTTTCATTTTTGTATTCAAAAAATCTTCTACCCAATAAAAAGCACAATCTGCTATTTTATTATTGGTATCCACAATACTTATTTTGTATCCCTTTTCTCCTTCGGTATTAAAAATGATACAACCTTTGTCGAGCTTATTAATATTGATACCGTTATCGCATTCCACATCAAAGTTATCCATGTGCTGAAATACCTTTAAGTACGTATCCTTGTTTTCTGTTTTAAATAAACCAATAGCATCGCATATCACTCCATCTACGTTACAATCTTTAAAATAGCAGGTATAGAACTCTCCACCTTTAATTTTTGGATGCATGGATTGATTATATAAATGCTCAGCAATATGCTTACTGCTTTCGATAAATTTGCTTTGCGAAGTAAAAATATCGGTGGCATAGCTTTGCACATCGTGGTAATGCATTTCGTTCTTTGATTTGAACTGGTAGTATATGTCTGTTTTAAAAGCAGAGGTTAAATAACGCATAACAGTATCTTTCAAAAAATCGTCACTGATCTCTATCTTTTTTTCGCTAAGCGTTAACTCTTCTCCCAGGCCTTTATTTCCAACATAATGTATAACAAAATTGGTTAGTTCCGAACGTGTAAAATCTATCATGGCACAAAATCTGTTTAAAAAATGAATGGTAAATGTAATGGTTTACTTATGCGTTGAATTAACAAAGTTTAAACAAAAAAGAAATTTTAATGAAAAATGGTAGCGTTATAACCCCTAAATTTAAGGTATGATTAATTACACACGCATTAACATACAAAAGGAATGTTACTAACGGACATTATTCGTTATAGCTTATATACTAAATATTAATAATACTCTTAAATTTGCTTACTATGCAAAAAAAAATCGTAAAGCCGGCTCTGTTAGTTCTTATTATCAGTCTTTGTTCATTTACTTATTTTCAGTTCGATAAAAATCAGATACTTCAGGATATATTAATGTCTGTTTTAAACCAGGCACATTATAACCCTTTAAAGGTTGATGACGACTTTAGCGAAAAGGCATACAACCTTTATTTAAAGCGCATCGACGTTAACAAGAAATTTTTATTACAAAGTGATGTAGATGCGTTAAGCAAATACCGCAAAAGCATTGACGATGAGATCAATGGCGGCACATTCGATTTTTACAAATTATCATTAGACATAATTTCAAAACGCATCAAAGAAAAAGAAAGCTGGAGCAAGGAAATTTTAGCACAACCTTTTAATTATACGGATGACGAGGAATATGAGACAGACGGGGAAAAAATAAAATATGCTGCAAGCGAAGAAGCTTTAAAAGCTGAATGGAAAAAGATGTTGAAATATCAAACATTGTCGCGATTGGATGATATGATGACGAACCAGGAGAAAGCAAAAGCAAAAAAAGATACTGTTTTCGTAGAAAAAACATTCGATAGTTTAGAAGTAGATGCACGTCGTAAAACCCTAAAAGCAAATGTTGATTGGTTTAAACGTTTGAATAAAATAACCAACAAAGATCGGTTTTCTACATACGTTAATACGATTACCGGATTATATGATCCGCACACAGAATATTTTGCCCCTAAAGAAAAAAAGAAATTTGATCAAAGTATGAGTGGCCAATTTGAAGGGATTGGCGCCCGCTTACAATCCAAAGATGGTATTTTAAAGGTATCAGAAGTTATTGTTGGATCGCCGTCCTTTAAGCAGGGCGATTTAAAAGCTGGTGATGAGATCCATAAGGTAGCTCAGGGTCTCAATGATCCTAAAGATATTACAGATATGGATATGGATGATGCTATTGATTTGATCAAAGGAAAAAAAGGAACAGAAGTAAGACTAACTGTTAAAAAGCCGGATGGTTCCTTTAAAGTAATCCCTATTATCAGAGATGTGATAGAAATGGAAGAAACGTACGCCAAATCGGCCATTTTGAACAATAAAAAGAAAATTGGTTATATCTATTTACCAATGTTTTACGCCGATTTCACGCGTAACGGAGCGCATCGTTCTGCTGCCGATATGAAAAAGGAAATCATTAAATTAAAAGATCAGGGTGTAGAAGGTATTATTATTGATTTAAGAGATAACGGCGGCGGATCGCTACAGGAAGTCGTTGAAATGGCAGGCTTGTTTATTCCAAGAGGCCCAATTGTGCAGGTAAAAGACAAACGCGGTGATGTTTATGTTATGGATGATAAAAACTCGGATGTAACCTGGGACGGTCCTTTGGCTATTATGGTGAATCACGGCAGTGCTTCGGCTTCCGAAATTTTAGCAGCCGCTATTCAGGACTACAAACGCGGTGTTATTATCGGTACACAGAGCTTCGGTAAAGGAACTGTTCAATCGTTCTATAATTTGGATCCTGCTGTTCTTCCGCAATTTGATACCATTAAACCCCTAGGTGAGGTTAAAATCACGAACCAGAAGTTTTATAGAATTAACGGAGGCGCTACTCAGCTAAAAGGCGTTGTTCCTGATGTTACTTTACCGGATCCTTATGCTTTTATAGAGGTAGGTGAAAAAGAACTGGATTATCCGATGCCGTGGGATGAAATCATGAAGGCAACTTACGATGAGTTCACTTCTATCAATTACGCTAAAGTAAAAAAAGGAAACACTGAACGTTTAAAAACAAGTGCAGCCTTTAAACTTATTGAAACCGAATCAAAAGAACTTAAAGCAAGAAAAGATGACACAAAATACCATCTGAGTCTTGAAAAATATCGTGCTGAACAAAAACAGTTGCGTGAACAGTTTAAAAAGTATGACGACCTGAAAGTAGACATCAAAGGTTTCTCTGCAGAGTTAGCCAAATTTGATGCTGAAACCATGAAAAATGATACCGTTAAATTTAACCGCGAAACCAAGTGGGTTAAAAACGTTCAAAAAGACAATTACATTTTTGAAGCAAGTAATGTGATCAACGATATGAAGTAATAGCATTTATGCCAACTGAAATTGAACACAAGTATTTAGTAAATGAACAACTTTGGGCAAAGGTTTGTCCCGACGAAAGTGTACAAATTAAGCAAGCTTATTTATTGAGTGACTCCGACAAAACATTACGTGTCAGAACCGCAGGAGATAAAGGTTTTATAACTATAAAGGGTAAAACGGTTGGCGCTACACGGCCCGAATTTGAATATGAGATACCGTTGAACGATGCGAATGAATTAATAAGTGATTTTTGCACAAACATCATTGAAAAAACAAGGCACTATGTTTACCACGAAAATAAAACATGGGAAGTTGATGTGTTTGAAGGATTGAATTCCGGTTTAATAGTAGCCGAAATTGAGCTGGATGATGAAGCTGAAATGTATAAGAAGCCAAACTGGGTTGAAGAGAATGTTACCTATGACGCTAAATACGCTAATTCAAATCTGATTATTTATCCTTACAGCGCCTGGTAACTTCCTACAAACTTTCTCTAAAAATCAACGAAAAATAAACGGGTGTTGGTTATTAAGTCTTTAATAATCGTGGCATTTTAAACAATTTATTAATAGTTTATTTGTTAATTTTGCGTATTAATTTTTTGTAATATGTTAGTTGAACAATTATATACCAGTTGCCTTGCTCAAGGAGCTTATTTTATACAATCTGAAGGAGAAGCTGCCATTATTGATCCGTTAAGGGAATACAAACCTTACCTCGAATTAGCTGCTAAAAATAATGCTAAGATCAAGTATATTTTCGAAACACATTTTCACGCTGATTTTGTATCAGGACATTTAGATTTGGCTAAACATACCGGCGCTGATATTATATTTGGACCAAACGCACAAACCGATTTTAAAAGTACCATTGCTACCGACAATCAGGAATTTAAGATAGGAAAATTAACGATAAAGGTGCTCCACACGCCTGGTCATACTTTAGAATCAACCACGTATTTATTGCTGGATGAAAACCAAAAACCACATTGCATTTTTACGGGTGATACATTATTTATTGGCGATGTAGGAAGACCGGATCTTGCTATAAAATCCGATCTGACCCAGGAAGATTTAGCGGCAATGCTATTTGACTCTTTAAGAAATAAAATCATGACACTGCCTGATGAGGTAGTGGTTTACCCTGCTCACGGGGCTGGATCGGCTTGCGGCAAGAACATGAGCAAAGAAACATTTGACACCTTAGGCAATCAGAAAAAAGTGAATTATGCGTTAGGAAACATTACTAAATCCGCATTCATTACCGAATTGACTACCGGAATTTTACCCGCTCCACAATATTTTGCTAAAAATGCTCAACTCAATAAATCGGGTTACGGCAACTATGATACCATTACATCACACGGCTCAAAAGCACTCTCGGTTGAAGATGTAAAAAAACTATTAGCTACTAACAACGCAATTATTTTAGATGTAAGAAAGCCTGCTGAATTTGCGGCCGAACATATTAAAGATTCTGTCTTTATTGGCATTGACGGCCAATTTGCGCCATGGGTTGGGGCTCTGATTACTGATATTAAGCAACCTATTATTTTAGTAACTCCTCAGGGTCGTGAAGAAGAAACAGTGATGCGTTTAAGCCGAGTGGGCTATGATAACTGTCTGGGATTTATCGATGGAGGCGTATTGGCTTGGAAGGAAGCGGGCAACAAAACTTCGTCTGTTACTTCAATTCCGGCAACAGAATTTTCTTCCAAATTAACTAATACAAGTCTAAACATTTTGGATGTGAGAAAACCAGGTGAATACGACTCTTCTCACTTGGTGGACGTAAAATCCAGTCCGTTGGATTTTATTACAGATTGGCAGGACTCTCTTTCAAAAGATAAGGAGTACCACATTCATTGTGCTGGTGGGTATCGCAGCATGATAGCAGCTTCGTTATTAAAAAGGTTAGGATACGAAAAATTAATTGATGTGGCTGGCGGCTATGGGGCAATTCAAAAAACCGATGCTAAAACGACAGAGTTTGTTTGTTCATCAACGCAACCAAAAAAAACCTGGAAAGATTCTTTATTTAGTATCTTTAAATAACTATGCTGGAAGGCTCCAAACTTTATTCAATTCTTTTTAATAAGTGTCCTAAATGTCAGCAGGGCGATGTGTTTGTTCATAAAAACCCATATAAAAAAGGCTTTATGAAAATGCATGCACAGTGCTCACATTGCGACGAGTCTTTTGAGAAAGAAGTGGGTTTTTACTACGGAGCCATGTACGTAAGCTACGGTGTAAATATTGCCTATGGTATAGGATTGTTTTTATTGACCGTGATCTTATTTAATATCGACCTGGTGGTGTATCTTTTTTTATTTTTTGGACTAGTAGTCCTTTTATTCCCATGGACTATACGAATTTCTCGACTAATTTACCTAAATCTGTTTGTAAAGTTTGATTCCTCGAAAAAGTAACTTACATTTAGTTTGTGAAAATTCTGAGAAATATCAAATTTGACTATGCTGATGTGCAGTTATTAGATATTGGTGTTGTAAGAATTGATATGTTGAGTAATCATATCATCGATCTGGAAGAAGCAGTTCAAATGAATATTGCCCAGGGTGAGTTGTTGAAGTGGGAGCCTGGTTTAGTTTTAATGGTAGCGGGAAGCACAACACAATTTACAAGCGATGCCCGTGACTTTTCCGCCAGCAGGGAAGGATTACGCTTTTCTATTGCGGAAGCCATGTTAGTAAAGAATCTTGCTCAACGCATTATTGTTAGCTTTTACTTAAAGATCAATAAACCTGCTAAACCCAGCAAAGCATTTAATACAGAAGAGGACGCCATCAATTGGTTACTGAGTTTAAAACAGGCAAAAACAGTGGAGACGGAAGTGCTAAAATAATATCGATCTCCTATTACTTCCAGTAATGCACGCCGAGTATAATTGTAAAAAACCATGAGGTATAGATTATAGTAAATACCAGACTGTACAATACACTCTTCACAATATTACCTTTACACACCAACG
This sequence comes from Bacteroidota bacterium, assembly GCA_040387475.1. GTDB lineage: Bacteria > Bacteroidota > Bacteroidia > B-17B0 > Aurantibacillaceae > UBA4416. Next base: position 16,279 of record JAZKDT010000040.1, on the reverse strand, counting down.
ATTGCTTAAAGGAAAATTTTATGGCCCTGTAAAAGATCCAATAAAAAACTGCGATAAAAATTAAAATAGCGGCCCAGAAAAATACAGCGAAGTTTATTATAAATGCTATGATAACCGGGATTAATAAAATAAAAATAAAAACGGCTTCAATTTCCGAAATTCCATCGGTTACAAAACCTGATAGCTCACTGCCAACACTTTCAAACTTAGGCATCTCAACTACTTTGCCCAGGTCTTCTTTCATTTTAAATCCTTTATACAAACCGAAAAACAAAAATTGAAAAAGAATGGTCGAAATGATCCAGGTAGACGTGAACGTATTTTGAAATAAGGTGTGATGATTACCTAATCCAAACAGCCAGACAAATAAGATGGTTAGACTCATCACTATGAGAAACACAAAAAATAAAAGTCTCGAAGAAACAG
>JAZKDT010000040.1:0-15843 GCA_040387475.1 Bacteroidota bacterium | reverse complement strand
TTGTTGATACGTTCGATATATAATGCTATAACAGGTTCATGTTTTGTTTTATTTCAGTAAGCCATTGCTTCCTGTTATTCACAACAAATTTCTCAGTAACGTTGTTTCCTAAAACTAATTTTAAACCATTAGGAATGATACCCAATGTATTAAAAGTGGTGATATCATTTATATCGGTATGAGCAATATGCTTTTCCAGGTTTTGCATATTGAACCCATGCGATTTAAAAATGATGTTATGCTTCAACAGATACAATTTACCTCCAACCGCTTCTACTCCTATGAAATAATTTGCTGCACCGGAGTAAAGGATCGTATTGCCGTACTCCGGGGATATTTCTGTTTGTTGTTTTACGGTTTTTGAGGTCAAAAAAAAGTACATTGCCACTCCAAATGCTAGTCCGGCAACAGGCCCGGCTATAAGTGCATATGAAATAGCGTACTGTATAAACAAAAATAATCCGAATAAAAGCCCAAAGGCAAATCCGGCCAGTATAGCGTTTTTAATATTTGACATAGCTAGCTAAAAATCAAATATAAACAAAAATCCCCTACTCTTTTGAGCAGGGGATTTTGATAAGATTATGATATATAAAATTAAGCTAACTTAACGTTTACTGCATTTAATCCTTTTTTACCTTCTTGTACATCAAATACAACGTTATCGTTTTCGCGAATTTCTTCTTCTAAACCTGTTGCATGAACGAAAATCTCAGTTCCGTTATCTTCTTTGATGAATCCGAAACCTTTAGCTTCGTTGTAAAATTTTACTACTCCGTTTTTCATTTTATTTATTTTTAATTGTTTGTTCTAATTTAATGGATTAAGCTAATTTAACATTAACTGCATTTAACCCTTTTTTACCATCTTGCACATCAAATACAACATTATCGTTTTCGCGAATTTCTTCTTGTAAACCTGTTGCATGAACAAAGATCTCTGGACCGTTTTCTTCTTTGATGAATCCGAAACCTTTAGCTTCGTTGTAAAATTTTACTACTCCGTTTTTCATTTTTTTGTTTTTTATTGTTTGTTTTTATTATTAAAGCCTCACCACTACTTGATAATAGCCTCAATGCTGTTTAAGAATAAGGATGTTTTTTAATGACATCAATATCTTTTTTAATTAATTTTTGTATGCCTTTAAAGTATGGCAACTCTTCGTGACTGCATAAAGAAATGGCTTCTCCACTCTCTCCTGCTCTTCCTGTACGACCAATACGGTGAACGTACGCTTCTGCCTGTTCCGGAATTTCGTAATTAATCACATGCGTTAATTTATCTACATCAATACCGCGGGAAGCGATATCTGTAGCAACCAATACATTAATGGTTCTGTCTTTAAAACCTTTCAAAGCTCTTTCTCTATTGTTCTGAGATTTATTGCCATGAATGGCTTCTGCTTTAATATTATAGGCGTTCAAGGCTTTAGCCACTTTATCAGCACCATGCTTTGTACGTGTAAAAATTAATACATGTTTAATTTTCTTATCCTCTAAAATAAACTTTAGCAGAGCGCTCTTTTTTGTTTTTTGAACAAAGTAAACCGTTTGTTTAATTAAAGTTGCGGTTGATGCCACAGGGTTAACGGCAACACTAACCGGGTTTTTAAGAATCGTATTAGCAAGCTTCATGATATTAGGAGCTGCTGTAGCCGAAAAGAACATGGTTTGTCTTTTAACCGGTAATTTAGCGATCACCTTTTTCATATCATTGATAAAGCCCATATCTAACATACGATCAGCTTCATCCAATACAAAATATTCAATCGCGCCTAATTTTATAATACCCTGGTTCATGAGATCTAACAAACGACCGGGGGTTGCAATTAAGATATCAATACCTGTTTTAATAGCCGCCACCTGGTGAAACTGAGAAACACCGCCAAAAACAACAGCGTGTTTGAAGCCAAGGCTGTCACCGTATTCTCTGAAATTTTCGCTGATTTGGGTTGCTAATTCGCGGGTTGGCGCTAATATCAGTGCTTTGATTTCTCTGCGTTGATTTGGCTTTCTGTTAGCTTCCATCAATTGCAAAATAGGTAATGCAAAAGCAGCAGTTTTACCCGTACCTGTTTGAGCACAGCCAAAAATATCTTTTCCCTGTAAAATGTGGGGTATGCTTTGTTGTTGAATGGGAGACGGTTCTTTGTATCCCTTTTTATCAAGTGCTGTAAGCAGCGGTTTGATCAATTGTAATTCTGTAAATGTCATTAATGTGTGTTGTTATTCATACTTTATTAAAGAAAAATGTAAAGTATTTAAAATTCCAACTGGCATTTACAAACGTACTCTAATACAAATCTTCAAAATAAGAAGTAGACAAATATAAACACTTTATTAACAATATCCTAATTTTTGAACAAATTTGCCTAAATCGATATTTTAGGGTGTTTCCACGCTTGTTAACCGGAATACCTTATTTTAGATGCCGTTAAACATTACTGATCATGAAATACTTACTTATATTTTTAATTATATCATTACCTTTTTTTGCCAGAGCGCAGCAATATCCGTCAAAACCTGCCAATTATATTACCGATGAAGCAGGCGTTATCAGCGAGGGAAACGAAATAGCACTAAACAAAAAACTACACCGGTTTGAAGATAGCACCAGTAACCAGATCTTTATTTATACTGCTGCTTCGTTAAATGGTCAAAACCTCGAAGATTTTAGCGAAAACTTATTCAGAGCCTGGAAGATCGGCCAGAAAGGAAAAAATAATGGTGTCCTCATTGCCATATTTGTTGATGATCATAAATTTCGTATTCACACCGGTTACGGATTAGAAGGCGCACTACCCGACCTGCTTACCAAAAAAATACAGGATGGTGACATGAGAACATATTTTAAAGCTAACAGGTATTATGAGGGTATTGATAAAGGCGTGGATCAGCTAATCTATTATAGCGCTCACGAATATACCCCAGACGATAATCAGGAATCACCCTGGGGACTGTTTGCTTTCTTTTACTCGGCCAGTGCTTTGTTTTTATTAATCACCATACTTTTGGCAAAAAAAATAAAAGACCGACCCACAGCAAAAAAAGTATTAATACTTATTGCGGTTGTTTTATTTTTGATTCCCATCATAGGTACTTTTTTATCCCTGATCTTCATTTTTGTAACCGTCTCTTTCAGAAAAGACCTCCTCAGACCAGGTAGCGGCAGCACGGGAGATGGATATTATGATTCATCATCCTCCTGGAGCAGTAGTTCTTACTCAAGTTCCGACTCAAGTTCAAGCTCTGATTTTGGCGGCGGTGGTGGTGGCGATTCAGGTGGTGGCGGCAGCAGCAGCGATTGGTAGGTTTTAGTTTTTGAATAGATGTGGGCGTTACCCTCCTCCGGTCGGGTCAGGCTTTTCGCTACAATCTTTTTATTCGTCCCTCATAAAAAGGATTTTCGCTGCAATCCTTAACGCGGCTTAAAATTTCGATAACAACCTTGTGTTTTATAGTTTAGCATGTTGCGTTAGGGATGTCCAAAAGAAAGTAAAAGAAATACTAAGAAGACACTTCCATTTTAATCTTGCGGCCTTTGATCTTTTCTTCTTTAATAAGTTGTAGGGTTTTAACGATCTTATCCGTTTTAACAGCGGCGTATGCCGAGTGATCAAGCACTTCTATTTTACCCAACTCATCTTTATGTAGTTTACCTTTTTGCAACAGCATACCAACAATATCCATTTTATTGATCTTGTCTTTTTTGCCAGCGCCTATATACAATGTTCTCCATTCACAGGGTGCAGGCAAAATTAATTTTTTAGGTAACGTTTCTTCTACAGGAATCACCTCTAAAAACTTTGGTAAATGATCGTTAATATCTAATAAAAAATAAGCCGTGCCTTCAGCATTCATACGGGCCGTTCTGCCATTACGATGAATCATGACATCCTCGGTTGCCGGAAACTGGTAATGAATAACGGCTTCTATTTCCGGAATATCCAAACCTCGGGACGCCAGATCGGTGGTAATCAATAAATTGATGCTGCCATTCCTTAACTTGATCAATGTTTTTTCGCGGTCAATTTGTTCTAACCCACCATGGTAAAAACCATGATCAACTTTGTAGTAGCTTAGTTGTTCCGAAATACGGTTCACTGCCTCTCTATGATTGCAGAATACAATTACTGATTTAGCGTTGATCTTTCCTAATAATAACATCAGGGCTTCCAGCTTATCATCTCCTTCCACTCTCACTGCTTTAATAACCAGAGCCGACTTTAATTCTTTGTGTTCGGTGGTGTAATTTAATTCCACGCTGTGTTTTAATCCAACAAAATCCGGAATTTCTTTCAACGCGGTAGCCGATGTCAGCACTCGTTTTTTCAAACGCTTACATTGTCCGATAATAAAATCCATTTCATCCTTAAAACCAAACTCCAGCGATTTATCAAACTCATCCAATACCAGCGTATGCGTGTCATCCACCATTAAATTTTTACGACGTAAGTGATGCGATATTCTACCGGGCGTACCAACTAAAACCGCCGGAGGATGCTGGAAATTGTTTTCTTCGATCCTAACGGAATGTCCGCCATAACAGCAATTAATTTTATAAGTGGTACCCATTTGTTTAAATACCTGCTCAATCTGTATAGCTAACTCACGCGACGGAACTAATATCAAAACCTGTACACCTGTTTTATCTGCTTCCAGTAGTTGCAGAAGTGGCAATAAAAAACCAAGCGTTTTTCCCGAACCGGTTGGTGATACCAACACCACATCATTGGGCTTTGGAATGGCTTCCATCATCGCCTTTTGCATTTGGTTAAGTTCTGTAATATTAAAATGGGAAAGAATAGTTGAGTGTGTCATGGAATTTATTAGGATGTAAATATACGTTTAAAAAAGGATTCGCGCTTTTCTTCAACCTCATACCAGGCAGTGTTAGAGATTGCTTCACTTCGTTAGCAATGACGAACCTCATTTAAAAGGCATGACACCTAAAAAAGGATGTGTATATTTGCGGTTTAAAACCAATCAACATGCCATTTTCAAAACTCGGTCTTTCGGCCGACCTCATAAAAACACTTACCGAGCAAAAATACACACAGCCCTACCCTATTCAACAGGAAGCTATTCCGGCCATATTAGCAGGGAAGGATATTTTGGGAATTGCACAAACAGGTTCGGGAAAAACGGCCAGCTTTGTGTTACCTATTCTACAGAAATTTCAGGACGGCGTAGGTTCAAAGAACCGTCACGTAAGAGCGTTAGTGTTAGTTCCAACTCGTGAGCTGGCCATACAGGTAAGTGATGTGGTAAAAGTGTTGAGCGCTAACTTGCCGCAAAAAATAAAAAGCATGGCGGTATATGGTGGTGTATCCATCAATCCGCAGATGATTGAACTACAAGGTGTAGAAATTTTAGTGGCTACACCTGGCCGTTTATTGGAATTAATTTCAACCAATGCAGTTTCGTTATCAGCGATCAAAATTTTAGTATTGGATGAGGCCGATAAAATGTTGAATCTTGGTTTTAAGGAAGAGATGAGTAAGATCTTTGGCTTATTACCAAAGAACCGCCAGAACCTTTTATTTTCAGCTACATTAAGTGATGACCTGAATAATATCAATCGTAATTTATTACGCGATCCTGTAGTAGTTAAAGTTGAGGAAGAGATAAAAAACCTGGACTTGATTAAACAGTTTGCTTATTTAATTTCGGAAGAAAAGAAAGGGCCACTGTTACGTTACATTATTAAAACACAAAAGATAAAACAGGTATTGATATTTACGTCATCGGTTCATAGGGCTGATGCTGTTGCATTAAAGCTAAACCAAAACGGTATTGACGCCTTTGCTATTCACAGTAAAAAAAGCCAGGTGGCGAGAACCGAAGCGCTCGACTTTTTTAAAACAGGTAAAGTAAAAGTATTGGTAGCTACGGATTTAATGGCACGAGGTATTGATATTAAATTTTTGCCCTATGTGATCAACTACGAATTACCGCGGTCTCCTAAAGATTATATTCACCGGATAGGAAGAACAGGACGAGCCGAGGCATCGGGAGAGGCTATTTCGTTAATTGCTCCCGAAGAGGAACAACATTTTAAAGTGATTCAAAAGAAAATGAAAAAACACGTGACCCAGATTAACGGTAACGAAATTAATTTGAAAGGATTTTAATTGTCTGTTTAGTTAACACGGTTTTTTGAGTAAACATATAAACTCACACCAGGTATGAGTTTATATGTTTATTTACTGACATATTATTTAATATTACAGTTTCTTGTATACTTTCCGTATATATCTGTTCCTTGTCCATCTTCCGCGTCGCAACGGGCTTCAGCACTTGTACGGGTATCTTTAAACGTATATTTACTATCGTCTTTTGTGTAAGATGTGCTATCTGTGGTGTAAGTGATTTCACATTCACATAAGTAATTTTTTTTGCAGGATGCCAAACTTAAGGTAAATAAAGCCAGGGCGATAATTGATGTTTTCATGTTGTAGATCTTTTATAAGTTATTATGCTGAAATATGTATCAAATAAATGCCAGAGTTACATGTTATTGAAAAACAATGTTTTATAAATTTATCGAAATTCCCTCCTTGCATTTAGTGTGCAGTGTTTTCCTCATTATGCCCCTGGTTAGCCCGTTAATATGTTAACAATGTTACTTACCGGATTTCCTTTTTTATATTTCTTTTTTAATCTAATCATTTTAATATCCCTGCCTAATTCCTGCACATCAAAGTTGAGACCGATGGATGTAAAGAATCCATCAAAATTAAAATCCTTCACCTGGTTGTAAACCTGTTTTCGATAACCTGCAATAACTTTTAATCCTAAAAACCGCATAGGCTTAAATGTTCCTGCAACACCAAAATTAATGAAGAGCAATCCTCCTGTTTGGGTTGAATAGACATCTCCGGTTGTTAAATTTTTGTCCCTGAAGGTGTTTACTCCGGCACCCACTTCCAGAGGCATTCCAAGCGATACGAAACGCCAGTCTTTATAAATTAATTCGGTGTTAATGCTTCCATAATTCATCTGAATGGCCTTTGTGAACTCCTGGCCGTCTCTTTCAATGTTAAACTCTTTTAAGTTACCAAAGAGTGTATAATATCCAACCGTAAACCGTAATTTGCTTTCCAGCAAGAGACCCAAATCAAAGCCATTGATTGGCAAACCCTGGCTGCCATGAAAGGCCACCCGGTTGTCAAACTTAAACTGCGGACGAATTCGCTTCACACGTGTGAGCTCAAGGGAGTCCCGCATAAACGGGTCCTGTAATGTATCTTTTGACGAAATATGTAGCGTATCCTGCGCGTAACAGGAAGAAGAGAATACTAAAACACCAAAAGCGCTCAAACAAACCTGCTTAAGGAACTGATGAGTAATTTGTTTTACCATAGCCCCGTTACATTCAAATCTTATACCATCAGTTTATAAGTATCCATTCTGTAACATGAACAAAAACCCAGGGTCCACCGGTAAGAAGAACAAAATCGACCGGAAACATAAAAAAACAAGTAATTAATTCTTACATTTATCTCAATGACACTCATTGGCCACCTCTCTTCCACCATCACCATTTCTAAGGCTTTAGAAAAAGAGATACATGCTGTTTCCAAAAAAATAACGGTTCCCAAAGGCCAGCGTATTTTGGATATTGATGAACGTTGCACCAGTTTATATTTTATAGAGAAAGGCCTCATCCGTGGATTTCATTTTGTAGATGGAAAAGAGATCACAAATTGGTTTGCCCAGGAATCGGAATTTGCAACCTGCTTTTATTCCTTTATTGCCTGTAAACCTTCGTTCGAAAACTTGCAGGCACTGGAAGATTGCGAGTTGGTTGAGCTTAGTTTTTCAGTTCTGCAAAATCTGTATCAACAGTTTCCCGAAACCGAGCGTATTGGAAGAATGATCACGGAGAACTATTATATCAAACTGGAAGAGCGTATTCTGAGCCTGCAATTTAAAACAGCAAAAGAACGTTACCAGAAATTAGCCTTATCAAAGCCATCTCTGCTACAACGCGCCAGCCTGGGCCAAATAGCGTCCTATCTTGGTATTACCCAGGAAACGTTAAGTCGCATTAGATCCGAAGCTTAAAAAAGCAGGTGATCCCATTTTTTGATAATTGTCAAAAACTTTCCAATTCTTACGCTCTAATTTTGACCTCATAATTTAAAACTTATAATTATGAATCAAAAACCATCAAATGCATTCATTGGCGCCTCATGGGTTGCTTTATTAGCGGGCGCTGTATCTTACAATGTAGGCTTATGGAATGCCGACATGCTGTTAAATGAAAAAGGCTATTATTTTACGGTATTAATGTTTGGGCTTTTCTCTGCCGTGTCTCTTCAAAAAGCGGTACGGGATGATCTCGAAGGTATTCCTGTAACTACTATCTATTACGGCATCAGCTGGTTTTCCACCATCCTTTCTATTTTATTACTTATCATTGGTTTGTGGAATGCTGATCTGATGAGAAGCGAAAAAGGCTTTTATGGAATGTCGTTTACGCTGAGTTTATTTGCCGCTGTGGCAGTTCAAAAAAACATCAGGGACAGTTTACGGTCTAAAACAGAAAATCAAAAAATGACCGACCAACCTTCATCCATATAATCTTTAAGACATGCCTGTTAAACAGTCTATCAAATACGGAATTCTTTTATCGGTTGGCATTGGTGTATGTGCGGCGGTTATGGCTTACGGCCCTATTCCGCAAGATCTTTCTTACCATGCTTTTGCCGATAAACGAATGATCGAATCGGTTCCAAACTTCTGGAATGTCGTTTCCAATATTCCGTTTTTAATAATTGGTTTGGCAGGCATGTTGTTTTGTTTGTCTCAAAAACAACAGTGCAGTTCGCCTCTACTATTTAATAACCTGGTGTTTTTTGGTGGCATTGCCTTAACGGGCATTGGCTCTTCTTACTACCATTATTTCCCATCCAATCAAACACTGTTATGGGACCGTTTACCAATGACCATTTCCTTTATGGCATTTTTCTCAATCATCATTGGTCGTTATATGTGCCTGAGATCGGCACAAAATATTTTAGTGCCCTTATTACTGTTGGGGCTGCTTTCTGTTTTTTATTGGCAGATGACAGAAAGTAAAGGTCACGGCGACCTGAGGTTTTATGTGCTCATCCAGTTCTTACCTATCGTATTAATTCCCCTGATCCTATTACTATTTCACGACCCGAAAAAATACGCTTTCTATCTGTGGTTGATTGTACTGGTATATGGCTTAGCCAAAATATGTGAAGCCACTGATCAGGTTATCTTTCAGAAAATAGCATTTAGTGGTCATACCATCAAACATTTACTTTCTGCTTTAGCACCCTTGTTTTATATAATGGTTTTGAGAAAAGAAGCTGTTACACTTTAACTATCCCTGATTGTTATTTTTTGGTAAGCACGTAACCGCCCCCGTCAAAAGCTTCGGCATTTAAGTATAATTTATCACCAACTATCTTAAAAGACTGATCAGTTCCTTTTTTATAATCAATAATATACTGAGTTTCATTACTATAAATACTTCTACGTTGAGTAAAACTAAAAGAAGTTGTGCGCTTTAACAGCATGTTATGATATTCATAAAATTTACCGTGTTTAGTAAATTCAAAGGTGGTTTTGCCGTCGCTTTCTGTATTTCCTCCCCAGCCACTGTTAACCGACAACACTTTCCATCTGCCAATTAATGCCTGCGCCTGCGAATCTGGCAATGGTACTTTTTTGCAGGATGCAGAGATCACAACAACAGCAACAAGGATAATGACTGATAAAAATTTAGTGGGATTCATCGGAAAGGTTTTTAATAAAGATAAATTACCGGGTTAATATTTCCAAATTTCCGATAACTGGTCTCAGTAAGGGGCAATTTTCATTATATCATCAGTATTGACCCATTTCCCCTTCATATACAACTTGTCTGATACAAGCAATAAGCGTCCGCGGTCATCAATATTATAAATTTGCTGTTGAGCTTCCGGAATCGGGTCTGATCCTTTTTGAAGGTATTGGGTTTTAAAAATAATACGATCTTTAAAATACTCAATGGTGCCAATATCGGTGAAGGTATTGTTACAATCCGAAGCGTACCTGTATAAGTAATGTGTCAGCAAATATTTTTTAACACCATTTTCAAGCCGGTACATTTTTACCAGCGTGTCTTTACTCCCCCACTCGTTTTTTTGTGTTTGTGTACTGATAGAATAGCTATAGCCATTTCCTGATAAAAAGATAACATCCTGTTGGCCTACAAGTATTTGTACACCTAACAATACATTAAACAACAGGAAAACAGTTTTCATTGCAGGTAAATGACCTGACGGTTACTCGGTAGGATACCCTTTGGCAACCCAGTCAGGTTTAATACCTTCTGGCAATTCAAGCACTTTGGTATTTTTAAAACCCTGGGCTAATAAAATATCGTAAGCCGGTTTAATATTAGGGCAGCTTGAGTAAGAACAACAACCACAGTAAACAACAACGGCTCTTGCTTTACTTTCCATGGTTAAATACGACAATATTTTGTTACTAAACGTGGCATTTGTAGCAGCCCCTACAGCCTGAGCGCCTTTAATATTCTCCATTGGGCCAACATTAAATATAAGCGGTTTATCTTTGGCGTTTGTTGTGATCTTATCAGCTAATTCTTTGGTAGGCATCAATTGCTCTTTTTTCCATACAGGAGCTTGTGCGTATGAGCTCCATAATCCTGAACCAATTAGTAAAAGGGTAAATAACGTTTTCATAGGGTTGTGTTTTATAATCTCAAATCTAAGTAAAAACAGACTTATTTAATATGACGCGCGGATTAAAAAAAGTTAAAACTTCCTTTTAAAGTGTAAAATTACTTCACATCGCTCTTTTTATTAAATGTTATGATCCGCTGTTTGATATTTTATGTTTTATATTATTTTTGTAAGGTATCATGAATTCATCTGTTAACCATATAGACCTTCCATACGTTACTATTTCGTTTAATGATCCTATCGTATCTTTTGTTTATAAGGAAGGTGCAGAACTTGGTTTTCCGGAGATCAAAGAATTGATCGCACATGCTGAACAGTTAAGCGGGGGTAAACCCTATGTGACGCTTAATTATGTTAAGGTAAATCTCAATATTACCAACGAAGGAAAACGCTATGTATCGAATACCGATAATATGCCTTTCTTCAGGGGTACAGCTGCCATTGTAAAAAATAGCTTTTACCAGTTTGCAGCCAACTTTGCTCAAAATTATCACAGCACTAAATATCCCTTTAAAGCATTTACCTCAGAAGAGAAAGCTATTACCTGGCTCATGACTCTTCCTTTATAAAAAACAATTAACAAAACCTACTTATGAAAAACTTAGCTTTTATCTTATGTGCTTGTTTCACTTTAACCCTGGCAGCGCAAAAAACCGAAAAATCAAAAGCCCTCAAATTAAAATATACGTTACCGGCCGGTTGGAATGCACAGGAATTTGGAAGTCCAACCACCGTAAACTGGGAAGAACAAGGAAATGCGATGTGTAAGTGTTCCGGTATTTTATTTTTCAAATCGCACGCTGATGGAAAAATGAATGTGGTGGTTTATCCTTCCACGCAATCAGGCTTGGATTCAGCCAAACGTAATTTTGTAGGTAATTTATATTTTGAGAACGTGCAAAAATACGACAAGACAAAAAACAAGGCATTTTCTTTTGAACGAAAGAAATCAAACTTTACCGATCGTAAAACAAAAGCAAAATCCTATGAAGTATTTCGTTATTTCACAAAAATTGATGACCGCTTTTACATCATCTACACCTGGCAGGAAAACATGCAGGCGCTTAACTCAACCAATGAAAGAGAGTTGTATGAAATGGTAAACGCCATTGAACCGCTTTAGCTTACACTACACTTCTGCTAATTAAAGGAAGTTCTGAATTCCAGCGGCGACTGATGGGTTTTTGTTTTAAATAATTTACTGAAAGACTGCGGGTGCTCAAATCCCAGTTCATACGCAATTTCTGCAACGGTAAGACGGGTGGTTGATAATTTTTGCTTAGCCAATTCAATTAACTTATCGTGGATGTGTTGCTGCGTGCTCTGACCCGTAAGCGATTTCAGTACACCACTCAAATACCCAGGCGACACGTGCAGTGCATCAGATATATACTGAACGGTAGGCAACCCTTTGGTGGATGCGGCATTGTCGGTAAAGTAATCACTAAACAATTTTTCGAGACGATCGAGGATCTGGTGATTTGCTTTTTTTCGCGTGATGAACTGGCGTTGGTAAAAACGCTCAGCATAGTTAAGTAATGTTTCTATTTGCGAAATGATAATGGTTTGACTAAACTTATCAATATTGTTCCGGTATTCCTGTTGAATGTTCTGGATAATTGCGTTTAAAATAACTTCTTCTTTATCCGACAGAAAAAGCGCTTCATTTACCGAGTAATCAAAATACTCGTACTTTTTAATGGTGTTTGCCAACGAAGTGTTCCATAAAAAATCCGGATGGATCAATAAAATCCATCCGGAAGGGTTGGATACGGTTGAACCGGGTGGTTCAACCCTTAACACTTGGTTGGGCGCCATAAAATACATCACACCTTCATCAAAATCATATTCCTGTTGTCCGTAAAACATTTTTCCCACACCCCGTTTGATGGATATGGAATAGTAATCAAATATCACCGCCCCGCTTTTTTCAACGGGTGTAATAGCTGAGTAATCAACTACGCTGATCAACGGATGTTCGGGCGGAGTAAGCCCGCGCATGCGGTGAAATTCTGTAATGTTTTTTATTCTAACGGGTTTTATATCTGTCATGGTCAAAGGTAATTTTTATATAGCTTGTCCTCCCGAAACCTCAATGCGTTGTGCATTTACCCAGCGGGCGTCTTCAGTGCAAAGAAATGCAACCACGCCACCAATATCATCGGGCACACCCACACGTCCTAAAGCAGTAAAGCCTGCAATCTGATCGTTTAGTTCTTTATTGTCGCGTACTCTTCCTCCGCCAAAATCTGTTTCTATAGCACCCGGTGCTACTACGTTTACGCGTATTTTGCGTGGCCCCAATTCTTTGGCCATATACCTGGTAAGTGATTCAACCGCCGTTTTTATAGATCCGTAAACAGCCGATCCCGGCATGGTAATACGGGTAAGCCCCGAGGAAATATTCACAATGCCTCCACCATCATTCATCAGCGGAAGGGCTTTTTGCGTAAGGAAGAATATGCCTTTATAATGGATATTATAAATGGAGTCCATTTGTTCTTCGGTAACATCTGTAACCGGCATATACAAAGCGGTACCGGCGTTATTAATTAAATAATCAAAATTGGGACTACCGGTTTTCTCTTTTAAATATCCGGACATCTGTTCTATAAAGGCATCCAGTGCCTGTATCTTACTGGTATCTAATTGAAATGCACAGGCATGTTGTCCAATCGATTGTATTTCAGAAACCACCGCATCAGCAGCTTCTTTGTTGGCATTATAGGTAATAACAACATCGATGCCCTTTTTAGCAAGGGCTATGGCCATATTTTTACCTAATCCACGACTGCCGCCTGTTACTAAAGCGATTTTATTTTTTGTATTCATTGGTATTTATTTTTAGTAATTAAAAGTACACTATTTATTGTTGCTTTTTTCAACCGATTTATGCAGCGTATTCATGATAAATTGTGGAGCTACCCTACTCATTATCTTCAGTATATTGGACATTCCCGGACGGATTTCAAGCTTATCTTTTAAAATTCCTTTGATCGCAATGCTCACCATTTTATCCACTTTCATGTTTTGAGTGGGGTTTACCATTCCAGTAAACTCATCCATTAAAGGCGTTTCGGTGGCGGGCGGCGCCAGCTCGAAAACTTTTACAGTGGTTTTTTTAAGTTGCAAACGCAGCGCTTGTGTATAGGCGTGTATACCTGACTTGGTGGCGCTGTATACAGGCGATATAGAAAAAGGAACAAAGGCCAAACCCGAAGATACGTTGACAATGGCTGCCGTCTTTTTTGTTTTCAGATGCGGTAAAAACTGGTGCACCATATGAATGGTGCCGGATAAATTGGTGTCAATTTCGCTGGTCAAAAATTCCAAATCCATGCTTGTATCCTGTAGATCCATGTTCCGCATGATGCCGGCATTGTTAATGATCACATTGAGATCAGGAAACTGTGCTGTGATTTGCTGATACAGGTTTACAATATCGGTTGGATGACTGACGTTGCTTTGAAACGTATGTATGTTAGGAAATTGTTTTTTAGCCTGCGCTAACTTTGAAGCATCACGGCCAGTGATAATGATGTTTGTATGCAGCGCTGTGAGTTGTTTTACAAACTCCAAACCAATGCCGCTTGTGCCTCCGGTAATTAAAACCGTGCTGTTGTGTAATTCCATGGTGTTATGTGTTAGTTAGTGATTTGAATAATTTGGATTAGCATGGTAAACGGCTGCAAACTCTTTAGCAAAATCCGTTAACTTAACATGGCTTAATGCAGGTTTATGGCGGTTATAATCTTCGTACAATACGCCTGTTCTGCGGCCGGCATTCATATCAATAATACCTTTGGCGGCACCGGCATTCATCCCGGCTGACAGCATACCTTTCAGCATGTCTTCATCGGTTATACTCACCCATTTTAAATCAGGTCTGCCAATCGCTTGTCCTAAAATGTGCGCCACTTCATTTGGCGAAACTTCATCACTGGCTATATAACGCACCGTTCTTCCGTCAAAAGGTTTCTGCATTTCCTCTGCAATAACAGCGGCAATATCCAATGGAGAAACCCAGGGTTCTTTTTCATCACCACCGTAATTTTGAACAATGATTCCCTGCGATTTAATGGATGACATAAATGCAAACATGTTGTAATAAAAACCCACCGGACGCATAAATTTAATGGATACATCGGTTGGCAATTGCTTTAAGATAGTTTCTACCACGTTGTGAGCGGCAAGCATGCCAACACCTTCCCGGGTATGAGCACCAATGCTACTTAGATGAACTACCTTTTTTACCTGCGATAATTGGATAGCTTTTACATAAGCATTTGCGATATCAGACCAGTAAACTTGTGTATCTGTATCTGTAAAAAAGTTGGGAGGAGGCTCCATCAGATATACGATATCTGCTCCTGTAAATGTTGTCGCCAAAAAACCGGCGTCTGTGATGTTCCCAATCGCAGCGATGGCACCAAGTTCTTCAATCTCTTTTTGTCGTTCTGTATCACTGCTGATAACAGTAACGCTGTTTCCTTTTTGCACCAGCTCTTTTGCCAGTGGTTTGCTGATGCGGCCTAACGACCCGGTTACTACAATTTTCATAATGATGTTTTTTAGGATACAAAGTTGCGCAACCAAAAGCCAGCGGATGTAGCCAAATCTGCTTTTATTGTATCCAAAAACAGAATGATTCACTTTTTGGTTTCTTTTTTACAAAGAAGAAAGTGACATCAGAAAAGTGTTATAAAGTATCTTTTAAGTTCTCCATACTTTTTGACGTGCTTCGTCTCCGCTTAGCAACCATCAAAAAGTATACAAAATCATTGTCACAAAGTCTAGGCTTTTATTTTCAGGAGTGCATATAACCAACTAGCTAATCAGGAGAGTTTAGTAGTAGGGCGCGGGGACGTGGACGAACGGTGAGAACTACAATTTTTTCGGGTGTTCCTGCGCTGTGCGCCCCGAAAAAGATTGGAGTTGGCGTTCGTTCTTGATTTCTTTTGTTTCTTTTCTTTATCAAGAAAGAAAAGAAAACGAAAACTGCTTTTGGATACTCGGTGGCTGAGCGGAGCCGAAGTCCAAAAGTATCTTTTAAGTTCTCCATACTTTTTGACGGCAAAAAGTATACAAAAACCTTCATGATTTTGTGGTAGGTA
>JAZKDT010000039.1:4193-28862 GCA_040387475.1 Bacteroidota bacterium | reverse complement strand
TGAGCAACAGCACTAGCTTCAGTAGCCTGAAGCATTTCTTCCAGTTTGGTAATGATCTCTTGTTTCATGTTGTAGTGACCTTTCTTTAGGGTCGTTTTAAATTTATAACGTTGTTGTTAAATAGTTAGTCAAATAGACACATAGTTTTTATATCGGTTAAGTCAGATATAGAAAGCTTCGCTTCTACATAGAATACACTGTTTGAATTTGCCTTTCGTTACAATTGATTTCTATGTTACTATGTGTTTAAATAAGTGAGTTTATTTAACCTACCAAAAATAAAGTAAAATTTTAGTTTTCAAAACATTAATCAGTTTTTTTAAGTAAATAAAAACGTTAAATTTAATCCTGAAATGACTATTATAGAATCTGAAGCCCTCGAATTATTAGAGTTTTATAAAATAAAAAAATACGTTACCGATCTGTGTTTTAGTAAAGGGGCCAAACAAAAAGCAACCCATCTATCTGTTTTCTTTGATAACGAAAACTTAACCGTAGAGTTGAACCGTGTTGCGGAATTGAAAGCCACGCTTAGTAATAATTCTTTTTTTCCGGAGATACAGTTTGAAGATTTCCGTAAAGAGGCGTCTCTATTGTCGCTGGAAGGCAGTATGCTCACCGAAGAACAATTTTTGTTGGTAAAATTATCCACCGAGATCAGCAATACCGCTATCCGTTTTTTGAAGAACCGTAAAGCAGAATTACCTCATTTAGCGCAATTAGCGAATGAGTTGGAAGATAATAAGTTTATCATTGAATCCATTGACCGGATCGTGGATTTTGATGCAACAGTTAAAAATTCAGCGTCCAAAGAACTACAAAAGATCAGAAAGGACCTATCCGATAAACGCCGGGAAAGCGATGTGAAATTTGACCGGCAAGTGAATGAATTACGTAAGCTGGGTTACATACGGGATAACGAAGAGAGCTTTTTTAACGGGCGCAGAACCCTGGCTGTTTTGGTAGAATATAAATCGGAGATAACCGGTTTTGTGCATAATAAAAGCGAAAGCGGAAAAACTATTTTTATTGAGCCCGGCGCAACCATAGGCATCAACAATGATATTGCTGAACTGGAAATTGATGAGCGAAGGGAGATCAATCGCATTCTGCGTGAGTTAACTGATACGCTACGACCATTCTCCTTACAACTTAAACAATATAATGACCTGTTAATTGAATTGGATTTTTTGAAGGCTAAAGCCAGATTTGCACAATCGATCAATGCTAGTCTTCCTGAAATTTCTTCTACATCCCAGTTAAAATTAAACAAGGCCTTTCATCCTGTTTTGTTTTTGCAGAACAAAGAGTTAAAAAAGCAAACGGTGCCTTTAAACCTTCATTTAGATGCCGAAAACCATTTAGTGGTTATCTCCGGGCCGAATGCGGGAGGAAAATCTATTACACTTAAAACAGTTGGGCTGCTTCAAACCATGTTACAATCGGGATTATTGGTTTCGGTTGCTGAAAATTCGGTGATGAGTTTTTTTAAGCATATTTTAATTGATATTGGCGATACGCAAAGTATAGAGCATGAGTTAAGCACCTACAGTGCGCGGTTAAAAAACATGATCGCTATTTTAAAACAGGTGAGTTTGGATACCCTCGTTTTGATGGATGAATTTGGAAGCGGCACAGATCCGGAATTGGGCGGTGCGATGGCAGAAGTTGTACTGGAAGAATTGGTAAAATCGAAAACCTTTGGGATCATCACGACACATTTTCCGAATGTGAAATTGTTAGCCAATAAATTGCAGGGCGTTTCAAACGGAAGCATGTTGTTTGATCTTGAAACCCTGGATCCCAAATATATTTTAACCGTTGGAGAGCCCGGTAGCAGTTATACCTTTGAAGTAGCTGAACGGGTTGGTTTTCCGAAGGTTTTGATTGAACGCGCTAAGCAGCGAATTGATACAGAAAAAGTAGATCTCAATGTTTTATTAGCAGAAGTACAACAGCAAAAAACAAAATTAGCGGAGGCCCATGACAGATTGGAACACCAGGAATTTGTGAGTAAGATGGCCAAAGAAAAATATGAAGTGTTGTATGAAAACTATCAGGACAAAATGGAACGTGAGCGTGAACGCAAAATTGAATTGGCACGCCTGGCCGATTTTGGTCAAAAATATTTGCGCCTGCTGGACGATTGGAATAAAAACGAAGATCGTAAGTTGGTGATCAAACGCTTTATTGACGGTATTACAGCTGAGACCAATAAACGCAAGGAACTGGCCAAGCAAAACAAGCGCGACAATTTTGCCGAGAAAAAAGTTGCCAGGATAAAACCCTTATTAAAAGTGGGAAGTAAAGTCAAAATTTTAAACAGCAGTGAAATTGGCATTGTTAACGAGGTTAAAGATGAAAAGGTAAATATCACGTTTGGTATTTTAAAGATGACGGTAAACATGGAAAATTTGGAGCTTGTTAAAGGTTAGTACTGATAAATGTCGTGCTGAACTTGGTTCATCATCTTGTGAGACCCTGAATCAAGTTCAGGGTGACGAACTACTTTGCTCTCGCTTTCCTCTGCGAAAAAACTCAACGTTTTTAGCGGTTAAATTATTTCTTATCTTTTCATTTGCGTCTTTCTCCCAAAAGCCCGTTATTATTGCTCATCGCGGTGCAAGTGCTTATGCGCCGGAAAATACACTCCGTGCTTTTGAAAAGGCTATTGAAATGGGCGCACTGGTTATTGAAACAGACGTTCATCAAACCAAAGATAGTGTGATCGTGATCATGCATGATCTTTCGGTTAATCGCACAACCAATGGCGAAGGATTAATCAAGAACTTAACTGTAGACGAATTTCATAAATTAATTATAAGTCCTGTCGCTTCGAGCGAAGTGGAGAAGCAACAAGAAATAATTCACGCTCCTACATTAGAAGAAGCTATCATCGCGATTAACGGCCGATGTAAATTACTGATTGAGCTTAAAAAAGGAAGCTCCTATTACCCAGGTATCGAAAAACATATTGTGGACTTGATCGATAAATATAAAGCTCACAGCTGGATTTACACCATTCATTCCTTTGAAAAAGAAGCATTGGTTAATATCGCAAAAAGAGACAGCAGCATTAATTTGCAAAAACTCATTGTATTTAAACTGCCTTTGGTGAGCTTTAATTTTGATAAACACTTTAACAAGGATGATTACAATAACTGGCAGGGCGTAAATGTGTATTACCGATTTTGCAGTAAGCGACTGGTTAAAAAGTTGCATGCCCTTGGCAAGACCGTTTATGTATGGACAGTTAACAAGCCACGCATTGCCCGAAAAATGGCACGTAGAGGAGTTGACGGCATTATTACCAACAAGCCTGATATTTTAAAGTGATAGTACTGTTACGAAAATGTGTTATATTAGGTATGCGGTATTGCATATTATTTTATGGTATTTCGGACAATTATCTTTCTTTTAATTGCTTGCGTGTTTAGCTCCTGTGCTATACATCATGAATTTCCATTTATTTGCTTCGCTTCAGGTTGTGTAAAACAGCAATTTAGCATGAAGCCTTTAAAAAAGAGAATGCAAGCTTCTATTGGAAGGAAGAAGAGGAAGATGAAAGCATCGTTTGCGGGATCAAAAAACAATTCTAAAAATCCGTCTTATTCTAAAAATTATAACCCAAAAACAACGTCACCGCCAGATAGTACGGTAAAGGATTCAATTATTGAACCCGCAAGAGGAAATTCCTGGGGCTTGATGGATACTGTCATCCGTATCTATTATAAGGATCTTACAGATAGTACTTTAGATAAATATAAACACATTATTAAATCGTTTGTAACGAGGGTAGGTCCAAATAAGATATCAGATATCTCGTTAACTGATTTTTATTCGGAAGATGGCTTTGCAGACAAATCTATCAAATCCGATATCGAAAAGTATTTGTTGACCATTGGCGTATCCAGGCATCGGTTATTTTGGCGGCAAAACAAACGGGTTAAATTACCGGGACCTGGCGAAAAGCCAAAAAACCTGTTGTACATGGAGATTGGTTTTCATTAGAATATTTTTTAAGGGGGTAGATAAATAGCAACTGTGTTTCTAACTTAAGTTATTTTTTAATGATCTTTTTTGTTATGTATTCACCATTAATTGTGTATAAGCTAATAAAATAAACTCCATCCGGAAGATTTGTAAAATCTATTGATCCATTTTCTAATTTTAGATTTACCAATTTTCCTATGGAGTTAATACATTTTATTGAACATATTTTTTCGTTGGATTCAATAAATAAATTTTTTTCTACGGGATTTGGATAAAGATTGACCAAAGACTGGATAGATATATCGTTTACTGATACGACTTGACATGCAGGAATAACTATTGGAGTAACATAGTTATTATTAGACATACTGTTGCCAAGCTGACCAGAAAAATTTTGACCGAATCCGTATAAAGTCCCATCAGTTTTAACAGCCAAGGAGTGTACGTCGCCAGCTTCAATACTCACAATATTTGACAGTCCTATTGCCTGAACCGGAAGAATTTGGGTGGTAATGGTGCCATCTCCTAATTGTCCCCAATTATTTAGTCCCCAGCCCCATACTGTCCCATTATTTTTAGTTGCTAGGCAATGAGTCATTCCAGCAGCTATTTTTTTTACTCCAGAGATACTTGCTTGTACAGGAGTTGCATAGGTATTGGTAGTACCATTGCCAAATTCCCCGTTTAAATTGTTGCCGCCAAATACCCAAACAGTACTATCATTTCTTAACGCCAAAAAATGAAACTCTCCCGCTGCAATTGCTGTAATATTTGATAAGCCTGGAACGGCAGTAGGTGTATTGTTGCCATTACCCCATTTCCATACTGTTCCATCATTTTTTAAGGCTAGTGAATATCCGGAACCTAGTGCGATAGACGTAATTCCTGAAAGGGCCGAAATTCTTAATGGCAATGAGCTATTAGAGAAAGTACCATCACCCAGTTGACCACTTGTGTTTTTTCCCCAACACCATATTGTTCCGTTATTTTTAAGCGCTGCTGAATGGTAGTCACCTGCAGCAATCGCCACAACGTTAGTAAGAGCTGAGACTAAAACAGGAGTAGTTTTAGTTAAATTAGTTCCATCACCTAGCTGACCGGAAGTGTTTTGTCCCCAGGCGTATACAGTACCGTCATTTTTTAAAGCAATTGAATGATATTTTCCGGCATCAATGCTTGCTATATTGGTAATAGCATTTACAGGTACAGGACTGTATGAATCCAAGGTATTTCCATTTCCTAATTGGCCGGATGAATTATAACCCCACGCATTTATACTCTGATTGGAACAGACAGACATTGAATGACCTTGGCCCCCGGCTACCAAATGCTGCTCATGTATACCTATACATGCGTATACTGTAACAGCAGCTGCAGCTGTTACATTGCAACTGTTAGAATCTATTGAAGTAACTGAATAGGTTGTTGTTATGCTAGGAGAAACGGTTATGGATGGACCGGTTATTGAACCTGGCATCCAGACAGGGTTATTTGCTGTCGATATTATACTTAATGTAGTGGTTTCACCGGAACAAATTTCTTTGTTACCTATAATAGGTGTTGATAGAGTACCACCATGCTTGGCAATAAACATATCGTCAGTGCCATTGGTGTTAAGAACTGTACTTCCGAATTCTGCTTTTATCCTTATATATCCTGCAATCAAAGGGTTACCGCACTGGTCGTTTGTAATCGAATTAGGTTTACTTTCTGCTAGTACTGCACTAACATTAGTGTTATTATTCCAAAAGTTTATAGCCCCGTTGGCATTACAAGATAAAATAAAGGTTTGAGGATAGGAATTGCTTGAATTTATATTGGATGTTCCATAAGTCAATGTCGCAAAATTAGTTCCTGCTACAAAAAAATTACCAAAATTATCACAAGAAATATCATTAATCGTTGCCTGACTAGAACAGTCAATTGCTGTTACAAAATCAGTATGCCCACTGCTGCTGAATTTAGCCAAAAAAATTTCTGGGTAACCACTTGACGGAAATGTGTTAAGAGAGTCAAATTTAAAAGTGTTTTCATATGTTCCGGCAACATAAATACTGCTGCCATCCGGGCTGACGCCAATCGCATCACTTCTGCAATTACCTTGATCGGCAGGATTATAGCTGTACCCTACTTTGATCCATTGATATACACCTGATGTGTTAAATTTGACTAAAAATGGACGAAAAACAGCAGCTCCTTGGGTGTAATTGCCGTCAACAATAATTTTTGAATCGAACCCCCCTGTTAAATATAGATTTCCCTGATCGTCACATTCTATGTCCGTTACAACACGATTACTGGAGTTACCAGTGATTGTTTTTAACCAATATATGTTTCCGGAACTGTTGTATTTTGTCACAACATTCCATTCGCTCCCGGCTGGGTTAACGGAAATAGTATCGAAAACTGATATTTTGTTGATGTAGGTTGCCATATAAATATTATCTAAAGCATCGATATCGATAGGGTTTTTGGATGGATACAGAATGCCACCAATTGCGCCGCATTTTTGAGCCCACATGAATACCCCATTTGCAGAATATTTGGCAAGAAAATAATAAGCGATTGGTCCATTCGTGTAAAGCTTGGTGCCCGAAAAAGATGCTGAATCATTAAACGAGCCGGAAACAAATACTTCGTTTAATGAATTCACAGCAATAGAATAACAATTTATTTGGCCTCCTACAATGTCCTTTGCCCATATCGCATTGCCTAAATTGTCATATTTTGCAATAAACCCACTCATGTCTCCAGAACCGTTTAGTGTTATGGTTCCAAATGTTCCAGGACCTCTAAAATAACCAGTAACCAATACTTCACCTGTGTGGTCGACAGTAATATCATTTGCATTGTCATAAGAATCGAATGCAGAATTTGAAGCAGATCCACCACCCTTTTTAGCCCAATCCCATCCAGTTTGAGAAGACACGGAAAAAATATTTGCCAATAGAAAAGTACAGATTATTATAATAATTTTCATTTCAAAATGTTTACAGCGTGTCGTGCAAAAGTAGTTATTTAAATTTAATACTCAACAAGCTTCTCTATAAGTCATAAAGCTTCAATATACCAGTGTATAAGCATTATTAAAGCGATATGCTCTGTATGTTTTAGTATATAAATTACTGCTGTTACCATAATGTGTTATATATTGTAAGCGGGTTATTATGAGTTTCAGTTCAGAAACATTAAGTAAAATAGTTAATAATAAGGATGAGTTTGTTAAATGGCTTTACGAAAGGTATGCTAAAAAGCTATTAGCATATACGATCAAAACCTATTTACCGGATAAAGACGATGCGTGGAGTGTTGTGTACAAAACACTTTATAAAATAGCCGATGTTGCCCATGAACGCGAATTTGAAAATGAATTTAAATTCACCGGTTTTATTTTTAAAACGCATATTAACTATTTGCGAAATTTTTTACGGGATAATAAATCTTTTGAAAAACACAACCTGGAAGTAGAATTGCATGAAAATTTCACCGACAAAGAACCGGAGATGCAGCCCGCTCAAAAGCTACCCCTGACTATTTTGCAGCAGGAACTGGAGAAGCTGGAAGACTGGCAGCGCATTTTAGTATTGATGCGTGGGCAGGATATGCCCTACAGTAAAATTTCCGAGTTCGTAAAAAAACCTGAGAACCAATTAAAAGTATATTATGCCCGATTAAAAAAACAGTTAATGGACAGCGTGAACGCTGAGTTAGAAAAAATTAAAATGCCACAACATGTCAACCAATAACAAACATAAGGTTTCTGAAAAAGAGCTGGATAACCTGCTGGGTCAAGCCTTTTTAAATTTAGATTTTAACAATCCTAAAAACCAAGAACTTATGGAAACAATTTCAAATCAATATTTAAGTCCTTCTTTAATACCTTTTTCTATTAGAAGCCTAATGCTCAATAAACTGGTTATCGCAATGGCTTGCCTGGCAGTTGCT
Organism: Bacteroidota bacterium; assembly: GCA_040387475.1. Taxonomy (GTDB): domain Bacteria; phylum Bacteroidota; class Bacteroidia; order B-17B0; family Aurantibacillaceae; genus UBA4416. The sequence goes on along the minus strand of JAZKDT010000039.1, from coordinate 20,924 downwards.
ACCGTGCTTGGAATATATTTTTATCCAAACTCTCACCCTACATTTATTGAAAACAATAAATACGTTACTCCTGAAACGGTTAAAGACGCTATGGCTTCGGATATGAGGTCAAATGACAAGCCAGGTTTTGTTAGCGGGCAAAAAGTGCCGATAGCACCTGCACAAAAAGCAGCAAACTTTATTACACCCTTTAAGAATGCCGGGTCTGTTTACTTAACAGATAATAGTATGGCTGCTAAAAGCGATGAGGGACCGATCTTTAACACGATGAACATGATGGCTTCAAATGAAGATACGGGTTACGTATATCCTTTGCTTACTGAAAAAGAAATAAAAGAAAATCATAGACGAAAAAGGGAAATGGTTGAAGACCTGGCAAAGCTCTCCAAGAAAATATACATGCCCGTGCCCATGGGAACATTTGATTACAATGGCCAGAAAGTTTCCGTAAACCGGTTTTATATGGAATCTACAGAGGTGAGTAATCTTGAATACCTGACCTTTGTTTTTGATCTGTTAATTCAAAACCGGAAAGAAGATTTTTTAAAAGCCAAACCCGATCAGTTGCAATGGACCAAAGTTTTTGAGGGCACTTATGACTTTACGAATTTAAAAGATGCTTATTTTTCCGGTAAAACATACAGAGATTATCCCGTTGTAAATATCAGCAGGGAAGGCGCTGAAATGTATTGCCGCTGGCTGACTAATGCTACCAATGAATACCTCGCGTCTAAGAACAAGCCGTTGATGAATGATCTACGTCTTCCTACAAACCATGAATGGACCTATGCGGCGCGTTCGGGAACTGTGACGGCAGATTTCCCCTGGGGCACTAATGTGGCTCAAAACAGTTTAGGATGTTTTTTAGCTAACTTTCATGTTAAGAATTTCGGCGAAGTTAAACGCGACCCCAAAGCTAAATGTAAATACGATTACCCTCATGCTATCACAACAGCCGGTACCATTTTGGGTCCGATGCAAACAACGGTTTTGATCGCATCTTATAATCCCAATGATTTTGGTTTATATTGTATGAGCGGTAACGTAGCAGAAATGGTTTATGAAGAGAATCTGGTAACTAAAACAAAAACGCATGGAACCCGTGGTGGTAGCTGGTACAGCGACCAGGAATATTTGAAACTGACCAATGAAACGGAATTTAGAGATGTGACGAAGCCCTCGCCGATGATAGGTTTCAGACCTGTTTTTAGTGTAAGTAAGCCACAGTTTTTTGGATCTATCGAAAGGGATCAGTCAGAAAATGCGCTGATACTAAATTCAGAGGAAATGGCCAATACCTTAAAAGAAAAGAAAAAAATGATTGATGCTCTTGTGAAATTGAATAAAGATAAATACGCATATATACCGATGGGATCATTTCCTTATAAAAAAGATATGTTTTCTGTTCAGTCGTTTTACATGGAAACCACTGAAGTTACCAATTTGGAATATAGAACGTTTTTAGCTGATCTTTTAATTCAACAAAGAAACGAGGATTACCAGACAGCGAAGCCGGATCAGCAAATGTGGATCACTAAATTTCCATGGAGCTTTAACGAACCGATGAGAGATCTGTATTTCTCTTATCCCGCTTATGATGAATACCCGGTGGTGAATATTTCGCGCAAGGGCGCCCTGTTATATTGTGACTGGCTGACGAGGGAAGCAAACAAGGTATTAAAGGAAGCAGGAAAACCGTTGATGAATGATTTACGAATTCCGGTTGATCATGAATGGGCTTGCGCGGCACGGCAATATGATTCAACCGCCAAGTATGCCAATGGTCATAAATTTTTACGAGACAGTAAGGGTAGATATGAAGTAAATTATATGTGCCATTCAAAAGAGCAATGCAAGTACGATAGCGTTTTAAAAATGTACGTGCCAAAAAATAAAGAAGAACTTAAGGAAACAAACACACAGTCGCCTAAGCTTATAAATGACGGCGGATTTCATACGGTTTATGGAAGGTCGTATGCGCCTAACAAATTTGGTTTATATTGTATGGGAGGTAATGTTTCGGAGATGGTAAATACATTTGATAAAACAACCTATAAATCTGCACGTACAGGAACAAAAGGCGGCAATTGGTTTAGTTGTGATTATTTTTTAGAAATTGACGCTGATGACGAGTATCCTAACGAAATTGGAGCGTCTCCTTTAATTGGGTTTAGACCCGTTTTTACAGCGCCAAAGCCAATTAAATAGCATTTCCGTGGTAAGTACAAGCAAAGCAGAATCCTCGAGAGTCTGCTTCGCTTTTTTATATAAATACAACCACAAATGCTTATCTTTGTGTCATGCCTCGCTATTTCATTCAGTTAGCTTATAATGGTGCCAGTTTTAACGGTTGGCAGATCCAGGAAAATACGCCTAACACTGTTCAACAGGTTTTACAGGAAAAACTCTCCATGATCCTGTCGGAAACTATTGAAGTGGTAGGATGCGGACGAACCGATACAGGGGTTCATGCTAAAGACTACTACGCACATTTTGATTCTTTAAAAACTGACCTGCATAGTGCCGACTCCAATTGCGTTTATAAATTGAATAAAGTGTTACCCTATGAAATTGCCGTGAAAGGCGTTTTTCCGGTTAAGGATGATGCCAGTGCACGTTTTGACGCTGAATTCAGAAGCTATGAATATTTATTACATACGTATAAGGATCCTTTTTTAACCGCAGGTTCTTTATTGTTTTATGGCGACTTAAATTTTAATGCGATGAATGATGCCGCGGCTCATTTACTGACCGTGACCGATTTTACAAGTTTCAGTAAGGTTAACACTCAAACTAAAACGAACAACTGCAATATTATTTTTGCAGAATGGAGACAGATCAATAGCAATCAGCATATTTTTAAAATAACCGCTAACCGGTTTTTGCAAAATATGGTGCGGGCCATTGTTGGTACTTTGCTTGAAGTTGGAAAGGGAAAAATTACCCTTGAAGAATTTAAGACGATCATAGCCAATAAAAATCGCTCGGATGCCGGTATGTCGGTTGCCGGACACGCCCTATATTTAACGGAGATACAATATCCAACCACCATCTTTAATGGCTAAAACAGAATCAAAAACCAAATTCAGTTTTTCGCTTTTAAAACGAATTCTATCTTACAGTAAGCCTTATAAGAAGTTATTTGTAGCGGCTGTTTTAATAACCTTAACCCTTTCTTCATTAAGTATTGTAAGACCTTTATTGATTAAGAAAACCCTGAACACGATTGCTATAGAGGATGCTGGTAATGAAAATTTTTTGTCAACCGTTGGCAAATTAGATTTTATGAATCACATGGGATTGTTGTTAGTAGGGATTTTACTGTTAGAAGCTTTTTTACAGTTCACCAACATTTATGTGACCAATTTGTTAGGCCAAAACATTGTGAAAGATCTTCGATTGCAGGTATACACACATATCCTCAAACTTAAAAATACCTATTTTGACAATACACCGGTGGGAATGTTGGTTACACGAGCCATTTCGGATATAGAAAGTTTGAGCGACGTTTTTTCGCAAGGGTTTATTGTTATTTGCGGAGATATACTAACCATCATTATTTTTGTTTCGGTGATGGTATATACTAATTGGGCCGCTGCTTTGGTGACGCTAAGCACGTTGCCACTTTTGATCATTGCTACTAATTTGTTTAAAAACGGTGTTAAAAAAACATTTACCGAAGTAAGAAATGCAGTAGCCTCTTTGAACACGTTTACAAATGAACATATTTCAGGAATGCGTATCGTACAATTGTTCAATCGCGAAAAAATAGAATATGATAAATTCAAAGAGATCAATGAGAAACACAAAGTAGCTAATGTTCGCTCCATTTGGTATTACTCTATTTTCTTTCCCGTGGTGGAAATATTATCGTCTATTTCTATTGCCTTATTCATTTGGTTTGCGGGTGTAAAGTCCAATACCTACAATATTCAGTTGGGGGATATTACATTTTTTATCATGTTAATTAATATGGTATTTCGTCCGATACGAATGTTAGCGGATCGTTTAAATACTTTACAAATGGGTATTGTGGCGTCGGAACGTGTTTTTAAAGTGATTGATACCAATGAAATTATTTCCGAAACAGGCAATGTATCTGCAAGGAACATGAAGGGTAAAGTGGAATTTAAAGATGTGTGGTTTGCTTATAAAGAAGAGAATTTTGTAATCAAAGGCATTTCATTTACTATTCATCAGGGCGAAACGGTGGCTATTATTGGAGCCACAGGTGCCGGTAAATCCAGTATCATTAATTTACTAAGTCGTTTTTATGAGATCAATAAAGGAACTATTTTAATTGATGATGTGAATATTAATGAGTACCGGTTGAATGAACTACGGGAGTCGGTTGGGGTGGTATTGCAGGATGTTTTTTTATTCAGCGATAGTATTTTAAATAACATTACCTTGCATAATCCCTTAATTACGGAACATCAGGTAGTGGCCGCCGCAAAACACATCGGTATTCATGAATTTATTGCCGGCTTGCCGGGAGGCTATCATTATAATGTTAAAGAAAGAGGAGCTATGTTATCTGCAGGGCAGCGGCAACTGGTAGCTTTTGTGCGAGCCTATGTTTATAATCCACCCATCTTTGTTTTGGATGAAGCCACCTCTTCTATTGACCTGGAGACTGAAAAATTAATCCAGATTGCATCTTTAGAATTGGCTAAAAACAGAACTTCTATTATTATTGCTCACCGTTTGTCGACCATACATCATGCTAACCGTATTATTGTGATGGACAAGGGAGAAATTATTGAACAGGGTGAAACCAAAGATTTGAAGCAAAAAGTAGACGGCATTTACAAGAAAATGCTGGAGTACAAATAACATTTAGTAGAAAACGCATGACATGGATATCATGATAAAAACGATTCAAAAAATCGTGTAAAATCATAAAAAATCTGCGTTTTCAATGTCCTGTTTTTTTATTTGCATCTCTAAAACTGTTTAGCGAAAATTTAACTTTTTACTGTATCTGTTTTTTCATAGATTTAAGGAAACTAAAACCGTTCTATGAAATCGTCAGGAACTTTCCTATTCCGATTAACTATCCGAATCAGAGAAGATTGTATGACCTATTCCATATGAACAATAAAAATCAATCAAAAACTTCTTATGAAGAAACTATTACTTATTGTTGCCTCTGTTCTTTCGTTACAATCTTTTTCGAGTTCGGTTAACGAGCTTTTGGTTACTAATCCCTACGGCGCTTTTTTCAGAAAAGCTTATAGTTTAAATCCTTCGATTCCAAAAGGGGTTTTAGAGTCAGTTGCTTTTTCGCAGAGCCGTTTCGCGCATCTTGGAACTAGTGCACAAGAGCCAAGTTGTATTGGTTATCCAACTACATATGGCGTAATGGGCCTGATCGAAGACGGACAGGGTTACTTTAGAAATAATTTATTATCGGTATCTCAACTTTCGGGTTATAGCGTTGATGATATTAAAGCGGATCCAGAAAAAAGTATTTTAGCCTATGCAAATGCGTTCTCTGGGTTGCAACAACAATTGTCTGTTTCTGGAAATGATTTAAAAGCATATCTGCCTGTTTTTGTCGCTTTGAGTGAATTACCGTTGAGTAACGACCTTCAAAATGATTTTGCCATGAATGCTCACCTATATCAGTTGTATTGGTTCCTGTCAAACGGCGAAGCCCAGGACTTTTATGGTTTTCCGGATTACCTGATTAACATGCAGGATATATTTGGCGCTAACTATGAAGTATTGAGTTCGTCTTCAGTGATCATTAATCCAGCGGCTGTTACAACTAATTCGGGTGCAGTTTACAAATCATCAGGCATAAATTCAGTAGCATCGGTTGATTACGCACCGGCCTTAACAGATATGACAACCTGTAATTATAGTTCTCGTGGAGGCGTGGCTATCACTATGGTTGCTATTCATGACGTGGAAGGAAGCTATGCCGGTTGTATCTCCTGGTTTAAAAACTGTAGCGCATCGGCATCAGCTCATTATGTTATGAGAAGTTCAGACGGGCAGGTAACTCAAATGGTTTTGGAAAGCAATAAAGCATGGCATATCGGTTCTGAAAATCCATATACATTAGGAATTGAGCACGAAGGGTATAATAATAATGCTTCCTGGTTTAATACAACTTTACTAACGGCCAGCGCTGCGTTGGTAAGAGATATGTGCACAGGTTATGGTATCAGTCCTTTACGTTGTTATTTTGGTCCAGGATGTAGCGGTACAACCCAACAATGCGGACAAGGCACCTGTGTGAAGGTAAAGGGACATCAAATGTTTCCAAATCAAACTCACAACGATCCCGGCCCTTTTTGGAACTGGGATAAATTTTATAAATTATTAAATAACACGCCCGTTGTAACTACTGTAACGGCGACAGGAGGTGCATTTTATGATACGGGAGGAGCTTCGGCAAATTACGCTGATGACGAACGTAAGCTTTGGTTGTTTCAACCGGCCGGCGGCGCAACGTCAGTAAGTATGAGTTTTACTTCTTTTAGTTTAGAGAACAATTATGATTACCTGTATATCTATGATGGCAATTCTGTGAATTCAACGCTGATCGGAAAATATACCAGTACCGTTTCTCCCGGAACCATTAATTCAACCGGGCCTAATTTATTGATCGAGTTTCGTTCTGATTGTGCTACTACAGCCGCCGGTTGGGTAGCAACCTATACCACAAACGGTGTAGGTACACCAACTACCACTGCCGACATAACCGCCCCAACTACGCAAATCACCACAACCGGGGGATGGAAAACCGCTAGTTTTACTACAGCGTTTACAGATGCGGACAATGCTGGCGGTTCAGGTTTGGAAAAAAGCTATTACCAGGTGATCGATTATAATGGAACAGAATGGAGAGGCAATTACACACACGGATTTTTCTCCGATAATTTTGATGTGGCTATCCACCCGGAGTGGACACAGAAAGTTGGAGCCTGGGGAATTGCCAATAATGCATTGGAACAAACAGATGAAGTAAGTACGGCCGCAGCCAATACTAATATTTATGCAGCTCTAACGCAAACCTTATCTAATCGTTATTTATATAACTTTAAAGGAAAGATAGAAGGCACCGGAACGAATCGTAGAGCGGGATTACATTTTTTTGCAGATGCACCGGATAGTGTTAATAGAGGAAATAGTTATTTTGTATGGTTCAGATTGGATAATCAGGCTGTCCAATTATATAAAACATCTTACAGCGGTGGTGTTAATACATTTGGCTCACCAACTTACACGGCTGCCGTTAATTTGGTGGCAGGGCAGTGGTACGATTTCAAAGTTATCTATGACCGTATTACGGGTAAAATGGATGTGTATAAAGATAATTCATTGATCGCATCATGGACTGATCCCTCGCCACTCGCGACCGGAAATTATGTGTCGTTCAGGAGTGGGAACTGTAAGTGGAGCCTGGACGAAATAAAGATTTACCGGTCACGCCCCACGGCTTCTGTGAGTGTTTCGGTAGGTACAGGAAATTCTAATGACCTGCGTTATCAAAATGTCAATCCAACAACATTTGCCGCTAAGATAAAATCAATTGTGAATGACGTAGCCGGAAATTTATCAGCTATTGATTATGAAGATCTCAATATTGACTGGACCAACCCTTCAAATATCACCGCTATCAATGATGGAAAAACGGCTGATATTAATGTGGTTGTAACGAGCGATTCTTTATCTGCCAACTGGTCGTCATCTAATGACCCTAATTCTGCTATCGCAAAATATTGGTATTCTATCGGTACCAGCCCCGGAGCAGTTAATACGTTAACCTGGACCAGCAATTGGGGAGATACCGCAGTAACTGCAAAAAATTTGGTGTTGACTAATGGCGTTACTTATTATTTTAATGTGAGATCAGAAAACGGCGCGGGATTGTTAAGTAATATTATCAGTACTAACGGACAAACGGTTTCAATTGCAACAAGTGTGAAAGAGTTAACCGAAAGTAGTTTGGTAAAGGTATATCCTAATCCATTCAATCATTCGTTTGCCGTTTCTATAGATCTTGATACTGATAGTGAGATTAATTTAACGTTAATGGATGCGCTGGGTAGAGAAATTAATTCTTTTCAAACTAAAGAAAGTAAAGGTACTTACACCAAAACTATTGACGCCTCATCATTGAGTAATGGTATTTACTGGGTGAGGATCCGGTATAACAACCATGAGCTTTGTAAGAAGCTGATCAAAGAATAGAAAATAAAAACGTAAGTAAATTAAATATGTATCTTTAAAATTTAGATTTTATTGAAACGTATCTTATTAATATCCGACACTCACAGCCATTTGGATGGCGCTTTAATAAAACACATTAACGAAGCGGATGAAGTGTGGCATGCAGGTGATATTGGCAGCATGGAAGTAACAGGCGCCATTAAAGCGCTAAAGCCGTTAAGAGCGGTTTATGGAAATATAGACGATGCTCATGCACGCAAGGAATTTCCCAAGAATTTGATTTTTAAGTGTGAAGATGTAAAAGTGTTTATGACCCATATTTGTGGGCAGCCAACTAACTATTTAAAAGAGGTGAAAGATATATTATTCGCCGAAAAACCCAAATTGTTTATCTGTGGGCACTCGCATATTTTGAAGGTAATGTATCAACAACCATACGAAGTGCTGCATATGAATCCTGGAGCATGTGGTGTTCACGGTTTTCACCAGGTAAAAACGGTGTTACGCTTTGTGATTGATAACGATGAAATTAAAGACCTCGCTGTTATTGAACTGGGTAAAAGAGTTTGAGTGCATAAAAAAAGCCGGCTAATCAGCCGGCTTTTTATTTAAGGATTTTGCTTCTATTTTGTGATGATAATTTTTCCTTTTAATGAGCTGTCCTTTGTAGTGATCTGATAATAATAGGTTCCGGTTGGCAACTGACTCACATCCGTAGTGATTTGTGTTAATCCGGTGTTTAAATTATTTTTCACAATATGTTTCACCGTTTGTCCTAATGTATTTACCAACGTAATATCAATGTTTTCTGTTTTTGACATATTGATTATAAAGTTAATATCGCTGTTTGCAGGATTAGGAAATACATTGGCCTGCATACTACCCGGCGAACTACTTTTAATACCTGTAACAATTGCAGGCGGACCATCATAATGTACCTGCGCACTATCAGCACTATTTTTAATATCAGTGAGATCATCACCGGCAATAAGCGCAAACGCCACTGTGGCACTATCTCCTGCGGCAATTGTATAAGGGCCTGCACTCATAACTTCTACAATGTCTTCGCCATCGGCATCTGCAGTACCGGCCTGATATCTATTGTTGGATAATGTTGTATACTTATCGGCAGTTCCAAAATAATCGGCGGCGTCGTTAATATCTACTCCTCCGGCACCACCAGCTATATTATCAATATTATAACATTTAGGAGCAGCTGCGCTGGTCAGCAATTTTATACCGGCAAATTTGCCGCCGGTTGCTGTTGAGTAAACATAGCCCATTTTAGTGGCGGCATCATAATCTGATTTATTTTTAGATGCAGTAGATTCGTCAATATCCCAATCTGCAGCAATACCGGCATATAAATTATTAATAGCAGTTGATCCGCTATTCTTCATAACATACTCAACGACCACGTATTTTCTGTTGCCTGCGGTAGTCCATGCATACGCGCTATGAGACACTAGTAGATTTTGTACCGGGGATGCAACAGCGTCATTAAAACGTCCATGTACATCAAATTCAGAAAATACTGACGGAATTGTTCTATTCGCTTTTATTACTGATTGAAAATCAACATCAGCAGAACCAGCAGTCGATCCTCTGAACGCATCAGAAACTTTTGTGTTGGCGGATCCAAACATCACTGAAGCTTCGTACAGCATATTTGTTCCCATGTAGGTAAAACCTAATCCCTGAAGCTGACCATCTAAATTATAACCAATTTTTCCTTTACTCGTAATAGTTGTTGCTACATCATTGATGGCGATATTTATGTAATCTACATTTACAATGACATCGAAATAGTAGTTATCTACATATGTACCGTCAAACAAGGTTACTTTAAAAGTAATAAGAGAATTGTCAGGTGTGCCGGCATTGATCTTAAATTTAAACGGATCGGCATTGTTATTTACCGTAGAAAGTGTATTAACAACCCCAAGACTCGTAGTGTTATCAATGCTGGTTACATACGCACCGCCTATCTGAGCGGTGATAGTAGCTGTTAAATTGGAAGTAGGAGCCAGGTAATTAATAAAATCTCCGGTTATAAATAAACTGTCACCTACTACTATCGCATTATCGTTATGATCGGTTATAATTTCATTGTCAAAAATCACCGATGGTGCTGCAGGGTCGGTTAAAGCACGTTGTAAATTCATTCGCCCTTTACCAAGCTTGTTTAGAAAAGCAGGACTTGAATTTGGTATTCCGGTAATATTAGGACCAGACATGTAATGATTGTCAGAGGTTTGTTTTAATCTTTGTCCTATTTGTAGCGCGTTTGTATAATTATATTTTGATTGAACCAGGCCTGCGCCTCCGGCGGTAATAGGAGCCGACATGGACGTTCCGCTTAAGCTGCTGTAAGTATTGTTGTAATACGTTGAGTATATGTTGTTACCAGGTGTACTGATATCTACATCATAATTATAAGTTGAAAAGGTAGCCTTTGCATCAGAACTAGAATTTGTTGCGGCAACTGAAAGCACATATTTATATGAGCCCGGGTAGTTTTTTTCATCAAGACTTGAATTGCCTGCTGAAGCGATTACTAGACAATTTTTATTAATAGTGGCGTAATCAATAATTACCTGGCCAAACGATCCTCCCGAGGTTCCACCCCAGGAACAGTTAATTATTTTTGCTCCGTGATCGGCAGCATAGGTGATGCCTTCATAACCTGCAATAATATAGCCTTCACCTCCGGCACCTCTGGTATCGTTATCAGCTGCACATTTTACGGGTAGCAGCTTACAGTTAAAGCCTATGCCGGCAACACCGGTTGTATTATTAGTTTGTGCTGAAGCACATCCTGATACATGAGAGCCATGAGAGTTATTACTACCCATAATATTTGGATTATTATCTCCTACAACGGTATTGTAATCTGCCCCACCTAAATCGTATCCGGTATAATTATCAACATATCCATCGCCATCATCATCTGTTCCGTTTATAGGATCGGCTGCGTTATGCACAAACTGGTTTACTAAATCCGGATGGTCGATGTCTGTACCTGAATCAACAATACCAATTATAACGGATGCATTACCTTGAGAGCCGCCTAATGCCAGATCCCAGGCCGCATAAGCTCTAATGCGCGTTAAAAAGCCGCTTTGATTAGAAATGGAACCATCATTTGGTGTAAAATTATGCATTTGATAATTGTAGTGAGGTTCAGCAAACTCAAATAAGTTAGTAGCCAATAATTGATTGATCGCCTCTTCCAGGTTCACGTTATTGCTGTACTTCAATTCATAAATTAATGACAGATCTGCGTAAGCTTGTCCTAGCTCGTTTCTTTGTTTTTCCGGCGGTGCGTGATTCGGAAATTTTTTACCAAATGTGTTTACACCAATATAGGCTAACACCTGATCTAAAAGTGGATGGTTGATTTTGGTAGAGGTTGTTATATTTCTGTATTGAGGTTTCACTTTAAACACCACTGTTTTTGTTGAATAGTCTTTTGTAGTGAGATTGGCCGGAAGTATAAATTGTCTTCTGGCTTTTAAAGGCTTGGCTAATTGCCCTTGTGCAACGATGCTTAATTGCATAAGTGACATTACGCCTAATAATGAATAGGTAAATAATTTCATAGGTTGGTTTTTATTGTTTTTATTGTCTTATGATTTATTAAGTTTTCTTAGATCCAGAGTTCATTTCGAAAACATAACACCTCACGGAGTTTGATTAGTTATGATAAATATAAATCAATTATAAAGCATTCGTATAATCAGGATCAATAAATAGGTCAAAAATTAAATAAATCTGCCATTCTACAGTATTTATCCAAATTTTGGGAGGGTTTTATATAATTTTTACAAAGTTAGTTTTATATGAATGTATGAATAGCATCATGCATTTATGCAGAATGGAATTTTTTGTGCATAAAAAAAGCAAACACCATAGGATGTTTGCTTTAGTGAGTAAGATAATTAGCTAAAATTATCCTAAGTATTGTTGAAGTAATTTACTTCTCGAGCTATGACGTAAACGACGAATCGCTTTTTCTTTGATCTGACGCACACGCTCACGTGTTAAGTCAAATTTATCGCCAATCTCTTCTAATGTTAAACCATGATTTAAACCAATTCCGAAAAATAATTTTACAACATCGCGCTCTCTTTCTGTTAAAGTCGATAATGCTCTGTCAATTTCTTTAGATAAAGATTCCATGATCAAACCTGCATCTGCTTTTAATGAATCATGATTCACTAAAACATCCAGCAAAGAACTTTCTTCTCCATTAGCAAAAGGAGCATCCATACTTACATGACGACCGGATACTTTCATTGTATCAGAAACTTTATCGATTGGTAAGTCTAACAACTCAGCAATTTCATCAGCCGTTGGTTCACGCTCAAATTCCTGTTCTAATTTAGAATAAGCTTTATTGATTTTATTTAAAGAACCTACCTGGTTCAATGGCAAACGAACGATACGGGATTGTTCTGCTAATGCCTGTAAAATGGATTGACGAATCCACCATACAGCATACGAGATGAATTTGAAACCACGGGTCTCGTCAAAACGACGGGCGGCTTTGATTAACCCTAAGTTACCTTCATTAATTAAATCGGGTAAACTTAAACCTTGATTTTGATATTGCTTGGCTACTGATACAACGAAACGTAAGTTAGCGCGGGTTAATTTTTCTAAAGCGTCCTGGTCCCCATCTCTGATCTTCTTGGCTAAAACAACTTCTTCTTCTGCGGTAATTAATTCTTCTCTACCAATTTCCTGAAGGTATTTATCTAAAGATGCACTTTCGCGATTGGTGATCGATTTGGTTATTTTTAGCTGTCTCATTATTTATGGTTGGGTTTTATAAGCTAACAAAGGTACGAAAAAAAGGATGTTTTTCCAACTATGTATTACTTTGATTATTAAATGATTAGGTTTTTGTTATGTTTTTAACAGTTAAATTATACTTTTTTAGACCTATGACAAATGAGCAAAGACATAACTCCTAATTCAAATGATAAATCCTTGTTAAGCTTCGACCGCTTATAATCCAAATCCGTAATAGGCACGCATTCCGTTTGGATACATTCCTTCTATTAAAACACCTCCTGTTTTATTTTCAAGCAGCGTTTGAATATCTTTTATGTTGGATACTTTTTTCTTGTCAACCGACATAATAATAAATCCTTCTTTAATACCTGCATTGGCTAATTTACCGGCTTGCAATTTTGCTATCTTAACCCCGGCAGGAATATTAAATTTAGAAAGGTCTTCGGCATTTAACTCTTCAAACTCTGCGCCGAGTGAATTAACGGAAGTGCGAAACACTTCCGGTTTTTTAATGATACCCAACGTATTTTCTTTGTTTTTTAAAACAACCGGAACAACTACTTCTTTTTCACTTCTGATCACGGTTACATTTACTTTATCGCTTGGTCTGAATTTTCCGATTTGTTCTAATAATTCTGAAGTACTTTTTACCACAACGTTTTCTACTTTTGTAACAATGTCTCCCACTTTGATGCCGGCTTCTTCGCCTGCACCATTAGACGTTAAGCCATTTACATACACACCTTTTAATTGCTTGAAACGTTTTTCCTCTGCAAATTTTGAATCAATATCCTGGATACTCAATCCGATGAAAGCTCGTTGAACAGTTCCGTATTCTATTAAATCAGATACTACTTTTTTTACCAGGTTAACGGGTATCGCAAAAGAATAACCTTGATACGAACCGTTGTTAGAAGCAATAGCCGTATTAATACCAACCAAGTCGCCGGTTGTACTTACTAAAGCGCCGCCACTATTTCCAGGATTTACCGCGGCATCTGTTTGAATAAAAGATTCGATAGGAGCGAGGCTACCGCCTTGTGCATTATGTTCTAAAATATTAATATTACGACCCTTTGCGCTAACGATACCAGCAGTTACCGTAGAATTTAAGTTGAAAGGATTACCAACCGCTAAAACCCATTCACCTACTTTTACGTCATCGGAATTGCCATAATTCACATAAGGTAATGCGTCTTCTTTAATTCTTAATAACGCTAAGTCAGTATTAGGATCAGTACCAATAACTTCTGCTATATAAGTGCGTTTATCGTTTAACACTACTTCAATTTTTGATGCATCGTTTACAACGTGATTGTTAGTTACAATATAACCATCCTGGCTAATGATGACACCACTTCCGCTTCCCTGCATCATATTAGGCTGGCGTTGCCTACCTCCAAAAAACCAATCCTGAAAAGGATCGTATGCTAAATTATTTTTTTGTTCAACAATGGTTTTAATATGAACTACGGAGTTTACGCTTTTTTCTGCCGAAGCAACAAAGTCGGGGGCATTAGCTGCAGTTGCAAAACTTCCGCTGTAATTGGTTAATTGGGTTGGGGTTGAATACGGGTTATAATTACTTACCTGGTTATCGTTGTTTTGGTTAAAGTAATAATTACCAAACAAAGCAAAAGCGCCACCTAATGCGCCTACAAATAAAGAAGAGATTACTTTTTTCATAATTATATTTTATTTTTAGTTAGTTGAAAATTTTGATTACAACCCTATAACGCAAATGCTGCGCTTAAGTTATATATAACTTTTTATTTTAACAATACTTAACCAAAGCCCGTTTTTAGCGCTGTTTCAGACTGACATTTGCTAAAAAAATTAACAAATCCTACCTGTTTTTTTGTCGCAATATGACATTTTTTCTGACTGAAAACTTTCCTAAATAGTTAAGAATGGTTTCAAAAAAAGATGTAAATTTAGTTTCGCAAAATTCATGAGATTTAAATATAAAATACCACCCTTTGTTTTTGGAGTTTCTATTGGCTTATTAGCCGGTGTGGCATTTTTTATTTTTAAGATTGATGATTATCTGAAGAAGTTCAATAAACCAAATATTGACAATATAAAGATTGTTGAACAAACAGTTTTAAAAGAAGATTCTGAAAAAAAATCAGAGTCGAAGCCAGATAAAAAAAACCCGATCAATACAAAAAATTCTCCGAATGTCAATTACAGTGAAGTAGATGCCTTATTGAAAGAGGACGATGTTAACGTTGCACAAGAAGAGTTATTGTCTGTGAAAAACATCAAAGTAATCGATTTGGATACCGATGCAAAACGTGATACGTTAACTGGTCAATTAGCGGGGGTTACCAACCCCGAGTATCCTAATTTATTTTTTGTGGAATTCTGGAAAACACCTTTAAATTCCAAGGGTTATCGGATGACCCGTAATCGTGTTATTTTATATGGTTTGTCGGACTTTAGCAGCATTACCATTTATAAAGTAGACGATAACTATTATCTGAAAAATGATGATGTGGTTTACAAAATCTCTTCAGGTACAGAGTTTAAACCTATGGAACTCGTGAACGACTCGCAATTATTAGCTAAAATCAATTAATACATTATGCAATTGCAATGTTTTAAATATCAAGGTACAGGAAATGATTTTGTGCTAATTGATAATCGAGAAAAAGCAATTTCACTAACTACCGAACAAATTAAATGGTTATGTGATCGGCGATTTGGCATTGGTGCTGATGGTTTGATGTTGCTGGAACTTGAGCCGGGAATTGACTTTAAAATGGTGTATTTTAACAGCGATGGTAATGAAAGTAGTATGTGTGGTAACGGTGGGCGGTGCATCACAGCTTTTGCAAAATACCTGGGTATTATAACAACGCATGCTAAATTTTTGGCCATTGATGGCGTGCACGAAGCTAAAATTGATAGCGAATGGGTATCGTTAAAAATGAATGATGTGCGGCAAGTTGAGGTAGGTGAAGGTTTTTTCTATTTAAATACCGGATCGCCACACTATGTAAAATTTGTGAATGGTATCGAAAATTTTGATGTTTTTACTGAAGGGAAAAAAATAAGAAACAACGATCGTTTTGTATTTGAAGGAACCAACGTCAATTTTATTGAGAAAAAAGATAACGAATTATTTGTTCGCACTTACGAACGTGGGGTAGAGGATGAAACGTTGTCTTGTGGGACGGGAGTAACTGCAGCAGCATTGGTAGCGGCTTTAAAAGGAGTAAGTACTGATAAAAATAACTGCACCATTAAAACATTAGGCGGAAACCTGAATGTAAAATTTGAAAAAGTGTTGGAAAATACATTTTATAATATATGGCTTGAAGGTCCTGCAAACTTTGTGTTTAATACATCCATTGATGTTCAGGACGGACAAGGGTAATGTGTTTTTAAATGAAGAATTTTAGAATAGTTAGCTTCATTTTTTTAATTATCTTTTTCTTTTTCAAGGATGCTAGTTCACAATCGTTTAATCGTTTGAACAAAAGAGGTCACCGAAAGGGTGCATGGATCACCTATATTGACTCTGGGAAAACGGTTAAGTCGTTTGAAGGGAATTTCAGAAATGGTAAGCCGGTAGGAAAAAGCTATTTCTACAACAATAACGGAATACTTGACCGGACAGAAATTGCACGTTTCAAAAAATTAAAAACGGCTTTTTATTATCCAAATGGATTGGTGAGAATAGAAGGAAAAGCGCGCCTGGAGAATTTGCCCGATAAAATTCATTATTATTTTTATGGA
>JAZKDT010000039.1:0-4183 GCA_040387475.1 Bacteroidota bacterium | reverse complement strand
AAAAACGACGCTATATTTGAAGTAAAAAGCACAACAGATTTGCGCGAAATAAATATTACAAAATTTATGTATGAGTTAAATAATTTTGGACAAGATGATTTAACCGATAAAAACCTAAAAGGAAAATTAACAAGTACAATACAGTTTTATGGAAAATGGAATTCTTACAGTGATAGCGGAGTATTAGTAAAATACTATTATTATTCCAAAGGTGAATTAGTTAAGACAGAATACGTCGATAAAAACAACACAACCAATGATTCATTAATTAAGGCGTTAATCACTATCGATCAGGAATTTGCCGGCCGCAATATTTTGGTTGACAGTGTTAATGCTAATCTTAAAAATGTGATAAGTTACAGGAAATTTAAGAATGAGTTGCGAAGTAAAGATAGTGTATCTTTTGCTGCCATTGAAGTTATTATCAGCCGTTATGGTTATCCTTCTCCAAAAATTGCCGGTGATGTGTACGGTGTTCCTTTTTTTATTCTTGGATTTGCTCCTTTATCTATTAAAGAAAAATATCTCAATGACTTGATTTTTGCTGCAGATCGAGGTTACCTCGAATGGTCATCGCTGGCTTTTTATATAGATAAGGTAAAAGTTGCTAAAGGTGAAAAGCAGATTTACGGCACGCAAGGCAGCTATGATAAAAATGATGAATATATTTATTATCCCATTGAAGATCCAGAAAATGTAAATAAAAGAAGACAGAAAGTTGGTCTTGATGAATTATAACTCCCAAATTATAAAGTTTTGCTGCAACGCATAGCAGGTATTTTTTGTAACTTTATGTTTATATAATTTTTTTGTATGAAATATCTTTTTATCAGTAGCGCTTTTTTATTTTGTTGTCAAATAATTTTCGGACAAACTTTTCACAAAAATAAGACCAACCGGGCTTTAACGTTTAATGAATTAAAAACACAGTTCAACGATTTTAAAAAGAATACTGATCTCACCAGGCAGAAGAATTGGAAAAATTATAAACGTTGGGAATATGAAATGGAATTTCACACCAATACAAAGGGAGAGCCTGCGGGTTTTGATGAATATATTAATGCCACCATTGATATGGCAAACTTTAAACAGCAACAGATACAAAACAGTGCATCTGCGGTTTGGGCACCATTTGGGCCCTATAGTACTCCGATTAACCAAACGGGATATATGGAAAATGGTATCGGCCGCATCAATTGTATCGCTTTTCATCCTACCAATCCTAATACGTTTTTTGTTGGTGTGGCGCAAGGCGGTGTTTGGAAAACCACTAACAATGGTAACACATGGACCCCTTTGACTGACAATTTACCTATTACCCGCGTTAGTGATATTGCAATCAATCCTACCAATCCAAATGAAATGTATATTTCGTTATGTGATTTTGAATATATAGGTGTTAGTTTGCATTTAAACGGGCGGAAAAGACATACACATTATGGATTAGGCATATACAAAACACTTGATGGCGGTTTGACCTGGGCACCAACGGGATTGACGTATAATTTAACTCATGGAGATGCTTCGTTAATTCGTAAAATTTTAATTAATCCCGCAAATACTAACGATTTGGTTGCTTGCGGTGTTACAGGCATGTATAAATCTTTAAATGGAGGAGCTACCTGGACTAAAAAACTGGATTCGTTGTTTTGGGATATGCATCAGGACCCTGTAAATCCAAATATTATATATGCGGCTACGGGTTGGGTTATGACATCAAATATAGGAAACGCAGGTGTTTACAAATCAACAGATTTTGGAAACACCTGGACGATGTTAAACACAGGTATGCCTTTAACAGGCGATATACAACGGGTGAAACTGGCTATCGCGCCATCAAACCCAAATTTTATTTATGCTATGTGTGTAGATATTTTTGGTGGGTTATATGGCATATACGAGTCTTCGGATGCAGGAACTAACTGGACTTTGATCAATCCCGCAGAAAGTGTGTTAGATGGAGGCCAAGGGTCTACAGGCGGCGGACAGGGTAACTATGATCTTGGACTATTGGTCGATTTTTTAGACCCATATACCCTGTATGTTGGCGGAGTTAATATGTGGGCTTCCTACGACGGAGCAAATTCGTTTTTACCTGTCTCTCATTGGACCACGCAATATGGCCCCACGCTTCATGGCGATATACATAATATAAGTCGGCATCCATTAACCGGAAATTATTTTGTATGCAGCGATGGTGGCGTTTATCAAACGTCTGCCATGATAGCTGACTCATGGAGCACAACCGCCTGGCCAACCGTTTGGACCAGCATGAATACCATGCAGATCTCATCATTTTATCGTTTGTCGAGCTCTAAGAACTCAACTGGGCAATTAATTGCCGGCGCCCAGGATAACGCATCAATGTACTATAATGCCGGTGGCTGGTCAACTATCTTTGGTGGCGATGGTATGGATAATTGTTTATTTCCAACAAGTACTACCGATGTATTTGGCTCCAGTCAATACGGGAATTTTTATTACAGCAATAGTAATGGCATGGGTGGTTTTAATCCTAACACGAACCCCAACTTTGAACAGGCAGAATGGGTAACACCAGTTGTTGCTAACCACAATTTACCAGGTGTAATGTATATAGGAAACGAAAATGTGATGAAATCAATGGATTATGGAAATACCTGGATGCCGCTTGCCACTATTGTTTCAAATACGTTGACAGGTCAGAGCTCCGAAATTTCAGCATTAGCCGTTTCCAATTCAAACAGCCAAGTCATTTATGCCGCGCGAAGGGTAAGGTATGAAAATGGCGTTAATGGTGTTATTATTAAAACCACCAATGATGGCGCGTCTTTTACAAATGTTACCAATAATTTGCCAGATAGTTTATATTACACGGGTATAGAAATCAATGCATCCAATGCCAATATGGTTTACGTATGCATGGCAGGATTTACTGCAACCGATAAAGTATATATAACAACTAACGGGGGAACTTCGTGGCAAAATATCACTTATAATTTGCCAAACCTCCCGGTTAACTGCATAAAGCAAATTCCGGGAACCAATGATCTCATCGTTGCCACGGATATAGGTGTGTATACCTTGGTTTCGGGGGCAAGTACCTGGGTAAATAACAGTTTTGGCTTACCTAATGTTATTGTGAGCGATATTGAATTTAATCCGGCTTTAAATAAAGTTTATATTTCTACTTTTGGGCGAGGCATTTGGGAAACCTCAATCAATAGTATTGTTACAGGAATTAAGAATAGTAGTGAAACTGTTTACAACTACAAATTATTTCCAACGGTTAATAATGGCAGTTTTACCTTAGTCTTTGAAAACGATAGTCACCCAAAAAAAATTGAAGTAATTGATGTGAGGGGAAAAATTGTACATACCCAAACTACTGATTTGCAAAAGCTGGAGTTGGTATTAGATTTAAATTCGGGAACTTACTTTGTAAAAACCACCAGTAATCATCTGTTGGGCGTAAAAAAAATGATTGTTGAATAAAATAGCTAATCTTTAATAAAAAACGCCACCAGAATGTATTCTGACAGCGTTATAGAGTAGGCGAGTGCCCGATTACATCCAGGCAGACACAATTCCACCCATGATCATCATGGTAATGATCCAATAGCCGCAGTTAATAGCGATGTATTTAAATCCTTTGCGTTCAAATAAAGCATTGGTTGCCAAAATAGGGGTAGCTACAAATAAACCGCCTATAAAGCCGTGCAAGGCACCGTGCTTAAATGTGCGGTACGCAGAACCATATTGATCCATGATCGTCTTGTACATGCCTCCTAATTCGGTATTTGGGTCCATAAAATCGGTTTTGAACAACATGGAACCAAAGTGGTACTGGTGAATGACCATAAACTGTATTGAAAAAGATAGTAGAAATGACAGGACAAAGCTAACGCCGAAGATAACCGCCATGTTGGCCCCCTTCATTTTGTCTTCAGTGATGCCTGCAGCCTGCATCCAGGCCTTGCCTAACACTTTTGGGTTATACCAGATAAAACCCATAACCATGGGGACTAACGCTGCTACTAAAATTGCTAAAAAATTCATATGCATAATATTTAATTTGGTTTACTCAAATTTAGGTTAGGGAAGTACATTTTTAGGCGATTTAAGTTGTAACTTATAACAATACGATGTTAGTAATGTAGTTTTACGCTACAAGCATCGGGTTGGGGTTATGCTTTGTGTGACA
>JAZKDT010000038.1:0-3134 GCA_040387475.1 Bacteroidota bacterium | reverse complement strand
AGTTTTAAAAATTGCGGATTTTTCCAGGTGCGCTCGTCGTGGCCGTAAGCTGTATAAAATACGCGCCCTTTGCCATAAGTGTTTGTCCAGGTGTATGGTTCATGGTGGCTACCTTCAACGCGCTCTGCCAATACATGAATATCTTTGTTGATTTTACTGTGTACATAAGTTTCATCCCAGGTTGTAAACGGATTAACACCATTCATTATCTGGTGTTTCTTATCTACTACCGTCAAGCTAAACGTATCCGTTTTGTGGGTGTTAAACTGCCCGCCTACCAGCTTGATATATTCGTCTGAATTGCGGAAGCACCACGAAGCGCAATGCACCGGTATAAATCCTTTTCCGTTTTTTACAAACTGCAATAAAGCTTTTTCCTGAGATGCAGAAATGGTATCATAATTAGCGTATATCATTAATCCATCATACTTAGCTAAGGTAACATCGTTCAGATCGTCCGGATTGGTAGTGTAAGTGATATTGATGCCGCTTTTAAAAAACGACTGCTGTACAATCTCGGTCAGTTTTTCTGAGTTGTGATGACTGGAATTGTGCCCCAGCATCAAAATCTCTAACCTATGCGGAGGATCGTTTTTTAAAATTGACCCTTTAAGGCTAACCAATGCTGCCAAAATGATTGCAGCAAGTATGCTATATTTTTTCATGAAAGTGGTTAATCTGGTTTATTGGTTACCAACGCAACGTTGATACAAAACAAAGATGGCAATCAATCCCTTTACTTTTTTATCCATTTCTGACTGTTTTTTGTCATTGAATAATTAGTTTTGAAATAATCAATGCCAATAATCAATCAAGTATGAAAGTTGCTGTACATAAATCTTCTATCCCCGAAACACAGATATTCATGATCAAATACCTGGAAGAACAGTACTTTGATCCCGAATGGCATTCGCATTCAGAATATCAATTATTTGTACCGCTTGAAGGTACCGGCACACGCTTTATTGGCGATAGTATTACCAGTTTTACGCCAAATGAATTGATATTAATGGGTTCAAACCTGCCCCATCTTTGGCGCAGTGACGAGGCCTATTTTGATAAAGGCAGCAAGTTGAAAATCAAAGGCATTGTTATCTATCTGCAAGAAAGTTTATTGGGAGATCATCTTATGGGAAAAGAAGCGATGGTGCAACTAACCCGGCTGTTTAAGCGGTCGTCGCGCGGGATATTATTCCATGGCCCGGTTAGGCAACGGGTAATTGGTTTGATGAAAGATTTGTTGAAGTTAAAGGGCGTAGCAGCTTTTATTCAGCTTCTTCAAATACTCAATTTATTGGCAAACACAAAAGACTTTAAATTGATATCGCATAGCGAATACGCAGAACCTATTACCGAACACGAAAGTGACCGGATGAGCCGGGTGTATGAGTATATCTTGAAAAATTACCGCTCCAAAATACACCAAAACGAGTTGGCTGATCTGTTGTATATGACACCATCATCGTTTAGCAGGTATTTTGCTAAAGTTAATAATAAAGGATTTTCCAGGTTTGTTACCGAATTGCGCATAAAGCATGCCTGTAAATTACTTACTGAAACAGATTTGAGCGTTGCCCAGATATCTGAGCGATCAGGCTTTAAAACGTTATCAAACTTCAACAAGCAATTTAAAGAGGAGATGCTAAAGAAACCATTAGAATACAAAAAGGAATTTTTGAATTTATAATTATGCGTGCCCTGACTAAAAAATAAAAGCCTAAATGATTGTTAATAAATCATTTAGGCTTTTGTGTTGTGGAGCCGGAGGGATTCGAACCCTCGTCCAAACATGGTATAAGGTACGCTTTCTACATGCTTAGCTTCTGTTTAATTGTAGGGAAGGGGAAGGTCAGTCGCTTACCTATACCGTCTTCCTTAGGTGTTTTATTTCGCCTGCTATGCACACCGTTAAGCAGGCTATTTTCGTTTTTCGATGCCCCTGATGCCGATCCAACGAAACGGAAAACCGGCGGGACAAAAGCTATGCTAATTCTAAATTAGGCAGCTAAGGCGTAGTTATTTTCGCCAATTGTTTGTTTGAACGTTCAGATTTAAGCGCTAATTCATTCAACGCGCTGCATGCTTACATACTTATCTCCATCCTGTCAATTCCGGTCGACCCCATTTTGTTGTGTAGGCAGTTTTAAGTGCCAGTTGCAGATATTGTAGCTCACAAATATACACAAATTATGTGCCCGTTTATCAATAGGCATCCTAAAAGTCACTACTGCACCTTTCGATGTAATTCTTAATTCACTACTGGTCTGATTAAAATTTAATAATCTGGTAGTTTATGTATGCCTGAGAGTATCTGTGATAATTTAATAATTACTTTCCTTACGCTGAACGTTCATTACATCATATAAACCTAAAAACATTGCCATTCCACCAAACGATAAGATCAAAGGGTGCATATCTTTTGAGTAAAAGATGTAAAGCCCAACTATAAGTAACGACATAATTATAGAAATTCCACCAGTTAACCTACTTGTTTTTATTGCTTTCTCTTTGCCTGTCAAATCCCTTGCTAAAATGATAATTAAAAGTGTGATATAAAAAAATGCCAACCCAGCCGTTTTTCGTGCTTGGTAGTCGTGATAATCTTCGGTCACAAGCTTTGCAACGATTAGGATTATCATAATAATCCTAACAACTATCCATAAAAAAAAGGTGCGCTGAAAAAATCGAGCCATGTAATTGAATTTACATCATCAGTCATTAATAATTTCCAACCGCCATTTTCTCACCACCAACTGTACGGCCAGGATAAACTTTTAGTGCTTCTTCCAAACATTTCATGGCTTTGGCCAGGTCTTGGTTGTTTAGTACGTAGGCCAGGCGCACCTGGTTTAGGCCGGCGCTTGGTGTACTATAAAAACCTGTCGCGGGGGCCATCATTACGGTTTGGTTCTCGTAGCTAAATTCCTCCAGCATCCATTGGCAAAATTTGTTTGAGTTGTCTATTGGCAATTGGGCCATAACATAGAACGCTCCACCCGGGTTAGGGCAATACACGCCTTCCATACGGTTAAGCGCATTTACTACAGTATTGCGGCGGGTTTGATATTCGGCTTTTACGCGCTCAAAGTACTCGTCAGGCGTATCAACTGCTGCTTCGCCGGCAATTTGTTCAA
>JAZKDT010000037.1:0-14309 GCA_040387475.1 Bacteroidota bacterium | reverse complement strand
TCGTTGTTAACTGTTTCCCTACGCAGGCATTACCCTGATCAGGTGCATACACACAAACGTTTGGCGTTTATATGTAATGGGTATAATCTCAGCTTATGAAAATTTAAAATTCAAAATTCAAAAAGGATATACCTTTTGAATACCATTTTACATTTTTAATTTTTTAAGCACCCCTAAAGATCTGCGGCAAATGTAATTATTTTTTTGAGAAAGAAAAATGATTTGTGATCCTACAAACCCAGATGCCTGGACTTCACTGTCTGGCCAAAGAATAAGCTGGCATGACTATCAAAAGAATTACTGCTGTCGGTTGTGTAGAAATCTCTTTTAGTATTTTTAGAAAGACGCGTTTCCATTTCAGGATGACGAGACAAATAATCCATCAAGCCATCGGCTACTATTTTTCCCTGCGTAAGCAATTGAATGTGCTCAGGTAAATACTTTTCTATCACAGGTTTTAATAAAGGGTAATGTGTACAACCTAAAATGATAGTATCGATGTTTTTAGATTGAGCGAATAGTTGATCCACATGTTTTTTTACAAAATACTCGGTACCGTCATTATTGAGTTCATTATTTTCGATCAGCGGAACCCACATCGGGCAAGCTTCCTGAAATACTTTTATGTGAGGAAAGAATTTTTCTATTTCAATGATATAAGATTCAGAAGTTACAGTTCCTGTGGTTGCAAAAATACCAACTTCATTAGTTTTACTATAATTTCCTATCACCTCTGTAGTGGGCCTTATAACACCCAATACTCTTTTATTTGGTGCCATCATCGGCAGGTCTTTTTGCTGAATGGTTCTCAGGGCTTTAGCCGAAGCCGTATTACAAGCTAAAACAACTAATTCACATCCTTGATCAAAAAGTGCTTTTACACATTCAAGTGTATATTCATAAACCGTATCAAACGAGCGAGACCCGTAGGGCGCGCGGGCATTATCCCCTAAATATAAATAGTCATATTCCGGCAGTGTGTTCACCAGTTCCTTTAAAACGGTGAGTCCGCCATAACCTGAATCAAAAACTCCAATGGGCGAATATGTTTGTTTACTGCTAATAACAAGCAATATTAACAAATAACAACGAATATTGGATTATTTTAAGTATTTTTAGATTCAAGATGTATTATTTTTGTACTCAAACAAACACAATTAAAAACTAAATGGCATTTTCCCCAATTCGCTTTATCGACAAAGACAAAGATAAAGCCCTATTTTTTGCAACGCTTCGAAAGAGAGTTGATTCTTATTTCAAAGAAAATAATATCTCCAAACATTATAATTCAACTATGGTCGTTAAAACTGTTATTTTAATGGCCGGGTATTTATTACCCTTCATTGCTCTATTGGTTTTTAACCCTTCTTTCAACATTGCCTTAATTTTGTGGGCAGTTATGGGATTTGCCCTCTCTGGTATTGGTATGAGCGTAATGCACGATGCCAATCACGGGGCTTATTCCTCAAGCCATAAAGCCAACTACTGGTTAGGTCACACGCTTAATTTATTAGGTGGATCGGTTTTTAACTGGAAACTGCAACACAATGTGATGCACCACACCTATACAAATATTCATCATTACGATGATGATATTGCCGATAAACTGATCCTTAAGTTCAATCCGCATAGTGAGGTTAAATGGTATCATAAATTACAGGTAGTTTACGCTTTCCTGTTTTATGGCATATTAACCTTATACTGGGCTTTATTAAAGGATTTTTTGCAGTTTCATAAATATACCAAGCAAGGTGTAAATACAAGTACTAAAGAGCAAAACCGAGTGATCTGGTTTAAGATTTTTATGAGTAAAGTGGTTTATTGGGGAGTTATTTTTGGTATTCCTGTATTTTTAATCGGGATACCTTTCTACCAAATGGCGTTAGGTTATTTATTGATGCAGTTTATTTCGGGTGTTGTATTAACTGTTGTATTTCAGTTAGCTCATACTGTAGAAGGAACTACGCATCCTTTACCAAATGTTGATTATACAATCGAAAATAACTGGGCTGTTCATCAAATGAATACAACGGTTAACTTTTCCCGTAAAAGTAAATGGATCTCCTGGTATGTTGGCGGCTTAAACTTTCAGGTGGAGCATCATTTATTTCCTACTATTTGCCACGTGCATTATCCGGCAGTTTCCGAAATTGTAAAAGCTACGGCAGAAGAATTTGGTGTTCCCTATTTAGAGAATCCTACATTCATGTCAGCTCTTCGATCTCATGTGAAAGCGATTGTAAGTTTTGGTAAAGTACCAACGCTGGCTGATTTGAACGAGGCTATTGGATAAAAACTCACCACAGAGACACAGAGGACACAAAGAAAAATTTAAAAGAAATAGTGTAGAAGCCTCACCAGGAACACACAGAGTAACAGAGCTATTTAATAAAAAACCCTAGTCAAATTGATTAGGGTTTTCTTTTTGTAACTATTTTTAAAAATTCTCTGTGCTCTTTGTGCCTCTGTGGTGAACAACTAATACTGCTCGCTCTCATTCGGAAAATCCATGCTTTTCACATCTTTGATGTACTGCTCAAATGCGCCTGTCATGCTTTCGTAAAGGTTCAGGTATCTTCTTAAAAAACGCGGACTAAATTCATGTGTCATTCCTAACATATCATGCGTTACCAAAACCTGTCCGTCGGCTCCTCCACCCGCCCCTATTCCAATAACAGGAATAGAAATGCTTTTGGCCACTTCAGTAGCCAACTTCGCCGGAATTTTCTCCAAAACGAGCGCAAAACAGCCGCTTTCTTCTAATATTTTAGCATCCTGCATCAATCTTGCAGCTTCTTCTTCTTCTTTAGCTCTAACGGTATAGGTTCCGAATTTATAGATGGATTGTGGAGTTAGTCCCAAATGCCCCATTACCGGAATACCTGCCGATAAAATACGTTCAATAGAATCTTTAATCTCACGGCCACCTTCCAGTTTTACAGCATGACCACCACTCTCTTTCATGATCTTAATGGCCGAAGTTAAGGCCTCTTTAGAATTCCCTTGGTAAGAGCCAAAAGGAAGATCAACCACGACCAGTGCTCTATCAACCGCTCTGACAACTGATGACGCATGGTATATCATTTGATCCAAAGTAATTGGTAAAGTTGTTTCGTGCCCGGCCATGACATTACTGGCGCTATCACCTACTAAAATAACATCGATACCGGCGTGATCAATGATCTTTGCCATTGTATAATCATAGGCAGTTAGCATGGAAATTTTTTCGCCGCGACGTTTCATCTCTTGTAACTGATGCGTGGTAACCTTTTTTAACTCTTTATGAACTGACATAATTAATACTTTAAATAACCAAATTACTCATTTTAACCACATTCCATCATCGCTTTATGCATAAATTGTGTGCCCTGTGTGCCTGCAGGCAGACATGTGGTTAAAATAATGTAAAATTACTGATTTAATTTGGAGTTAGCCTAAAAATGGTAACTTTGTACCTCTACAAAAAGAAAACAATGCGTAACATATTATATATTGGACTATCGGTTCTATCAGCACTTGTATTAGGGTCCTGTAAAAACGATCTGGATATTTTAGCTCCCGGAGAAGAAACTATTTCTGTTTATGGGGTTATTAACCCTAATGAGAAAATACAGAACATCAGGATCAATAAAGTATACCTGACCAATGGAGACGCCGTTACAGCGGGACAGGATAATGCTACCATTAATTATGGACCTAATGAGTTAAAAGTAACATTACAGAGGTATGTAAATGGAAATTTAAGTGCAGCTGTTTCCGGCTCGCCTGGTATTACTGAAATTGTTTTAACCGAAACGGTTGTAGCAACCGCTGCCGGCGAGTTTAATGCCGGCCAACGCATCTGGCAAACAGATAAAAAATTATTCAATACCGGACAATACAAACTAACGATCAAAAACGTGGGTAGCGGTAAAGAATTTACATCTACCACGCAAATGGTAGACAGTGTAAAATCTTATGGTGGAATGCCTTTTATTTACACAACGGCTTCCAATCCACCATCTCACTACCCGGTACATTGCGGTACAGGTATTGGGGGATATATCTGGGGTACAATGCCCGGAGCTCATACTCAGCAAATTGCCTATGTCGATTATCATGTACAAACCGGTACGCCAAAAATCAAATTTAAGTCGGTTCCTAACGCTAAATTGTACAAAGTAATCATGCGTTTTCATTATATTGATTCGTTAACTGACAATGTAACTGCCTACCGACGTTATGTAGATATGAACTTTCCTTCGCAAACATCTTCCACTTTAGCCGGAGGCCAGGAAATGGAAGTTTCTTTTAGTACACCTGATTTTTACTCAAATCTTGCTGCTCAAATCCCATCACAAACGGTTGGATCGATTAAACACCGAACAGCCCATTATATACAATATATCATTTACGCCTGTGGAGAAGATATGGACACGTTTTTAAAAGTTAACCAACCGTCAAATTCTATTGCCCAGGATAAACCTAATTATAGCAATATCAATGGAGGAGTGGGCGTATTTGCAGCTGTCTCTAAATCTTCGCTGGGAAAAGAGTTATGGTCTGATTTTATTGATGAAATTGTTGATAATCCGGCAACCAACTCTCTTCAGTTTGTAAAAAGATACGCCATTATCTGCCCATAATCTGACAGATATGTGCTATTTAAACCATCTAAAATGACAAATTTTAGATGGTTTTTTTGTATTTATGTCAGCCTGTCATAAATACAGTTTTTAGATCGATTGGCACAAACATTGACTAAGTAAGGCATATTCAAATTAAAAATTAATTAAAAACGAAATCATGGGAAAAATCATAGGAATAGATTTAGGAACAACCAATAGCTGTGTTGCGGTTATGGAAGGAAATGAAGCTGTTGTTATTGCGAATAACGAAGGAAAAAGAACCACACCATCTGTGGTAGCATTTGTAGAAGGCGGCGAACGTAAAGTAGGTGATCCTGCTAAAAGACAAGCCATTACAAACCCAACCAAAACAATATCTTCTATTAAACGATTCATGGGAAGCTCTTACGACGAAGCTCAAAAAGAAATCTCAAGAATGACATATAAAGTTGTAAAAGGGGACAATAGTACCCCAAGAGTTGTAATTGATGACAGAAATTACTCTGCACAAGAGATTTCGGCTATCATTTTACAAAAAATGAAGAAAACTGCCGAAGATTTCTTAGGAACTACGGTTGACGAAGCGGTTATTACCGTTCCGGCATATTTTAACGATGCGCAACGCCAGGCAACCAAAGAAGCCGGTGAAATTGCAGGTTTAAAAGTAAAACGTATTATTAATGAACCAACTGCTGCTGCCCTTGCTTATGGTATGGACAAAAAAGGCAAAGACATGAAAATTGTTGTTTTTGACTGCGGTGGTGGTACACATGACGTTTCGGTTTTAGAATTAGGCGATGGTGTATTTGAAGTAAAATCTACCGATGGTGATACGCACTTAGGTGGTGATGATTTTGATCAATTGATCATTGACTGGTTAGCTGATGAATTTAACAAAGAAGAAGGTATTGATCTTCGTAAAGATCCGATGGCTCTTCAACGTTTAAAAGAAGCTGCTGAAAAAGCAAAAATCGAATTATCAAGCACAACAAGTTCTGAAATTAATTTGCCTTACATCATGCCTGTTAACGGAATTCCTAAACATTTAGTGAAATCCTTAACACGTGCTAAGTTTGAGCAAATGGCAGATTCATTGATTAAAAGAACAATTGATCCTTGCAAGTCAGCTTTAAAAAATGCAGGTTTATCAACATCTGATATTGACGAAATTATTTTAGTAGGAGGTTCAACCCGTATCCCGGCAATCCAGGAAGCAGTTGAAAAATTCTTCGGAAAAGCACCAAGCAAAGGTGTTAATCCTGATGAAGTTGTAGCTTTAGGTGCTGCTATTCAAGGTGGTGTATTAACCGGAGAAGTAAAAGATGTATTATTATTAGATGTAACACCTTTATCTTTAGGTATCGAAACTTACGGTGGTGTGTTCACTAAATTAATTGAATCCAATACAACCATTCCTTCTAAAAAAACAGAAACGTTTTCAACAGCAAGCGATAGCCAACCAAGTGTACAATTACACGTATTGCAAGGTGAACGTCCGATGGCAAAAGATAACAGAACCATTGGCCAGTTTAACTTAGATGGTATTATGCCGGCTCCTCGTGGTGTACCTCAAATTGAAGTAACATTTGATATTGATGCAAACGGTATCTTATCTGTTTCTGCAAAAGATAAAGCAACAGGTAAAGCACAAAACATTCGCATCGAAGCTTCTTCTGGATTAAGTAAAGAAGAAATTGAGAAAATGAAACGCGAGGCAGAAATGAATGCTGACGCTGATAAAAAGGCAAAAGAAGAAGCAGATAAAATTAATGCAGCTGATGGTTTAATTTTCCAATCGGAAAAACAATTGAAAGACTACGGAGATAAAATTCCGGCAGAGAAAAAAGCAACTATTGAAAGTGCTTTAGCAGGATTAAAAACAGCGCATGATTCAAAAGACATCGCAGCCATTGATTCAGCTATGACCTCTTTAAATGCAGCATGGGAAACGGCATCACAGGAAATGTATGCTGCTATGAATGAACAACAAGGTGGCGCTAACGCAAACCCTAATGCAGATGCAACAAATGCAAATACAGGTGGAGATAAAAACGAGAGCGTAACAGATGTTGATTACGAAGAAGTAAAATAATTTTAGGTTAGTTTTATAGTTTAAGATCCCCTTCAGAGAAATTTGAAGGGGATTTTTGTTTATTAGATATTCCTGGTATTCTTTCGGGGCGAGCGACGTTGGGAACACAAGAGTTGATAAAAATCACTTAATCCGAGGGTTCTTTTGTGGATCACGTTACTCCGAACCTTGAAACTTATAACCGTTTGAGGGATCGTAGCGAAATCATTTGGTCGGCTACTAAATGGAGTCGAAAAGCGGCAGCGGATTGTAGCGCAAAGCCATGCTGATAGGAACACGCTCAAATCTATTTTTATTTGAAATAAGCAATTGCTACAATACATAGCAATACACTGCTACATTTTAATTTATTTTTGAGCATGGTAAATACGATAAATATAGAACACGCAATACATAATAACCGGGTGAAAATTTTTATGAAGTTTGAATATGATACTAAAACAATTGAACTCGCTAAAACATTGGCGGGTATTAAATGGAGTCATATACACAAAGGTTGGTATGTTGGCTATCATTCGGATGTGATGACACAGCTAAGCCGAACCTTTATACCAAAAGGCATACAGCTGAACCTAACAAATACGCTGGATGATGTAAAGACGCCAGGCCTCTTGAAATAAAAAACAGGTGTCTTTATTCTGAATACACTGAAAAAACTACTTATGAAAATCATTTATAGCGATTTGTTTGTGTGTTGCAAAATTTCGGTAAACATGTATCTTTGTTTGTAGTATTTGATCAAACACGATCCAGCAGCTTGCAAACTACCAGCTTCAAAATTGAGTTGGTTTCATCCTTAAAAAGCAATTGAATTCTATTGTATGACCATAAAAGCACAAATCAAGGATTATATAATGGCTCAGCCACAGCCAAAACGAAGCGATATGCAAGAGTTGAACCGCATTATTATGAGCATAATGCCAACCTGTAAATTATGGTTCCTCGACGGCAAAAACAGTGAAAATAAAATTGTGTCGAATCCCAATATAGGATATGGAGTTCAAACCTTAACCTATGCTGATGGAAACACCAAAGAGTTTTATCAAATTGGATTAAGCGCAAACACTACCGGAATCTCTCTTTATATCCTCGGTATAAGCGATAAAACATACTTAACGCAAACTTATGGCAAATTACTTGGTAAGGCCAGCGTAACCGGTTACTGCATTAAATTCAAAGCGCTTAAAGATATAAACATTGAAATTCTCGAAAAAGCAATACGCTACGGGATTGAAGCGACAAGTTAATCATCATAATGGCTTATCTCATGCTATCAATGCCTAGTATTCAGCCGGCAATAATTTTATAAGATGCCATATACCGGCTTAAAATCACTAGGGCTGGTTTTGAAAATTTATAGCAACATCGTATCTTTAATTAACTTTTGCCGGGCTAACAGCTAAAAACAGCTGCACCCAAATACAAATAACTTATAAGAGACCACAAATGAGAAAAATTATTGCAGGAATTAATTTGACAATTGATGGATTTTGCGACCATACGGCAGGAATTCCAGACGAAGAGATACATGATCATTATACAAACCTGCTGAATAATTCAGGCGAGGTTCTATATGGCAGAATAACTTATGAGCTGATGCAATTTTGGCAAACGTTGTTAAAAGAACCCTCAGGTGAAAAATCAATGGATGACTTTGCTATCGCAATAGACAAAATACCGAAAATTGTGTTCTCGCATACACTGCAAAATACCGGGTGGGATACAGCGATCTTATCTGACAAGCCTCTTGAGGAAACCGTAAGAGAACTTAAACAACAACCCGGCAAGGATATTTTAGTGGGCAGCCGGAGTTTGATTGTAGAGCTAACGAATCTGCATTTAATTGACGAATACCAGCTGTGTATTCATCCGGTTATAATAGGTAAAGGACTACCACTGTTTGAAAACTTAAACGACCGAACTATTTTTAAACTGTCGGGAACAAAAACATTTAAGTCTGGCGCAATCCTTTTGTATTATCAACCAGTATAATGTCCCTTACACGGTTTCCATAAAATCTCAGGCTCTGAGAAGGCATGTATACGCGCGACTACAAATTATTTACTAAAACAAAAACATTAAAAATTAAATCAAGATGTCGATAACAAAAGAAACAGAATTGATTGGAATGCAAAAAGCCAGTGAAGCAGTTGCAATCACTTTAAAAGAAATGGTTAAATATGCAAGACCAGGAATGACAACCAAAGAATTAGATAATTATGGTGGTCAGTTGCTAAACCAACTGGGAGCGAAATCGGCCCCTTATTTAACTTATAAATTTCCTGGATGGACCTGCATAAGCGTAAACCATGAATTTTGTCACGGTATTCCCTCTGACCACACAATACTGAAAGAAGGTGATTTGATCAATATTGATGTGTCGGCCGAACTGAATGGTTTTTGGTCGGACAACGGAAACTCTTTTGTGTTAGGCAAAGACATTCATCAACATCAACAACTGGTAGATGCTTCCAAACAGATTTTGCACAAAGCTATTTACGCTATAAAAGGCGGAGTACGTATTTCAGACATAGGACATCTTATTGAAACAGAAGCAAAAAAACGTGGTTACAAAGTTATTAAAAACCTAACCGGACACGGTATTGGTAAAAGTCTTCACGAGGAACCCAGTGAAATAGCAAATTACAAAGACCGGTTTAACCTTACCCGGTTTAAAAAAAATTCAGTGGTCGCCATTGAAACATTTATTTCCACAGATTCAACTTATGCCGAAACTCTGCAGGATGGCTGGACCATGATTGGTAACAAAGGAGGCTTTATGGCGCAACATGAGCATACAATTGTGGTGACTAACGACGCGCCCATTATTTTAACAGCGATGAATAATGTATGGAATTAAAATCGCCGGAAATACCTGCATCTAAGTCATCTTTATACTATTATTACAATGCGAAAATTTTTAATTCTGTCCTTCATTACATTTATTACAATAGCTTTAACTTATGCGCTCATTAGTTATGTTGGTATGCATGGCTTTTTGTTTGCATGGGCTTTAAATTTCCTATTAATGATGTGCGTGTTTATGTTTACAGAACAACTGAAAAGCAATCTAATATCTTCTTACTATAATCAAAAGCGCTGGGAACGACAAGGAACAACATATGAATATATCGGTATAAATTTTTTTAGAAAATTGCTGGTTGTAATAGGTTGGGAAAAACTTAACAAAAAAACCAATCCGGTTGAAAAAAACCCTAAGGCCTTAACGCATCTTCATTATAGAACTAAGCAATCCGAATTAGGCCACCTCATCATTTTTTTTATCGTTTTCGGATTCACTATTTTTAGTGCTTTTAAATTTGGAATTATCGAATCACTGTGGTTAATGGGTCTCAACATCATCCTAAATTTATACCCTGTTTTTCTTCAGCGTTATAACCGGCCTAGGCTGGAAAAAGCACTTCGTTTAAGCACCTATAGGGAAATACGGGCAGATAACACAACAAAATATAACATTCAATGAAATATAAAAACTTGATCGCAAACTTATATTCAACAGTTAAAGCGCTTTTCCTTTTATTCATTATATCTAGTTATTCTTCAAACGCTTTTGCGCAAGAAATTCATGCACGAGAAAACGAATTAGCTAAAGACACCATTATTAAATTTGATCCCGATTCGGCTTCCGGCTTTTACTATGCTTATTTCATAAGACTTCCCAAAGGCACAAAGGTGAATGCCCCACAGTTTTTATTAGTAGAAACAAACAACTCGGGTGCAAATGACAGCCTGGCGTTTCACGAACGGGAAACGTATTTAGAAGTCATAAAAAATTCGTTAGGAAGTAGTTTGTGTAAAAACCTTAAAGTTCCATTTCTGGTTCCGGTTTTTCCAAGGCCTAAAAAAGACTGGAAATATTATACGCATGCGCTTGACCGTGATGTTGCCCTAATCAAAGACGGAAGTATGAAACGTTTAGATGAGCAACTCATTGCTATGACGAAACATGCGAAATTGCAGCTACAAAAAATGGGCATACTTATAAATGAAAAAATAATGTTAAACGGCTTTTCTGCCTCAGGTTCCTTTGCCAATAGATTTACTTTTTTACATCCCGAACTAGTGGCTGCTGTTGCCTGTGGTGGAATTAATGCTATTCCTATGTTACCGGTTAAAACCCTTGAATCATCTAAATTAATTTACCCCATAGGTATATACGACTACCAAAAACTATTTTCGGATACAGTACATCTTACTGCTTACAAAAAAGTTCCTCAATTTATATACATGGGCGGGAAAGATGAGAACGATGCTGTTTTATTTGATGATGCTTATAGCGATAAAGAAAGAGCAATCATTTACAAATGCCTGGGAAAAACCATGCAGCCTGACCGATGGATTAAATGCCAGGATATTTATAAAAAAGAATTAGTTAACGCAACATTTAAGACCTATGGAAATATTGGTCACCAAACAGATAAAGAAGTGTTTGTTGACGTTTCAGCATTTTTTTCAAGAACCATGCAGGTATCACGTTAGATGTAATCGGATGAAAAAAACGCGCTAATAATTGCGAGTGCATTAAACTCCTATTATTTTAAGTTTGCTATATATTGTAGCAGCAATCGAAAATAAATGTGCCTATCTTTAAGCCTTAATCTAAAGAATGAAGCTAATCACTGAAAACATTTTACTTGAGTTTGGGTTTATCGAAAACCGTTCTAAAAAAATAAAAAATGCTACAAAAGTATTATCTCGGGATAACATTGACATAGCAGTCAAAGAAGATGGGTTCTACTATTCTAATATGGGTTTTGATTATCCTTTAAAAGATACGTCGGCTTTAAGGAAACTTTATAAGGAAATAAAAAGTGAGGATCTAAAACAGATCTGATTTTTGCTACCTTAATAAATTCTAAAAGCAATATTAATAATAGATTCAATTTATTTATTTTTCCTTTGTAAATATTTATGTAACCTAGTATCTTTATTTACGGCAAACCAACTTAAATTAATGTAATCATGGACATGGAAAAGCATAGAATATTCACAACGTCGTTTGCGAGTGTTTATCCTCATTATATAGCTAAAGTCGAGAAAAAAGGGCGTACGAAAGAAGAATTGGATACAATCATTTGTTGGCTCACAGGATATGATCATAAAACCCTTCAAAAACAAATAGATAAAAAAACTGATTTTGAAACTTTTTTTGCCGAAGCTCCGCAACTTCATCCCAACGCATCAAAAATTACCGGTGTTATTTGTGGCTATAGGATTGAAGATATCCCGAACAAACTTATGCAGAAAATTCGCTATTTAGATAAAATGGTTGACGAACTGGCAAAGGGTAAAATAATGGATAAAATTTTAAGGAAATAAAAACATCGGGTTTAAAAAGTTTACAACAAATCATTAAACCTTATTTTGTTTACTTATAAATAGAGCAATGGTATTTAGAAATATTAAGAAACTAATCTTTCCGTTCTATTAAAACAAAACTATCTTTGATCATCCATAATGTAAATTCATGAAACAGTTGTTGTTACTATTTATTTGTTCGATTTTTTATACCTTACCTGCCTTTGCAGGCGATTCATTAAACATCGTTAACAAAAAAGTAAGCTTTGGCTTTGCTCCTAACAGCAATCGTACTGTGAATACAGTCATTGTACATTCTACTTTTAATAATTCGGGGGGCGATAAATATGATATCGACCTGGTACTTAAACAATTTTCCACCTACGGCGTGTCTGCTCATTACGTTATTGGGAGAGATGGAACCGTGTACCAACTGGTAGATGAAAAAGATAATTCTTATCACGCTGGCAAAAGTAGTTTACCCGACGGAACCACCAACGTAAATTCTTGTTCTGTTGGCATTGAAATTATGACGTCTTATACTGAGAGCCCAACAGAATTACAAGTTGAGGCCTTATTGAAACTTATCCAGGGTATCAAAAAAAGACATACGATCAAATATGTTTTAAGACATAGCGACATTGCACCGGTTAGAAAGACTGATCCTTGGAACATGAATTGGGATGCATTTAAACTGCAACTGGAAAGCCTTTCAAAATAACTGGTTACTTATCTTTGGTTTCCGGCTCTTCGTTTGAAGATGATTCTTCTTCCTCCGATTTTTCTTGAGATTTTTCTTCAGCATCCGCCGTTTTTGACTCTTCTTTTTCCGAACTCTCCTCCACTTTATCTTTGCTTTTTTCTGATGATCCTTCATCAATCTTCGGCTCTTTTTCTATTTCTTCGGCTTTTGAAGCATCAGCTTCCTCTGTTTCCCCGGTTTCAGATTGTACTTTTTCTTTAACAGTATCTTTTTCTTTAGCAGTATCTTTGGACTGATCTTTTTGTGTAGCAGCCGGTTGTGCCTCTGCTTTCTCTTTATCATCCGTTTCTTTTTCTAAAACGGTGGTTAGGGTTAAAAGCTGAGTGTCAGATGTTAAATGCTGATGCGTGGATATAATCTTCCATCCGGTTTTTAAATAAACATTAGCTTCAGCTTCATAAGCTGCTCTATGAACCACATCGTTAATGAGATTAACCAGTATTTTTATTTGTGCCATGATATCGATTATTTTATAATCTATATGCGAAAGCTATGCCCGGAACGATCAGTGAGATCC
Source organism: Bacteroidota bacterium (assembly GCA_040387475.1). Classification (GTDB taxonomy): domain Bacteria; phylum Bacteroidota; class Bacteroidia; order B-17B0; family Aurantibacillaceae; genus UBA4416. The sequence goes on along the minus strand of JAZKDT010000037.1, from coordinate 1,011 downwards.
TGGGATAATTCTAATCATTGCTGAACTAAAGCAAAAAAAGCCTGTCCGAATGCATCGAACAGGCTTTAAATAGAATTAACCGGTAAACTACTCTGCCAAAACGATAACTTTATTTTTTAACACCTCAACAACACCACCTTTTACTTCAAAGTTGTGAGTTGTATTATTTTCTTCAATTAATTCGATGGTACCTTTTTTTAAGGTAGCAATCATCGCCGCATGGTTATTCAACACTCCAAAAGACCCCTCAGATCCTGGAAATACTGCTGATTTTACCTGCCCTTCGTATAATTTTTTATCAGGTGTTATAATTTCTATGTTCATTTTATGCGTCTGCTAAAATTTTCTTACCTTTTTCGATCGCTTCTTCAATAGAGCCAACTAAGTTAAACGCAGCTTCAGGATATTGATCTACCTGACCATCAAGAATCATGTTAAATCCTTTGATTGTATCTTCAATTGGAACCAATACACCCTTTAAACCGGTAAATTGCTCAGCCACGTGGAAAGGCTGCGATAAGAAACGTTGCACACGACGGGCGCGTGATACGGTTAATTTATCTTCCTCACTTAACTCATCCATACCTAAGATGGCAATAATATCCTGTAATTCTTTATAACGCTGTAATGTCAATTTAACACGTTGAGCACAGTTGTAGTGAGCATCACCAATAACGGTAGGTGTTAAGATACGGGATGTAGAATCTAAAGGATCCACAGCCGGATAAATACCTAACTCGGCAATTTTACGACTTAATACTGTTGTAGCATCTAAGTGGGCAAATGTTGTTGCAGGAGCCGGATCGGTTAAATCATCTGCCGGTACGTAAACCGCTTGTACAGACGTAATAGATCCTTTTTTAGTGGAAGTAATACGCTCTTGCATGGCACCCATTTCTGATGCTAATGTTGGTTGGTATCCTACCGCTGAAGGCATACGACCTAATAAGGCAGACACCTCAGCACCAGCTTGAGTAAAACGGAAGATATTATCAACGAAGAATAAGATAT
>JAZKDT010000036.1:6507-57448 GCA_040387475.1 Bacteroidota bacterium | reverse complement strand
TAATTCAAATACCTTAACCTTAAGTAATGGTTCGGCAATAACTACCGCTACAGTGCCTGTTCAATCAACGGTAACGGGAAGTGGTGTGGCAAATGTGACGCCTGCCGGTAACAATTACCTGGTTAACGTTCCTATGTCAACATACAATAATACAACCGGTGTTTTTAGCACAGGAGCTCAAACTATTACCGTTACGCCAACGCTTACTTTAGCAGGTAATATTTTGCGGTCAGGGCCTACTACTAATACGGTAAGTTTAGCTTCGCTTAATACCTGGTCTTTGTCGTCGGGCGTTTTATTTCCTGCTACTTTAACCAATAGTATTGCAGTAGGTACGAGCGGGCCTTTAACTGATCGTATGGAAATTAGTCATCCTTCGTCTACAGGATCTACCCAATTGCATTTAAAGCAAACGGGCGCTGATGCGTTTTCGCGAATTAAATTTACCAATGCCGCTGCTCCAACTAAATTTTGGTTAAGCACCGTTACATCGGCAGCATCTGATGCTAACTCCGGGCATAACTTTTTCTACAACAATGGTACTATTGGTCATAATGTATTTACTGTTGCCGGCGACGGAAGGGTTTCTGTTAATACATTTTCAACTATGACCAACGCCATTATGGACGTAAATGGTGCTTTGGAAATTGATTCTACATTTGTAGTAAATGCTGTTTCGAGTCCGCCACAATCGTCATCTAATTCAGGCAAAATATTTTTTGATGCAACAAGTCAAAAGTTTAAAGTGTCGGAGAACGGCGGTGTATATGTTAACCTCGTAAATGGTCCTTCTCCCTGGTTACAAGGAAGCGGCTTGATTCATTTAACTAATTCAACAGATAATGTTGGAATAGGAACAACTTCTCCTGTAGCATCCTTGGATGTAAGTGGTAACATCAGGGTGAATGATAAGCTCTTTTTTGGTGCAGTAGGCGGTATAAACTCAGGTTATACCGGTATTTATTCTGAAAATGATGATTTGAAGTTTGCTGTATTTAAGCCTGGTGCCCCTGCCAATGCGTTTGCCCCGGCCAGTAATTCGATGGATGCCGTTATCATTAAATCTCAGACAGGAAATGTTGGTATAGGAATCAATGCCCCAGCATCCCCTTTGCATGTAGCAAACGCCGCAGGTTCGCAATTCAGGATAGGAAATAATAATCAACCTGCCTATGAATGGATCTGGGATGTGAATGCAACGTCTCATTTATCGCTGATTAACGAAGGAAATGGAACACCGGTAACAAGAATGAATATAGATGTTAACACAGGGTATACAGGATTTGGAACAGGAAATACGCTGGCCTCTTCTATGGTTGAAGTTGGTTCGGATGGATCATTGGATAAAGGATTGCGTGTGACCAATACAGGCCCAACTGTTGGGCCGAGTATTTATTTTAAAGGACAAAGTAAAGATTGGACCATTACCGGTTCCAACTCGGCCAGTGGCGCGGGTGCAAATAAACTGGTATTCAGAGATTATTCTGCCGGCCTCGACCGAATGGTGATCGACGGTTCGGGAAATGTAGGAATAGGAACAACTAATCCGTCGTCGCGACTCGAAGTGTTTTCAACCGGCGTTCCTCCAACAATTAATGCTACTAATAATGGCAGTGGACACGGTATTTTTGGAACAACTGCCAGTAACGTTTCTGCAGGTGTGATGGGTGTAAATGATAATACCGGACCTTCGGTAGCAGGTGTTAAAGTGAGCCCGGCAACTGGAAATGTTGCAAATTTTAAAAATACAAATACAACCAATAGTGGCGACGCATTGGTAACCCAAACAGATGGTACGGGAGCAGCACTCCACACCATCAACGGCGCTTCGAGTATAGGAAGTAGCAATATCGGAGTTTTGATTGAAGAGGGACATATTGGAACTGCGTCTTCAACTAATTTAACTGCCACTTCAAGCTGCGCATGCTCGGCACCATCTATTACAATGGATAGTCACAGTACTGATGTTGCCGGAACTTTAAGGGCAGTTTATTCAACTACTACGGGTGCTGTAGTTGATATAAATGTAACGTTTGCAAAGCCCTATAAAAAGTATCCGGTTGTAATTGTCACACCCGGTAGCCATCCTTCATTTTCGTACACTCAATTTATTGTAGTTCCAATTGGAGCGGCCGGAAATTATACAGGGTTTAAAATATCAGTGGAAAGTGGTATAAACTCCAGTGCAGGAGCTTATGTATACAATTATATGGTTATTGAAGGAAAAAATTAAGACATAAGAATATGAAGAAATTACTATTTATAAATTTAATGATCTGCTCACTGCTTTGTACGTCGCAGACCATTACTCCACAGGTTATTAATTCAGCCGGCGGCGGCGGACAGGTTGGTTCGTCTAACATGGAGGTGTATTATAATATTGGCGAGCCTGTTATTAATACAGCAGGTAGTGGAACCAATGTGATTACCCAGGGATTTTTACAACCGGATATTATTGGTCACTTTGGATTATCAGCTTCGGCGTTTATGACACCAAGCAGCTGTGCTGATAAAACAGACGGTACACTTTCAATTTCTGCTTTTGTTTCGGGAGCAACCAATCCCGGCGATTTTGAAATATCGTATTATTGGTCGCCATCAGGTTATTGCTCATCCGTAACAACCTGTTCTACTATTACCAATCTTCCTTCCGGTATTTATTCGGTTGTAGTGGTATCCCATTATATTGGTGCAGGAAATGCTCAGCCCGATGACTCTCTAAGTATTCCTAATATTGAAGTTTTAGGAAGTACTGAGCCTTGCCAGGTAAATGTATACAATGGTTTATCGCCAAACGGCGATGGATTGAATGACTTTTTTACGATTCAAAACATTGAAGAGTTTCCGGATAATCATGTAGAAATATACAATCGTTGGGGACAAAAATTAGCAGATTATAAACCTTATGATAACACAGATCATAGTTGGAAGGGAACAATGAATGGTTCAGGGCAACTCGCTCCGTCAGGTACTTACTTTTACGTGATTGATTTGGGAAATGGTACTAAGCCTATTAAAGGATGGCTTGAGTTAACCGGTAGCAACTAACTAATTAAATGAACGCAATGAGAAAAATTATTATAACGCTTTTTGGATGCCTGTCGTTTTTAGCATCAAGAGCACAACAGGATCCTCAGTATAATTTATACCAATTTAATCAAATGGTCATAAATCCAGCATACGCCGGAGCACGTGATGCCATTGCAGTGGTGATGGATATGAGAAAACAATGGGTAAGTTTCCCGGGAGCTCCTACTACACTGGGTTTCAGTGTGCATTCGCCTATTTTAAATAACAAAGTAGGCATTGGTTTAAGTGCAGTTTCCGACCAAATTGGTGCTAAAAGTGTAAATGGCGTGTATGGGAATTTTGCTTACATCGCTAAACTCACTAACAAATGCAAGTTGTCGTTTGGGTTAAGAGCCGGTTATTTAAATTATAAATTTAATTTCAGTAAAGTAAATTATAAAGATGCAAATGAAATTACCGTAACCGATCTTTCTAATACAAATAAAGGTGTATTGGATATCGATGCAGGTTTATTTTTAAAAACCAATACCTTTTTTGCAGGCTTAAGTGCTACACATTTAACGCAGGCAAAAATTTACACTCAAAATTACGAGTCAACAAATACAACAACCGGTATCACATCAAACTTTACTAGCAGCTATGCGTTAAATTCGCATTTGTTTTTTGTAATGGGTAAGGCATTTGCCATCAACGAAAATTTTGTTTTCAGTCCTTCTATCCTGATTAAGTCTGTTACAGGAACCGCCATGGCAGATGTTAATTTGAATTTTTTGATTCAGAAACGATTATGGCTGGGCGCTTTCTTTAAACAGGGATATGGTGCCGGTGCATTGATACAGGTGTATGCTACCGAGAAATTAAGGATTGGATATAGTTATGATACAGGATTAGGAACCAAACGTTTATTGGGTGCTTCACATGAGATCATGCTGGGGTTTGATCTGGGAAACTATAAGTCAAAAACATTATCACCAAGATTTTTATAATAAAACATTAAGAACTACCATGTTGCTTACTAACAAATACATTTTAGGTATCTTCATCTTATCGATGTCTTTTGCAGCTCTTGCGCAAAAGAAAAAAGCGGATAAGCTGTATGCTAAAGCTCAGTACGTTAAAGCCATTCCAAAATATGAAAAGGCCATTAAAACAAATGATAAAACTGAGAAACAACAAAGTTTAATAAAACTGGCTGAATGCTATCATGTATTAAATGAGTATAAGAAATCAGAAATCTATTACAAAGAGGCTTTGGCATTAGGTTCTGTTGCGCCTGAAGTAAATTATGATTACGGCAATGTTTTAAAAAGTAATAATAATTATTCAGAAGCGCTTAACAACTACATGATTTATCTGGAAGCAAAACCTGCCGATAAAAAAGCAACGTACGCGGTTAAATCATGCCAGGAAATAAAATATTGGCAGTCTAAGCCCCAGGAATATCAGGTAAAAGCGGTAGACGGCATAAATACGATGCGTTCCGAATTTTGTCCGGTGTTACTTAACAACAAGTTAGTGTACATAGGCGAGAAGCAAAGCGATTACCTGGAATATGCCACTAATAATTTAAATGGTCAACCCTTTTTAAATGTGTTTTATGCAGAGTTAAAAAACAATGAAGTTAAAAATCCAAAGCCTTTTTCTGGAAAAGTGAATAGCAGTTACCATGACGGCCCGGTATCCTTTTCGGCTGATGGCACAACGATGTATTTGACGCGCGTAAATTATGTGGTCAACAAAAGAAATAAGGATTTTGTAAATCGGGCCAAATTGTATGTTTCAACTGGTAAAGATAAAAAATGGAGTAAACCCAAACCTTTCCAGTATAATTCTGATGACTATTCCTGTGCACATGCAACTATCAGTGCAGATGGTAGCACTTTGTATTTCGCTTCAGATATGCCGGGAGGTTTTGGCGGAAAAGACATATGGATGTGTAAAAAGAGTGGTGAAGGCTGGGATAAACCCGTTAATTTGGGGCTAGATATTAATACCAGCGGCGACGAAATGTTTCCGTATATTAGAAAAGACGGTGTTCTTTATTTCTCGTCAAACGGTTTACCGGGTTTTGGAGGATTGGATATTTTATCTGCCAAACAAAAAGAAGGACGATGGCTGTTAAATAGAAACGAAGGTATGTTGTTAAACAGCAGTGCAGATGATTTTGGCATTGCATTTACAACAGATAGTACCGGTTATTTTTCTTCCAACAGGTTGGGAGGTAAAGGAGGTGATGATGTATACGCATTTACTTATACAAACAAATATATCACCGTTGATGGTACCGTATTATTAACCGAAAATTTAGCTGATCCTGCTAAAAATGTAAAAGTATATTTGTTAGATGACAAAGGCAAAGCTATCGACTCAACGAAAACGAATGAGAAAGGGTATTTTGCTTTTAGGGATCTGGACGCCGAAAAAACATATATGGCAGAGATTGAAGGAACAGACGTTACTCTGAAAAATAAATCGCGTTATTACCTGGCTGATAAAAATTCTAAAATATCCAGGATCACTCATGATAACGGCCCCGGACAAAAATATGTATTCAAAAATTTACCGGTTGATCCAAACGGAATGCCTGATCTTTACAATGATGATGACTTAAGCTTAGCAGGTAATTTGTTGTACGGCGATAGTCCCAGTAAACCTATTGCCAACAAAAAAGTAATGATTAAAAATGAGTTTGGAGATATTATGGAAGAAACAACCACGAACGAGTTTGGTGCTTTTGCTTTTAGGAATTTGCCAATTGATCAAAATTATTCGTTGACAGTTTTAGATGATGATTTACCGGCCGACGCTAAAATCATTTTAACTAATAAAAGTGGTAAAGAAGTTAAATTTGCGCGTTCCGACGCCAAAGGAAACTTTAAATTTACGTTATTAAGTGTTGATAAGTCAGCTATTACGGATTTAACCGTTAAAGATGAAGAATTGATCATGGCGCTGAAAGGTTACTTATATGATCAGGATAAAAAGGCTTTAAGTAACGCGAAGGTTACTATTTTCAATAAAGCGGAAGTGATAGAAAACATCATTACTGATGAGAACGGTCGTTTCGCATTTAAAAACCTGGGAGCCGACAAAAATTATTTGTTCAGTATCGACGATTCGGACCTGAGGTTTAAAAACGTTAGCAAAGTATATGTGGCAGATGCAAAGGGGAGAGTTTATAGAGAAATCAGACGAAATTCAAACGGTAAATTCCAGTTCGATCTCATTGAGATTGATCGTTCAGCCATGGGAGATTATTCGGTAGACGATCCTTGGTTAGAAGTACTAAATATGAAAAACAAACAAAAGCAGGAAGCTATCACTATTATTGAAAGTTTATATTATGCCTACGGTGATTATAAAATTGATGCGGCTGGATTTAATATCCTGGATAAGGTAATCACTGTATTAAATTCTAATCAAAATTTAAATATTGAATTAAGCTCGCATACCGATTCCCGGAGTTCAGATGCCTATAATTTAACCTTATCTCAAAAACGAGCTAAAGCTGCCGTTGACTACATGATCTCTAAAGGGGTTAACAAATCCCGATTAAAAGCAGTGGGTTATGGCGAAACAAGGTTGTTAAATAACTGTAAAAACGACACACCCTGTACCGAGGAAGACCATGCCAAGAACCGGAGAACAGAATTTAAAATCGTAGAAATTGGAAAATCATAAAATTTGGCATAATAATTATTAATTTTGAGTGGTCCGTCTCTCTTTTATATAAAAACGAAGCCGGATAAACCATATGACATTTAAAACAAAATAATATTTACATATAGAACATAGGCTTCGGTCTATGTTTTATTTTTTAAGAGAAACATGCGAAAAATTTACCTTTTATTAGCCTTCCTAATTTCCATTTCTGTATTGTCTCAAAAAGATTATTCGCGCTATTACAATTCATGGCGTTTAGGTTTAAATTTAGGGGGTGCCTGGCAAACGGCAGACTATAGAAGTTGCTGGGGCATAGCCGGAGGTATTACACTTGAAAAAGGATTTCATGAAAATAGTACAAACTTTTTTTCATTTGCGGTGCGTGGTCGTTATTTAGGAGCCAACACGTATGGCATGGATTATAACAGGAATTATGATGTAAAAAGTAACGATGCCTACAATGGAAAGTATGATTCAAAGGTAAACTATGCAGACAGTGTTTCGATAGCCAGGCAGTATGTATATGACAATTATAAAATGCAACTGGGTGAAGGATCCTTAGAACTTCAGCTTACTTTTAACCGTTTAAGAGAACAGACTCATATCTTACTTAATTTATGGGGAGGTGTCGGTTTTACAAGTTACCGCACAAAATCTGATTTGTTAGCGGGCGACAATAAACTGTATGACTTTAGTCTTGTTGATTCTACCGGGAATAAAACAAAGGCCATCAATTCGTACAATGGACTAATTGATAAAAAATATGAATCCTATGCCTATGGGAGCAAGAATGGAAATTTAATAACTTTTTCACCTTCGCTGGGTATTGGATTAGGTTATCAGTTCTCTCCATTTTTTTCGATGTTATGGGAATATAAAATTACTTTTCCGCAGGGTATGAATGCTGATCTGCTGGATGGGAAATTAGCAGCCAATAATGATTTTTTTGGGAGCAATGATTACTATCATTATACTGGTCTGAATCTTTTATTTACCCTGAGAGGAAAAAAGAAAACATCAACGCCCAAAAATGAAACAACTTATACTAACACCGTGGTTCCAACAAATCCTATTGCTCCAACAACATCGATTACACCACCAACTAACACAGTGGTTTCTAATAGTCCACCAACTCAGTTGCCCGCAGGTGCAGTAAAGCCATTGGTTACTTTTGTCACGCCTGCCATATCCGGTCAGGTAATAAATACGCAACCGTACAAAGTATCCGCTCAAATTTTAAATATCTCCAGCGTAAACCAGATTCAATTTAAATTTAACGGTGCAATCCAATATAATTTTACTTATAATTTACAAACCCATTTACTGGAGTATAATGGTAGCCTAAATAAAGGAAATAATACGGTTCAAATCATTGCAACCAATAAAGCTGGTCAGGATAATAAAACAAGCATCATTGCCTATGAGCAGCAGAAACAGATGGCTACTCCTGTTGTAAGTTATATTAATCCCATACAACCGGGAGCGGTTTCAGCCGTTGCGGCCTATCAAATTCAGGCGCAGGTATTAAATGTAACAGGACAAAACGAAATCTCTGTTTACTATAATGGTTTGTCATCACCTTTTACTTACAATGCAACTACAAAACAGGTGATTGTTCCTGTTACTTTAAATTCGGGGTCCAACTCTATTAGTATAACGGCTAATAACGCCGCAGGGGAAGACACTAAAGTAACCAACGTTATATTTAAAAATCCCAGAGTAACAGGTACTCTGCCGGTTGTGAATTTGATCAATCCTTCTACACCTTTAAACGCTACCGACAATTTGTTGTACAACTTTAAATTATCTGTTTTACATGTGAGCAACAAGTCCGGTATCGAATTGTTATTTAATAACGTTGCTCAAACTAATTTCACCTATGATGTGAATACGAAAGAACTTTTCTTTCAAACAAATCTGATGGTAGGAAATAACACCGTATCAATCAAGGGTACCAATCAGTTTGGATCTGATTCCAAATTGATCAATGTGAGCTATACACCGCATGCCGATATTAAATTGCTGCCCGTTGTTACCATCTCTAACCCGGTAAGCATCACGGCTTCGATTTCAACTTCAAACTATACGTTTAAGGCAACTATAAGCAACGTTTTAAATTCATCCGGATTAACAGTAAAATTAAACGGTAACACTGTTACAAACTACGTGTATGACGGATTGAACTTAACGGTTAATTCGGTATTAAATTCGGGAGCTAACTCATTTGAGGTTAGCGGACATAATAACGATGGTACAGATGCTAAAAGTGTAAGTGTAACTTACACTCCGCGTGTAAAAATAGAACCTGTGCCGGTAATAACCTTTGTAAATCCTGGAACTCAAAAAAGTATCACATCCACACCTACAGCCAATTATATTTTCAATGCTACAATTTCAAATGTAGAATCTCCAAACAGTGTGTCGGCTAAATTCAATGGAAGCACGATTACTAACTTTACATTTGACGGTACCATTTTTACTTATCCGGCTGTTTTAAATCAGGGAGCAAATAGTTTGCAGATATCTGCATCAAATGCTAATGGCAGCGATATTAAAATAGCGAGTGTAAACTACAGACCAAAAGTATTAGTACCCCGACCACCGATTGTAACTATTTTACAACCCACAGCTAATCCAACCGTAACGACAAATTCATATAACTTTATATTTAAGGCCGTTAATGTCGCCCAAAACCAAATTGAAGTGACTTTAAACGGCTCGCAGGTTACTCAGTTCAGTTATGGAAATAACATTGGCTCATTTACCGGAAACCTGATAAAAGAAGTGAATACTTTAACTGTGAAAGCTACTAACCAGGATGGTATTGATAGTAAAACAGAGACTCTTCTTTTTAGAGCGCCCATAACCATTGATACTTCAAAAGCGGCAACTACCTCGCCTACAACAAGCACGTCTACGGCTACACAAGGTGGTTCAGGTACGATTGTTATCTGTCACGTTGCAGCAGGTAGTAATCCCCAAACACGCACAATACCAGTTAGCTTATTAGGAATGCATATGGGACATGGCGATACTCAAGGCGCCTGTCCCGTGGCCGCTGATAGTATAAAAGTAATTCCCCGACCAATAAAAACAATACCTGTTGAACACAATTCGAGAGGAGAAAAATCTGATACAACCACCAAACAACCTACTATTACACCACGAAAGCCACGCTAGTATGAACTATATTTTATTTGACGATCACACCTGGAAAGACTTATTACCTCTTACGTTTACTAAACCGGTATCAGAAATCCGGATAGGTATTTTAACGATTACCGAAAAATGGGAAATTTATTTAAATGGGAAGCTTACTTTTCAAACACAGGAGTATTTAAGTCACAAGTATAAAGCAAGCTATACAAATAATGCCGTTTTTATTAATAGTAAAATTTGTCCTAATCCTGAATTGCTTTCGCAAATCAATGATCTGGAATTTAATACCGGTATAAAAAAAGGTAATACTCTGATTGCCTACAGAAGCAATGTAGCTTCCGCTCTAACTATTTCTGAAGCCTTAACTCAATCTACAGAAACATCCATTAATTATTTGTCTGTTGAAAATGTATGGGACATTTTTTCGAAGAATGGTGATGCAATTAAGCACGATTTTGAATTAATTACCCGGAATCGAACCTCCGAACCTTTATCACCAACTAACACGTTGATAGGCGATGCGAAAGATATCTTTTTAGAAGAAGGTGCTATAGTGGAAGCCAGTATTTTGAATACCAAATCAGGACCAATATACATAGCCCGCGATGCCGAAATCATGGAGGGATCTGTCGTACGCGGACCGTTTAGTTTGGGGGAACACGCAGCATTAAAATTAGCTACAAAAGTTTACGGACCAACAACCGTTGGGCCGCATAGTAAAGTAGGTGGAGAAGTAAATAATTCGGTTATTTTTGCTTATAGCAATAAAGGTCACGATGGGTTTTTAGGTAATAGCGTTATTGGTGAATGGTGTAATCTGGGAGCAGATACCAATAACTCCAATTTAAAAAATAATTACGGGAACGTAAAGCTATATAACTATGCCGAGGATAAAATGGTGGATACAGGATTGCAATTTTGTGGATTGATTATGGGCGACCATAGTAAATGCGGTATTAACACCATGTTTAATACAGGAACAGTTGTTGGAGTAGGTGCTAATGTTTTTGGAGGGGGCTTTCCGCCAACGCATATTCCGGGCTTTAGCTGGGGTGGCGCAGAGAGTATGGAGGAATACCGGTTTGATAAAATGATTGAAACAGCTGAGCGTGTTTATGGGCGACGAAATTTGACGATGAGTGCCATTGAGAAAAACATTCTGGAGACTGTTTTCAGGAACACTGGGAGTTCGAGGAATACCAAGCCGGCTGGCGTGAGAAATCTTGAAAAATTTATCAATAAAAACAGGTAGATTAACTACTAAGTTTTTAAAAGTGGTGTGTTAACGAGAGTATGTTTAACTGATCAGTAGTCAGTAATAAAGTACATCTATTTATAAACTCTGCAATGTATTTTTAAATCACGCAAAAGATTCATAGTGTATGATTTATTGTTTGCAAGAATAAATAAGTAGCCTGAGTTGTCGGCTCTTTTTATAAAGTCAAACTCGGCAGCCAAATCTCTTTCCGAATCTATAATCAAAATAGTAAGATATATTTTTTTTTCGTCTTCTAACAGTCGCCAGGTTCTTCTTTCATAAGCAGGACGCAATGTATTTGGAAACTCCTCGTCGCAGGCAGCGCAACCAAAATTATAAAAATCCTGGTTTTTATGAGAGGAAATAAGCAACAGTTGGGCCTTGTGTTTTTTACTGATCGCTGTTAAGTACCTGCAATCACTTAGTATTTTCTGTACTTCGCTAACCGCGATAACATGATTTTTTTTTTGGTCAACATTCTTTTGGATAGTTTTTTCTATAGTTGATACATGATAGGTAAAGTAAAACATGGATACTAAAACAAGCGCATATACAATTTTTGAATTTAGTGTTTTAGAATAAAAGAACAGAGCTACAGCTACCAGCAAAGGAAGAGATAAGTACATTCTTGAACACGAAAAAAAAATGGAATCGGTTCCATCATGAACTTTAGTGATGCCAAACGTTAAAATTAGCAACAGGGGAATGGAAGCAATTAGTATCGAGCCTTTATAATCTTTTCTTTTCAATAATAAAATACTTAAAATCAAAAACAACACTAGCGTTAAAGATCCAGCGCACCAAAAAACCGGCGATACCAAATTAAAATAGAGATTCAGTTTACCAAAGGAGTTTATTAGAATTTTCAATGAATAAGCCAGTTCTGCTTTATGAAAATCATAAAAAGGATGCATCGCATAAAAGTGATTTACTACCAGATGAACAACACAGCCTATGACCATGCCTGTTGCAGATAAGGCATAAAAGTTTTTATCTCTGTAATTAGATAAAAATAAAAACAATAAATAGGGTATAGCCACCAATACAGAATTTGCATTCACTGAATATCCTATAACGGCCAATAAACCACTCAATAAAAACCAATAACCGGATTTGGGATAAAAAAAAGCGATGAACCCAAATGAGCTTACAAAGATACCCGTTATTAAACCTCTTGGCATGGAAGCCATCATTGCATATTCCGTGGGTAACAGCAACGGAATACAAAGTATTAGTATACCCAGTGGCGGAGATTTTTTCAGGAAAACCATCAAAGAAAAGATAACATAAGGAAACAGTGCCAAGAGACTGGAAATTATGGGCAAGGCTTTATAGGCAGCAATTCCCAGTTGATACAATGGAACAGCGAAAAATGCTTCCATCATCGTATTATACGCTTGTCCGTAAAATCGGGGTTCTTTAAAATTACCTTTTGAATAATTATCTAGCCCATACCACTGGATAGATTGATCGCTATCTGCATACTTAAATGCAAATTCTTTTAATATGATATATTGGTATAGTAATAATAAGCCAAGAACGCATAGGTAAACCCAATAGTCAACGCTGTTAATTGTGGACTTTTTGGTATTGGTTATTGCAATCATAATAGCGTCTTTAACCTCTGGTCATGTTATCAGGCTTCAATATACCAATAATTACGGTATTGTGTGGTGACGGTGCTACTTGTAAATCAAACGATACTTCTCTCCTAAAAAAGAAATGATAATGTATTTATCCGTGCGCATATTTTTATAAGGAAGAATATCAAAAAATAAATTGGTTTTCATTTCGGGATTACAGGGTTTGCTATCCTTATCATAGCGCAATAAAAAGTTAAGAGTTAGATTTTGGGTTTCTATTAATTTGCCATCGGTTACCAGTTCAAAGTTCGCAGAGCAGTCACCATAAAAAATCCCCAGCTCCAAACAATTATTAGTAATGTTGGCATGATATATTTTTACACGAGGCATCGTTAAGGTGTCCATTTCGTCAACACTTATCACTTTCACGCAATCAAAGGAAATGGCTTCGCCGTTTACGGTTAATTTGTTTTGGGCGTTTATTGTAAAAGATAATAAGTATATGCAAAGGAGTAGGAGGAAGCGTTTCATTTTGGTATAACGGCTTTTTGAGAGGAATGTTGTTGTTATAAAGCTAAGTAAAATTTAACCACATAGAAAGATAGAAAACATAGGCGTTGTAAAGTTAGGTATAGAAAACAAGTTTTTTTAACATAGTAATAAATCTAGGTGACCTATGTGCCTATGTGGTTAAACGAAAAACAAAAAGCCTTTCATTTCTGAAAGGCTCTTACATTAAGCTTTATTAAAATCCCAGGTCTCCATGAACTTGGTAGTATAATTACCGGCTTTAAAATCTTCGTTCTGCATTAATTTAATATGAAAAGGAATCGTTGTTTTAACGCCTTCAATAACATATTCGCTCAAAGCACGGTGCATTTTAGCAATGGCTTCTTCGCGGGTTTGCGCAACGGTGATTAATTTTCCCACCATACTATCATAGTTCGGAGGTATCGTGTAGCCGCTATAAACATGTGAGTCAACACGAATCCCATGTCCACCCGGTGTATGTAACGTTGTTATTTTACCCGGAGAAGGAGTGAAGTTCTTAAATGGATCTTCCGCATTGATACGGCATTCGATGGCGTGTAATTGTGGATAATAATTTTTACCTGAAATAGGTACGCCGGCTGCAACCAAAATTTGCTCGCGGATCAAATCGTAATTAATAACTTCTTCCGTAATAGGATGTTCCACCTGAATACGGGTATTCATTTCCATGAAATAGAAATTGCGGTGTTTATCCACTAAAAATTCAACGGTTCCAACACCTTCGTAGCCAATAGATAAAGCAGCTTTTACAGCAGCGTCACCCATTAATTCGCGTAACTCAGGAGTCATAAACGGAGAAGGTGTTTCTTCAACCAGTTTTTGATGACGACGTTGTACCGAGCAATCACGTTCACTTAAGTGACAAGCTTTTCCGTGAGCATCCCCCACAATCTGAATTTCAATATGGCGTGGTTCTTCAATATATTTTTCCATGTACATGGCACCGTTACCAAAAGCCGCGGAGGCTTCGTGGGTAGCGCTGTCCCAGGCAGCTTGAAAATCTTCTTCTTTATGGATGATTCTCATTCCTTTTCCACCACCACCGGCAGTAGCTTTAATGATCACGGGGTATTTAATGCCTTTGGCTAATTCTTTCCCTTGCTCAGCGCTGTCCAATAAACCTTCTGAACCGGGCACGCAGGGAACACCAGCAGCAATCATAGTTGCTTTAGCATTACTTTTATCTCCCATTTGATTGATCATCTCCGGAGAGGCTCCAATAAATTTGATCTTATTTTGTCTGCAGATTTCAGAGAATTTAGCATTCTCGCTTAAAAATCCGTAGCCGGGATGAATAGCATCCGCGTTCGTAATTTCGGCTGCGGCAATAATGTTTGCCATGTTCAGGTAACTGTCTTTACTAGGCGGTGGGCCAATGCAAACAGCCTCATCAGCAAATTTAACGTGTAAAGATTCTTTATCGGCCGTAGAATAAACCGCAACGGTTTTAATTCCCATTTCCTTACATGTTCTTATCACACGTAAAGCAATCTCGCCACGATTGGCAATTAATATTTTTTTAAACATCTGTTTAGATTTAAAGTTAAAAGTTTAAAATTCAAGATTTGGTAATCATTGAATTTTGAATCTTAAACCTTGAATTAATTAAGAAGGATCGACAAGGAATAACGGTTGGTCGTATTCTACCGGGGTAGCATCGTTTACCAATACTTTTACTATTTTTCCTTTTACTTCGCTTTCAATTTCGTTAAATAACTTCATTGCTTCAATGATACAAACGGGTTTCCCGGTTTCAATATCATCACCTACGTTTACAAACGGGCCTTTATCCGGGCCTGAAGAGCGGTAGAATGTACCGATCATTGGAGATTTGATAGTCACGTATTTAGCATCGTTTGACGCTGCCGTGTTTGCCGGCGTTGTTGTCTCACCGCCTGCGTTGGTGTTGGCAACAGGTGCAGCTATAACCTGAGCAGGAGCAGTTGTGATTTGAGTAGGAGCAGCCTGGTAAACTACAGGGCCTGCTTGCTTGCCTGTTTTGATAACTATCTTGATTTCTTTAGTTTCTAATTCAACTTCATTTACCCCGCTCTTTGAAACAAATTTAATCAGATCTTGAATTTCAGTTAATTTCATTTGTGTGTGTTTTAGTTAGTGGGTGCAAAAATATCATTTTTTCGCAAAATGAGCCAAAAAACCTTGCTTTTTGATCAAAAAGTGGGGAAATGTTTAAAAAAACACCTAATTATCAACATTTTAAAATTATACCGAGGCATAATTCAATTGTTCACATCATTTACAAGACCTTAAAACAAGCTAACCGTAAAAAAAGAATTAATTACTATCGAATTCGATCGGCACTTCTTACCAACTGCTCATCTTTTTTTATGAAATGCGCCGCTAAAAAAGCAAAAACAGCGCTTACAAGTGGTAAAAATGAACCAAAGCTGTAATTTATAATGCCAGCCGGACTCACATTTACAAATGGTAAGAGAAAAAATAACCCAGTAATAAACACGTTGAAAAGAATGAGTAGGTTAGCGAGTTTGTATTGCAATACGCGATTCCTATATAAAAAAATCACTGCCACACTTAAAACCATCACCAAGTTGTTGATGATCATGGGTGCATATATATTATTGCTAATAATGTCGGCGCTGCAGCCAGGCATTAAGCATATCTGCCAGCTTGTTTCATTAAAAGTATATATCTGGAACGGAATAAATATCTGAATTATAGCGATAACGGCTACCGCCAGAAGAAAAAGAGTTTGTTTACGTTGAATCATAAGGCAAAATTAGTATTTGTTTTTATATTTTCAGAAGATTATGAATTGGGACAAGACTTTTTAATGCAAAAGCAAAGCCAGCTGGTATGGATTTAGTAAGAAAAGCAAGTGTTGGTTAAGAAACTATTAATTAAATATTAAAATCCAAATTACTTACTTATTAGCTTTGTACTCTAATGTAAGTGACTTACATTTGCACTATGGAAAACAAATACCAAAATCTGATTGAACAAACCTTTGACTTCCCACAGGAATCGTTTGAAGTGATTGATGATGAATTGTTATTTAACGATATCCCTTTAATGGATATTATTAAACAGTACGGTACTCCTTTGAAAATCACTTACTTACCAAAGATAACGTCCCAAATTCAGAAAGCTAAACGTATGTTTAATGTGGCCATGGCCAAAGCCGACTACAAAGGAAAATATGTTTACTGCTACTGCACAAAAAGCTCCCATTTTAGCTTTGTTTTGGATGAAGTACTCAAAAATGAGGTTCATATTGAAACTTCCTCAGCTTACGATATACAGATTATCCGCGAACAGATTAAAAAGAAAAAAATAAACAAGGATACCTTTATTATATGTAATGGATATAAGAAAACCAATTACAAGCAATATATCTCAGAACTTTTAAATGACGGGTACAATGTGATACCTGTTTTAGATCACTTGGATGAGTTTGAACATTATAAAAAGAATGTTAAGGTAGCCAAATGTCAACTCGGAATAAGGATTAGCACCGAAGAAGAGCCTTCTTTTGCCTTCTATTCCTCGCGTTTAGGCGTACGTTACACAGATATCATTAGCCTTTACAAAGAAAAGATACAAAACAACCCTAAGTTTGAACTAAAGCTCCTTCATTTCTTTATTAATAATGGCATTAAGGATACCATTTACTATTGGACAGAATTAAATAAATGTTTGAATATATACAAGGAACTAAAAAAAATCTGTCCAGGACTGGATTCATTAAATATTGGTGGCGGGATGCCCATTCGCACATCGCTAAGCTTTGATTATAACTATGAATACATGATCGAAGAGATTGTAGCACAGGTAAAATCCTTTTGCGTGCAGCATGAGTTAGACGAACCTAATATTTTTACGGAGTTTGGATCGTTTACAGTAGCAGAAAGTGGAGCTACGTTGTACTCTATTATCGATCAAAAACAACAAAACGACCGGGAGCAATGGTACATGATCGATAGTTCTTTTATCACTACGTTACCCGATACCTGGGGAATAAAACAGCACTTTATTATGCTTGCGGTTAACAACTGGGAAAAGCCTTATATTCCGGTTAATTTGGGTGGCCTAACCTGTGATAGCATGGATTATTATAATACCGAAGCCCATACAAATCAGGTGTTCCTCCCCAAAATAGAAAAGACAGATAAACAACCCCTGTATATTGGCTTTTTTCATACAGGAGCGTATCAGGAAGCGTTAAGCGGTTATGGTGGAACACAACATTGTTTAGTTCCAGCACCTAAACATGTGTTAATTGATAAGGATGAAGATGGGAAGTTAACAACAAAATTATTTGCCAAAGAACAGAGCTATAAATCCATGTTGAAAATTTTAGGTTATTAATTTGTCGGATTAAATCAAATGATTATCTTTCGATTTCTATAACTCATCTTTTGACAACAACTAAACGAATACTTTTTACACTTTCTCTGGCCACGGCTGTATGGATGCTTTCATCTTGCGGCGGTTCAAAAAAAACAGAAAATGCGCTTACCGAAGGTTTAATAGAATATAGTGCGGAGGTAGTTGATCAGTCACATCCAATGGCTGGTTTGGCACCAAGTTCGGCAACCGTTAAATTCAAAAATAATAAGCTGCAGATAGAAATGAGTACCATGGGTATTTTCAATACTACTTTTATCAGCGACCCTTCCAAAGGTACTTTAAGTCAGATGGTTAAATTTATGGACATTAAAAATGCCTGTATTCAAACAGAAGCAGACCTGGCATTGGAAAATAGCGGATATGTTCTGACATTGGAAGAAGTTAAAGGAACTAAAAAAATTGCCGGTTATAATTGCAAAAAAGTGAAAGCCACTATGGCAAATGACCCAACGAATACGTTTGATGTTTATTATACGGATGAACTTGGATTGGATAGTATCAATAATATCGGGCCTTATAAGCAAATTAAAGGAATGCTGATGCATTACCGTCTAAAAAAATTAGGACTAGAAATGTGCTTTACAGCTACTGCAGTTAAAAAGGAAGAAATCACAGACGATGCATTTGAAGTTCCAGCGTTTTACAAAATAGTAACGCGTCCCGAAATGGAAAAGCTTTTCGAAGACATTCAGAAGTAATTTTTTAGTGATGTAATTCACAAAGTCAAAAATTACATTCATCAATTAAATTTACCATTTAGCATATTTTTACAATTTGAAAGTAGCAATTTTGTAACTTGGCATATCAATTGAAAACATAAACCAAAATTTTAATATAAATCAAATGAACAAATTATTCTCTACATTGGCTGTTGTTGCATTATCAGCATTATCATTAAATGCACAAATCAAAGAAGGAGTTATTACCTACAATATGACCATTGAGGGCTTACCTCCTGAGCAAGCAGCCATGATAGGCGATATGGAATTAAAATCAACTTTTAAAGGAGAAAAATCTTTAACAGAAATGTCGTCAATGATGTTTACCAATCAAACATTAATTGATGATAAAGGAATGATCATGTTGATGGAACAAATGGGCAACAAAATGGCTATCAAACAAACAAAGGAAGAAATGGCTAAAGAAGCCGCAAAAGAAAAGGAAAAATTAGCTGATCCTAAAATAGAGTATACCACTGAAACAAAAACAATCGCGGGATACGAATGTAAAAAAGCCATCATTACAATGACTGGTAAAGATAAAAAAGAAGAAAAAATGGAAGTTTGGTATTCTGATAAATTTGAAAACATCAATAAAGAAGGAAAAGGTCAGGGGCAAGGTTTTATGAAAGGTTTAAAAGGAATGCCTTTTGAATATGCCGGCGGACAAGGTGGTATGAAATTTAAAATGATAGCTAAAGAAGTGTCTGTTGAACCTGTAGCGGACGAAAAATTTGCGCTATCAACAGATGGTTATAAACTAATGACTATGGACGAATTAAAAGCCATGCGTGGCGGGAAATAATCCAGCAAATAAATTTTATAAAAGGTTCGGCATTTATGCCGGACCTTTTTTGTTTTATACCTGTGCAAATGTGTTGATTTTTATGGATAAATAATAGTTGGCAAATTGGCTAATTAGTGCAATAACATTAACTTTGCGGCTTCAAATTCAACCACAACTAATTACTACATAAAATGATTCATTTCTTCGGAAACAAGTCCAATACCGTTTTTGCTGTTCAAACACAACAAGAGATATCATCAGAAGATATTAATAAATTAAACTGGCTTTTTGGCGAAGCGCAGAAAATAGAGAAATCCGTTTTAACGGATTTTTTTGTTGGCCCACGCGCAGCAATGATCACTCCCTGGAGTACTAATGCCGTTGAAATAACTCAAAATATGGGCATTGCAGGTATTATTCGCATTGAGGAATTTGAAAAAGTAACCTCTGAGTTTAATAGTTTTGATCCAATGTTGTCTCAAAAGTACACTGAATTGAGCCAGGATATTTATACGATCAATATAAAACCGGAACCTATTCTTGATATCACAGATATAGCAGCTTACAACAAATCTGAAGGATTGGCGCTGAGTGGAGAAGAAGTAGATTACTTAAATAATTTGTCAGCCAAATTAAGCCGCAAACTAACCGACTCTGAAATTTTTGCGTTTTCACAGGCTAATTCAGAACATTGTCGTCACAAAATTTTCAATGGCACTTTTGTGATCGATGGTGAAGAAAAAACAACGTCCTTATTTAAGTTAATTAAAAAAACATCGGAAACCAATCCTAACGATATCGTATCGGCTTATAAAGATAACGTCGCTTTCGTCAAAGGACCACGGGTTGTGCAGTTTGCACCAAAAACATCTGATAAAGCAGATTTTTACGAAGAAAAAGAATTTGATTCTGTCCTCTCTTTAAAAGCGGAAACACATAATTTTCCTACAACTGTTGAACCTTTTAATGGTGCTGCAACCGGATCGGGTGGGGAAATTCGTGACCGTTTGGCCGGTGGACAAGGGTCGTTGCCTTTAGCGGGAACCGCCGTTTACATGACTTCTTACTCAAGGCTTGCAGATAACAGACCCTGGGAAAATGGGATGAAAGAGCGCAAATGGTTATACCAAACACCCATGGATATTTTGATCAAAGCATCCAATGGCGCTTCTGATTTTGGAAATAAATTTGGTCAGCCATTAATTACCGGATCCGTATTAACCTTTGAACATGAAGAAAATAATCGCAAGATCGGTTATGATAAAGTGATCATGCAGGCCGGGGGAATTGGTTACGGTAAATTAAATCAGGCTATTAAAAAAGCTCCGTCTAAAGGCGATAAAATTGTGATTTTAGGTGGAGAAAATTACCGGATTGGCATGGGCGGAGCCGCCGTTTCATCTGCTGATACCGGTGCTTTTGGTTCAGGTATCGAATTAAATGCCATCCAGCGTTCTAATCCAGAAATGCAAAAACGTGCGGCCAACGCCATTCGTGGTTTGGTTGAAAGTGATAATAACCCGATTGTATCTATCCATGATCATGGCGCAGGAGGACACTTAAACTGTTTATCAGAATTAGTGGAAGCAACCGGTGGTTTAATAGATCTGGATAAATTGCCTGTGGGTGATCCAACCTTATCTGCTAAAGAAATTATTGGGAATGAATCGCAGGAACGTATGGGCCTTGTCATTGGTGAAAAAGATATGGACATTTTGCAGCGTATTGCCGATCGCGAACGCTCGCCAATGTACGAGGTAGGTGATGTAACGGATGATCACCGTTTTACGTTCGAATCAAAATCCACTAAATCAAAACCAATGGACTATGCATTGGAGGATTTTTTCGGCAGTTCTCCAAAAACCATCATGACTGATAAACACGTTACCAGAAATTATGCTGAGTTAACTTATAGCGGTTCTGATATTCCGGCATACTTAAACCAGGTTTTGCAATTAGAAGCCGTTGCCTGTAAAGATTGGTTGACCAACAAAGTGGACCGTTGCGTGGGCGGACGAGTTGCTAAACAGCAATGCGCCGGGCCCTTACAATTACCATTGAATAATGTTGGTGTAATGGCTTTGGATTATAAAGGTAAGGAAGGTATTGCAACAACTATCGGTCATTCATCTATTGCTGCGTTAATTGATCCTGTGGCTGGTTCGAGAACAGCGATTGCCGAGGCTTTATCCAACTTAGTGTGGGCACCGTTAAAAGATAATTTACAATCGGTGTCCTTATCGGCTAACTGGATGTGGGCTTGTAAGAACGAAGGCGAAGATGCTCGTTTATACGAAGCTGTAAAAAGTTGTTCGGATTTCGCATTGGAATTGGGAATTAATATCCCAACCGGGAAAGATTCTTTATCCATGAAGCAAAAATATCCGAACGACGAAGTGATAGCGCCGGGAACAGTGATCATTTCAGCAGCCGGAAATTGTAATGACATTACGAAAGTTGTTGAGCCTGTTTTAAAACGCAACGGTGGCAATATCTATTACCTGAATTTATCTCAGGATACATTTAAATTAGGAGGAACTTCATTTGCACAGGTGTTAAATAAAATTGGCACTGAAGTTCCAACAATTAAAGACGGGTCTTATTTTAAAAAGGCTTTTAATACATTACAGGATCTGATTAAAGCAGGTAAAATTAAAGCAGGTCATGATGTTGGCAGCGGTGGATTAGTAACGACCTTATTAGAACTGTGTTTTGCAGATGTAAACTTGGGCGCTAATTATGATCTGACTACTTTAAAAGAAACCGATACGGTTAAAGCTTTATTCAACGAGAACATTGCTGTTGTGTTTCAGGCCGACAGTTCTGTTGAATCTGTATTTAAACAAAACAATGTTGAGGTTTTTAATATTGGTTCGGTAGCAGAAGGTAGTTGGGTAAGCATTAAAAACAACGCTGATAATTTTAGTTTCAGTGTAACCGAAACAAGAGATACCTGGTACAAAACTTCTTTTCTATTAGATTCAAAGCAATCTAAAAACGGTATGGCTCAAGAGCGTTATACCAATTATAAAGATCAGCCTTTACAGTTTACTTTTCCAACTCATTTTACGGGTAAAATGCCTGTGATTGAAAAAGGAAAAGCAAAACCAAAAGCGGCTATCATTCGCGAGAAAGGTTCTAACTCCGAACGTGAAATGGCAAATGCGATGTTCCTCGCAGGTTTTGATGTGAAAGATATTCATATGACGGATCTGATTTCCGGAAGAGAAAATTTAGAAGATATTCAATTCATTGGAGCAGTAGGTGGTTTCTCTAATTCAGATGTGTTAGGTTCTGCTAAAGGCTGGGCCGGTGCTTTCATGTATAACGAGAAAGCAAACACAGCGTTAAAGAATTTTTTTAAGCGTGACGACACCTTATCGGTTGGTATTTGTAACGGATGCCAGTTGTTCATGGAATTGGAATTAATTAATCCGGAGCATGAAGTGCATGGTAAAATGCGTCATAATACGTCTCAAAAACATGAGAGCGGATTTACATCTGTAAAAGTTCAAAAAAATAATTCAGTCATGCTTTCTACTTTAGAGGGAACGACCTTAGGGGTTTGGATTTCTCACGGCGAAGGAAAATTCAAGTTACCTTCTACGGAAGATAAATACAACATCGTTGCGAAATACGCCTATGAAGGTTATCCTGCTAATCCAAATGGTTCTGATTTTAACACCGCTATGATGTGCGATAAAACGGGAAGACATTTAGTTACGATGCCCCACATTGAACGCTCTACCTTTCCATGGAACTGGGCTAATTATCCGGATCAAAAAGACGACGTGTCTCCATGGCTGGAAGCTTTTGTAAATGCAAGGATGTGGATAGAAAAGAAATGATTTTATTACAAATGTTGAGTAACACCGAACATTTTTTGTTTTGATCTGTCTATCTGTAATCTGACTACTGAATCTCTAAGAGCTGGAAATCGGTCTACCGGTATGAACTATTTTTTTTATTTTTATAATAAATTCTCTGTTATGAAGCATAAACATGTAGTTCTGATCGTTTCATTTTTTTTAGTCGGATATACTAACGCGCAAACAACGGTTAACGGTTCGTTCGTTCATGATGGTATTACCCGAACATATTCGTTTTATGTGCCCACTATTTATACTCCCGGACTTGCCGTTCCGATGGTTATAGGCTTGCATGGCACAAGTTCAAGCGGAACCCAGTTTGCGCAATACCGCGATTTCAGGCCTATTGCTGATACCGCTAACTTTATCATGGTGCATCCTGATGGAACAACGCTATTTGGACAAAAATTCTGGAACTACGGTAATGTATTTGGATCAACCGTAGATGATGTAGGATTTATTGAAGCATTGATCGATACGATATCCGCTCACTATACCGTTAATCAAAATCGTATTTACTGCGCAGGTATGTCTAACGGTGGGTTTATGACCTATTATTTAGCGTGTCAAACAAACCGTTTTGCTGCTATTGGCTCAGTTACAGGTTCAATGGGCACTACGATGTATAACAATTGTAATCCGGTAAGACCAACTCCTTCCATTCATGTGCACGGTACCAGTGACCCTACAAATCCGTATGCCGGAAATTCTACTTCTAAATCAATTCCCGCCGTCACCAGATTTTGGGTGAATCAAAATAGCTGCGACACAACACCCGTTATAACGCAGGTACCAAATACAAATACATCAGATGGTTCAACAGCCGAGCGCCATTTATATTCAAACGGAATAAATAATCATACGGTTGAACATTTTAAAGTAACCGGCGGCGAACATACCTGGCCCGGCTGCCCAATGCCCGCTTCTACAGATGTGACCTGTATGGATTTTGACGCACGCATCGAATTGTGGCGTTTTTTCAGGCAGTACGAAATAAATCGATCTACTTCAGTCAAAACGAACCAACCGCTTCTTGAACTGAATATTTGGCCCAACCCGGCTCAGCGACAATTACATATTGAAGCGGGTAACCGCCTGGTAACTCATGTAACTGTCACCGATATGCAGGGTGGGATAATTCGCGAATTCTCAAATGACAATATCCAGGTGATAGACTTGGGTTATTTGAATGCAGGATGCTACATCGCAAAAATTTCAGGCAAAGATTTTCAGGCCATTAAAAAGCTGATAATTAGGGCAGATGATTAATCAGAAAATTGTTTAATAATTCCACAAATCATGTTCCCATGTAAAGATGCTCGTCTTTATTTTATCTGATTCTACCAGGGCATCAATTCCTTTTTGATATTGATCAATAGAACGATCGTATACATTTGATTCTTTAACGATTACACTTGCAAATTGCCGTTTCCAGAAAACATCATCTAGGCTTCGGCGTTCTGCATCATTCTTAAAATTGTAAACATCGTTTTTTGCAAAGTAGGGGCGACAGGCCGGAAAGTAAACCCAGTATACCTCCTTATAATAATCACGTTCAGCATTATATTCATAAGCAGCTAAACCAATAATACGCACTTCCAGGCTGGATTTTTGACGATCAAAAAACCAATCCTCTTTCAATCTGAATTTTAAGATGCGTTCATAAATACTTGTGGAGTCATAAACAGGGACTCGCTGTGTGGTTTCATTTCCTAATGCATCGTAAATTGTACTTTCAACCGTATCAATCTTTACTATTCTTTTTTTGAATTTGGAGGGTTCGTAGGGTATTAAAAAGTCATCATCTTTAAAGGCAACAATATTTCCATTTAATATCTGCCTGGTAATGGTTTGGAATAAAGAGGTTCTACAAGCATTAAATTCAATAGGATAATACAAGGGTTGATTTTGTTTTTCCCGCATATCAATGTCACGCCACACACGTTTTTCCCAGGCAACGTCGCATTCGCGCAGGCTGGTATAATTAATAGCTCTTCTGTCGCCAACATGTTTATCGTGCACGCCGCATGGATCAAGATTAATATACGGACCAGGCTCCAAAGTAGTTTGTGCGCTTGCAACAGTTGCTAAAAACGAGACAATAAGGGTAATGTTGATTGATCTCATAATTCGTAAGTTTTAGTGGGTTACAACTATAACTTATGAATGAGATAAAAGATACGAGAGAAGTGTAAACTACTTCTTACCTTTCTTTTTATAGGTAACAGTAGCACTTATAAAAGTAAGATTAATCAGCGGAATTTTGATCCATTCATCTGCAATGCTTTCGCGAAGTACCAGGTCGGTGGAACCAAACATGGCAGGCTTTGCACCAATGTTCATTTGAGAGTTAGAAGCATAGATGCATTCTAAAGCAATGATAAAATCATCGGTTACCTGTATATTTTGCTTTGATACGTCAATGTCATGCACTTCGTTTTTACCAATGGTTTTAATGATGATAGGTTCTTTTAATTCGTTGTTTGAATTAATTACTTTTACCATGCCAATGGGTGTGAGAACGCGTTTTACTGTTTTTCCTTCGGAGTAAATGTTGATACGGTAAATAGCAGTATCATTAGCACCTAAACAGGTTTTGAATTGTATTCTGTCAATAAACGTTTGTTGTCCTTTTTTAATGGAAATTTTATTTCCTACCTCAATACCGGCTGATTTTTCGCTGATACCTTTTTCCTTGTATTTCCTAACGGACGCTGTATCTTTTTGTTTTAAACCACTTAATTCAACACATTCCAAATCGGCAACATTTGTTGTACCTAAAACTTTCGTTTCATATTCATTCGGGCGAACCGTAGTTGTCGCTAACTCATAAACGGCTTCGGTAATTGTAATCGGTGTATTGGATTGGCATGTTTTCTTAAGATCGGTAACACTCATGACATGAGGATAATAGCCAATAGAGGTTATTTGTACAGTGTCGGTTTCTTTTTCGGAGGTGATCCTGAATTTAAAATTGCCGTTATCATCCGTAATTACACCATAGGCTTTGGCAGGAATACCAACGTTCACATAAGGAACACCTTTTTGGTTTTTATCTTTGATAACACAGTTTAATTCCTGAGCAAAGGTATAGTTTGCTAATAAACTTAAGACACTTAAGAATAACGTAGTGTTTTTTTTCATAAAGGAATTAGCTTTTTGCTCTGAAATAAAATGATAAAGGCACACCGCTGAAATTGTAATGTTCCCTGAACTTATTTTCCAGGAATCGTTTATAAGCGTCTGTTAAATACTGCGGCGAATTACAGAAAAACACAAAAGCACAGGTATCTTTGATTTGAGTTACATATTTTATTTTTACGATCTTTCCTTTTACTGCCGGTGGCGGGAAGTTTTCAATTAACGGTAAAAAGTACTCGTTTAATTTACTGGTTGGTATCTTCGTAGATTTATTTTGATACACTTCCATGGCGGTATCAATTACTTTCATAATACGTTGCTTTTCTGTAACGGAAGTAAAAATAATGGGCACATCTTTAAAAGGCATCATACTAATCCTGATCTGCTCTTCAAAGTATTTAGTAGTCATGGTGTTTTTCTCTTCAATCAAATCCCATTTATTAACCACAATCACAATACCTTTATGGTTTTTTACGATCAGGTGAATAATATTCAAATCCTGTGATTCAATACCTAATGTAGCATCGAGCATGAGTACACATACGTCAGATTTTTCAATCGCTTTAATGGTACGCATCACGCTATAAAACTCAATGTCTTCATGCACTTTCGCTTTCTTACGCATTCCAGCGGTATCAAGCAATAAAAAATCATGACCAAATTTATTGTAACGGGTGTGAATCGTATCTCTCGTTGTACCTGCAATAGCGGTTACAATGTTTCTTTCTTCGCCCAATAAAGCATTGGTTAACGAAGATTTTCCAACATTTGGTCGCCCAACAATCGCAATTTTAGGTAAATCACTTCCTTCAATGGCACCTGTATCTTCCGGAAAGGTTTTGATAACTGCATCCATTAAATCACCTGTTCCCATTCCACTATTGGATGAAACACAGTAAGGATCACCTAAACCAAGACTGTAAAATTCAGCAGCATAAGAATTACGCTCACTATTATCCACTTTATTAACTACCAATAGAACTGGTTTTTTACTGCGACGTACAATGTTTGCCACGTCTTTATCAAACTGTGTTACGCCGTCGGTTACATCTACCATAAACAAAATGGTAGTGCTTTCATCAACCGCTATCTGCACCTGTTTACGAATTTCTTCCTCAAAAATATCGTCGCTACCTTTTATATAACCGCCGGTGTCCACTACCGAAAATTCAACACCGTTCCAGTTTGATTTACCGTAATGTCTATCACGCGTTACTCCCGGCTCATCATCTACAATTGCTTCACGCGACTCGGTTAATCTGTTAAAAAGGGTTGATTTCCCCACATTTGGGCGACCAACAATAGCTACTAAATTTGACATGCCGCAAAGGTAACAAAAAAGCCTAAAATTCAGAATTTAAATGACAGACCCGCGTCTTTCAGCACTGTTTTGAGTTTTGGAATGGATCCTGGGCCCATTCCATGCAGTTTTAAGAGCTCAGCCTCACTGTGTTTTGAGAGTTGTTTTAACGTGGTTATCCCCGCATTCTCTAACGCACGGCGGGCAGGGGCAGAGAGTAGTGACAGAAAGCTATCTTTAGGTTTGCGTTCTTTTTCGCAAATAGGGCAGGTAGGGCAATCGCTGCTTTTGTAATACTGATGGCCTTTTTTACAGATTTTGAGTATTTTTTTCAGTGTCATGTTTTACATCTTTTATTCTTAACCAGCCTAATAATCTGGGTTCCTCAATTTTGAATTCTGTTTTCGTTGAATCTAATCCTAAAATAATCCGGGAACTCGCAAAAGGCCCGGGGTTTTGCTGAATAAGTTCAACGCCTCCCGCAATCACTTGTGAAACAATGGCAACGTGGCCGTATGGATTCCCGACAGTTGCGTCAAATACTAATAAATCTCCAATGCGGGGCTTGGTTTTACTTGGATTGGTATATTGTGTCAGATCTCTTTTTGTACTCATAAAACCATCCTTTACGGATGGATCAAAAAAATCTTTGGCATTACCATAAGAATCAGGCATTTTGTGGTGATAAAATTCATAATAGTAACGCTTTACAAATTCAACACACTGAAAGGTTAATCCAATATTATAACCGTCAACGGCAACATTTCGTGCACCCGTGTGGCCCACGCCACCGTTATAGTAAACTATAACACCATTAAGACTGTCGAGTGCCTGTCCAACTTCGAACTGAGGATTGGGATTGACTTTTTTTATTAACCGAAATGAAATATATCCCACAATAATAGCTACGCCTGTAAACATAACTATTTTGATTTTTTTGGACATGCTTATTTTTTAGATGCCTTGATATTAGCTACAAAATCATCAAACAGGTAGCGAGCATCAAAAGGTCCGGGGCAAGCCTCCGGGTGATATTGTACCGAGAACACCGGCCTGTTTTTTAAACGGATTCCTTCAACTGTATTATCATTCAAATTCATATGAGTGATCTCAACTTCAGGATGTTTGGCAATCTCATCCACATTAATGGTAAAGCCATGATTTTGTGAAGTGATTTCGCTTTTACCGCTAATGATATTTTTTACAGGGTGGTTAATGCCACGATGTCCGGCATGCATTTTATAAGTTGAGATACCCTGAGATTCAGCCAATAATTGATGTCCTAAGCAAATTCCAAAAACAGGCTTGCCGGTATTTACTAATTCTTTGATCAACGCAATTTCATCTTTCATTACACCTGGGTCGCCCGGACCGTTACTCAACATAATACCATCCGGGTTAAAATCCATGATCTCTTTTAAAGACGATTTCATAGGAAATACTTTCAGGAAACAACCGCGTTCAGAAAGTGAACGAAGAATGTTTTTCTTTGTGCCAAAATCCATAACCGCTACTTTATAAGCTGAGGCTGGATCTCCCACTTCATAGGTTGTGGTTGTTCCTACTTTGGATGATAGCTCTAAGCCTTCCATTTTAGGAACCTTTGCCAGCAAAGCTTTCAATGCATCAATATCTGTATTATCAGAAGAGATAATGCAATTCATAGCGCCCTTATCCCTGATGTAACGTACAATAGCCCTCGTATCAACATCACTGATAGCAACAACGCCATCGTTTTCAAAATAGTCCTGCAAGGATTGTGTACCACGTTTCCGTGAAAAACCATCGTTAAATTTTTTGCAGATCATGCCCGAAATTTTGATGCTTTCGCTCTCCACTTCGCTTGCCTCAACACCATAGTTGCCAACATGAACATTGTTCATCACAATAATTTGTCCAAAATAGGAGGGATCTGTAAAAATTTCCTGGTAACCGCTCATTCCGGTATTAAAACAAATTTCTCCGGTAGTGGTGCCAATTTTTCCGGCCGCTTTTCCTTCAAAAATTTTTCCGTCCTCTAATAAAAGAATGGCTTTAGGCTTGGTTTTATATTTTAGTTGCATAGATTTTTAGAAAGGTTTTCCTAAAAACCAAAGGTCGGAATAATTTAAAGAATAGAAAAGATTTGTTAATAGGTTTTTGAAAAGAATTACAGTTTCTCCTTTAGATATTTGGCCGTATAACTCTGTTTGCTTTTAGATACTTCTTCGGGCGTGCCCTGTGCAACTACATTTCCACCTTCTTCACCGCCTTCCGGGCCAATATCAATGATCCAATCAGCACATTTTATCACATCAATATTGTGCTCGATCACAATAATCGAATGCCCCCGTTCAATTAAGGCATTAAACGATTTCAATAATTTCGCCACATCATGAAAATGCAAGCCTGTAGTTGGTTCGTCAAAAATAAACAGGGTTTGAGTTGTTGAGCTTCCGCCGATAAGGAAAGTGGCTAATTTGATGCGTTGCGCTTCGCCACCACTCAAGGTACTCGATGATTGGCCTAATTGAACATATCCCAATCCAACCTCTTGTAAAGGCTTTAAGCGTTCAATAATTCGTTTACAATTTCGGTCCGTATCATCCTGGCTAAAATAAATAACGGCATCATCAATCGTCATTTCCAAAACATCACTGATGGATTTTCCTTTGTATAAAATTTCCAGTGTTTCAGCTTTAAAGCGTTTTGCGCCGCAGGCTTCACATGGCAACTCAATATTGGCCATAAATTGCATTTCCACGGTAATGGTTCCTTCTCCCTCGCATACTTCACAACGTCCGCCATCTACATTAAATGAAAAGTGGGACGGTTTGTAATTTCGAACTTTTGCCAGGCTCTGTTCCGAAAATAAATTCCTGATCTCATCGTAAGCTTTGGTATAAGTAACGGGGTTACTGCGCGATGATTTACCGATCGGGTTTTGATCAATAAACTCAACATGCTGAATTTGTTTCAAGCTGCCCGAAATTTTATCACTTTTGTTGTTGGCAAAATAACCGTCTAAATGTTTTTTGACATTAGGGTATAATACTTTTTTTACCAGCGTTGATTTTCCGGAACCACTGACACCGGTAACGCAACATAAGGTGTTAAGCGGAAATTTAACCGAAATATTTTTTAAATTATTTTCAGTCGCATCATGAATTTCAATATACTCTTTCCACTTCCGGCGGTTCTTTGGAATTTCAATCCTTAATTTATTAGTTAAATATTTGGCTGTAAAGCTTTTCGAATCTTTTAATAGTTCTTTTTGATTACCCTGGAAAACTAGTTCGCCGCCATTAGTTCCGGCTTCGGGACCGATATCAATGATCTGATCGGCCGCGTTCATGATCTCTTCATCATGCTCCACTACGATAACAGTATTGCCTTGGGCTTTCAATGATTTTAAAACACCAATCAATCGCTCTGTATCTCTCGGATGTAAGCCAATGCTCGGCTCATCTAAAATATACAAACTGCCAACCAGGCTACTCCCTAAAGACGTGGCTAAATTAATACGCTGACTTTCACCACCGCTTAGCGTATTAGCAACACGGTTTAAGCTCAAGTATCCTAACCCAACATCTAACAAAAATTGTAAACGGCTGTTAATCTCAATTAATAAACGTTTGGCAATCGACGTATCATGCTCGTTTAATTTTAGTTTTTTAAAGAAAGCGGCAATGTCTGAAACGGGCAATAACACCAATTCCGAAATGCCGGTATTGCCGACTTTTACATAGTTGGCATCTTTTCTCAAACGTGTTCCCTGGCAATCAGGACAAACCGTTTTGCCACGGTAACGGGCCAGCATTACCCGGTATTGTATTTTATAGCTCTCCTTTTCCAGCATTTTAAAAAACGCATTGATGCCTTCAAAATACTGATTACCCGTCCATAATAACGCGTACTGTGCTTTGGTTAATTGTATAATGGGCTTATGAACCGGGAAGTCAAATTTATGGGCGCTCTTTACCAGCTGGTTTTTGTAATAAGACATGGTTTCGCCATTCCAGCAGGCAACTGCACTATCATACACTGAAATGCTTTTGTTGGGAATAACCAAATCAGGATCAATGCCAATAATGCTTCCAAAACCTTCACAGGTTTTACAAGCGCCAATAGGGTTATTGAAACTGAAAAAATTCATATCCGGCTCTTCAAAGGTAATTCCGTCGGCTTCAAACAAATTAGAAAAATGGTGTTGATTATATTTCCCATTCTCTTTTTCAATAAAAACGTCACATTCCCCGTTTCCTTCCTGGAAAGCCGTTTGAACACTATCAGCCACGCGATTTTGAAAATCTTCATCCGTAATGTCAACTACAATCCTATCTACTAACAAAAATATACTATCCGTTTTCCTGGATTTTTTGGCCTCAAATTCCGATATTTTAATAATCTGGTCGTTTACCAAAACCCTTGCAAAACCCTGTTGATTCAGTAAATCTAAATGCTTGGCAAGGTCACGGTCTTTTGGAACAATCAGCTTGGCAAGAATTAAACATTTGGTTTCGTTAGATAAGGTATTTACAAAATCAACCACATCTGTCACCGAATCGCGTTTTACTATTTTGCCGGATACCGGGCTATAGGTTTTTCCAACACGGGCATACAATAATTTGAGGTAATCATAAATTTCGGTGATGGTACCAACTGTACTCCTTGGGTTACGCGAAATTACTTTTTGTTCAATCGCTATCGCTGGCGAAATTCCTTTGATATAATCTACTTTTGGTTTCTCTAAACGGCCTAAAAACTGGCGCGCATAAGCCGATAAACTTTCCACGTAACGGCGCTGGCCTTCAGCATACAATGTATCAAAGGCCAGGGATGATTTTCCTGAGCCTGATAAACCGGTAATAACAATAAATTTATTTCTTGGAAGCGCCACATCTATACCTTTCAGGTTATGCATGCGTGCTCCTTTAATGATAATAAATTCTTTAGGATCGAGCGTGGTTATATCTTTTTGAGTAGCCAAAATTTAGTGTTTAAAGAGTATCAAATATAATAGATTGTATAGTGCTTTCAGCATTATAAGTATTAACAAATGTTATAAACTTTGGTTTATATTTATTTTCTTTTTGGCGTGTCCGGCGGTAGTCGGAACGGCATGTTACTTCAATCTTTTTTGTTTCACAAAAACGATTTTCGTTTGTGCACCCCTTCAGGGCATCCCTCGCGCGCGTTTATAGCAAAATCGAAGTGTTAATTTTAATTTAAGTAATAGCTGCGTGACGGATAGAGGCATTGTTTGAGCTCTTTTTATTGGTCACCTCGCGGAGTCGAAGTGCGAATAAAAAAGCGAGTGCCGAAAGCCGGGGCCGCAGGGACACGCCCAAAAACTCTTCCTGATAAACTACGCCAGCCTTTTCGAAATGATCTTGGAAATATTTCCAAAAACCTGGCCCGGTGAAAATTTTCGCCACTCAAAATCATTGAGTTCGCCACCGGTGATAAAGTAATAATCAAGACTGGCCTGCTTAAACTCTTTTAATACGTGATCCCTGAAATTAATAAATGCGATCCAGCCATCAGGTTGCACATCCTCAAACCATTCTTCATAATACGAATCATCGGAGTGATGAAAATTCAATACGTTTTCACCAATGATAATGAATTTATTTATTTTGTGAAACGCCAGCTCATCAATAATATCACGTTTCAACAGCATAATATCGTTATTGATGGCATCATTCCACTCACCGATTAATTCAATAAAAGCGTATTTTTCGTCGTAATCCACAAACAGTATTTTTAGATAAAGCGTTTCGCTTCCCATATCGTCCCATTGCGGATGAATGTAATAATTGTAAACGGTATTGGTAAACGTAAACTCACTGTATTCGGCCCCATAAAAGGGCGAATCTTCATCTTCCGAAGCGATGTATAAATGTTGCCAGTTATAAAAAGGTTCTAATTCGTGCATAATCGTTTATAAGCAAATTTCATACTTGCCGTATTACTTCATACTTAATCTTATTTGTGTAATTATTTTTTTAGTATACAAAGGAAAATCGCCCTGCATCATCCAGCTGTAATAGGATGGTTCTTTAGTAAAGACTTCTTTTACCGTTTTATCTTTATGTTTTCCAAAACTAAATACTTCTTCGCCTTTGTCATTAAAAACAATTCGGCCGGCAAGATCGGCATTTTTGTTACGGGCCGTTAATGTACTCAGTACGGCCATGTCATTTTTCACAGGCTTAATTTTGTTGCCTTTTTCATCTTCTACTTCCGTATGTTCATAGCGCGCTAACTGGGCTTTAAATATTTCATAAGTGGCTATTGTATCTGCTTCCGCCGAATGGGCATTGATCAATGGCTTTTCGCAATAAAATTTATAAGCTGCGGTTAAATTACGGGGTTCCATGATGTGGAAAATATTTTGCACATCAATCAGTTTTCTGTTTCTCAGGTCAAAATCAATATCAGCGCGTAAAAATTCTTCTACCAAAACGGGTACATCAAATTTATTGGAGTTAAATCCAGCCAAATCGCAATTGGTTAAAAACTGTGCCAGCTGCGGAGCCAGTTCCTTAAAGGTTTGACAATCTGCTACATCTTTATCGTAAATGCCGTGAATTTTAGAGCTGAACTCCGGAATAGGAATCGTAGGGTTAACTTTTTTAGTGAGTATGTCTGTTGTATTATCAATATTAACACGAACAATAGAGATCTCTACAATTCTATCGCTGCCAACATTGATGCCTGTTGTTTCAAGGTCAAAAAAAGCAAGTGGTTTGGTTAAATTTAATTGCATGAGTTTTCTTTTTGTATGTGGTAAATTTTAAAAGCACTTTGTTTTTCCAATAAAACATCTTTATGTTTTTTGATCAGCTTTTTAGCAACCTCAGTAAATTTTGCTTGCGCAAAACCTGATTTTTTAAAGAGTTTTATGATTTTCAAATATAGGTTAGTATTATAGGAATACCAAGATTTTGTTGGTTGTGTTACCGGATTGTAAAAATTTATTTCCCTGATGATCTTTAGCTTGTTTTGAGCGAGGATGTTTTTCCACTCGTTAGTGGTGGCCTTCAGTTCATTTTCATTACCCCTAATGTCAGCTTCCCGGAAGAATTCCATGCACAGCAATACGCCGGTTTCCGATAATGATGCATTTAAAGTCTTAACAATTGATTCCAGGTCCTCTTTTGTTAACGACTGAAGTACAGTTACAGTTAATATCAGATCAAGTGCTGGGTCGTAAATAAGTTCATTGTAATCACTTGAAATAACAATATTGGGTTGATCAAACCTTTGTTTTGCATACGCCACAACTACCTCCGAAATGTCAAAGGCGTAAATCTTTTCAAAATGTGGTTTTAAAATATCAATAAAATCACCTGCGCCGCAACCAAAATCTAAAACAGTATTTTTGGTGATCGGTAAGGATTCTAAAACTTCATTCACTGCATATAGCCTGGCCTGTTGATCGAAACAATAATAAAAGGGTTCGGCATGTCCTGTGTGGCCATAGGTTTGAGCTCTTTTATTCCAATACTCCTTTGTAAACATTATGTTAACGAGCGGATAGCTTCTTCCACAGATTTAATAGTTGGGTAAAAGCTGTTTATTTTAGTAATAACTCCTTCAATTACCGAGTCCGGACAAGATGCCCCACTGGTCAGTATAATCCGTACGGGGGTTTTGTCCGGCAGGAAGTTTGTACTTTTTAAATTTTTCTTATGGGGATAATCGAAATGCAGGATCGTGTTTTTATCTAAAATTTCTTTTTCTGAAGAAATAAAATAGGTATGAAATTTTCGTTCGCATAATTCAACCAGATGGGATGTATTGCTGCTGTTATAACCGCCTACTACAATTGCCAGGTCAGCTTCTGTTTCCAATAAGCCATAGGTTGCATCCTGGTTTTCATTGGTAGCATAACATAGCGTATCACGCGTATCAGCAAAGTGATCAGAAATGTTTGCCGGACCATATTGACTGATCATTATATGTTTAAAGTAATCGGCAATGGCCTGCGTTTCGCTTGCCAGCATGGTTGTTTGGTTAATAACACCCACGCGTTGAAGATCTTTTTCTATATCCAGGTTTTCCGAATAGCGGTCTTTAAAATCAAGAGCAAATTGTTCTTTTGGCTTGTTACCCAAAATATATTCAGCCAGTAATTTCGATTCTTCCATATCTCGCACAATGATGGCTTTGTTGTGCTTGTCGCTTCTCGAAAAAGTAGAACGCGTTTCTTCGTGGTTATGTTTGCCGTGTATAATGATCGTGTAATTATCTTTCCCTATACTTTCCGATTTTTTCCATACACGCTCCACAAACGGGCAAGTGGTATTATAAGCTTCTGTTTTTATCTGTTTGGATTCGAGTAGCTCAATAATGTCCAATGGCGCGCCAAAGGCAGGAATGATCACTACATCCTCGGGTGTTAAAGTATCAAACGGAATTAATTGGTTGCCATTGGTATCCTGTAAAAATTGTACGCCTCTTTCTGTCAGGTCATTATTTACATCCGGATTATGGATCATTTGACTGAGTAGAAAAATACGTTTGCCCGGATTTTCATCCAAAGCTTTAAAGGAAATTTCAATCGCATTTTCCACACCATAGCAAAATCCAAAATGACGGGCAATTAAAAACTGGACAGGGCCAAAATCCAACAGGGTAGGTGAGTTATCCCTTTTTCGCGGATCCTGCAACTTCCTGTATTGTTTTATTTTACTGATGATCGGGCTTCTGTAAAACTCCGGTACGTTAAATGCTTTCATGTTTTTAGATTAATGACGTTGGATTAATGATTAATGACTCTTTAATCATTCATCTTTTATCTTGTATCAGTTTTCATTTTAATACTAATTCCTTGATCAATCTTTTGCCTACAAATTTATTGACGGCCTCAATAATAGTTTCTTTCACGTAAGCTGTTTCATTCCTCACAATCGGCGAATCTATGGATACAAACAAAATGCCCTGTGCATAATTTATTTGCGTGGTATGTTTTGCAACCGTTTTTCCTACAATTCCCTCCCAGCCATTCCTGATAGCAAAGATACTGTACTTTTCGTCCAGTTTCTCTTCTTTGAAGATCTGCGAAATAGCATCGCCCAGTTTTATCAGGTTATTATTCTTAGCCATGCTTTTCTATCACACCATTATTAACTTCATAAATAATATGTTCCGAATTATTTTGTTCAAACAATTCCTGTATTCTTCCGGGATGCGTATCTGTAATAAATACCTGTCCAAAATCATCACCGCTTACCAGTTCAATTAATTTTTTAAAACGGGTTTCATCCAGCTTATCATAAATATCATCCAGCAGTAACAAAGGCTTGGTGTCTTTCTTTTCCTTAATAAATTCAAACTGAGCGAGTTTTAAGGCTAACAGATACGATTTTTGTTGCCCCTGTGATGCAAATTTTTTCAGACTGTTTCCCATCAGCTTAAAGTCAAGGTCATCCCTGTGCGGGCCGGTAGTGGTATGATGAACTGCCCGGTCACGCGAAAGGCTCGCCATTAATACCGTTTTGTAGGAAAGGTCCTTAATCGAAGATTGATATTCTAAACTAACGTGCTCATTGCTCCCGCTGATAAATTGATAATTTTTAGTAAACAAGGGGATAAATTCCTGCAAAAAGTGGGTCCGCATCTTGATGATTTCTTCGCCATGAATAATGAGCTGTTCATCCCATATCTCCAAACTCATGCTGTCAAAGGTTTTACTTTCGTAAAAATGTTTTAGCAAGGCGTTACGCTGATGTAATACATGGTTGTAAGCAATCAGTTTTTCCAGGTAAACCTTGTCATATTGTGAAATAATGCTATCCATGAACTTGCGTCTCACTTCACTGCCATCCCATATGAGCTCAATATCAGATGGCGAGATCATTACCAAAGGGTAAAGGCCAATGTGCTCCGATAAGCGTTCGTATTCTTTTTTATTGTGTTTGAATTGTTTTTTGTGCCCACGTTTCACACCGCAATAAATTTCATGGGTTTCTCCGTTTTTATTGATCCAGGATTGGATTGCAAAAAAAGGTAAGTCATGTTTGATATTCTGACTGTCGATGGCGTTAAAAAAACTTTTGCAAAAAGATACATAATGAATAGCGTCCAACAGGTTGGTTTTTCCCATGCCGTTATTGCCCACAAAGCAATTAAATTTCTGACAAAACTCTAATTGAGCTTCATCGTAATTTTTGAAATTGATGAGTGATAAACGTTCTAAGATCATTATACCCAAAGGTACGAATGAAAATCAGAAATTAAGGACACTGTTAATTAATTTAGGGTAATTGTATAGTTGTTAGCAGTGCCGCAGCCATTGGAAATAATAGTATCGTATTGTGTTTTGCTGGTTTGAGTGCTTTGATCAAAATACTCCGACTTAATTATGTTTTTTCCGTTACTGTAACCTATAAGTTCATTAATAAGACCACTCGACTGATTTTGCGGCCAGTTACCATATCGGGTAAATTCCGAATAATTTGGAGGAACATTACCTGAACCTTCAAATTTCCGGTAAAAAATAACCCATTGAATGTTTGGCGACAAATTTAAGCTTAATTGAAGTTTAGATATGCAAATAACCTCGATATTGCGCGTGAGTTTTGTTTTGCCAATAAATTTAATATCACTTTTTCCATCGATGGCATGAGCGCCGCCCGACCAATCAGTGTCGCGGTATTCATCATCTTTTACAGTTATCCAACCCTCGTTACCAGGTTTGGAAAAGAAGGCGTCTTTAAATGAAAAATGGCCGCTTCCATCCGTTGTTTGCTGGTACGATTTGACCTCGCCGCCACCGGAGCCACTCGAAATCTGGCTGTATAAATAGAGGTCAACATTTGACGCAGGCATTCCCGTATACACATCCGTAACAGTGCCCTCAACGTTCACTTTTCTTTTTCGCTTACAGCCCAACATACAAAGGCTAATTCCCAAAATAATGTAAATTCCCGTTTTCATAAGGCTAAGATACTTTTTTTTCTAAAACTGAATGTAGCCAATCAATGGCTTTCTGTTCGTTATCAAACGTTTGAGTAAGTACTTTGGGCTGATAGTTTTTGATCAGGGAATTAGCGCCTATACGTCCGGGCAAGCCTTCAAATAAAATAGCAACCGCCAGCCTGTATTTTGTCGGAGTTTCTCCTGATGAAAACTTGCGGGCTTCGTCATTGCTCATTGAATTTAATCGGGTATCAATCAGTATAACATGAGGCGTCCCATTTGCAACCTGTTGTTCGGCCCTATGATTATCCATCATATCCTCTAGCTCCAGGATCGCATTTTCAAGCATGTTCATTCTCACGAAATTCTCTTTATAAATAGAGACAACAGCGGTGCGGGTGGTTATAGAGTTCATTGATTGTTAGGGTCCTTTGCAAATAGTCAAAATGTTAATTCTGGCTGTTTTCAAATTTAACTAAATTAGTTAGACTACAAAATTATAAAAGAAATACGTAGTGTTTTTCGTCAGTTCTTTGTCGTTTAGATCCTACTCTTGTCGTTTTAGTTCAGACTCTTTAGACTTTAGTTCAGATTATTTAAACTTTTGTTTCGGTTCTTGAAGCTTTTGTTCAGACTCTTGAAGGTTTAGTTTACACACTTGCCGCTTTAGTTCACACACTTGCCGCTTTAGTTCAGACTCTTTAAACTTTAGTTCAGACCCTTGAAGGTTTAGTTCAGATTATTTAAACTTTTGTTTCGGTTCTTGAAGCTTTTGTTCAGATTCTTGAAGGTTTAGTTCAGATTATTTAAACTTCTGTTTCAGTTCTTGAAGCTTTTATTCAGATTCTTGAAGGTTTAGTTCACACACTTGCCGCTTTAGTTCAGGATCTTTAAACTTTACTTCACTTTGTTGAAGCTTTAATTTCGCCGCTTCAAACTTTAATTCAGCGCCTGTTCAGTAAACCAGGTCAATTGATATCATCTACCCCTTTACCGAAAAGTAAAACGCCCCTACTTTTCAGCAGAGGCGTTTTGTATGTGATTAAGTGTTATTAAGCAGTTTTTAGTTCCGCACTTTTAGTTGAATCTCTTTTGTCAAAATCAACCACAATTGGTGTCGAGATACATAATGAAGAATATGTACCAATAACACGACCAATTAATAATGCAAAGATGAATCCTCTGATGCTTTCTCCACCAAAGATGAAGATAACCACTAATACGAAGAATACAGTTAACGATGTTAAGATGGTACGGCTTAATGTACTGTTTAATGCATAGTTAATTAATGTATTACGTTCTTCAGCTGTAGAGTCTGCTTTTTCGTTCTCTGCCAAACGTTCACGGATCCTGTCAAATACAACCACCGTTTCAGTCATCGTATAACCCATAACGGTTAAGATAGCGGCAATAAAATCCTGACCAATCTCTAATGAGAAAGGAACAATACCATCAAGAATTGTATAGAATGATAATACAACCAGTACATCATGGAATAAAGCCACAACCGCACCTAAACCATATTGCCATTTCTTGAATCGAACAACGATGTAAACAAACATCACTAAACAAGAGAATAAGATCGCGGCGTAAGCGCCGTATAAAATATCCGTTGCAATAGTAGGTCCAACTTTTTGCTGGCTAACTAATTCATGCTTAGCCGGTAATTTGTTCAAACCGTCATTTAAAGCTTGTTCAACTTCTGTATCTACTGTTGGCGAGTTATCGCTCACACGGTAAGATGTTGTAATTTTCATCTGGTTATTACCACCAACCGTTTTCACTTCTAATGAACCGTCTTTAAAGGCATCTTTTAAAGCTTGTTTCACATCTTCAGTATTCATTTCTTTGTCAAAACGAACCTGGTAAGTACGACCACCTTTAAAATCAACACCTAATTTTAATCCACCGTGTGCAAAATACATCACAACACCTAATGCAATAATGATAGTAGAAATTGCATAGTATATTTTTCTGCGTCCAACGAAATTGAAGGCAACATTTTTAAATGAATTTCTGGTAGCGTTATTGTCAAACGGAATTTCCATTTTGCGTGATAACATCCAGTCAAAAATAACACGGGTAATTAAGATAGCTGAGAATAAAGAGGCTCCGATACCAATTAATAAGGTAGTAGCAAAACCTTGAACAGGTCCTGAACCAAATACCATTAAGATGATCGCCAGAATAGCTAATGTAACATTAGAGTCAATAATAGAGCTCATCGCGTGTTTGAAACCTTCTTTAATAGCCTGTGCTGTTGATTTACCTAAAGATAATTCTTCACGGATACGCTCAAAGATAAGGATGTTGGCATCCACCGCTAAACCAATGGTTAATACGATACCGGCAATACCCGGTAAGGTTAACACCGCATTCATGGACGCGAGAATACCCATAATAAAGAACATGTTGGCAATTAACGCAATGTTAGCAACCATACCTGCTTTATTATAATACATGAACATGAATATTAAAATAACAATTAAGGCAACAATAGTCGACATTAAACCTGAACTGATAGCTTCAGCACCTAAAGTAGGTCCAACAACACTTTCCTCAACAATACGCGCCGGAGCTGGTAATTTACCGGCGCTTAATACCGCTGCTAAGGTTTCAGCTTCTTCTACGGTAAAGTTTCCGGTAATTTGTGACTGACCACCTTTAATTTCACCATTAACTGTTGGAGCTGAATAAACCATGTTATCCATTACTACAGCAATCGAACGTCCTTTTTTATCACCCTGAGGTGAGTTGTCTTTGGTTAATTTAGCCCATTTGGTAGCCGCTTCACCGGTCATCGTCATACTAATGTATGGGTGACCACCGCTTTGAGCGTCAAAATCTTTACGGGCATCTGTAATAATATCACCATACATAGCAGCTTTACCGCTTCTGTCTGTAATTTTAATAGCATACAATTCGTAATAAACACCAGTGATCTCACCTGATTCATTTTTCATTTCTTCAGGTTTTGCTCCCCACATAAATTTCAATTTATTTGGAAGGTAAGATTTCAATATAGGGTGTTTTAATAAAGCATTGGCTTTAGCTGTATCTTCTTTGCTATAAGCACGGGCAATTACCGGACCCGGTAAAAATTGCTCGGGTTGTTGTGTTTGCTGATTAACAGATACCGCTGCTTTTAAAGGAGAAGGTGAACCGCCAAAATAAATTAAAGGAATACGGATATTGAATGAATCTAAAGCCGTTAACACACCTTTGCCCGGTTTTGCACCGGCAACAGCTGTTGTGTCTGTAGTTTTAGTACTATCGTTAACTGCAACCGATGGAGTAGGTGTAGTGACGATAGTTGTATCTGTTTTTGCTTTTGTTGTATCGGTATTTAAATTAAAATCAGGATATAAGGCTTTCGATAATTTGTCGTTGGCTCCAATTAATAAGTTACCTAATTCTGTATTGTCGTAAGTTTCCCAGAACTCTAAGTTTGCAGTTCCCTGTAATAATTCACGAACACGTTCTTTGTCCTTTACACCTGGTAACTCAACTAAGATACGTCCGCTGTTTCCTAATTTTTGAATGTTTGGTTGTGCCACCCCAAAGCGATCAATACGGGAACGGAATGTT
Source organism: Bacteroidota bacterium (assembly GCA_040387475.1). Taxonomy (GTDB): domain Bacteria; phylum Bacteroidota; class Bacteroidia; order B-17B0; family Aurantibacillaceae; genus UBA4416. The sequence goes on along the minus strand of JAZKDT010000036.1, from coordinate 15,502 downwards.
TTCTCAGAGTTAGAGATAGATTCTTCTACTTTTTCATTCAAGAACTTGATAACTTCATCGTTAGAAGCGTTATAAGCTATTTTACCTCTTAATTCGATGGTTTGAAATAAAGGAGCTAACTGTCCGTTAGGAGCATTTTCTCTGTATTTTCTTGCAAATAAGGTTAAAAAAGGATCATTGTTCCCAACTCCCAAATTAGCCTGCGCATCCTTGATAGACTTATTGAAAGCCGCATCAGGGTTATTGTTCGATAAATTTCTAACGATATCAGCAACCGAGATCTCCAGGGTTACGTTCATACCACCACGTAAATCCAAACCTAAGTTGATCTCACGTTTTTTACACTCTTCATAAGTATAGCTTGCTACAAATAAATCGTATACAGGCTGGTTCTTCAACGAATCCAGGTATCTGTCTGCTATTTTCTCTTTTAAAGAATCTACATAAAACAATTGTTTTGTAGCGTCTCCGTTAGCGTATTTTTGTGCTTTTGCCAGTGTTGCCGGTGATGAAGCGATACTTTCAGCATATTCTTTGGCTTCAGTTTCAACACCACGGGTTACCCAGGTAAATGATAAATAAAAAATACAGGCAAGCGCTAAAAGTATAGCGAAAATTTTAATGGCACCTTTGTTTTGCATAAAATTGGTTTATATCTGATAAAATTAAGGGTGCAAATATAAGTTTATGGCATATATAATGCAAATTAATTTAATGCTGATAATTAAGGAGTTAGCAATTTATTTTAAGTTTTAATTTCGTATTTTTGCTATTACTATGAACCGTGTAAAATTTCTACTGCTCTTTTCGGTGTGTATCACACTCGCCTTTGGCCAAATGATATATAGAGACACGATTCCCGTTTTTGAATCGGGTAACCGCTTATTAATGCCTTGGGCGGGTGGTATCAACTTCAGCTCCTTTACCCAGATTGATCTTAACTCAGACGGAAAGAACGATATTGTTGGTTATGATAAGATAGGGGGTTCAGGTGGACGCTTACGGGCGTTTTTAAACGTAGGGTCAACCGGCGAGGCTATTTATAAGCATTCCTTTACTCACCAGGAACAATTTCCCGCTGTATCCGAATGGGCTTTGTTTTATGATTATGATTTTGATGGCCGGGCCGATATCTTTACCTATGTTATTGGAGGCATTAAAGTGTACCGGAATATCTCTGTTGGACAAAATCTTAGTTTTACCCTTGTAAAAAGTCTGTTAAGAAGTGATTACAATCCTAACGGAGCGCCCAATTTAAGTAATCTCCCTGTAAGTTCGGTTGGTTTGCCGGGTATTGCTGATTTAGATAATGACGGCGACCTGGATGTACTCACCTTTGCTGTTACGGGCTTTAGAATAGAACATCATAAAAATATGAGCCAGGAATGGTATGGAAATGCCGATAGTTTGGTGTTTGATGTAGTGGATCTTTGCTGGGGAGATATCCGGGAAGAAAACTGCCAGGTAGAACTCAATAACTGTCCTTTTATGAAACAGTACACAGCCGTCATGGAACAAAATCCAAACAAGGTGTTGCATTCTGGTTCATGCATCATGTGTTTCGACAGGGATGGTGATGGCGACAAAGAACTGATCATGGGCGATATTTCCTGCAGCACCATTTCCTATGTTGATAACCAGGGCGACGCGGTAAATGCACACATTGGCGATACCACGATTTTGTATCCAAATTATCCAAATAAAGGCACGGCTAATACTATAAAACTTAACTCCTTTCCATGTACCTATTATTTAGATGTGGATAATGACGGTTATAAAGATTTGATTGCCAGCCCAAACTCCATTTCCGGTGCCGAAAATTACCAGAGCGTATGGCTTTACAAAAATGCTTCAACAACACCCACCGTTAACTTCGTATTTCAAAAAAAGAATTTTTTACAGGAAGATATGATAGAGTTGGGAGAAGGCGCTTATCCGGTCTTATTTGATGCGGATGCAGATGGAAAAAAAGATCTGATCGTAGGTAACCTGGGTTACTACACCGTTAATACCAATAAATCAAAAATAGCTTATTACAGAAATACAGGAACTAACTCCGCGCCTTCTTTTTCATTGATTACCAGGGACTACCAGGCTTTTTCGACTTACAATATTTTTTCGATGGCTCCTACTTTTGGAGATCTGGATGGAGACGGTGATAAGGATTTAATTATTGGCGCAACTAACGGAAGGGTTCATTTTTTTGAGAATACTGCCGGGGCAGGAAATGCTGCCGTGTTTGGAAATCACGTTTCTAACTATCAAAATATTTTGGCCAGTAATTTTGTGTATCCGCAATTATACGACGTGGATAAAAATGGCACATTGGATCTGCTATTGGGATCAACTAACGGGAAGATTACATACTATAAAAATATTGGAACAACGTCATCACCAACCTTTAGTTTGATAAGTGGTTTTTTTGGTGGCGTAGATGTGAGAGACCTAAGCATCGGTTCTACAACAGGCTTTAGTATGCCGTTTATGTTTAGTGATGCGGGTGCCAGTAAATTAATAGTGGGCAGCGAGCGAGGTGATCTATTTTTGTATGATAATATTGACGGCAATTTAACCGGAACATTTAACCGCGTTGATACGACGTTGTTTCACATCAATGAAGGCCCCAGAAGCGCTCCCTTTTACGAAGATATTACAAATGATGGTAAACGCGATCTTTTTGTAGGCAATTATGGCGGAGGCCTTGCATTCTTTAATTCCATTAACGCCAGCCAGGTTGGGATTGAAGAATTATGGAATGATGAACAGGTAGCCATTTATCCAAATCCTGCTACTGATAAAATAACGATCGCCATTAACGATCATTCATTTTCTGAAATGAAGATCAGGTGTTTGGATGTTTTAGGAAAAGAAGTGTTTGCGATCAATACATTCAATAAAGTCACATACATGGATGTTTCGTTATTTAGTAAAGGTATTTACTTTCTACAATTGCAAAGTAAGGATAAGAATAACAGAAAGCTGATCACGAGGAAAGTAGTTGTGCAGTAGTTCTGCGCTATTTACAGTTTTTTTTAATAGCTGTTTTTGCCTCCGTGTTTCCCAAGCCTTTGGCGATTTCAAAATCTATACATGCTCCTTTGATATCGTTTATTTCTTTTTTACTTAACCCTCTGTAGTAAAAATAATCACCGTCGTCTGTATTCAATTCAATGGCTTTTGCATAATCGGCAAGAGCTCCCTGATAATCTTTTAATTCATATTTTGTCATTCCCCGGCTAAAAAAACAATCGTCGTAAATGGGATCAACAGTTAATGCATGGTCAAAATCGACAATAGCGCCTTTATAATCTTTCAATTCCAGTTTAAGTGTTCCTCTGTTATAAAAGTGAGCAGCATCGGTCGAATCCAATTCTATGGCTTTTGTGTAATCAAACATGGCACCGGTATAATCGTTCATCTGGTCTCTAGAAATCCCTCTGTTATTATAATAATTACCAACTTTAGGATCTAAATAGATGGCTACGTTAAAATCTTTGATAGCCGACGCATAATCCTTCAATTCATTTTTTGAAAGGCCTCTGCTAAAAAAGTAGTCGCCGTCTTCTTTATCTATTAAAATAGCTTTTGTAAAATCTTCTATCGCGCCCTTATAATCTTTTAATTCGTGTTTTGCCAACCCTATGTTATAATAGTAATAATCACCTTCCAGGTCAAACTCAAGGGCTTTGGTATAATCGGCTATGGCGCCTTTATGATCCTTTAAGGCATCGTTTACAAGCCCACGGTGATTATAATAATCTCCGTTCTTTGGATCAATGGCTATTGCTCTTTCAAAATCAGTAAAAGCATCTTTAAAATTTTCAAGCTCATATTTGGCTAAGCCCCTGTTACTATAATATTCAGCTACGTTATTTAATAGTATGGCGGTATCGCAATCTGCAATAGCATTTTTATAGTCTTTCAGTTCAAACCGGGCATCTGCCCGGTTATCGAAATAATGATCGTTCTTTGGCTTAAGTTGTATGGCCTTTGTAAAATCTTTAATAGCACCGTAATAATCTTCCAGTTCGTGTTTTGAAAGTCCTCTTTCAGAATAGTAAGTTGCATTACTCGAATCAAAGGTAATGGATTTTGTATAATCGTCGATGGCTCCTTTATAGTCACCCAGGCTGTCTTTTAACAACGCTCTTTTATAGTAATATTCAACGGGAGTTTGTGCCGTGCAACCGCATGCAATCAACAACATATAAAGTACGAACAATTTTTTTTTCATATCAGGGTCGGTTTATGTTCGATATCTCCATGGCTATTCTGTTATACATAAAGATCAATGCAAATACACACAGTCCGGGAAAAACAACCAGCCACCATGCAGAGAAATGATCGCGGGCTTCATTTAGCAAACTTCCCCAACTAACGGTGTTGGATGGAATTCCCACACCAATAAAGGATAACGAGGCTTCAATCAATACGGCTCCAGCCATTCCAAAAATGATCTGCACTAAAATAACCGGAAATATATTTGGTAAAATGTGTTGGCGCATGATCCTGTCATGACTCATGCCAATGGCTCTGGCAGCAGTAACATAATCCAATTGTTTGGTTTTTAAATATTCGGCGCGGGTTATTCGCGCAATAGTGGTCCAGCTTAAAAAACCAATGATCAGGATGAGCAAATTGTACGATGGTTTTGCAAGCGCAGAAATAGCGATGATCAAAAGTAATGCTGGAATTGAATTTAATATTTCAATTATCCGTGAAATGATGGAATCAATGGGAAAATTCAAACGGTGGGCCGTGTTTAATTTACGGTCGATATATAATCCAACTCGTAATATGGTTTTAATGACGAGGTAAAATACACAGGCCATAAACAAAAGTCTTATCCATAGGGAGAAGTCGCCACTTTGAAACGAAGCGCTCAGATTTTCGGCTTTAACGATGAAGCAATAAAAATAACAATAGAAAATTGCAGGAATCAAAAACAGCATTTGTATATAGCCCAATTTTAAATCTCTGTTTTCAAAATAGCCGGCGCAGGCTCCCAGCCATACACCAATGAGAGAAGCAATCAACATACTAAAAATGCCAACACTTAAAGATATACGTGTGCCGTGAATAATGCCGGATAATACATCGTTCCCATTTTGAGTAGTTCCCAGCCAATGCCTGAATTGTAAGGGGATGGTTACTGCCCTGCCTTCTAACATAAATTCCTGCTGCTCAAACGGGCTCTTCCTTGGCGCATTTACAGCGTCGATGGTGTTAGGCGAGTATGCGCAAGGAGCAAATAATTTGAACTCTGCATCCAGGAGTTTCCAATCGTTTCCCATGGCATAATTAAGCGTTTCATTTTCTGAAAGAATGTGTTGTTGCTTTAGGGAGAAGGCAGGAAATAGCCAGTGGTTTTTATATTTACAAACTAGAGGTCTGTCGTTTGCAAGGAAAGGTGCCAGTAAAGCAACCAACACAAACATTAAAAAAAAGTATATACAAGTCTTCAACGCTCTGTTTTTTGACAGCAGTATGTTGTAAGATTTGTATGTGTTTTTAATAGTCATATGTTGTTCTCATTTCCTGATTTTTTTTTTCAACATGTTATACCTAATTGGGCGTATCGCTCGCAAAGTGCTGAATCAAGTTCCCGATCATTTTATTTAACCGGTTCTTATTCTCGGGTCAACCCAGGCGTATAGTAAATCGGCCATTAAATAACTGATAATTGTTAGTACTGAGGATAAGGTGATCACAGCAATCACAATTGGGTAATCCTGCGACATGATCGCTCTGACTGTCTCCAGACCCATACCTGGAATAGTAAAAATACTTTCGATAATCACAGAACCGCCAATAATAGCGGGAAAGATGGATGAGAAAACAGTGATCAAAGGAAGTGCACTGTTTTTTAAGGCGTGTTTCCATAATACAGTTTTATTGCGTAAGCCTTTTGCCCTTGCTGTTTTAATATAATCTAAGTGAAGTTGTTCGTTAATGGATGTAGTTGTTAACCGTGAAATAAATGCGAGGGAAGAATAAGTATAGCATATTAACGGCAATATCATATAAGGTAAAGAATCAATAAATTTTGATAACAGGGACGCATCGTCGTCGTAACCGCTAATAGGTTTAATGCCGGAGGGCGGAAAGATGGGAAGAGTATCGGGGTTAGCAAACAACATCAATAACACAACCCCAACAAAAAATGAAGGTAGCGCATATAAAATAAACAACGTTAACCGGGTTAATGTAGTAAACTTACTGTTTGGTTTTTCGGCCATCCCGATTCCAATGGGAATGCTAATCGCGTATGCCAGTAAAATCGAGATAACGGAAAAAAATACAGACCAAATCAATTTCTCTTTTAAAATCGTGATAACGGGTTCATTCCTTGTGTAGGAAACTCCAAAATCACCGCGAACAATACCCTTGGAATTTGGTCCGCCAAACAACCATTGATGGTAACGGTTTTGAAATCCGTACCAGTGTATTTTGGGAATATAGTTTTTGTAGGCTGTTTTGCTATCATATAAGGCATCAAAAGACTCTGATAAAATTTCTAATGCGCTGGAAATATTTAGCCAATTTTTGGCTTTGCAATTATGAAGTGTATTTATAAATACTTTAATGGAACCTAAGTCAGATTGATAGTCAATTTGTTTTAAAATTTCTTGAGGACCGTTTAAATGGGTTTGTAGTTTCCATACTTTAGCAGAATCATTCGAATTAATAAACCTGGTTTTCTCAAATTCATAGGTTGTTCTAAAGTTCTTAAGTTCTTTTTGAAAATGATGAATTGCCTCAGGATTACCTGTTTGTTGCAACAAAGCTTTGTAGACTTTTAGTTTCTCTTCATCATAAACTTTATACAAGGTATCCGGAGACGATAAAGTTGTAACAGAAAAATAAAACAAAGGAAGATTCAAACCTAATTTTTGACGCCAGAATGTTTTTTGGGCTTCTATATTACCGCTGGCTTTAGAGGCGTTACTTAACGTATTAACCGGATCGCCCGGCGCGTTGGCTAATAGGATAAAACCAATGGCAGTTACTGCAAAAAGAGTGGGCATGAACCACAATATTCTTTTAAATGCGTAACGCCACATGTATTAGTCTTTAAGTTTTAAAGTGTTTAATAAAACACCAGGATATTCGGTATACACTTCCAGGTTACTCCATTTTTTGCTGGCTATAATGCGGCGTGTTTGTGTAAATAAAAAGATGTAAGGTTGTTCATCATAAACTATTTGCTGAAAGCGTTTGGAGAGTTTTATTCTTTGGCTTTCAGTGACACTTGTGTTAATGCTATCGATCAGGGCATCGGATTGCGGTGTGCCGAAGCCGGTAAAATTTAGTCCGTTATTGATCCAGGAAGATGAGTGCCATAACTGAGTATAATCTTCGGGTGGTGCACTGCTTTGCCAGGCACTTAAACTCATGTCGAAGTTATGGCTGGTAACTGCACCAAAAAAGCCGTTATAATCCAACGGGTTAAGCATAGCGTAAATATTAGCTTTAGCCATGCTTTCAGCTATTTGCTTGGTGAGGTCTTCCCATACTTTTGAACCTGCAATAAAATTAATAGAGAATTCCATTTTCACTTTTTTGCCATCAATCACTTTGTCCAACACCTGGTCGTTATCCGTATCAGCCCAGCCAGCCGCTTTTAACAGCTCTTTTGCTTTTTCTACATCATATTCACGCTGTTTAATGTCTGTATTAAAATCTGTTTTGTTAGGCGAAATAGGGCCTATCATCCGTTTATTATGATTTTCGTAAAGTGTTTTATTAATCTGTTCATAGGGTGTAAGCATTGCCATGGCTTTTCTAACGCGTATATCATCAAACAGTTTTTGATGTTTTTGACCGTCGGGTTTCATGTTCATGGCCACGTAAGTATAATTATAGGTATCGGCTAATTTTAAAATGTGATCTTTTTTAAAATTCTCATCTTTAGATAATTCGGTAAAAGACGCATAATCAATCATTCCCGAAATATCAATTAATCCGTTTTTTAATTCTAAAACAGCGGAGGCGTTATTTGTATTTAGTTTTAATATAATTTTATCCGGATTTGCCTGGCAATACCAGTTTTCCTGGCAGCCTTCCGTCCAATGACCTTTTTTCTTTTCAAGGGTGATGCTAACGCCTTTATCCCATTTTGTAATTTTGTAGGGACCGCCACCACTCATGAAATTGATATCGGTATAATATTTAGGACTATTAAATTCGTCGGCCCATTGCTTTACATCTGTTGTGCTTTTTAAAAAAACAGAATCTGTTAACTGTTGAGGCGTATACTTAGCAAGCGTTTTTTGTTTATCATAAAATGTTTCCTGTATGATAGGGAAATCGGTCCAAAACCAGGTATTTAAAATATAAGGACGTTTCATCACGATAGTAAATTTTTGTTTACTGGTGGGATCAGGAACAATATCTTGTATATTATCCCAATAAGGTTTTAATCCGGGATTATTGGTGTACAGGCATTTACTGGCTTTGGCAGTAAAAATAAGGTCAGCAGCAGTAACAGGTGTTTTATCATCCCACATCAACTGATCCTTTATTTCATAAGTAAAACTTAATCCGTCGGATGACACCACGGGCAAAGCCTTTGCAAGACAAGGTAATAAATTGCCAGTTTTATAATCTACCCTTAAAAGACTCAGATGGGTGTACAGGTTAATTTCTGCTCTTGCCGCGGAGGCACCGTTAGTTGGATGCATATCATCCGGCTCACTTAGTAAATGCACAACAAGTGTGTTGTCCTGAGTTTTTTTACAACTAAACTGAAAACAGCATAGGGCAAGGAAGAGAAAGGTATACAATAAAAACTTCATGGAACTAAATGTACAAAAACCTTTTATAAAACAAAAAGAGCCTTTTTCTTTTATCGCTCTATATATAATCATAATAGAAGGACTAAATCCCTCATAAAAAAATTACCAGTGATCCTGCAAGGCGCTTAACTCAAAATAACCTAAATGAATTTCATCGGCGCTCGTATCTGGGTTAGCTAATTTTTCAATATTCAGAT
>JAZKDT010000036.1:0-6434 GCA_040387475.1 Bacteroidota bacterium | reverse complement strand
CTTTTATATCAATAATGTCATCCACTTCATATTTATTATCAACATGTGACTCGGCTCCAGGAAATCCGAAAGACTTATAAAACGCTTCACTTTTTGCCCTCTCTGTGGCTTCAGCAATAGTTGGCGCTACCATCAGGATTTTGTAATGTAGCTCATCAAAGTTGCCTTTTTGATAGCCCCCCAGGTTAATAAAATAAAGATTCAGATGTTGGGTTACACCTGTTTTTTGTTTGCTGATGCTTATCAAGTAACCATCAACAACACATACAGTTCGCCAGGCATCAATATGAAGGTTACTTTTTCCCTTTGGCCAAAACGCTTTTAATTGCGGCGCTAACCCTTTTAATGAGGATTCGATTCCAAAAAAAATATCGTGCTGCTCAGTGAGCCTGTCTTTGGGCCTGCAACCTAAAAGTATCATATAAAGTTTTGGGGTGATCGACATGTTGTTATAAATATACTATTATACCAACAATAGATGGATCATTTTGTTTTTCAAGGGCAGAGATCATTAGTTTTTCACATTAAGATTTGTTAACAGCCATTTTTCGACAAAAAAACATCATATTTGCGCTATGAAAGCCTATAATATTTCAGCAACACGCAAAACACCAGCTATTATATTTGATCCAAATATTGGCGTGTTGGATATTAAAGGGCGTTCAACACCTGAAGATGCGCTGACGTTTTATACGCCGCTTTTTGATTCCTTAGCTATTTATGCCACTAACTTCAGGCCCATCACCACAGTTAACATATATGTAGAATATTTACTAACCAGCTCAGCCAAATGCATACTCGAGGTTTTTAAGATGTTGGCTGTCATAAATAAAAAGGGAAGCGCCGTAACTATTAATTGGTATTACGAAGAAGAGGATGATGATATGCAGGAGACAGGTAAAGACTTTCAAAGATTAATTGACGTGCCGTTTAAAATAATAATGGTGCGACAGATTAGTTAAGAAGTTTCCGCTGTTTTTTATTTCCCGTCATATCTTACAAAGCGTGCTTTCAGATGTTACTAAAAAACCGAGGATTAGCTGGTGCTGATCCCTTAGCTCCCTTCTTGAAAATCAAATAAGTCGCTTCGCTATTTTTTTTGTATTCATTCATATCTTAGAAAGCAGGCTTTCAGATGTTACTGAAAACAAAAAAGTCCCGTTACCGGGACCTTATTTGATTTATCTGCGGAGAAGGAGGGATTCGAACCCTCGGTACAGTTTCCCGTACGCATGTTTAGCAAACATGTCCTTTCGGCCACTCAGGCACCTCTCCGTTCAATTATCTAAAATTGAGATTGTAAATGTAGGTATTTTTTTTAAATCAAAGGAAAACTTCATTAAAAAAAATAAATTCTAAAGTTTTGTGTTTCAGCGCATATATAATAAAACAGGGTTTACTGGTACCAAATTGGAATTTATATTGCAGAATAAGTTTTGTATAATTGAAAGTAGATAATGACCTTATGGAAAAAAAAGTAAAGCTAGAATAATTACACCGAAAAATGATAGAAGAAGTTCAGGATTATGCCATCATTTTATTGGATGTAGACGGAACCATTATGTCATGGAATAAAGGGGTAGAAAAGATAAAAGGATATAAAAGCGAAGAAATTATAGGCCAGAATTTTAATATATTTTATTTGCCATCTGATCGTGAGTATAAATTACCGGAAACCTTAATTGAGCTTGCAAAAAAAGAAGGAAGAGCCAAACACGTGGGGCGAAGGGTACGACGGGACGGCACCACCTTTTTGGGAAGCATTTTAATTACAGCGTTACATGATAGTGACGGAGCAGTTATTGGCTTCACCAAACTAACCCGTGAACTACGCGACAACGAGTCAGATTAATTTTCTTAATACCTTGTCAACATGTTTATTTTCGTTTGTACTATTTAATGTGTACTTTAGTTATGCTCTTTAAAAACCCGGAGGTTTTAATTAACTGACTAAACACATTTTCTTGAGATTATCCGGGTTTTTCAAGAGACAAAACACTCTCTGATGTTCGTGATTTTAAAATAACTCTCCCGACGTTTCGCGCATTTTCAGAGTCAGGATAATAATTCCCCAGATTCCAAATATATATTCCACGGCACCTAATATATAAGTGATTTTAGATACCTGAACCAGGTACAAAGCCGCTGCAGGCCTCATAATCATTAAACCACCGTAAATACATACACAAAATAATAAGCCTGCCAAGCTTAATTTAGGAAAGTAAGCGGTGAGTGCTAAAAATATTCCGAAACCAAGTTCAAGACCTGTGTACACGCTTAAGTATTCAACTTTACCACTATTGTTTAAAAAGCCGAGTCCCAAGGACTCAGCTGTTGTTGTTGATTTGAATAAGCACCATAACGCAAATCCTATATAAGAGATGGCGTTCACTATTAAATATAACTGCATGATACTAATTTTATACTAAAATTGTTCCTTCTACAGAGTCATCGAGGGTTTTTCCGATCATAGCGCCCAACATCATTTTAATTCCTGCTACCGCTTTCCCATGTTTGGTATCCCAATAGTACCCAATATCGGGAACAACTTTAATCACGGAAATTCTCGGATCGTTTTCTCCTTCGGTAAACCAAACTTTTAACATCGGATTCCATAATTCTTTAATTTTAGCTTTATCTTCCGAAATAGAAGCCTCCCCGGATAAATGCATAAAGTCGCTGTGCGAGGATCCCTGGAAGTACAAATGAACTTTAGAGTCCAGGAGTATCTCCTTGTTTTTGTGACTGTCATTTGCACTCATGAACCAAAGTGTGCCGTTATCGTCGGTTTTTAAAACACTCATTGGTCGTGCTGCCTGCGACTCTCCGGTTGAGATTGCCGTGCAGAAAAAACAACCTGGATTTTTATCTACCAGTTGTTTTATCTTTTTTGCAGCTTCCGCATTGCTTACATCTTTGTGATTGTCTTCGGGTTGGTTTTTATTAATGCTGTCCATGATTATTTTTTTGTTTAATGATTTACCCAGAACCTTAAATATAATGCCACCTCATTTAATTGATTTCTGTACTATTTATGCTACACTTTTGAAAATCATGGGCAATTTAACCTATTATTTTTGCGAGGCAGAAGAACATACAATTAGTAAAATTTAGCGAAGGGAATAAGTGCATATGGGCACTGTGCCATATAAAAAAATAGAAAGCTATCCCGGACAGCTTTCTATTTGTAAGGTTAATCAAGGTGTAGACCTATAAATGGACTACAAACTCGTTTTAACTAGCTAATGTGACTATCAGAATAAATGTCCTGGTTAGTGTTTTCAGGCGTGTTTTGCTCTTCCATAATAAGTTGTTTTTACAGGAACATGCAAATTCAAAACCATTCATCAGCTTACAACGAACTAGTAACGTGCATATAATTCCCCATTTGCAACATCAATTATTATAAATATCCTGTTAATCAACTATAGATGGGAAAGTTTGGATGGCATTATTTTTATATTACTTAGATGCAATCACTATCTTATGGAACATTCAACACACAAACAAAAACGTTACTGGATACCTCTTGTGATCATCTTTATTTTAGGAGCTATAGCTTTAGGAACCTGGTATTACTTTGCACGCTCTCCTAAAAAGGATGAGCATGTTGAGCATATCATCCCACATCTTAATATGGCACATATTCGTATAACTGATATAGATGGCGAAAGGATCAAGTTTACGTTAAATGCAACACTTGCTAATTCATTACCCGTTAAGCTAAGTACAAACCGCATTCAATACCAGGTGTATATAGATACTGCCATGATTGTTGAAAGCTCTTACAATGAGCCACTAAATGTAGAGTCATCTGATAGTATAGCATTGGATATTCCTATGGAAGCTTCAATGAAACGGATACTTGGAATTTTAAAGGAATTTAAACGCCAGAAAATTGATAGCACCAATTACAGAGTAGTGGCAAAAGTATTTTTAGATTTACCTATTGCAGGCGAACGAGAATTTAATTTTGATATTGTGAAGCGAATGCCTACGGTGATAATTCCTGAATTAAAACTGGCTGATACCGATATTAAGAGGTTGGGTTTTAAAGAGTCGGGAGTAGATATGGCATTTGCTATCTACAATCCAAACAACTATGAAATAAAATTAAAAAATGGATTGTTAGATGTTAAGCTCGATGAAAATCTTGAACTCGAGGGAAAATTACAAGATATCATGCTTCCCGCTAAGGGCAAACAAACAGTTACAGTACATTTTGATCTTAAGAGCAATAAGCTCGGTAAAGCGGTATGGAAGTTAGTTTTCAATAAAAAGGATACGCATTTTGATATGGTATTCAAAGGTGTTTTTGATGCTCACAACGACGTATTGGATAATACCAACCTTTTGATCACTGCTAACGGAACATTAGATGAGGCATTGAAGGCTGCTAAAGAGTTGAAATAATATTTAATTATTCGTTGATACTTTATTGGAGATCTCAGTTACAAATACGCCTTTGGAGTAAACTTCGGTTAATCTCAGCGCATTATTAACATAGTGGTACATTTCGCCGTCGGGTAGGCCATCTTTAAAGTTAATCAGCATGGTAACGTCTCCTTTAGCGTTGTAGACTTTTAATTCTCCTTCAGGTTTACCATTTATACATCTGCCCGAACGTTCTGCGTTTTTTTGCCCTTCTATGTAAATGACAAATTCGCCGTTTATTTTTTTGCCGGAGCGATTGTAATAGATGCGTTTTCCCGATAACCGATCATTTACATAAGCACCTTGCAACTTTCGATTTCCGTTATCGTAATACATGCTTACCAGGCCATTTCTTTTTCTGTCAATATAAGGTGTAACTGATAGCACTTTGCCTGTGCGGTAATAAACGGTTTCAACATAGTTATTTTTATCTTCATCTTCATACACTGTCTTAGAAACGAGATTTCCCTTTTCATCATATTTTTTACGAATCAGTTTTTTATATTCTTCTTTAACCGTTCCGTCAGCGTATGATGCTCTGGCACTTATTTCTTTGCCATTTACAAAATCCGCTTCCAGTACAATATGTCCTGCTTCATTGTAATACAACTGGCATCCGTCTTTCTTTCCCTGATCGTTATAAAAGAAAACATGTTGTCGGTGGTTACCTACATAATAAAAAACATAGGGTCCGGTCCAACGGTTGTTAATGCGGGTACCATATTCAAGGGTGTCGCCTGTGCCATAAAAAAGTACGCAGGGGCCGGTAGGTCTTCCAGCACTAAATTCCAACCGATTCTTTATACTTCCATCGCGGTAATACTCTGTCCATATACCCATTTTTCTGCCGTTCAGGTAATACCCCTCTTCAACAGGTGTTTGTTGGTTGATGAGGTCGTTAAATACTTTCCAGTATCCGTATTTGCAGTTAAAATCATCAAAACGATTTATCGTGTCGTTTTGAGCACTGAATGTGCCAAAACAAGAAAGAGCAAGGACGATCATGATGTGGCTTGTCTTCATAATAAAAGTTTGATTAAAGGTACAAAAAAATGATCTACAAAAAAAGAGGGATAGCCTGAGCTATCCCTCTTTTTTTTATTAAGAATAGAAATTATTCAGCCGCTTCTTTTTCTTCCGCTGCCTGCATATTTACAGCAGATTCAGCGATCTGAGATAAGGTCATATCTGCTTTTTTCTCTTCTTCTAAAATACTGTTCAAAATATCAGCCACATCGTTTTTCCCTAAGGCAATCGCAAATGTTTTTAACGTTCCATAAGAAGCGATTTCATAATGTTCAACCTTGTTACCAGCCGAAATAATGCCTGCATCACGCATGGCCCCTTTATCAGTGTCTTTCATGATCTCATCACCTTCTTTTACTAAACCGGCCATAGCTTCACATTTTTTAGCCACAGCTTTTTTACCGATCAGCTTAAATACTTTTTCAAGTTTAGTGATCTGTCCTTCGGTTTCTTTTAAGTGACTTTGTAAAGCTTTAACGAGTTCAGGCGAGGTTGCATTTTTAGCCATTTTGGGTAAAGCTTTGGTCAATGCTTTTTCAGCCCAATAAATGTCTTTTAATTCATCTTCAAATAATTTCATTAATTTGGATTCATCCATCCCGTACGCCGCTTGTTTCTTAGCGCCTGATGGTTTTTTAGTGGTAGCTTTCATTTTAATTGTTTTAATGGTTATGTGTTATCAGTTGCAAATCAGATGCCTACGCTATTTCACTCGCGTATACCAAAAATTCTACATTAAACATGGCACAAGATTGTTATAGATTATAACATGAAATATGTGTCACTTAAAAACAAATATTATGGACAAGTCTTATTTTAGAACACTCAATACAGCTATTAAAGCAGAACTCACGTCAAAATGTGGAGAGCTAATCGTAACTGTAGAAACAATAGATAAAATCATTGCCTTATTTGTACTGGATACATTTTTTGTTGAAATATTCATTAACAGAAAAAGCAATGAACTGGAAGAG
>JAZKDT010000035.1:88662-162604 GCA_040387475.1 Bacteroidota bacterium | reverse complement strand
TCATCACGATCTCATAAACGTCATCGGCAATTAACGACGCTTTTTGATTTGTTTTAGGATCTACATACGTATATAAAATCTCAACGGTTTTTGAGAATGACTTAATTGTATTTTTGTGTAAGTTACTTACAGCAATACGCGATGCTAACTGGGCATAATCAGGGTGCTTAGTGGTTAAAGACGCCGCTGTTTCTGCTGCTAAGTTATCTAAATCAACCGTGCTTACGCCATCATAAACACCATCAATTACTTTTTTAGCTACCTGGATAGGATCTACGAATGCAGGATCCAAGCCGTAGCTTAATTTTTGAACGCGCGCTGTGATTTTGTCAAATTTCACAGACTCTTGAGTGCCATCTCTTTTTATTACAAACATTTGCCTTTGGTTTTTAGTGGTTTTACTTAGTTTTTGAGTATCCTTTCGTTACAACAAGTTATAACTATAATTTTCTTTTTTTTGATTAGCCACAACTTGATATTAACAAAGTAGCGGTTAATTAATTTTTTCCTTATTCTATCGGCCCTCAAGGGGCTGATCAAAAATTTAACACTTCCTGAACGTGTTTCTGGAGGCTAGTATTCCCTTACAAAGTTACGCCTTTGTTCAATGATTTTCAATGAGATACGAATAGGGAATTTTAACCGATAAGATTTTTTAACTAAAAATCCTCATCCAGGTTAAACACGTTATTTTCTTCTTTATTGTTCATCACACCTGATTTTTGGTATTCAGCAACACGTTTTTCGAAGAAATTAGTTTTACCCTGCAACGAGATCATTTCCATAAAATCGAAAGGATTAGTTGCATTATAGAATTTATCGCAGCCTAAAGCTAACAATAATCTATCGGCACAAAACTCAATATATTGACACATTAAATCAGAATTCATTCCTATTAAACGTACAGGAATAGCGTCTGATACAAATTCTTTTTCAATAGTAACCGCATCAGTAATGATCTGGGTCACTTTTTCTTTTGGTAATTTTTCCTGGATGTGATCAGCATATAACATACACGCGAAGTCACAGTGCAAACCCTCATCACGGGAAATTAATTCATTACTGAAGCTTAAACCCGGCATTAAACCGCGTTTTTTTAACCAGAAAATAGAACAGAATGAACCTGAAAAGAAAATTCCTTCTACAGCTGCAAACGCAATTAAACGCTCGGCAAAGGTTCCATTATTGATCCAGGTTAAAGCCCAATCGGCCTTTTTACCCACGCAAGGCACGGTCTCAACCGCATGCAATAATTTATCCTTTTCTACAGGATCTTTAATATAAGTATCTATTAATAAAGAGTAAGTTTCTGAATGAATATTCTCCATCATTACCTGGAAACCATAAAAGAAACGGGCTTCAGGATATTGAACCTCATTTAAGAAGTTGATGGCTAAATTTTCATTAACAATTCCATCACTGGCAGCAAAAAAAGCTAAAACATGTTTCACAAAGTGACGTTCGTTGTCATTTAACTTATTATTCCAATCATTCATGTCATTGGATAAGTCAATTTCTTCGGCGGTCCAGAAACTTGCTTCTGATTTTTTATAATATTCCCAAATATCATTGTGTTTGATCGGGAAAATAACAAAGCGGTCTTTGTTTTCTGCTAGTATCGGTTCTGTCATAATTCGTCTTTATATATAGTATGGCTTAACAAAAAAAATCAGGCCATTTTAGTTTAAATCTTCGTTCTACAAAACTCATTAAAAATGATTGCATTTCCCGAAAATGAAATTAACATTCAGGCAGTTTTTTTAACATTGGGAAATTAACATTAACCGTTGAAAACCCTATATTTTCCTTATGTATCAAGGGATTATCCGATTTATAAAAAAAAGTGAAAAATAATTGTACGTTGTATTTATTTTTTTGTTAAGAGGTGTAAGAAATATCCGAATTATGGCTGCAAATAACAGTAAACACAACAAAATTTACCTTTTTAAATAAAAGGTATTAATGTGTAACCACATTTGTATAAAAAACAGATATGGAATAAAGACATTTCTTTATCTAAATGTTAAATTAATCTTAAACAACACACTTATGACAATCACAAAAACACTTTTCCTTGCATGCGCTACACTACTTATGAGCGCTTGTAGCAATAATGCCAGTCACGGCATGGATCAAAAAGAAATCGCATTGGGCTATAGCGCCGGCGCCGGCAGTCATATGGAGCGCGATGCCGCTCCGGTAACGGATGCAACCGAAAAAAGTCTGCCTGCGGAACCAAAGATGACTGAACAAAAACTGATCAAAAACGGTGATATTAGCTTTGAAACCAAAAGCATCAAGGACACTAAAAGCTTTCTCCAAAAAACAGTTTCAAAATACAAAGGTTACATCTCTAATGAAAAAATTCAGGATTACCGAACCGATCCAACAGAAGTGCTAACCGTAAGAGTTCCTAACCAGGATTTTGACAAGCTGATCAACGACATAGGATCACAGGTAGGTGAATTTGATTCGAAACGCATAGACATCGATGATGTAACCGCTGAGTTTGTAGATATGGAAGCCCGCTTAAAAAATAAAAAGCAACTGGAAACCAAATATCAGGAATTATTAGCCAAAGCTAATAACATGGCCGACATTTTGAAGATCGAAAAAGAAATCTCTCTCATCAGGGAAGACATAGAATCGACCGAAGGCCGTTTACGTTATTTAAGTAATCAGGTTGGCTACAGCACTTTAACCATTACTTATTACGAGAAAAAAGCAACTGCCGGATTCCACTTCGGCTCAAAAATAGGAAATGCACTTTCAGACGGAGGAACCGGCTTTTTATGGTTTTTGATTGGCGTAACCCAGCTATGGCCTCTGTGGTTAATTGGGGGGCTTATCTGGTACATTATTTACAAAGTGGTAAAACGCCGTAAAAAGTAACATTCACCAAAAAAACTATTCACAGACGTGTTTTTAGTTTTGAAAATATTAAAAAATCACTATTTTTGTTATCTAAATTTTTAAAAAAGACAGATGATCGATTTAACAGGAATTATTGCCATAAGCGGACAACCAGGATTATATAAAGTGGTTGCACAATCCAAAAACGGAATTATTGTAGAAGGATTAGCAGACAAAAAACGTACTTCTATCAGCTCTACAGCTAAAGTAAGTTCATTGGAAGATATCAGCATGTTTACTACAGGCGAAGACAAACCGGTTTCTGAGATCATGAAATCTATCTTTGATAAAGAAAAAGGTGGTGCAGCGATTGATGCGAAAGCAGACGATAAAGCAGTAACGGCTTATTTTGAGTCGGTTTTGCCTGATTATGATAAAGAACGTGTTTACACCAGTAACATGCGTAAATTATTTACCTGGTATAACGGTTTACAAAGCACAGGTAATTTAAAAGAAAAAGAAGTTGAAACAAAAGAAGAATCTGCTGAAAAGAAAATTGTAAAAGCAGCCACTGAGAAAAAAGCAGCCGCTAAAAAAACAGCTACTAAAGATACTACTAAAGCAAAAACAAGTACAGGCGTTAAAAAAACAGCTGGTGTTAGAAAAACCGGTGTAGCTTAATCAACTTACTTATATTTTATTGAAAGCCCCGATGTGATCGGGGCTTTTTATTTTAGGTCATGCTGAACTTGATTCAGAATCTCACTCTTAATCCTCCAAGGCTACAAATATTTTTTTTAGATGCTTACTTTCTTTGCCTACCATGCAAAGAAAGCGGCAAATGTATAGCATACATTTGAGCGGGAATGTGCGCAGGCAGAAAGATCACCGCTTCTTAAATTTATCTTGAAAATTACAAATCATTTCCCGCCCGATTTTAGAAACTCGGCCCGAGGGGCCTCAAACAGCCTAAAATCGTCGCGCAAATCCCTACTGAAATAATTCTTATTTTCTGCGCTAAATTTAAAAGGCGGACTAAACTCAAAATTTGACTCTTACCTGCGTGAAGGATGCAAGCGAAAATCCTTTTTGTGCCTCCTTTACAAAAAGATTGCAGCGACAGCCTGACCCCGCTCGCTCTTTGCGGGGGCACGCCCTAAACACCTAAATCTTTATTATTGTCAATTTGCAAATTCTTAATAAACACTTACCTTCAATCCATAAAACAACAGCCTATGAACCGCCATTACCTTTCAGAAGATTTTAGAGTTAGCAACTGGGAAACACTAAAACCTTTTTTAGAAGAATTAAAGAACAGAAAGATCAACTCTGTTGCCGAATTAAAGCAATGGATGAAAGATCATAGTGAACTGGAAGCCGTACTGAATGAAGATGGCGCCTGGCGTTATATTAAAATGACCTGCAATACGCAGAATGAAGAGTTGCAGGAATCATTCAATTATTTTGTAACAGAGATAGAACCAAATTTATCGCCTTATAGCAACGACCTTAATAAAAAACTGATCGACAGTCCTTTTATTAACGAGTTGGAAAAAGACACTTACTTTGTTTATGTACGCGGCGTAAAAAAAAGCATTGAACTATACCGCCAGGAAAATATAGACTTAAATACGGAGCTTCGGCAGAAAGAACAGGAATACGGCAATATTTCTGCCGCGCAAACAATCACTTATAATAAAGAAGAAATAACTTTACAAAAAGCGGCAACTTATTTTAAAAGTGACGACAGGCAACTTCGTGAAAGTATCTATCACCAAATACAAGCCCGCCGTGCAGAAGACGAAACCGAATTAAATAAATTGTATGATGAATTAATTGCCTTACGCCACCAGGTTGCCTTGAATACAGGTTTTGCAAACTACAGGGATTATAAGCATGAAGAGCTGGGCCGTTTTGATTACAGCGTACAGGATTGCTATAATTTCCAGGACGCTATACAGCAACATATCGTTCCTCTGGTAAAACAAAATGAACAAGCTCGCAAAGATGCTTTGAAATTAGAAACTTACAGGCCATGGGATAAAGAAGTAGATGCAGAAGGAAAAACTCCGTTAACACCATTCACAACAGGGAGTGACCTGGTAGAAAAAACCATTGAGTGCTTTAACACCATCGATCCATACTTTGCAGAATGCATTACGGTAATGCGCGACATTAAACGGTTAGATCTGGAATCGCGCATTGGCAAAGCGCCGGGCGGTTATAATTATCCATTAATGGAAACCGACGTGCCTTTTATTTTTATGAATGCCGTTGGTTTGCATCGCGATATGGTTACGATGGTACATGAAGGCGGACATGCCGTACACGCTTTTTTAGCGGCTGATTTAGAATTAACCGAATTTAAAAGTACACCCAGTGAAGTAGCCGAATTGGCCAGCATGAGTATGGAATTGATTAGCATGGAACATTGGGAAGCTTTCTTTCCGAATGCCGATGACTATAACCGCGCTAAGAAAGAACAATTGAACGACGTCTTAAAAGGATTGCCATGGATTGCATCCATTGATAAATTTCAACATTGGATCTATACCAATCCAAAACATACATTAGAAGAACGTTATGCCTATTGGATGCAAATTAGCAAAGATTTTGGAACCGGCGTTGTTGATTACACGGGATTAGAAAATAACCTGCAACGTTCGTGGCAGGCACAATTGCACTTATACGAAGTACCTTTTTATTACATTGAATATGGTATGGCGCAATTAGGCGCAATTGCTGTTTGGCGTAACTACAAACAAGATCCCAAAAAGGCTTTGGAGAATTATAAAAAGGCTTTAGCGTTAGGCTACACTAAAACTATTCCTCAGCTATACGAAGCTGCAGGAATTAAATTTGATTTCTCCCCGGCTTATGTGAAAGAACTGGCAGATTTTGTGAAAGCTGAATACGAGAAATTGTAAGTAAGATCTTTTTGATTTGGGCGCGTCCGGCGGGAGCCGGACCGGGCTGTCACTTCAATCTTTTTTTGTTTCACAAAAAAAGGATTTCCGTTTGCATCCCTCGCGCGGGCTTGCGGTAAATCGATGTATAAACTTCGAATTTTGAAACGTGTATCGCGTGAGGGATGCGAGCGAAAATCCTTTTACATAACGGAGTGGAGTAAAAGATTGTAGCGGGCAGCCAGGCCCGCAGGGACATGCCCAAAAAATAATTTAAATAAACCATGACTGAATTAAAAATCATCATCGTCTTCGTCCTTTTTCTTAGGTTGAAGTGGCTTATCTTTTTTAGGTTTATCTTCCCCAACCTGGATCTGGAAATTCTGATTAGCTTTTGGTGTTTCCTTTGCTTTAGTTGTATCCTTTTTAAAGAACCCAAATTCCTCTTTTAAGATCTGCTTCAGGTTTTGTTTTTCCTGTTTAATATTTTCTTTGATATTCTCCTTAGCACTCTTACGGTCATACTTGATAGTTGGATTATCAATTGGTCCCGTCATTAATATAAAAACAGAGCGGCGGTTCTCAGGATCGTTTTCTATAAGCGATAACTCCTCATCAAAATCCTTATTCTTTTTAGGACGCTTAGCAATAATCTCACTTAGCAATAACTGGATGTGATAATCGATCATATTATCGAACGTATGCTTACCCCATAACTCTAAATTAATAGCATTTGATTTAATAGAGGTTTTGGGAATGGTAATTACTTTGTTTTTTATTTCTACTGCACTTTGAAGGGTAGAGAATTTAATGTGCTTCAATTCATTAACATCAATGTATTTGGCAAGGCTTTCTAAAGGCTTAAAGCCTATGAGTTCGCCCCGCTCAATTAAAATACTACTGGTTACATTAATGCTATTCAAATCCACATTCAATTGTTTGTCCCACGTGGCCGAAAAATCAATGCCGGCGGTTACAAAACCTTTCAGGTTATTATCCTGAATAGTGTTTTGCCCAAAATTATTCAGCTGCGTAAATAGTTTTTGAATATTGAGTTTATTTAGTTCGCATTCGGCTGATACTCTTAATTTATCGCCCGCAGCATCCGCAAAAGCATTTAATCTAATTTCACCATCTGTTGTGTTTAACACAACCTCTCTTAATGCAACTTTTTGATCTTTCAATAATAAATTGCCCCGCATATTATCAGCCAAAAATTTGCCAAAGCTAAGATGCTTCACGTCCACTTTGATATTAAAATCAAGATTTTTAGCTATCGACACGGGTGAGCCTTCATCAGAAGAACCTTTCCCGAAAATAAAATCTTCCAGTTCCAGCTTGTCGCTTGTTACCTGGGCTACAACTGTTAACGGCTCTTGGGGATCAAACACGTAACTTAAAAAATTAGGTAGTTCTCCTACAAGCATAATGTCTGAATTACCTTTAATGATCTTAAGATCATATACATTTAAGTGCCTGTTATTTAACTTTAGTTCACCCCTTGGAATATTGATCTCTTTTTCGGAATGTTTAAATTTCGCTTTCAGATCCGCAATAACAGCGCTTCCATTGGCCACCACGCCTTTACTTGCCGCATTGGATTTCATTTCGCTGATCAATCCTTCCAATTCTGCATTGATATTGATACTTCCACTCAAATTTTCCAGCGTATCAATTGGGTAAAAAGAAATAAGTTCCTGCAATTTGGTGTTAGCAGCCACTTTCAGTTTAAGGTAAGGGTCTTTAAAATTAGTGAGTTCAATATCGCCCGTAAAGTTATTATTATTCAATTGTGCCGAAATTTCCTTTAAGGTCAACTTACTCCGATTCTCATTGATAACAATATTTCCTGTGAGATTTAAATTGGTAAGCGTTGTGTTTTTTTCTTTATATGTAACAGTTGCTTTTTTAATTCCAAAATCTGCATTCAATACGAATGGCTTCCCGCTTTTATAATGAGCTTCACCTGAAGCATAAAACTCGCCGGCGCTTTCATAGTCATTGATCTGATCTTTAAACTTTTCAGGCAACAAAGAAAGCGTAGTTGAGATATCAAGATTTTTCCCATTAAAATTAATATCAAGAGACTGTAAACTATCTTTGATGACAAAAGCGCCGTTACTTATCAATTTAGTGTCGTTGATCAACGTCTCCGATTTTTTGATCGCATAAGTTTGTCCCTTTACATCAAATTCAAGATCAAACTTCACATTCTTTTCGTCCAGGTACTTTACACTTTCAATTTGAAACAAATTAACATATGCATTCCCGTCGGAGATCAATGTATAATCAGCTTCATTAAACTTACCTTTAAAATTCAGTTCTTTGATAGCGGTGTTTAGCTTAATTTTATGCTTTGTGTTTTTATACGTTAATTTAATATCCGAGAGACTTATATTCTCAAGCGCAAACTTTAAACTGTCGCTACTTTTTACTGTAGTATCAGATTTCCAAACCATATAATTTGCATTACCTTTCTTATCAACTTTTAAATGACATTGCGCATGCTGCAGTTTTATTTTTTTAATGGTATAATTTTTATGGAAGAGGTCCTTGATATTAAACGCAAGCGATAAGCTTTTGGCATGTAGTAATGTATCTTTTGTCTTGAAGCCTTGCGCGTCCATAGCGGTCAATTCTTTAAACTCAATAGCGCAATCCGGAAAAGACCGAATGATGGTGAGATCAATATTTTTAGGATCAATGCGTATCTCGGTTTTCAGGTGCTTGTTAAGTTCTTTGATGATCAGGTTAACCACTTCTTCTTCGTAAATAAAAACGAGCGATATACTGATACCAATTATTGACACAACAGAAACAACAAGCGTAATGAATAAACGCCTGATAAACCGCCAGATACTTTTTTTCTTTTTCGGTATTTCCGGTTGAATATGTTGGTATGCCGTTTCGATGTTTTAAAGTTGGGGGTTATGATTGTTAATTTTAGCCAACAAACGCGGATTGTTTAAACAACCGGTTATTGATAATTAAAGTCATAACGCTACTTATCACCATAAAGTACAAGTAATTTTGAAGAGTCTTAACATCCAACAATGGCATTCGATTATTTTAGCTGGGTCATATTACCACTTTTGATTTTTATATCACGGTTGGGCGATGTTACTATGGCTACCTTGCGGCATATCTTCATCTCTAAAGGATTAAAAAAGATAGTTCCCATCCTTGGTTTCTTTGAGGTGTTGATATGGTTGGTGGCGATGCGTCAGGTGTTTAGTCATTTGGATAACATTGCCTGCTTTATTGCATGGGCAGCCGGGTTTAGCGCAGGAACGTATTTGGGAATGTATATTGAGGAACGTTTGGCAATTGGAACACAGATCATCCGCATCATCACCGCTGAAGATATTCTGCCTTTAACCGAAGCGTTAAAAAGGCATAACCAGGGAATTACGGTGGTAGACGGTCATGGGGCCAAAGGTCCCGTGAAGCTCATTTTTACAATCGTGAAACGAAGCAATAAAGCAGAGGTGCTGGAGATGATCCGCATTTTTACTCCCAATTCTTTCTACACAATAGAAGATGTGAAGGGATCACAGCGTGGTGTTTTTACGGATACCGGTAATTCAAGCGCAGTAGGCAGACTGTTTACAATCAGAAAAGGGAAGTAATTATTTCCAAAATAACATCTTTGCTCCCAAAATAATAATGATAGCGCCAAAGATCTGCTTCACCATTTTTTGATCAAGCGATATCGCTAACTTGCTGCCGAAGTAACTTCCCACTACAAATGTAGTAGCAATAATAAAAGCCGTTTTAAAATCAACATGGCCTGCTTTGTGATAATTCATCACACCCAAGATACCGATCGGTAATAAGAACATAAATAATGTTGTGCCTTGGGCCTGATGCTGAGTAAAGCCTAAAAAATAAACTAATACAGGCACGATAATAATTCCTCCGCCGATGCCAACCATGCCACTTAAAACGCCGGCGGCTAAACCAACAGCTAGTAAGATCAAAAGAATTTGTATAGTCATGGGCTTTTTGTTTTGCATGATTGTATTAGAAGTCAGTAGTCAATGATAAATAAGTCATTCCTTTCTGAATTTTTCTGTCATCTACACCCCATGCAAAATCAACACGAATAAAATATCCTAATAAGCGTGACCGCAATCCAAAACCATATCCACCCACAATAGGTTCTTTCTGATTGTAAATAGTTAAGGTTACAGGATTACCCGGAAATACATTTTTATTTAAAACGTTCTCCTCACTATAAGGATTTTTATTATACCAGGCCATTCCTACATCTCCAAACCCTATGATCTGGAAATTTTGAACAAAGTCAGAACGGATAGGCCTGTTTAATAAATATTTAAATATGGGCCAGCGAATTTCACTGTTCCATACAACAAAATTATTACCGTTACGTGTATTTTGTTTAAAGCCTCTTAAATTAGTTGCCAAGGTTTGAAACTGATATTGCTCTGGATTCACAATATTAATAGATCGGTCGAACTGTGGATTTAGCCAGTTATCTACTCCGCCTAAATAATAGATCAAACGATCTGTTCCCCAGGAAGTAGAACCTGCAATACGGTTACACCATATTAAATCTCGGTGAATTTTTTTATAGTTACGGAAGTCAAATCCATAAGTAATTAAATCATGTCTTTCTTCTTTGACCAATCTCCAATACTCGGCCCACATTTTAAAACGGGTTCCATTATATAAATTCAATCCTCTTTTGCGGGTGTTATCAAAAATGTATTCTATTTTGGCGCCTCCATAGTTATCGTATACATTTGGTCTTGGCAAACTTGCATCACTTACCGATGCAAACACGGTTCTATCGTTACGATACATGATAGATAATTTTGTAGCAGAGACTTCGCTAAAAGGAATTTTCCATGTATACCGGGCATCATGGGTTTGTATTTTTGTGACGCCGGTTGATCCGTTTACTTTTAAAAACGACTGGCGGTGTAATACAAGCTGACGATCTACTTTTTTGATCCTGTTTTCCCAGCTTAATAAATATTCATTGTCCAGCGTTCCGGAAATACGGAAGCCAGCAACAATACGCTTATCTTCGAACAAGTCACTTAAACCAATTTTGAATAACACGTTCAAGCCCGGATTTAAGTAAACAGGACTGCCACCACCGGCAAATCGCTGGTAATTAGTTCCTAAAAAAGAATTGTCTAACTGAGATACAACCTGGTCGGTTTTAAAGCTTGTGTAATAATTTTGCTGGATCGGAAAACGTAATTCTTCCGAAGAATTTTTGCCGGGTTCCTGCGGATTTTTAACTGCTAAATTATTTGTGGCCCCATCTAACGGTTTAGGATTGGAAGTTGGTGGAGGATCTTTTTTCTTTTCTCCCTTGATATCATAATTCTCAAAATCGATGCCATCATTTACCTTCGTGGAATCCGATTTTTTAGGTCCCAGATTTTCGTCACGTCTCACAGGATTTGTGATAATGATCTTATCAGGATCGGCAAGATTCGTGCGGGGAACTGATTTGAACCAGGTGTTGTTTAAGGCTACAGGCTTCAACTCATTAGGCATAATTAACGGTGATACCATTAATTTTTCCTTAAAATTATCAACGATAATCTCGGCGTATCTTGTATATCGCGCGTTGATATGATGCTCCTGGATGTTTTTTTGATAATTGGTAATTGGTTTGGAATTATAAAAATAACGGTAATGCTCAGTTGTATCTACAAAAGCAATTGAACTATCCAGCACGCCCACATATCGGTTGTAGATACCATTTTCTTCACTTAAAAAAGCGATAACACCTTTACTGTATTCCTGTGGACTTGTCTCGTTTACATCGGGCGTATTAGTTACCCGATACAAGACATTAGATTTTGTAGCTGCGTTATAGCAAAAAACGTCATTGTTTTTAGAGAACTTCAAATATAACTTCGCGTCTTCATTTGCTTTAATAGTGTCGTGAGTTCTATTTGACTCAAATAAAATACCTTTTGAGTTATCCACAAACACCGGGTTGTTATCATCCCATGAATCATTGGTAATTTGTTCAACACCGCCCGAATTTAATGTGTAAATAAAAATATCAGACTGTCCTTTTCCTTTTTTAACGGCACTTATAACAAGGCGCTTTCCATCATGTGAAAACGCATAGCTATTTATCTTTTCAAAACCTGTAATGTTTCTTTTGTTTTTTTCTTTACTTTCCGTATCATAAGTATAAAGCTGCAACACATTTTTACGTTCGTAGATCATTGCCAAAACAGTATTATTTGGATGCCAGGCAATTAACGGATAAGTGTTGTCTTCTAGACGTTCGAGTTTTGGATTTAATTTAAGAAGACGTTTACTTTTCTTCTCACCAATAGTATTTACAAAAACTTTATACTGGCCCAACTCGTTGGTAGCATAACTGATCTTTTGGCCATCTGGGCTAACTTTTAACTGATAATAATGACGACTTTTTTTCTGTTTCGTGAGTACGGATTCTGTCATCGGATTTTTGCGGGTACTATCTCTGTAGTCAAAATAACGCTTAGCCATTTTGTTAGTAAACTCAGTGGTCATAAATTGCACCGAAGTGCCCAACACATATAAAAATGCATTATTGGGATTACGACTCACTTTGGTCATGTACAATAAATTTGGAATAACGGCTTCGCCGTACTCTTCAGCAACATAATACCACATGGCATGTCCAGCCATTGTAGCATCTTTACCAGTAAGTTGATTAAACTTCGTAAAACGATCGTTTTGAATAGCATCCATCACTCTGTTGTCGATAGAAGAATTCCATCCTTCAGACATGTAAGCGATTAACCCGCTTTTATACCAATCCGGTAATGCCAATAAAGTAGAGTTTCGAACAATATCCCTTGCACGTCCGCCATACATCATTTGATCGATCATGAGCTCCGCTAAAGCCGCGCGGATCTGCTTATCCAAATCGGCATGCGAACCTGTAAAATATAAAAAAATCTTATCGCCAATAATCCTGGTAACACCACCAATGTTTCCATTGTCTTCGTTTGACAATCCAATATTACTTTGTTTAAAATCGTTTTGATTATTATAAACGATCACATCAATTTTATCATCCAGCTGAAAATCCAATCTCTTTTCCATGATGGGTAGTTGCCTGTTAACAGATGTTGCTGCATAACGGGCAATTTCCTGGCCTCCCTCATATAAATAAACCCTGAAACGTTCAAAGTCAAAATACGTCCAATTAAACGACTGGTATTGCATACGATTTTTACCAAATTCTAATTGAGACCCATAATAGAATTGAGCGTATGTAGTTTTAATACACAATACGAAGAAAAATAAAGAAAGTAACCGCTTCATCAAAATTGAATAATAAGCCCTAAATTTAGCAAAAAATTCTGTAAAAAGCTATGATAAACGTACACTATTTTGCCTTCGGTCCTTTTCAGGAAAACACTTACGTTTTATGGGATGAAACTAAGGAATGCATCGTTTTAGACCCCGGAAACAGCACCCTTTCCGAAGACAAAAAGCTGACTGACTTTATATCACAAAATAACTTAAATGTTAAGCGG
The DNA here is from genome assembly GCA_040387475.1 of Bacteroidota bacterium. Lineage (GTDB taxonomy): Bacteria > Bacteroidota > Bacteroidia > B-17B0 > Aurantibacillaceae > UBA4416. The sequence goes on along the minus strand of JAZKDT010000035.1, from coordinate 149,316 downwards.
TTAATCTTAACACATGCACATATCGACCATATAAATGGCAATAAATACATACACGACACTTACGGATTGTTGCCCGAAGTACATGCCGACGACCTCTATTTTATTGAGAAACATACCGATACTGCTAACATGTACGGTTTACAGGTTAAGCAAAGTCCGATGCCTGCAGCATTTATAAAAGAAGGCGACATTATTAGTTTTGGAAACTCAAAATTGCAGACTCTCCATACACCGGGACATTCGCCGGGGAGCCTTTCTTTTTATAATCTTGAAGATAAATTCATTATTGGAGGTGATGTATTGTTTTACGGAAGCATTGGCCGATCGGATTTACCCATGGGAAATCATGACACCTTAATAAAATCGATCAAAGAAAAGCTGATGCCTTTAGGCGATGATATGAAAGTGTATAGCGGACACGGAATGCCAACAACCATTGGTTTTGAGAGAATGAATAATCCATTTCTAATATAGTATTCAAAGAAAAGAGGAGAGTATTAAGGTTAGTGATCTTTAATCTTACTGCTTGAGTCTTTAAAACAAAATAATATGCCTAACCATTTATCAAAAGAAAGCAGCCCGTACCTACTCCAACATGCTAATAATCCGGTGAACTGGCACGCCTGGAATGATGAAACGTTAGCATTAGCGAAAAGAGAAAACAAACTGATCTTAGTTAGTATTGGATATAGCGCTTGCCACTGGTGTCATGTGATGGAACACGAAAGTTTTGAAGACGAAGCTGTGGCAAAAGTAATGAACGAACATTTCATTAATATAAAAGTAGACAGGGAAGAACGACCTGATATTGATATGGTGTATATGGGCGCCGTACAGTTAATGACCGGACAAGGCGGCTGGCCATTGAACTGTTTTGCTTTACCCGACGGCAGGCCAATTTACGGGGGAACCTATTTTCAAAAACATCAATGGCTCAATGTTCTGAGCAATTTAGCAGATCTTTTCAAAACCAATCCTGATAAGGCCTATGAATATGCAGCCCATTTAACAGATGGATTGGAACAGTTAGAAATTCCGAAAGAAAAGAATGGGAGTGCCTTTGACATTCAAACATTATATAATTCAGTATCCAAGTGGAAACAGGCTTTTGACAACGAATATGGTGGCCCAAACCGCGCACCTAAATTTCCTTTACCTAATAACTATTTGTTTCTCCTAAATTATAACTATTACGAAAATGACGCGGTAATCAAAAAACATATTGATCTCACATTGACCAAAATGGCATGGGGGGGGATTTACGATCAGCTTGGCGGAGGCTTTGCCCGATATAGCACAGACCTGTATTGGAAAGTGCCGCACTTTGAGAAGATGTTGTACGATAATGCACAACTCATTAGTTTGTATAGCCAGGCCTATAAGCAACATCCAAATGAGCTTTATAAACACACTGTTTACGAAACAATAGCCTTTGTAAAACGTGAACTCATGAATGAGCAGGGTGGCTTTTACTCCGCATTAGATGCTGATAGTGAAGGTGTAGAAGGCAAATACTACGTGTGGCAAAAAGAAGAACTACATCGATTATTAAAAAATGATTTTGAGTTATTTGCTGATTACTATTGCGTAAACGATACAGGTTATTGGGAAGACGAGAATTATGTATTGATGCGCGATAAAGACGAACAAACCATTGCGTTGAAACATCATTTAAGCCTTAACGAATTACAGAAAAAGATAAAAATCTGTAATAGCGTTTTATTAAATGAACGGGAAAAGAGGGTGAAACCAGGGCTCGACAATAAAGTATTAGCGTCGTGGAATGGCTTAATGTGCAAGGCATTGGCAGAAGCTTACCTTATTTTTGGTGAAACCCAATTTAAAGAACTGGCTTTAGCCAATGCTAATTACCTGGCAACAACCTATTACAAAACAACCGGACAACTATTGAGGGTAATCAACGAAAAAACATCTATTTCAGGATTTTTAGAGGATTATGCTTTTGTAACTGATGCATTTATGACAGTTTATGTGATGACTGCAGACGAACTGTGGCTTCTAAAAGCGAAATCACTCACAGACTACGCGATAGCTTATTTTTACGACACTACACAACAAACGTTCTTTTTTACCGATTCATCACAGGAAAAATTAGTGGTAAGGAAAGCTGAATGGAGCGATAATGTGATACCATCGTCTGGTTCTCAGATGGCTCTTAATTTGCACAAATTGTCGGTTTACTTTGATGATAAGGATTACAGCCACATCTCAGAGAGTCTTTTAAGGTCTGTTATCAAAGAAATTGAATCCTACGGGCCTGGCTATAGTAACTGGGGCCTTTTGTTGTTGCAATTGTTAAAACCCCAAACTGAAGTTGTAATTGTTGGTAAATCTGTTAATGAAAAAATAGCCGCGCTCTACAAACAAACTCCTCCAAACGTGATATTTGCCTTAAGCGAAAAAACATCAGATTTACCTTTGTTAAAAAGCAGGTATGTTGAAGGACAAACATTTATTTATGTTTGCAAAAACAACAGCTGTTTACTGCCAACCGAAACTATTGATGACGCACTAAAGCAAATTGAGGAACGTAGTACATAAAGTTATAAATATCAACATACTTAAAGCATGTTGCCTATTGTATCTTATAACTTATAATCCCATTCTGTTTTCCCAAACGCTGATACCTAAAGCAGAAACTGCATTCGAAAGTCAATTACCTTTCAATACGGAATACATAAAATTACAAAAGATCAAGTCGATCACCTTTGACATTATTGACAAAAAAGATATGCAGGTTGCCGAAGATAAAGGTCTGCTTAACTATTATGAATTTAATCCGAACGGCTTATTGACAAGGTTCTATTACACCTCCATTATAAAAATTATTCAAAAAGAATATCATACGGAACCGGTATACAGGCATCGCAGAATGGTAAGTGCCGGACGATCTTACACTAAAAACGAATACGTTTACGATACCGTTTCGACTACCTACTTTTATAACGAAAATAATTTGCTGAAACTTAAACGCTATAATGACGGGCCTTACTATGAGAGCAATTATTACGCCTATTCTGCGGAAGGCAAATTAGAAAAAGAAAAACGATGTAAAGAAACTAATGTAGCGGAAAATAAAACAGATTTTAAATTGGGGGGCCAATTCATAATCAGTGAAGAAACTTTTAAGTATGTATCTACCGGAAAAAATCAATATAAAAAGATTTGTCAGAACGACGAAGGAAGGCCTTACAAAGAGATCATCTATACGTTGAACGACGATAAACAAGCTTTGTCCATTAACGAGCAGTACACAGTTGCCTGGATCACACAAAATAGTTTATTCACGTACAATAAAAAAGGTCAACTAACGGTAGCTTCATACAAAAGCAATAGCAATGGTGATGTGGAACAATTAAGAACATACGAATACGATGCAAATGATTGCTTATTGACAGAACGACAGTTTAAAAACGGTGTACTGTTAAAAGAGATAAGCTATGTGACGGATGTTAATAAAAAGGTAAATTCCTACATCATTCGTGATCCTGCAAATAAAACGATCAGGATTGTGAAGTTGCTTTACCAGTATTAATAAAGTAATACCAGTTACTCAACTGTTACTGTTCCTGAAAAAGATAAAACGGTAAATGCCGGTTTTGTATTTGACAAGACCACAATTGATTTTTCCAGGTAACCAACGTTTGTTTTGTTAGGAGTGTAGGTGGCGACAATTAAGCCGGAATCATTTTTCAAAATTGGTTTTTTAGGAAATTTAGAAACGGTGCAACTGCAGCTTGACTTTACCGAATCGATAATCAAAGGGGTATCTGATTTGTTAATGGCATAAAACGATAACTCTTTTGAGGTTCCCAATACTACCGTTCCTATATCTTTTGAAATACTTGTAAAGCTGATACTCGCATATTCCTTCACAACTTTTTTACTACCTTCGTGGCTGCAGGAAGCTAATAAACTTAAACCAATCACCGCGACTATGACACTAGTTATTTTCATGGATGGATTTTAATTTAGCGTAAATATTATCACTAACGTATGGCAAATAGCTTATTTGACCGCGATAAACTAGATTACTTCCTTTACTGATTAACAAAAATTCAGGGAATTGCCTGATATTCAATTTATGGAACGTTTCAAAATCTATATAGTAGTAGTCAATATCATAATTGAACTTCCTGTTAATGTATTCTTTAAACCATTCGTAAGTTTGCTCTTCTTTAACCGGGCAAAAAAGTGAAATAATTTTATAATTGGTATCATTTCTAAAACTCAAATTCAGCTTTTCAAAATCAGGCATTGCTGAAATACAATTACCGCAGGAGCTTGCCCACATATCAACACAAACTGTTTTCCCTTTTAATTCATCCATGTTAAAACTAACACCCCTTCTATCTGTAATTTTAAAGTTAAAACTGCCAAGAGTACGGGTTTTCCGTAGTTCATTCTTACTCGCATAATGCGAAATATTATCGTATGTAAGGTAATACAAAGGAATGATAAGCAATAATGAAATAATAAATACAATTACTTTCTGCCTATTACTGCTATGTTTCATATCCATTGTAGCTATTGTCCCCACACCCAGAATAATAAAAAACAGGTCAGCTACACGTGGCCAATTTGAAGCGAAGATGATCATAACTGCTAAAAAAAGAAAATAAGGCAATCCCAATACAATAAGAAATGGTATTGTTCTACGCTCCTTGTTCTTATAATAATAGAAATAAACTAAAACTAAAAAAACAAGTATGGAAATTGCGATCGTTATGTGAAATAATTCGCTATGATAAACGTTATTAATATATGGGGAACATTTAGGTATCAGGCTAACAAGTAGCCAATAAATAACCATCCAAAACAAAATAAGGATGCTGTTCAATAGTTGTTTCAGATGATTATTCATTTTCAAAAAAATTAAAATTTAACAAAGTTAGCTAGGCGTATAAAATGGGTTACACAGTCCATTGCATATGAACAGCCAACCAAAACCACAGTCCGTAAACTCAAAGCATGCATCAGTGGGTCTGCAACTACTACAACTGAAATGAGATCCCACGTTGCAGTTACAATCCGGCATAGAGTCACCCCCTGGAGTAGTCTTATTAACAACCGTACCCGAAGAAAATATTCTTTCCATTTCCGACGAAGTTATCCCTGCTAAATTCAATTGCTTACCAATCATTGGGAGAAAATTAGCGCCTAATATCTGTTGAAGATTTTTATCACTAAATATAGTCGGCTTAATTGTAGCCGCCTGCAGATCTTTCAATAACTGCGTTTGGCTTTCTGTAAATTTTCCATTTTCAATATTTGTACTAATCACATAATTCCAAAAGTCTACTTTTTCCGACACATTTAAAAGGCTATACGTGTTTTTCCGAACCTCGTCATCTTCAATGTTTGCAATTTTAATTAATTCCGAAAGATCTAATCTTTGATTAACACCCGTAGCTAATTGACTTTCATTACTTCCAAATGTTTCAATAAAAGAATTATCCGTTCTGAAATCATATGAAGCTGAATCTTCAGACGGTTTAACAGCAGCCTTCTTGGCTTTTTGACAGGACACAGACAGGAAGATACTACTGACTGCTAAAGCGACGTAAACAATAATTTTTTTCATGTTTTCTGTTTTTAAATTTATACTTTGACAAATTTAAATACTCAGAAAAAAATTAAGCATACCATTCAAGACGTTTTTATCACAACCTGAAATAATCTCAATTAAAAATACAATCGCTTTAAACCACTCAATTATTTATCCTTGTAAATAACCAGGTTAATAATACCCATGCTTGGAGTACTGTTATCGGTTAAAGACACCACGAAAGGTTTACGCTGGCCTTCAAAACAGTTGTAAACAACAAATCCTTTGTCCTCGGTAGGATTCGGTAATTTCTTTTCATAATATGTTTTTAGATCATTGAATAAACGGGAACTGAGGTCGAGGTCGCTGCAATTGATCTGGACTTCTACTTCATCCAAACTATCTTTTTGTAAGTTGTAGGCCACCGAGTAATTTGTTACACTATCGATCTTGTATTCAAAATACAGGTAATCATGATCTACCTCAGATGGTTCCCTGGTTTCCGTTTTGGTGATCACAACAGCTTTGCTGTTCAGATCAACGCCACGGATAACACCTTCCTTACTACGAATGATTTCATCCAAAGCCTCACTGTATTCGGGAAAAATACGGGGCTTTTTTTGTTCCACAACTTTAGAGTGTTCTTCACACGAAAAAAACCCTAATGCTATGATCAACAAACTATAATATAATATTTGACGCATAAATTATTTTTCTACTTTTCGGTTGTCACAGTTTTAACTTCCTGACGCATTTAGTTCGGTTATATTTAATTTTACTTTCGGGCACTTATGAATGTGCCACCTCTTCTTCTTCCTTTCGCTCCGGACGCATTTGAGGGAACAATAACACATCCTGTATGGATGGTTGATTAGTTAACAACATACATAAACGATCGATTCCAAATCCAATACCTGCCGTTGGTGGCATACCGTATTCTAAAGCCCGTAAGAAGTCATAATCAATAAACATGGCTTCATCATCACCTCTTTCCATTAATTTTACCTGGTCTTCAAAACGCTCGCGTTGATCAATCGGATCATTTAATTCAGAATAAGCATTGGCAATTTCCTTACCATTGATCATCAACTCAAAACGTTCAACCAATCCTTCTTCTGTTCTGTGTTTTTTGGTTAACGGGCTCATCTCAACCGGGTAATCAGTAATAAAAGTTGGTTGGATATAATTGCCTTCACACTTTTCTCCAAACAACGTATCAATCAGTTTGGCTTTACCCATAGTTTCATCAATCTCCAGGTGTAATTGTTTACAAACTTCTCTTAAACCAGCTTCATCCATTTTACTCACATCAATACCTGTGTTTTCTTTAATGGCGTCCATAATAGTAATACGCTTGAAAGGAGCTGCAAAATTAATTGTTTTATCACCCACGGCTAACTCCGTTTTGCCATGAAGATCTATCGCAATTTTCTCCAACAATTTCTCGGTGGTGTTCATCATCCAGAAATAATCTTTGTAGGCTACGTAAAATTCTAATACGGTAAATTCTGGATTATGAGTTCTATCCATACCTTCATTACGAAAATTTCGGCTGAATTCATAAACCCAATCAAAACCACCAACGATCAAACGTTTCAAATATAACTCGTTTGCAATACGCAAGTACAAAGGAATATCCAAAGCATTATGATGTGTTAAAAACGGGCGAGCAGCTGCGCCACCCGGAATAGATTGCAGCACCGGTGTATCAACTTCTAATGCACCATTATCATTTAAGAAATTACGAATAGATGAAATAATTTTTGTGCGCTGTTCGAACGTTTTTTTAACTTTTGGATTGATCACCAAATCCACATAACGCTGACGGTAACGAAATTCAGGATCCGATACTTCGTCAAATGCATTTCCATCGGCATCCGTTTTTACAACAGGCAACGGTTTTAATGATTTACTAAGTAGCTTAAAAGACGTTACATGAATAGATGTTTCACCCGTTTTAGTTGTAAACACATAACCTTGGATACCAATGATATCACCCAGGTCAATTAATTTTTTCCATACTACATCATATAATACTTTGTCGTCTTCATTCGGACAAATATCATCCCGGCGCACATAAATCTGAATACGTTCCGTACTATCCTGTATTACAGCAAACGCTGCCTTTCCCATATCACGAACACTCATGATACGCCCAGCTAAACTAATATCTTTATAATTTAATTTATCGCGCTCGTAGTTTTCTTTAATGTCTTGAGCAGTTACATTTACTTTAAATTCCTCAGCCGGATATGGATCGACACCTAACTTTTTTAGTTCGGCTAATTTTTCTCTTCTTAATTCTTCTTGTTCACTCAGTTCTTGAAACATATACTATAATTTTGTTCGAAGTTAACTAAATACTAGGTTTAGCCATTAATCCTTGTATTCTATCTATTCACAATTTATTAATACAATTATCGCTTTTTTTGAAGGTCCAATACGAGCCCAATTTTCTGCTGGCATGCTTTTTTGATGTGTATATAATCCATTTTTAACTAAGGCTCGTATATTAATAACCAGACAAAACTAAACAACAAACTGATTGAAAACCAGTGATTTAATGAATACATGCATATTTTGTTTAATTTTTTACATAAATCCTTAAACAAAACGTATTTTTACACTGGTTTAAACCAACAGAAACCTAAATAAGAAGTTTTATGACAGCAATTGAATTTAACACCCGTATTTTAAACGAGAAACAATCATTGAAAAATTTCGCACTAAGTCTTACTCACAATGGCGACGATGCTTTAGACCTTTTGCAGGACACGTATGTAAAGGCGATCACGTATCGCGAAAAATTTGAAGACAGTACAAATCTCCGAGCCTGGTTATTTACGATTATGAAGAATACCTTCATTAACTCTTATAGACGCGCTGTAAAAACACGTCAAATCATTCAAACCAATGCTGATTTAGCAATGGCCCGTGCATTTAAAAACAACCACCAGGATATTACTGAGTCAAGGCTAGCTGCCAAAGACATTATCAATAAAATTGAAAAGCTTGAAGATCAGTACAAAATACCCTTTACACGATATTATAACGGTTTTAAATATGAGGAGATTGCCCAGGAAATGCAATTACCATTAGGAACGGTGAAAAGTCGCATCTTTTTAGCAAGAAAACAATTGATGCTGGCTATTGAAAAAACAATGAATTAAAAAAAAGACCCGACTTCTCAGCCGGGTCTTTTTTTGTACCGATAATCCATTTATTTCTTTTTAGAAACATTTTTATCTAAATATCTCGACACTGCATTGTTCCAGCTATCCAAAGCACTGGAGCGTTTATTGTTCAGTTCGGTATTTACCTTATTATAATCATTGGATGATTTGTTATAGGAATTTACAGCAGCATTGAACTCGTTAACTTCCGCTTCTGTAGGGTTTTTTCCTTTTTTATCCATGGCTGTTTTCAGTTTGTCAAATTTTTCTTTCTGCAGGTAAAAATCGATCAACATCGGAACTTTTGTTTCTGCTTCCATAATATAAAAGTCCATTACTTCATTACAGGCCGATTTTAAAGTTGTATTTCCTCTGTAGGGTACAATAACTTTTAACTTTTCTTTTGCATCCTTCGATAACTTGGCCAACGATTCCTGATTTTGTTTCATCGCATTGATGTCGCCTTTTCCCTGCGCGTCGATCAAATAAATTTCCTGTTTATAAGGCTTATAAAACACCAGGTATAGTTGATTGTAAAACTTAAATACTTCACTGGCTTTTTCCAGCTTTTCCGCGGTTTTAGATTCAGCAGTAATCAGATTAATATTATTTTTCCTGGCAAACTCTTCATTAGCGGCCACAGCAATGTCAAAAGCAGCCTCCATTTTATCATTCGCAATTTGTTGTGCCATCATATAGGCTTCCATAGCGTCATAAGATTGTTCTGAAATTTCTTCCATATCCATGATCTTCGCATAGTCGTTGTTCAATACGGCATAACTTAGTTCCAGGTATCTTACCGTTGAATCTCTGTACGCTGCGTCACCATTAAACGGCTGCATGTTTTTGATTTTATTCAATCCATTTCTATTCGCATTTAACATCTGACGGCGCTGCCCGTCAATCTGGCGGGCTTTTTTACTATGAGCCACGGCTCTGGTATAATCCCAGGTTTCTTCTGATATCTTTTTGAACTCTACATTGATCTTCTCCATGTATTGAACAGGATTTTGAGCAATAACCTGAGTGGCGGCGGCCATCAAAAATGCCAGGACAATTGTTTTAAGATTTAAATTCATACGTTTTTTATGTTGTTTTTTTGTAAATGTACTATTTTGATAATTCTTTCATGTCATTGATAAGATAAAAAGCTTCTTTTATAAAGATATCTTTTTCGATTGATTCTCTCACTTTAGCGTTGAATTCTTTTGTTTGCTCGTTCACTTCAGATATTTTTTTATCAAAAGTATTGTTAGAGCATCTTACATCATTAGTTGTACTTTGAACAGATGTTTCAAATGATTTATAAATGCGATCACTTAATTGTTTATACTTTTTAAATTCATTGAATTTTAATATGAGTTTTGGAGGATTATTCAAAAATTCCATGATAGAGTCAGAACTTTGTTTGTACCTTTTGAAATCGGAAGATGTTGACAGTCTTTGTTCTGACCTTTGACGAATCCCTGCTACATTTATTGCGGGGTTAGGTGTATACACTACATTTTTAGTGACTATATCTGCTTCGATAAAAAAAGCTTCTTTACTTTCTTTATATATAGAATACCCTGGCGAATTTGGCATTGGTACATCAGGCACTACCCCTGTTCCTTGGTGTGTAGTGCAATTAAGCCTGTAAAATTTGCCATGAGTTACCTTAATAAAATCTGAAGCGTTTGCCATTCCCATCTTTGAGCGCAATACATTTGTGTCAAGTGGCATCACACTTTGTGCAGTTCCTTTTCCGTAGCTGGTTTGCCCCACAACTAACCCAAGATTATAGTCTTTCACGATGTTACTAAACAGCTCGGACGCGGAGGCACTGGTTTCATTGATCATTACCACCAGCGACTTTTTAAAAATAGCGCCCCGGTTAACGTCTTTTAAAAGATAGGGCTTTTTGTTTTTTTCTTTAAAAATTAACAAAGGCCCTTCATCCACAAAGATACCTGCGAGATTCATTGCTTCCAACATAGAGCCTCCTCCATTGTTTCTTAAATCTATAATCAAGCCTATGATCGTATCGCCTTCCAGTTTTAAAAGTTCTTTAGCCACATCATTCGCGCAACCTGGAGCATTACTTCCTGCCTCCATATCTCCATAAAAGCTCGGTAAACAAATGTACCCTACATTGCCCGATTTATTTCTCAACACATAACCTTTAACAGTGTTATCAACGGAGGCCGTTTTTTGCTTAATTAACTTTACCGATTTTAACTGGCCGTTTTGTTTTTTAATTGTGAGAGTTAATCCGGTTTCGGTGGCATTATCCATTTTACGTTGAATATCGTCGGCCGTATTTCCTTCATTGGTATAGATGGTAGTTCCAATTCTTAAGGCAATAAAAAGATCCCCTTCATTTACTTCATTACTGGTCCAGGCAGAACCGCCCGGTTCAATATATGCAATTACTATATTGCCATCGTCGTCCTCATTCACATAAAAGCCAAAAGACTCAACCTGTGCAGAAAGTTGCTTGCTAAACTCCTTGTTTTGTTCCTGTGTAAAATAATTAGAATGGGGGTCGTGCCGTAGAGCAATTGCATTTAGTAATGTCGCTTCTACTGTTTTATCAGCCTCCAATAAAAGATCTTTAATGTTTTTTTGAAAATTAGCAATGATTGTTTTCGAAAATTCAAACGCCTTTGCATTAAACTCAACCTCTGTTAATTTTTCGTAGCCTTCCGTATTCGAAATTCTTTCAAAACTTCGGTTTTTTATATTTTTTTCTATTCGTCTTAAATGATACTTTAAACCAGGAGAGTAAAATGTTTTTGAAGTAAGGGATGGAGAACGTGCGGTATCGTTTTCAGAAAAATTTATTTTTTTGGCAGCTAATAAGACAAGCATCGAGTCAACCGTATTCAATGCATTTATGTAAATTTTCTGTGCGCCTTTCACGTAGTCGTCATTGTAAGCATTTATCTGTTCAAACAATTTTGTTTTATTGACTTGAAGCGCATTAATATCAGTTTGCTTTAAAACAATGCCTATTTTATCCAACTCGTCAATAAACAGATCAATTGTTTCTGAAGAGGTTGTTTCATTAACAGAAATTGGCTTAAAATGATAAACGCTAAATGTACCGATGAGTTTGTTGGCTTTTGAACTAAAAGACCCGTTCTGCGCACAAAGGCAACAGTGGATCAGGCAAAATAATAGTGAATATAAGTAGTTGTTTCTCAAGGTTTTTCTGTAAAAGTGCGAAAAATAAATAATTAAGCCTATTTTTGAATAATGAATTAGTCATGTTTTAATAATACCATTAAAATAGCGAATAGGCCCAGTGACACTTAAAATAATACCATCATGAATTCTTCCATAAACAGAACCTCTTACCTTGTTTTACTTCTATGTTTTTTAGCAGGTATAAATTCGGCTAACGCACAGGATGATGACGAAACCGCGCTAGATAGCAGTTCTCAAAAAACTGTTTTTATCGCAGGGCGTGGCTTCCACCTCGGACTCTACGTGGGCGCATACTGGGCTAATAAAAGTACTGCTTATATTTATGATGGATATGGCTTTGATCAAAACGGGCAACGTAACACTTTTGCCAACAGTATTTTATATAATCAGATTGTTAATGTTTATGGTGGTGGATACGGTGGTGTAGACTTGATAGCACAGCTATTGAACGTGGCTCACAACGACTGGTATTTTACCGAGAAAGATATGCCGGTAAACTTAAGATACACGACAACATATCTTGTGGGATTAAATATGCGTTACCAGATAAATAAAAAAGCAAACATTACTTTAAATATCAATGGTAGTAAACTCATAGTAAATGGAAAATTCACTATTAGTTCAACAAGCAGCAGTAATGGCTTTCAGAGCCAGGCAAAAATAAATCAATTCACCATAACGGGTGCCGAACAACGTTTGATGTTTCAATTAGGCTATCAAAGAATTCTTGGAAAAAGTGAAAAAATAAATTTAATGGTAGAGGGAGGATTAAATTTCACATTGTCGAAAGCTCAAAAGAATCAGGCATTTTTTAATAGTGAAGAATTTGGAGGGGCTAATAATTTTACGATTGATTTAATGAGCATTTACAATCAATCACCTTATAACTTTTACAGTGCTAAATATTTAATAGGCGCTGGCATTGGAGCCGTTGGCGGACTTGGGGTTCAATTCACCATCAATCCAAAATACAGCGTTCAATTATTATATACCCCCTCTTACGACAGAGTTGGTTTAGGATATACGCCGGCTTTTAAACTACAACACGGGGTTGGATTGCGGGTGTATTATAATATGAGTTAGTTACATCCACTTTTTTCTCTTAAAATAAATAACCAGTCCAAGGATAACGGAAAGCATAACGCCCCACGTTATAAAATAACCATTTTTGGTGTGTAGTTCCGGCATGTTGTCGAAGTTCATTCCATACACACCGGCAATAAATGTTACAGGAATAAAGATAGATGACATAATCGTCAATACTTTCATTACCTCGTTCATTCGGTTGGCGTTGGTGCTCAAATAAATATCCATGATACCGGATAACAGATCGCGGTATGTTTCTACTGTATCAATGATCCGCGTAACGTGATCTGTTAAATCCCGCAAATAAATGTCGCTTGTAGGGTTGATCAACGTAGTTTCGGACCGCACCATATTATTGATCATATCACGCATTGGCCAAACCTGTTTACGTAGATAAATCATCTCGCGTTTCAAATGATACAGCTCCAATAAAGATTTTTTATTTGAATCGCTTATTATTTCTTCTTCAATTTCCTCAATCTTATCGCCTATTTTCTCAATGGCCGTAAAATAACAATCAACTACAGCATCCATTAAAGCATAAGCCAAATAATCTGCCCCCAATTTTCTTACACGGCCTTTGGCTTGCCGAAGTCTGTTACGGATAATATCAAAAGCATCCCCATTATTTGGCTCCTGGAAAGAAATCACCGTATTTTCCAATAATACAATGGCTAATTGCTCTGAGTTAACCTGATCGGTGTAACTGATCATTTTCATGATCGCCACCACATAATGCTCGTAGTCCTCAAACTTAGGCCGTTGATCCACATGCACAATATCTTCCAAGGTTAATGGATGAATGTTATAGATCTTACCTATAGCCTCCACCAACTCTGGCTTATGCAAACCCTCCACATTGATCCATTTGACCATATGGGGCTTTACATGCGATAAACAATCAGAGAGGTCGTAATACACGTCTTCAAAAAACTCTGTCTCGTTATACTCGATCAGCGTAATCTTAACTCTATCCGTTCGCTCTTCTCCATTGTAAAATAGCGTGCCTGGAGGAGCTCCTATATTTTCTGTTTTTGACATGATATATAAAATTAAGAAGTTTTTTGATATCCCCTTTTATATTTAATTAACAGGCATTGGAGCATAAAACAAATTGTTAATTTTACTTTCGTTAAAAATCATTCACATGAGATTCTACTTTATTCTTTTGTTTGCTGTTTCAGTAATTCATTGTAATTCACAATCTGCTCCAACTACCGGCAGTTATAATTATATTATTCGTAATGTAAATATCATACCAATAGATAAAGACACGCTTATTAAAAACCAGCTAGTAAATATCACGGGCGGCAAAATCACTTTGATAACAGATGATAATGACAAGGCTTTTAAGCCAAATGACCGCTTTATTATCATCGATGGACGGGATAAATACCTGATGCCTGGAATGGCAGACATGCACGCCCATTTTCCTGAATACAGCGAATTGAAAAAATATCTGACTCTTAATTTGTTGGCTGGTGTTACAACCATGCGTTCGATGAGAGGTAACGAAAAACATTTAAATATCACAAAGGATAAAAATTTACCTCAACTTAATCTCTATTTATCTTCTCCACCAATTACAAAAGAATTGTTTATTGATAAAAAACGGGCCGACAGTATTGTTACTGTAAGTAAAAGCAGTGGTTTTATGTTTTTAAAAGTTCTAAGTGTTAAAGATTCAATTTCATTTGTGAATTTAGCGGAAGCCTGTAAAAAATATGACTTTCCATTTTGTGGACACGGGCTGTCAAATATTTCGATGCCACTGCTTTTAAAATCAGGTTATAATTCCATTGAGCATTTAACCGGTTATGCAGAGGGCTTAAAGAAAAGCGAAGCTTATGTAGAAAGTCTGATTAAGCTCACTGCTAAAAACCAGGTTTATAATTGTGCAACAGAAGATTATTTTGAGATCGGTTATAATATGCAATCGGTAACTGAGTTAAAAAAACGTAATGGGCTAAACTATATCCCAGACACTACCATTGCTCGATGGGACAAAGAAATAGTGGAGGATCAGTCAAAAATCGGGGAAGTAAAATTAGAAGAACAGCGATCGTATTATGCAAAAGCTCGTGCAACAAAAAACAAAATATTGAAAAGCCTTGTGAAAAACGGCGCTTTTTTATTGATCGGTCCTGATGCGGGAGGTGTTTATGCTGTTCCTGGTTTTGCCATACAGGAAGAAATGAAACATCATGTTAACGCCGGATTAAGCAATTATCAGGTGTTATGTGCCGCAACAATAAATGCAGCTAAGTACATGAATCAATCGGATAAATGGGGTACTGTAACTGTAAACAAAAATGCCAACCTAGTTTTACTAAATGCAAATCCTTTATTAGATCTTAGCAACTTGAATAGCGTTGAAGGCGTATTCTTAAATTCTGAATACAAAACCGTAAAAGACTTAGGAGCCATTCTTAAATAAGCTAGGTCTCACTAACTGAAGATTTTACTCGGCAATTTCATTCTTCATCACCATTTGAACTGTAAACCGGCTCCTCTGTTCCAATAAAATGATTTTGTTAGTCGTAAGGGTATCAATGGTTTCCTGAGTATAATAACGCACGGTCATTAATTCCAGATCGGAATTGTACAGCACTTTGAACTGTTTCTGTAACTCTTTAACCAGTTCAGGTATTTTAAATTCATTGTTATCGCAGCAAACAGAAAAACTAATAGCTGATAGCTGCATTAAGTTTATTTTTACACCCAGTTTGGAAAATATCTCAAAAATGTCACTTAAATTATCTTCCGCAATAAACGAGAAATCTTTCGGCTGAATAGAGATGAGTACCTGGTCGATCTTAAA
Source organism: Bacteroidota bacterium (assembly GCA_040387475.1). Lineage (GTDB taxonomy): Bacteria > Bacteroidota > Bacteroidia > B-17B0 > Aurantibacillaceae > UBA4416. Next base: position 133,478 of record JAZKDT010000035.1, on the reverse strand, counting down.
AATGTAAGATGGAATATTTAATCGCTTTTCTCCATCCCTTATCACAGTTCCCAATTCTTTAGGTTGCAGGAAAGATTTTACATACAAAGGGATGTTTTTATTTTGAAGAGGCTTGATAGTTTTAGGGTGAATAACAGTAGCGCCATAATAGGTTAATTCTATGGCATCATGATAGGATAATTCATCTATTTTTTTTGTGCGCGCAAACCATTTTGGATCGGCATTTAAAACACCAGGAACATCCTTCCATATGGTTACATTATTAGCATTTAAACAATAGGCTAAAATAGATGCAGTGTAATCCGATCCTTCGCGTCCTAACGTTGTGGTGAAATTCTCGGAAGTTCCACCAATGAATCCCTGAGTAACGATAATCTGAAAAGTATTAAAAACAGGTAACAGATCTCTTTTAATTAATGATTCGGTTAATTCAAAATCAACTTTACCATCGCGGTATGTATTATCAGTTTGAATAAGACCCCTTATATCCACCCATTTGTTTCTCACTCCAATTTCATTCAGGTAGGCAGAAATAATTTTAGTAGAAATAATTTCACCCATGCTCACGATCTGATCATACTCAAAATCAAAACCCTGTGTTGGTTCATCCTCAATAGCCCAATATAATTCCACAAAGGTGTTTTCTATATCAGTATGAACGGGATGTGATGGTACAGGGAATAACTCATGGCAAATATCCTGATGATATTTTTTTATTTCCTCCAGAATGTCTTCTGCATTTTCTGTTTTATAAAAATACGCTTTTGCTAACCGTTCCAAAGAATTAGTGGTTTTTCCCATGGCGGACACTACAATACTGACATGCTGATCAGGAAATTGTTTTAAAACTTCCACCACATTTTTTACACCTGCAGCATCCTTTACAGATGCGCCTCCAAACTTAAATACCTGCATAACTATTATTTAAACAAAGATAAACAAGCTTACAAAATAAACCCGTTCAGAAACTTTTTTTTATACACTACTGTTACTTTTTTTTCATCCGTAGTTATAAGAACAACCAAACACACTAAATATCACTAAAAACTACTACTATGAGCTCAGGCAAAGAAACACCCCGGCAAAAAATGATTGGCATGATGTACCTGGTACTGACGGCCCTGTTAGCACTCAATGTATCTAAAGAAATACTTCAGGGATTTGTGATGGTAGACGAGAGCATCGGGAAATCAAAAGACATCCTGGATGAAAATAATACGCGCGTACAAAAAGCGTTTGAAGCATACGTCAATGATGGCAACTACGAAGCGAAGCCCTATCTTTTAAAATCCATTGAAACTCAAAAAAGTATTCGCATAGTTGATGCTTACATCGACAGCATGAAATTGATCATCGAACGAAAAACCGAGGGAGTTGCCAAACATGATACATCGCAATTACGGTTCATGGAAAAACTGGATGATTTTGATACCCCCACTTTTTTATTAATTGGATCGGATGAAACAAACCCAATAGACACCAAGTATTCGGCCAAAGATCTGCGTTTACAACTTACGAACTTACACACTGATTTATTGGCGCTGATTGATAATATGCAAAAAGATTCAAAGACTAAGTTAGATGATGAAAGCATCACTACTTTAAAACAAAAACTAAATACGATTAAACCCATTGATAGAAATATAGAAAAAGAAGGGGTTAAATTAAATTGGGAACTTGAAAATTTCTATCATATGCCAATGGCTGCAGTTATTACCAATTTAGATAAGATACAGGCCGACATGAAAAATCTGGAATCAGAATTTTTACATACGTTCGCAGGGGCTTCCAGTAAATTTGTATTTAAGATCAATAAATTGCATGCAGATGTCGTTGCTCCTTCCGCTTATGTTTTGTCAGGACAACCATTTAAAGCAAATATTGCGCTGGGTGCTTCCAGTAGCGAACTAACACCCGAACGGATGGAAGTATTGGTGGGAGCTGTATACGATAGCGTTTCAAAAAAATTAATTAATCCGGGAACACCAATCAGCATAAAAGATGGCATGGGAAATTACGAAGCGTTGACAAGTTCCACAGGTGAAAAGGAATTGAAAGGTGTTATTAAATATAAAAATCCAAGAGGTGAATACGAATATTATCCTTTCGATTATTCATATACCGTTGCTCCCCCTTATTCGGCCGTAGCGGCCGATAATATGAATATATTTTATGCAGGTATCGACAATCCGGTAAGTGCAACTTGTGCAGGCTTTTCGCCGGCAGATACAAAAATCAATATAAGTGGTTGTGGAGCAGTTGCAACTCAAACCGCCGCAGGAAAATATGTCATCACTGTTAAGTCATCGGGAACCTGTTCGGTTACCGTATCTGCAAAAGTAAATGGTGCCTATCAGCAACAGGGTACAGTAAAAACATTTCGAGTAAAAGACATTCCACCTCCCTTTCTAAGATTAGGAGGTAAACTGGCTACCTCTACCTTAGAGTTTTCAAAAAATGAAGTAAAGATGTTGGGTGGCGTTGGGGCCGAAGCAGTGGGCTTCATGTTTCCTGTGAACTTTACCGTAAAAAGTTTTGATGTTGCTGTGCCCGGTGGCGGAGAATTTTCATGCACCGGCAATAGCTTATCGCCGCAAGCTAAAACTGCTTTGAGTGCTTTAAAGGTTGGGCAGGTTGCTTACATCGATAATATAAAAGTAAGAAAACCAACGGGGGAAACTGTTACCATACCGCATGCAAAAATTAAAATAAAAGCTTAAACAAAAGAAATCCACTAAATTTAAAATATTTCAAATTAAATTTTTATAAAAGTGGAGACCAGAAACCACTCAAAATAACGGGACGAAACCGAAAAGCCAAACGAATAGGAAGACTTAAACTTAACTATATGAAAAAACTGGCATTTATTACAGGAGCATTATCATTTTCCTTAACCTCATTAGGAATACTATTTGAACTAGCACATTGGCCAGGATCGGAATTATTATTACAATTAGGTATTGTACTTTTTTCACTCATTTTTGTACCAAGTGTTACAAAATATCTCTACGACAAATAGAAATAAAACTTTACATAAATATTCTTCTTATCAAAACAAAAAAAGCTCCTTCCGAATTTCAGAAGGAGCTTTTAAATTTCAACTCTATACTAAACTGTAGCAGGTTGTTCTTTCAATTTATTTGCATTTAATATTGCTACTTGCTGCGCAATGTTTTGTGCCATTTCCCTGAATGCTAAAGCCTGTGGAGTTGTCTCCTGTAATACGGCGGGACGACCAGCGTCTCCGGATTCACGAATACTTTGCACTAAAGGAATCTGACCAAGCAACGGTAAATTCATTTCTTCTGCCAAATTTTTCGCACCCTCTTTTCCGAAAATATAATATTTATTATCAGGTAATTCTTCCGGTGTAAAATAAGCCATGTTCTCAACTATTCCCAACACCGGAACATTTAAAGCCGGCAGTTTAAACAAAGCAATTCCTTTACGCGCATCGGCTAATGCAACCTGCTGAGGAGTACTTACAATAACGGCTGCTGTAATAGGAATGGTACTACATAATGTAATTTGAATATCACCCGTTCCGGGAGGAAGATCAACAATTAAATAATCCAATTCACCCCAGGCAGTATCAGTAAATAATTGCGTTAAGGCTTTTGATGCCATTGGTCCGCGTAATGCAATTACCTGATCTGGTCCGGCTAAAAAACCAACAGAGTTTAATTTTACGCCATAGCTTTCTACAGGCTTCATTTTTGGTTTCCCCTCGTACTCGCCTTTTCCAGGCATATCGTTTTGCACGTCAAACATAATTGTTTGCGAAGGGCCATAAATATCCGCATCCACTAAACCAACTTTGGCGCCTTGTTTTGCTAAAGCAACCGCTAAGTTTGCTGAAACCGTAGATTTTCCAACACCTCCTTTACCGGAAGCAACAGCGATTACATTTCTCACCTTTGATAAAGTGCCCATGTCTTTATCTCTTGTAGTTGTTACGTTGGAGGTCATGTTTACATTTACAACTGCTTCTTTATCTACATAATGTTTCACTGCGTTGATACAGGCATTATGGATCATGTCTTTCATAGGGCAAGCTGGCGTGGTTAACACAACTGTAAAAGCTACGTTCTTTCCATCAACCACTACATCCTTGATCATTCCGAGAGTTATCAGGTCTTTTTTAAGATCCGGATCATCTACATATTTTAAGGCGTCTATAACGCTATCTACTGTAATTGGCATGTATGTTTTTGGTTTTTTCACCACTGAGCTAAAGAGAGCACAGAGGTTTTAAATTATTAATCTTTAAACAACTACAAATCTTTCTCTGTGTCCTTTGTTTCTCGGTGGTGATCTTTAAATCTGATTAGCTAAGTTCAATAAATTTCCTTCTTCAAAATCTCTGCCCATAATTTGCAAACCCATTGGCAAACCATTGCTATGGATTCCGTTTGGTACTGATATGGCAGGACAACCAACGATGTTTGCCTGTACCGTAAAAATATCCTCCAGGTACATTTTTATAGGATCTTCACTGTTTTTCCCAAATTCAAATGCCGTTCCGGGAGTTGATGGCGTTACAATAAAATCATACTGAGATAAAATATCGCGTGTTTTTTGGCGGATTTTATTTCTCACTTTTTGGGCTTTGGAATAGTAAGCGTCATAATATCCGGCGCTTAATACAAAAGTTCCAAGCATGATCCGGCGTTTTACTTCTTTCCCAAATCCTTCGCTTCGTGATTTTTTATAAGTGCTTTCCAGATCTGTAGCATTTGGACTTCTATATCCAAAATGTACACCATCAAAACGAGATAAATTCGATGACGCTTCGGCTGTAGTTAAAACGTAATAGGTTGGCACTAAAAAATCCAAATACGGAAAATCAACGCCTTCAACACTATGCCCTGATTTTTTTAATTTTTCTAAGGATGCCAGAGTTTCTTTTTTAACTTCAGGATCCAATCCGTTAGATTCAACACACTCTTTCAGGTAAGCAATTTTAAATGTTTTTTTCTCATCTAAAGCCGAAGTATAATTACCTACCGCTTTCTGAGAAGCTGTGGTATCATATTCGTCCTTACCAGCCATGATCTGTAACAGCAAAGCTGAATCTTCCACTGTTTTCGTAATAGGCCCAATTTGATCGAAAGAAGATGCGTAGGCCACCAATCCCCAGCGAGAAATTCTTCCATAAGTTGGTTTTAATCCTACCGTTCCTGTAAAAGAGGCCGGCTGGCGAATAGATCCGCCTGTATCAGAGCCCAAACTTACATGACACAAATTAGCTGCCACAGCAACGGCGGAGCCACCCGAGGAACCACCTGGTACTGTTTTTTCATTGAGTGGATTTAACACTTTTCCAAAAGCAGAATTTTCATTACTACTTCCCATGGCAAATTCATCACAATTTAAACGCCCTATGATGATTGCATCTTCCGCTAATAAACGTTCAACAACAGTAGATGAATATAACGATTCAAAACCCTCCAGTATTTTTGACGAACAGGAAACCTTATGCCCCTTGTAACAAATGTTATCTTTTAATCCAATAATAACGCCCGCTAACCTACCGGCCGTTTTCGATTTAATTTTTTCGTCTACTAATTTGGCTTGTGTTAATGCCGAGTTGTTAAACACCTCTAAAAATGCATTTAAGTGTTTTTTAGATTCTATAGCCTTGATTGACTCTTCAACTAACTGTACCGCGGTTGTGTTGCCGGCATATAAATCAGCCTGAAGATTTTTAATGGTTGTAAATGTATACACAGTTGATGTTTTAAATAATAAAAGCGTCAATCCAACAGAAAGACGCTTTAAATTTCAGTTAAAAAATAAATTATTTATTCTCTCCTTCGGTTGTGCTTTCGCCTTTAGAAGCGTCTTTAAATTCTTTCATTCCTTTTCCTAATCCTTTCATTAATTCAGGAATTTTTTTACCTCCGAATAATAATAAAATGATAACGAGTATGATGATGATTTCTGGAGCTCCAAGTCCGCCTAACATACCTAAGATTAATGCTTGTGTCATTGTTATAAATTTAGGCTACAAATATAGGTATTTATTAGTTTTTAAGCAAATTGATGAAAAACTGCTATTTTTGAGCGAAAATAGCGCCATGATTAAGAAAATAGAACATATTGGGATTGCCGTAAAAAGCCTCCATAACTCAAACGAACTGTTTAAAAAACTGTTCGGAAAAGATCATTACAAAGTTGAAGGTGTTGAAAGTGAGGGTGTAAGCACATCCTTTTTCATGTTAGGAGAAACGAAGATCGAATTATTGGAAGCTACTAAACCGGAAAGTGCCATTGCCAAATTCATCGACAAAAAAGGCGAAGGTATTCATCATATTGCATATGAAGTAGATGATATTTACAAAGAAATGGATCGTTTAAAAGAAGAAGGTTTTGAAGTGTTGAATAAAGAACCAAAACACGGGGCTGACAATAAACTGATTTTCTTCTTACATCCCAAAAGCACCAACGGCGTTTTAGTAGAATTATGCCAGGAGCGAAAAGAATAAGTATCAAAGATGAAAGTATTAAGATTAAAGATTGCTTTTACACAATCTTAATACTTTGATCTTACTTCTTTTGTTCCTTTTTATAAATCAGGGCTACCGCATAAGCATTCACTCCTTCTCCCCGTCCTACGTAACCTAAACGCTCATTGGTGGTCGCTTTAATAGAAACATCGTCGCTTGTGATATGCATGATAGGCGCCAAAATAGTTTGCATAGCAGTAATATGTGGGTTTACCATAGGCGCTTCAAGGCTTAGGGTTGCATCAACGTTTCCAATTCCGTATCCTTTTTCATTAAGCAAGGCAACTACTTCTTCCAAAAGTACTTTGCTATCGGCACCTTTGTATTTTGGATTATTATTAGGAAAATGGAAACCGATATCGCGTAAGTTTGCTGCGCCTAAAAGTGCGTCGCAAATAGCATGCAACAATACATCCGCATCGCTATGACCCACACACCCTTTATCAAATTCAAGTTTTACTCCACCCAACCATAATTCCCTTCCTTCTCCCAAAGGGTGCACATCATAACCAAAACCTACCCTGATATTTACCATAACTATTTTCCTTTCATGTATTCTTCAAACGGAATACCTTTCCTGAACTCCGGCGAATAAATATATTGATAAACTAATTTCGACCACTCTTTGTGGGTTTTATTATCTGTTAATATAGCCGAGTCGAAAGGCTTACTAAAATGAATTTTAATTGTTTCTTTCCTGGCTTTAAACATTTCGTCGGGCAAAAAAAGCATTTCTATATTTGCTTTAATTCCTAACCGTTTACGCCACATGGCAAAATTATAAAAAAACTTTGAGTTTTCCCCTTCAATAAAAACCGGCTGAATCATTCGTTTATGGTCAATAGCCTGCGTGATATAACTTTTTCTCCATTCCAGATCGCGCACCAAACCGTTTTGTTTTCTCGACACTAATCCGGCGGGAAACAATAACAAGGCGGACTCCGTTCTAAATACTTCTTCCATAACTCTTAAAGAACTGGCCGAAGACGCTCCCAGCTTATTAACCGCGACAAATATCTCCCCGTAATTTTTAAGATTTTTCAATACATCATTCACAAAAAAACGAACGTCAGGTCTCACCTCTCCAACGGCTTTAATTAACGCCATCCCATCCAGGCCACCTAAAGGATGATTAGAAACAATAACAATGCTCCCGATTTTTGGAACTAATTCAGGATGAACCGATTCTACCTTTGCTCCTAGCTTTTCCAGGCCTCTTCTATTAAATTCCAGTCCAACATCATCTTTCAAATGAACCATAGCCGCATTAATATCGTCCTCGTGCAGCTTCTTTTTTAACCAATTAATAGCAAAACGTGGTAACCAACGGTATAATTTATAGGCTTTTTCCTTTAAAATTTTTTCAACGTCAATAAATTTCTTCTTTTCCATACGGCGTTCACAAAGGTAAAATAATTGTTAATATCTCAACTATCCCGTTTCATCTTTTTCAGGATCAGGTAATTATCTCAAATCTGTGGAAACTACCCTAAAATTGGGCAAATCTCCGAAGAAATAAAAAAAACAGTTAGTACTTTTTTCGGTTCATTACTATTCACAAATTTTGATTTATCAACAATAGTGGTAAATAATGGTGGAAAGTGGTAGAAAGTGGTAAAATTTTAATTATTTTTGACGGAATTCAAACAAAACCCACTAATGACAAGCCTTATAGGAGAATTTGACTGTAAAGTAGATGCGAAAGGGCGTTTCATGTTTCCTGTTAACCTCAGGAAGCAATTAGAAGAGGTGTTTGAAAACGGATTTGTGATCAATCGAAACCTGCATCAAAAATGTTTGGTTTTGTATCCCATGGCTGAGTGGAATAAACTCAATAAAAAATTAAGCAAGCTTAACCGATTGATAAAAGCAAATGATGTATTTGTTAGAAAATTTACGGGTGGAGCGACAGCAGCAGATGCGGATAATACGGGACGAGTTTTATTACCAAAGCCATTAGTAGAATACGCAGATATTAAAACCGACATTAAAGTACTGGGAAGCAATAACGTGATCGAGATCTGGGACAAAAAATTATACGATCATTTCTTATCTCAGGATGTGGACATTGAAAAATTAGCTGAAGACGTATTAGGGAATTTAAATTTTAATGATGGCGATGATGAGTAATCCTTATCACATCCCCGTTCTTTTACAACCTTGCATAGATGGCCTTGACATAAACCCCGACGGCGTGTATGTGGACCTGACTTTTGGTGGAGGCGGACATTCAAAAGAAATATTAAAACATCTTTCAGCTAAAGGAAAATTATTTTCTTTTGATCAGGATGAAGATGCAAAAGCAAATATTCCTGATGATAAACGCCTGACTTTTATTCCTCATAATTTCAGATACATATCCAATTACCTTAAACTGTATGGTATTACACAGGTTGATGGTATACTCGGCGACCTGGGTGTTTCCTCACATCAGTTTGATAAAGGCGAGCGTGGATTTTCAACGCGGTTTGATGCTGAACTTGATATGCGCATGAATCAAAAATCTGATTTAACAGCAAAAAAGGTTTTGAACACGTACGATGTAAAAAAACTAACCGCCATGTTTAGAGAGTATGGTGAAGTGGATAATGCGTTCCGATTAGCAAACATCATTTTTGAAGCCAGAACAAACGGAAGTATTGAAACAACGGCTCAGTTCAAAGAAAGCATTAAAGCCTGCACTCCTAAATTTGAAGAAGGTAAATATTTAGCAAAAGTTTACCAGGCAATTCGTATTGAAGTGAACCAGGAAATGGAGGCGTTAAAAGAGTGCTTGACACAATGTGTCACACTTTTGAAACCAAATGCGCGACTGGTAATGATGAGTTACCATAGTCTAGAAGACAGATTAGTTAAGAACCTGATCAGATCGGGAAATATAGAAGGCATAGAAGAAAAGGATATTGTGTTTGGAAAAATAACAAAATATTTTAAACCGCTCACCTCTAAGCCTATTGTACCGGATGCAGAAGAGATAGAACGAAATTCAAGAGCAAGAAGTGCAAAGTTGAGAATAGCTTATAAAGTTTAATGTGTGATTGTTTAAAAATTAAAAACAACAAAACTTGAAACATTACACCAAATAAACATAAAAGTGGCAAACAAATTTAGAGATAAAAAGACGGAGGAACTGGAAGAGTTGGAAGAACTCGTGGAACAGGAAGAACCACAGGTTGCAGCCAAACCATCCAAACCCGGAAAAAAAGGTGTGCTGGCAAAAGGACTCTCTAAAATTTTTGGTGGTGCTTTTTTAAGTGATGAAAGAGCTGTACAACATGTACCATTCATTTTGTTTTTAGGATTCATCGCCATCTTATATATCGCTAATGGTTACTATGCCGACGATAAAATAAGAGAGGAGAATAAAATAAAAAATGAGATAAAGGAATTACGTACAGAGTACATTTCTACAACGTCAGAAAAAATGTTCGTAAGTAAGCAAAGCGAAGTAGCAAAAGCAGTGGAACCCCTAGGATTAAAAGAACCTGTGGTAGCGCCCATGAAAATAGAAACCGATAGTACAGAAATAGCAGTTAATACCAAACCCTGAATTGGAAAACAAAAAAGACATATTATCAAGAACTTACCTGGTGTACATATTTTTATGTGTATTTGCCTTAGCTATTTTCTATAAGATGTGTATCATCCAGTTTAAAGAGGGAGACGAGTGGAGAGCAAAGGCAGAAGCTTTTAATACACAGGTTCACGAAATAGAAGCCGTTCGTGGGAACATTTTTGACATCAATGGAAATCTATTGGCAACCTCCCTACCTTATTATGAAATTGCGGTGGATATTAATGCGCCATCTATTGATCAGAAATTATTTGAAGCTAAGGTTGACTCATTAGGCTTAATGCTATCCGATCTGTTTAAGGATAAAACATCTAAACAGTATGTTAAAATATTACGCAAAGCCCGCAAAAGTGGCGATCGTTATGTGGTATTAAAACGTAACGTACCTTACAGAGACCTGCAGGCCTTAAAAACATTTCCAATATTCAAAAAAGGAAAACGCGGCGGTTTAGTAACCTTACAAACCAACAAACGCGAACGTCCGTTTAAAATGTTAGCAGCCCGTTCTATCGGCTATATACAATATCAACAAAATGATACACTCAAAGTTGGTTTAGACGGAGCGTATGACACTTTGTTAAGAGGAATCAGCGGTCAACGTTTAATGCAAAAAATAGCAGGAGGCGTATGGCGTCCAATTAATGATGAGAACGAAGTTGAGCCAAAAGACGGAAGTGATCTTTACACAACGATTGACATCAACATTCAGGATGTTGCTGAAAATGCTTTACTAAAAACATTGACAAAAAATAACGCCTCCCATGGCTGTGCCATTTTAATGGAAGTAAAAACAGGGGAGATCAAAGCTATCGCCAACTTAACAAGAGACGGAAAAGATTCAAGCAGCTATTCCTATTCAGAAAGCTTAAACTACGCTATTGGCTACGCAACCGAACCAGGCTCTACGTTTAAATTAGCGTCATACTTAGCTGTGATGGATGACTTTGATGTAAGCCTCGAAGAAAAGATACAGGTAGGCAATGGTGAGGTTACTTATTACAATAAAACTATTAAAGATTCACATGCGCCCGAAGCAGCTGTTTTAACATTACAGCGTGCTTTTGAAGTATCGTCGAATGTGGCAGCAGCAAAAACGATTGTAAAATATTATTCAAAAAATCCAAAACAGTATACCGATAAACTCCGGTCTTTTCACCTGGATCAAAAACTAGGATTATCTATTCCGGGCGAGGGCAAACCATTAATCAAAGATCCAAAGAACAAGGATTGGTCGGGAGTAAGTCTACCACAGATAGCATACGGCTACGAGAGCTTAATAACTCCCTTACAAACACTCACACTATATAATGCTATTGCTAACGATGGTAAAATGGTTCGCCCCCGCTTTGAAAAAGAAATTAAACGCAATGGTAAAACTGTCAAAACATTTACTACTGAAGTAATTGATGAACAAATCGTGAAAAAATCGACCATCAAAAAGGCAAAACAAATGCTGGAAGGTGTTGTGCAAAATGGAAGTGGAAAAGGCTTAAACATTACCGCTTTTAAAGTTGGCGGCAAAACAGGCACTGCCCAAATTGCAAAAATCGGTAAAAAGGTTGTTAAAGGTCAATCCGTATATGGCACCGTTGGAGAACGTGATTACCAGGCGTCTTTCGTTGGCTATTTTCCGGCAGATAAGCCGCTGTATACTTGCATTGTAGTTATTAATTCGCCTAGTAATGGCGTTTATTATGGTAGTGTTGTGGCAGGCCCTGTGTTTAAAGAGATCGCTGAAAAAGTATACTCCAGTAGTGTTGATTTTATTGAACCCATTAATAACAAAAAAGATCTGTTGACAAAAGCGCCGGGGTGTATCAAGTCTAAAAACGATGAAATGGTAATCGCTTCAAAAGCCTTGAAATTGCCCACCAAGTCTAATATTTCAGACGACGGTTACGTATCTCGCAATCCAAATGATTCAACATCGGTGTCATTACAACCAAATAATATCAAGAGCCAGTTAGACAAAGGAATTGTTCCAAACCTGAACGGCTTGTCGGCCAAAGACGCTTTATTCTTACTGGAAAATTCGGGCTTTCATGTCAAACTATACGGAATGGGTTCTGTAAAAAAACAGTCGATAGAAGCCGGACAAAAATATAACAAAGGCGATAAAATAACATTGATACTGTCTTAAAAAGACAAAAAAGAAACAAGATAAAAGAGAAAAATGAAGTTGCTAAGCGACATATTATATAAAACACGCATGGAAGAGATCATTGGTTCTACCAATGTTGCTATCTCGTCGGTTACCTTCGATTCCCGTAAAGTGAAAAAGGATTCCTTATTTATTGCGACACGAGGGACTGCTTCTGACGGCCATCACTATATAGAACTGGCTATCGAAAATGGTGCCGTGGCGGTTGTTTGCGAAGCACTGCCGGAAATTCAAAAAGAAAATGTAACCTATGTAAAGGTTTTGGATTCTTCGGCCTCCCTAGGATATATTGCTTGTAATTATTTTGACAATCCCTCTGAAAAAATTAAACTGGTGGGCATCACGGGTACGAATGGAAAAACCACAACCGTTACCTTGTTATTTAACCTCTTTAAAGGAATGGGTTATAATGTTGGTTTGTTATCTACAGTAGAAAACAAGATTAACAATACAGTTATTCCTTCCACACATACAACACCCGATGCACTAGCTCTCAATGAACTATTAGCCCAAATGGTAGAAGAAGGTTGTCAATACGCATTCATGGAAGTAAGCTCACATGCTATTGTTCAACATCGAATTACAGGAATTAATTTTACAGGCGCAGCTTTTTCAAATATCACGCATGATCATTTAGATTACCATAAAACATTTGATGAATACATCAAAGCAAAAAAGCGATTCTTCGACAATTTACCCGATGAAGCTTTTGCATTGACAAATAAAGATGACAGAAATGGCATGGTGATGTTACAAAATACCAAAGCCAAAAAATATTCTTACGGATTAAAATCGGTAGCGGATTTTAAATGCCGTGTGGTTGAAAATCATCTGAATGGGTTATTACTGAGTATCGATAACCAGGAAGTATGGGTGAAATTAATTGGCTCCTTCAATGCTTATAACGTTTTGGTGGTTTATGCAGTTTCTCAGTTATTGAAGCAGGACAAAGTGCAGGTGTTAACAACGCTGAGCAACCTAAATTCGGTAGAAGGTCGTTTTCAATACATCAAATCTAAATCGGGTATCGTTGCTATAGTAGACTACGCACATACGCCTGATGCGTTAAAAAACGTTTTAGAAACCATCAAAGATATCAGAACAGGTAACGAACAGGTTATTACGCTGGCTGGCTGCGGTGGCGATCGAGATGCTGCTAAACGACCCATTATGGCTCAAATAGCATGCGAATACAGCAATAAGGTAATTTTAACAAGTGACAATCCAAGAAGTGAAAATCCGGAAGATATCCTGAATCAAATGCAGTCGGGAATTAATCCTGTAGATGCAAAAAAAACATTACGCATCAGCGACCGTAAAGAAGCGATCAGAACCGCCGTAGCTTTTGCAAAAGAAGGCGACATTATTTTGATTGCCGGCAAAGGGCATGAAAAATACCAGGAAATAAATGGAGTGAAATACCCATTTGATGATTTTGAAATTGTAAAAGAAATATTTAATAACTAACCGGAAATGTTTTACTATTTATTCCAATACCTAGACCAACACTTTAACTTCCCCGGAGCCGGAGTGTTTCAATACATCTCGTTTAGAGCGGCACTGGCGTTACTGACATCGCTGATGATCACCATGGTATTTGGTAAACGCATTATTAATTACATCCGCAAAAAACAGATCGGAGAAACTATCAGAGAATTAGGTTTGGAAGGACAAAATGAAAAAGCAGGCACGCCAACTATGGGAGGGTTGATCATTTTAGCTGCCATCGTTATTCCTACTCTATTATTTGCCAAAGTGTTTAATGTATATATCGTTTTAATGCTCATCTCAACTGTATGGTTAGGGAGCATTGGCTTTTTGGATGACTACATTAAAGTATTCAAAAAAAACAAAGAGGGTCTAAAAGGCAAATTTAAAGTAGTTGGTCAAATTGGCATTGGCTTATTAGTAGGGGCCGTTTTCTATTTTCATCCGGATGTAGTAGTAAAAGAACGCCTTGCCTCTAACGGGCAAAGCCAATATTCATTTGATGCTGCTATCAGTAATCCCAATGACGTGAAAATGCCGAAATATGCAACCACTCCAATTAAAAGCATTAAAACAACTATCCCCTTTGTAAAAAATAATGAGTTTGATTATACCAGCGTTTTATCTTTTATGGGAGACAGTGCCGTAAAATATGGTTGGTTAATTTTTATTCCCATTGTCATTTTAATTGTAACAGCGGTATCTAACGGCGCCAATATCACGGATGGAATTGACGGGCTAGCGGCTGGAACAAGCGCCATTATTGGCACAACCTTAGGCATCCTGGCCTATGTAAGTGGTAATACCATTTTTGCCGATTACTTAAATATCATGTACATACCAAATACAGGCGAACTCGTGGTATTTATGGCTGCCTTTGTTGGAGCGTGTGTTGGTTTTCTATGGTATAATGCGTTTCCTGCACAGGTATTTATGGGCGATACGGGAAGCCTGGCGCTCGGTGGAATCATTGCAGTTTTTGCAATCGCCATTCGCAAAGAATTATTGATCCCTATTTTATGCGGCGTGTTTTTAATTGAAAATTTATCCGTGATCATGCAGGTATTTTATTTTAAATACCAGCGTAAAAAACACGGACTCGAATTCGCTAAAGCTAACCGCCTATTTAAAATGGCTCCCCTCCACCACCATTACCAGAAATCAGGCTTCCACGAATCTAAAATTGTGATGCGCTTTTTCATTATCGGAATTATGCTCGCCGCTTTAACTATTGTAACGCTCAAATTAAGATAAAATCAAATTGACAACCACTACAAACATAATCAATAAACCCCGCATGGTAATTCTTGGCTCAGGCGAGAGTGGCGTAGGCAGTGCTATACTAGCGCAGGCCAAAGGGTATGATGTGTTCGTATCTGATAAAAGTCTAATTAAAGAAAAATATAAAAACGAACTGGTTCAACATAACATTTTATTTGAAGAAGGAAAGCATACCGAAGAACTGATTTTAAACGCCACAGAAATTATTAAGAGTCCGGGTATTCCTGATAAAGTAGAACTGGTTCAAAAAGCAAAAGCAAACCACATTCCTGTTATTTCTGAAATAGAATTTGCCGGCAGACACACCAAGGCTAAAACAATTTGCATTACCGGAAGTAACGGAAAAACAACCACGACCCTACTCACTTATCATATCCTCAAAAAAGCAGGCTATAATGTTGGTCTCGGGGGTAACATCGGAAAGAGTTTTGCTTACCAGGTAGCTACTGAAAACTTTGATTACTATGTATTAGAGTTGAGCAGTTTTCAGTTAGACGGTATGTATGATTTTAAAGCCGATGTAGCTATACTATTAAACATTACGCCTGACCATTTAGACAGGTATGAATACAAGTTTGAAAATTACGTGGCTTCCAAATTTCGTATTACGCAAAATTTAACCAAAGATGATGCTTTTGTGTATTGTGCAGATGATATAGTGATGGAAGAATTTATGAAGCACACACAGATTAAAGCTGAATTAGTTCCGTTTAGCATCACAAAAACCATAGAAGGAAATGGCGCCTTCTTACACAACAATGAAATAACCCTTAATTATAATAATAACCCTAAACCCTTAATCATGACCCTAGAACAATTGGCTCTTGCAGGTAAACATAACGTTTACAACTCCATGGCAGCTTCGATGGCAGCTCGTATAGTAGATATACGTAAAGACATCATCCGCGAAAGCTTAGAAGATTTCGTAAATGTTGAACACCGTTTAGAATTTGTTGCTTCTATCAATGGCATCGAATTTATTAACGATTCAAAAGCAACGAACGTTAACTCGGCATGGTATGCTTTAGAAAGCATGCAAAAACCAACCGTTTGGATAGTTGGCGGGCAGGATAAGGGAAATAACTACGAGGAATTAGTTGACCTAGTAAAAGAAAAAGTAAAAGCAATCGTTTGCTTAGGCGTGGATAATAAAAAAATTATCAAAGCTTTTAAAGGTTCAGTAGAAAATATCATGGAAGCAGGTTCTGCAGTTGAAGCAGTAGCTATGTCGTACAAATTAGCTTCTAAAGGTGATGCTGTTTTATTATCTCCGGCATGTGCCAGTTTCGACTTGTTCGAAAATTATGAAGATAGAGGTGTTCAATTTAAATCAGCTGTAAGGGGACTATAACAATGAAGGAGAATGCACTTGGTCAGAAAACGTTTTCCATTAACAGGGAAACAGATCACAGTTTTGAATTTGTAGCGAATATTAATGAAGTTACCTTTATTAATGATTCTAAAGCTACGAATGCAAGACTAACGGTTGAGAGTATCAATTCCGTAGACGCGGAGATCGTATTGATATTGGGAGGAGATGATCTGAAGACAGATTATTCGTGGTTTACGAATGTAAATTATTTTAATATTAAAACAGTTATCTATTATGGACGCCGTTTTTCTGAAATAAAGAACATATTCAAAAAACACGTGATGATCATTTCGGCCGATAATTTAGAAAGCGCTGTTGGTATATCAAAAGCAAAAGCTATTAAGAACCAGGCTGTGCTGTTTTCACCGGCATGTCCAAGTTTTGATCCATTTGATAATTATAAAAACAGAGGTAATAAATTTAAGGAGTTAGTATTACAACAATAAAAAGGATAAAAGATATATGATTAAAGATAAAAGACGTCTTTCATCATTTGTCATTCATCTTTAATAAATAACATCTAGTAGATAATGAAACAATTCGCATACTTAAAAGGAGACAGAGTTATCTGGACCATTGTGTTCCTGCTATCGCTGCTATCCATCCTGGTAGTATACAGTTCGGTTGTAACATTAGCGCATAAATATAAACAGGGTAATGCTGAAGCGTATTTAATAAAACATGCCATCACCATAATTGGTGGAATTTTCATCATGTATGTGATACATAAATTAAAATATACATTATTTTCAAGAATAGCACAAATTGGAATATTCTTTTTAGTTCCCTTGTTATTATTTACTTTAATGAAAGGTGTAAGTGCCGGCGAAGCAAGTCGATGGATTGAAGTTCCAGGGTTAGGGTTAACATTTCAATCATCTGACATTGCTAAAATTATACTTTTAATTTTTGTAGCCCGTACACTTACCATAAAACAAGGCCAGTTAAATGATCTCAAGTCTGTTTTTAAATATTTACTGATTCCAATTGGAATTATCTGCTTATTAATTTTTCCTGCCAATTTCTCAACCGCTTCTTTACTTTTTGTATGTTGTTTGTTTGTGATGTTTGTAGGAGGTATACACATAAAGATAATTTTACAAATATTAGGTTTGTGTGTTGTTGGTGCTGCGTTCTTTTTATTATTAGTTTGGTATGCGCCCGAATCAATTCCAGGAGGAAGGGGCCCTACCTGGAAAGCCAGGATAGAAAATTTCATTAAAGGAGACTCTAAAAATAATTATCAAAGTGAGCAGGCAAAAATTGCTATCGCCACAGGCGGCATCATTGGCAAGGGTCCTGGAAAAAGTACACAACGTGCATTTTTACCGCAGGCGTCCTCCGATTTTATATACGCCATTGTTATTGAAGAATATGGAATGATTACAGGGTTTGCCATGTTATTCTTATACATGGTACTACTTTTCAGGGGCATTCGGATTTTAAGGGATTCTGAAAAAACGTTTGGCGGACTAATGGCTGTAGGATTAAGTTTCAGCTTAGTATTCCAGGCATTAATTAATATGGCGGTAGCCGTTAACTTATTCCCGGTAACAGGCCAGCCTTTGCCCTTGGTAAGTATGGGAGGAACTTCTATCTGGTTTACCTGTATAGCTATCGGTATTATTTTAAGTGTGAGCAGATCAAACGAAGACACAACGAAAAAAGAAAAAGAAGTCATAACGCAATAAAATGTTCTCGACTTTGCTCGAACCGACAGACGTTGGCACTTCGAGTGAAGTTGAGAAGCAACAAAAAATATGAAACCACTAAAAGTCATATTAAGCGGCGGCGGCACGGGCGGACATATATTTCCGGCGGTTGCTATTGCTAATGAGATAAAAAAATTAGTGCCACAGGCTGAGATCTTATTTGTTGGTGCGTTGGGCAAAATGGAAATGGAAAAAGTGCCGGCTGCCGGCTACAAGATCATCGGAGTTAAAATTGCCGGCCTGCAACGCAGAGTAACACTTGCCAATTTAAAATTACCATTCCTTATCATACAATCCCTTTTAAAAACCCGCCAAATCATCAAAGAATTTCAACCAGATGTGGTTGTAGGTACAGGCGGTTATGCTTCCGGTCCTTTATTAAGAGCTGCTACATCTAAAGGTATTCCTGCACTATTACAGGAACAAAATTCTTACGCAGGTATCACCAATAAATTACTGTCTAAGAAAGCCAGCAAAATTTGCGTAGCCTACGAAGGTATGGAACAGTTTTTTCCGAAGGATAAAATATTATTAACCGGTAATCCGGTTCGGCAGGATCTAAAAGACGTAAAGCTGCATCGTGAAGAAGCACTGAACTTTTTTAAACTGGATCCAGCTAAAAAAACCATTCTGGTGATTGGTGGAAGCCTTGGTGCCAGAACCATCAACGAAGCCATGGGATCCGGCTTACAAAAACTGGCCGACAATAATATTCAACTGATCTGGCAAACGGGGAAAAGCTATTATGCCATGGCAGCACAACAAACCAAAGCTTTTTCGGAAAAACACATGTATGCTTTAGAATTTATTTCACGTATGGACCTCGCTTACGCGGCAGCAGATATTGTGATCTCACGCGCCGGTGCAAGTTCGGTTTCTGAACTATGTAACATCGGAATGCCAAGTATTTTAGTGCCATCTCCTAACGTAGCCGAAGATCACCAAACTAAAAACGCGATGGCATTGGTTAGCAAACAGGCCGCCATTTTAGTAAAAGATCATGAAGCACATAGCACACTCATCGCTACCGCAACTGCCCTGATCAATAATACCGGGCAACAGGTTACACTAACAAACAACATCAGCCAAATGGCTTTTCCAAATTCGGCAAATGTGATTGCCCTCGAAGTTTTAAAATTAGCCAACTACTCGTTACCGTCTTAATGAACATACTTGATTATAAATTATATTATTTTTTGGGAGCCGGTGGTATTGGCATGAGCGCCCTCGTTCGCTACTTTAATCATTACGGCAAAACGGTATATGGCTACGACAAAACAGAAACCGAGCTCACGCGACAATTACAGGCAGAAGGCGCTACCTTGCATTTTAATGAGGATGAAGGCTTTTTGAAAGATTTGCTTTCTCATTATAAAAAAGAAGAGATCCTGATCATATATACGCCGGCCGTTCCTAAAGAGCATGCAGAGTTCATATATCTTCAAAACAACCATTACCAATTGCAAAAACGTGCCTGGGTACTGGGCGAGATCACTAAACAATTTAAAACCATTGCTATTGCCGGTACTCACGGGAAAACCACTACTACTACACTTACGGCACACGTTTTAAAAACAGCAGGCATCAACTGTTTTGCTTTTTTAGGCGGTATTTCACAAAACTATCATACCAATTTGCTGTTGGGCGACGCCCAGGATCCTAACGCTTATGTGGTTGTGGAAGCGGATGAATACGATCGGTCTTTTCTCACCTTACACCCTTACATCACTGTAATAACAAGCGTTGACGCCGATCATCTGGACATTTATGGCGATGCGAATGCCATGCTTAAAACGTATACTGACTTTGCTTCGCAGGTGCAAAAAGACGGCTTCCTGATTGTTAAAAAAAATGTTGATAACGATTTGAGACTCAAAGATAAACGACTTGTCTACTCATTAAATTTAGATACTGAATACTCTGCAAATTCTATTGAAATTATTGATGGTGAATTTTGTTACAACATTAATAGTCCGATAGAGCCTGTAAGCCACGTAGCCATTGGCTTACCTGGTTTACATAACGTTGAGAATTCGATAGCGGCAGTAGCTGTTGCGCAACAATTAGGTATTAAGGGCGATGTGATAAACAAAGCCTTACGTTCTTTTAAAGGAGTGAAACGAAGATTTGATTACCGTGTAAAAACGAAATCGGTTGTATACATTGATGATTATGCCCATCACCCGGAGGAATTGAGAGCTGCCATTGGCGCTGCTAAACAATTGTACCCGGATAAAAAAGTGACAGGCATTTTTCAACCGCATTTATTTACACGCACCCGTGATTTTGCAGACGGTTTTGCTGAAAGCCTGGATCTGTTGGATGTATGTGTGTTACTGGATATTTACCCGGCACGTGAAAAACCAATAGAAGGAATCAACTCACAAATGCTCCTCGACAAAATGCACTGTAAGGAAAAGTTTTTAGTCAAGAAAGAGAATGTACTTGAATTTTTAAAAACGCATCAGCCGCAGGTAGTGATGACATTAGGAGCAGGAGATATTGACAGTTTGATCGGACCGATTGAACAGTTGTTGAAAAAAGGGAAGGAAAATTAAACGTCCCGTCATTGCGAGGGAGGGACGACCGAAGCAATCTGCCCTAAGTATGAGATTGCTTCACTAGGTTCGCAATGACGAGTAAAAACAAAAATGAAAAAAATAAATTTTAAGAAAATATTTATCATCGTTCTTTGGATTATTGGATTATCAGGCCTGATGGCATCTTTAGCTTTTGTTGGCACAAAAGAAAAAGCTGTTGTTGTGCAAAATTTACTGGTTACCGTAAACAACACAGAAGTGAATACGTTCATCGATGAGGAAGACGTTAAAGAGTTTTTTAATGAAAGAAAAGATTCTATTTTAAATGCACCTCTTCAAAGTATTGATGTAAATAGTTTAGAAAAAGCATTGAACTCACATCCTGCTGTTGAAAATGCTGATATAGCAGTAGATGTGAACGGAGATGTGACCATGAACGTAACGCAACGTACGCCGGTAGTGAGAGTGATGAACATGGATGGCGAAAGTTATTATATTGACAACCGCTCCAAACTCATGCCTCTAAATGACAAATATACGGCCCGCGTGATCGTAGCAACCGGATTTATAAACGAACCCTATGCTACCCGTTACATGGTTCCGGTAGATAACATTAGTAAGAACGAAAAATTTGCAGCCATTAGTGTACTGGACGACATTTACGCCATCTCCACTTACATCGCTAAAGATTCTGTTCTGTTGAGCCTGATACATCAAATAAATGTAACGAATGATCAAGAGTTGGAGTTATATCCTTCGATCGGAAATCATAAAATAGTTTTTGGAGAAGCCATTGATATTGAAGAGAAATTTAAGAAACTAAAATTATTTTACACCGAAGGATTGAATAAAACAGATGGATGGAATAAATACTCAACCATTAATATAAAATATAAAAACCAAGTGGTTTGCACAAAAAAATAAATTATGGACAATAAGCAAACAGGAAAACAAATGCCGGAAAATGCTGAACTAGTTGTAGGACTGGATATCGGAACAACTAAGATCGCCGCGATCGTTGGTTACAAGAACGCGCACGGTAAAGTGGAAATTTTAAGCATCGGTAAATCCGAATCACTGGGCGTACACCGCGGTGTGGTTGCTAATATTGAGCAAACCATTGAGTCTATTAAAGCGGCTATTAAAATTGCCGGCGATAAAGCTAATATTGATATTGAGGAAGTCATTGTAGGTATTGCCGGACAACATATTAAAAGTATGCAACACCGTGGCATGGTAACACGCCGTTCTTTGGATGAAGAAGTGTCCCAAAATGACGTAGATCAATTGATCGACAATATGCACCGTTTGGTAATGAGCCCTGGTGAAGAAATTATTCACGTGATCCCACAGGAATATATCATTGATAACGAAAGCGGCATCCGTAATCCCATCGGGCATTCAGGCATTCGTTTAGAAGGAAATTTCCATATCATAACCGGACAGGTTTCTGCCGTAAAAAATATTTTTAAATGTGTTGACCGCGCTAAATTAACAACCGTTGATCTGCACTTAGAGCCTTTAGCCAGTGCCGATGCTGTTTTAAGTGACGAAGAAAAAGAAGCGGGTGTGGTTTTAGTGGATATCGGTGGTGGTACAACCGATGTGGCTATTTTTTATGACGGCATTATCCGTCACACGGCTGTTATTCCTTTTGGTGGAAACATCATTACCGACGATATTAAAGAAGGTTGTGGTATCATCAAAACACAGGCTGAACAATTAAAAATGCGTTTCGGTTCTGCTTTAGCGCAGGAAAATCAAATGAACGAGGTGATCTCGATCCCTGGTTTAAGAGGTCGTCCGCATAAAGAGATCTCTGTAAATACCCTGGCGCAAATTATCCAGGCGCGTATGGAAGAAATTTTAGAATTCGTTTTATTCGAAATTAAGTCTTCTGGATTCGAACGCAAATTAGCTGGTGGCATCGTAGTAACAGGCGGTGGTTCCCAATTAAAACACTTACCCCAACTCGTTATGTTAACTACAGGCATGGATTGCCGCATTGGTACACCAAACGAACATTTAGCAGGCGCTGATGATGAATTAAAAAATCCGATGTATGCCACAGGTGTAGGTTTAGTGATGAAAGGTATTGAGAAATACGAACGCGAATTGAAACGCGGAACCAACTCTTCTAAACAAGTTGAAGAAATGGTTGTTGTGGAAACAGCAGCTACTAAAAAAGCTGAGAAAAAAGTAACAGGTCATTCAAAACAAAAAGTAGGAAACTTTTTTGACTCCTTAATCAGCAAAGCGAAGGATTGGATGAGCGACGATGTTGAGTAGAACCAGATTAAAGACATAAGATTAAAGACCTGTTACACTGGCGGACTCGAAGTGTAAACAAATAAAACAAACAACAAGAATTAAAAACAACAAAAATCTACATACCATGATGCAATTTGAATTACCACAGGAAGAAAGCTCAATTATTAAAGTAATTGGCGTTGGTGGCGGCGGAAGCAATGCCGTAAACCACATGTTCCGTTTAGGAATTAAAGGGGTTGATTTCATTATCTGCAATACTGATAAACAGGCTTTAGGCAAAAGCCCTGTCCCTCATAAAATCCAGTTAGGCAACTCTTTAACCAGAGGACTAGGCGCCGGTGCAAAACCTGAAGTGGGTCGCGACTCTGCTTTAGAAAGCATTGAAGAGATCAAAGATCTTTTAAAAGACAATACTGAAATGGTATTTATCACAGCTGGTTTAGGTGGTGGTACCGGTACAGGAGCTGCTCCGGTAATTGCATCCATCGCAAAAGAGTTAGGTATTTTAACGGTTGGTATCGTGACGATTCCTTTTTCTTTTGAAGGAAAAAAACGCAGAGAGCAGGCTGAAAAAGGGTTGGAAGAAATGAAAAAATACGTGGATACATTAATCGTTATTGGTAACGATAAATTACGTGATATCTACGGAAGTTTAAAAATGACCGAAGCATTTGCTCATGCGGATAATGTATTGACAAGCGCAGCAAAATCAATTGCGGAGATCATCAGCTTACACATGCACGTGAATGTGGATTTTAATGATGTAAAAACCGTGATGCAGGATAGCGGTGTGGCTATCATGGGTTCTGCGATTGCCAGCGGCGAAAAACGTGCTTTACGCGCCGTTGAAAATGCATTGATCTCTCCTTTATTAAACGATAATGATATCTCGGGTGCACGCCACGTGTTATTAAATATCATGAGCGGAAGCGATGATATTGAAATGGATGAGTTTGGCGAGATCACTGATTTTATCCAGGAAGCAGCCGGTGGAACAGCCGAATTGATTACAGGTTATGGCACTGATCCTTCTTTAGGTGATAACGTATCGGTAACCATTATTGCAACGGGCTTTAACAGTAAAATGAACTCAGGTTACGAAGCGCCAACTTTTCAGGAACGTAAAATCGTTAAATTAGACGAACCCGTGGTTGCTAAAGTGGAACCTGTTCAAACAACCATCATTGATCAGATACAGACTTCTGAGCCGTTTGTATTTACAAAAACAGAAGAAGAAGCGCCTATCATTCCTAAAGTAGAAGATACTATCACTCCTATCGTGAATGAAATTAAAGAAGAAGAGAAACCGGCTTTTACTGTTTACT
Organism: Bacteroidota bacterium; assembly: GCA_040387475.1. Classification (GTDB taxonomy): domain Bacteria; phylum Bacteroidota; class Bacteroidia; order B-17B0; family Aurantibacillaceae; genus UBA4416. The sequence continues at coordinate 109,245 of JAZKDT010000035.1, read as the reverse complement.
CTTTAACGGAAGAAATAACTGAAACGCCTGCAACTTTCATTAACGAAGTAAATGAACTGATCAATGAAACGCCAAAAGCTGAATTTGTGATCAACGATATTTCTACCGAAGAAGAGGAGGAAACACCAACCAATTACGAAAGCAACAGCCGCGAAGAACAAATTCGCCTGGCACAGGAGCGTATCAAAAAATTAAAAGAGTTAACCTTGAAAATGAAAACGCCGGAAGGCTTAAATGACCTGGAAAAAACATCAGCATGGCAACGCAAGCAAGTGAACTTAGATAATAACAGCTCAACGCCATCTAAAGATTCACAGGTATCGCGTTACACTTTAGGCGAGAACAACGAGATCCGCCCGAACAACTCTTTTTTACACGATAACGTAGACTAGTTTTTTAGATTAATTACAACCAATAAAAAAAGAAACCCTTGCAGAGATGTGAGGGTTTTTGTTTTTAGACCGTCATTGCGAACGGTCCCGATAGCTATCGGGAGGCAATCTCAAACACAGAAGATATATGCCAGGCATGAGATAGCGTCGTCGAGCTTCCCCATTATGACGAACCACCTTATTCAATAATTTATATTACCACGGTTGCATGGCTATTTAAACGCCTACAATTATTTTTTTCGCCACCACTCAACCAATCAAATTATTCCTTACTTTCATAAACATTCCCCGCCCTCTTTTTTATTTTCTTATGAGATCTCTCTTTTGCGTTTTGATATTACTAAGCGGCTCCTTGCTGTTCAGTCAAACTATTATTAAAGGCACCATTACAGATAATGATACTAAAAGGCCGATATCAGAGGTGGTTGTTACACTAAATGCCAACGAACGAACTGTGCTTTCCGACTCGCTGGGAATTTTTAAAATAGTAACCGCTAGTAAACAGTTTAATTTAATATTTAAAAAACTAGGTTACGCCGAGACTCGTCTCACGTTAGAAAAAAGCGATTCGCCTGATTTGAACATTGTATTAAGCAAAAAAGCGTTTGAGCTGGCAGAGGTAGAAATTAGTTCCGAAAAAAGATCGGCGGTCATACAAAATAAACGCTTTTTTGTAGAGGACTATTTTATTTTACCAGGCCAGGCGTATTTATTAGTCACGCATTATATGGGCCAAAATGGATTCAACCTTATGTTGGGAAATGCCGAAAACAAAATAAAGTACAGCCATAAAATAACGGGCGAAGAAAATGGCGAATTGTTTTTAGATTGTCTGGGCAATATTCATCTTCTGTCTCAAACCTTTGCGCGGCAGGTGTATCTCAATTCAGATAGCACATTTACCTTTTTGCCCGCTGTATCGCGAGGAATGTTTGATAGTACTATAGCACCTTGTACAACTAAAATAGATAAAAACTATTTCTTCACCTCACTTAATCCTTCCTACACGTTTGAACGAGAAGGCGTAAAAGTTAAAGTGAATAGCAACGCAGCCATCGTGTATAAAATTGAAAAGCAAACTCGTATGGATATCAAAAAGTTAACATACGATAAACGGACCGTGGTTATGTTTAACGATGAATTAAATTACCAGGAACAAAGAAAGAAAACGCCCGGTGTGCGGTACTCGCCCACCGACATCTTATTTCCCTACCAGGCTATCTACATCAAAATTTACACGCCCGTGTTTAATGTAAGGGATACGCTGGTGATCTTTGATATTTACGAAAAACAGATTCACTTTTTTACAAAAGATGGCAAGCCGGATCATATTATAAACCTGGGAGAAGATTACGCCACCTTTCACGGGTTGAAATTTGTGTTTGACCGCGTAACGTCGCAGGTGTATGTTTTATTTAAATTTAATTCAGGGCAATATCTCCGAAAGGTTGATCTCGCAACAGGGAAATTATTTCCGGCAATTAAATTGTACAACGAATTTGCCGATAAGATACAGGTGTACAACAGCGACATCTATTATATTTTAAAAGATCATATAGATTATGATGGTACCAGCTATCTGTATAAACAACGGTTTTAGTCTCTAAAGGATTTCCACTATATATTATTTCTCAAACTCAAGTTTCATCCATGACTTCCATGCTTTTCCGTTTTTAGATAACTCCCATTTGGCGCTCATCGAATGACCATCTTTTTGAGCGGTCAAAACGGATCTCATCTGGTTATCGCCAAACTTTAACATGCGGGGTTTTTCTAACTCAGCATACATCGTTGTGGATGCTCCCTCACTGTCAAACGACTTCATAAAATAGCATTTACGAATTTCATCGTAACCAATAATTTCTACAGCTTCCGTCTTTTTATTCCCCATAAATACATCCACCCGGTGAAGTATAAAAAATCCTCCGGAGATCCATTCATAGGTATCCATCCCCCGGATTATTTTGGATGAGCCGGACGAGGCTTTCGATACTTTTCCGCTGGTGTGCCATTCACCTATCAAAAAATTTAATTTCTTGAGTTGAGTAGCCGGCTTTTTTGGAGATGAATTTTTTTGAGCCATATCCCAGGATTAAATATTGATATTATTCGCCCTTCAGCAACTCACATTGCACCGGACTGGCAGGTATACTGTCTGCTGAAGCCGGTGGTGTTTGATATTTGCTTTTATAATAGTTTTCACATTTCTTCTCCGCATTTCGTTTGGAGCCGTGAATGTCAAATCCATCATAAAAACCGTCATTGCTGGAGCAGGAACAGGTATAACCCTTTTTACAGGACGCAAACAGACCAAGTAAAATGGCAATACTTATAGAGGCGATGGTTTTCATAAGGATTAAGCTGAAAACTCTGTGCCAGCAACTTTGATAACATCTCCATTTTATTTCCCTAAATGTTTTTTTAAAGATTGCGGTTGTAAATTTCGCAGGCCTCAACTTTGCAGTACAATGTATATGAAAAAGATGGTTTTAATAGTTGGAGGTTTACTCAGCCTTGGTGCGGGCCTAACTTCCTGTAAAGAAGAAAATGTGTGCAGCTGCGATAAGACCTATATTACAGGCACTGGGGCCAGCGTGCAGAATTACACTCTATATCCTTATACTGATACCAGACGAAAAGCGCAGGAAAGATGTAAAACAAACAATACAGGCGATATGGATGCTGAGGGAACTTATACCATTACCTGCCAGCTACAATAACCGGCAGTTACTTTGTGTATATTTACAGGCAAAACGAAACTCTTATGTGGAAAGAAGAAAATAATCAGTTAACGCGCAGCTTTCAGTTCAATAACTTTATTGAGGCTTTTGCCTTTATGACGAAAGTAGCTTTTGTAGCTGAAAAAATGAATCATCATCCTAACTGGACGAATGTATATAACAAAGTAGAGATCATTTTAAATACCCATGACGCCGGTAATACTGTTACACATAAAGACCGGAAACTTGCCACCGAAATTGATAAATTATTCAGCGGAGGAAATACTTTATTTAAGTATTAGCCAATACATCATAGCCCATATTCCGGTAAAAAACAAACCAAGAAACACGGTGTTCAGATGTTGCTTTACATCTTTTTTGATGAGCCTGTATACGAACCAGGCGAAAAACAAAGCAATAAATACGAAAGGAATTAATAATCTTAACATGATACAAATGTAGGGTAATTAACGTATTCAATCTTAAAATTAGTCAACAATTAACTTTTGTGTCAAATTAAGATATTCACTGCTTAGCCTCACACTATAAATACCCGCCGCTAAATTGAGGTTATCGATCTTAACTTCCTGTTGATTGGAGATGTTAATTGTTTGTACGAACACGCTCTTTCCTGTAACATCATAAATATTCAAATCCACGCGTTCGCCGTAAGCTTTATCAAAAGCAATTAATAGCGACTGATTCAGCAATAAAGGATTTGGGAAAACAGAAAATTTAATATCACTGTTAAACTCCACCGCTACAATAGCTGAATACGTATACGTTTGGTTAAAATCGGTTTGTTTTAAACGATAGTAGCTTGTGCCATTGTATGGTTTTGTATCGCTTAACTGATACTTACTGGTTGTAGTGGTGTTGTTGGCTTTCATTGTTCCAACAACGGTAAATTCAATAGCATCTATACTTTTCTCAACTGTGTAAAAATCATTATTTATTTCGGTAGCTGTTTTCCAAAACAACTCAACTATACCGGTAGAAGGTTTCGCTTCAAAACTAATTAACTCAATGGGCAAAGGTCCGGACGCATTAATGATCCCCAGATTATTACCACCTGGTCCCGGCGAACCGTTACCGACTGTGCACCCCACGCAACTCGTTCCACCGGTTCCAACGGCTGTGCTGGTAGTAACATTTGCGGTAGGTTGGGCAATGGAATAGATCACAACACCCTGACCGCCGCCGCCGCCGCCGCCATGGTTACCGGTAGTAACGCTTGAGCCGCCGCCCCCTCCGTTGGAAGCAACCGTTAAAGGGCAAGTTCCGGTGATGCTATATGTATTTACCTGTAAAACAATAGTCCCTGCTGCACCGCCTCCACCCGCGCCATCATTGGTTCCATTTGAAGCTGTTGCCCCATTAGCAGTTATTGAAACAGCACAGGCTCCACTGGTTCTAATATTTGTAGCTTTCACTAAAATTATACCTCCGCCTTTACCTCCGTCTGACCCGTTACTATCGTTTTGGTGGCCCGCCCCGCCGCCGCCGCCCATAAAAATACGTGCTGCGCTTACCTGTCCGCTTAAATTAAGTCCGCCCAATCCGCCAACAAAGGGGCTACAGCCTGTACCCGCCGGAACCCAACCTGAACCGCCTGCCCCACCGGCTGAAAAATTTCCGCCGCCACCACCACCGCCATTCACATCATTTCCGCCACCACCGCCATTCAATATTTTACCCCTGGCTCCTGTGAAACCAGCCGTGGTATTCTTATAAATTCCCTCGGCTTTGCCCGAATACCGGCTGGAAAGGGCCGCTACATAGGTTGCATCGTCACATGCCGAATAAAAATTGGCATTTCGTGTACCACCTGCAAACCCGATAGCATTAGCTGAAATACTGTTATTTAAGGTCAAAGTATTAGTTACCTGGATGGCGATCACACCGCCAACACCTAAGCTTCCATCCCAGGTTAAACCCGAAATGGTGGCGGTTGTTGTATAATTTGCGCCCAGATCACGAAATGAAATTAATTGCACCGCGGAGTTAGCACCTGTATTATAAGAATTAGCCAAAGCAGATGAAAGCGTTATGGTGGTAGGCGTGCCGGTTGCCGGTGAGCGGGCGCTAATGGTTCTGACTTCATATTGCCCGGCACTTGCAATGCTGCCGAGATTACCAAATGCAGCAATATTAGTTGTATTTGTACCAATAACATCATCCTGCATTTGCATCACCACTACTTCACCGCCTACGGTAAAGGTGTGACTGGCCTGATTGACATTGGTAATAGTTAATGTCGTTTTTGACATACTGATCGTAGAAATTTTCGCGTATGCATTTAATACCTGGGCCTGCACAGCCACCGATATAAATACAAATAATGGTAATAGATATTTCATAGGATGCATTTAGTAGTAAAATTAAATGATTTAGGCGACCTACACAAATGAGTTGATATGAAAAATGGTGAACCCAAGTTGCAATTTATTTATCCGGTAAACCTGTGCCAATAGCTAACCTCGGCAAACATCAATTCAATTGATTGTTATACTTCATAAAAGGAAGCTTATCAAAATCCTGTCTACGATTTACATTTTGGGTGGTCTTATCAAGATCAGACATATGGTAAGATTCTCCCGCGTCGCGGTGTAATAGATAGTTTTTTGTTTTTGATTGGTATTTAAATGTCATGATCCTTGTCCAGCGCCAGTTACTACCACCATAATGCTCCACCGAAAAAAAATTATCTTTGATCACCACGCCGGCGTAAGGATCACCAAATACCCCACCGCAACCCTGGCATAATACAACGCTATCATTGCGGGCAATGAGGTTATAGTTTTTTGTTTTATCACCATGTAATATCAACAAGGGGCGTGTTGTTTCCGAAAACAATTGTTCATCCTTACGCTTAAGCAACAGGATCATATCTTTATGTCCATCTTTATTTAAGTCGCCCGACGCACTATCTAAAAGATCATAACCTTCCGGAATAAACGCTGTCACTAAGTTGGACTGCGATTGGCAACAAAAGGTGATGAGAAAACATGAAATAAAAAACAGGATAATTTTCATAACATCTTATTTTGTATTGGCTAAAATATAAATCAAAAGATCATTGAGTTCTTCATCCGTTAACTGTCCTTCAAAAACAGTCATCGGCATTCCACCCGATTCTGCATTCAATTTTTTCGCGTATGCATCTCCCGCATTTAAAACTTTATCGCTGTTTAAAATATACTTTTTCAACCATTCTATTTCCGGCTTCGGCACTCTGTAAATAATGCCTTTAAGTCCAGATCCCGTTAATTTTTGATCGGTTAAACCATGACACACCGCACAGTTTTGTTTGAACAATTTTTGGCCGTGGGCGGGGTTCCCCTGTAAACCATAGGCACTTATAACCCAATTGCTATTTATACTTTCCTGAACAGCGTTGCCACATAGTCCGTTAGTTTCGGTGCCGCAAACACCTTCCCCTTGTTCTTCCTCTGCTTGAATCCCGCTTCGGGGGCCACAGGATAACAACAAACACATGCCAATGCATACACACAGCAACAGGGATATTTTACAACGGGTATGGGCCTCTGTTTTCAAATGGTTGATTTATCTGATGCTTTTAAATAATTCATCTTTGATTTTTAGTCCCTTTTGGTTTAATACAGCCGAGCTGCCATGAGTGCTCACAGGTTCAAAATACCATGTCTTTTCATCGCACCCAATATTAATAATTCCATCTACTTCTCCATTACGCATAACGATGATGGCATTTCGAATATAATCCGATTTACAAATATCTTCTACACGTTCATCGCCAAAATTAGCTGGGTTCAACATGAGATCCCTTAACAACTTTACGCTTTTTTTAGATAACAGGCGCGCTCCTTCGTTGGTATTATAAATTTTTACTTTAGTATCAATAGCGTATTGCGAACTTGAGTCGTACTGTACTTTAATATAAGACACAATGTAATCTTTGTCTGTAATATGTTTCCAATCCAGCTGAAGGTCGCCGGCTGGCTTAAATGCAACGAATGCCATAACGAAGATGGCAAACAGAGCATATAAAAATGGCGTTTTCATTCATTTAAATATACGCACATATTGATCATTTACAAAGGCCTCTTTGTGCTTCGCTTGTGTGTCTTTTTTATTAAATTGCGTTATAAATGGTGCAAACCGCATTGTATGAAAAAACTCCTACTCTTATTGTCTATGCTTTTTTCTGTGTATGCTTTTTCGCAGGCGAAAAAAATCAAAGTAAAAAGGGCAAAAGAAAACACAAAAGTCGCAAAATCTAAAGGACCACATCATCACGGAACATTAGATTTTTATTACGGCAACCGAATATTCAATGAAAATTACTATAACCAACTAAACACTATTCAGAATATGAATATCAATCAGGCACCAAGAATTGTTGGGTTGGGCTATTCGGGTTACAGATATAGCATTGGCCGTTCATTCGGTTTATACTCTCAAATGAATTATTACAAATTAATTCCTGAAAAAATAATCATTGAAGATAGCTTAAGCACTAAATTATCGGGATTTGTGTATGGGTTCGGACTAGGTACAGGTTTATATAGCGCTGATCAGAAATTAAGTATCACCGCCTATCTTGGATTTAACACCGGAAGAACCACGCTTAGTAAAAACGAATTTATAACTCAAAAAAATCAATTCTTTTCTCCAAAGATTACCCTACAACCAAAAATAATCATTAAAAACTTTGTGATATCACTCATTGCCGAAGCAGAATATGACATATCTAATCCTGCGTGGAAACAAACCGTGTTCGAAAAAAAAGAACCGCATTTGCTGATTCCGTTTCATCAAACCTGTTTTACAGCTATAGTGAGCATAGGATGGTGGCTTCGTTAATTAATCTTGGATAACTTACCAACAGAAGAAAATGTTCCGGCATCAATTTTATAAAAATAAATACCCGGACTCAGTGCACTCATATCCAATACAAGCTTTTGATGTCCAGCCTGCACATTTTTTTCGTAGGGTATCAATGCTTCTTTCCCCTGAATATCTGTGACGGATATTTTAAGTATACCTGCCGCTTTTAAATCCAAATCAAACGCAACCGTGTTTTGTGTTGGATTAGGATATATGTTCATAACGCCACCTGCTTCAATTTCGCGTATACCAACCGTCATAGGAAAGGTGATTCTCCAAAGGTCACCTCCGTTTTCAATCACATACATTTCGTTACCAGTCAAATCTGCATCAACCGGCAAATAAAAACCATCTACCAGGCGATGGGTTGTCATTGTATAATTATTAATCGCAGCGCTATATCCTAATTTCAATTGTAACAAATCCCTCGCAGGATCCACAAACGGGCAAGGGCCGCCCCAGGGAGATAAGGGCGATGCTCCCGTGCTATCGCCGCCGGGCATAAAACTTAAAACAAAGGCTGTTCCTTTATAGGGTGCATCTAAAACGCTATCTGCATCAAAGCTTAAACCCAGCGGAGAACGATGAGACGTAAAGCTTGTGATGTAAGTACCCAGATCGCCGGCATTTTTTACTTTACCGGTAACCGAATCTTTAAAAAAATCAGCGTCATTTCCATAATTCCTTACAGGTTCTGTAAACATTACGCCGGCCGGTATGGTGGGAAAACCCGGCACATCAGCAAACCAACCCGATTGATAGCCACTGCTCTGGTGGTTTACCAGGGGATCGTTATTTACATTATAAGGGGAATTCATCAAAGGATTGTAATTGCCGCCCATTTTCCAGGGATAGCCATAATGTTTTCCTTGTTGCAGCCAGTTAAGCTCTTCAGGATCGTCGCGTTCACCCGAATTATCGATTGCAAATAAATTATTATTTCCATCCCAGGCCATATCGTACGCATTCCGCGTTCCCCATGCAAATACGTAACCACTGTTATCCAGCAGTAGTGAATCGTTGGGTAATACCACGCCTACCGCATTTACCGGAAACCTGAAAATGCGGGTAGTTAAAGGTACTTCCCTCTTATTTGGCCAGGCGCCACCGTTAGTTCTGATCTCGCCCAAATGAGTGCGCGCCCCACTGGAAACATATATAAAATTTCCAGCAGGATCTAAGTTTACGCCTGCAAATCCATGATCGCCATAAGAATTTGCCGTAGGATAAGGATCGGTTACTGCCACGCTAACCCAGGTTCGTGAACCATTTGGTTTCAAAGTTCCCTTCATAACTTTACCAATACCGGTTGTGGAGGCCCAGTTAGTACCACACAGGTATAAAACACTGTCCCTAAAATACAATCCCTGTAAACCGGTGATACCATGATCTGAAACCGTGTATCTCAAAACATCAGACGCCGTTCCGGAAACAGGCGTAAACACTTCGTATATATCGCCGTTACCTGTAGCATAAAATAAATGGCCGCTAACCGCATCTCTGGCAATTTTTGTAGCGTTAGGCTTTAACGACAGCACAGAGTCAACGGTGAGGCCCGATACCAAAGGATGGACCCGTTGTGAAAAAAGAAAATGAACCGTTAATAAAAAAAACACAGTACACATTTTTTTGGCCACGCTAAATTTTGTCATCGTCGGTTGAATTGGATTAAAGTAAATATAATGAAATAGCTCTGAAGCAATGACATCCGATTAAGAATAAAAATTGTGTACTTTAGTACTTCTTATGACGCACGCTGCAAAAACTGATCTGGAATATTTTAAGAAAAATGAACATTATCTTAAAGTGATCAATCAATTTGCAACTTTGCTTTTGAACGCCAAAACAACCGACGACGTTGTTTGGACGGTTGCCAAAAATGCCATTGCCCAGCTAGGCTATGTTGATTGCGTGATTTACTTACTGGATGAGAATAAAGAATATTTGATTCAACGCGCAGCGCACGGTGCAAAAAACCCCATCGATCTTGATATCTTAAATCCTATTAAAATAAAAGTGGGAGATGGTATTGTGGGTTCAGTGGCCCTTTCGGGTTGCGGTGAGATCGTATCCGACACTACCCTGGATGATCGTTATATATTGGACGATAACATGGGGCTATCGGAAATAGCCGTTCCTATTATATACCAGGACAGCGTGATTGGCGTGATAGACTCTGAACACCCGGATAAACATTTTTATCCTGCCGACGATCTTCAAATTCTCACAACGATCGCCTCTATGACTGCTACCAAATTAATGCAGGCAAAAAACGACGAGAAACTACTCGAATATCAAAACAACCTAGAATATCTGGTACGACAAAAAACACAGGAACTCAATACTACCTTAACTGAACTAAGATCGCAAACACTCGAGCTCAGAGACAGTATCAGTTATGCCAAACGCATTCAAAAAGCAATTCTTCGTCACCCCGCCTCCATTAAAGAAATTTTACCGGATAGTTTTTTTCTTTACAAACCAAAAGATATTGTTGCCGGCGATTTTTACCTGGCAGAGCAACTGGAAGATAAGATCATATTAGCTGCAGCTGATTGCACGGGCCACGGTGTGCCCGGGGCTATAATCAGTGTGGTATGTGGTAATGCTTTAAAACGCGCCATGAGAAAAGTTGGTTTAGCCGATGCAGCACTTATACTGGAAAAAACGAGAGATTATGTGATAGAGACATTTGAGGGAAGCGATGAAGATATTAAAGATGGGATGGATATAGCACTCTGTATTTTAGATCCCAAAACCCATATTTTGAATTATGCAGGCGCTAACATTAGTTTGCATTACACGCATCAACAACAGCTAACCGAAATTAAATCGAACAAGCAACCTGTAGGGAAACATGTGATTAAACTTCCGTTTACAAATCACAGTGTGCAGTTGCAAAAAGGGGATGCCATTTATCTATTTACTGATGGAATGCCGGACCAGTTTGGCGGTTCAAAAGGCAAAAAATTTAAATATAAACAACTCCGCGAACTCATTCAATCCTCTCAAAACCAAAGTATGCAACAGCAAGGTCATTTTATTGACCAAACTTTTGAAGAGTGGAAAGGCAATCTTATGCAGGTGGATGATGTATGTATTATCGGCATTCGCCTTTAATCCGTTTTTCAATTTTTCGAGTTTGTCACACTTTCTACCTCACTGGCATGTGATTTTCTTAAGACTTATTATAAATCTAAATAATAAGTGCCATGAAAACAATTTTACACCTACTATTTACCGTACTGGGAATACAGGTATTGGTTGCACAAACGAATACAAATAATAACAGCATTTCGCCAAGTACACAAAACCCCACACCGGCAGTAAATACGCCGGTCATTGTTACCACTAAATTTAATGCAGCACACCCAAACACCAATGCCTTATGGCGAACCGATGACGAAAATTTTTCGGCAGAATTCAGGGATCCGCAAAGTAATATGCAACGCATCATTATTTATGATGCCTACGGAAATGTTGTTCGTACCCAGGCCGAAGTGGATAAAGCCAACTATCCTGACAACATCAATTTATATTATACTGAGACCTATCCCACAGAAAATTACCAGGTGTGGTCGTGCGAAGATGCGCACGGTAACTTAACGTATTACTCTGTTCGCAAAACAGGTACTTTGCTATTTGACAAAACGGGGAATTATTTAAGCACTAAGCCGGCAGCAGTTGCAAAAAAAATGAATTACAGACATCAATAAAACAGCGTTATGAAAAATTTCACTCTTATACTATTAATGTCCCTGGCAATTCTCAATGCAAATGGTCAAACCGAAAGAGACAAAAAGTTTGTGGCCTGTATGGCACTGACGGGTTTGTTGGAAATAAAAATAAGTGAGCTGGCCGAAGCAAATGGCCTGGCTATTGAGGTAAAAGATATCGCAAAGCACATGATCGACGATCATAGCAAAGCTAATAACGATTTAAAGCTATTAGCTGACAGAAAAAACATTTCATTTCCTACGACTTTAAATGAAAAACAGCAAAAGATGTATGATAAAATGGCCAAACTGAAAGGACATGATTTTGATAAGCACTATATAAAGTGCATCGCAAAAGGCCATAAAAAAATGAAGTGTGAAATGAAAAAAGAAGTCAAAAAAGGAGCTGACGTAGATATCGAGGCTTGGGCTCAGGCAAATTTACCTACCGTACAACATCACCAGGACATGACAAAAGCAGCCTGTAAATCAATTCAAAAAAAATAAATATATAATAAAAAATAAAACACGTATGGCAAAGTACTCAAAAAAAGCGCAGGAAAAGGTTGAAAAAACCATGCACGAGAGAAAACAAGGAACTTTAAAAAGCAGTTCGGGTGATAAAGTAACCAGTAAAAAACAAGCAATAGCGATCGGCCTTTCTGAGGCGCGTGAAGCAGGTGCCAAGGTGCCTGAAAAAAAGGAAAACTCTAATAAAAGCGCTAAAAAAGCAGGTCCAAAAAAGACAGCTGCTAAAAAGGCTACTACCAAAAAAGCGCCGGCGAAAAAAAGTGCCGTTAAAAAGAGTGCTCCAAAAAAAAGCGCAGCTAAAAAATCAACCAAAAAAAGTTCATCAAAAAAATAACCTCAAAAACACATACCCATGAAAAAGATATTGATAATGATCATCGTAGCATGCAGCTTTAGTGCACTGCAAGCACAAACCTCAAAAAGAGACAAAAAATTTGTTGCCTGCGTGGCGCAATCAGACATGATGGAAGTAAAACTGGCTGAATTAGCTCAAACAAATGCTTCTCATGCTGAAGTTAAAGGACTAGGAAAAAAGTTAACAGACGAAAATAAAACGAGTTTAAAATCTGTAGCCGAAAAAAACAGCATTCCCGTTCCTGCCGGCCTATCTAAAAAGCAACAAAAAATGTATAATAAAATGGCGATGCTAAAAGGAGAAAAATTTGACAAGCATTATACCAAATGCATGGTTAAATCGCACAAAAAATTATTATGCAAATTTAAAAAGGAAGCAAAAAAAGGTGGTAATACAGAGCTGAAAGAGTGGGCAAAAAATTCAATTCCAACCATCGAAAACCATAAAGAGCAATCGCAAAAAACCTGTATTGCAATTAAAAAATAGATTTAACAATAAGCTCTTAGAGCGTGCGTTTATAAAAGGCTATTATTCATAACCATGAATAATAGCCTTTATTTTTTCCCCACAATTGTGGGATGGTGCAATTTGGGCATTAAAGTGCCCAAATTATGTAGATGACACTGGCATTACATTCTTACATATCCGTCGGGCACAACCAAATTTATATGGATCAACCGGAAACAAAAAAATTTCTATTCAATAAGGGCTTCGACGATTATTTTGTCGGAATTCATAGCGCTTATAAATTTGTAGCTCTATTCTTTAAAGAAGCATTTAAATCGCCCTTGCATTTTAGAGAGATTATCAACCAATGTTACGAAGTAGGCATTCGATCTCTTCCACTTATTACATTAACGGGCTTTGTAACCGGAATGGTTTTCACCAAACAATCGCGACCATCGCTGGAAACATTTGGTGCTACATCCTGGTTACCGTCCTTAATTTCGATTGCCATTCTCAGAGCATTAGCGTCGTTAGTTACTGCATTGATCTGCGCCGGAAAAGTAGGATCAAGCATTGGTGCCGAATTGGGTTCGATGCGCGTAACGGAACAAATAGATGCGATGGAAGTGTCGGCTATTAATCCTTTTAAATATTTAGTTACCACGCGTGTTATTGCAACTACCATAACCGTTCCCATCCTTGCCCTTTATTGTGGTTTTGTAGCTTTACTTGGTTCCTTCGTTAATATCAATGCGCATGAGTCTACGAGCTTTATCAGCTTTTTTGAGCATGGATTTGAAACGATTACCTTCCTCGACATATTTACTTCTGTTGTCAAGTCAATTTTCTTCGGTTTCACAATTGGCATCATAGGTTGCTACAAAGGTTATAATGCATCCAGCGGAACTGTGGGCGTGGGAAGAGCGGCCAACCAGGCTGTGGTATTATCCATGTTTTTGGTTTTTATAGAAGAAGTAGTCATTGTACAGATCAGCAACTGGATCCGTTTATATTAAGTGTATGCAACCAGATAATCAACATAATTACATCCATACAAATGAAGCAGTGATCTCCATCCGTGGGTTATATAAATCATTTGGTGCGCTCCACGTATTAAAAGGAATTGACCTTGACGTGTTTCGGGGAGAGAATGTTGTGGTTCTAGGTCGCTCTGGCACCGGAAAATCAGTGCTGATTAAAATATTAGTAGGCTTATTAAAGCCCGACAAAGGAACTGTACAGGCATTAGGAAAAGAAGTGGAATTATTAAAGGGTAAAGAGCTTGATGCGTTACGTCTCAAGATTGGTTTCTCGTTTCAAAACAGTGCTTTATATGACAGTATGGATGTTAGGGGCAACCTCGAGTTTCCGCTTCGCATGAATTTTAAACACCTCAGTCAAAAAGAAATTGATATTGCTGTAGAAGAAGTATTGGATGCCGTAGGATTAAGCGATAAAATTAATCAGTTGCCGTCTGATCTGTCTGGTGGACAAAAAAAACGGATTGGCATTGCACGCACCCTCATACTAAAACCAGAGGTAATGTTATACGACGAACCGACTTCGGGTTTAGATCCCATTACATCCATCGAAATAAATGAACTCATTAATAATGTTCAAAAAAAATACAAAACCAGCTCCATTATCATCACCCACGATCTAACCTGCGCTAAGGTTACCGGCGATCGCGTTGCGATGTTACTGGACGGCAAATTTTTGAAAGTGGGAAGTTTTGAAGAAGTATTTGCAACAAACGAAGAGAGAATACAAAGTTTTTTTAATTACAATTTTATACAATAAGCTATGAGTCAATCACCAAATAAACGAGCTGTTATCGTTGGAGTATTTATATTAGTCGGCATTATATTTTTGCTGGCCGGCATCCTGATGATCGGGAATATCCACCAAACGTTTTCCACAAAAATGCAGGTTACAACTATATTTGAAGACGTGAACGGTTTGCAAAAGGGTAGCAATATCTGGTTCTCAGGGGTGAAAATAGGGACAGTAAAAAGAGTTGAGTTTTTCGGAAAATCGAAAGTCAAGGTGATCATGAATATCAACGAAGATGCTCAGCAATATATTCGTAAGGATGCAAAAGTAAAAGTGAGTACCGATGGGTTTATCGGAAATAAAATACTGGTAATTTATGGCGGAAGTTCCAATGTAGCTGCTGTGTCGCAAGACGATACCTTAGGTGTAGAAAAAACATTTTCGACCGAAGATATGATGAATACATTACAGGAAAATAATATGAATGTACTGGCCATTACAAAAGATTTTAAACTGATCAGCAAAGATCTGGCAGAAGGTAAAGGAAGTGTGGGTAAATTATTAAAAGACGATGCTATCTACAGTGATATTTCCTCGGCGGCCGCCTCGCTAAAAAATGCCACGGGTAAAGCCAACCAGGTTATGGGATCTCTATCATCCTTTAGTTCAGGACTAAATAAAAAAGGCACTTTAGCCAACCAATTGGTAACCGATACTGTGGTGTTTAATTCGCTAAAAGGATCTGTGAAAGAACTCAACAAAATTACTGACACAGCTTCAGCTTTGGTATCTAATTTAAATAGTGCGACCCGCAATAAAAAAAGTCCTATAGGCATTTTATTACACGATGAGGAAACCGGAGCAAATTTAAAATCAACGATGAAAAATCTGGAAAGCGGATCAAAAAAATTGGATCAGGACCTGGAAGCTGCGCAACATAGCTTTCTGCTAAGACGATACTTTAAGAAAAACAAGAAGGATACCCTCAAATAAAGGAATTTATGTGGAGCTCTGTAGAAAAATTTCTTAGGAATTAATTCCTCAGGAAAAACATCTGGTGGGAAGTGCCTGTACCACAGAAATTTAGAGCCGGGTGATTATTTTTTTAAAGTGGTATAAGAATATATGTTCAATAATTAGAATCAACTAATTACATATTAATCTTAAATCTTGAAAAAATGACACAGTTCAAAAACAAAACAAAAGATTCGAACGAGGATTCTACTACAACCTCGGGAACTTTAGATTCAAAAGAAACTAAAGATTCGAAAGAAACCACTTCAAAAGATCAAACTACAACTTCAAACACTACTACCGGAACCGGTGATAACAACACTGTAACCGGTTTTGGCGACAAAACTTCTACGACGTCTAAAAAAGACGAAACGTCTACTACCAAAGGCAGTAAATATGACGGTGATGAAACAGAAACAGAAAAACACCGTCACGAAGTATATAGTTCTGATTCTGATGATGATGATAACGATTACACTTCCGGAACTTCAAATTACGGAGGACAAAAAAATCAAGGTAATCAAAATCAATACGGACAAAACCAGTATGGAACCCAGGGACAAGATAACCAGTACAGAAGAAACATTAATCAGTATGGTGGATATCAGGGACAAAACCAGGAAAACCAATACGGCCAGCGAAACCAAAATCAATACGGTGGCTATCAAAACCAACAAGGTCAGAATAACCAAAACCGCGATCAATTTGAACAAGGCAACCAGTATGGTCAAACCAATCAAGGCGGTTACAACAACATGAGAAATGAATCGCAAGGCTATAACGGACAATATTCCGGGCAGTTCGGGAATCAAGGATATAATAATCAAAATCAACAAGGACAAGACCAGGATTGGAATGTAAACCAATCACGTGGTCAATATTCGCATTATGAAGATCCTTCATTCGGCCAATCAGAATATGGCAACCGTTTCCAAAATCGTTCTTCTCAAAATTATGGTGGAATGAATCAAGGCAAGGATCGTCGTAACGAATGGACTGAATCTTCTAACCAATACGGACAAGGGCGTAACTACAATTCACAAGGACGCGGATCGTACAACAGCGGAGGATATCAAAATGAGAATCGTGGAGAATATGGTGAAAACAGAAATTCATCTTACGGATCAAATCGCGGCTCTTATAACAACTCTGAAAATTCATTTGGAGAAGATCGTGGATACGGACGCCAAAATTCAGGTAGTTACAATCAATCCAGACAAGATTCATACAACAGCGGAAGAAACAATGAGTATGGATCAAATCACAACAGTTTTCCTAATGATCGTGGCTATGACAACTACAATCAATTTGGATCTCAACGTGGTGAAAGAAACCAGGACTCAGAACACCGTGGATATAATTCAACACAACGCCACGACTACAGCAACCAAAGCCATGATAACAGCCGTGGATATTCAAACCGTAATTTAGGGCAAGGTTATGACGGGGCTAATTCTTACGGGTATGAGAATCCCTCTTTCGGGCAAGGTAATTACGAAGATGACGATTATACATCAAGACGTTCTCAGGGAAATTCAGGATACGGAAACGATTCATACACTGGATACGAGCGTGGACGATCAGAATTTTCAGGAAGAAACGAAGACCGTTTTGATTCCTACCAGGGATCTGAACGTTCAGATAAAAGAAAAAAAAGTAAAAAATAGTTTCGCCATTATTTTTTCCTGATAAAAGGCTTTTCCAACCCAGTTGGGAAGGCCTTTTGTTTTTACCCAACAGAGCACACTGGCATAATTATTTATATACAATAGCAAAAAACAATCTAATCATTAAAACTTAAAAACATGATCGCACTAAAACAATTAAGAATTCCAATGGCAGTATGCCTAATGACTATCGCCGTATCCTGCAACGACACTAAAGATTCAAAAGAAGTAGCTGAAGATATAAACAAAGAAAATTTTGACAGACAGGGAGAAAAAGAGGCGGATAAATTAGTAGAAGCTTATGCCTCCAATTTATTTGAAATACGATCTGCAGAAAGTGCGTCAACAAATGCGGTTACTGAAGAAGTTAAAAAATTAAGCGCTATGCTGGTTGAAGCTCACTCTAAAATGAACGAAGATATTAAAGGCCTCGCCGGTTCAAAACAGGTAGCACTTCCCTCTGATATTTCAGAAGATCAAAAAAAGGACATCGAAAAACTAACAGATAAAAAAGGATTAGATTACGATAAAGCTTTTGTAGACAGAATGAAAGACAAACATGAAAAAGCCCTCGATTTCTATGAAAAAACATCTGAGAAATGCGATGATACAGAAATTAAAATGTGGGCAGCTATGAATGTAGCTGAAGTTAGATCTCATCTTGATATGGTGATCATGACACAAGATGCCATTAAAGATAGAAAATAATAATAATAAAATAAAGTCAAAAAAAGCAGCCTTTGCAAGGCTGCTTTTTTTGTGTTTATAATGGCCCACTATCAAAAATTAGCCGATAGTTTAATACAGCTTGTGCCATCTAACAACAGGGAGTTTTCAAAAAAGAATAATAAATAGGCGAAATATTTTCCTATTACATAAAATCTACAGTATCTTATCTTATAATTGTATATAAATGGGAATTATTTTACCATAACCCACTCTTTTATTTTTTTGACTAAACACATAATCTATGAAACAAATCTATTTAAGAAAAACACTGACGCTTATTGCGACTTTCATTATTTCCAGTGCCTTCGCACAAAACTCTTCTGATGGCTTATGGCAAAAATTATCTGTTAAAGATATTGAAGGAGATAAAGTACATAGAAGTTCATCTCCTTCAAAATATTATTTGTTTCAATTAAACTTAAATGCGCTCAGCACACAGTTAAACAATGCTCCGGTGTTGTTTTCGCCAAATGCCTCTGCTCCGCTGGTTTTAGAATTTCCGAATGCTGACGGACAATACGAAAAATTTAATGTCTACGAGTCCTCAATTATGGATCCGATCCTGGAAGCAAAATTCCCTATGATTAAAACATACGCTGCCCAAGGTGTTGATGATCCAACTGCAACCATGCGTTTTAGCGTAACCCAATTTGGTTTACATACAATGTCCTTATCGGGCATCAAGAGCACAGTGTTTATAGATCCTTATACAAGCGATCTTGCAACTTATATAGTATATGACAAAAATTCATTAGGTGCTGACCCACAATCTTTTCAGTGTTTAACAGATGACCAGGTTGTACTGCCTTCCCTTCAAAAATTAAGTGGCGATGGTAACATGACTGTTCAAAACATCAATGATCAAAAGTTAAGAACATTCCGCTTGGCCCAATCGTGTAATGCTGAATATGGAAATATTTTTGCCGGAACAGGAACTGTAGCACAGCAAAAAGCTAATATACAAGCGCAAATGACTATCACTATGAATCGTGTGAACGGTGTATATGAAAGGGATCTGGCGATTAAAATGGTATTTATTGCTAATAATGATCTGTTGATTTATTATGGAAGTACTACTACAGATCCTTGGAGTAATGAGTGGAACACCAAAACAGCTCAAACAATCGACGCCGCCATTGGGGTAGCAAATTACGACATCGGTCACAATTTTAATACCACCGGTGGTGGCAACGCCGGCTGTTTATCCTGTGTATGTTTAAGCACATCGCAAACGGGAACGCACAAAGGCAGAGGTTACACCGGTCGTGCTAATCCAACGGGCGACGCTTTTGATATTGATTATGTAGCACATGAAATGGGACATCAATATGGTGGTTACCATGTAATGAATACATGTAGCAGAAGCGGAAGCGGAACAACAGAAGTAGAACCAGCGAGTGGAAGTTCAATTATGGGCTATGCCGGAATTTGTCCTTCGAACGTCCAGGCTAATAGCCACGATGATTTTAATTATGTTAATATAAGAGATATCAGCCTTAACATAAAAACAGGTAACGGCACCTGTGCAGCCATTACGAGTTTAACAAATACACCGCCTACTGCAAACGCCGGCGCAGATTATATTATTCCTAAATCAACGGCTTTTATACTGGAAGGAACTGCTACAGATGTAAATGGTATGAGTTCTCTAACTTATAACTGGAGTCAGAACGATGCAACGCAATCACCGGGAACCGCCGCCCCACTTTCAACCTATAGCGTAGGCCCGTTATACCGTTCTATTTCTCCAACCATATCACCAAACAGATACATGCCTTCCCTGGCAACAGTGATTAGCAATACATTGGCAAATACATGGGAGGTAACGCCTTCGGTAGGACGCACTTTAAATTTTTCGTTTATCGTGAGAGATAACCATGTTGGTGGCGGGCAAACGGCTTCTGATTTAAAAGTAGTAACTGTAAATGCTACGGCTGGTCCTTTTTCAGTAACTTCTCAAAACGCTGCAACAACCTGGACCGCCGCTACAACACAAACCGTTACCTGGGCGGTTGCCGGAACTTCGGTTGCGCCTGTAAATACACCAAGCGTTAATATTTTATTATCAACCGATGGAGGATACACTTATCCTATAACTTTAGCTACTAATGTTTTAAATAATGGAACTGCAGTTATCACAGTGCCTTCAGTAACCACAACAACAGGTCGTTTAATGATTCGCGGTGCAGGAAATATTTTTTACGACCTTAACAACGGCGTGCTAACCATTGTTCCCGCTCCCGCAGCAGCACCGGTTTCCAATTTCAGCGTCGCGTCTTCAAATCCTTGTACCACAACAAGCATGCAATTAACTGATCAATCATTAAATGCACCAACCACCTGGACATGGACGGCGACCTCATCAACAGG
>JAZKDT010000035.1:78532-88652 GCA_040387475.1 Bacteroidota bacterium | reverse complement strand
CAAAATCCAACTATTACTTTTGCCAATGCAGGAACTTACACTATTTCCCTCATTGCTAAAAATGCTTCGGGTCAAAATACCTCCATTAAAACAGTAACAGTTATTGCAACGCCCACAGTTGCAGTAAATAGTTCCACGATCTGTTCTGGCAACTCCGCTGTGTTAACGGCCAGTGGCGCTACAACATATAGTTGGAGTACCTCAGCATCAACCGGCAGCATTTCTGTATCGCCTCTTACAACAACCAGCTATACAGTAACAGGAACTCAAAATGGTTGTTCAAATACGAAAGTATCAACTGTTGCTGTAAATGCCACTCCAACTGTTTCGGTAAACAGTTCCACTATTTGTTCCGGAAACTCGGCAGTCTTAAACGCAAGTGGCGCTGTAACATACAGCTGGAATACTTCGGCATCTACGGCAAGTATTTCAGTGTCGCCAACTTCAAATACAAACTATACTGTAACCGGCACCTCAAATGGTTGTTCCCACACACAGGTAACAACTGTAAATGTAAATACTACGCCAACCCTATCGGTAAACAGTTTAACGATATGTTCGGGCAATTCAGCTGCACTGGTGGCTAACGGCGCTGCAACCTACATCTGGAGCAACTCTGCATCTACAGCAAGTATTTCGGTATCGCCTGCTACAACAACCAGTTACACGGTTACGGGAACGAGTAATGGTTGCACCAACTCTAAAACAACAACAGTAACTGTAAATGCAACGCCAATTATTTCGGTCAACAATTCAACTATTTGTATTGGAAATCCGGCCGCTTTAACTGCAAGTGGCGCATCAACTTACAGCTGGAGTACTTCGGCATCAACCGCCAGTATTTCAGTAACACCAACTGTTACAAGTAACTATATAGTAACCGGCACAAGTAACGGTTGTATAAATACACAAACCGCTACGGTAACGGTTAACGCATTACCTACGGTGGCAGCCACCTCTTCAACTATCTGCGCCGGTTCAACGGGTACGTTATCAGCCAGTGGTGCCAGCACATACACCTGGAATACAGGTGCTACAGGATCTAGCTTGTCTGTTTCACCAACAGTGAGTACAACTTATACAGTAACCGGAACATCCGCAACGGGTTGTATAAAAACCTCAACAGCGATGGTGACGGTTGGAAGCGCACCATCTATAGCTGTAAATTCTCCATCAATCTGCTCAGGAGCCACAACTACTATTACAGCCAGCGGTGTTACAACCTATACATGGAACACAGGCTCAAATAACGCCTCTATTTCTGTATCGCCAACTTCCACCACAATTTACACAGTTAGTGGAAATTTATCCGGTTGTGGAACCATGGCAACTAATACGGTTGCTGTGAATGTTGCAGCAAACCCAACAGTATCTGTAAACAGTTCAACTATTTGTTCAGGAAATTCAGTGGTTTTAACGGCCAGCGGCGCAGCTACTTATAGCTGGAATACCTCGGCATCTACTGCAAGTATTTCTGTTTCGCCTGCAAGCACAACAAACTATACAGTAACCGGAACCAGCAATGGATGTACGAATACGAAAGTGAGTACCGTAACCGTGAAAACAACACCTACCGTTTCTGTAAACAGTTCAACCATTTGCTCAGGAAATACAGCAGCTCTAACAGCAACCGGAGCAACAACCTACAGTTGGAATACCTCGGCATCGACGGCCAGCATTTCTGTTTCTCCTGTAACTACAACAAACTACACAGTAACAGGAACCAGCAACGGATGTACACATACGAAAGTTACAACGGTAACTGTGAAAACAACACCTACCGTATCTGTAAACAGTCCAACCATTTGCTCAGGAAATTCAGCGTCTCTAACAGCAACCGGGGCAACAACCTACAGTTGGAATACCTCGGCGTCGACAGCGAATATTTCTGTTTCTCCGGTAACTACAACAAACTACACAGTAACAGGAACCAGCAACGGATGTACTAATACCAAAGTTACAACGGTAAATGTAAATGCTACACCAACCGTTGTAGTAAATAGTTCAACCATTTGCTCAGGAAATTCAGCAGCTTTAACGGCAAGCGGAGCATCTACTTATAATTGGAATACCTCCGCGTCTACTGCGGGTATTTCTGTTTCACCTGCAACTACAACAAATTATACTGTAACAGGAACAAGCAATGGTTGTTTTGATTCTGAGGTTGCAACTGTTAACGTAAGTGCTACACCAACGGTTGTTGTAAACAGCGCTACTATTTGTTCAGGCGATACGGCATGGCTAACTTCATCAGGTGCAACAATGTATAGTTGGAATACAGGATCAACCGCACAAAACCTTTCTGTTTTTCCAACCACTACAACAAACTATACAGTAACCGGAACAACAAACGGCTGTCCTGATTCTCAGGTAACAACGGTTAATGTAAATATTTTACCTAGTGTGAGCTTAAGCGGTTTATCGGGTCCATTGTGTGTAAACAACGCGGCTGTTATTTTAACAGGAAGTCCGAATGGAGGAACTTATTCGGGAACGGGTGTGAGTGGCTCAAACTTTGATCCGTCGGTTGCCGGTGTTGGAACATTTACCGTAACATATAGTTATACCGACATAAATAGCTGTTCAGCGGTTACCAGTGAAACGGTTGTAGTAAATACGTGTACGGGCATACAAGAGATTGCGAATAGTTCACTTGTAGTATATCCTAATCCAACTGCAGGGAACGTTACCATTGATTTTAAATCAACTAGGGTTGAAAATGCCACTGTGGAAGTTTTTGATGCCATTGGTAAATTAGTGTTAACAGAAACCATTTCAACTAATAGCACAGCCATTTCATTTGAGCATTTTGCTAAAGGAATTTATTCGGTGAGAATTAAAAACAATGGTTCGTACTTTTTAACGAGGGTGATCAAAGAATAAATAAAATTTAACTCCTTAAAAAGCCCTGCTTGAAAATTCAAGCAGGGCTTTTTATGATATATATTAAATACTATTCCTTAATAACCCTACCACTCTCATCATAATTAATTTGCTCTCCCTTTGGCATGCCATTATCCCAAAAACTTTTATTCCTCAGCGTGCCATTTTCGTAATATGAAACAGACTCTCCGTTTGCTTTTCCGTTAACATAGGTTTGTTTCGTGTTGATACTTCCATTTTCATAATATGTAATGTTATCTCCATGATATTTACCATTAACAAAAAATGCTCGCGCTTCAATTTTACCACTTTCGTAATACATTATATTTTCTCCATCAAATTCACCTTTAACAAAAAAAGACTTCATGTGAACATTTCCACTTTCATAATATAATATACTCTCACCTTCATACTCTCCATTCACAAAATGGTCTTTTGTTTTCATATTACCGTTTTCATAATAAGTAATACATTCCCCATCCACTCTGTTTCCTTTACTCTGTAATTTACCGTCGGGATAAGTTGTAGTTTGCGCTAATAAAACAGATTGAAATAATATTCCAACAAAAATGGCAGATAATTTATTAATCGTCATACTACTAAAATATAAAATATATTGTTACATAAATAAAAAAGGTCCCGATGAAAAATCATCGGGACCTTTTTACAAAATAATATTTTTTTAAATTATTTTTTCGCAGCGGCATATAGCTCGCTTACTTTTGTCCAGTTGATAACATTAAAAAATGCAGCCATATAATCAGGGCGACGGTTTTGATAATTTAAATAGTAAGCATGTTCCCATACATCCATTCCTAAAATGGGTGTTCCTTTGCAATCAGCGATATCCATTAAAGGATTATCCTGATTAGGAGTAGAGCACACACAAAGTTTTCCTTCTTTTACGCATAACCAGGCCCAGCCTGATCCAAAACGTGTAGCTCCAGCTGCTGCGAAATCAGTCTTAAATTTTTCAAAACCACCTAAGTCAGACTCAATTGCTTTTGCTAAATCTCCTGTTGGCATTCCACCAGCATTTGGTGCCATAACCTGCCAAAACAAAGAGTGATTGTAATGTCCGCCACCATTGTTACGAACAGCTGCGGGATATTTAGAAATATTTTTACAAATATCTTCAATGCTCATGTTTTCTGCATCTGTTCCTGCAATAGCATTATTTAAATTGGTAACATAAGCCTGGTGATGTTTTCCATGGTGTATCTCCATAGTTTTTGCATCAATATGTGGTTCCAGTGCGTTATGTGCATACGGTAATTGTGGTAATTCGAATGGCATATTGTTTTGTTTTTTAGGTCTGCCTTTCGGCAGACGGGGTTTATAATTGTACTTGTTTTAATTGTGTAATGGTGTCTTTTGGGCTAACACTACTGAATACAGTGTTACCGGCAACTAATACATCGGCGCCTGCCACTAGTAGTTTATGGTAATTATTCAGATCAACGCCTCCGTCAATTTCGATGAGGGCGGCAGAATTTTTTTGTTCAATCAGCTTCTTCAGGGCGATAACCTTTGTATAAGTATTTTCAATAAATTTTTGTCCACCAAATCCAGGATTTACACTCATCACGCACACGAGATCAATGTCAGAAATAATATCTTCTAATGATGAAATAGAAGTATGAGGATTTAGCGCAACGCCTGCTTTCATACCGGATGCTTTAATATTTTGGACAGAACGGTGTAAATGCCTGCAGGCTTCCTGATGAACGGTCAATATATCGGCTCCCGCATCTTTAAATAATTGAACGTAACGATCCGGATCTTCAATCATCAGATGCACATCCAAAGGCTTTTTAGCATGTTTTTGAATGGCTTTTAAAACCGGGAAACCAAAAGAAATATTGGGAACAAACGCACCATCCATGATATCAATATGAAACCAATCAGCATCCGAATTATTGATCAATTCTATATCGCGTTGCAGATTTCCAAAATCCGCCGATAAAACTGAAGGTGCAATTAAGTGTGACATAATATAAGTTTAAACTTCAAAAATATAAAATATTGCAGATGAATAGGCAAAATTCTATAAACAATAAATAACAACCATAAAAAAGGAGGCTACATATAATGTACGCCTCCACTTTTTAAACTAAACTAAACGGAACAAAACCTATCCCTATACTATTTACTATATAAAAGTGTGCCAAACGACCGGATAAGAAAAAAGGGAGATTACCATAGCGGAATCTCCCTTTTTTTATAATTAAACTAAACGGAACTAAACACTATTCCCGTACAAGATATTCTTAAAAAAGCATGCCAGCTAAATAAAAAAAGGAGGCCAAACACTAGCCTCCTTGTTCCAGTTGATACCGGGAACTAACTAAACATAAACAACTATCCTAAATACCCCATTAAAAACTTGCTTCGGGAAGCATGCTTTAAACGGCGCACTGCTTTTTCTTTTATTTGACGTACTCTCTCCCTGGTTAATTCAAATTTTTCCCCAATTTCTTCCAGTGAGTGGGAATGTCCACCACTTAATCCATAATAAAGCCTTACAACGTCTGCTTCCCGAGCCGTTAACGCGGTTAAAGCTCTGTTTATTTCGCTTCTTAAACTTTCAATGATCAGATCATTATCCGGAGAAACCTCATGTTTGTTTTCCAATAATTCGTACATACTTCCGCCATCTTCCATTGTACCCAGCGGAGCGTCCATACTCATGTGACGCCCCTGATTTTTCATGATATCGCGGATATCTTCGGGTAAAATATCCAAAATTTCCGAGATTTCTTCTGCAATAGGTTCGCGTTCTAATTGCTGCTCCAGTTTGGCGAATGTTTTATTGATCTTATTTATAGCGCCAATTTTATTTAACGGTAATCTTACAATTCTTGATTGTTCGGCCAAAGCCTGCAAAATAGATTGTCTGATCCACCATACGGCATAAGATATAAATTTAAATCCCCTGGTTTCGTCGAAACGTTGCGCGGCTTTGATCAATCCCATGTTGCCCTCATTTATCAGATCGGGCAAGCTCAAGCCCTGATTTTGATATTGTTTGGAAACGGAAACCACAAAACGCAAATTAGCCTTTACCAGTTTATCAAGTGCGCGTTGATCACCCTGTTTTATCTTTTGAGCCAAAACAACTTCCTCATCAGCCGTAATTAGTTCCACGCGGCCGATATCCTGTAAATACATATCCAGCGAAGCTGTTTCGCGATTTGTAATCTGTTTGGTTATTTTTAGCTGTCTCATGATTCAAAAAATTTAGAAATGATACTTCAGAGAAGATAGTGCAAGTAGTTTGCCATTCTTTCTATATTGTATTACGGTAAAAAAAACTTTTTGTTACACGCTTTTGAGTGAAAGAACGGTTTAAATGATTGAATGATTCATATGGTTTAGGCGTAACGTACTTAAAAATAAAAATTGTTGAAAAATGCCCTATTGATATGAGAAAAATAACCGTTTCAGCGCTAAATAATTTCCGATATTTAACGGGACTATGTTACAGCATTTAAGAATACAGAATTTTGCACTGATTGAAGAGACTGAAGTTCATCTTAATAAAGGTTTGACAGTTATTACCGGAGAAACCGGAGCTGGAAAGTCGATTCTATTAGGCGCACTCGGTCTTACACTTGGGAACAGGGCAGATATAAATTCGTTGCACGATAAAGCAAAAAAATGTATCATTGAAGCGCGCTTTAATATCAAAGAATATAAATTAAAGCCTTTTTTCGAAACCCATGAACTGGATTTTGAAGAATTGACAACAGTAAGAAGGGAAATTACCCCGGAGGGTAAATCAAGAGCCTTTATTAATGATACTCCCACAACCATTAGTGTTTTAAAAGAACTCGGTGATCAGTTGATCGATATTCATTCACAACACGAAACTTTACTCTTAAAAGAAACGAATTTTCAGTTTGAGCTGGTGGATGCCTTTGCTCAAACTACGACTTTATTCACCGATTATAAAAAACAATTCAGTGCTCTTCAAAAATTAAAAAAGCACCTGGAAGAACTCGTCGCGCAGGAACTACAGGCAAAAAAAGAGCTTGATTATTACCAGTTTCAATTTAATGAACTGGAAGAAACACCGTTTAAACCGGGAGACCTAAAACAACTGGAAGAAGAAAGTGAAACCCTTGAAAATGCTGAATATATCAAAGGCAATTTAGCAAAATCATCGTTGGCCATTAATGGTGGGGACGAAAATATTGTATCTACCCTGGCAATAGTAAAACAGCAATTACAAAGTGTATCCAAATTCGGGAAGCAATTTGCCGAACTATTTGAACGGATTAATTCTGTGTCTATAGAATTAAAAGAACTATCAAAAGATATAGACGCGTGTGAGGAAGATGTTGTGTACGACAATACACGATTAGGGGAAATAAATACCCAGTTAGATAAATTGAATCGGTTATTAAAGAAGCACGGCGTTAATACTGAAGGAGAACTCATGCTTATTAAAGATGAGATTGAAGCAAAATTGCAACAATTCTCATCGCTGGAACTAAGTATCGAAAAAAACCGGAAAGAAATTTCAACTTTAGAAAACCAGTGTAAAGTTACCGCGTCTGAGCTTTCTTTAAAACGACAAAAAGCAACAGCGGGTATCGAGCAAAATATCAAAACGATGCTAACCAGTCTTTCAATGGCTAATGCTCAGTTTAAAATAGAATTAAAACCACAGGAAAATTTAAGTGCTACCGGGCTTGATGTCATCTCCTTTTTATTTACTGCTAACAAAGGTGCCGAATTTAAAGAGCTTCATAAAACAGCTTCGGGCGGCGAGCTTTCGCGTTTAATGCTATGCCTAAAGGCATTGTTAGCTGAGCGCACTGCCTTGCCAACTATTATTTTTGATGAAATAGATACGGGCGTAAGCGGCGACGTAGCCGACAAGATTGGAAACATTTTATTTGCGATGGGAAAAACCATGCAGGTAATTACGATTACACATTTACCGCAAATGGCCAGTAAGGGTCGTAATCATTTATTTGTGTATAAATCAGATTCTAAAGACAAAACCACATCAAGTATTAAAGCGCTCACGAATGATGAACGCGTGTCAGAAATCGCCAAAATGTTAAGCACCGGAATTCCAACAGAAATTGCTTTAAAGAACGCGAAAGAATTATTGAATGCTTAAAAAAATTAGAGAGAAAATACCGGCAGAAGCGACGCTGTTATTTAAACTTTATATTTTAAATCTGTTTCTGTTTTTTCTAATCCGCCTTCTCTTTTACATTTTTAATAAATCTTCAGACATCGACGGCATTTCCTTTTATGAAAAAATAAATGCTTTCAAAATAGGATTTGAGTTTGATACAGCTGTATTTTGTTGGATTAGCTATCTACCTCTACTGAGCTGGCTTTTGGCTGGTCTTTTAAAAACACAAAAGTTATATAGTATTGGATTTTATAGTTTTTTGATCCTTCAATTAATTTATCATTTTGTATCTATAGCTGATATTCCCTTTTTCACACAGTTTGGAACTCATCTCAATCGTACTGCTTTTTTATGGAGCGATAGTCCTGATTTTGCCGTTGGCGTTATATTCGGAAGTTTTTCATATTGGGGATTTTTCTTAGTATTTGTTCCCATCGCCGGAATATTTCTTTACTTTTCTAAAAAATATTTTATTGCTTTTGAAACACAAAGTAAATTTCAATTACCGCGGTTACGTGGTTTAATACAATTCATGGTATTATGCACGTTAGTTACCATGGGTTCAAGAGGGCGTATTTTTGACCGTACAGGTTTGCATGAAGGTGTAGCCATTGTATCTCAAAATAGCTTTATAAATCAAATCGCCATTAATGCGAACTATACATTCTGGAAATCTGTTGTCTTTGGCGGTAACAAAAAACAATATCTGGCTCCTGAAAACATACATGATCAAATTGCGTTCACCAGAAATTATTTGAAAATTACTTCTCCTTTTGAAGATGATATTAACCGTGAGATAATAGATACCCCAAAACACAATTATAATATCGTTATAGTGATCATGGAAAGCATGTGTTTATTTAAAATGGGATATTATAACGGGGAAAATTTAACGCCTTGCCTGGATAAACTTAATAAGGAGTCTGTATTTTTCGATAATTTTTTCTCATCGGGTATCCATACTTTTAACGGATTATTCTCAACTAGTAGCGGTTACCCCAGTATGTATGATGAGCAGCCGATGAGAAGCTATATTAAAACACCGTTTAAAGGCCTTGGATCTTTATTGAGCGCCCGTGGTTATGAAACCTATTTTTATACGACTCACGATCCACATTTTGATAATATGGAAGGCTATTATAAATTTAATAAATTTAAACACATTATTAGTGAACGTGATTTCGATCACACACTTTCGGAAAGTACTTTAGGTGTACCGGATCATGTATTACTGGAAAAGTTAATTGAAACGACAAATAACAGAAAAAACAATGCTCCGTTTTTATCGATTTTAATGACCGCCTCCGATCACGGGCCATGGCGGGTTCCCGAAAACATTCCTTTTAAACCAAACGGCAAATCACCCCAGGATAACTGCACGATGTATGCCGATTGGGCGATCGGAAAATTTATAGATGAGGCAAAACAACAATCCTGGTACAACAATACCGTTTTTATATTTTTAGGCGATCATGGACTATCAATGGGTCATACTTACGAAATGCCTGTTAGCTACAATCATATTCCCTGCATTATCCATCAACCCAAATTATTTAAACCTGATACTATTTCTTCGCCCTGTTACCAGCCCGATATTCCGGCAACGGTGATGGGAATTATCGGCGGCAATTACACGAACCAAACTTTTGGGATCAATATTTTGAAAGAACAACATCCCTATGTTGTATTTTCGGCAGACGATAAAATTGGTTGTGTTGACAATAACGGTTTTTACTATTATAAAACGTTAACCAACGGACAAACGTATTTAAGGAAATATAAAAATTTAGATCCTGTAAATTACAATGTGCAACTGAAAGGAAAAGCTGATAGCCTTGAAAAAAACATGATGCAGATTTACAATTCAGCTAATTATTTTATTAGAAAAGATTACTTTTTATACGAATAAATA
Organism: Bacteroidota bacterium; assembly: GCA_040387475.1. Taxonomy (GTDB): domain Bacteria; phylum Bacteroidota; class Bacteroidia; order B-17B0; family Aurantibacillaceae; genus UBA4416. The sequence continues at coordinate 78,702 of JAZKDT010000035.1, read as the reverse complement.
TTCTGTTTTTATTTTTGTTAATAGGTAGTTGCTAGCATTATGGCAATCAGCAAATTACAAGAGAAATTTAGCATGTAAATTTCTCAAAAAACTAAGAGTAAATCGTATATTTACGCAACTAAAAACACATAAAATGGCTTACAACTTATTAAAAGGAAAACGCGGAATTA
>JAZKDT010000035.1:0-78522 GCA_040387475.1 Bacteroidota bacterium | reverse complement strand
TGAAAATTCTATCGCCTGGAAGGTAGCACAAAAATGCCATGAAGAAGGCGCTACATTTACTTTGACAAATGCTCCAATCGCTATGCGTTTGGGAGAGATCAATAAATTATCGGAGGAAACCGGCGCTAAAATCATTCCTGCAGATGCAACTAACATGGAAGATATTACCAAATTATATACCGAATCGATGGATGTATTAGGTGGTAAAATTGACTTCGTATTACACTCTATTGGGATGAGCGTAAACATCCGTAAAAATATTCCCTATACTGAATTGAACTATGATTTCTATCAAAAGGGGATTGATGTATCAGCCTTATCGTTTCATAAAATGCTGGCAGCAGCACACAAATTAGATGCTTTAAATGAACATGCATCCGTTGTTGCCCTTTCTTATATTGGTGCGCAAAGAACCTATCCTTTTTACACTGATATGGCAGATATTAAAGCGATGTTAGAAAGCATAGCGCGTACGTTTGGCTACCATTATGGTAAACAAAAGAAAGTGCGTATCAATACTATTTCTCAATCACCTACTAAAACATCGGCAGGGAATGGAATCAAAGGCTTTTCTGATTTTTATGATTTTGCAGATTTGCAAGCTCCGTTAGGAAATGCAAGTGCGGATGATTGTGCTGCATTTACCGTAAGTATGTTCTCTGATCTAACCCGTATGGTAACAATGCAGAATTTATACCACGATGGTGGCTATAGCAATACAGGTATCAGTACTGAATTATTACAAAAAGTACAGGGATAAAAAATCTATAAATAAAATGCTCTTCAGCTTAACCTAAATGAAAACCTACAATTTAGATATTAACGCTGAAGAGCATTTTGATTTTGATATCTTCTCAATTACCTGTACCGAAAGCATCTACCGGGTAGTTCATGAACTGAATCAAGCCTTGAATATCGATCTCCAGCTGAACGACCTTTTAGATTTTACACATAAAGAAGGAGAAGATTTTTATTTTCCGTTATATGGCTTTATACATGAGGAATTAAATATCGAATTCAATGTTCTTCCCAATCAAACGTCGTTTCAACCTAAAAAAGAAGAATCCCTACCTGTAGAATTTGATCTCTTTGCAGGCGATGTGGAACAAACCACCAAACTATTACCTGAATTAGAGAACTCTGATTATTTTTTAATCGTTAAAGGCGATAATCGTTACTTATATAACCATGCCATTTTTGAAGCGATTAAATTGAACCCGGCTTTTATCATTGTGCACGAAATTTTTATAGAAGATCTGAAAGATAAAAAAGCAAAAGGGAATTTACTGTTTTAAATTCTTAATCAATCCAACCAAAGCCACTAAGCTCCAGGTTCCCTCCAGGATAATAAAAGGCAGAGAGTTTAACAGTATACTTCCATAACACGCAAACGCACCTCCAACCATATTCAACAAAAAAAACAGTTTACTTTTCTCTTCCAGATAATTAAAGGTATTCAGAAAAAATGCCAATAAAATCAGTGACACACCTATCGTGCTAATAACGTCTGTATAACTCATAATTCAGTGTGATTAATGCCTATTTCTTTCAGGTGGTTCCAAAATAAAGGATAAGATTTAGAAACGACCTTTGCATCTTCAATAATAATTTCATCAAACATTAAAATCAGACTTGCAAAGCTCATCGCCATCCGATGATCATGATAGGTAGAAATTGAAATCGATTTGGATGTAGCCTCTTTTTGTTGCGATTTCCAGTGAATCGAATTTTCAGTACACGCTAAATCAACTCCAAATTTTTGCGCTTCCTTTTTTAATGCAACGATCCTGTCAGTTTCCTTAACTTTCAACGTTTGTAGCCCCGTAATATGAAAAGGTGTATTTAGTGCTATACACGTACACACCAGTGTTTGTGCAATATCCGGGCATTCGATAAAATTAAATTCAAACACCGCTTCATTTTCTGAATGAATTTTGGTAATGGTTATTTCATTTTCTGAATAGCGTGTACTAACTCCAAAGTTTTTGTAGATAGTTGCACAAGCTGCATCTGCCTGCAAGCTTCTTTGAAATAAATTACTCAGGCCTAACTCAGTTCCCGTTGGTGAAAGTGCCACCATGCTATAATAATAAGAAGCAGCGCTCCAGTCGCTTTCAACTGCATAAGTTTGTTGCGCATACGAATATGGATCAGGCTTTACAATTATCTGATGATTGTTCCACGAAACCGAAGCTCCAAATATTTTCATCAACTCAATGGTCATGTCAACATAAGGCCTGGAAACGAGTTCGCCAATGATGGTTAGTTGCAATCCGTTTGTAAAATAAGGCGCCACCAATAGTAACGCTGTAATAAACTGGCTGCTAACATTTCCTTTGATCTCCACTTTTCCTCCATGCAACTGCTTTCCACTAATTAATAAAGGCGGATAACCTACTTTGTTTTTATATAAAATGTCGGCGCCTAATGTTTGAAGCACATCCACTAAATCTTTCACAGGTCGCTGTTGTAATCTTTCGGAACCGGTTAATTCATAATCCCCTTTTTTAAGGGAAAGAAATGCCGTTAAAAACCGCATATCCGTTCCTGCATGGCCCACATCTATGATCGACAACAACTTGTAACTATCAATAGCATCTTTCAGGTGTTTAGTATCGTCCGAATCGGATAGATTTTGAACAGTAAAATCCAAACCCGACAATGCTTTTATAATCAAGATCCGGTTGCTAATACTTTTGGAGCCCGGTAATATCAGATTACCTGAAATAGCCTGTTTAGGTGTATGTAATTTTAAAAGCATTCTTAAATTTTAAAACCAACGGTGAGCATAATAACATGGCTATTGGTATACATGCTACTGGGAGCAAATGATTCATTAAAATAAAAAGGCGACAATCCGTATCTGAACTGTAATTCACCGTAAACGGCGTTATGTCTTAATTGTGTGTTTTTTTGAAAACCTCCGCCAATGCACAAAAAAGAACTGTTTACGGGGGTAAACGCCGGACTTTTAAACGTTAAGTGCTCATACCGATTTACGAGTTCATTACCATCTTCCGTTACTTTTAAATTACCTTCAATGAGCCAGCGATAGCAATATCCTGCATAGATGTAAGAAGAAAAAATAGTATTGGTTTCTTTTTGAAAAGAGTGTTTTAGTTGAATAGGAAAATCAAGTTCATGGATGGTGATACTATATTTATATTTCAACCTTTCTTTGGTATACAATTGTAAGCTATCGCTATAAAAATAATATGAATTAAAATTTACGCCATGAAACATATACTCTGCTCCTATCATTAAAAAATCCCGGTTATTTTTATCTAGGCGTATTTCTTCCTTTAAAGAAAAATTATACGCCATTTTTGGTCGCGTATCTGCTGTATGGTTTTTATTGGTTTTATATATTCCAACAACCGGCGAAATGCCAATACGTGTTTTAACTACGGGATTTTTACGATTGTTGCGCAATCTCCTGCCTCCATCTTCCTGCGCTGTTATGCTGCAAACATGGAGCAATAAAACAACAGTGATCAAATATTTGAATGGATGAGTCAAGACCTTAAATATACGACTTAAAAATAACGGAGATTTTGATTTTATCTCACATTATATTGCAAAAACTGTGGTCTTATTTCGTCCCTACGGGACATAATTATATAAATGACTTATGTTCTAACGATATATTGTACCTCCGGCACAAACATTAGAATGATATCCGTCATAATTAAAAACTAAATAGCCGATTGATTGCCGGATGAGAATAAAATATTGGTAGCATCCAGTAATAGTAATACATTCCCATGGGGACAATATATCAAAACGTGTAAAAAATTGAACTATTTAACCGCGGGCGCTTTATATAAAGGCACTGTGCTACAAGGCTCGCCGTACATGATGGATTTGGCAAATGGTCTTAACCCTCTAACCAAATCTACGTATGCATTGGTAGATACGGGCAGGTTACTGCATCCTTTGATCACCACTCTCTTGTCGGTGTAATCAGTGTAATTAATAGAACTTAAGACTTCGCCAAATAAAATTGCCTCAAGCGTTTCTAAATTACCAAATACAATTTTTTTAGCAAAAGGCTCTAATGCGATACTCACTAACATAAAGGCCCAGGTTGGAACAATAGCATCTGCGGTGCAGGTGATCGCCACCATTTTATCTTTATATAAAGTCCAGTCGTGGTTTTTTATAAATTCTCTGAAGTCTTTTTCTTTTAAGATAAGCTCATGAAACAACAAAGGTTTCAGGTCAAATAACGCTCTTTCTCCTGTAGGATAAAATTCCTCGAGGTCGATGGTTAACAAACCGCTATTGGCTACTTTATTTACAATTTCATCCGACATCTTACATAAATCCTAATTCGAGCTGAGCAACTTCGCTCATCATTTCCTTGGTCCAGGTTGGCTCAAAGGTTAAAGTAAGCGTTGCCGATTTAATGCCCTGAACCAGCTTTAATTTGTTTTCCACTTCGGCCGGTAATGTTTCGGCAACGGGGCAGTTTGGAGAGGTTAAGGTCATGGTGATCTTTAATTCATGATCATCATTTAGGTCGAGTTCATAAATGAGACCCAGCTCCCAAATATCCACAGGTATCTCCGGGTCGAAACAGGTTTTTATCTCATCGATCACCCGTTGCATTAATTCTGTGTTCTTTGTTATAATGATGGCGCTCATGTTATCTTAGATAAGCTGAATTTAAAATTTATAATCTTTGTAACCGGTTGTAAATTCGGCATCTTCGATTTTTGGATTAACCTGTAAAAAATGATAATCGTATTGTTCAAACAAACCTTTGTCGTCCAGAATTTTAATACTGATTGGTAAATAATATAACTGATCTATGTATAAAGTTACATGTTTTGCATAAGCAGTAGGCACTTTTAATTTCTGCCCTTTCTTCAGAATATCAAAATAATCGTTCAGCTTTGGATTTACTTCCAGGATCATATACTCGCTCACGTGCAGTTTGCGAGCAATGGATGTAATGCTTTCGTTATCTCCAACAGTATAGGTTTCATAACCAAAATCTTTGTTATCGATAATGATCTTGTAGCAGGGGCGGTTATTGATGCGCTCTTCGCCTTCGAGTTTAAAATAGTTGTCAAATTTATCGCCGTATTTAAGGGCAATGTATTCGATCACGCTTCCAAAATAATCAACGCCCATTTCATTTAGGGTATGATGCTGATCCTGTCGCATTAAATAACCCAAAGGATCAAGGCTTAAATTAATATAGGGAAATGAATTTGGCTTTACATAGGCTTTATTACCATTCCAGCCTGCTACCCAAATCAATTCAATACCTTTAATGTACAAATAGATCTTACGTGGTTTCCTGCTAAGTTTAACCGACGATTCGTAATGGTTGTAACCCTTTTTACCGCGTTCCACGATTTTTAAACTGTATTTTAAACGTTCCAGTTCATCAATGGATTTGATCATTTTAAAGATAACCTCTTTTGCTGTGGGAGCGGCTTTTTGGGCAGATAATGTACTGCCCCAAAAGAAACTGAAACAGAAGACACTATATATGAAAGATCTTAATTTAAACATGGGGCTGCAAAGGTAAAATAATCTTTAGTAAAATTAAAGCTATTTAAAACTTATCTGGATGTTAACTTATCTAACAGTAACAATTTTAACACCATTTTTGTTTTTAAAAATGGCATCTAAGGCATATAAAGCCTTTAACTGACAAAAAAATGCTTTTAACCCGATTAGGCTTATGAGATTAGGGCTATTTGTTGAAATTTTTTAAATAATTGGTAATTAAAGGATTAGTAAAAAAAGGCCTTTTTTACTAAGTTTACAGGTAATTGGCTGATAAAAAACTGTACATTAGACGTCCGCAAATGCTACACTATAACCAAATAACCCATTTAATTGCTGAACTTTTGTTTAAGCATGACTGTGTTATTGTGCCCGATTTTGGTGGATTTGTGGCACGGAGCTATAATTCCGAGTTTAGTAAGGGAAGTAATGTGTTATATCCTCAATCCAAGCACCTTCTTTTTAACAAAAATTTAATTCATAACGATGGCTTACTCATCTCTGCTTTAATGCAAAAAAACGGTACGGCCGTTATGGAAGCAACCAGGGATGTAGAAGATTACAAAGACTATGTTCAATCTTTATTGTCGGTTAAAAAACGGTTTGAGTTGGATAATATCGGGTTGCTATACCTGGATGCCGAAAACACACTTCGGTTTGAGGCAAAAACGGATGTTAATTTTTTATTGGAGTCTTTTGGTTTTGAACCTGTAATTGCCAACGAATTGGCTATTGAACCTGAAAAACAGATCAGTATTAAACAGTTTGAAGACCGTAAGATTACCACAGAAGTAGTAAGACCGGTAAAAAGATCGTATGCAAAAATAGCAACCTTAGCTATTGGTGTGCCGGTAACTTTGGCCTTTTTGTTATTTGCTGCCTATTCCAGGCCTATGAAACCATTATTGGAATCGTCGTTCAACCCTTTTTACACCCCTGAAAAAACATATATACCCGATATTTTTAAAGCCGACAAAGCTGTATTTATTCATCAGCCCGAAAAACCGGCTTTATTGGTAGATGCAAATGGTTATGCCACGTTCAAATTATCTGAAAGCGGTGATGTATTAGTGGCCAATATAAATGATAGCATCGCGCATACCGATAAAACAACCGTGGTTAAACATGTCAAACATTTGGCTACGGATCATTCTTATGATGGAAAATTTCAGGTAGTAGTTGGTTGTTTTGGTGTCGAAGAAAATGCTGAAAAATTGGTGAAGGAATTACGTTCCAAACATGTTAACGCGGCTATTAGCGGCATTAATAATAAAGGCCTGCATGTTGTAAGCTGTGGTGGATTTAACACTAAAGAAGACGCGGCTAATTTATTATCCAGTATTAAGGCAGATTTGCCTAATGCCTGGATCATGATCAAATAACTTTAGTTACTTCTCTTATTACCCGAGACTAGCTTTACTGAGTTTAACACTCGCGTGAGGGATGCAAACGAAAATCCTTTTGTCTGCCTCCTGCAAAAGATTGAAGTGACAGCCCGACGGCGCCCGTACTTTGCGCCGGCACGCCCAAATCTTTTCAATCTCACATTTGCTATCTGTTTACTAAAGGAATAAATTCCATCTACACAATTTAAACAACGCTATGTCGTTTTTCGTATACGAGAGATTGTGTACGTTCACAAACAAATAGTTAAATTGTTTTTTATATCTTAGCGCAGTTGAAAAGCTTAGTCATACTCGTATTTTGCACCCTTTTTGGGGTCGCCTGTTTCGCACAGAAAGACAGTTCTGCGGTTCACAAGAAAGACACCTTTAACCGTAAAAAAGAAATTGTTTACGATAGCAAACGTTACCGGGTTTATAACAACTGGCTATCAGTAGGCGCCGGTGCTAACTACAACACCCGTTGGCCTAAAGACGAAAGAAATACATCTGCCGATTTTAGTTTTCATATCAAAGAACAGTATTTAAGAATAGGTGGTTTTATGAGCGGACGGGAGTTCACGGCTTCTAACAATTACAGTTTTCATTTAGGGTATGGTTTGCGAAAAGAAGCGCTTAAATATAACCTCTCTGCTTTTATTGGGCCTTCCCTGTCGTATTTTAGAAGGCCGCTCAGCGATTCACTTACCTATGACCTGGCAACAGTTTATAATGAAGTTGGAGGCTATGCCGTGGTAGAAGCAGTTTTTAAATTCAAATATGATGTGGGCTTTGGAGGACAAATTTTTTGCGATTATAACCGGGTACAAATGGTATATGGTGTAAGATTGATCGCTTACTTCTCAGGCGCCTACCGTGGCATTAAACCGGGTTACCGTGGGCCAGCCAAAAAAAAATAGTGTGATAGATGTTATTATTGTTGGCCAGGGCATTGCCGGTTCCGTGATGGCCTTAACGCTGATCAAATCGGGTTACACTGTCTGCGTGATTGATCAACCTGATTTATCTTCGAGTTCAAAAATAGCAGCCGGGATCTGGAATCCTATTGTATTTAAACGCCTCACCAAAAGCTGGTTGGCTGATGAACTGGTTCCTGAACTCATTAACTTTTATGAATATTGGCAAACACAACTGCAAACAACGTTCATTCACCACCGCACTATCATTAAACCTTTTACCGAAGAACAGGAGAAAAGCCTGTGGCTGAAAAAAGCGGCGGAAGGAAATGTGTTTCTAGATAACAACCTGTATGAGAATCTGCAGATAGATAAAAACAATATTGCTGCCTCCTACTCCAAAGTATTGCAAGCCGGCAATTTAGAGGTGGCCCATTTTTTAAATTGTACAAAAACATATATAAAAGAAACACAGACTTACCTGGAAGAAACTTTTGATCACACGCAATTAAAAATCTCGGAAGAAGAAATAAGTTATAAAAATATAACCGCTAAACACCTTATTTTTTGCGAGGGACATCTCATTTCTAAAAACCCTTACTTCAGCTGGATCCCGATGAAACCAGCCAAAGGTGAGATCCTCACCATTCGTTGCGAAGGCTTGCAACTAAACCATGATATTTTTAACAAAGGTTTTTTTATATTGCCTTTAGGCGATAATGTTTATAAAGTAGGCGCCACCTATGAATGGGAAAACTTAAATGATCTACCCACCGAAAAAGCAAAACAGGAACTCCTTCAAAAATTAAATGCGGTCATAACTGTTCCCTACTCTGTTGTGGCGCACCAGGCCGGTGTTCGGCCAGCGGTTATAGACAGGCGACCCGTTGTTGGCTCACACCCTCAACATAAAAATATGTTTGTGTTTAACGGCTTCGGAACTAAGGCCGTTATGCTGGCGCCCTTTTTTGCAAAACAATTGTTGGCAAACATACAGCAGGCGTTGGCGGTTGACAGTGAAGTTGATTCTCTAAGATTTTTCAAATAACATTTATCACCATTCAGTAAATCTTACATGTGTAAGATTTATCCAAAATATTACAGTACAACAGCTTAGTTTTACCTAAATTTTTTGCTTTTGTGCTAAAAAGAACATGACTGGTAGGTAAACCTTCATTTAATTATTTACACTAGTCAAAGATCTTTTAAGAAACACATTTAAAAAAGAAAGGAGGCCGCTAAAAACATTGTTTAAAACAACCTCCCTTTGTAGTGAAAATTTTGCGAACCCTCACCGCCTCAAAGGTACAAAGTAAGTTTGTGACTACCTGTTAAAAAAACAAAAGCTGTTAGCATTTATAGACAAACAACTGTTAGCAGCGAAACAAAAAAAGACCCTTTTTATACTATTACAAAATATTGTAAATTAGTATAAGGTTTTGCAGCTTAAGTTTAAGCAGCTGTACCAAAACAATATTTTAAAATTTAAATGATCTTATTAGTTGAATAAATCCTTTTATATTTTTCTTTTTATACTAATGTTTTGCTGTGAAGCAAAAACACAGACCAACCTTGTTTATAATGGGGATTTTGAATTATATAGTAGCTGTCCGAACGTCTTAACCACTCCTCTGCAGAACCCTCAAGAAATCACAAAATGTTTAGGGTGGAGTGCTCCAACACATGGCACAAGTGACTACTTTAATTTTTGCGCCGCTTTATATGTGGGTATCCCTAATAATTACTTTGGTTACCAATGGGCAAAAAGTGGCAACGGGTATTGTGGATTCCATGCATATGGCGTAGAGATTTTACAATCCGGTTATCATTGGTGGGAGTACATACAAGACAGTTTAACTTCATCACTTATTGCCAATAATACTTACAGTGTGAGCTTTTATGTTTCATGGGCAGAAAACCAATCCGGGTTATGCTGTAAAAACATTGGCGCGTATGTAACCAATAATAGGCCATTGCAATTAAATAGTTCAAGTCCGTTAAATTTACCTGCCCAGATTAAAGATACAGTCTGCAGACAAGATAGTTTAAACTGGTCGCTTATTAGTGGGACATTTGTTGCACAAGGCAATGAACGTTATATCACTATTGGTCATTTTGCAGATAGTTTATCCTATGATACTGCATTAGTTAAATTATCCGACGGGCAATATTTTGCGAGTATCTATTATTATATAGATGATGTCGCTTTAACTAATATTACACAAATAGATACATCAAAAGTAATTGAATGTGTAAAGATATTTCCTAATGTATTTACACCTAATAATGATAGCGCGAACGACGTATTGCGTTTTAAAACTTGTAGCGAAATAATAAAAACTTCTATTTATAACCGCTGGGGCAATTTGGTATTTGAAACCAATAAACCAAATCATTCCTGGGATGGTAGAACGACGAGTGGAGAGTCTTGTGTTGATGGAACTTATTTTTACATGCTACAAGCAAAAGAAAAAACATACAAAGGCTTTATTCAATTAGTAAGATAAAACATCTTATTAATTATGAAACTAAAAAATAATCTATTGGTTGCTACCATATTTGGAGTAACGGTATCAATTGCTCAACAAGCTCCAACTGGCTTTGGTGTAAATGGCTTCGGCGTCAATGCCTCAACATTTTGGGCTAGGGGGGGGTAATCTTCCTAATGGAGCGGGAAACAACATCTTCGGCACCTTATGGAACAGCCCAATTTGGGTAACAGCCAATAACGCTTTTAGGATGGCGGTATTTGCGGGCGGTACGGGCAATGCCGATGGCCGGGTTGCTATGAGTAATAACCTGCCCGGTACCTTTACACCACAGGCCAGGTTACATTTAATGCAAACGGGGGGCGTGGTAAATTTATTATTTAATAACACAACTATTGGTACGGGCGCCACTGATGGTTTAGAGATAGGAATATCGCCCGCAGGAGATGCCTTTTTTATAAACAATGAGTTGGGCCAAAATTTCAGTTGGTATAACCGGGGCGGGGGTTTACTAGGCCGCATGAGATTGTATGATGGAGGCGTTGGGCAAGGCACCGGTCGTTTAGCTATTAGCAACGATTTGCCGCTAATCTTTACTCCGGTAGATAGGTTACATTTATACGAGGTAGCAGTTACAGGCTCGGTACAAACCCGTTATCAAAATACTGCTACCGGCGTTTCTACTAATGATGGTTATGCTGTGGGAGTAAATAATAGCAATCGCGTTGTAAACCATACACAATTTGAAGCCAGGGAAATGCGCTGGCTTTCGCCGGATGTAAGAACCGGAACCATTAGAGAATGGCTTAGGATCCAAAACAATGTTGTAACCGGTAACACCTGTGGAAACACCAGTACCGATGGTTATTTAGGGTTGAATAATCCCAACCCTATTTTTCATATCGATGGTATCACTCCCGCTAAATGTGATGGTGAGTTGTTTGTAGGATTTACCAGCAGTGATGTTCCCAATAGTAAAATGGGTTTGTGCAATGCGGTTACAGCAAATAACGCGCTTTCGCCTACGTTTTTTGGAAATTTAGATGCCTCGTTAAATTTACCGGCAGTACAAACCTTAGGCGCTATCGTAACCGCGCAGGACGTTAGCCCGTCGGCCGCCAACCCGTGGCCGGTACACCGGTTTATTGTTGGTAAAGACTGGATTTTTAATAACAACGGTGTACAGGATCTAGCAGAGATCAATAACCGGATGGCGTTTAGCTGGCAAAATGGGGCCGTTATAAAAATGCAAATGTCGGCTAACGGTCAAACACGTATTGGAACCAATCTATCTACAACAGCATCAGCTCCACGAAACAGGCTCGAAATTTCGGCTTCAGCAATTGATCCCTATGGCAGCGTAATAGCTACCAATGGCGCAAGCGGGGTGCGATTGACATATCTAACATCCGCCAAAACACCATTAGCCAACGGCACTAATGGTGTTAACAGTAACCAGGTCCTCTCGGTTGATTCGGCAGGCGTTATCGTAATGGTTGCCATTCCCAATCCCGCACCGGCGTTAGGCAATGTGTGCGGTGCAGCTGTCCAAAATCCTCTGCCAAATAACTGGGAAATCCCTTTTGCAAATTTCAATTATGTGTTTTCAGATCCTACAGCTGCTATTCTCAATAATGGCGTTAACCGCGTAGGAATTGGCACTACCTGTACACCCGGTGCCAAATTTCATGTGGTTTCTAAACGTACAACCAATACTTCACCACTTATAAATGCCTCTATTGTTGAACAGCGTGATGTAGCTCTTAATATCAATTACGTAGGAGGAGCTACCGGAGTATACGCTGAAACAAACGGTTCAAACAGGGAAAATTATGCTTTTTATGGTAGATCTTTCAACGCGTCCAGAAATGTAGGAATAAGATTGGAGCAAATTGCCGCTTTTACATCTCCCAATATCAACACCAATAATGAAGGTGTGTTTGCTAACGCTGCTAATGGCGTCACAAATATTGGAGTTCAGGGGGTAGCAGCAGATAATATTGGTAATCCAAATTCCACCTGTACAGGAGGGATTTTTGATGCTTCCGGAGCGTTACAACAAAATATTGGTATGCGTTGCATAGCACCACAAAATGGAGGTGTAAGTGATTTTGCCGCTTTTATAGATGGAGATATATATTTTGCGGGAACGTCATATGGCCCGTCAGACGCTTCGATTAAAACAAACATAGATAGTATCCCAAATATAGATATGATAATAAGAAATCTGAAACCCCGTACATTCTATTTTGATACTACTAGTTACAAAGCATCTAATTTATCCGGTAAAAAACAATATGGTTTCATTGCACAGGATGTAGAACTTATATTGCCGGAACTGGTAACAACTACACATATTGCAGCAAAAACTGACTCTGCAGGTAATATTATTACGCCATCGTATGCGTTGAAATCATTAAACTATAACGGCTTGATCGCTGTACAAGCTGCTGCCATTAAATCCCAACAGGAAAAAATCGATAGCTTGACTAATGCTCTTAATTCAAAAGACAGTATTCAGGACGCACGCTTAACAGCTCTGGAAAATGCAATCACGCAATGTTGTTCCAATGCTAACACCCGTACAACTAATAACGCAACTCAAACTACACTTAATCAAGTGGATATTGAATTAAGCGATAAGGATGCGATCGTTTTAAACCAAAATGTACCAAACCCTTTTGCCGAGCAAACCACTATTACTTTTAACGTACCGGCATCTGTTGGTAAAGCGCAGTTAATTTTCTTTAATACTAACGGTCAGGTTATCCAAACCGTTGATATTAAAACACGCGGCAAAGGTAAAGTGAATGTGTTTGCATCCGATCTTTCATCGGGCCTATACAACTATAGCTTAGTTGCCGATGGTAAAGTAATTGACAGTAAAAAAATGGTGAGAGAGTAATTTTTTATTTAAGCTTCCATTAATTGGAACACGGAACAAACAGATTTTGCAGATGCACACTAATAAAAATTGGTGCAGATTCGTTTAATCTGTTTTTTCGGTGTTCCTTTTTGTAATAAAGAATGGATCGGGTGGTTGGGTAAATCGTTGATAACGGCTTCTTTTGTTTAAAATTAAGTGTTTGGATATTGGATTTTTTTTCTAAATTAGGTTTCCTAATTCCACTATGAGACCTCTGTTTTTAAAACTTACCCTGTTAACACTGTTTCAACTGGTGCTTACAGGCTTATCAGCGCAAAAAGACAGCCTCGCGCCCAAACCTACCGAAGTAAAAGAAGATCCAAATGCCAAACGAAGCCGCAAATTCATTTACTTTATTTCCAACCGCTTAAGCGACGACGATAAGTTGGATGTATTTAAAGTAACACCAGGAAATACGGCGCCGGCTTTAATTGTTATCCGTGGTCATTTTGAGATCGTAGGCAATACCAACGAAAAAAAAGCAAAGATCAGCGTTTACAATGCTTCTAACAATGAACTGGTTGGAATTTATAATACAAGCCAGTATACAGGTAATTATTTATTGATCCTGGTTCCTAACGTAAAATACCTGTTCAAAGTAGAAGCTTCAGGTTATGGTACCACGCAGGAAATTGTAGAGATCCCCTTAAAAATAGATTACGAGATCTGCCACCAGGATATTACGGTAAAGCTGAATGAAAAACAAAAACCCGTAGTGATGATCAGCAGTTTTTTTGCTGATGAGAATGAAAAAGTATTTTACCTGAAATCGGTTATTGATACTGCCAAATTACATGATGCGCCTATAAATGATGAACTCACCAAACAGGTGGATAAAAACGGCAAACTGTATTCCAATATTGATGAACTTGTAAAAAAACAACAGGAAGAGGAAAAGAAGAAGCCGGAAGAAGCGCTGGCTGCTTTTAAAGCCAATGATTTTGAAAAAGCCTTATCACTATATGGCAATTTATTAAAAAATGATCCGGGCGATCCTTTTGTGAATTACTATTATGGCATCTGCTTATTTAAGCTGGATAAAAACAAAGCCAAGGTTATTAATGCTTTATTAATAGCCACTGGCATTAAAGAAATTCCGCCCGATGTATATTACTATTTAGGAAAAGCATATCACCTATCCTACTTATTTGGCGATGCCATCAAAGCTTTTGAACAGTATAAGGGGCGCGTAAAACCTTACGATTTTGAAGGTAATTATGGTCCGCTGTATATCAAAAACTGCATTAGTGGCAGCATGCTCATGAATGACCAGGTAAATATAGAAGTTGTAAAGCGTACGCCTATACAATTAGAAACTATGCTGGCAAGTTATAATCCTGATCTTATTAATGAAAAAGTAAAACCTAAACCCGATTTTTTTGCATCGTCTATTGATAAGAAAAAGCAAGCGTCTTTTTTATTATGCAGCACCAACCCTCGCGAATATTATCACGCCAGCTACGGCGAAAAAGAACAAAATCACACCGACCTTTATAAAAATAATATGCTGCCTAACGGCACCATGAGCCCAAGCCAGTACATTGGTATTGGCCCTGAAATCAACAGTCCGTATGATGAAAATTATCCCTACCTGGCAAAAGATGGCAATACGTTGTATTTTTCTTCTAAAGGACATAACAGCATGGGTGGTTATGATATTTTTAAATGTACGCGCAAAGATTCTCTCTCTTCGTGGTCAAAACCGGTAAACCTCGGTTATCCCATTAATTCAACTTATGATGATTTTTTATTTATACCGGATGAATCTAACCAAACGGCTTCGTATTGCACCAACCGAAAAAATAACAGCTACGAATACATACAGGTTAAATTACCCCAGCAGGAGTTAGCCAGTTCTATCATCAAAGGGCAATTTAGTGCTGCCGACACGGCTGTTAAAAAAGACGCTTATATTACAGTGTATAATTCCAACACAGGCGAAATTGCCGGTGTTTACAAAACAAACCCTGCTACCGGTCAGTATTTAATGGTATTGGTTCCCGGCAACAAATATGACATGTCGGTTGAATCGGAAAGCTATTCGGGCCAACCTGGCTCCTTTGAAGTTCCGGATAAAAAAGGGGAATTCGAATTAAAACAAACGCTCAAATTACAAACAGTTGGCACTCAAAAAACGCTCAAAGTGTCGAACTACTTTACTGAAGCCGAAGCTGCCAAAATATCTTTTGATGCGGCGCCTAAACCTACGTTAGCCGCTGTAACCAAAGATAAAGCTGCTTCTGAACAAAAAGCAGTGAAGTCGAAAAAGCCCAAACGCACGGCCGAAGAGATGGCGAAGGATCAGGAAGACCTGGCGCTGGCGCTGCAACTCTATAATCAACATGTTTACCAGGAAGCGGCCCTGATCTATCATAACCTCGATTTATTCATCGACCTGTCTCCCATGGATGCTTACCGTTATGGCCTATGTTTATTTAAAACTAAAAAAGATAAAACCAATTGTATCTTAGCTTTCGAATCATGCGAATCACAAAAAACAGTGCCGGTTGATGTATACTATTACCTGGCTAAATCAAATCAAATGAGTTATCGCTTTGCTACTGCTCTTAATTACTACAAAAAATATATGACTGTTTGCAAACCCGAAGATATGACGGGCAATAAAATAGAACAGGAAATGATATACTGCCAAAATGGTATTAAGCTTGTGAATAACCCTTTGGTTCTGGAAGTATACGGTCGCAAGCATATTGAGCAAAATGCCATTCAAAATTCATTGCTGCAAATTGAGTCGGGCGCAAAAATATTAGTGATCACCGATGATATGAGATCACCGGTTGATATCAAAAAAAATTTTAAATCATTATTGTACCTCGCCCCCGATAAAAACACCATCCTGTTTTCGAGTTACGGCGAAGATGAAACAAAAGGTAAAGATATTTATATGTTGAAGAAACTGGCCAACGGCAAATGGGCGCCCCTTCCTCAAAATATGACGGCTATCAACAGTAACCTTGACGAAGAGTATCCTTCCCTTTCCAAAGATGGCAAAACGCTTTACTTTTCCTCGAAAGGTTATGAAAATATGGGTGATTACGACATCTTTAAAAGTGTATGGGACGAAAAAGCGGAAGCATGGTCTCCGCCGGTTAACTTAGGTTCTCCTATCAATTCCCCGTTTGAGGATATTTATTTTTTAGAGTAATGCCTGTTAAATAATTTTTGTTTATCAGTAAATTAATTAATTTGGTATAGTATTATATGCAGCCAAAAAAATATAAAGTAAAGATCATTGGAAGACGGGAATATATCCACTTTCCATTATTAGATATTGAACAGGTGGAAGCTAAAATTGACACGGGCGCTTACACCTGTGCTATCGACTGTAATCACATTGAATTAATAACGAGGGACGATAAATCCATTTTAAGTTTCAGATTGTTCAATAACACAACCTACACAGTAGAAGAATTTACACAGAAAAAAATAAAAAATTCGTTTGGTGAAATGGAAGAGCGTTACATTATTAAAACGTTAATCACTATCGGACGAAAGAAAATAAACACAACCATATCTTTAAGCGACCGTGGTAACATGCGCTATCCCGTGCTGATAGGGCGGCGGTTACTCAAAGGAAAATTCATCATCGATGTAAACCTGATTTACACAAATGGTTTAAATTTAAAAACATTGCTCATTTAAATTTTAAATAGTCATACGCTAAAAACAAACTGCAAATTAACGTATAACGAATCCAAAAAACTCTACACATGAAAATTGCTATTTTATCCCGTAACAGAAATTTATACTCAACCAAACGATTGATTGAAGCTGCAGAGTCTCGCGGACATGAAGTGTTATTATTAGATCACATGAAATGTGTTCTGGTTATTGAGCAAAGTCGTCCGCATATTTATTACAACGGAAAAGAAGTAACTGGTGTAAATGCGGTGATTCCGCGTATTGGTGCCAGCGCCACATTTTATGGCTCTGCCGTAGTACGACAGTTTGAAATGATGAAAATTTTTACCGCGGTTGAATCACAAGCGCTGGTAAGATCAAGAGACAAGCTTCGTAGCCTCCAAATTTTGGCTCGTGCAGGCATAGGTATGCCTAAATCGGCATTTGCAAATGAACCAAAAGATATTGAATCGGTAATTGCCAGTATTGGCGGCGCACCATGCGTTGTAAAATTACTGGAGGGCACCCAGGGCATTGGCGTTATTTTAGCAGAAAATGATAAAGCAGCCAAATCGGTAATTGAAGCATTTTTAAAGTTAGATGCCAATATGTTAGTTCAGGAATACATCAAAGAGTCGAAAGGCGCTGATATACGCGTATTTGTAGTTGACGGACAAATTGTAGGAGCTATGAAACGCCAGGCAAAAGAAGGTGAATTCAGAAGTAATTTACACAGAGGAGGCACAGCTTCTCTCATTCAGTTAAGCGACGAAGAAAGAGCCACTGCTATTAAATCTGCAAAAAAACTAGGGCTGGGCATTGCCGGTGTTGATTTACTACAAAGCGATCGTGGACCTTTGGTTATGGAAGTAAATTCATCGCCCGGATTGGAAGGTATTGAAGGTGCAACAGGAATTGACATTGCCAGCAAAATTATTGAGTACGTTGAGCGCAACGAATTTAATGCGCCGGGCCAATAATATGATATTTTTTAAATTAAAAGCCTTAGAAAAAAAATTAATTGAAGGAAATGTATCAGATAAACATGCTTTTAATTATTTTTTGATTCTATCACTAATAAGTAGTCTGAGCATCTATCTCCTGAATGAGGATGCTCCCAATTCTCAGGTATTATTTTTTAACATTTTATTTACGCTGGCGCTTACCTATGTGGGTTTGACACAATGCTTTAAAGTAAATGCTACAGGTGATCATAAAGAGTTTTACAAAAGATTGTTTTCTTTATCCTTCGTTATTTTGGTAAGGATTTTTTGCTGGTGTCTTTTATTGCTAATACCTTATTGGCTAATCCTTATCCGGTTAGGGCTTGAGCTGGGCACAAAAGGCAGTTTGTTTATTGAGATCGCCGATTTTATTTTTGACAAAATACTTCAAATTCTGTTTTATATCCTGCTCTATAAATCCCTAAAAAAAATATCAACCCATCATACTGTAAATGGATAAAGATTTCGTCATAAATAACCAAACCATCCAACCGGGCGAGTGCAAACAAATTGTATTAAATTCTTATGAACTTCATACAAAAACAAAAATAGAAATCCCCGTATTCGTTTTCAGGAGCAAAAAGAAGGGGCCGACAATTTTGTTATCTGCCGGTATGCACGGGGAAGAAACAAACGGTATTGAGATCATTCGTAAAATCATTACACGCGATGATGTTAAAAAATTAAATTGCGGAAGTATCATTGCTATACCGGTAATCAATAGCGTATCTTTTTTATTTGGAAGCAGAGATCTGCCGGATGGAAGAGATTTGAACCGTTGTTTTCCGGGTAATAAGAACGGCTCTTTTGGAAGCAGGATCGCCTATGATTTAATGAAGCACATTGTGCCCCTCATCGATTTTGGCATTGACTTTCATACAGGTGGAGCCAAGATCAGTAATAGCCCCCAAATCAGATGTGTATTCGAATTCCCCGAAAATGTGGAATTAGCGGAAAAATTTTCCCCACCTTTAATTATAGATAGTAGTTACCGCGATGGAACGTTTAGAAAAGAGGCATCCAAAAAAAACAAACCTATCCTGGTGTATGAAGGTGGAGAAAGTATGCGTTTTGATTACAGCGCCATAAACGAAGGCGTAAATGGCTGTCTGCGCTTAATGAAAAGTTATCAAATGATAGACGCTGATATTCCAAACAATCATGCTGTAAAAATCACCAAAGACACGTGGATAAGGGCAAACACAAGCGGGTTGTTTCATATGAATAAGGTGAATGGGTCCTACGTATCTAAAGACGACCTGTTAGGAGTCATTTGTAACCCTTTTGGCAACATTGAACACAAGATCCTGTCAACGGTAGACGGATATATAGTGGGCATTAATAACCAGCCGGTAGTAAACCAGGGTGACGCGTTGATCCATCTTGGACTGGAAGAATAACGCTTCCTTTTTTCTTTTTGCTTTAAAAAGGACAGATCGTTGATGTAGGAGTTATTTTAGCCCCCATTGGTACTAAATTGGGATTATACCGGTGTGACTTATCATAAGCCATATTACTTTGTAACTAAAGGATTAGCAATCACTCTGCTCCTTTTAATGATCAGTTCATTAGGTTATGCGCAGGAAAAAGACACGACGCAAATTCCTGATTCCTTAAGATTCTATAAAAAAATTAAACACTTTGCTTACAAGTATAAATTAACCAGCCTGGCTTTTGATGCCATTTTTGTTGACCCTGAAGTAAAAGAGTATCCCAAACAACCTGCATCCAAGGAAGAAAAAAATGTAAACCCTTATCAAAAATACCAGGGACGCGTTATCAAAGATATTAAAGTAACCGTATACGATCCTTTTGGCCACAGTGTAACCGATACAATAACCCGAAACATCAATAAAGTGCAGCGCTTTGGTAACAAAGCACATATTAAAACACGACGTTTTGTTGTTTTAAATAAACTACTCTTTAAAAAGGATGATCGTCTTAACGCCTTAACGATCAGTGAATCGGAAAGAACATTACGGGGAGCTGTTTTTGTAAATGATGCGAGGATTTTTATTACCGAATCCAAAAATAAAGATAGCGTGATCGTGAATGTGGTGGTTCATGACAAATGGCCCATCACGGTTCCGGTATTGGTAAGCGATGTTTTTGTAGACGCTAAATTTAAAAATAACAATTTATTTGGCGTGGGCCAACAGTTTGGCCAGTTTGGACGATGGAAAAAACCGGGCGAATGGGAATTTAATGGATACTACGGTGTAGCAAATATTGATAACACCTATATAGCTGGCGAGCTTGGATATGTTTACGATAAAGACCACACGGTGTTGGGTTTATCATTCGAACGGCCCTTCTTTTCGCCTTTAACAACCTGGGCGGGCGGGGTTACGCTATCGCACACCTGGAAAAAGTATGAATATACGGATCCGTTGGTTGAGGAAAAAAAACGATCGCCGTTAAACAGCGTGGGCTACGATGTATGGGCGGGAAAAAGTTTCAAATTTAAAAAGCTTAGCGAAGATAGAAGTATGTTCAATCAAAGTACAAACATTATTTTAGCAGCTCGCTTTTTCGAAAACCGGTTTGTAAACCGACCATCGGAAACCACTGATCCTTTAAAATCTTATTACAATACCACCGGAGCACTGGGTAGTATTGCATTTTCGGTACAACAATATTATAAAGATAAATATATTTACAGGTTTGGTGCTAACGAGGATGTACCTGAAGGCTTAATACTTCAATTGACATATGGTGGGCTTAAACACGAATTTAAAAAAATAAGGTACTATACAGGCATTGAGCTCGCGCGGGCCAAACATTTTAACTTTGGTTATCTTTCTGCAACATTTGCCTATGGTATTTTATTTAATGAAAAGGTTAACAATGATGTAACCGTGCATTATAAATTAGCCTATTTCAGCAATCTCTTAAAAAACGGCAGATGGCTGTTCCGGGAATTTATAAATTTTAACCTGGTACATGGCGAAAATAAACTGGGAGGCGAAACCATTAATTTTGGAGGGGATGAGTTATATGGTTTTGAAAATGGTACGCTGGCAGGCAATACAAAAATGACATTGAATTCCGAAACGGTTGCGTACCTTCCTTATAACCTGATCGGTTTTCGCTTTGCGCCGGTTGTGACCGCTGCAGTGGGGCTAATGGGAAGTCCGACCACTAACGAACTATTGAAAAGTAATTTATTTCAGGCTTATACCATTGGCGTGATGATACGAAACGAAAATTTATTAAGTAGTACCTTTCAATTTGCTGTGGGTGCTTATCCGTTCTTTCCTGACAATAATAAACTGACTGTAAAATATAATCCAGTTTCAAGTTTCACGTTAAAGGTTAGAATATTTTCTGTTGCCAAGCCCGAGTTTATTGCCTATTAAAGTACTGTTACCTTATCATTCAGGTTATTTCTGTTGATCCACTCCTTTAATTCAAGTTTAAATTCGGTGTGTTCATCCATCATGTCAGTTCGGAGTGTGATGGCTTTTTTATTGTAGTTCACAAAATACATTAAGCCATGTCGCGCTTCAATTTTCTGAATTTCTTTAGCGCTGGTAGTATCAATTTTATTGGTAGATAAGACAATGCGGTCATCTTCTAACGCTACAAAGCATAATTTTTTTATATATCTCCATGCTGTAACAACAATTTCAGTAAACGCTACCAGGAAACACAAGAAAGCCATGTACTTAATGATACTTTGAGAATAGTACAATAAGATACCGATACATACAAAAGAAATGATCTTAATAAAACGTTTTGCAAAAAAACCATCGGTAAAATAAATAAATTTTTTAGTATCTTTTTTAACCTGTGAAAGCGTATAAGCTTCATAGCAGGCGGCAAGGATATACAATACGCCCATTCCCAAAAAAATAAGGCGTACTTCTTCATAACCAATGTATCGTGTAAATACAAAAACCATACTGATGGTAATAAGTGAAAGAAGCACCAGGTTTTTAAAGAGAATTGAAAAAAGAGAATTCATGAGTGAGTTTAAATTAAAGATTCAGGGTGGAGTAATTTTCAAAAAATCAATTTCCTAAAACACGTGTTTTTCGGCATGATAAGAAGAACGAACTAACGCTCCGCTTTCTACGTATCTGAATCCTTTTGATAAAGCTATCTCACCCCATTTTTTAAATTCATCGGGATGTACAAATCTAGCTACAGGCAAATGTTTGGGAGTTGGTTGTAGGTATTGACCAATAGTCATTACGTCACAATGCACAGCGGCCAGATCGTCGATCGTTTCAAGCACTTCTTCTTCCGTTTCACCCAAGCCAACCATTAAACCGCATTTAGTTCTAACCCCCGCTTCATGCAAGCGTTTCAATACTTCCATACTACGATCATATTTTGCCTGGATACGAACCTGTGCCGTTAACCGACGAACCGTTTCGATATTATGAGATACGATATCAGGTTTCACGTCAATGATGCGTTGCAAATTATCCCATTTGCCGGCGAAATCGGGAATCAGGCATTCAAATTTTGTTTCAGGACTAATTTCACGAATGGCTTTAATCGTCTCAGCCCAGATAATTGAACCTCCATCTTTCAAATCATCTCTGTCAACCGAAGTGATCACACAATGTTTCACACCCATTAATTTTACGGAATTAGCAACCCGTTTAGGCTCATCCCAGTCAGCCGGCTTTGGTTTACCGGTAGCCACAGCGCAAAAACCACAGGACCGTGTGCAGATATTGCCCAAAATCATGAAGGTTGCTGTTCCTGCACCCCAGCATTCACCCATGTTAGGGCAATTACCGCTTTCGCAGATGGTGTGCAGTTTATGAATAGCAACAATATTTCTTACTTTTAAATACTCTTCGCCGATAGGCAACTTAACCCTTAGCCAATCAGGCTTACGAGGTCTTTCGAGAATTGCAGGTGTTGTGGAATCTTCCATTTTTAGAACCATTTTTTACCAAACACAAAACCAACGTATAAAGTTACGATGAAGTTTTCGGCAGGATTTTTTGCCATGATCGGTAATGCTTTAGGGTAATAATCCAGTATAACACCGGTTTCAATAGCCTTTACTTTATTGGAATAAGGAGCATATTCAAAACTCAGATTAATTTTCGCATAAGCTCCCGGATATATTTTCATTTCAGATAATCCGTCCACTAAAGGGCCTCGCCCTGATATACTATCGATCGTATGTATTTCCGGATCATATCTTACAGACTCCTGTAAACTAACTTCGCTGGTATTCTTCCGATATACCAATACATAGTTTGGTTTGGCAAATGTTAGGTTGCCGCCCAGGTAGTAAGATGATCTGATCTCCACTGATTTTCTGTCGGAGCGCTTGAAAATGGTCGTTTGATAACCAACGCCTCCTCTAAACAACAAGATGTTATTTAATTTCCCGTAAATAAATTTCTTGGAATTATCTACGCTGTTTGATACTTTGATCTCTTTTGGGTGCTTCATGTTTAAAGCCTCAATTTCCATTAAGCGTTTACGCGTGCCGGTAACATGTTTAGCGCGCATGTAATTAATACCAAATCCACGACTGTGTGCAAAAATACCAAAGGAACGTTCGTTTCGATAAAGAACATTAGGATCTTGTCCATTTTCAATAGCCTGAGTTGTGCTTTGGGAAAAACACAAACTGCTTAAAAAAAGCAGCAAACAACAATATGAAATACGCTTGAACATGGGCCAACAAAAATAACGATAATTTTTATTAAAGATAATGAATTGTTATGGGTTTTTGGCTTTAAATAACACTAATTCTTTGGTAACAAACACATTTCCTTTGACAAATGTTTATCTTTGAATTCAAATAAATCCTGTATGATAACCAGTAAAATAACTTATTTAGGTGAATTAAGAACCGAAGCAACCCACCTTCAGTCAAATAGCACCATTTATACGGATGCTCCCAAAGATAATCACGGAAAAGGAGAAGCGTTTTCTCCAACGGATCTTGTGGCTACAGCCTTGGGTAGTTGTATGATTTCTGTAATGGGTATTGTGGCCATGAAAGAAGGTATTACGAAGGTTGATGGCACGATAGCAGAAGTAACAAAAGTGATGTATACTGAGCCAAGAAGAATTGGTGAGATTCATCTAACATTAACTTTTCCAAAAGGAAATTATTCGGATAAAGAGAAAAAAATTTATGAAAATGCCGCGCTCACCTGTCCTGTAGCCAAAAGTTTACATCCCGACCTTAAACAGGTGGTTCAGTTTATCTGGTCGTAATTGTGAAATTAAACGGTGGTTTGTACCGCCGTTAAAATATCTGCCGCCGAAATATCAGTATGGGAAGCGTTGTATACGCATGTTCCGTTTTTAATTAATAACACCTGGGGAGAGGCATGTTCAACCGAAAACAAGTTGGCAATTTCATTAGAAATTTCCCGATACTGCAAAAGATCGAGATAATAAGCCGGAACGCTTTCATCATCTTTCCACCTGGTTTCCAGGCGATTTAAAGCCATGGAACTGATAGAACATCTTGTACTATGTTTAAAAATAAGAACAGCCAGCTTAGCGGCCGACTGTTCCTGGGTATTTTTTATAATATCTTGAAGCTGACTAATATCTGTCAGTTTATGCCAAAGCATGAAAACTAAACTGATTTTTTAGTAGAAATAGATGTATTAGCTTTAGAATAAGCCGGGCATTTTTCGTGCGATTTGCATGAAGAGATTGTTACGCAAAAAGCGAACGATAGTGCAGATAGTAAAGCTAATTTTTTCATAATTTTTATTTTTTAAATAATAGAATAACAAATATATAGTAATTTCGCTAACAACAAAAAAAAAGGCGTTTAAAAAGCATTTTTTATTTCACACAAACAATTAACAAGAGACAAAATGAATGCCAATTTGATCCATAATTCCTGGGACGCTAAATTAAATCCGGAATTTAAAAAGCCCTATATGGATGATTTGAAAGCATTTATAAAGAAGGAAAGGGCTGAGTATACGGTTTACCCTAAACCAATGGAGGTATTCAACGCCTTCAAATTAACTCCCCTTGACGAGGTTAAAGTCATTATTTTAGGTCAGGACCCCTATCATGGGCCCAATCAGGCTCATGGACTGAGCTTTTCGGTTAATTATGGTGTTAAAACGCCACCTTCTTTAGCTAATATATATAAAGAACTAAGATCAGATATTGGCTTTACGATACCAAACCACGGCAATTTAACTTCGTGGGCTACACAAGGCGTTTTACTGTTAAACGCCACTCTAACGGTGCGAGCCGGTATTCCCGGGAGCCATCAAAAAAAAGGCTGGGAAGTTTTTACCGATTCCGTGATAAAACAAATATCAGATGAAAAAAACAATTGTGTTTTTCTGTTATGGGGTAATTTTGCAAAATCCAAATCCCCTTTGATTAATATGGAGAAACACCTCGTTTTAGGTGCTGCTCATCCTTCCCCGTTGGCAGGAGGAGCTTTTTTTGGCTGTAGGCATTTTTCAAAAACAAATGAATTTCTCGTTTCCAAAAAATTAAAGCCCATTGATTGGAACTTAGCCGCTGATAATTTATTTGGATAATTTTGGCTGCTGTTTATAAATTACGTTTGTAATAATAAAACTTAATCATTAGGTTTAAAGAAATGTTTGCCAAATAGAACGTCCTATGATCAGTATTCAAAAACAAATTCTTCTGTTATCTGAATTTCATTTTAAAGAATTTTCCGATTATCTGTTAAATACAAATGCGGATCTTCCCCATAAATTAGTTACTACTATTCGCCATTCAAAAACCCCGCACGAATCTGATGAGCTATGTAAACGCACCTATGGCGACTCTGACGAGAAAACAAAAAAGAAATTCCTTCAATTAACGCATCATACATTTAAATTAAGCGGTTTTTTAAGCAGAAACTACCCCAATTACCTCAAACATAATATACAGATCATTGAGGAGCTTTTAAGTAAAGGTGAAAAACAAAAAGCCAACGATATTGCCGAATGGCTATCCGATGTTGCTGAAAAAATTGAAGATTATACAACACTCATAGAAGTTTCCAAATTTTTTGCCCAGCAATGTTTTATTACTGAATCAAAGGATGCGCATAAATATCATAAAAAAGTAAATGATTATATCATTCTGGAGCAAATTAAAAACTCCATCTATCTGTATTTAAGAGAACATCTATTCTTCAAAGGCAAAGAGAATATTTCCAAAGCCCAGGCCACCAAAGACCTTGCTTTTTTTAACCAATATACCAAACATCCCTCCGACTCTATTAGTATACTCGCCCGGTTTGGAAAGTATTATGAACTGAGTTTTTTGAGTCATCCCGATTTTTTTAAACCGGAAACAGTTAAAGAACTTGATGACCTGGAGCGCGATTTTTTAAATGCGGCACATGTTTGTTTTCATTTTCTGGATGACATGTACTTTAAAATTCTGGGGCTTCGTTTGCAATTAGACGTAAACAATAACAACACCGAATCGATGTTACAGGAAGTGAGGAAAATGAACAATATCAGTTCATTTCTGAAGTTCTGGAAAAGCTATATTAATATCCCCGAAATATTCTCTTTCTCAGTACAGGCCAGTCATTACATGAGCTCCTACGCTTTTTTATTCAGGGATGATTATCACAAAACGCTGCCCTCTGATATTAAGGAGAACATGCTTTTTCTTAAACAAAAACTGGAATTTGAACTTACAAAGAACGTATGGGACGATGGTGAATACATTATAAAACTCATTAACTTAAAGTGTTTTTATGCGGCAATCTTATTAACCGGCGATACGGCAGATAAAAATAAATCGGTGAAGATCCTTGAAGATACATTGATTTCTTATCAGCAAATCCCCTTTCAGAAATTCCTGGATGGCATGTTTGTGGCTTTAATTATGGGTTACTTCAGCATCAAACAGCATGATAAAGTTATTTCTACTTACAAACGCTATAAGAAGATTACCTCTGATCAAATCGTAGTAAAAGAAAACGATCTTACTATTGATGCCTATTATTTTACCTCACAATATCTTACTAATCAGCGCAAACAATACATCGAAAAATTAAAAGCTACCTACGATAATGCGGGCGACTTTGAACATGTAAGACTGCTCATTGCCGAGTTAGTGAGTTATTACAACATTCCTGTAAAATTATAATTTGTGAGCGGAATATACATTCATATTCCCTTTTGCAAAAAGGCCTGTCATTATTGTGATTTTCATTTCTCGACCTCATTACAGCATAAAGATACGCTGGTAAAAAGTATTTTGACAGAAATTGATCTGCGCAATAATTACCTGCCAGACAAACAGATTGAAACCATTTATTTTGGAGGTGGCACACCCAGCCTGCTTTCCGAAAAAGAAACATTTTTAATATTAGAAAAGATCTATAAACTATATACTGTATCACAAAATGCGGAAATAACCTTTGAATGCAATCCGGACGATCTTTCTGATGAAAAATTAAAGGAACTAAAGCGTCTTGAAATAAACAGACTGAGCATTGGTTTGCAAAGTTTTGACGAAGAAGAACTTAATTGGATGAATCGCGCGCATACGGCGAAAGAAAGCGAAGCCAGTGTAAAACGCGCGCAAGACAGAGGATTTGAAAATATTACTATTGACCTCATCTACGGCTCAAAATTTTCGAATATCGCTAATTGGAAAAAAACACTGGACAAAGCAATTGCCTTAGATGTGAAGCATATTTCGAGTTATAATTTAACCATTGAAGAAAAAACAAAATTGGGTCACGACCTTAAAGCAAAAAAAGAAGTGGCTATTGATGATGAGAAAAGCTCGGAAATGTTTTTAGAAATGATCGACCGGTTGGAAAAAAACAACTTTATTCATTATGAAATATCTAATTTTGGCAAAGAGGGTTTTTTCAGTATTCATAATTCCAATTATTGGAAAGGACAACATTATTTGGGGCTGGGTCCATCTGCACATTCATTTGACGGCGTTTCTAGGCAATGGAACGTTTCTAATAATAACCTATATATTAAGCAGGTAGAAGAGAAAGGAACTGCGTACTTCGAAAAAGAAGTTTTGACTGAAAAAGAACGCTTTAACGAATATGTTTTAACGGCACTTCGCACTATTTGGGGAATAGACCTCAACTATCTGAAAACAAATTTTGATCCGGATTTCGTAAAAGCGTTTCTCACACAAATTGAAACCTATATTCAACAGGAAAGTGTTTTGTTGAAAAATAAAACTTACACGTTAACTGAAAAAGGAAAATTGTTGGCTGATAAAATTGCCAGCGAATTGTTTGTTTGACAGCGCCATTGCAAACCGAGTGAAGCACTCTCATACTAAGGATACTGTGCTTGAGATCGTTTCGTGCCTGGCGAAACATGGGCGCCAATTCTACTAATCTTCCTTACTATTCAGCACATCAAATACAATATCCTTTTCATAACCTTTAGATAAAACGTAATTCATTAACTTGTATTGAAGTTTAATCTTATTAGGCTCTTTAATCAATTTACGTTTAGCTTCAATTAATTTTTTAAGGGTATTGATATATTCTGTTTCATCAATTTGCTGCAAAGCTTTTTTTAAACAATAATCGCTCACGCGTTTTTGCTTAAGCTCCTGTTTAATTTTAATTCTACCCCACTTTTTAATACGGAATTTACCGCTGGCAAACTGCATAGCAAACCGTTCTTCATTCAAAAAATTATCTTCGATGAGTTTAACAATGATATTCTCAACCGCTTCTTCCCACAAGCCTAATTCATAAAGCTTGTTGCGTGCATCCTGCTGTGCACGTTCCTGGTAGGCGCACCAACTCTGCATTTTCATTAATGCCAGGTACGGGTCAGTTATTTTTAAGGGGGCTTTTTTTTCGAACACAAACAAAAATAAACAATAAATGAATCCAATTTCCGTCTTTAATACATGAAAGTTGTATTATGCTTTTTACTCCTCCTTAGTTTACACTTAAAGTCACAGGATAGTTTAGGTACCGAGGAAAATTATAGCTTGCCGTTTGACAATCCCAGGCCTTTTGAATTTGGCTACACATTTCTTACTGTCAATTCCAACCTCAACCTTCTATACACGCAACCCGGCGAACCGATATTTGAATTCCTGAATGGCGTACTGGCAAGATATAAATATCAAAACCTGTCGTTAAGATTTCACGCCTCGTACTTATATAAAAAAACCAAACAGGATTTTATGATGTACTCTACGCAAGACTTTGGAGAAGCTACATTAAAGGATTACAAAATAGGAACTGGTCTTCAGTACTCCTTTGTTAAAAAGCGTGATTATTTCTATGCTTTCTTGGACGTCAATTATCATAAAAGAGTAACAACAGCGAGCATAAACAACATATTATTACCTTATCAAACCAATTTGGTAAGTAAATTAAACGGATTCGACCTTATCCCCGGCATAGGAAGCAAGATCAAACTGGTTAAAATTTACATGCTTCCGTGGAAGCAGGTTATAATTATGCATACTTAAAAGGCAAAAATAAGTATAGCTATTACAATGTAATTCCCCAGGAATTAAGGCATGAAACTGTAATTTATGCTAACCTGTTTGCTAAATTCTATTTATCACTCACATTTTAGAATACCTGAAAGTTGCTTTCAAGGGCGTAATCATTTTCGTATCTTTGGCACACCAATATGTTACAATTACCTCCTGAATTTATACATTCTATTTGCAATTGCCCCGGCTTTAATGAGACGGCTTTTATAGAAGCTCATCAAACTGTTTCGCCAACCAGTATTCGCCTTAATCCGTTTAAACCAACACAGTTGAATTTCGGCTTGGATAACCCGGTACCGTGGAATGCTAACGGATTTTATTTAAGTGAACGACCTAATTTCACATACGACGTTTTGTTTCAGGCGGGATGTTATTACGTGCAGGAAGCCGGTTCTATGTTCATCGAACACGCATTGAAATCATGTATTGACTTTAATGACACGTTAATTGCATTTGATGTTTGTGCGTCGCCCGGTGGAAAAAGCACGTTGTTGAATTCCTTATTAAATAAGGAAAGCGCCTTAATAGCAAACGAAATTATTAAACCACGGGCCGATGTACTCGCACAAAATCTTACGAAGTGGGGAACCAGTAATGTGGTTGTTACCAATAACGACCCAAGTACATTTTCGGAAATGGACAATGTATTTGACGTGATTTTAGTGGATGCTCCCTGTAGCGGCTCTGGCTTATTCAGAAAACAACATGATGCCATTGACGAATGGAGTTTAGATAATGTGAATTTATGCAGTCACCGTCAAAAAAGAATCCTATCTGATATTATTGGAAGTTTAAAACCAGGAGGCACGTTATTGTATTCTACCTGCTCTTACTCTGCTGCCGAAAATGAACAGATAGCAGACTGGCTTATTTCGGAATTTGAACTCACAACCGTTCAAATCCCAACGCAACAACAATGGGGTATCATAGAAACACAAAGTGACACTCATAAGGCATTTGGCTACCGCTTTTATCCCGATAAAACTAAAACAGAAGGATTTTTTTGCTCAGTATTTAAAAAGCCCGGAGCAGCCGAAAGTCATCACCAACAAAAGAAAAACAAATACGAAGCGTTTACTCCTATAAAACCTAAAGAAAAAGAACTGTTTGCTAACTGGATTAGTAATCTGGATGATCATATCATTATTCAGTTCAAAGACGATTATTTACTGGTCAATCAAACCGTATTGAATTTCATCAATCGTTTTACCCATTTGTATTTAAAGAAAGCCGGAACTAATTTGGGAAGCCTGATTAAAAACGAAGTCATCCCGCATCATGATCTCGCTTTAAGTATTCACAAATCAAATCACATACAAACGATTGATTGCACACAGGAACAGGCTATTCAATTCTTAAAAAAAGAACTGCAAACCGTAGAAGGGAATAAGGGCTGGAATTTAATGAGCCATAAAGGGCTTGGCATTGGCTGGATCAAACATTTAGGGAACCGGCTGAATAATTACTTGCCAAATGAATTTAGGATTCTTAAATAGTTGGGCGTGCCCCCGCAAAAAGAGGCAGCGGGGTCGGGCTGTCGCTGCAATCTTTTACTTCTCACGCGAAGGAGCGTGATACGTAAAAGGATTTTCGCTTGCATCCCTCACGCGAACTGAAAAATTAATTCCGCATTTTGAAATAAACATTGTAAACAGTTTTTTGTTTTATAGACTACTGCATACGTTGGTAATAGTGCGGCTGCTTTTGGCGAAAAGGGCGAACCGCCATTCTACGACGATATTGGAGGGTAAATGGTGGTTGGTCTTTCGCCTTGAATTTTTGGTTCTTTTTTTCAAGAAAAAAGGACGATAAAAAGATAATTTTATAACTTTAAAATAAAAAACAATGTTCGGAAAATTAGGAGACATGATGGGCAAGCTTCAGGAAATGAAGCAAAAGGCCGATGAGATCAAATTAAAATTAGATTCAACTATTATTAATGTGGAAGGTGCCGGTGGCGATATTAAAATTGCTATTAGCGGGAACCGTGAACTCAAATCCTTAACCATTGCTCCGGGTTTACAACATGGCAATACCGAAGAACTGGAAGAACAATTGTTAGTGACTTTGAATAAAGCGTTAACGAAAGCCAATGAGCTGAATGATACTGAAATGAAATCCGTAGCCAGTGGCATGTTGCCAGGGATGTAAAGTCACTTACCGTTAAACTAAAAAAGGTTTACGCATTGGTAAACCTTTTTTAAGCTACATCCTAAAAAAATTTATAACAAGTCGTTCGCTAAATTGGCTAATTCGCTACGTTCACCTTTTTGCAACGTAATATGCGCGTATAAAGGCTGCCCTTTTACTTTATCGATCAGGTAACTTAATCCGTTTGACTGAGCATCCAGGTAAGGTGTATCAATTTGATAAATATCGCCTGTGAAAATAATTTTTGTGTTTTCTCCGGCACGGGTGATAATTGTTTTTACTTCGTGAGGCGTTAAGTTCTGTGCTTCATCCACGATAAAGAACATATTGCTTAAGCTTCGTCCGCGAATAAATGCCAGGGGACAGATCACGATCTTCTCGTTCTCAATCATTTCATTGATCGCCTTAAACTCTTTATCTTTTTCTGAGAACTGGCTCTTAATGAATTTTAAATTATCCCATAAGGGTTCCATGTATGGATTTAATTTAGACGTAACGTCGCCGGGTAAGTATCCAATATCTTTATTGCTTAAAGGAACGATAGGGCGCGCCAAATAAATTTGATGATAGTTGCGGCGTTGTTCTAAAGCTCCGGCCAAAGATAATAAAGTCTTTCCCGTTCCTGCCACACCTTGTATGCTTACCAGGCGAATATCAGGATTCATAATTGCATCCAGCGCAAAAGATTGTTCTGCATTTTTTGGAATGATACCGTAAGATGATGTTTTGGTAACACGTTTTAATGATTTTGAAGAATCTTCATACCGTGCCAAAACCGACGCATTACCATTTTTGATGACGTAATAGTGATTAGCTTCCGGTGTTTCTTTTTTAAGCACGTCCTTTGCCAGACAACTTCCTTTTTCATAGATTTGGTTAATGACGTTTGGGTTAACTTTATCTATAACGGCATTACCGGTATACAATTCGTCAACCGTTAGTATTTTACCGGTTGTATAATCTTCGGCATGCAGGTTTAATGATTTGGCTTTGATACGAAGATTAATATCTTTTGTAACCAAAATAACTTTTCTGTCGGGATTAGTATCTGCGGTGTATAAAGCTGCATTTAAAATACGATGGTCTCCTTTGCGCTCCTGAAAAATTTTCTCCGCGTCAAGCTTTGACGAATTATGCATTTCGATTTTAAAATGACCATGTGTTTTACCATTAATCGGCGTCCACTCCTGTAATGAATTATCGCCCGACATATTATCTACATATCGTGTAAACTCCCTGGCAGCAAAATTTTTGGTATCGTTTCCTTTTTTAAAATTATCAAGCTCCTCTAACACGGTGATCGGAATAACAACATCGTGTTCCTGGAAACTTTTAATTGCGGTGTGATCGTAAATAATCACTGAAGTATCAAGGACAAATATCTTTCTCTCTCCACTTTTTAAAACTGATTTTTTTGCCATAAAACTGAAATTTGGTTTACTATAAAACTATTTGTTTTATGCCTTTAAAATTGAAACGCTCCCAATAGAAATAAACACTAAATTGTTTATACCCCTAATTGTTAAATTTTTTGGATAATTATTGGAGAAGTCGGTTTATGAATTTTGGTTTATTATATTTACTATAAACTAACAAGAATATTATATGAAAAAATTACTACTAAGCTTTGTAATTATTGCAGTTTCATTAATCCAGGCATCAGGTCAATGTTTAATGTATCCGGTTCTTTTGAGTCAAAGAGTGCCACAGGCCAGCCTTATTATCGAGGGAAGGGTGATTAGCCAGCAATCTTTCTGGAATGCGGCTCATGATAAGATTTACACCTCTAATTTAATTGACGTTTATAAAACGTTTAAAAATTTGGCTGGTCCTTATATTGAGATCATTACTGAAGGTGGTATTGTTGGGGCTGCAAAGCATGTATTTGAGCCAACACTGGAGCTCGAAATTGGAGATGTAGGTGTATTTACCCTAAATCAGAATACTCAACCGGCTCAATTTGGCAAATCGGTTTATGAAGCGTATGCAAGTGCACAGGGATTTATTAAATATGACCCTTCAACGAATGTAGCTTCTGAGCCTTTCAACACCTACCAAAACGCCTCATCTAGTTTATATACAACGATTGCCCAGTTAACCGGAACAAGCTATGTACAGATAAAACCCGTTAATCCATTTTCTCAAACCATTTCTCAAACCAATAGTGTACAAGCCGTAACGGCCATTTCAAGCTTTTCGCCAACGACAATTACGGCAGGAACTTTTTCTGTTTTAACCATTAACGGTTCTGCTTTTCCAGCAGTATCCACACCTTCGCTAGTAGGGTTTAAAAATGCTGATGATGGCGGAGCAACAACAATTTCGCCAATTGCTGCTGACATTATATCCTGGTCTACCACACAAATTCAGGTAAGAGTGCCAACTAAAGCCGGTACGGGGGTAATAAGAGTAAACGGTATTAACAGTGCTGCTTCTCTTACAATTCCTTACTCTCATTTAAGCGTAACATATACCAACAATTTAGTTTATAACACAAAGCACATCAATCAAAGTGGCGGCGGCTATACGTGGACTTACAACACGGGTTTCAATAGCAATGCACCAGCTAAAGCAGCATTTCAAAGATCTCTTCAATCGTGGCGTTGTGCCACCTATATTAACTGGCCAACTTCTGCTACTACCTCTACTATATCGGCTTCAGCAAATGACGGAACTAACATCGTGACATTTAACGGTGCACTGGGCGCAGGCATTTTAGGACAATGCGGGAGTTATTTCAGTGGCTGCAGTGTCAGCGGAAATTTTCAATGGTATGTTTCTGAATTAGACATACAGTTTGCCAATACACCCGGTGGTGGCACCTGGCAATATGGCACAGCCGCTCCCAGTGGTTCTCAATATGACTTTGAATCAGTTACAGTGCATGAGTTAGGTCATGGGCATCAGCTAGGCCATGTGATCAATTCAACTGACCTGATGCATTACGCATTATCTAACGGACAATCAAAAAGAACCTTAAATACCGATGACCTAAATGGAGGCTTAGCTGTAATGGTTAGAAACGCCCAGGCTGGTGGAACATGTGGATTGCCTTTAATGACTCCGTTGACAGCCGGCAATTGTGCATTAGGTGCTCCAACGGCTAACTTTACTGCAAACAGAACAACTGTGTGCCCTGGCCAAACAGTTGCCTTTACAAATTTAAGTACCGGAACTCCTACAGCTTATGCTTGGACATTTGCCGGAGGAACGCCTGCTACATCAGCCGTGGCAAATCCAACTATTACCTATAACACACCCGGTACTTACAGTGTGCAATTAATTGCGTCAAATGCCAGCGGAAGTAGTACTTACACCGTTGCAGCTTATATTAATGTAACCAGTCCTGCTACATTACCTTTAAGCCAGACTTTCCAAACGGCGACGTTTCCGCCAACAAACTGGTATGTATTTGATGCCGGTAATGACAATGTGAAATGGAATTTAGCTACGACCGCAGGATTTAGTAGTACGCAAAGCACTGTGTTTGATAATTGGACAGATAGTATAACCCCTAACAAAGACGAATTAAAAACTTACGTCAATCTTGCAGGCTTTTCAACGGCTAAGATGACTTTTTACAGATCCTATTCGCAAACTTTTACTACGCCCTATATTGACACCTTACAGATCGGCATCTCAACAAATTGTGGAACATCAACCATTTACCCATATTTAAAAGGAGGGTCGCAATTAGCCACAACAACTACCACTAATTCAAATGCGCCATTTTTACCAACTGCTGTTGCCCACTGGATAAAA
Source organism: Bacteroidota bacterium (assembly GCA_040387475.1). Lineage (GTDB taxonomy): Bacteria > Bacteroidota > Bacteroidia > B-17B0 > Aurantibacillaceae > UBA4416. The sequence continues at coordinate 43,278 of JAZKDT010000035.1, read as the reverse complement.
GATTCGATTGACTTAACCCCTTATGTTGGCCAATCTAACGTAATGGTTTCGTTTATCAACAGAGGTCACTATGGTGATGCTATTTATTTAGACAACATCAATATTACAGGTGTAGCAGCTACTTCACCTACCGCTGCCATTTCATCAGCCAGCACCGGATGTACAGGAACATCGATCGCATTAACCGACGCTTCTACCGGCGGACCAAGTTCTTGGACCTGGACGACGACAGGAGGTACACCTTCATCAGCAACCACTCAAAATGCTTCCGTTACTTATAGCACTGCTGGAGTAAAAACTATTACATTAACCGTAGCTAACGCTTCAGGAACTACAACTGCAACAAAATCCATTACCATTACAGCAACGCCTACCGTTGTTGCATCCGTTACTAATACTACCATCTGTAGCGGAAATTCGGTTGTAGAAACGCTAACAGGCGCAACAACTTATAGCTGGTTGCCGTCAGGTTCAGGATCAACGAGCACGCTAACTCCAGTATCAACAACAATTTATACAATCACAGGAACTACAGCTGGTTGTGTTAGTGCCCCACGAAGCGTCACAGTTACAGTAACGCCTACCCCAACCACTAACGCCACGGCATCGTCATCAACGATTTGCGCAGGTCAAACTGTTACTTTAACAGCCACTGGTGCAACTACTTATTCATGGATGCCCGGCTCTCAAACAACCACCGTTATTGCTGTAACTCCAACAACTACTACTTCATATACCGTTACAGGAACAAACGGTAGCTGTAGTTCAACAAAAACAATTACGGTTAATGTCACTTCAACGCCCTCTGTTGCTACGTCTATCACCAATACAACTATTTGTAGTGGAACCTCCATTGTAGTTAATCTTACCGGAGCGACAACCTACACATGGCTACCTTCGGGTTCGGGTTCCACAAACGCTTTAACGCCTGTATCAACCACTATATATACCGTGACCGGTGGTAGTGGTAGCTGTAATAGTGCTCCAAAAAATTTCACGATTACGGTCACACCTACCCCAACCACAAATATCTCCGCTTCTTCATCTACTATTTGTGTTGGACAAACTGCTACATTAACTGCAAGTGGAGCAAGCTCATATTCATGGACACCAGGCTCGCAAACCAGTACTGTAATTGTTGTAACTCCAACAGCTACTACAACCTATACAGTAAGAGGGACTAACGGAACCTGTAGCTCAACAAAAACCATCACAGTAAATGTAACGTCTACACCTTCAGTTGCAACATCTATCACCAATACAACTGTATGCAGTGGAACACCAGTTATTATTAATGTTACCGGCGCCGGAACTTATACCTGGTTACCATCAGGATCCGGATCAACAAGTACTGTAACTCCGGCATCAACTACAGTTTATACTGTAACAGGGAGTTCAGGAAGCTGCAACAGTGCTTCTAAGAATTTTACGATCAATGTTAATTCCAGTCCTGTATTAAGTAACAGTGTAACAAATGTGACATGTTTTGGGTTATGTAACGGGGCAACGACTGTAAGTGCCACTGGGGGAACCGCCCCGTATGCCTTTACTGTGGGGCAAGGTACTCCGATATGTGCTGCCACAACCTGTACAAGTTTATGCGTTGGGACATACACGCTAAATGCTACTGACGGCAACGGCTGTTCAGGCACATCAACAATCGTTATTACACAGCCAACACAATTAGTTGCTACTGTCTCTAATACAAATGCGTCATGTTCTTCGTGTACTGATGGTGCCGTAAGTTCAATGGTAACAGGCGGTGTTTCTTCTTATACTTATATGTGGTTGCCAATTAATAGTACAGCGCCATCCGCAGCAAATTTACCGGTTGGATGCTATACCCTTAACGTAACAGATGCTAACAATTGTATTACAACCGCATCTACCTGTATTAGCTTTGGAACCGGCATTGCTCAAACGCAAAACGAAAGCAGTGACTTAAGCATTTTTCCTAATCCAAGTAACGGATTGTTTACAGTTACAAATACTAAAGCCACAGATAAATTTGAAGTGATCATTACTAATGCTTTAGGACAAACAGTGATCACCGAAACATCTAAAAACATAAGCCAGCTAGCATTTGACCTAAGCAAAGCAAGTAAAGGAATTTACTATGCTAAAGTAACAACCGACGCCGGAAGCAAATTATTTAAACTCGTACTGGAATAAATATTTCTATAACGTCTATAAAAAAAGCTTCCCGATGTTTCGGGAAGCTTTTTTATTTTATGCAATTTTGATTAAACTGCGTTCAATCTTTCAAGGAAAGCGTCTTTCTTTCTACGGCTTATTTCCAGCTGTGTATTATCACTCATGATAGCATAACCACCATCCACTTTTAAAAATCGAACAACGTGGTTCATGTTTATTAAATGATGATGATGGATGCGAATGAAATCTTTTTCGGGTAACAGATCTTCGTAATGTTTTAAGCTGGCAGACACCATTAACTTTTTTCCACCGGTTAAATAAAAATTAGTATAACTGCCATCTGCCTCGCAGCGAATAATATCTTTAATACTTATTATTTCGTAAGCGTTGCCCGTTGGCAACGTGATCTTATTATAATTATCGTCGGCACGTTTTAAGTTTTGAATCAGGAATTGTAAATTATCCATGCTCGGCATATCCGATGATCTTTTTTCGATCAGTCTGTCAATAGCAAGTTTTAGATCATCAATGTCGATTGGCTTTAACAGATAATCACATGCGCTGTACTTGATTGCCTTTAACGCGTGCTTATCGGTAGCCGTAGTGAATATTATATCAAATTTTGATCCCTGTACCTTTTCTAACACATCAAAACCGGTTCCATCGGGCATACTGATATCGAGGAATAGTAAATTGGGTTTTAATGTTTCTATCAACTGAACGCCTTCGGCTACGTTTTTTCCTAAACCCAAAATGGTAATTTGAGGGAAATTTTTTTTCAAAATATCAGCCAGCATATCCCGGCTTTTTTGTTCGTCTTCTATAATTACAGCTTTCATAAGTAGTTAGGTTTAAGATTTATTATTTTACATAGGGAACAAAGACATCGACTTGTGTTCCGATTGGTTCATTATTTTGATCAAGCAAATCTATAATATTTACATTTAAATTCGATTGATGAATGGTATTTAATATCCGCACCCTGTCTTTGGTGATCTTCATTCCTAAAGATTTATGTCGTGCTGCGGGTTGAAGGCTTTGCACGGCCTTTGATTTATCCCTGCCAATACCGTCATCTTTAATCGATATTTTAATAAACTGGTTGATTACTCTTATATCAATATCAATATGTCCGTTGCCCACTTTTGGATTGATGCCATGCAAAATGGCATTTTCAAGGTAAGGCTGAATTAACATGGGAGGAATTTCATCGTAGTCACCATCAATTGTCGGGTGAATATTGATTGAATAATCAAACTTATTTTCGAAACGCATTTTTTCCAGTTCCAGGTATAATTTGATTGCTTCAATATCTTCATTAATGGTAACAATCGGTTTTTCAGAATTACTCAGGATAATGCGGATAAGTTTGGCAAATTTACTAAGGTATTTAACGGCCTCTTCACCTTTGCTGTTTAAAATATAGTGCTGAATAGAGTTTAGCGCATTGAATACAAAATGCGGATTCATTTGTGCTCTTAATGCTGTGAGTTCTGCTTTTGACACTTCCACCAAGTGTTCAAATTCAGCTTCCTGTTTTTTTCTAAGTTGCCTCAATCTTAATCTAAAAATAATGATCACCATACCTGATACACCAATAATACAGAGTAAAATAAACCACCATGTTTTGTAAAAAGGTGATTTGATAGTGAAATTGAATACCACAGGTTCAACATTCCAGATACCTTCGCTATTACAGCTTTTAACCTTAAATGAATATTTTCCTGGAGGTAAATTATCATACTTGGTATTATTAACATCGGTATACGGACTCCAGTCTGTATCATAATTTTCAAGCTTATAAGTGTATAACACTTTTTCAGGTGCAGTTAAACTAATCCCGTCAAAATAAAAACTAATATTATTTAATGAATATGGTAATACAGATCCATTTGCCAATAATGTATCATCGTATCCTAATTTAATATTGGTAATGCTTGTTCTCGACAAATTGTCGTTTTCAATAAATTCTTTGGGTGCATATTTTATTAAGCCATTTACTGTGCCAAACCAAATACTACTATCCATATCTTCGTATATTCCATGGGAATTAGACTCAACACCTGTAAATCCATCAGATCGTCCATATTTCGTAATATCCATTAAATCATATTGCAATTTATCTACATCAATTCTATTGACGCCCTGGTTGGTACCCGCCCACAAATATTTATTATCTTTTGTAATATTAAGTGCATACACTAACTCCGAGCTCAATCCGTCTTTTTCAGAAATAAATTTATAACTGTGTTTTTCCGGATTAAACATGAGCACGCCATTTAGTGTCGCCGCATAAATATTTCCATGCGTATCCTTACATAAATCCAACGCAGTGGTAACTTCGTTGGGTGTAGATATAGCCTGTTTTTTAAATTGTTCATTTTCCAACTTAAACAGCCCGGCCATATACGTGCCCGCCCAGATAGTTCCGCTATTATCCTCTATAATGCTCCAAACCTCAAATCCGGCTTCATCGTCTGTGTTTCCGGGTATGTTATAATAGGTGGTGCTATATGAGTTTCCGTTTTTCTTCATCGCACATACTGCACTTTGACCCGCTACCCATATAATTCCTTTACTGTCAACGTAAAAAGCATTTATTGGAACTTCCAATTTGAAAGAAGCGCTAAAAGGAGGATTCTGAATAACCTCATTCTTGTAAACTGATATGCCTTTCTCTCCACCAAACCAAACAGATCCATCGTCGAATGGAAGGATGGCGTTAATCTTGTTGCTGGATAAGCCCTGCTTAATGGAATAGTTTTTAAAGTAACCATTTGCAAATTTATAAATACCATTACTTTCGGTAGCGATCCACAAATTTTTATTGACATCTCGGATGATCTGGAAAATAAATGCACTCCCCAAACCATGTTGCCTATCATAAACGGTAAATCCTTTTCCGCGGTATTTAAACAACCCGCTATGGGTTCCAATCCACAAATTATCCTCGTAATCTATTAATAACGAACGGATATGATTGGAATTATTATCAAACCCGATATTATAATAATCAAATTCTTTTCCATTAAAACTTATCAATCCCGTTTTTGACCCGATCCAAACGACACCATTTTTTTGGCACAATACGGCTGTAATGTTTTCATCCAACAAACCATTACTTACATGAAATATATTGGTGGTATGTTTTTCAATATCCAATAAGTACAATCCTCGGTCTGTTCCGGCATATATCTTATTATTATGCTGAGAAATACTGTTAACGGTAATTCCGCCCAATAATACATTAAACTCATTTCCGTTTTTGCTTTTTATAAACAGTCCTTTATTTGTTCCTATTAAAACGCCATAGGATTGAGTATAAAGCAAACAGCTTACATTTTGATCTTTAAAATAAGGAATTGGAATTACTTTTTTTCCATCCCAGATACACAACCCTTTGTTAGTGCCGGTCCACAACCCCAGTGCGGGATCTATGCAAAAACTGGTAACATTATTAGAAGGCAATCCATCTTTGACATAATAATTACTGATGGTTCCTTTTACTTTATCAATAACACTTAATCCATCAATAGTTCCAACAGTCATTAAATGAAACTGATCCTCTATAATCGCATTTACATAGTGATTGGCTAGTCCATTTTTTGGCGAATAATTTTTAAATGTTTTTCCATTAAACCGACTGGCGCCTCCATATCCTCCACTCCATAAATTACCTTTACTGTCCTGAAACATGGCGAAGATTTGTATATAGGGCAAACCACTTTCTACCGAATAGTTTTTAAAATTATATTGCTGTGCCTTTTGCTTTAAAGGAATAAAAAGCAAAAGCCAGACGGCGGATATCTGAATGAAATATATTTTAATGTAGTGTTTCATAAGTGGTTTTACTAAAGTACAGATTAATCGGTATTAAGTAAACAACTTTTTGTAAGTGGCGGCTTTTTGTCTATAAGTGGGGCTATTTTTTGTGAACGTGATCAAAAAGTACTTTTTGTTTACATTTTTCAAACACAGCTTTAAAATAAGAAAGCGGTTTAACCTGATCGTTCGGTTTGGTGACACATTAACCTTCCGATATTTTCAAAATACTGGATACTCAGTGGTTTAAATGACTTGCTTCTAATCACTTGCACTTAAAACCACTGATAATCAATGAATTATTTAGTAAAAATTATCATTTTGGAACGCGTATTTTTTGTACTTTCGTTAGCCTAAATTTAAACTATACTATGTTAACGTTCCTCAAGAAATTTTTTGGTACTAAATCAGAAAAAGATATTAAATCCATACAACCACTGGTTGATCAAACATTAGAAATATATCCAACCCTTGCAAATTTATCTCATGATGAGTTGCGGGCAAAAGTTGATGCATTAAAGCAAAAAATAAAAGATGCCACAAAGGCTGAGCAGGCAGAGATCGATGAGATCAAATCCCGTGTTGAAAAGGAATTTGACATGGACATTGATGCCAAAGAAGAATTATATAAAAAAGTAGATGAACTTGAGAAAGCGAATACTGAAAAAATTGAAGAAGTATTAAATGAGATTTTACCGGAAGCTTATGCGATTCTAAAAGATACTTCGCGTCGTTTTTCTGAAAATGAAGAATTAGTTGTTGCAGCAAACGACTTTGATATGAAATTATCGAAGACTCAAAAAAACATTGAGATACGTGGCGATAAAGCTGCATGGAAAAACAGATGGATAGCGGCTGGTACCGAAGTATTATGGAACATGGTACACTACGATGTTCAATTAATTGGTGGTGCGGTTTTACACTCAGGAAAAATATCTGAGATGGCAACCGGGGAAGGTAAAACATTGGTATCCACATTACCGGTATTTTTAAATGCTTTATCCGGAAGGGGTGTTCACGTTGTAACTGTAAATAATTATTTGGCGAAAAGGGATAGCGAATGGAATGCACCTTTGTTTCAGTTTCATGGATTGAGCGTTGATTGTATTGACAAACACGAACCCAATACTGACAATCGTCGCCAGGCCTACTTAGCGGACATCACTTACGGAACCAACAATGAATTTGGTTTTGACTATTTACGTGATAACATGGCCCGGGAATTGTCAGATCTTGTTCAGCGTAAACATAATTTTGCTATCGTGGATGAGGTCGATTCGGTATTAATTGATGATGCGCGTACACCGTTGATTATTTCGGGTCCAACACCAACAGGTGATAAACACGAATTTATGGAATTTAAACCTCGTGTAGAAAAACTATTAGCTGCTCAAAAAGCTGCTGTTCAGGTATTTTTAACTGATGCCAAACGTTTGTATGCAGAAGGCAACGAAAAAGAAGCGGGAATTCCTTTATTACGCGCTTACAGAGGATTGCCTAAAAGTGGTTCTATTATTAAGTTTTTAAGTGAGCCTGGCGTAAGAGCCTTACTTCAAAAAACAGAAAACTATTATATGCAGGATCAGCAAAAAGAAATGCATAAAATTGATGTAGAGCTGTTTTTTGTGATCGACGAAAAAAACAACTCAGTTGATATGACTGAGAAAGGGATCGATTTAATTACAGGCACAACGGATGATCCTCAGTTTTTTATCATACCTAACGTAGGCGGTGAGATTGCTGACCTTGAAAAAAGAACATTTGCTGATCCAAAAGAAAAAATACTATTAAAAGAATCGTTGATGCGTGATTTTAGCGTAAAAAGCGAGCGTATTCATACTGTAAATCAGTTGTTAAAAGCTTATTCCTTATTTGAAATAGATCAGGAATATGTTATTGCCGAAGGACAAATTAAAATTGTAGATGAGCAAACTGGTCGGATTATGGAAGGCCGTCGTTACAGTGATGGTTTGCATCAGGCTTTAGAGGCGAAAGAAAATGTGAAGATCGAAGCAGCTACTCAAACTTACGCAACTATTACATTACAGAATTATTTCCGTATGTATAATAAGTTAGCGGGTATGACTGGTACTGCAGAAACAGAAGCAAATGAGTTCTGGGATATTTATAAATTAGATGTTGTTGTAATTCCTACTAACCGTGCCATTTCACGTAAAGATGAGCAGGATTTAGTTTACAAAACCAAACGTGAAAAATACAATGCGGTTATTGAGGCGACAGCTAAACTCGTTGCTGAAGGCCGTCCGGTATTAATTGGAACAACGACAGTAGATATTTCTGAATTACTAAGCCGTATGCTTAAATTAAGAAACATTAAGCATAATGTTTTAAATGCCAAGCTTCATCAAAAAGAAGCCGACATTGTTGCAGAAGCCGGCCAGGCCGGAACCGTTACCATTGCTACTAACATGGCTGGTCGTGGTACCGATATTAAATTAGGCGCAGGTGTTAAGGAAGCTGGTGGTTTAGCTATTGTTGGTACCGAGCGTCACGAGTCTCGTCGTGTTGACAGGCAGTTACGTGGTCGTGCAGGACGTCAGGGTGATCCGGGAAGTTCACAATTCTTTGTGAGTTTAGAGGATAACTTAATGCGTTTATTCGGAAGTGAACGTATTGCCAGCTTAATGGATAGAATGGGCTTACAGGAAGGGGAGGTAATTCAACATTCAATGATCTCTAAATCCATCGAACGTGCTCAAAAGAAAGTAGAAGAGAATCATTTTGGTACCCGTAAACGCTTGATCGAATACGATGATGTCATGAACGCACAGCGTGACGTTGTATACAAACGCCGTCGCAACGCTTTGAACGGCGATCGTATCAGTATTGATATTGCCAATATGATTTATGAAGTAGCAGAAAGTCTTGTTTCCGAATATCATGTATTAAAAGATTTTGAAAGCTTTAACGTTGAGTGCCTTAAATATTTTGGAATTGAATCTCCGTTTGATGAAAAAGAATTTAAAGCGGGTAAGGAAGACGATTTAACGCAACGCCTTTTTGAAGCCGGAGAACAGCATTATAGATTGAAATCATCTCAGATAGCAGAAATGGTTTTCCCTGTAGTAAAAGATGTGTATACAAACCCGAATAACAATTTCGAAAACATTGTAACGCCTTTTACAGATGGAGTTCGTTCAATTCAGGTAATGGCAAATCTGAAGAAATCCTTCGAAACCAATGGTCGTGAAATGGTTTCTGTATTTGAGAAAACTGTGATTCTTGCAATGATCGATGACTCATGGAAAGAACATTTGCGCGAAATGGACGATTTAAAACAATCTGTTCAAAATGCATCGTTAGAACAAAAAGATCCATTGGTAGTTTATAAATTAGAATCGTTTAATTTATTTAGAACAATGATTGCCAAAACAAGTAAGGATATTATTTCCTTCCTGATGAAAGGCGGTTTACCGATTGAGGAAAACAATAGCAAAAATCCACAACTTCAGCAAGCACGTTTTACACAAGAGCAGGTTCAACAACGCCCAAAGGAAAAATTAGTAGAAAGTAGAAGTGAGGAAGAGGCGCAGGAGCAGCAAGAACCACAAAAACCAAAACAACAACCCATCCGTGTTGAACAAAAGATCGGCAGAAATGATCCTTGTCCTTGCGGAAGTGGCAAGAAATATAAAAGCTGCCATGGTATTGGTGTAGCGTAACAAAAAAGCCTTTCAAATTGAAAGGCTTTTTTATTATAGTAAATTATAACTTATATTTCCCTGATAACTTCACCTACTCTTTCAAACGCGCCTTCATCTTTTCTAATGTAAGTGCAGTGATATGTTTTGGTAGCTTCTACAACCACTTCAATATCACTTTGCGAACTTAAAATAACAATATTGGTTTCCGGCCTCTCAATGCGAATTTTTTTAATAATCTCTAATCCTGTTTCAGCATCAAAATATTTGGTATCCAAAAAATAATCCATGATGATCAAATCAGGATCTCTGTGAAGTTCAAGCAAACATGTTTCACCAACGGGAAAAACCTTTACTTCTTTTACTTCCGGAAAATTAGACTTAATAAATGATTCCAGTGTTTTTGCATACACCGGATTATCTTCCACCACAAATATGATCCCGCTTTTAGTTGCTTTTGGTTTAAATAATTTTTTTAGAAAATTCATAGTATAAAATTTTGTATTAAAAATAAGAAAAAATTAAATCAATATGTGTTTTTTGTCTTGCGCTTCTTGTATTGATTTGGTACAAAGTTCAATCAACTGATTATTTAAAATCGCAATTCTACCTATATCCTGTGCCTTCTGTCCAAGTATTTCAAGCTCTTCCAGAACCATTGTTAGCCGGTCAATACCTAAAATAGAAGCGGAAGACTTCATTCGATGGGCGCGTTTTTTAATTGTCGCAAAATCTGATTTTACTACCGCAGCATTTATTTCCAAAAGATCTTCAGGAATTTGCTCTAAGAAAATATCAATGATACTGATCATCGTTTCTTTATTTCCCAAAACAGCTTTTGACAAAAATTCGAGGTTGATAAGTGAGTCGTTTTGAGAAGGAATTGCCTTTTTAATAGAAGAGGTCGAAGTAAGTATTTTTTCAAATAATAATTCGGTATTGATCGGTTTTGAAATATAATCGTTCATCCCCAATTGCAAACATTTTTCTTTCTCTCCCGACATAGCATGCGCTGTCATGGCAATAATTGGCACATTACTTTTTAGTTCCTCGCGAATGTATTTTGTAGCATCATACCCATTCATTTCAGGCATTTCAATATCCATCAATATAAGATCGTATTTCCCTGCTTCTACTTTTTCAACTCCAATTCTGCCATTTTCGGCCACGTTAATTTTTATTTGATACTGTAAAAACAAACTTTCAATAAACTTAATATTCACCGGGTTATCCTCAATTAACAAAATGTTAAGATGCTGAAATTGATCAGCGTCAATCAACGCATGATGATTGGCATCAACACGATATATTTCGTTTGTTTTTTGAAATGGCAGCACAAATGAAAATACGGAACCCAATCCCTCTGCGCTTTTAATATCTAGGCTTCCGCCTTGTAATTCTATGAGCTGCTTTGCGATGCTAAGTCCTAAACCAGTTCCGCCATAATTACGGGTTGTATGAACTTCAGCTTGCCGAAATCTTTCAAATATAAATTGTAATTTATCGTCGGCAATACCAATTCCTGTGTCTTTTACTGAAAATTCAATTTCGTAATTTTCAGTCGTTTCCTGTTTTACTTTTGCTAAAACCTCAACGCCTCCTTTTTTGGTAAACTTAATCGCATTGCCAACAATATTAACGATGATTTGTGTTAAACGTGTTGGATCGCCCAAAACAGTAAAGTTTAATTTATCCTCACATTCAAATGATAGGTTTAATTTTTTTTCGAGAGCTTTGTTAGAAAGAAGGATGTTTAATGAACAGAAGATCTCTTTTATACTTATCGGATGTTTTTCAAAGGTCATCATTCCTGAGTCGATTTTTGAAACATCCAGTATATCATTAATAATTCTCAATAAATTTTCGCCGGATGTCTTAATCGTTTTAACGTAATCTTTTTCCTGATCAGGCAAATTTTTTCTTAATAAAAGATCTGTAAATCCAAGTATGGCATTCATTGGCGTTCTGATTTCGTGGCTCATGTTAGCTAAAAAAGTTTCTTTCAAAATAACCGCTTCTTCCGCCAATTTCTTTGCCAATACCAACTTTTTTTCGTTCTCTTTTACATCTGTGATATCTTCAAAAACCGAAATAGCGTATTCAATTTTTTCCTCCGAATCTGTTATGTAAGTTGAACTAATTCTTAAAGGAACTCTCCTGCCATCCCTTTCAATTTCAATATCCTCAAGTCCAAGAACGTTGTTACCTTTAAGTGCTTGTAATATAGGTTGCTTATTTGTAGGGTACAAACTATTTGTACCTGCCTGATACGCGCGATACACATCCGGCAATTCGTTGGCATTAGCACCAGGCATAATACCCTTTCCTAAAATTTGCCGAGACTTAGAGTTGGAATAATATGATTTACCTTTGTTATCAACGATAAATACGCCTACCGGAAGGCTATCCAACATTTTTTTGATACGTACTTCACTGTCAATCACTTTCTTTTCAGATGCGATTCGTTTATTATAATCATGGATAAAAAGATATAAAGCTATTAAAACGAAAACAATTGCTAAAGTAATGCTTGACAAAATAATCCTTGTTACGGTTGAGAAGTCCTTGTTAGCTACCTCCAGTCGTTGTATAAGCAAAGTTTCTTCGCGGTATATAAAATTTTCCACGAGTAATCTGATTGCTTTCATTAAATTTTCGCCACGGCCAGTAGATACGAGTTTTTTAGCCGCTTCAAATCCATCGGTCCTGCGAAGGTCAACGGCCCTTTTGGAAAACTCAATTCTTAAACTAATCTTAGCGTAAATACTATTTAATAATGAAAGCTGTTTCGGATTATCTGCTATTAATTTTTTTGTCGCCAGATAATCATTTCTTACATTCTTCAATCCCTGGTCATAATATTCAAGGTATTTTTCTTCTCCGGTTATCACATACAAACGCTGTTCTGTTTCAATGTCCTGCACATCCAATAAAACCCGCTCAACCTGCGAAATTACTTTTTGAGTGTGGTGCACCCAATCGGAAGCGCCTTTGTAATCATTAATATTTTTAAATGCAAAAATTCCAATTAAAATAAGAATGAGAATACTCAAACAAAAAGTTAAAATAATTTTGATTTTTAAGCTCATAATTTTGATTTGAGCGCCTTTAAAACAGATTGATGAAGTTTTTCTATTGTAACTTCAATGCTTTTTTTCTCAATATAGTCAAAAGCTCCATTTTTTAAAAGGTCTGATACAATTTGTAAATCGGATTGAGAAGATATAATAATAACCGGAATAAGTGGCTTTTTAGCATGAATTGTTTTAAAAATATCGAACCCCGTCATATCACTTTCAAGGTTATAATCAAGGATTATAACATCGGGATTATTGTCTAAAAGTTCAATACATTCTCGTCCGGAAGACAATGAAGTTACCTTGAAATTTTCCCTCTCTTTAAAAATAGATTCAAGGGTATAGGAATACATAAAATTATCTTCAACAATAAAAAGTTTTGGGGTACGGGAATGCATAATTTTTTAATTTAAGGGGTTAAAAATAACCTGTTTTTCAAGTTATGGCAATAAATTTAGATGTAGATGCAGATTTAACATGTCAACCCACAAATTTGTTCGATTCAACTGGGTTAAACTTTGGAAACAGTTATCCTGTGCCGCGATAATCTCTAACATTAAAACATTGATTTACAACAAATTGCGGATTAAAAAAGGCATGCCTCGTGTACAAAAATGGAAATTGTTTAAAACATGTTAATAATTGTTAGAATTTCGTATCTTTAACACAAATTTTATTTTTCAAATATGAGGCTAAATCTATTTTTATCCGTGCTATTATTTTGTGCTGTTGCTAAAGCGCAAACTCCTGCTGAACTTAAAGCTTTTATCAATAAAAACAATGTTGCTCTGCGAGGTGTTCAAAAAAACATGATTCGCGAAAATAACAACAGTTATACTGCAAATTTTAAAGACTTAATTAAAAATCAAGAAGCAGCCGTAAAGCTTTATAACACTGACCAAAAAGCCAGTATGCACTTTGCTTATCTGGTTAGAATAGAATGCTTGGTTCTTTTAAAAAAATATTCCTTAGGATCTACTGAATACTTTGAAATGTCAGTGCAGGAAACAAGCTTTTCAAGATCTTTAACCGATAATTCAAAAGCACTTTCTTTAACCGAAATAAAAAAAGTTGACGATTTAGATTGTATGAATCCTCAAAGTCTTAACAGCCTTACTTTAACCGTTCAATAATTGCGTTATGAATATTTTCTACAAAGTTTTTCAATTTTTAATACTTGCAGTTTTTACACATCAGGTATCCCTTTCTCAAACATGCCCATCAATTAATGCACAAGCAGGAACAGGGGCCAGTACAACCATTTGTTCTGGACAATGTGCAAGTTTAACTGCTACTATTGTTCCGGTTAAATCAACAAGCAGTTATTCAGTTGGCTCAATTCCTCATTCACCGTTTCCTTATTCTGGCGGAACAGCCGCTATAGGTAATATTGATGATTTGTGGAGCCCGGTGGTAAATATTGGCTTTAATTTTTGTTATTTTGGTAATACATTTAATCAATTATTAGTTGGCAGTAACGGAGAAATTACGTTTGATGTTTCATTAGCAAATGGTCCTGAAAACTTTTCTACCAATATTATTTTGCCGAATGTATCAGAACATCCAGGCAATACAATTTGTGTGTCGTACCGTGATATTGATCCGTCTTCCGGAGGTTCATCTGCGGTTTTCACTTACACTACCGGAGTTGCGCCATGCCGTAAGTTTATTGCCTATTGGTCAAGTATTCCAACGTATAGTTGTACATCACAGTTAGCAACCTTTCAAGTAGTACTTCATGAGGGAACAAATATTATTGAAACTTATATTTCCAGTAGTACGCCATGTGCTTCCTGGCAATCTGGAAGAGGTTTAATGGGAATACAAAACGCTACGGGAACTACTGCTGTTGCGCCTTCCACCAGAAACGTACTTGCTCCGTGGACTGCTACAAATGAAGCCTGGCAATATATGCCAACGGGGGCTAATACATTTACTGTAAATTGGTCCGGACCATCAGGTTTTACTGCTACAGGCTTAACTGCTACCGCATGCCCTGGCGCGACCAGCAATTATACCGCTACACTTAACGTAAGTGATTGTTCAGGGACAATAACCTCTTATTCAAGTGCAGTTCAGGTATCTGTTACTCCAACTCCAACAATGCCCATAGTAGCAACACCCACTGCCGTTTGTAGAGGAAGCTCTTCTGTTCTATCTGCAACAGGTGCAACTTCTTACTCTTGGATGCCGGGAGGAGCAACGACTGCCTCAATTTCTGTTTCCCCAACGGTTACAACAACATATACTCTTACGAGAATAAATGGTAGCTGCAGCACTACGCAAACAATAAGTCTTGTGGTAAATGCAAATCCCACGGTTACCGCAACCCGGTCGACTCCCGTATTATGCAGTGGAGGAACCGCCACCTTAACTGGCGGAGGTGCGAGTACATATATTTGGAATCCAGGAGGTTTAGTTGGTACTTCTGTTACTGTATCTCCAACTATTACTACTCAATACACTGTGACAGGAACAACCTCATTTGGATGTACTGGAACAAGAACGATAAGTATAGCCGTAAGTACAAGTCCAACCATTACTGCTTCCGCCTCCTCGCCAACTGCATGTTCAGGTAGTGCTTTGACGTTATCAGCAAGCGGCGGAAACACATATAACTGGATGCCTGGTAGTTTATCCGGTGCGTCTGTAGTTATTACTCCCACAGTTAATACAACATATACAGTTACAGGTACTAACGCTGCTGGTTGTACGGGTACAAACACGGTAAGTATAACTGTTACACCGGGCATCGATTTTACTGCTACGGCCACCCCTTCTGCAGTGTGTTCAGGTCAATCTACTACATTAACCGCCACAGGGGTTACAAGCTACACTTGGTTGCCAGGCCCTTTAACCGGCTCAATTGTTATTGTATCACCGGCATCTTCAACGCAATACACAGTAACGGGTTCCAATGGAGGCGCCTGTACTGCCACTAAATACGTGAGCGCACTGATCAGTGTTCCAAACATTAATGCAACAAGATCTTCGGTGTCCATTTGCGCCGGATCTTCTGCAACACTTAGTTCTACAGGAGGTGTTTCCTACACTTGGGCACCAGGTGGTATGACCGGCACTCCTATTGTTGTAACGCCAACTTCCACAACGGTTTACACTGTTACGGGAACTAATGCAATTGGCTGTACAAATACAAAAACTATAAGTATATCTGTTTTAACAAATCCTACGGCAAGTATCTCAGCGACATCTTTATCTTTATGTCCCGGATTTAGTTCTACATTAACTGCAAGCGGCGGCACCTCATATACCTGGACACCCGGATCGTTTACTACTACTGCTATTACAGTTACTCCGTCTGCAAGTACTATTTATTCTGTGAATGTTCGTAATGCTTCAGGCTGTATCTCAACCGGCACGTTAGACATTACCGTATTTCCAGCAACAACCATTTCGCCTGTTTCTTCGCCAACTGTTATTTGCAGTGGCAGTAATTCAACGCTAACCGCTACCGGTGCATCAACTTATACTTGGAATCCTGGAGCCTTAACGGGTTCCAATGTTGTCGTATCTCCATCTGTAACCACTAATTATTCGATTTCTGGAACAGATATGAATGGTTGTACTGGAACAGCGACAATTGATGTAACTGTATCAACAATTAGTTTAACTGCTACAAGTAATCCTACTATTTTATGCTCTTCCAGCACAGCAACACTTACGGGCTCAGGGGCATCCACTTATACTTGGAGTTCTGGTTCCACGAGCGGTAGTACGCTGGTAGTTACACCAGCGAGTACTACCATTTACACATTAACCGGAACGGATACACAAGGCTGCACAGCTAGTACTACTTTAAATTTATCCGTTGGAGTTACTCCGACAGTAACCGCCAGCGCATCTTCACCAACTGTTTGTGAGGGGACGCCTGTTACTTTATCTTCAAGCGGAGCTACAACTTATACCTGGCTGCCTGGTGCTTTAACCGGCTCTGTTGTTGCACCCTCTCCTTCTGTAAGCACTACATACACTGTTAACGGAGAAAATTCTGCAGGTTGTATCGGAACAAATACGGTTTTTGTATTTGTAAATCCTGCGCCGGTAGTTACTGCAAGTAATACTCCTGCTATTTTATGTTCAGGTAATAATGGAACTTTAACCGCAAGCGGTGCTTCAACATATACCTGGAATCCGGGTAACATGTCTGGATCAACAGTAATCGTTGCTCCTTTGTCGACGACTGTTTATACTGTTGTTGGAACGTCCACATTAAATTGTACGGGAAGTGCTACCGTAAATTTAAAGGTTACAATCACGCCTACTATTAGTGCTTCGTCTTCACCAACAGTAATTTGTGAAGGCAATTCAGCTGTGCTTTCGGGAGGAGGCGCATTTACTTATACCTGGAATCCCGGGGCACTAATCGGAAGCACTGTTTCTGTCTCTCCAAGTGTTACAACTACATATACCCTTACCGGTGATAATGGATTTGGATGTATATCTACTAATACGGTTGTTCTTAATGTTAATCCAAGCCCAACGATAACTGCCAGTGCTTCACCAACAATAGTATGTTCAGGCTTCAGCTCAACATTGACCGCAAATGGGGGCTCAACATACACTTGGATGCCAGGCTCTTTAACAGGGGCTACAGTTGCTGTTAATCCATTATCTACTACTATATATACGTTAACCGGTGTGGACGCGCTTGGATGCAGTAATAGTGAAACTGTCACATTATCTGTTTCTAATCCTACCATTACAGCGGCGAGTAATCCCACTGTTCTTTGTTCGGGTGGAAATGCGACATTAACTGCAATAGGAGCTTCTACGTATACATGGAGTCCTGTTAGCTTAACAGGCAGTACAATTACAGTAACACCAACTATTACTACAACTTATTCGGTTAGTGGAACAGATGGTTTAGGGTGTATAAATACAACGACTATTGATGTAGTCGTTAGCTCTAATCCCACATTGCTTTTATCTGCCTCTTCTACCACTATTTGTGCTGGTTCAACTACTACCTTAACCGGAAATGGCGCGGCAACTTATACGTGGAATCCTGGATCTTTAACGGGAACGTCAGTGACAGTGAATCCTTCGTCCACTACAACTTATACTGTTGATGGTAATAACGGAGCGGGCTGCATCGCCAGCGAAACTATCACAATCAACGTCAATTCTGCTCCTTCCTTATCAATTACAGCTACACCCACAGTGTTATGTGTAGCAGGTTCTGTAACATTAACTGCGAGTGGAGCAAATACATATACATGGAATCCAACATCGTCTAATGCAGCAAGTATTGTAGACACGCCAAGTTTAACGACAACCTATACGGTGACAGGTGCTGATATTATTGGCTGTACTTCTACAGAAACTATAAGTGTAAACGTAGGAAGTTCAACTATAACGGCAAGTGCAAATCCTACGGTAATATGTTCTGGCCAGACTACCTCTTTATCGGTAAACGGTGCCTCGTCGTATACATGGAATCCTGGATCTTTAACGGGATCTAATATTGCTGTAACTCCATCCACTACTACCACGTATACTGTAGATGCAGATAACGGAGCTGGTTGTATTACCAGTGAAACTTTGACTGTAGTTGTTAATCCCAATGCAACTTTTACTCTTGCCGCATCTGCCAATACAATTTGTTCCGGATTATCGGCTACATTAACAGCTACCGGAGCTTCATCTTACACTTGGAATCCCGGCGCTTTAACAGGAACAATGGCAGTTGTAGCGCCTTCAGTAACTACCATTTACACTGTTACAGGTTCTAATGGTACATGTTCAAATACGTCCACTATATCATTAACTGTTAATGCTACTCCAACAATAACGGCGACATCAAATCCTACAACTGTATGCATAGGAAACACGGCTACTTTAACAGGTACCGGAGCATCTACTTACACTTGGAATCCCGGAGCTTTAACGGGGGCGACGATTTCAGTAACACCTACTATTACTACAACTTACACTTTAAATACAACCGACCTATTAGGCTGTACCGCAACACAAACGGTGGATGTAGCTGTTAGCAATTTAACAGTTTCGGCAACAGCATCTTCAAATACCATTTGTGCAGGAAATACTACTACTTTAACGGGTGCTGGTTCTACTACCTATACATGGAATCCGGGTAACTTAGCGGGAACAACAGCTGTTGTTAATCCTACCGCAACTACACTATACACTGTTACAAGTACCAACGGTTTAGGCTGCACGGCCACCAATACTATTTTAATTACTGTAATTGCAAACCCAACAATCACTGCCACACCTTCGCCAACAGCTATTTGCGCAGGAAATACGGCATCGTTAACCGCAAATGGGAGTTTAACTTACACATGGTCGCCGGGTGCTCTAACCGGAGCGATGGTTACAGTTACTCCTACTGTTACTACAACTTACACATTAACAAGTGATAACGGAATTGGATGCACAAACTCTGAAACGGTTACGATAATTGTTAACGCCAATCCAACATTAACATTAACCGCATCTTCCAATACCATATGTTCCGGTTCTAGCAGCACATTAACCGCAAGCGGAGCAACCTCTTACACTTGGAATCCTGGTGTTTTAACAGGAACAACAACTGTTGTTTCTCCTACAATTACAACTACTTACACAGTGGATGGTGACAATGGCCTGGGATGTACAGGTAATAACACTATAACAATTAATGTTAGTACTGCGCCCACGCTTACCATCTCTGCCAGTTCAACTACATTATGCGCGGGTTCGGTAACGTTAACTGCAAATGGGGGAACAACTTATACATGGAGTCCTGTTGCCGGCGCAACTGCAAGTATAGTTGACAGTCCGACTATTACAACGACATATACCGTTACGAGTGATAATGGAACAGGTTGCATTGGTACGCAAACTATTACAGTAAATGTAAATACGATACCAACATTGACTCTTTCTGCTTCAGCTAATACTATTTGCTTAGGAAACTCCACGACGTTAAATGCTACGGGCGCTACTTCATACACATGGAATCCTGGCGCGTTAACCGGGTCATCAGCGTTAGTTTCTCCAACGATTGCAACAACCTATACAGCAACTGGTGATAATGGCGGAGGTTGCACGAATACGGAAACAATTACGATATCAGTCGGCCCTGCGTTAACTGTAACAGCTACTGCCTCTTCCAGTACAATTTGCGCCGGCACATCTGCCACGTTAACTGGAAACGGCGCCACTTCTTATACCTGGAATCCAGGGGCTACTACTGGATCCACAACGGTTGTTAATCCTACAGTTACAACAACTTATACCGTTGATGCCGATAATGGTTCAGGGTGTATTGCAAATAGTACAGTTACCATAAATGTAAATGCTATTCCTACGCTCACTATTTCAGCGACATCAACCAGTTTATGTACTTCGGGGACAGTAACCCTGACGGCAAGTGGTGCAACTACATATACGTGGATGCCACTGGCGGCAGTAACACCAAGTGTAACTGATAATCCAACTGTGACAACTATCTATACTGTTACCGGTGCCGATGCCATTGGTTGTACCAATACAGAAACTATTTCCATTGGCGTTAGTATTACTCCAACAGTAACCGCTTCTTCTACGGCAACAACTATTTGTGCAGGTGCAAGTGCAACGTTAACCGGAAATGGCGCAGCATCCTATACATGGAATCCTGGTTCTTTAACAGGGACAACAACAGTTGTAAGTCCGAGTGTAACCACAACCTATACAGTTGACGGGGATAATGGCGCGGGATGCACCGCCAGTAATACGATCACCATCAATGTTAATGCTGCTCCATCACTATCAATTGCTTCCACGTCAACAGTTCTTTGTTCTGCGGGTTCAATTACCTTAACAGCCAGCGGAGGAACAACCTATACATGGAGTCCGATATCTGCAACCACAGCAAGTGTAGTTGACAGCCCAACTATTACAACAACATATACTGTCTCAAGTGACAATGGTACAGGTTGCATTGGTACTGAAACCATTACAGTAAATGTTGGAGTCAGTCCTTCAGTTAGCATCACGAGTTCTCCCACAGGGACGATTTGTGTAGGAACAACCGCGACATTAACAGCCAGTGGTGCCTCAAGCTATACCTGGAATCCTACTGGCGCAACAACCAATACGATTACAGATGCGCCATCGGTAACAACAACATATACAATTACCGGTGATAACGGATTTGGATGTATTGGAACCAATACCTTTGTATTAGATGTAGCTCCTGGCGCATCGATCACGGCAGTAGCCAATCCTACGGCAGTTTGCGCCAATGCTACAGTGAATTTATCAGCAAGTGGAGCCATAACGTATACATGGATGCCTATGAATATTTCAGGTGCAACGGTAACAGCAACCCCTTTGGTGAGTACTACCTACACTGTATTAGGGGATAACGGAACCTGTGTGGCTTCATCAACCGTATTTGTTGATATTATACCTGGCCCCGCTAACGTTACTGCAAGTGTAAGTGCTGATATTACGTGCTTAACACCAACAGTAAATCTATTTGGAAATACAACGACATCTCCTGTAACATATTCCTGGACAGGTCCCGGATCTTATACAAGTACGGTTCAAAACCCAACGGGTATTACCCAGGGAGGTACTTATACACTGGAAGTTACAGATGCATTAAGTAGTTGCATTACAACATCTATGGTAACGATTTCAACCAATACAACCGTTCCGGGTTTAACTGCTTTGGCATCAGGAAGTTTAGGATGTGTAACTACAGTTACATTAACAGCTGCATCAACTACAACCAATGTATTAACATATAACTGGTCGGGGCCTTCGAGCTTTACATCAGCCATTCAATCACCAACTACGAGTGTAGCCGGCGATTATACAGTAACTGCCAATGACGGACTCACAGGTTGTAATGCTACGTCAACCGTAACCGTTGGGACGGGAACGGTTTTAGTGACTTTCACAGCCACTGCTTCGGGTAGTTTAACCTGTATTGGTGATGTTACCTTAACAGCAACACCTTCTTCAACCAACGCTGTAACGTATTTATGGAACGGACCGTCTAGCTTTACATCCACAATTCAAAGCCCAACAACAACTGTAGCCGGCGATTATACTATCGCGGTAACAGATGTTGCTTCAGGTTGTAGTTCATCATCAATTGTTGCTGTCGGCACAAATACAGTTGGACCAAACTTGACGGCAGTTACATCAGGTAGTTTAGGATGTGCTACGAGCGTAACGTTAACTGCTTCTACAACTTCCACTAATACCTTAACGTATGCGTGGTTTGGACCATCGAGCTATACTGCTGCAGTTCAATCTCCTACAGCTACTGTGGCCGGGGACTATACCGTTAATGCTATGGATGCATTAACCGGATGTAGCTCTACTTCTACCGTAAGTGTTGGAACAAATACAACTATTCCTTTGCTAGGCATCGCGGTTCCAGGACCTGTATTAGGTTGTAACACAACCGTAACCCTCTCAGTTATAACAATTCCTACACCACCGTATCATTTTAATTGGTCTGGTCCTTCAAGTTTCACATCAACTGTACAATCTCCTACCACATCGGTAGCTGGTGACTATACAGTAACAGTAACCGATTCGACTAATGGTTGTTCGAATACAGTGTCAATAAATGTATCAACAAATACACTTGTTCCTGTTTTCACGGCAACCGCAGTTCCTGCAACATGTACTGGAACCATCACCAACAATGACGGTACAATTATTATTGCAGGATACAACGGTTCGACTGACACATATGATATGTCTCAAGCAGCAACCTACACAGGAACGGCCACTTACTTAAGCGGAAACACAATTCCTTTTGGTGGTATTTTAACCAATACGTTAGTTAACCCTTCTGTTCCGATGCCTTATACTATAAGAGTGTTCAGTAATAATGGCTGTTTTAAAGATACAACGGTTATGCTAACTCCTACAACCTGTACTGTAACATCTGGTGGAAACGTATTAGGTATGACCAAAGCGGTGAGTACGCCAACATTTGTAAACAATACTGCCTACAATGTTACTTATACAGTTGTTGCAACAAATGCGTCATCAGCGAACTTAACCAACTTCAGCGTCATTGATGATCTAAACACTACTTTTCCTTTGCCAACAACCTACAGTGTTATCTCGGCACCTGTTGTTACTTCTCTAAACAGCAGTTTAACTGCTAATTCTGCATACGACGGCTCGGCGCAAAATGATATGCTACTTCCAGCAACGAGTACTCTGACTGCAGGCAGAAAAGATACGATTGTCTTTACCGTACAAATTAATCCAAATGGGTTTTTTGGACCATTCAACAACTCGGCAATTGGATTTGGATTTGACGGAGCTTTAACAATTTCCGATATTTCTAATACTGGGTTTGCATGGGATTCAGACAATGATGGTGACCCAACTAATAACGATACAGCAACTGTAGTAAGTTTAATACCAAACACACAAATCGGTGTTGCAAAAAATGGAATTGTATCTGAAATATTAGCTGATAAAACGCTCGATGTAACTTATACCATTAGTATTAAAAATCTAGGTAATGATACGATTACATTCGTGCAATTAATGGATACAATAAATATTCCTTCACCTGCACAATACGTAATTAAGTCAGGGCCATCCGCATCAGGAAGTCTGGTTGCTAATAATAACTATAACGGCAATAGTGACATTGCATTGTTAAATGCCAGCCTAAGTAAATTAGCGCCAGGGCAAATGGAAACCATTACATTAGTACTGAATGTCACGCCAAACGGATTGAAATCAATTACCAATATAGCTATTGGATCCGGCATTGGAGCCGATGGTGGAATTGCCAAAGACTCGTCGAACACGGGTACCGAGTCAGATCCAAACGGAAATGGTGTTGCTACCGAAAACGGAGAAAACATTCCAACCGTATTGGAATTGCCAGATGTAGAACTTTTCATACCTGAAGTATTTACACCGGATGGCGATGGCAAAAATGATTTCTTTGTTATTAAAGGCATCAGTGGAAGAACGGTAAAAGTAACCGTATTCAATCGTTGGGGTAGTAAAGTATATGAAAACGATGCTTATGACAATACATGGAACGGAACTCCAAATGTAAGCGGACTAATGATAGGAAATAGTACGTTGCCACAAGGTACATATTACTATATCATAGAATTTGAAGACGGAGCGGATGATCCGGTAAACGGCTACGTTGTGTTACAATACTAATCCCCTACTAAAATTATTATAAGATAAAACTGACGACAATGAAAAAATCAATTTTAATAATCGTAATCGCTTTATTTAGCAGCATCTGTGGAAAAGCCCAATATGATGCGATGTTTACGCAGTATATGTTTAATGAAATGTATATCAATCCAGGTTACACGGGATCTAAGGAAGCTATGGCTGTAAACTTAACTCACCGCCAACAATGGGTGAGCTTTCCAGGACGCCCTATAACTACGTCATTTACGTTACACGGGCCTTTAGCTAACAATAAAATGGGCCTCGGTATTAGTTTGTTGAATGAACAAATAGGAAAACTAAACCGTAACTTACTTTACCTGAACTATGCTTACAGAATTAAAACAGGAGAAAAAGGTCATCTGTCGTTTGGATTAATGGGCGGTATTCACAATCAGGTAAATAAACTTTCAGAATTAAAAGCCACGGAATCAGGCGATATTCAGGTCGCTCAAAATACACCAAGCATTATTACACCAAACTTTGGCGCCGGTATCTATTATTACACAAATACATTTTACGCAGGTATTTCAATTCCACGTATGATAGACGATAGCTATATTTTTACGGCAACCGGCGACATTGACAAAACCGCTAAATTCAACGTTAGTAAATTTCACTATTATTTAACCGTTGGAAACGTTTTTACTATTAACGAAGACCTCAAAGTAAAACCACAAGCCATGGTGAAAATGGTTCAAAATGCGCCTTTACAATATGATGTAAATGCCAATTTTTTAATCAAAAATAAAATATGGGCTGGATTATCATACAGAAGTAGTGCCGACATCTCCGCGCTGTTGGGACTTCAGGTTACACCTCAATTTCTTGTAAATTATTCTTATGACTATTCTCTATCAAAAATTCAAAAGTACTCTCAAGGATCTCATGAGATCACATTAGGTTATTTATTCTCATACAAACAACGTAAAGTAGTTACACCAAGATATTTCTAAGTATTATGAACAAGTCAATTATTTTATTCTCGATCATAGGATTATTTGCGATAAAAGGTATTGCACAAACGGCATCCATTAACGCCGCCAATAAGTTATATTTTTCAAAACTTTACGCGCAAGCTATACCAAAATACGAAAGTGTTTTAAAGAAAGATAGCGCAAATGCAGACGTGTTAATCAACTTAGGTGATTGCTATCGCCTAACCAATAACAACCGCGGCCAGCTTATTTGTTATGGTAAATTAGTTAAAACAGGTAAAGCAGAAGATGTTCATAAACTATACTATGGACAGGCTTTAATGGTAGCAGGAAAATATGATGATGCAAAAAAATACATGGATGAATTTAAAGGAGATAAAAGAGGCGAAGCTTTTTCTAAAGCAATCACCAACCTTTCCAAGTTTTCCAAAAACTCAGATGCTTACACACTGAAAGAATTTGAATTTAATTCAAACTACGATGATTTTGCAGCATTCACATTTCTGAATGATAAAATTGTATTTACGTCCAACAAAACAAAATCATCATGGATTGCCAGAAAACACGGATGGACAGGCAACAACTATTGCCATATGTTTATGACGGAAAAAAACGAATTTGGAGAATACGATACGCCCGCTATGTTTATTGCAGAGTATGCGCCAAAGTTTAATGACGGGCCAATGTCAGCGAGCAAAGATGGCAGCAACATTTTTTTTACCAGAAACTCAACCATCAAAAAAGATAAAAGTTTAGATGGTTCTCAGAAGTTAAAAATAATGCAGGCAACTATTTTAAACGACAATTTTCAATCAATGATGGTCTTGCAATTCAATAATAATGAATATAACTGCGCCCATCCTGCTATCAGCGCCGATGGAAAAACACTCTATTTTTCATCTGACATGGGCGGTGGGCAAGGTGGAATGGACCTTTATTACTCTAAAAAAGATGCTGGCGGCGCCTGGGGCGCTCCTATTAATTTAGGTGAAAAAATAAACACAAAAGGTAACGAAGTGTTTCCGTCTATAACAGATGATAATATTTTATATTTTGCATCTAATGGCCATGAAGGACTTGGCGGTTTAGATGTATACGAATCGAAAATAAAAGACGATAAGCCTGGTAAGGTGTATAATATGGGAAAACCTGTAAACAGTGAGCACGATGATTTCTCTTATAACCTAAACAGCGACGGTAAAAAGGGTTTTGTAAGTTCTAATAGAAAAACAGGTGGTATGAATGATGATATTTATCACGTGGAAGTATTGAGAAAAGTATCGCGGGGAAAAACAGTTAATTTTATTATAAAAGATAAGAACTCCCAAGAGCCGCTGACGATGATCACCATAAAACTAAATACGGACTCATTTACAACAAACGAAAAAGGTGAATTTCAGGGAGTTTTAGAGGAAGACATCAATTACGCCTTAGTCGTGAAAAAGGATAAATATTTTGAGTTGTCTGATTCCATTTCAACCAAATCATCTCCGGAAGAAGATGAATTTACCAAAACCATTGAATTGGAAAAAGATCCAAATTTAACTTTATTGGCAGGAATTTATGATGCTAAAACCGGCGCAGGAATTGAAAACGTACATATTAAAATAAAGGACTTAGCCGTAAGTAATGATTTTGAACTACTTAAAACCGAAAAGAATGGCGAATACAAAATGCCGTTGAAAGGTAAAAAGATCGGTGATAAATTATTGTTTTTAGTAACTATCGAAAAAGAAGGATATGTTACTAAAACTACAAACTTTACTTATCAGATCACAAAAGAAGGCGAGATACAAATGAATGAATTACTTGGCTTGACTATAGGTAAAGTAGAAGTTGGGATGGATTTAGCAAAAATGATCGACATCAAACCTATTTATTTTGATTTGGGAAAATCTACCATCCGTAAAGATGCCGCTACTGAATTAGATAAAGTAGTAGCTGTGATGAAAGAATATCCCGCTATGGTAATCGAATTAGGTGCTCACACAGACTGTAGAGGTGCCGCAGCATCTAATTTAAAATTATCGGGAGCTAGAGCAAAAGCTTCTGCTGCATATATTGTGAAAAATGGTATTGACAAAACGAGGATTGCCGGCAAAGGTTATGGTGAAAGTAAATTATTAAATTCATGTGCATGCGAAGGAAAAGTAAAACCAACCTGCTCGGAAGATGAGCATGCAAAAAACAGAAGAACAGAATTTATCATCGTGAAATTGAAAAACTAGTTTACTAAATCAACAATAAAAAATCCCCATCGAAAACCGATGGGGATTTTTTTATAAATTTAACTAAGCCTATGCTTTTTGATACATGACATCTTTCACTGCTTTTACTGTTTTAGCAACGTTTGGCAAGGATGCTTCAATTAACGTTGGAGCATATGGCAATGGCACATCGGCCGTTGTGATACGACGGATAGGCGCATCTAAATAATCAAACGCATCTTTCTGCACTCTGAATGCTATCTCTCCTGAGATACTTGCCAAGGGCCAGGCTTCCTCTACAACAACCAATCGATTTGTTTTCTTAACAGAAGCAATGATCGTATCATAATCAATCGGACGCACAGTTCTTAAATCAATTACCTCAGCACTTATACCTTCTTTCTCTAATTCAGCGGCAGCAGCTAAGGCTACCTTCATGATTTTACCAAACGAAACAATTGTTACATCAGTCCCTGGTTTTTTTATATCCGCTACTCCAATTGGTATAATATATTCTTCCTCTGGTATCTCACTTTTATCACCGTACATTTGCTCGCTTTCCATAAAAATAACTGGATCATTATCGCGAATAGCCGCTTTTAATAGCCCCTTAGCATCATAACCATTGGAAGGAACAATTACTTTTAACCCCGGGCAGTTTGCATACCAGTTCTCAAAAGCCTGTGAATGCTGTGAACTCAACATTCCGGCACTAGCTGTAGGCCCCCTGAATACAATGGGACAATTATATTGCCCGCCACTCATGCTCAAAAATTTCGCAGCTGCGTTTATTACCTGATCAATAGCTACCAAAGAAAAATTGAAAGTCATAAACTCAATAATGGGGCGTAAGCCATTTACAGCGGCTCCTACTCCAATACCTGCAAATCCAAGCTCTGCAATAGGTGTATCGATAATACGTTTTGCGCCAAATTCTGCAAGCATTCCTTTGCTTACTTTATACGCACCATTATATTCAGCCACTTCTTCACCCATTAAAAAAACAGATTCATCGCGACGCATTTCTTCATTCATTGCTTCGCGCAGGGCTTCTCTAAATTCTATTGTTCTCATATATATATATTATTATCTGTTAAATTGAAGGATAGGAAAGCGACTATTAATTACATAACAAAATCGCCGTTTCCACATAACTTCAAGCCTTCAAATGTAAACAAAAAGCCATGGATTTAAAAGCGAAAGACAAAATTATGAGCCCTTATTAAAAACTACAAAAATAAGTATTTACGCCGCTCGCTACTTACCGTAAATCATTCGTATACAGAACCTTATAGTTTAGCGAAAACTAATTGCAATTTTGATCATTAATGTATTGATTTACCCCCTTTTTTTTTAAATTTGCTAACCTTTTTAAAACCATACATAATGAAAATATTAGTTCCAATTAGTAATGTTCCTGATACAACTACTAAAATAGCTTTCACTAACGGTGATACTGAATTTGCAACAGCCGGAGTACAATTCATAATTAATCCATATGATGAATGGTACGCGCTGGTTCGTGCGTTAGAATTAAAAGAAGCGGGCAAAGCTGAAAAAGTAACATTGATCCACGTTGGCTTAGCCGATAGTGATGCCACTATCCGTAAAGGATTTGCTTTAGGTGCAGATGATGGCGTTCGTGTAGATGCTGAAGGTCCCGATGCTTATTTTGTTGCTGAGCAAATTGCTAAATATGCAAAAGATAACGGATATGATTTAGTAATGACCGGCAAAGAAACCATTAATTATAATGGATCTTCAGTAGGGGCTATGATAGCAGGATTTATGGATTTGCCTTTAGTGTCATTAGCTACTAAATTTGACCTCGAAGGAAATAAAGCCACTGTGGAACATGATGTGGATGGAGGAACTCAGGTTGTTGAATGCGAATTGCCTTTGGTGATCTCCTGTTCAAAAGGAATGGCGGAACAACGCATTCCTAACATGAAAGGAATTATGAGTGCCCGTACTAAACCTTTAACCGTAGTTGCTGCAAGCGGTGCAGATAAATTAACCAACATCAAATCATACACATTGTCTGCAGGACGCACACATGTAAAAATGATTGATGAAAATAACATGGATGAATTAGTGAATTTGTTACATACAGAAGCAAAAGTTATTTAATTATTCCGGTTTAATCACATTAAAATAAAATATTATGTCAGTTCTAGTATACACAGAAATAAATAAAGGAAAAGTAAAAAAAGCATCTCTGGAAGCTGTTAATTATGCAGCTAAAATTGCTGAATTAACAGGTTCAACGGTTACAGCTTTAGCCATTAATGCAGACGCTGCTCAATTGGAAGAAATTGGAAAAGCTGGTGCTAAAAAAATACTATCCGTTAAAAATGATTCGTTAACATCTTTAGACAGCATGTTGATATCTGCAACAGTTGAACAAGCTGCTAAAGCAGAAGGTGCAAAGATCATTATCTTCTCTTTTGACATCACCGGAAAAGCAACGGCACCGCGTTTATCTGCTCGTTTAAAAGCAGGTTTAGTAGCGGGCGCTGTGGATTATCCAACAGTAAATGGTGGTAGTTTAGAAGTTAAAAAAAATGTATTCTCCGGAAAAGCAACCGCGCTTTATTCCATCAACAGTGATGTAAAAATCATTTCCTTATTACCAAATTCTTTTCCTGTAAAATTGGGGGACAATTCTGCTACAGTAACCGATTTTTCTGCTGATTTAAGTGGTGTGAATTCCAAAATAGTAGTGAAAGAAAAAAAATCAAATGATGTTGGCGGTATGGCTCCATTACCGGAAGCTGAATTGGTTGTTTCTGCAGGTCGTGGTATGAAAGGGCCTGAAAATTGGGGTATCATTGAAGAGTTAGCAAAAGAATTAAAAGCAACTACTGCTTGCTCTCGTCCGGTTGCTGATATGCACTGGAGACCTCATCATGAGCACGTTGGACAAACAGGTGTGGCTATCCGTCCTAACTTATATATTGCCATTGGTATCTCAGGTGCTATCCAGCATTTAGCAGGTGTTAACGGCAGTAAAACAATTGTAGTTATCAATAGCGACAAAGAAGCTCCTTTCTTTAAATCGGCCGATTACGGCGTTATTGGCGATGCAGCTGTCATTGTTCCAAAATTGATAGAAGCAGTTAAAAAATTCAAAGCAAATCAAAACTAATTCCACCATATTTTTTGTATATTAGAGTTTCGTAAAAATGGGAATGAAGAAAGTCAGATTAGAAATTGTTGGTTTATCTTACAGTCAAACACAAAGTGGCGCTTATGCCCTTGTTTTAGGCGAAAGTACCGGGAGTCGTCGATTACCTATTATCATTGGAGGATTTGAGGCTCAGGCAATCGCGATTGAGTTAGAAAAAATGACTCCTACCCGTCCTTTAACGCACGATCTTTTCAAAGCCTTTTCAGAAACATTTTCTATTGAAGTAACCGAGATCTTAATTTACAATTTGGTAGAAGGTATTTTTTACGCCAAATTAGTGTGTACCGACGGAACACGTGAAGTAGAAATTGATGCTCGTACAAGCGATGCTATCGCGTTAGCTGTTCGTTTCAACTGTCCTATTTATACTTACGAATTTATATTAAAATCAGCCGGTATCGTCTTGGACGATGAAGTGTTACCAAGCTCCGAAAACCCTGTTGCTACTTCAACCGAGGAAACACCTTTGAGTTCAACCCCGGTTTCGGAAGGAGAATATAAATCTAAATCCACCGAAGAATTAAAAAATTTACTGGAAACAGCTTTAGATGATGAGCAATACGAACTCGCATCTAAAATAAGAGATGAAATAAATAATAGAAAAGAATCGTAATCTAAACCCATCAGCAAACTGATGGGTTTTTTGTTTGCCAAATTATTGTAGATTTATGTAATGCATGTCTCAAAAATCGCTATTATTAAAATAACACATAACCTATTAAACTGTGGTGTGGCGGCTATATGGTTGGCCAATGGCTTGCTTTGCAAAGTGCTAAATTTTGTTCCCAGGCACCAGCAAATAGTTGGCCGGATTTTAGGTGATCATTATGCGCGTTCTTTAACTATCGTAATCGGACTTTCAGAAATTTTTATGGCGCTTTGGATCCTGAGCCGCTACAAAACAAAACTAAACGCTGTTGCACAGATAACAATTATTGCCACGATGAATACATTGGAATTTATATTAGCTCCTGATCTGTTACTTTGGGGCAAATTCAACTCTGTATTTGCACTTATTCTAATCCTTGTTATCTACGTAAACGAATTTCATTTAAACAAAAAACAAACATCGCAATGTTGTCATTTTTAAAAGATCATCCTTTTGCTGTTGAAGCGTTTTTTGAAAGTTCATTGGTACTAACTTTTGCGGTGCCAAAAGAGCATCTGCAATTCCTGATACCGGAATGCTTGCAACTGGATACCTTTCAGGATAAATGGGCTTTTGTTGCGGTAGCGATGGTTCAAACAAAAGATCTTCGTCCTAAAGGTTTTCCAAAATTTATGGGCAACGACTTTTTTCTGATAGGATACCGCGTATTTGTTCGATACGCCACTAAGGCAGGAAAAAATTTAAGAGGTCTATATATTTTAAAATCAGAAACAGATAAAAAGGAAATAGAGGTGATGGGCAATCTATTTACTCATTATAATTATACAACTACTGATATCACACAAATAAATAATAACCTTACAAAGCAAATCACCTCCAGGCGTTCAAAATTTAGTGTAACGATCAGCAAAGAGGAAAAAGAAATTAAGTTGCCTCCCTACTCTCCTTTTGCTGATTGGAAAGAGGCAAGACGATTTGCCGGCCCCCTGCCTTTCACTTTTACCTATAACAATACAACTAACGAAGTTTTAATTATCGAAGGGGTGCGCGAAAACTGGACACCAGCGCCTGTAAAAGTCATGGATTATCGTTTTGATTTTTTAAGTTCTCTCAAACTTGAAAACGCAATTTTGGCAAATGCATTTATTATTGAAAACATTCCATATTATTGGAAAAAAGGAAAAACCGAAAAATGGAAATAAAGAGACGAAAATTTCAGGGGGTACTAAATATTTTAAGCTTCAACCGGCATTTCTACGTCATAGGCTTTATAGTTCTGGCATTGATAATCACAAGTTACTTGTTGTTCCACTGGCCCTCTGCAATTTTCCGGATCATAATAGCCGCATTTACATATGGCTTCACAATGCCACTCATCGTTTCGGCATATGTTTATGACTTTTCGGGATACTATAATTTGGAATGGATAAAAAAATACTCAACCAGCATGTTCGGAGCAACTCACATTCTCAATATAAATGCCGGTTTTGACGAAACCAGTTTTATCATTCACCATCATTTTCCAAACGCACAATTGAAAGTATTTGATTTTTATAATCCGGTAAAGCATACTGAACCGGCCATTATTAGAGCCCGAAAAGTCAGCCTGGTGTTTCCTCAAACTCAGCAAATAAAATCAAATCATATTCCAATAGACGATAAATCAATCGACATCGTTTTTCTGTTATCTGCAGCGCATGAAATAAGAACACAGGATGAAAAAATACAATTTTTAAAAGAATGCCGCCGCGTATGCAAAACAACCGGACAGGTGATTATGGTGGAACACTTGCGTGACTTTCCCAATTTTGTTGCCTTCTCCATCGGATTTACGCATTTCTTTTCAAGAAATGCCTGGAAAAAAGCATTTAAAAATTCAGGCTTCACTTCATTTGAAGAAACTAAATTTACTCCGTTTATGTCTATCTTTAAATGCTGTCCTTAAATATGTATTTGCACTTACAAATAATAGGATTGCTCCTTGTAGCACTGGCATTTTCCCACGCTATATTTTCAAAATATTTTAATTGGAAAAAAGATCTTTCGTCACTTAGTTTAATCAACCGGCAAATGATGACAATCCACACCTTCTTTATTGCTTTAATGGTATTATTGATGGGTATACTTTGTTTAAGTTATCCCACTGACCTGATTGAAACTCGCCTGGGTAAAATTATATGCTTCGGTTTTGGAATATTTTGGGCCGTGCGTTTACTTGTTCAGTTTTTTTGGTATTCATCCACTCTCTGGAAAGGAAAGAAATTTGAAACCATAGTCCATGTTTTATTTTCACTGTTGTGGGTTTACCTAAGTACAGTTTTTTTTATAATCCATGCAAATTAAAAGTCTATCGATACGAACATATCAAGGAGAAAATGAATTTCCAACGGCGCATAAAAAATTTAAGAATTTTTTATTGTTTTTGAAAGTTTTAGATCTTACCCTCTATTCAATAAAATTCTGAAAGTAGTTCCTTTGTCATCACTTTTTAAAACAAAGATCTTTCCATCGTGGTAGTTTTCAATAATGCGTTTACATAAAGATAAGCCCAATCCCCAACCACGCTTTTTGGTTGTATAGCCGGGT
Organism: Bacteroidota bacterium; assembly: GCA_040387475.1. Taxonomy (GTDB): domain Bacteria; phylum Bacteroidota; class Bacteroidia; order B-17B0; family Aurantibacillaceae; genus UBA4416. Next base: position 9,839 of record JAZKDT010000035.1, on the reverse strand, counting down.
TTAAAAACAGATTGGTGTTTTGATTTATGAATACCTTTCCCTGTATCTGCTAAATCAATAGCAACGCCTTCCGGAATATCAATGATGGTTACCTTAAATTCACCCTTGCCATCCATGGCATCTACCGCGTTTTTGCAAATATTTTCAATAACCCATTCGAACAGAGGAACCGACAACTGTGCATGAATTTCAGTTTCAGGAAACTCTAAAATGTAATTTACATTTTTTGAAGTACGTTGTTTTAAATAGTCTATTGCATTTTTAACTACAAGGCTAACGTCTTCATCCTGCAATGTAGGCTGTGATCCAATTTTAGAAAATCGGTCAGTGATCATATTCAAACGGGTCACATCCCGGTTCATTTCTGTCACGATCATATCGTCTGTTCCGTTGCTTTTTAAATAGTCTATCCAGGCCATTAACGACGATAAAGGTGTTCCTAACTGGTGAGCCGTTTCTTTACTCATGCCTACCCAAACCTGGTCTTGCTCTGCCTTACGGGAGGTGCTGAATAAAATATAGGCGATCAGTAGAAAGATCCCGATCACACCAAATTGCACATAAGGATAATACGTCAGTTGAGTTAACAAAGGTGATTGCTCATAAAAAATATAGTTTTTTGAACTTCCCCCAAGATCAACAAGGATAGGCGTATTCTGGGCTTCCATTTCAGCAAGCATCGCTTTTAGCTTCTCGGTAGAATTAATTCTTTTAAAATCAATATTCCCCATTTCAATAATGTGCGTTTTGGTAGAATCTGTATAAATTACCGGAACAGCGGCACTATTAACGGTAACGTCTGCAATAAATGATTTGATTAGGCTGTCAAAAACCACTTTAATGTCGGAAAATAAGCGGCTGTCTTTATGGTATAGAAAATTTTTCTTGCCTTTATAAACATCTATTACAACAGGATCATATAATGTCTTCATGTTTTCCAGTTCGGCTTTTAGTGCTTCACCATTATGCTCCACTGCGGAATCCAGGTTTCGGCTGGCAGTAATGTGGCTTTCATCATCTGTTAAAATTACCGGCACTGTGGTATTATCCTGCAGTACCTTTAAAACAAACTCTGACACCGTAAACATATCAGAACTCAATTCTTTAGTAGCTAACGCATACAACTCCGCTTTTTTACGCTCTTCGGTTTGTAATTTTTGAAACAGATCGTTGGTGAATTTGACTAGTCCTGCTTTTTTTTGAACGGCTTCAGCCCACAAGCGAACTTTTTTCTCTTCATCTGTTTTAATACTGTTCACCAACTTATTGGTGTACCATAACGATGTGAGGACAATAACGATGGCCACTATAAAAAGAGCCCATTTCCATTGTTGCTTTCTGGAGTAAATGTTCATTGATACTAAAGTATAAATTATATAACGCTATTGCAAGTGCTATATTGTTTCATGGCTAAATCCCTTCATCCACATAATGATTAATTTTCCAATATTAAATAAACGATAATAAATTAGTTCTTACGTGTTAAAGTTTTTTCGGTTAAAGGTCAAAGATTGAATGTTAAAAAATTCAATATATTGATTGTCAACATCTAAAGAATAAATGTTAAATGTTAAAATCTAAAATGTTCGCTAATGGTTCATTATATAACGTTAAAGCGTTTTGATTTCCCCGTTTTTTGGCGGAAATTTGCCGCCTAAATATCTACGAAATGAAAAAAATAAAATTTACCATGCTATTCTTAGCGGTTTTATTTACCGCCGTTAATGCGCAAACAGTTGTCTTTACAGATGATTTTAATCGCGCAACACTAAGTCCGGGTGGAACTCCTTCCACGTCTTACTCAAACACACTGGCGTCAAATATTAGTGCAGTTACAACTAACTCATACTTAAGTATTGGTTCCGGCGGTACGGGCCCGGCAAATGGTATTTCCTTTGCTTCAGGAAGTACTTCAGTATTTGCTTCGCCATACAACAGTATTTTATCCACCAATAGTGGCACTGTGACCTGGACCTTTAACTTTAGGTGGAACAGGGCATCGTCCAATAATCCGGCCATACCGGCCAGTGGAGCTTATGGATCAGCTATTGTATTAGCTGGAACAAGCAACGTATTAACTTCCGGTAACGGTTACGCCATCGTTTATGGTAGTTCCGGTACACCTGATCCCATTAGATTAGTAAGTTATACAGGAGGCATTAACGGCACCCTTTCTAATATCTGTTCCTCAGGTGCAAGTGATATTGCTAATACTAATAACTATGTAAGTGTGCGCGTTACGTACGATCCTGCAACAAATAGCTGGTCGTTATTTATTCGTGACGATGGTGCATCGGCTTGGGCAGACCCAGGTAGCGGAGTAAATTCGCAAAAAGGAACAACAACATCAAATTCAACGCATACAGCTTTAAGTCTTACAAATTTTGGTTTTTTATGGTCACATGCCACCGGAGCAAATTTAAGTTCAGACTTTGACAACTTTAAAGTTTCAGTTACACCAAAAACCCCTACAACCTCGTTATTAAATCCAAATAATACAACATCCGGAGGTTCTGCATTTACTTTAACTGTAACAGGCACTAATTTCATAAATGGTTTGTCTACCGTGAGATGGAATAACTCTAACAGAACTACAACATTTGTGAGTGCTACTCAACTTACAGCAAATATAACCGCAGCTGATATACTTTCTGCAGGAACAGCTACTGTGGATGTCTTAACAACTGGGGCGCTTGCAGCTTCAAATACTCAAACATTTTTAATTACTACGGCGGCGGCTCCCACCAAATTTGTGATTACCGCCATCTCTCCCAGTTCTCCTATACAGGGCAGTGGATTTAACGTAACAGTAGAATCTCAAGATAACAGTAATGTGACACAAAATGTAAGTGCAACAACTTTTTTTAATTTAACAAGCAATGGAAATGCTGGCACCATAGGAGGAACAGTATCCGGTTCTATCATCGCCGGTTCAAATTCTACAGTTCTAACGGGGGTTATTTTACCGAATGCTGGAACTGGGGTGGTATTAACTGCTACAAGGACTTCGGGTGACAACTTAGCTTCAGGAAGTTCTTCTCCCTTCACAGTTTTAGGCGTGGCAACCCAGCTGTCTTTTGTTGGGGTTCCCTCCTCTGGAATTACTGGTACTGACATAAATTCCTTTACCGTTGAAGCTCATCGTGCAGATAATACGGTGGATGTAAATTACACAGGAACTATTACATTATCAAAAGCAAGTGGACCAGGAATTTTATCCGGAACAACGGCCGTTGCGGCTGTTGCCGGGGTTGCAACATTTAGTGCCATTCAATTTGACCAGGCAGGAGTATATACTTTAAGTGCTGCATCTGGTACTCTTACTAATTCAACGAGCAGTTCTATTAGTATTTCTCCATCACCTGTAACATGGAATTTTGGTACTGGTTCAGGTCTGGTATCCCCTTCTTCGGGAACTCCTTTTACAAACTTAACTGTTTCAAATATGGTTCAGGGAAACAATAATGGAACAACCGTGATAACGGCTTCAGCCACCCCTTCATCCGGTTATGCAGGAGCATCAGGCAGTTTTAATGCTCAGGCTGCTGCAAAAATCGGTGCAATAAATACCGCGGCAGGTGGAAGCGCCTATTTCGAATTTATATTAACCCCTGCGGCAAATCATTATGTAACGTTAAGCGGTATGAGTTTCGCATCCCGTTCCTCGGGTACAGGTCCAGCGGCGTTTAGCATACGTTCAAGCCGAGATAATTTTGTTTCCAATCTTGCCACCGGCACATTATCAACAGGGGGTGTTTGGGCATTACAATCTCCTTCTTTTTCATCTACTTCGTCAACTGCTGGTGACGCTGTCACTTTTCGAATTTATGGACACAGTGGAACCGGAAGTCCCGCTATAAATACTGCAAATTGGAAAATTGATGATGTTGTCTTAAACATCTCTGTGCAACAATGTGTAGGGCCAATCATCACTGTTAACAGTGGGTCAATTTGTGCAGGTAATTCTTTCACTATCAGCCCAACGGGAGGTATCACCTATACTATTTCGGGTGGCAATAATATCGTGAGTCCTGTTGCTAATACTGATTATACAGTAACAGGTTCTGATATTAACGGGTGCGAAAATACAGCAGTTAGTTCAGTTACGGTAAACGCTTTGCCAAATGTATCTGTGAATAGTGGCCCTGTTTGTACCGGTAGTTCTTTCACCATGAATCCAACAGGTGCAACCTCTTATGTATATTCTAGCGGAACTAACGTCGTTAGCCCTACCGCTAATACAGATTATACTGTAACAGGAACTGATGGCAATAGTTGTTCAAATACTGCCGTAAGTTCTGTCACTGTGAATGCATTACCCTCCGTTAATGTAAGTGGAACACCTACTATTTGTTTAGGAAGCTCTACATCGTTAACGGCAAGTGGCGCAAGCTCATATACCTGGAGTGATGGTGCAACTACGGCGGTTAATATAGTTTCCCCTTCAATCACAACTACGTATACCGTTACAGGAACAGATATCAATGGTTGCGTTAACTCAACTACCAGTGTATTAACAGTAAGTAACTGTCCTGGTTCTCAATTGATTCCTGCATCATGCGGTGCAACCTTAAACACGTTAGATCAGAATCTTGGATTTACAGCTGTATCGGGTGCAACCAATTACAGGTTAGAGATCACTAATGCTTCACAACCATTTAGTACAGTTAATGTACGCGGGAATAATTTAACCACATTTAAAATGTCATGGATCCCCGGGATCCAATACGGAAGAACATATAACGTTAAAGTTGCGGCGTATGTTGGTGGCGTTTGGCAGGCCTATGGCAATACATGTACTGTTACTACACCATCTACTATTACCACTACGCAATTTAACGCAGGTTTCTGCAATGTTACATTAAGTAACCTCAACCAGAATTTAAACTTTACTTTAGTGCCGGGTGCTACTAATTACCGATTTGAAATTGTGAATGCCGCGCAATCATTTAGCGTAGTTAATGTTAGAAATAATACCGTGAGTTATTTTAATTTATCATGGGTTCCCGGCATTCAATACGGTAGAACTTATGATATACGAATAAGTGCCTATGTAAATAATACCTGGCAGCCATATGGTAGCATGTGTAATATTACCACGCCCGCAGGTATTCCAACTACACAATTATCTTCCAATGTTTGTAATTCTTCGGTAGCAACAAGAGGAACCGTATTCACATTTGATGCAGTACCAGGTGCTACCAATTACCGATTACTTGTTGTAAATGCAGGCCAACCTTTAAATGTTACCAATACAAGAAATACGACCAGTACCAATTTTGCTTTATCATACATTTCTACCACACAAGCGGGAGTTACTTACGATATACAGGTAGCTGCTTATTCAGGTGGAGTTTGGGGTGCATACGGAGAAACCTGTCAGGTGACCGCATTAAGTGCTAAAGATAACGGAGCAGTTGATTTTGCTAATTCAAGAACAATTGATAATAATTCAATTACCGAAGGCAATACATTTGATTTGAATATTTATCCTAACCCAAATAATGGTTTATTTAATGTTGAATTAAATACAATTTCCCAAATTATCATAACGAATACTTTAGGTCAAGTGGTGTTAAATGAAACTATGGAGACGGGCAAAAATAATTTAGATATTCAAAATCAACCTGCCGGAATTTATTTTATTAATGTCATTCAAAATGGTAAACAACAAACTTTAAAACTAGTGAAAGAATAATCGTTTTAACGAGAAACAAAAAACCCGCTCAGAAAATTCTAAGCGGGTTTTTTGTTTTATAATTCCATACTTAATATTAACTGATCATCTCAAAACCGGTATACGGCACTAACACCTTTGGCATTTTAATACCCGCTTCTGTTTGATTATTTTCTAACAGGGATGCGACGATGCGAGGTAACGCTAAAGCACTTCCATTTAAGCTATGCGCTAATTGTGTTTTACCTGTAGCATCTTTATATCTGCATTTTAATCGATTGGTTTGAAAAGTTTCAAAGTTAGATACAGAGCTTACTTCTAACCAACGTTGCTGTGCGGCACTCCATACTTCTAAATCATAAGTTAAAGCAGAACCAAAGCTCATATCGCCACCGCATAATTTTAAGGTGCGGTAAGGCAACTCCAACTCCTGTAGTAAACTACATACAAACTCACGCATATTCTCTAAGGTATTATAAGAATTTTCAGGAGCTGTAATTTGCACAATCTCTACCTTATCAAACTGGTGTAAACGATTTAAACCGCGCACATCTTTTCCGTAACTTCCGGCTTCTCTTCTAAAGCAAGGTGTATACCCACAGTTTTTTATAGGCAAATCACTTTCCTTTAACATCACATCGCGGTACATATTGGTAATTGGCACCTCAGCAGTAGGTATTAAATATAAATCATCTACCTGGCAGTGGTACATTTGTCCTTCTTTATCCGGTAACTGACCCGTTCCGTATCCACTTTCTGCGTTTACAAGGATCGGTGGTTGTACCTCATTGTATCCCGCCGCTGTTGCTTTATCTAAAAAATAGTTTATCAAAGCGCGTTGCAATCTTGCGCCTTTGCCTTTATACACCGGAAAACCTGCCCCGGTTAACTTTACACCCAATTCAAAATCAATAAGGTCGTATTTCGTAGTTAATTCCCAATGCGGTGTGGCGGCAGCATGTAATTTCGGAATAGCCCCGTGCTCATTCACTACTTCATTATCTTCGGGCGTTTTACCTACCGGCACGGATAAATTAGGTAAGTTAGGGACCGTTACCAATAATTTATGGATTTCGGTTTCGATGTTTTTTAATGTTTCGTCAAAGCTTTTTTCGCTCGCTTTTAATTCAGACGTTTTTAATTTTAAAGCCTCAGCCTCTTCTTTCTTGCCTGACTTCATTAACTCACCTATTTGCTTGGCGATGTTATTGGCTTCAGCTTTGGTGTCGTCGGCCTGACGTTGTGCACTTTTACGACTATTGTCCAACTCAATTACTGAGTTGATGATGTTTTCAGCATCTTTAAAATTCTTGATCGCTAAGCGTTTTAAAACGTCTTCTTTATTATCTCTGATGTATGCTAACTGTAACATAAAATTATTTAAGAATTACAAATTTGTTATTTATGACTTGTGAATTGATTTGAATAGCTAAAAAGTAAGTGCCGTTTTTCAACTGGCTGATATCAGTTTCTGTTTTATATTCTCCTAATGGCTGCTTACTTGTTTTTCCGGCAATGATTGTTTTTCCTTCTGTGTCGATGATTGAAATGGTGATATCTGATTCTTCCAGTAATTTATACTTTAAATTCACTTTATCCGATGTGGGATTAGGATACATCGAGTACTCTAAACGTGCTTCTATCTCGTGAATACCAGCATACAAATTATTAATATTCCATAAAACGGAGAATGTATGCACAAAAGGATGTGTCAGATCTCTCGATAATAACGTTGTATCCATTGCCGTAAATAACAACGAATTGTTGCCAACGGGCATGGCCGAGCTGTTTAGTAATAACGAATCCTGGTTATATGCCACATCCACGCCATTTACCGACCAGGTTGTTTTTAAGGTATTGGGGTTAGGCAATACCAGTTTTGTTTTAAACAACTGCGTTGCGGTAGTATATGTAACTATCGAAGAACTGGAAGGTGAATAGGAATCAATAACCGTTATCAGAGAATGTATTTTTTCGATGATAGCTTCCTTACATACGGCACAAAATGGTTGATTCAAATAACGCATTTTACAATTTTGATGTGGCCTGAACCATGTATTATCGGGTGCTACGGTTCCGTACGGATAAACACCCACTCCCGTAGTTCCTACCCACTGATTCCACTTTACAGTGGATGCGTTTCCATCGCTCGTCATGTTTGGCTTCTCAGAGCCGCCTCCTGCCCAATATTCATCTGCCAAACCGGCAAACGAATGACCCATCTCATGGGCAACAATTTCTTTGGCCGAGGTATGTGTTGAAGAAACAGCATAGTTGCCGCCAGCGCCTCCATACTCGGGTGAGTTACCCAAAATAACAACCTGGCTGTAATTCGGAAAATTGTTCGCTAACACATTATAAACCTCGCTCGGATTCATGGAGTAAATTAAACGATGTGTATTGTAATTATCAAAACGTGTATTAAAATAATTGGTCACAGCCGAAACAGGAATCACTGGCTCAGTGACATCAGTTGCGGTTGCAGGATGCGAAACACCTGATTGCGGTGACTCACATTTGATAGCGTATACATTAAAATAATTTTTATAGTTATTGAAAGGTGGAACGTTTAACAAATACGTAAAAGTGTTGTTAACATCTGAAAGAAATAAAGGGATTTGGGATGTTGTATAGCCATCACCCATAAATACCAGGTTAATACGATTACTCATTGGCCCCGTTTTCCAAACCGTATCAACCCCGGTAGTTATCTGGCTGTTCACACAGAAACCCAGAAAGAAGAATAAAACTAAAATATGATATCTCATGGTTGAATGGTTATTTCTTTACCTTGGGTAAAATTAATGGTTTCGGTAATTTTTATTTTTTTATACTCAGAAAAATAAGGCACTCTAAAAACAGTTTCTCCTTGTTGTAAAGATATTGATTTTGATTCGATTTCCCCAGATTCCTGATATAAATCAAACCGCTTATATAAAGGATGGTCTGTAAAGGCGTGAATAACATGATTGCTTTTGTCGGTGATCTCTATGCTTAAAAAATGAGGATTTTTAGCTTGTTGTTCATCGATATGATAATTGATCTTCGTATGCGCGATCTGAACTTTTGTGATCGTGAAGGTGGTATTTTTTTTAATAGTATCCCTGGTCAGGCTCAGTGTATAAAAGGCAGTTTGTTCCATAACCTGCGGAGGTGCGGGTTTTGCGCGACAAGCCAAAAGGCACACCGTAAGCAATATCATATATAAACTGTTTTTCAGGCTCATTGCTGTTAATTCACAAAAACAAGAAAAGCCCACCGTTTTTTCCGGAGGGCTTTCAAGTTCTATAAATAGTGCTTCTTGTTATGCCTCTACAGGAACAACTGAAACGTAAGATCTGTCGTCTTTTTTCTTTTTGAAAACAACTTTTCCATCGATCAAAGCGAATAAAGTATGATCTTTTCCCATACCTACATTGATTCCCGGGTTATGTTTTGTACCACGCTGACGAACAATAATGTTTCCAGAGATACAAGCTTGACCACCGAAGATTTTAACGCCTAAACGTTTACTGTGTGATTCACGACCGTTGTTTGTGGAACCGGCTCCTTTTTTATGTGCCATTTTAAATTAAATTTAATGGTTAATATTTTTAATTATTCTTCAGTTTTTTTAGCTGCTTTTTTTGCAGGTGCTTTTTTAGCTGCTGCTTTTTTAGCAGGCGCTTTTTTCTCAACCACAACTTCTTCTCTAACTACAGGATTTCTGTGGCTTGGAGCTAAGAACTCGCGAACTGATTTTTCAGCTTTTAATTCGTCTTTTAAAGTATCACCTTTAGCAAGTACACCTTGAATTAATAACTGAGTCAAATGTTGACGGTGGTTATTCCATTTTTGGTATCCTTTACGACGTAATTTCTTAAATACGATAACTTTATCGCCCTTTAAGTGTTCGATTACTGTGGCTACAACTTTTGCGCCATCAACAGTTGGGGCTCCAACAGAGATTTTTCCGCCGTTATCTAATAAGAAAACTTTGTCAAACTCTACTTTAGCACCCTCATTAGCATCTAGGCGGTGAACGTAAACTTTATTGCCTCGTTCCACTTTAAATTGTTGCCCTGCTATTTCTACAATTGCATACATGAGTGTTAATTTTAATTGTTAATAATTTTTTTAAGGACGGCAAAGATAGGTGGTTTTTTGTATCTGCCAAAGATTT
>JAZKDT010000034.1:0-14509 GCA_040387475.1 Bacteroidota bacterium | reverse complement strand
GATTAGATTAAGCTTTAACTGAAGCTCTAATGATGTTTAATGCGCCGCCTGCTTTGAACCACTCAATTTGCTGAGCGTTATAGCTATGGTTTACATTAAATGATTCAGAAGTTCCGTCAGCGTGATTTAATGTTAAAGTTAAGTGTTGGCCCGGAGTAAAGGTTGTTAAACCTGTGATGTCGATTACATCGTCTTCTTTGATCTTATCGTAATCAGCAGTGTTAGCAAAGGTTAATCCCAACATTCCTTGTTTCTTTAAATTCGTTTCGTGAATACGGGCAAATGATTTTACCAATACAGCACGCACACCTAAATGACGTGGCTCCATGGCTGCATGTTCACGTGATGAACCTTCACCGTAGTTTTCGTCGCCAACAACAATACTTCCAATACCCTGTGCTTTGTAAGCACGTTGTACTGCAGGCACACCATCATAATTACCATTCAACTGGTTTTTTACCGAATCTGTTTTATCATTGAATGCATTCACGGCACCAATTAACATATTGTTGGAAATATTATCTAAATGTCCACGGAACTTTAACCATGGACCAGCCATAGAGATATGATCCGTAGTACATTTTCCTTTTGCTTTGATCAATAATTTCAATCCTTTTAAATCAACACCTTCCCAGGCAGTAAATGGATCTAATAATTGTAAACGTTTAGAGGTTTCTTCCACTAATACTTTTACACTGCTACCGTCAACAGCCGGTGCCTGGTATCCTGCATCTTCAACAGCAAAACCTTTTGGCGGCAATTCGTAACCTGTTGGTTCATCCAGTTTTACCTGCTCTCCTTTTTCGTTGGTTAAGGTGTCTTTTAATGGGTTAAATGTTAAGTCGCCGGCAATAGCCATAGCAGCCACTAATTCAGGCGAAGCAACAAATGCGTAGGTATTTGGATTACCATCGGCACGTTTGGCAAAGTTACGGTTGAAAGAGTGGATGATCGTGTTCTTTTCTTTTTTCTCAGCACCAACACGATCCCACATACCAATACATGGTCCGCAGGCGTTAGTAAATACAGTAGCACCAACCTGGTTAAATACATCTAAGAAACCATCACGCTCAATAGTGTAACGAATTTGCTCAGAACCCGGGTTGATCATGAATTCTGCTTTTGATTTCAAGCCTTTGGCCGAAACCTGTTTTGCTAATGATACAGCACGGGAGATATCTTCGTAAGAAGAGTTAGTACAAGAACCGATTAAACCCGCTTCAATTTTTAACGGCCAACCGTTAGCTTCTGCTACTTCTTTTAATTTAGAGATAGGTGTTGCTAAATCCGGAGTGAAAGGCCCGTTAACGTGTGGTTCTAATTCTGATAAATTGATCTCGATCACTTCATCAAAATATTTCGAAGGATCAGCATACACTTCTGCATCACCTGTTAAATGTTCTTTAATGGTATCTGCCAAAGCAGCAACATCAGCACGGCCTGTTGCACTTAAGTAACGGCTCATACTTTCATCGTATCCAAACGTAGAAGTAGTGGCACCAACCTCAGCACCCATGTTACAGATAGTTCCTTTTCCGGTACAGCTTAATGAAATCGCACCTTCACCAAAATATTCGATCACTTTATCGGTACCACCTTTTACAGTTAAGATACCGGCAACTTTTAAAATCACATCTTTAGCGCTTGACCAACCGCTTAATTTACCCGTTAACTTCACACCAATTAATTTTGGCATCTTCAATTCCCAAGGTAAACCTGCCATTACATCACAGGCATCAGCTCCACCAACGCCAATAGCGATCATTCCTAAGCCACCGGCGTTAACCGTATGAGAGTCGGTTCCGATCATCATCCCGCCCGGAAAAGCATAATTTTCTAATACAACCTGGTGAATGATACCTGCACCCGGTTTCCAGAAACCAATACCGTATTTATTGGATACAGAACCTAAGAAATCAAATACTTCTTTACTTTCAGCATTACCAAATGGTAAATCTATTTTAGCACCCGACTTTGCAGTGATCAAGTGATCGCAGTGAACGGTAGAAGGAACGGCCACTTTTGGTCGTCCTGCCTGCATAAATTGTAATAGCGCCATTTGCGCTGTTGCATCCTGCATAGCAACTCTGTCCGGATTAAAATCAACATAAGAACTACCGCGTGGGTAATCTTTTAAAACAGTAGACGCATCCAAATGTGAATACAAAATCTTTTCTGCTAATGTTAAAGGGCGACCTAAGGTTTTACGGGCTGCTTCAATGCGCGCAGGCATGTTAGCGTAAACCTTTTTAATCATTTCAATGTCAAATGCCATAGTAAAGAGTAATTAGAGATTAGTAATTAGGTGAATAGTTATGTGTTGTTTGTTTAGTTTCCTTGTTAAGGCGGGACTAAGAAGACATATTTTCTTAATTTCGCGATACGAATTTACAAATAAATTACCTTTTTTAAGGTATAAAACCGCAAAAACTTTTTGAATAACTTGCAATAAATGCGCTATTTAAACAGAATACAAATAAGAGTACTCAAAAAACTGCTGAGTCTGTTGTTATGTGTAATAGCAAATAACATAGCCCTGAGCCAGCGCGATACCTTGAAAGAAGAGCCTTATGTATATTTTAACGGCACATCCGTGATTACAGGATTTAGTTTAAGCGAACACCAATCTCATACGCAGGATTACTTTAAACTGATGGCGCCAAAAAACTCTATCATCAGTACAATGGCCCAAAATGTTGAAAAGAGAGCTAATACCGATAATTCCGGAAACGCGCGTATCAATTTCGGGCTTAACCTTCATTTAAAAACAAAAGACTTTAAAACCAAATTAACCACTTTTTCAAGCGAGTGGCGGATTGGCTTGAATGTTTCAACAAATATCCGTGAATCATATACCTGCAGCAAGAAAACATTGCTTCCTACAGATACTTTTTACAGTAACCACCCCCCTCTGGTAATTGACGACCCCATAATAGATAGCATATACCAGTTTAGTTACCATAGCAATAATGCGTACCTGGACCTTACAAAAACGTACCACACGAATCAGCAAAAGTGGCTGAGTTTTTATACCGGGATAAATTTTGGACTTGGCTACTCCTATAACAATAGTTTAACTGTGGAAAGTGCTGTTGATACTTCCAAAAACGGGGATCTCCGGGAAAAATACTACCGTGTAGGCAGATTTTATAATGTAAGCACCGAGACCACTCAACTAAATTCCGAATTATTTTATAGTGTATCAATCCCTGCAGGAGCCATACTGCGGGCCTACATAAGATCAAAAGGCCGTATGTTAAGACTTGCTTTTTTTGCTGAAGGTCGTTTTGGCTACCGCTTTCAAAAAATGCATACCGATACTTACAAAAGCACGCCTTTGGGAACCGTACAAATTGGATTTAAGCTTTATTTTAAACGATAATGAATTTTAATATACGGACACGGACCTTGTTATTTGTTTTGCCAACAAGTTCTTTCGCTCAAACAGACTCACTAAAGAAACCGTTGCTAAATGTATTTGAACAGGGAAGCTATTAAATGATCTACTTATTAAAAGGCGTTTCGTTGATCCAATGGAAACCACGGTTTGTTAACGTAAAAGAATTGAGATTTATCTTCCTAAAAGTAAAATCGATAATACTTGTAGAGAGTTTACCTTTTAAATTTAAAGTAGAATCATTTATTTCATTATAACTTAATTGAAACTTATGAGACGTATCATTTTGCAAATTAACGATCATGGTCTTCTTAATAGTATCTACACTCAGTTCAAAATAAAATTCACTATCCTTTAAAGTTTTAACCGTAGCAAAGCCCGGATATTCCAAAATTAAATATTTCCATTGATCGTCATGTGAATGCAAACCCATAGTATCATTATTTACAATATACTGAGTTGGTTTATAGATACCATACAAAGGTGTTTTTGGAGCACTGATACCCAGTTCATAAGCCAATTGGTGATACTTGTAACCATTATATGCAATAAAATAAAAAATGGCTAACCCGTTTATGATCATCGCAGTAATTTTCAGCCATTTTTTTTGAAATAATGGTTTATAATTAACAGTCGCCACAGCTTTGTTTGACCAAACTGCACTCCATAAAACATGCCCATTGCAAATTATTATAATAAAGGCTAAAAGAGCGAGTTGTGTTGAATGCAATTTAACCGGAACATCATAACAAAAATTTAACATTACTACATTAAACATAACAGCAAAAGAGATCATTGCCCCGGCAAGTGTCGTTCTTCTAAACAGAAGCAAAACTCCACCAAGTATTTCTGCCAGCCCCGAAAATACAGTGTAAGGTTTTGATGCGCCAATAAAAGTCCAGGCAATACCCATAGGAGATGAATCTCCGTAAGACTGTAATAATTTGCTTAAGCCAGGCGCGCTAAACTGAATATTAAATACCTTTGCATAACCATAGCCTATCATTTCCGAAGCAAGGTAGTATCTGATAAAGATCAAAAAATAATGTAATAATGTATCGTAGGTTTTATCTTTTTTATTGAAGAATGACCAGATAACAGATCCAACGATTGCCAGCACAAAATAAACGAATAACTCTATGTAGTTAAAACACCTATCGCCGCTACTGGTTGGTTCGAGTGATATTTCGGGAATAGAAAAAACAACATTGGCTATCCAGGGATATAAGTGATCATCAAAGTATGAGAGGATCTGTAGCATTGGCAGAAAAAAGAAGATCACACCAAAGCGCAATAAAAATTTCTTAAAAGAGGTCCAGTGAATGTGCGGATAAAATAATTGGTTTTCCATAAGTAGTTTAGTATGTATAACACAGGGCGGTAACAAAAAAAGCAGTTACCCAACAACGTTTAGATAACTGCTTATATAGTGCGTTTTGTCCCGGTAGCTTTCGGGACCGCTCAGCGTAACAGAAATTATTTTCCCAGGTCATCAAAGTTCACTTCATCATTCGATGAAGATGTTCCTTTGTCCGAATAGGAAGATTCCCTGTCTCTTTCAGAATACGCTTCCCTTTCAACGATAGGAGGCGCATTTTCTTTGATTACTTCAATAGACTCGTTAAGGCCTTCCATAAACTTTTCAAAATCTTCTTTATATAAAAAGATCTTGTGTTTTTCGTAAGTAAACTTACCATCCGTACCAAAACGTTTTTTGCTTTCAGTAATCGTTAAATAATAATCATTACCGCGTGTGGATTTCACGTCGAAAAAATACGTACGTTTTCCCGCTTTTACTGCTTTAGAAAATAAATCTTCTCTTTCTGTTCTTTCAATCTCTTCAGACATATCTTTGTTTTTATAAGTACATAACAAATATTTACATTTTTTGTTGAAACTTGCTATAGTGTTGAAAATTAGTTGATAAATATCAAATCAAGGGGCATAAAAAAAGCCCCTCATTTCTGAGAGGCTTTTTACTTTAAAAAAAAAGCAATTATTGAACAATTAATTTTTTAGAGATACGCTGGTTGTTAACATCAATATTTACGATGTAAACACCCGAAGCTAAATGCCCGTTTTGGTTGATAACGTAAGTAACATGTCCGTCGTTACCAACAGCAGGTATATTTTGCTCCAATACTCTTCCCATTACATCCATTACACTAATTTTAGCATTTTGTTCTTTAGAGATCGTAAAATCTAAAGTAGAAGCAGAACTAGTTGGGTTTGGATAAATACCAAGCTCCATCGATTTTTCTAATTCACTAATAGAGGTTATTACACTACCGGTAATATTGATCTGGTCAATGTAGATATTATTTGAACGTCCCACAGTGACATCGCTTTTGAACCAGAAGCGGAATTTCACACTTGGTTTATTAGCTAGTGTATTTAATAATGTAGGTACAAAAGTTTTTAAAACCCACTGGCCCGCAGTTGGAACAAAAGCTGTAGTTGTTACACTACCCGACGATGTTGCCATCGTGGCCATAGTTGGAACTCCAATTATATTAGACCAGCTACCACCACAATCTAAAGAATACTGAACTCTAAACGTATCCGCTTGTGTAGACAGTCGTTTTGCGTAAGCATAGTAATAAGAAAAATTGATGTTGGTGGTATTTGAGAAATTATAAATGTTTGTTTCAAAAATATCAATATGACCGGGAGTACTGGTAGATGAAGCATTATTAATATAAATACTTTTTGTTGTACTGTTTGCGCCTGTCGCATTATTTTGAATCCAGGTAGGAGAACCAGCATTTGCATTGGTTACTGTAATACTTGCAGGTAAAGTAGCTCCCTGGAAATCATAAGGTGCTGGTAGTAACGCTCCGCCAGTACCATTAATGACATTAATATAAGACGTTTTATTCATGGTATTGGTACCACTTGTATTTGTAGCTGTTAAACTAACCGAATAGGTTCCTGGTGTAGCATACGTTACAACCTGGGTGGTAGCTGTAGACGTTGCAGGCGTTCCTCCCTGAAATGTCCAGTTAACACCACCGGAAGTTCCTACCTGACTTAAGCTTGTAAAAGTAAATGTATTGCCTGCACAGTTATATACTTTATTAGCTTCAAAATCAGCTACAGGAGCGCAAGTGTAAGTTCCGCTAATACCAGTTGCGGTATAATTGGCGGCGGTCCACAGGTTGTTACGGCCGGCTGTTGAGCTATTTAACGCTGCACGCATGCGCGTTACCTGTCCTTGTGTAAACATTTTTGTGCAAGAAGAATAATCCATGATGTTTTCAACATTTGAATTATTTGAAACATCACATGAATTACCGCCGATACTTGCCGGACATGTGCTGAAATGGCAGGTAGTTGTTGGTGTATCTGCTACACCATCATCTCCACACGAAGTTCCTGTACAATTATTGTTTCCAAAAGTGTGAGATAAATTTAACCAGTGTCCCATTTCGTGACTTAAAGTTCTGGAGTCAGTATAATTTGTTTGTGCCAGTTGATTTCTCAACATGACAATGGCATCTGCAGATGTGCTTGGCGCTCCTCCGGGTAAATACGTATATCCACCAATGTAAGAACCAGTTGGAGGGCAAGGATTTGAAGGTCCTGAAATACACTCAACAATATAAATATTTAAGTATTTATTTACGGGCCAACGATTAGTACCGGTTCCTGAATAATTATAGGCAGGTGAAGTTTGACTCCAGTAGCTGTTATCAGCATCGTGGCGAATAATCCCATTTGTGCAGTTACCATTCGGATCTCTTTTGGCTAATGCAAAACGAATCTCAGAATCTACATATAAAGATGAAAAGGCTGGGCTGATAGTAGGTTTATCAGCACCCAAAGCTCCGTAATCATTGTTTATATATCCGATTAAATTTTCAAATGTTTGATCAGTTACATTTAAAGGTCCCATAACGTGAAAAACAACCGGTACTGTATAAACTACAGCGGCTGTTTTGGATCCTGAGTTATTTTTGGACAAAGCAGCTTTGTATTCGAGGTCCATTTGCGATTGAACCAAATTATATTTAAACTTTAAATTAGGATCAGTTTTAAATGCTTCTTCCATAGCGTCGTAAGTAGCACATGGAATAAGATTTGGATCTCTTTTTTCCTGAGCTGTAGAACCGAAGCTTAACGCCGCCGCTCCAAGAATAAATAGTAATTGTTTTTTCATGAGATATTTTGTGTTTAGTATAAATTTAGAATAATTAAAGTTAACGAATGTGATTTAAAAAGTCAAGCGCTAAATATAATAGCCAATTCTGTTATTTTTTGGGATTTATATCCATTTGATTCAAGGCCATCATCTGTTTCATGGTTTTATCCATGCCTTCAACACTTCCATCAAGGAATATAACGTTTCCTTTGCCCTCCTGTGCGAAATTTTTAACCGCTTCGGTCCACATACTAAACAAAATAAGCGAAGAATCCAACTTAGCTTCTTCCATTTCTTTAGCGGCACCTGCCATCCCTTTGGCAACTTCCTGGCGGAATAAGGCGATACCCTCCCCTTTTAGCCGGGAAGCATCCTTTTCGGCCTGCGCTGATATCTTAATAAAATTACCCTCGGCCTCTGCTGCTTTAGTTCTGGTAATTAATAAGGCCTGACCTTCGTTTTCGGCAGCTGCCTTTAAGTTATTACTGGCTACAACCTTAGCCATCGAACGCATTACTTCTTCATCAAAAGTAATGTCATTTAACTGAAGATCAATTAAGTGATATCCCCACTCTTCCAACATCACATCTAGTTGCTCTTTAACAGCTTCTACGATATCTCTTCTTAAAGATAAAACTTCCGATTGCTTTTTTGTGGCCACAAATGCCCTCACCGATCCTTCGATAGAACGAACTAACGCCTGCATTAAGTTTTTATCGTCCACAAACTTAAAGGCTACATTTTTAATAGACTCTTCCTGTTGATTAACAACTGCATATAACAACATAGCCGTAAAATTAACGTTGGCCTGGTCAATAGTTACTGCCTGAAAGCCTAACTCTGCACTGCGGTTCTGGATGGAGATCTTTCTGTACACTTTTTCTATAAAAGGTATCTTCATACTCAAACCAGGAGTTAAGATCCTGCGATATTTTCCAAATACGGTAATAACGGCCACAGTACCCTGTTGAACCGTCACAAAAGACAAAAAAATAATCAGTAGGGCAAAAACCAGGAGAGAAATAATAAATGGCATAGTTTTATAATATTAATTAGTTTATGTAAATTTAGTCATCCAAAACAAAAAACAAAATATTTTTTTATGAACGGTATCAGACCTTTAATACTAGGAATATTTGTTTGCTTGCTCACCCATCTGAGCTATTCTCAAAAAGATACCGCAAAAGGTAAAACCGGCGAAGAAGATATTTATAAAGAAGCCTGTAAGCTAATGGACTCTGCAAAATATAAAGACGCCATTGTCCTTTTTAAAAAAGCCATTAAAATAAAACCGGATTATACCGAAGCTTTTAATAAAATGGCAAAGGCTAAAATAAAACTCGAAGATTATAAGGGTGCCGAAAAAGATCTTCAGGCCGCGCAAAAAATAACACCCGATAATTATGAAAGTCAGAAAACGATGGCAATTTTATATTACGAAACTAAAAAATACAAAGAATCAAAAGCCACCATTGATTCGGTATTAAGATTAAATATTGATGATGCCGAATTGTGCTACTACCAGGCAAAATTAATGTATGATGGAAAAGCTTACAAAGCATCGCTTGATGCCTGTGTGCGGGCGCTCGACATAAATCCTAAATACCTGGACGTTATGTTTTTAAAAGGTGAAGTAAGATTTGCAATGAAGGATTATGCTTACTGTATCAAAGAATTATCAGAAGCCATTACCTTAATGCCGGCCACTAATCCAAATTATAATGCCTATAAAACAAGAGCAAAAGCCCGCTTTGAATTACATGATTATAAAAACGCTATTAATGACTGGAACGTGTATCTCGAGTCTTTTCCGGAAGAAGAAGGAGCCCTTGTAGCGAGGGGAGCCTGTAAAATTGAAACAAAAGATAACACAGGCGCCATTGTTGATTTTGATTCGGCCATTAAACTAAATCCCAAAAATCCGGTAAGTTATAATTACAGGGGTGTGGCAAAAGGCGAAAGCAGGCAGTTTGTGGAAGCCCTCAAAGATTTTGACTATTCCATTAAATTAAAATATGATTACGCAGCAGCATTTGTAAACCGGGCTGCTGTTAAATTTGCGAGCAAGGATAAACACGGCGCCTGTGACGACTTAAATAAAGCGGATAGCTTAGGTGATGAAATGGCTATCCAGTTAATTGAAACCTATTGTAAACATTAAATGCATACGAATTATTACGAATATACGAATCTGAGTTTGTATTGATTCGTATATTCGTACACGATTCGTAATCCACATAAAATGAAAACCGCCGTATTTAGAAAAGCTAATTTTAACTCA
This sequence comes from Bacteroidota bacterium, assembly GCA_040387475.1. Lineage (GTDB taxonomy): Bacteria > Bacteroidota > Bacteroidia > B-17B0 > Aurantibacillaceae > UBA4416. Next base: position 4,690 of record JAZKDT010000034.1, on the reverse strand, counting down.
GCACACCGTTTAAACAACCCGCATTTTGATGATAAAACAAACCGGGAACTATTTGGCTTATGCAACAATCCCAATTATCATGGCCATAACTACGACTTGATTGTAAAACTCGTGGGTGATGTTAATCCGGAAACGGGCTATGTGTTTGATTTGAAACTATTAAACGACATCATCAAAGATGAAATTATTGAACGCTTCGATCACAAGAATTTGAATTTAGATACCGTAGAATTTAAAGCATTAAATCCCACGGCTGAAAATATTGCCCGCATTATCTATGAATTACTGCGCGCAAAAATTAATACTTCCTATGAGTTGGAAATTACATTATATGAAACACCCCGCAATTACGTTATTTACCCGGCAAAGTAATGACCAAGATTAATGTCTTTTTTTACACTTCACTTTTTTGTATTCTGTTGAGTTGTTCGTCAAATGTTCAACAAAGTAGTTATCCAACAACGCAAAAAATCGCATTAGTACCAAAGACAGAAACTCCACAATTTGATGATAGTTCGGCGTTAGAGCGATTGTTTGTTCAAAAAAAATTAACTAATATAAATTCGCTGGATTCAAGCATCCGGGTGGTACTCCACTACTCTACCAATCACAACTTTTTAAATAAAGCGCTGTATAAGGGATTAACAGACTGCTATTTACCCTGTGAAGTGGCTATCAAACTATGCAATGCACAGCAATTGTTACACCTCCAATTTCCTAATTATCATTTGATTGTGTTTGATGCTGTGAGGCCATTACATATTCAAAAACAAATGTGGGACGAATTGCAAATGCCTTCAAAAGAAAAGATAAATTACCTCGCTCATCCCAGCGATATCTCCTTGCATAATTACGGAGCAGCAGTAGATGTTGGCATTATCGGGCATAACGATGTTTTGCTGGATATGGGTACACCATTTGATTTTTTTGGAGAATTAAGTGAACCCAAAAGGGAAAAAGAGTTTGTGAAAACCGGTAGGTTATCAAAGGAAGCATTGGCAAACCGACTGTTATTAAGACACGTCATGACAAGAGCCGGATTTACCACAATCACGTCAGAATGGTGGCACTTTAATGCTACCGATAAAGTGACTGCGGCGGCCAGGTATGAGTTGATAAAGTGATTGATTTAATGTTTGTCACTTTTAACGAATGTCTCCAAATTAGGTAGTAACAGTTGTATGTTTTTTTAAATACTTCCCAATCACATAATGGCCTAAATATATTAAAGGAATTAAGGCCAGCGCCACAAGTAATTTAAAAGCATAACCCCAGCTTGCATTTTCTAAAAATTCAGAAAACGGCCATTTACCCGGCAATACAAAAGCTATGAATTGAACCACAAATGTATCAATCAATTGGCTCACTACTGTACTTCCGGTAGCTCTTAACCAAATGTGTTTATCTCCGGTTAATTTTTTAAAGAACCAAAACATATACACATCCACTAATTGCGATAACAAAAAAGCGATAATACTTCCAACAATGATCCATTGGGATTGACCAAATACGGTTTGAAAAACATTATCGGACACCGGTGAAAATGATGTAGCCGGAATACGCAAAGCAATCGTTAAAAGAATGAATACAAACGAGATTAATGCAACCGTTATATAGGTTAGTTTCTTTACACCATCTTTACCATAATATTCGTTGATAAGGTCCGTTAATAAAAAAATAACGGGCCACAGGATGATCCCTATACTTTGCGTAAATAAACCAAAAAACTGAACCAACTTCCCACCTATTAGTTCGGCAACAATAGCATTGGTTATAAAAAACCCGGCCAATACAAGAAATACGATATCTTTTCTGCTTTTAAAATCCACAATATGTTAATTTATACAAGATTAGAAAAAATTACATTCGTTTACAATTTTTATTAAATTTATACACTTGTAATGATCCTAAAAAAAGCGCAAATAGTCAAATCGTTCTGCCTATCATTTATCCTATGCTTTTTAGTTTTGGGCAATTTTGCTCAAAATATAAAATTCAAGCGGCTCAGCATCGACGATGGATTATCGGCCATGTTCGTTAAAACCATATTTCAGGATTCTAAAGATTTTATCTGGATCGGCACCCAGGATGGACTGAACAGGTATGACGGCTATCATGTAAAAACCTATAAAAACGATCAATATTCTAACACATCGATCTCTTCCAATGACGTTAACTGCATATTTGAAGACAAATCAGGAATGTTATACATAGGAACAAACGATGGCGGATTGTGCGTTTTCAATAAACAAACCGAAATATTCACCAACTATAAGTCGGGCCTTGGAAAAACTATCTCACATAATTCGGTAAGACACATTGTAAAATTAAATGATATTGAATTGTTAATTGCAACAGAAGGTGGCTTAAATATCTTTAATACCTCAACCCGCGAGTTTTCTCAGGTTAAATGTAATAACGAACCCGTTGCTGATTTGAAATACATTTTACAGGATTCTAAAGGGCGCTTTTTTACCGTATCCTATGGCGGAGGTTTATATGAATATAATCGGGCTTCCAAATCACTTACAAATTACCCGCTTTCCGAATCTGTTTCAACTGCATCGGGAGATTTTGCATCAGAAAAATCGAATATGCGTTGTTTAACGGAAGTTAACGGAATGATTTGGTGCGGATCTAATGAGGGTATTTTAATATTTGATCCCGATAAAAAAAAATTCATTGATCAGTTACATATAGGAAATAAAACCGAAGCTAACGCCCGCTACAACAACCGTATTGTATCTTTTGCCAAAGACAAAAATCCTGACATATTATGGATAGCAACCTGGGGCGGACTTATTAAATATAATATTCAAACACTTTCGTTTACACAGTTCAGCAATAACGAACTTGATCAAAACTCCCTGTCCGATAATAAGATCTCTCATTTATTATGCGACAAGAACAATAATTTGTGGATAGGAACACAGGATAAAGGGTTAAATATTTATTTTCCCTCTTCCATTAAATTTCCGCTCTACAATTCAAATAACGGCTTAACCGATGATTATATTTATTCTATTCTTCAAACCAGGGATAAAACCATTTGGGTGGGAACAGAAGACGGATTATTTACCGCCGATAATAATATCCCTGACAATTCTAATTTTTCATTTAAAAATGTGTCGGCGATCATTGCAAAGCATCAGGCAAAAACCATATTGAGCTTACTCGAAGATTTAGAAGGTAATATATGGATTGGCACATACGGACAAGGTATCATTATTTATAATCCTAAAACAAAAAAAAGTCAAAAAATACTAAGTGATAATAGTAAGGTTGGCACCATTACCAAAATAATTCAGGATAAAAACGGTACTGTTTGGGCAGGAACAATTGAGACCGGGTTATATGCCATCAATCCAAATACATTAGCCTACAGGCGCTATAATTCATCGAACGGCTTATCATCTGACGGTGTGTATTGCATTTTTGAAAACAAAAGTGATAACACCATTTGGGTGGGAACCTTAGGTGGCGGAATTTGCATCCTCGATTTTATAACCAGTGTAGACAAACCCCTGGTAAAAGTTTTAAAACACCTCGAAAATAAAAATTCTATCAGCTCTAATTCTGTTAATAATATTTATAAAGATGTCAATGATATTTATTGGATTGCAACCAATAATGGGTTAAACAGGTTTGACCTTAAAACCAACCAATTTACTGTATATACAGAAAGAAACGGGCTTCCTAACAGTTACATTTACGATGTTATTCCCGACAAAAATAACAACCTGTGGCTTCCCTCCAACTTTGGTTTAACGAGCTTTAATCCAAATATAGAAAATGATAACGGAAGCGCTTTCAAAAACTACAACACCAATGATGGTATACAGGCGCGTGAATTTAACCAGGGAGCGTCATTTTTATGTGCCGATGGAAAAATACTGGTAGGCGGTGTATCAGGTTTAAATTATTTTGACCCGAAAGACATTAAAGAAAATAACGTTACTCCAAACTCCTATATTTATTCTTTTAGCCGCCAAGGGAAAGAGATAAAAACAGACAGCAGCATTTTATACAAGAAATACATTGAGCTGTCGTATAAAGAAAACTATTTTACCTTTGAGTTTGTAACACTGGATTATATTTCACCTGAAAAAAACAAGTTCCGTTATAAATTAGAAGGTTATGACGGAGAATGGTCGTCACCTTCCGACGTGAGATATGCTTCATACACCGAATTACCGGGCGGAACTTATACATTTAAAGTCAAAGCAACCAACAGCGATGGTGTATGGAGAGAAACACCTTACGAGATAATGATTAAAGTGATTCCGCCCTGGTGGAAAACAACCTGGTTTTATATATTATCTGTTATTTTAATAACCGGTGGCGTATTTGGATTTATCAGTTACCGAACACGTTCCATTAAAAAAGAAAACAAGATACTTGAACAAAAGGTAGATGTACGTACCAAAGAGTTAGCGGAGAAAAATCGCGACATTACCAGTAGTATTGAATATGCCAAACGGATACAGGAAGCTATTTTACCTTCCAAAGAATTGATTTTCTCAAAACTTAAGAATGCGTTTATCCTCTATAAACCAAAGGACATTGTTAGTGGCGATTTTTATTGGTTTGGAGAAAAGAACGATTATAAGATCATTGCCGTAGTTGATTGCACAGGGCATGGAGTGCCTGGCGCTTTTATGAGTATGATAGGACACAATTTATTAAATCA
>JAZKDT010000033.1:17220-59386 GCA_040387475.1 Bacteroidota bacterium | reverse complement strand
TCGTAAATCATTTTTTTATTGTAATTCTTGTAAGGATTCAATTCGTCAAAATTAGCCTGCTTATCTATGTTTGCCGGAATACGTGGAATACGGGAGGTGTGAGTAAGCAGGTGTTTTAAGGTTATGGCAATATTGTTATACATTAACTTAGCACATTCAGCCGGCAAATACTTCCGAATATCATCATCCAAACTTAGTTTTTTCTCGGTGATTGCATTAGCAAGTAGAAGCCCGGTGAATGTTTTTGTAAGAGAGCCAATTTCGTAAATAGTAGCATTGGAAGGCAATTGCTTATTGTTTTTAATTACTTCACCGTAATTATAAAATAAAGTATTTCCATTTTGAACAATTGCTAAAGAAAGGGCCTTGTTGGTCGTATCCGACATGAAAACCGAAACTATAGAATCTACCTTTAGATCTAATGATGTTTGTTTCTTATTGTCAGATAGAACCACCTTACCGATAATCGCTTTTTCTTTTACCGGCAAAAAAGTAAATCCTTCTATTTCTAATTTATCGTTACATGCCAGCAACATATCCAGATTACCTTTTTCAAATACAGTTCTGTAATATCTAAAACCTTCTGCTTCTTTTGTAAACACCGAAGACGACATCTTTCCGTAATACATATACACATTATTTTTTAAAAACGTCTCAATGTCCTTTTGCGTTTGTTGTGATTTAAAGTTAACGGATAACAAATCGTAAAAGCCTTTAAAGTCGGCGGTATTATAAGTAGTTCTTATTTTTTCAATTACCGGCAAGTAGCTATCCGTCGAAACATTTTGACCGGATAATATAGTTGATAAAGTCAAAGATCCGCAAAGCATTATTTTTTTTAAACAATTCATTATTTTATTTTTTTAATTAATCTTCTTTTTCTAATTCAAAAATGTCATGTACACTTATTTTAAAGTATCGGGCAATCTTTAAAGATAATACCGTTGATGGAACAAACTTACCTGTTTCGATTGCATTGATAGATTGTCTGGATACTCCGAGTTTCTGAGCTAAATCTTCCTGGGTTATATTTTTTTTTGCGCGTTCTACCTTAATTGTATTTTTCATTTCTCATCCTCACTTTTAAACAGGTTTGCAAAAAAATCTCTCACATATAGTTGATAGTAAAAAAATACAAGGTAAAATATCAACAACGAATTGACTTGCCAATGGGGCGTCCAATCTAAATTACCCGTATACCAAGCCAGCGTTTTATATAATAATCTTAAAAAGATATATAAGATAACCGCACCTTGCAGCGACGTAAGGCGATAATATTTTATCAACTCATCTTCTGCTTTTTCTTTGGCGCCACAAAACATGAGTAAGCCCAGTAGTATTAATACCTGGATTAACAGGCCCAAACCATCAGTTAAATCTGACAAATCAGGTTTCTTCCAGCTTCCAACTATATACCCGGAAACAAAAAACGCTATTCCGATAAATTTAAAATAACGCGGTAACAAAAATGATCGAATCATAATAACAATAAATATTTTTCAAATATAAGTATGTTTTACAAAAAGTAAACTATACTTTACATAAAATACAGTTTACTATACATAATTCATTGATTTTCAATCCCAATAATATCTTTATTATCTAAAATATAATTCCCATCTTTATTCAAATTAATGACGAATGACTTTAAAGGAACGTTACGAAGGCGTTATCACTTATTTTAAAACCAATGTACCGGTTGCAGAAACCGAACTGCAATACTCTAATCCTTTTGAATTAATTGTGGCCGTTATTTTATCAGCTCAATGTACTGATAAGCGTATCAACCAGGTAACACCCAAACTTTTCAGAGATTATCCAAATGCTGAAGCTTTGGCATCAGCAAGCTCAGATACGATATTCAATTACATCAGAAGTGTGAGTTATCCAAATAATAAAGCCAAACATTTGGTTAATATGGCAAACATGTTATTATCGGATTTTCATGGTGTTATTCCAAGTGATATCGATGAACTGGTTAAACTCCCCGGTGTTGGCAGAAAAACAGCTAATGTGGTAGCGTCGGTTATATATGATAAGCCAGCTATGGCAGTTGATACTCATGTATTCAGAGTATCCAACCGCTTAGGATTAACCAAAGCTAAAACACCTTTGCAAAGCGAACAACAACTGATCAAACATATTCCTGAACAATATATTGCTACCGCGCATCATTGGCTCATTTTACACGGTCGATATGTTTGCCTGGCGCGGACACCCAAGTGTGACATATGCCCTTTAACAGAGTGGTGTCATTATTTTAAAACACAGGTTATAAACAAAAACGCACCTCACTCCTTATCTAAAAAAACAAATATGGCCAACGCGAAAAAAATTGCAGAGAAAAAAATCATAGTGAAATCACCGGCAAAGAAAACAAGTGCTAAAAAAGTACCTTCGATAGCCTTAGCCACTGAAAAAACCGCGGCAAAAGCGCCTGTTAAAAAAACTCCTCCCACAAAAGAAGCAAAATTTATTGCACATAGCACTTCGTTAAAAACGGGCGACAAAGCTCCGGGATTTAAAGCTAAAGATCAAAATGGAAAAATGATTTCACTAAGCGATCTTAAAGGAAAAAACATTGTATTATACTTTTATCCTAAAGATAATACACCAACATGTACTTTGGAAGCTTGTAGCTTAAGAGATGAACATTCATTTTTAAGCAAGAAAAATTTTGTTGTATTAGGTGTAAGCGCTGATGATGAAAAAATGCATAAAAAATTTGCAACTAAATTCGACTTACCATTTTCATTATTGGCAGACACTGACATGACTATTATTAAAGCTTATGATGTGTGGGGCACTAAACAATTTATGGGTCGTATTTATGACGGTATAATTCGTACAACTTTCATCATCAATGAAAAAGGTATTATCTCAAATGTGATTACTGATGTGAAAAGCAAAGAGCATGGAAAACAAATTTTGGGATTATAGGACACACTAATTTTGTGAAGATCATCATCTTCGTCGGATTTTTAATTATATTTAAAGAAAAACAAAAAAACATGTCTAAAACAAAAATTACAATAAACAACAATGGTTCGGTACGCTTAGAGGGTGATTTTGAAATTGTAGATAAAAACGGTACTACGTATGATCTTGGTGGCCGTGAAATTGTTTCCTTATGCCGTTGTGGTTTATCTAAAAACAAACCATTTTGCGATGGATCCCATAATGGAAACTTTGAACACGAGGCAACTGCTTTTGCTTTACCGCCTAAAAAGTAAATACTTGAATAACGCATGCGTATAAAAACAGCGTTGCCTTAATGATAAAAAAAACAAAAAAGCCTGACGATGCGCCAGGCTTTTTTGTGTAAGATAAGAACCAAAAATAGCTTATCACTATTAAGAATAATTACTTCGCTATAAAAATCCCCATTTTTTCAAGGTCTTCCAGGTAAACCCGCTTACCTTTATATATGGCGGTTACAAATGCATCTTTTTGTCCCTTATTTACAACTTTTATATTATGTTCGAAGGCTTTTGCCAATGTTGCAAATTCTCCTCCAATAGTAATACGGGTGATAGCATCATCCAGCAACAATTCTTCAACAGCGCCTAGGCCTTTTAGATGTGAATATGAATAGTTTTTGGGAATTTTAAAAGCAGCGATCTGTACTTTAAAAATCAGACCTTCAGCACTAATTTCGCCATATTTAGCGCTATAATCCATTATCTTTTGTTGCAACATATTGTTTGGTTTAAAGGAACTTGTTTTAGTAACAGGCTCTTTAACCACAGGTTCTTTTGCAACCGGCTCTTTAGGCGTTTTTACCTGTTTTACGGGTTTAGTTGGCTTAACAACTGCCACTACTGTATCTTTTACAGGAGGTGGGATTGCAACCACTGCTGGTAGCGTATCTGCAAACTTAAAATTAATATCAAATAGTTGTTCATCAAAGCCTTCTAATTTGTCGGTGTTAATATCCAATGTTTTATAGGGATATGATTTGTATTTATAGGTGAGTTTAAATTGTCCACCGGAGGGAAGAGATACCAAATAATTTCCTGTGGATGAGCTACTTACGAACTCTCCGAATTTTTTGTTGTTCCTGTCTAACATTTCCACCAAAACAGTAGACGCCACCGGCATACCTTCCGCTGTTACCTTTCCTTTAACTATATATATAGACGGCTTTTTGCCAACATATCCGGGATAAACCGCGTAAATATCTTTTAAACCCTGTCCACCGCTTTTACCAGAGGCATAATATCCCCGTTCTCCATTAGCCGATAGCACATAGTAAATATCATCATCGGTCGTGTTAATAGGATAGCCAAGGTTTATCGGTTTACTGTAACTCGAATCTTTCCAATTGAATTTGGATTGAAAAATATCGTAACCACCCATGCTGTTTTTACCTTTGGAGCTATAAAATAAAGTCGTTCCATCAGGATGAATAAATGGTGCATCATCATCATACGGCGTGTTAATGCTATCCCCTAAATTAACAACATTACCCCATGTACTGTCAGGCATTAGAGTAGCTCTATAAATATCTTTACCACCAAGTCCACCACCACGCTCGCTACTAAAATATAACTGCCTGCCATTTGCGGATAAAGAACAGCTTCCTTCCCATGAATAAGAGTTGACTTCGCCTTTCAGTTTTTCCGGATATGTCCATTCACCCGAAAGCGAATTACTCATGTATATATCTCCGTGATCATCACCGCTGTCGCGATATACGAACAAATAAAAACCATCGGCGCTTATAGCAATTGCCCCATCATGGGAACTCGTATTTACGTTATTGATCGGCGCAGGCTTAGTCCATTGTCCGTCAATTTGTACTGCCTGAAAAACATCTTCAAAATAAGTTCCATATTTATCCGGTTCTTTAAACTCATTTTGTAAACCTCCTCGGCTTTCCGGCCCACGATAGGTATAGATCATAATCGACTCATCGGCAGAAACCACGGGAACATATTCTTCGTTTACTGAATTGATACCATTTCCGAAATTAGTAATCTTCGCGTCGGTTGGATGACTATAAAACTCTTTTCCATTAAGGCAATATTGTTTTAATTGTTCTCCCTTTTTTTTATCTTCTGGCAAAATTTTCTTCTTAGAGATCATTTTATCTGTCAGCACAATTGCTTCATCAAACTTGTAGTTATAATGATTAGCTCTTGCATAATCATATTCTATATTTTCTACTTTCTTATTCTTTTCATAAACTTCACCCAGCAATTTTAAAGCAACTTCATGCTTGTCACTCCTATAAAGAGCGCATTTCCCGTAACAGTATTTCAAAAAATCTTCCTTTGGATGAGCAGTATAAAGATTTTCATAAAATGGTAGCGCTAGTAAATAATTCCCATCATCAAACATCATCAAAGCACTCATCATGGAATCCTTTTCAGCTTTTCGCCATTTTTTAGTATTAGTAGACTGAGAAAATAAACCGCCGCCGATAAAACACAGCAATATCAATAAATAGTATATTTTTGATAACATAAAATTAAAATAATAGTGGAATTCTAAAATACTAAAAATATAATAGATTTATCAATAATTTTATAACAAAGGATCAATTTAATATATCAAGGCTACCTAGTCCTTCACGTAAAACCATAGGTTCATCCTGCGAACAATCAATAACCGTGGATGCATACAAATTGCCAAAGCCACCATCAATAACCATATCGACCCGATGCTCATATTCACGATGAATAACTTCCGGATCTGTATAGTAATCCATGATTTCATCATCGATATTATGTAAACTGGTCGTAATAATTGGATTACCCAGGGCCATAATGATGGTATTACAAATTACGTTGTCTGGTACACGTATACCAACCGTTTTTTTATTTTGCTTTAACAATTTTGGAACATTGTTGTTGGCTTCTAAAATAAATGTATATGGACCAGGTAAAGCTTTTTTCATTATCCGGAATATAGAATTAGGAATGGGTCGTGCAAAATTAGACAAATGGCTCAGATCGCTGCAAACGAAAGAAAAGTTAGCCTTTTCGGGCTTAATATTTTTTAATTTACACAATTTCTCAATGGCTTTAGGCCTGGTAATATCGCAACCTATAGAATAAACGGTATCGGTGGGATATATAATGACACCATCATTTTTTAAGCAATCAATAACAAACTGAACGTCTTTTGGATGCGGATTATCATAATTTAAGCGGAGAAGCATAATTTAAAGGTAGTAAATAAGTTCAATGTAATGCTGCAAACTTTATACCTGTTAAGTATTCGCTTCAAAATAAAAACAGAGCCGCAACCGCTATTTACTGATTACCTCTTCCAAAGGTTTACCGGTTGTGCCATTGGGAAACGACATATGAAGCATGATGGAAATTGTTGGTGCTATGTCAACAATATTCACTTTTTTTACGGAACTACCTTTAGGTATACCTTGTCCGTAAAACAATAAAGGAACATGAGTATCATAACTGTAAGATGCACCATGGGTAGTACCTTTGTTATGATATTCCATCCAGGCTGGATTATAAGAAAACGCCACATTTCCACTTCGTACATGGTTGTACCCTTTTTGGATCAAATGTTTAAATGTGCCATCGCTAAAATCATTATTACGTAAAGTTTCAGAAGTATAAGCTTCGGCAACGCCTTTTATGGTAAGCAAATAATTAACCAAAGTTTGCTCCACAAACGATCTGTTTAGCTTCAGGGCAGTCATTTTAACTTCATTCAAAAACAATTGCTGGTTGATCAATGAAGAAACTAAACTATCTCCGAACTGTGCCTGGCAAAATGTCTTAACTTGTTTGGTCAATTGATCTTCGTTAATATATCCTCCCGGAATTTTAACATCCATTAAATGTGCAGGCACATCACAGGCGCCATGATCGGCCGTTAAAAATAAAACGTAATTATCTTTTCCAACCGTTGCATTTAATGTATTGATCAATTCTTCCAGATCTTTATCCAGACGTAAATACACATCCTCCACTTCTACACTTCGTGGGCCATACGAATGCCCTACATAATCTGTTGAAGAAAAGCTGATACATAACATATCAGTTTGTTTCCCTTTTCCTAATTGCTCTGCTTTTAAACAAGCCAAAGCCATATCTTTGGTAATCGTATTACCAAAAGGCGTTGCCTTAATAATCTCGTAATTATTTTTATCCAACTGTGCCTGGTAATTGTATGGAAATATCGCGGTATCCTTTTTATTTGGTGCTGCCTCATAATTATTTTTATCGGCAATACTTTCGGTATAACCGGCTAAAGGATATAATGTATTCCATCCTTTAGCTAAATACTGCTTGGCTAATTGCTGAGTATTAAAATCATTTAACCAGGCCGGCAAAGCATTCATATAATGTGTGCTGGAAATAAAACGACCTGTACTTCCATCAAACCAAAAAGCACCATTAGCACTGTGGCCTGCAGGCAGGATGGAACTTCTATCTTTTAAAGAAATGGCAAATACCTTAGCATGCTGGTTTGTATTTAATTTTAATTCATCCCCTAAAGTAGTTACCAATAAATTTTTAGGAGACATTAATCCGGCTTTACTTTCGGTGCCGACCGGCTTTACATTTTCGTCGTCGGTACAGTAAGTAAGTTTCCCCGTTTCTTTCACATACCAATCGTTAGAAATGATGCCATGCGTTGCGGGACTGGTTCCGGTATAAATGGAGGCGTGACCCGGACCTGTATAAGTTGGCACATAGTTGTAGTGCGTGTTCTTATAAAAAAAACCTTCATTTATCAGTTTTTTAAATCCACCATTTCCAAACTTATTCCAATAACGATAAATATAATCCTGGCGCATTTGATCAACCACAACGCCTACTACTAATTTGGGCTGCTTGAGCTCGGCAATTGTGGCGGGTTTAGTTTGTGAGAAAAACGACCCGGAAAGGAATACTAAAACAATTATTTTTTTCATTAAATTAAGATTTATCCAGAGTTTGAAACACTGAATTATTACTCAAAAATTCCGGCACGATATCCTTCATTTTTGCAACTATACGTGTGTTATCCTGTGTGTTAAATAATAAAATCAGTTCATTGATAAACTGAGCTACTTCAGCAAACTCATGCTCACGAACTTTACCAACTAATATTTGCTGATGATGAGTAGACATCGTGTTTTCGGCACTTGCCAATAACTCTTCGAATAATTTTTCTCCGGGACGCAAGCCAGTATAAACGATCTTAATATCCTTATCTTCTTTCAATCCGGATAATTTGATCATTTTGCGGGCGAGGTCAACTATCTTAACTGACTGGCCCATATCAAACACAAAGATCTCACCGCCTTTACCCATGCTTCCCGCCTCTAATACCAACTGACAAGCTTCTGGAATGGTCATAAAAAAACGGGTGATCTCTGGATGAGTAATAGTGATTGGCCCACCCTCTTCAATTTGCTTTTTAAACCGGGGAATAACTGAACCATTGGAGCCTAATACATTTCCAAAACGCGTAGTAATAAACTTTGTACTTGAAGTTTTTCCCAAACTCTGTGTATAAATTTCGGCGATGCGTTTGGATGCTCCCATCACATTGGTAGGGTTTACGGCTTTGTCGGTAGAGATCATTACAAACTTCTCTACACTAAACTCCACTGCCAGATCTGCTATAATCTTTGTTCCTAAAATGTTAGTAAGTACAGATTCTGACGGATTATTTTCCATCATAGGTACATGCTTATAGGCGGCGGCATGAAATACAATGTGCGGTTTAAATGTATTAAACACATTTTGCATCCTTTCTTTATTCCTGACATCTCCAATCACGACTTCGTACTTAAAAGAAAGTGACTTTTCACCAAACTCCAGCTGCATTTCATGTAACGGACTTTCTGCCTGGTCTAATAAAACCAGCAATGTTGGATTAAACCTTGCACATTGCCTGGCCAACTCTGCTCCTATTGAACCAGCAGCACCAGTAATTAAAATAGTTTTGTGGTTGAGCTGTTCATTTATTAGCACCGTATCTAATTTAATTGGATCGCGCTCTAATAACTCTTCGATGTTTATACTCCTGATCTGATTAAAACTTAATTCGCCATTGATCCATTTTGCAACAGGAGGCACATTTAATACACGCACTCCCAATTGTAAACACTCATCGATGATGCCATTTTTTTTATCGGGGGCTAAATTTTGAATACTAATAATTACCGATTCTACATGATTATCTTTGATGAGTTCTCCTAATTTGGACGCTGGATATACAAAAACACCTTCAAGGCTTCGACCTTTTTTTCGCTCATCATCATCAATAAAGCCTACAACTTTATAACGTACCGCTGCATCTCTGTCTAAGGTACGCTTAGTGATGATTCCACTTTCGCCAGCTCCATATATAACAACCTGCGTTTTTTGTTTTTCGGGGTTTTTGTTTTCAAAGTAAATAGCTTTGATTGCCAAACGCGAACTGATCATGATAAAAATGGTTACCAAAGCATCAATCACAATAACCGAATGAGGAATGATATAGTAGCCCAATAATATCTGGCGGGTAAAAATATTAATGATGTATAAACAAAAACTACTTAACAATACGATCGCAAAGATTCTCGTAGCATCCTTCGCTCCTGTATATCTTACAACACCTTTATAAGTTTTAGATATCATGAAAGCCAATAACCTGACTGATAATACAATTGCATAATCATACGGAAGATTTTTCAAGTCTTCGGAGGGGATTGACTTAAAATTAAATCTTAAAAAAAATGCCAGGGTTAATGAAAATGCACATATAATAAGGTCGATAATTAAAATTGACCAGCGTGGTAAATTATACTTCCAGAAGTATTCAAGTATCTTGTGCATTAGCGTAAAAATACATTTTTAAGAGGAAGGAACAAAATGGAAGTTTCAAATTAATAGCTTAAGTAAGGTAAAATTAACCTCAACCTTTCTTCGCTAAAAACTCCCAAACCTTTAATATCCGTTTCCATCAATTTGCCATGCTTCGTTCTGAAATTGACAACAGCCTGAGCTGACTGAAAATTAAAATAGGGATGTTTTCTTAGCGAATTAAAGTCGATAGCATTAATCGGAATTTTGGTCAATGCAGCAGCATCTATGTTAATTTGCGCTGAAAGTACCAGGAACAAACTATCTGTCATTCCGTAAACATCTTTTAACTGGCTCATAGAATGGAAACCACCCAACATGCTTCTATATTTGATAATCCGTTTAGTGAATCCAGGTCCAATGCCTTTTAAAAACACAATGGATAAACTATCAGCTGTATTAAGCTCAACTAACTCTTTGGTGTATACTTTCTTTTCGTAGCTATGTGATTTGCCTCCAAAAGCCGAATCTTTTTTATACTCTTTTTGGGGAATTAAAATATAGCTTTCCAGCTCGTTGTATAACTCCGGAGGTAAACCATATAGTTTTTTAAGATCTTCAGGCTTAAAGAATTTTCCTCCCTTGTTACGAAAGTTATTTAATGTCGCGCTCAGTTTTTTAGAAAAACCAAGTTTCCGCGCATCTTCCTCAGATATGGTATTAGGATTAAACACAAAACGCTGACCTGAAACCGTAACTTCTCTCCTGGGCTTTTCAGTATTATACTTTTCATTTTCAAGAATTTTTTCTGAAGGCTGAATATGGATCGTTGTTAATTCCACATGATTAACATCCTTCTTCATCAAAGGCATTACCAATCGAACAGCAAATAAAATAACGATGATCATGCCAAGCACAAACACACCATTCCGTTCTTGTTTATTGAAATGAAAAAAATCAAACAAGTATGATCTAATTTTCTGTACCGGCATCTTTATTTCGTTTAAATATAAAATAAACAGGTATGCCCAAGCCTATGATCAATAAACCCATACCGCAGTTAAACGTTTTATAAACTAACAAATCAATGCAAATCAAGGTTGTTAATACAATATACAAAGCAGGAATTACAGGATAACCAAAGGCTTTATAGGGGCGTTCAGCATCAGGCATTTTTTTACGCAAAACAAATAAGCCTGCAATGGTAATGATATAAAATATCAAGGAAGAGAACGTACAGTAGTCTAACAGATCTCCATAAGAACCGCTTAAGCATAACGCTGATGCCCAAATTCCCTGAAAGATCATGGCATTTGAGGGGACATTGAATTTATTGAGTTTTGCTGCTTTTTTAAAGAATAATCCATCTTTAGCCATGGATTGAAATAACCGTGAACCTGCCAAAATCAATCCGTTATTACATCCAAAAGTTGACACCATAATTAAAGCGGCCATCAGATACTTAGCAATGTCACCAAATACAACAAACAAAGCGGCGGTACCTACTCTGTCTTTTTGAGCAAACATAATCCCTTCGTTAATAACCGAGTCATGCATTTTATGTCCTTGAATTGGCAACAGACACAAATAAGCTACATTAGCTAACACATAAATAATGGTTACTATACCTACTCCAAAAAATAAGCCCAGAGGAATATTCCGTTTTGGATTCTCCACTTCCCCGGCAATAAAGGTAACATTGTTCCAGGCATCACTGCTAAATAAAGAACCGATCATGGCTAAGCCTAAAGCAGTAGCTAAAGTCATTCCTGATAAGGGCATAAATGTCTGCAGATTATTTTCGCCGCCCATATACATTTTAGCTTCCCACGGGTCGCTGAAATTATCAAATGCTGTAGTGGTTTGCGTGCAAAAATAAATACCAACAATGATTAATGAAAATAATGCAATTAATTTAGCTGATGTAAAAATTCGCTGAATAGCTTTTCCGTTTTCGATGCCTCTTGTATTGATAAACGTTAAGAGAGCAATAATAAAAATAGCCAATAACTGTGCGCTGGTAATTTTAAAGTTTACAATTTGGAACATGACATTTCCTTCTTCAAAAAAAGGAATAAATACACCTGTAAATTTGGCAAAAGCTACAGCTACCGCAGCAATAACGCCTGTTTGAATAACTAAAAAAACGGTCCATCCATAAACAAAAGCCACCAGATCGCCAAAGGCTTTTTTAATGTAAACAAATTGTCCCCCTGCCTGAGGCATCATTCCTGCCAACTCACCGTAACTTAAAGCGGCAAATAAAGTGATAACGCCCGATAAAATCCAAACTACCAATAGCCAGCCTGCCGAACCAACAACTCTTGCTATATCTGCACTCACAATAAAAATTCCTGAACCTATCATGGAGCCCGCTACTAAAAGCGTGGTATCAAATAAATTAAGACTTGGTTTTTTTAGGCTCATATATAATTTGTTAACGTAGGAGCGTTACATGACCCACTTTTTCTAAAGTATTACTTGAAATATCTTTAGCAGTTAGTTTGTAAGTATACACTCCAAGCTCGCAATTTACATTTTTATAAGTTCCGTTCCAACCACCCTCCAAATCATTTGTCCTGAAAATATTTTCGCCCCAGCGGTCAAATATCAATAATTCAATTTCCACATAGCCACTATACTCTGGCTTGAAAATGTCATTGATCCCATCGCCATTTGGCGAAAAACTATTGGGAATATAAAGAGTGGGTGTAACTTTTATTTCAACTGAATCTTTCGAGATACATCCAAATTCATTAGCAACAATGGCATAATAGGTAATGCTTGAAGGAACGGTAGCAGCAGCACCGTTACAAAATGTGCACGATAACATGTAATCAGGCATCCAGGTGCTAATAGTGTCTGAAGCGCAGTACATTTGAACCACTTCACCTGAGAATACCTCGATGGTTTTTGGTGTAACCGTTAACGTTGGGAGTGCATACACTTTTACACTATAAGTACCCGTAGTAATACAAGGCCCATTATAAACATTTAATGTGTAGGTTGTATTGTATTTAGGACTTACAAAAGGATTAAAAATATCTGTATGATCTATTTCATAAGCCGGTGTCCACTCATAATTATAATTTCCAAATGGGCCAATAAGTTGCTTTTTATCATTTACACATATAGCTACTGAATACGTCATCATAGGTACATGAGTAAAAGAATCTACCCTGATGCTATCTTTAAACAAACAATTATTTGCAATCGTTGTAAGATAATACCACCCAGGCGTAAATACGTTTACAACCGGTGTGCTTTGCCCGTTACTCCAAAAGTAAGACGAGCATACCTGGTTAGCCAAAAGCCTTACTGTATCATCAATACAAGCATGCGCCGGATCCAATATAATTTTTGTGTCATTTTTAAATACAAACACCTTAATAGAATCATATTTGTAGCATCCGTTTTTTTCGACGGTAACATGATATAGCTGATCGGCAATTGGTGACGCTATTGGCTGCTGAATACCTGCATTATTTAAAAATACATTGGGTGTCCAGGTATAACTACAGCCTGCCGGAGCTCCTAGATTAAGTTGTATCGAATCGCCAAGACATATACTTTGCGAAGGAACAGAAACTAAATTCAAAGGTGGTGCAACTGATACTGTAGTATAAACGGTGTCAGAAATATTACAGGAATTACTGCTGAAAGAAATAAGCTGAACCGTATAAACACCGGCCGTTGAATAAGTATGAACAGGTGTAAACGCTGTAGAGGTATTTCCATCCCCAAAATCCCATGAATAGGTAACCGTTGTCGTATCATTAGTGTTTGGAAAATTAACCTGCAGTGGAGCACATCCACTTTGTATTGCCGGGAGAGGCGCTAATGCCAAAACGGACACAACATTTACAGTTGCATACGCGGTATCATATACATTACAGGTAGACAGATTTTGAGAGATTAATTGGACCGTATAATTACCAACCGACGTATAAGTGTGAGAAGCTGAATAGGTGGTTGCGGTGGTTCCATCACCAAAATTCCAAAAATAATTAGATGTTGGTGAATTTGAATTACTAAAATTAACCAGCAGTGGGGCGCAACCTGTTTGGGGTGGAATAGCAATGCTCATTGAATTTATCGATAAAACGGTAATAGTACTATAAGTGGTATCCCAAATATTACAGGTGGCATTGTTATTTGAAATTAGCTGAACAGTATACACGCCAATGGCAGTATAAGTATGTGCCGGGGCAAAAGCGGTGGACGTTGCTCCATCACCAAAGTTCCAAAAATAATTAACGCCGTTTATACTATTATTTGTAAAATTAACGGCAAATGGCAAACAGCCTACCGGATTTGAAGGATTAGTGGATAATTGTGCGACGGTTAAATTTGAATTGAAAGTAAATTTAACAACCGCATTATTGCAGTTTGGCGAGCCATTGGTGGTAGACCAGGCTGTAGGCGTAGACGGCATATCCTGGTTACCACCACAACTTTCACAAATAGCCTGGTAAATAATCCCAGATTTATCAAACCTGCTGGTACCTCCATCTACATGTTCCTTGCTAATGCTTCCTCCAAAAAAGGTGGCGTACTGAAGCGCCGTCGCATTAGGATCCAATACCATGAAATAAAAATCGCTGCCGTCTGTAGTATTTAAAAACGCATTAGAGGTTACCGGCAACCCGGTGGTTGAGCTAAAAAAATGATTTTGATTAAACAACGTACCTCCCCAACCCGATAAATAAATACTGCCACATACATCTACTAAAAAAGCAGAAGGAACGATATCGGGAAGTCCATCTCCTGTTCCAATAACGGTAGAAAAAAATGTGCTGCTTAACAAGGGATTAAGGCAATGAATAAATTGCCCACTATTTGCGTTATTGTATACGCCAGCGGTAACCGGGTATGCTCCTTCAGTTTGCCCAAAAACATATACGTGGCCGTTTTTATCGATTTGTATAAAATAAGATTGATCGTAAGATGGTGTACCAACATAAGTAGAAGCCACTATTGAATTACCACCATAAGAAAAAAGACTAATGAAGCCATTGACCCCTCCCGGAGAATTTGGATGTAAACTGCCAGGTGTAGTTGGGAAGGAAGTACTTTCGGTCCCACCTGTTACATACAATCTATTAGTGTTATCTAATGCAATATTATAAACACCGTCAGCTAATTCTCCACCAAAATAAGTACTAAAAACAAGAGCATTTAAATTGGGATTTAATTTTATGACACAAGCATCCTGGTTGCCCTGAAGTGCATTTTGGTAACAGCCTGGTGTTGTAGGAAAATTGGGCGATAACGTACTTGCACCGATATACACAAAATTAGAATCGTCTACAATTACACTACCTCTTAAGTCGTCCGAATAATTATAATCCAATGCTGTGGAAGGACCGTTTACACCATCGTTAAAAGCGCCGCCCATATATGTACTAGCCACTAAAGCTGTTCCTGATGCGTTAAATTTTGAGATGATCAAATCGGAGGCCCCGGCATTTGAAGTTTGAAAAGCGCCGGTAGTTACAGGAAAATCAAAAGAGTTGGTTCTTCCAAAAACTACCAGTTCTCCAAGGTTATCAACTACAATACTTTGAGGAGATTCAGCGTTACTACCGCCCAAATAAGTTGAATATAAAAGAGTACTACCTGAAGGATTAAATTTAGAAATAGAAATATCAATAACACCGCTAAAGTTCATTTGAAATGTACCGGTTGTAACGGGATATTGCGGACCATAACAAATGCCGGCTGTGTAGGCATTTCCCTGTATATCATAAGTGGCAGTCATACCAAAATTATCCGAAATGGAGCCTGTATAAGTTGCAAATACAAGTGTTGGATCGATGATCAAAGGATATTGCTGATTGTAATTGGGTCCGATTTTAAATTTCAACTTATGGTTTTCTAATATATAATCGCATTTGACCTTAACCTGCTCGCCATTGATAAGTTGATAAGCATACGGTTTATTTTGTGTGATATACCCGACTTCTGTTTGGATAAGGAGGTTTCCTTCAATAATTTTCAGATTATTTTGTCCGGTAAAAATCATAGCCAGTTGATCCACATCAGCTCCTGGTTTGATGATAAAATCGTATCTGAAATTATTTTTATCACTAAACACATTTGCATCAATTCCCGGATATAAATCATGGTAAATCACCTGCTTATAGGATCTAACACCTGATGCCCATTTTGAAGGATCTTTTCCAATAAAATAATTTTCGAAAAATGAATTCTGATTTTGTACTTCAACTTCGGGGGTTAAATTACAGTTCGCAAAGTCCATTCGAACAGAGTGAAAAATCAGGCTACTGTCGGCTCTATATTCATCGTGATGGTGTTGACTAGATTTGATACCATCCTTTGGGTGAAAGAGATAGAAAAAACCCTGTTTTTCTAAAAAGACATTACCCCCTTTAAATTTTCCATGAAAAATAACCTTATCATTCCATTGACCTTTATTTTCGGAAAATGATATAAAAGAAGATTGAGGCAAAAGAGGAACTTTCAAAGACGAATCTTTGTTGAACTTTCCATAACTAAAAAGAGAAAGGAAGACAAAAAGAAATATGTAAGCGGTTGCTTTTATGGTTACTCAAATATATGATAATTAAAGAGATATCCCAATATTTCCACTCATTCACTCCATAAAAAAAGGCGGTAAAACCGCCTTTCTAAAAAATTATTCCGGATTTTGTTTTTCCAGGTTACTGTTTCGTTTACTGTAAAGAAAGTATATTACTAACCCTAGAGCTAACCAAGCAAAAGAGAACAACTGTGCATTTTTATCAAGTTTAATCATTAAGAAAGTATTAATTAATATTCCTAAAACGGCAATTACAGGAAGTGCAGGTACCCGAAAATTTCTCTGCAAATTAGGTTGCCTCACTCTTAATAACCAAACAGCGATACAAACCATTGTAAACGCAAATAAAGTACCAAAACTCGTCATATCTGCCAATGTGCTTATGGGAGTAAATCCAGCAACTAAAGCAATTATGACTCCTAAAAAAACTGTGTTTTTATAAGGTGTTTTACTTACAGGGTGAAGTTCAGAAAAGAATTTTGGTATTAATCCATCCTTTGACATTCCCATAAATATTCTTGATTGTCCTAACATCATAACCATAAGAACCGAAATTAATCCAACTGTTGCTGCTATAGTAATAATAAACACTGCCCAAGGCATACCTGCGATTTCAAAAGCCATAGCTACCGGCGCTTTTATCGCATTAGGATATTTGCCCATAGGATCAAAATCTTTATAATTCATCATTCCAGTCAATACTAGTGAAACTGCAATGTACAGTGCCGTACAAACCATTAATGAAGTGATAATAGCAAATGGAACATCTTTTTTAGGGTTGATCGCTTCTCCTGCCTGAGTGGATACTGCATCAAACCCTACATAAGCAAAGAATATGGCTGCTGCTCCCGATATAATACCATTCCAACCGTAAACTAGCCTACTTTCTCCGTGATCCATTATGGTTGTTTCATCAGGAATAAAGGGTACCCAATTGGCCGTATTTATGCAAAAAGCACCCACGATAATGACGAATAAAACAGCTGCAATTTTAATTACAACAATCACATTATTCGCTTTCGCAGCTTCCTTAGTGCCTCTAACTAATAGTGCTGTAACCAATAAAACTATTATTGTAGCTGGTAAATTCATTGAAAAACCTGATCCCGAATAACTTCCCGGATCTTGCGTTAAAAACGCTGGCAAATGAATTCCAAATAATCCTAAAAACTTATTGAAATAACCACTCCAACTCACCGCTACTGTCATGGACCCCATAGCATATTCTAAAACCAATCCCCAACCAATAATCCAAGCGAACATTTCTCCGATCGTACCATAAGCATAAGCATAAGCAGAACCTTCAACAGGTATCATACTTGCAAATTCGCTG
Source organism: Bacteroidota bacterium (assembly GCA_040387475.1). Taxonomy (GTDB): domain Bacteria; phylum Bacteroidota; class Bacteroidia; order B-17B0; family Aurantibacillaceae; genus UBA4416. The sequence continues at coordinate 41,736 of JAZKDT010000033.1, read as the reverse complement.
TAACATAGTGCGGCAAACACACAGGCAATTCCTGCAATAACAAAGGATAAAGCCAAAGCCGGGCCTGCGTGAAAGTAAGCACCTGTACCCGTAAGGACGAAAATACCCCCACCAATAATTGCACCGATTCCAATAGCTGTTAAACTCCACTTGCCAAGAACTCTTTTTAGTTCGCTTTTCTTCATATCGGCCTCAAAAGCTGACACCGGTTTTACTCTCCAAACTGACATATTATATCTATTTTTTAATAATGAATGTATGTTAACTACTCAAATATATATTTTTTTATTTAATTAACACAATATCTTACTTTTGAGCTGTGGAAAACTCAGATACCGAAGAAACAATACCTCAACAACCTACCGTTTTACCAAAACCTGTGTTAGAGCAGGATAAAAGAAACTGGGTGCGCAAGTCTTTAATTAGCCTTGGAATATATGCCATTCTGTTTTATATGATTTTTGATCAGGATATTATATACATCGCCGCTTTATTATTAGTGTTAATGATCCATGAATTCGGGCATTTTTTTGCCATGAAGGCCTTCAATTATAATAATGTGAAGCTTTTTGTATTACCGATGCTTGGTGCATACGTGACCGGTAAGAAATCTATTATCTCACAAAGACAAATGTCGGTGGTTGTACTAGCGGGTCCTGTGCCCGGGATAATTATAGGATTTTGTTTACTGATGAGTACAATTTACTATCCCAACGAACGTATTGAAATGCTTGGAAATATTTTTCTGTTTTTAAATCTGTTTAATTTATTACCGTTCATGCCTTTAGATGGGGGGCGTTTACTGGAAACGTTATTTGTTAATCAAAACCATATAATCAGAGTTATTTTCACTGTCATTTCTATTTTATGTTTATCGCTTTTTGCGATCTTCTCCAAAAATGTTATTTTCATGATCATCCCTTTTTCTATGATATTTGACCTCCTTATGGAAATTAAGAATCATAAAATAAGACAGTACCTTAAACAGGAACATGTTAACTACATTGTTGATTACCATGACTTGCCTGACACTGATTATTGGACCATCAGAGACTGTATCTTGTTATCATTTGGGCGACGATACGCAGGCATACAAGCAGGGGTTCATCAATACAGTTTATTAGAAGGCGGCATCATTCAACACGTGATTTCGGTTTTAAAAACTCCTTTTATTAAAGATGTGAAGGTATTTGGTAAAATAATTATCCTTCTAATTTACCTTTCGTTCTTAATTGTTATTCCTCTCTCATATACACTCATGAAATATTCAGGTTGAGAGGCGCGACAATTATATATTTTTTTCTTTTAAGTAGATTGATTCTTGCTCAATCGTTGGATCTGTCAATGCTGCGGGCAATCAATAAAAATGAACATCCTAATTGGGATAAAACCATGAGATTTACATCAGTAACAGTTTATCCGGTTATGGGATTAGCTCCGGCCTCGCTCCTGTTAACCGGCTATGTTAACCATGATAAACCGATGATGCGAAATGGGGTAAAAACCGGAATCGCCATTGGTTTAAATGCGTTGATCACTTCCGGTATAAAGTATACTGTGAACAGGCCAAGGCCCACTATTAAATATCCCAATGATATCATAGCCCGCACCCATTCCGGTATTTATTCTTTTCCATCAGGACATACTTCCAATGCCTTTGCTGCTGCCACGGCCGTAACATTAGCTACAAAAAAATGGTATGTAGCTGTGCCGTCATATGCCTATGCCTGCCTTGTGGGCTACTCGCGTATGCGTTTGGGCGTGCATTTTCCAAGCGACGTTCTGGGGGGGATGATCATTGGCATCGGTTCGTCGTTACTCGTTTTTCAGGTTGATAAATGGCTGCAAAAAAATTAACACCTGGGCATGTCATTTGTATGTTAATTTATGTTTAATTACCTGCCATATTTTTTTAAAAGACTATTTTTACCACTAACAATCTTATCATCACATGAAACATATTATTACTATCATTCTTTTTTCTATTTCAGGAGTTTTGTTTTCTCAAACAAAACCAAACACAACTCCCGAGAAATTACTTCAGGTTTCGGGGGTGGTTTTAGACGATAGTTTACAACCTCTACCTTTTGTATCTATTATGCTGAAAGGAACACGCTCAGGCACAGTCAGTGATTTTTATGGTTTCTTTACTATTGTAGCGAGACCCGGAGATGAAATGCAGTTTTTTTCTATCAATCATAAAAGCAAATCCTACAATTTATCTGATACGCTGTCGGGCAAGCATTATTCCATCATACAAATTCTTACAAAGGATACTGTTCAACTCGCGCAGGTTAATGTCTTTCCATGGCCAAGTAAAGAACAATTTAAACGCGCTATTCTCAACCTTGATTTAAGTGATTCTGATATTGAGCGTGCTTACCGAAACATGGATAATGAAGACGTAAGAGAATCGATTAAAGGTGGCTCAATGGATGCGGCCGCTAATTATCGCGTAAGGATGCAACAGCAGTATACCCGCTTATATCAGGTTGGCCAGTATCCAAGCGTAAGTTTACTAAATCCGGTTGCCTGGGCTAAATTCATTGATGCCTGGAGAAAAGGAAAATTAAAGATTAAATAGCCATAGTAAACTCATCTTGAATAAGTAAGATTTTTCCAATATAATTTTTTGCTGCCTGCTTAATTATTTTATCTTAGATAAAAATTAAGCCATATGAAAAAATTAGCGCTCTTGTTATCCTTCATCGGACTAAGTCAAATAAATATCATTTCGCAAAATTTCTGGGCCTATACCGCGGGCAGTATAAAAGAAGATGAAGCGATGGATATATGTTACGATAATTCCGGAAACATTATATCTACAGGCTATTTCTCGGGCACAACGCAATTTGCCGCAGGAATTATACTTAATTCTTCTTCTAATGGAAATCCGGATATTTATATTTCAAAATCAACTGCATCCGGACAAATAATCTGGGCCGTAAAAGCCGGCGGAAATGGAAGCGACCGTGCAACTGCGGTAAAAGCAGATGCAAATGGAAACATCTATATAACGGGTTTTTATTATGCGTCGGCAACTTTCGGATCAACCACGCTTACATCTGTCAGCGGATCGCAGGACGGTTTTATTGCCAAGCTCGATCCTTCCGGAAATTTTTTATGGGCCCAATCATTTGGTGGCAATTTAGCCGAATGGGGAAATGCCATTGCCATTGATGAATTAGGTAATCCTATTATAACAGGCCAGTTTCAGGGAACTGCCAATTTTGGGAGTACAACATTGACAAGTATGATAAATCCAAATACATTATTCTCATCGTTTGATGTTTTCACAGCAAAATATTCTTCTGCCGGAAGCGTCGTTTGGATTAAACAGGGAAAAGGAAAATATGATGACAGAGGTTTGGATATCATTACAGATAATTTAAACAACGTATATGTTTGCGGACAATTTTCTGACACGATTCAATTTCAAAACACACATAATAATGCGATTATGAATGCCAGTTTCATCATTAAGTATAATGCTGCAGGGCAGGAACAGTGGTTCAGAAAAGCAAGTGGTGTATTTTCTGTCCCTTACAGTATGGCAATAGATAACACCAACAAAATTTATATTACAGGCGATTTCCAGGGGACTTATACTTTTTTTGGCGCAGCAAGCAATAGCTTTATAAATGGTACATACACCAACAAGGCGTTTTTAATGAAAATAGATAATAACGGAAATTTTATATGGGGAAAATCCGAAGCGAGTGACAACTATGTTTCAGGAAAAAGGGTAGCATTGGACGCGCAGCAGGATCCGTATATGTTTGGAGAGTTTGGATGCACCATGAATGAATATTCGGATGCTTACGGCCCAGGAGTTTTTAACAGCATTGGTTTCGGGGATCTGTTCATCACCAAATATAATAATACAGGAACACGCCAATGGTTCAGGCAATATGGCGGACCAAGAAATGACAAAGCTCACGGTTTGTTAGTAGTAGGTATTAACGAACCAATCATGGCAGGGAGTTATGAGCATCATCTGAATATACCCAGTACCAACGGAAGCTTATCAGCCATTAATAATTACAATAGTGGTTTAGGAAACAACATACATCAAACTACCACTTATTGCTCAGCCAATAATAATTATACGAATTATGCTTCATTGTATTGCTCAGGTTATTCGGATGCATTTATTTTTAAAGGAATAGATATCACGCGAAACCCTTACGATTATTACGATAGAAGCGGAACCCTCTGTAATTTGGATTTTGTAGGAACCTGCATAAATAATATGAATTTTTGTCCTGATACAATCGCAGTTTGCGTTTCCGCCGATATTGCAACAAATAATCACGCGAGCACAACTTACTTAAACAATTATAACATAGGTCCAATCCACAGATATGTATGGAACAATAGCTTAACCGATACCTTAGGCTATTTGCATGTGATTACTAGTGGTCACAATCATGTAAAAGTAACTACGCTTGATGGCTGTTATTCAAGCGAAGATACGGTATATGTAAAAATTAATCCATTGCCTCCCCCACCGGTTATAACAGACAGCTATGGAGCCAATACACTTCAGCTCCCCGCAACACAGCCGATTCATATTTGTGGTCCTTCAACTATTACGTTAACCGGTGGTAATGTTCAAAACACAACATATGCATGGTATGCGACAAGTTCATCGCCATTCTTAACAAATCACGATTCGGTGGCCACTATCAATAGCAGCGGCAATTATCATTTTGAGGTTACCGATCATAACGGTTGTTATAACTACAACAACATTCATATAACTATTGATGCGCCGCTCACTTACCCCCATTTTGTACCGAAACAAAAAAACGACTCCATTGAAATTTGTAAAAATGAATGGGGGCAAATTATAGTTTTTGATACCATTACAAATCCTATAGGAATATATCCATATTCCTGTATACAACATCATGTGTCAGATATTTATCAAAGTGCTGGATTAATTACAGGCCATGGAGGATATGTACCCTGCGACCTTAGTTTTAATGCAACTGCCAATGTCACTGGCTGGTATCACTATTCAAAAGTTTACGGCATTTCAGTTACAACTCTTTGTAATACTCAAACTTATAGTGTGACATTAACGGATAGTATTTTTATAAAAGTTAAACCTGTTCCTTCTGGCGCAATTACCGGAATCGGGAACCCACTTCTTTGTCCGGGCGATTCTGTTTTAATACCTGCTCCGAGCGTTACTGTTTCATCGGCGAGTACCAGCTATACCGTATCCCCTAATTCAACATTTTGGGTTAGTCAACCCGGATCATTGTATTTTCAGTTAGACATGATCGATACCATATCCGGTTGTACAAATTCAATATACGATAATGTGTATGTAACAGTCAAACCCAATCCTTTTATTATTTTAAATCCTTACAATTCGATCATTTGCCCTAACGATTCTATTAAGCTCACCCTTAATTTACCGGGTGCTTTAAATTATGAGTGGCATGGGCCCATGGGATTGATTCCCGTTAACGCGCAAAGTATTTACATGCAAACATCAGGATTTTATCATTGCATCGTTACCGACAATACAGGTTGTGTGTTCACTACAAATACGGTAGAAGTAAAACAATATGCTACGCCATATCTCATTAGTACTCCCACTAATATTATTTGTAATAATCAGCCAATTAGCCTACATGTCATCGCGCTCGATTCAAACTTAATTGTTTGGAATGCACCTTTATTTGGCGGCGGCGCCACCAAAGCTATTACCAGTCCTGGAATATATTCATGCCAGGTAACCATGTGTGGTATTACAACGTCATTATCTATTAATATCATTGGATCAAACCCTGTAGCCAATATTACAACATTTGGTTCTACAACAGTTTGCCCCTTTGATTCGGTATTGTTAACCGGCAATGCGGGCATGACCAATTATATATGGCAACCTGGAAATCATTTGGGACAAAATTACATGGTTCATGCTCCTGGAAGTTACACGTTAGAGGTAACTGATATATATGGATGTACAAAAAAATCAAATCCTGTTACCATTGCATTTTCTTCTACTGTATCACCTCCCATCTCTGTTGTTAATGACACGATTTGCGCAGGGCAAAATGCCACTTTATCCGTTGGCAGTTCAGGCAATCCGTTAGACTGGTTTCCGAATACAAATAGCGGACCCGTTATTAACACGGGAACTAATTACATTACACCTTCATTAACTACGCAAACAACCTATTATGTAGCGTCTGTCAATTCCGCCGGATGTCACAGTTACGGTGTTCCGGCTACGGCATTTATATATCAAACTTCCGTAGCTCCGCTACTTTTAACAGATACAACCGTTTGTAAACATGATAGCTTGGTTATTAGCGCACCATACATTAATGGGGCAACTTATAATTGGTCTGGGCCTGGCATTGGCACAAATAACACCAATCATATTTTAATTGGCAATGCTGATAGCACACATGCAGGCGTATATAGCTTGCAGGTTTCGGGTTTCGGATGCAACAGTCCTACTTCTTCTATAACTCTCTATGTATTAAACTCTGTTGCTCCCACTATCTCTACTGATGACTCTATCTGTGAAGGATCAAATTATTCGATAGCTGTAAACGCGAATCCAAATTACCTTTACCAATGGCAGGGACCAAATAATTATTACCAAACGAATGATTCTTTAAACATCTTTAATGCTGTTACTAATCAAAGTGGAACCTACACCATCACGTCAAATTTATATGGTTGCCTGAGCACCGCAAGCACAGTGCAGTTAACCGTACTGGAAACACCACCAACGCCAACCATTACAGGAAATACCACTGTATGTGAAGGAGACAGTATATCACTGAGCGTTTTTCAAAATTCCACTCATACTTACAATTGGTACGGTTCGCAAGGATTCACTGGTTTTGGAAGCAATGTTTCATTTCTGGCAGCAAATTCATCTTTCAGCGGTTACTACGGTGTAATTGCCACCAACGTTTTTTGTCCGAGTTATACAACGTATGATACCATCACAGTTGTTTCATATCCTGTTATGCAGGTAACCAACGATACACTTGCCTGTGATAATGTGGCTATCACTCTTTCATGTTCGAGTAATTATGTCAACTACCTTTGGAACACCGGCTCTACTGTTTCATCTATTTCAGTAACCCAGAATGGAACTTATTGGGTGTCTTCTCAAAATGGAAATTGCATTAAAACAGACTCTGTTCACGTAAGTTTAATTCCTTGTTCTAATTTTGAGATCAATGTTTTTACACCCAATGGTGATGGCGCCAATGATGTTTTCATGTTCAGGTCGCCGGCCATTACATCCATACATTGTGAGATAAGAAATCGTTGGGGAGAAAAGATGGGTGAATTTGACGGGCCGGGCAACGGATGGAATGGTACCAATATGTATAACAACTTAAGTTGTGAAGAGGGTACGTATTTTTATATTGCGGAGATCGCAACGATTGAAGGTGTAGCGAAAAGTATAACCGGTTTTGTAAGTTTAATAAGGTAACAAACTGATTCATAAGGCTATTTAGATAGCAGCAAAAACTGAAATTCCATTTCTTTTTGCAATATTTGTAGCTTATCGTCGTTATTTAACCTGTGCCGAGAAAATACGTATATACTTTTATTCTTTTTTTGATCGGGATCATCGCCATTGGACAAACGGCTACGATCTCGGGTACTTTAAAAGATGCAGATGGTGTAGGTATCCCTGATGTACAAGTTGCAATCCTGGAGGACGGTTCCATTACCACTACTACGGATGCAAATGGTAATTATAATTTAACCGTTCCGGCAAATAAGGATATTACACTTTCTGCGTATAATATCAGCTATATACAGATCAAACAAAAATTTAATCTGAAAGCCGATGAAAAAACAACTTTCAATACGCGCCTGGTAACCAAAAACAATATGACTGAAGTGGACGTTATATATGAGAAAAACAGGGCTTTGGAAATGCAAACCATTAATCCTAAAAATTTTATTTATATTCCAAGTCCGAGTGGAAATATTGAAGACCTTATCAAAACACAAATTGGTGTGAGTAGCAATAATGAATTGAGTAGCGGTTACTCAGTTAGAGGAGGAAACTTTGATGAAAATTTAGTTTACGTAAACGATATTGAAGTATATCGCCCTTTTTTAGCGCGGAGCGGGCAACAGGAAGGATTAAGTTTTGCAAACCCTGATATGGTAAGCAATATAAATTTTTCGGCAGGAGGTTTTGAAGCCAAATATGGTGATAAAATGTCGTCGGTTTTAGATATTACTTATAAGAAGCCGCTAAAATTTGCCGGAACTGTGAGCGGAAGTCTATTAGGAGGAAGCTTACATTTACAGGGCGTATCCCGAAACCGGGTTGTTGCCTGGAGTTTGGGTTCACGTTATAAATCAAACGCCTATTTATTAAAAAGCATGGATACCAAAGGAGAGTATCGTCCACGCTTTTATGATGTTCAATCCTTTATCACTTTTACTTTAAATGAAAAATGGAGCATCGAATTTTTAGGAAATGTTGCAAATAATCAATACCTGGTAATTCCTGCAAACAGGGAAACCACTTTTGGGACTGTAAACAATGCAGTAAAACTGAGTATCTATTTTGATGGGCAAGAGTTAATGCAGTACACAACGATGATGGGTGGCTTATCTGCAACCTTCAGACCGAACAAACGTACTAAATTAAAATTGATCACATCCGCATACAACGCAAAGGAAGAAGAAAAATATACAGTGCAAGGTCAATATTACATCGATCAGCTTGAAGCCGACTTTGGAAAAGATAATTTTGGGCAGGTAGCATTTAACAGGGGAGTGGGAACATTTTTAAATAACGGAAGAAACCAGATTGACGCTTCTGTATTTAATATTGAACATAAAGGAACCCGTACCATTGGCAAAAACAGTGAGTTATTGTGGGGCGCTCGTTATCAGCATGAAGTGATCGAGGATAAATTAAGTGAGTGGAGAACAATAGATTCGGCAGGTTACGTGAGCCCGTATAGCGCCACCGAAATTAATTTAATTGATGTGGTGAAAACAAAAATAAATCTGCAGACCAACAGGGTGCAGGGGTATTTACAGTATACATTTAGCAAACGTTTGCGCGATTCATCGATGATTACCACCACAGCTGGTGTGCGCGCCAATTATTGGGATTTCAACAACCAAACCGTTGTATCGCCCCGTTTAACATTATCCTACAAACCTTATTGGAAACAGGATATTTTATTTAAAGCATCCTGGGGTTACTATTACCAGCCGCCCTTTTACAGAGAGATGCGTGGGTTTGACGGAAAGTTAAATGAGAACATCAGGGCTCAACAATCTATTCATTATCTTTTATCTGCTGATTATAATTTTAAACTCTGGCGCCGTCCGTTTAAAGTAATTTTAGCAGGTTATTATAAAGAGTTAAAAGATCTGATTCCATATGAAATTGATAACACGCGTCTTCGATACTTTGCTAAAAACAATTCTATTGGTTACACACAGGGTGTTGATCTAAGGATCAACGGCGAGTTTATAAAAGGCATTGAATCGTGGGCGACAATTGGCTATTTAAAGACCATGGAAAATATTAGTGATGACAGAAAGGTTACTTATTTTAATGCGGCAGGCGACACCATCGTTAAAGGTTATACGTTCGATACAAAGGCAGTTGACAGCAGCGTTGTTTATCCAGGATATATTCCCCGCCCAACTGATCAGCGTGTCACCTTTGGCATGTTTTTCCAGGATTACATTCCCGGATTGCCAGCTTGTAAAATGTATATCAACATGCAATTTGGAACAGGGTTACCATTTGGTCCGCCTGATCATGAACGGTGGAAACAGGTATTTAGAATGCCGCCCTATCGTAGGGTTGATATCGGTTTAGCATATCAATTAATTAAGGAAGATAAACCATTGCCAAAATCCAATCCATTCCATAAGTTAAAAGGAATGTTTATTAGCCTTGAGGTATTTAACCTGTTGCAAATTGACAATACCGTATCTTATACCTGGGTTACCGATGTGACAAACCGGCAATATGCGGTTCCGAATTATTTAACACGCCGTACATTAAACCTTAAATTACAGGTAAAGTTTTAAGAATTATCTGATGCATCATTTTTAGCTAATCTATTCAATTGCTTTTCAATGTACATTTCGGAGGTAATTAAAGCGCGCTGTATCCTTTGAGCGTATGTTATACTTGACATTACTTCCCTGTTTTTATCTTCCAGAGTTTTAAACGCATTATCTACCATCTGTTTTTGTTGCTCAATGATCACCTTTTGTCTTTGGGTAATGCGAAAACGATGGAATACAAAAACCGAAAAAGCTATAAGCAATATTAACCCTCCATACAATGCATAGCGTTGTGTTTTTTCCTGTTCTAATTTTGATTCTTTTTGTGCAAGAACTGCTTCGTGCAGAAGTTTTTCCTGCGCTATCTTCTCTTTATCAAATTTCGATTGCATTTCAGTAATATTTCCCACGGTTTCATCACCATATTTAGCAAGACTATCTTTCATATCAGAAAATTGCAAGTGATATAGATAAGCTTCTTTAAAATCATTTCGCTTAACATATATGTCTGACAACGTCTTATATGCCTTTGCCAGTTCTTCAATGAAATTATATTTCTTATTTATGTCCACTGCCTTCTTTAAATAATTTACCGTATTCCGGAAATCATGCTTTTCACCATAAGCATCGCTCATTAAGGAGTAAACAATAGCTTCATCATGGAGCTCTTTTTCGCTTTTGTAAATCCTCAATGCCGAATCCAGATTCAATAACGCTTGATCAAATTCTCTGAGCCAGTAATTTGCTTCAGCAACATCCCGGTACCCGTTAGCTATAAGATAAGGCTGTCCGAATTCTTTATATTTATTTAGCGCCGCCAGCCAATTGGCTTTGCATTTTGGAAAATCTCCCATCCTGTAATATATTGAAGCAATATCACCATAAGAATCAGCAACGCCTTTTGTGTCGTTGAGCTGTTCAGATATCTGTAACGAAGCAAAATGATTTTCGATAGCCTTTGAATAATTACCCATATCAATATAACAATTCCCAATGCGTTCATAATTTATACTCATCTTTATAATATCAGACGCCTCTTTAGCAAGGTTTAATGATGTCTCAAAATTTTGAAGAGCTTTATCAAACACCTTTTGTTTGACATATATTTCGCCCAAGTCGAGATAACTCCCTGCTAATAATTTTTTATCCTTTATATGCCGATATATATTTTGAGAAATCAACAAATTGTCGATGGCTTTATTAAAATCAGATTGCTTTAAATAAACCTCCGCTATATTACTGTGGGCGACGGCCTGGCCAACGTGATCATCTATTTTTTCGGAGATTCTTAAAGCAAGTAAAAATGCCTGCAACTTGCCGTCACTATTTGCTTTAAGTGTTCCTGATTTCGTGATCAGCAGCGACTTCATTTTTAGATAATACCTTACAAAAATGTCTTTTCGTATGGCTTCTTGCACTTCTGTTTTACTTTTCGAATCAATACCTGAAACAATTTGCGAGTAGGCATTACATTGATTGAATGCATATTTAAGATAATGCTGTAGTGTGTCATCTGATGTTCGGCTAATTACATAAAATATAGTGTTAAGCCGCAAAGAATCATTTGATTTAGAAGAATGTTCCGGAATTCTTTTTAGCACGGTAAGCAAAGAATCTGTTTTTCTTTTCATCACAGATGGACTTTCCATTTGTGCGTAACACATGGAAATAAAAAAAACAAAAGGTAATGTACGGATCAATTCCCTCATTGACTCCTATAGCTTAGTCTTCAATACATCGATCACTTTTTCCAACATATCATCTGTGAAATCCAAATGCGTTACAAAGCGAATGGTTTGCCGACCAAAGACAGAAACTTTTATATCCAAAGATTTTAATTTTTCTTCAAAACCGGCGGCTGTATATTTATCCGTTAAATTAAAGATGACAATATTGGTATCAACGGGCATCACGCTTTCCACATAGGGTAAAGAGCACAACACTGTGCCTATTTCTTTAGCACGTACATGATCTTCTTTTAAACGTTCAATGTTATTATCCAAAGCATAAATACCTGCAGCGGCTAAAATTCCAGCCTGTCGCATTCCACCGCCAAAAACTTTACGAACCCGTCTTGCTTTTTTTATAAAGTCTTTAGTGCCTAATAATAAAGAGCCTACCGGAGCTCCTAAACCCTTGCTAAGGCAAATAGACACAGAATCGAATTCATGTCCAATCTCTCTGGCAGAATAACCGTTTTCTACTAGCGCGTTAAAAATACGGGCACCATCTAAATGCAAAGGCAACCCTTTTTGCACACATAATTGTTTGATAGACCGGATAGTCTCCAGATCATAACAGCTACCACCTGCCCTGTTTACCGTATTTTCAAGGCACACTAAAGAAGTTCGCGTTAACCAATCATAATCTGCATTAATATTGTCTTCAATATGTTTAGCGGTGATCCGGCCTCTGTCACCCTGTAATAATTTTGCCTGCACACCTGAATTCGAAGAAATGCCTCCGCCTTCATAGTTATAAATATGTGAGTTTAAATCACAGATCAATTCGTCGCCTGGCTGCGTATGAACACGAATAGCTATTTGATTGGTCATCGTTCCACTCGGACAAAACAAGGCCGCTTCTTTATCAAATAAAGCAGCCGATTTTACTTCTAAAGATATAATCGTTGGATCTTCCCCAAACACATCGTCGCCCACCGGAGCATTAAACATAACCTCCAACATCTCTTTCGATGGCTTGGTAACGGTATCGCTTCTTAAATCTACAAACATATAACAGAATTTATGGCTATAAACATAAGAGAATATTATGAAAATAAGTGCAACAAATTTAACCCATGTATTTTGAAAAGCTGATTTATGTCAGTATCTTGATATTCTCAAAACAACGTCAATGTTAAAACTATTATCTACTGTAATGGTCGTTTGCTTAACGACACAATTTATATTTTCTCAACAAACAAAACCGGTTAATCAACATTGGTGTGGTTCGGTTGAAGCAATGGAAGCTCATTTCGAAAAGCACCCCGAATTAAAACAACAATTTGAGGCTTCGCAGATTACGTTGACTGAAGCTCAGGAACTCACACAATCTGTTTTAAAAACAGCAGCCGTTGATTATACAATTCCTGTTGTATTTCATGTGCTTCATCAAAATGGGATTGAAAATATTTCGGATGCCCAAATACACGATCAAATGGCCATTTTTAACAGAGATTTCAATTTGCAAAATGCCGATACGTCTGCCGTTATAGCGCCCATGAAAAACTTGATTGGAAATGTTCATTTTACGTTTGTATTAGCAAAGCTTGACCCCAACGGCAATTGCACCAGCGGAATTGACCGTTTTTTTGATATTAAAACCAATAGCTGGGAAGGAAACTACCAGGATTACATTTATACCTGGGATCCAACCAAATACCTTAATTTTTATGTGGTTAAAAGTATCGAGAGCGGTGCTGCCGGTTACGCTTATTACCCGGGCAGTTTAGGCACGGGATCGCCCATGGATGGAATTGTTATTCTGCAAGATTATGTTGGAAGCATAGGTACGGGAAATGTCAACCAATCAAGGGCCTTAACTCACGAAGTTGGTCATTGGTTTAATTTGCAACACGTTTGGGGAAATACCAATAATCCGGGAGTAGCCTGCGGAAACGATGCTGTTAATGATACGCCAGTTACCAAAGGTTTTACATCCTGTTCAACATTAGCTGCCTCTCAAATTTGCACGCCAGGTATTTCGGAGAATTACCAAAACTATATGGATTACTCTTACTGTTGTAAGATGTTTACAAATGGACAGGTAGCACGTATGACAAACGCCATTAATTCCTCGAACGGCGGAAGAAATAATTTAGCTTCTGTATCTAATTTAGCGGCAACCGGTATAACACCACCAGTACAATGTGCTCCTGCCGCTTTATTTAAATCTGATAAACAACTTATTTGCGTTGGACAATCGATTGCTTATACTGATCAAAGTAACATTTCTACTCCTACTTCATGGTCATGGGTATTTGAAGGCGGTTTACCAAATATGTCAAGCGTACAAAACCCCACCATTACGTATAATAGTCCGGGCACTTACTCCGTGCAATTAATTTCCGGTAACTCCGTGGGTAATTCAAATCCAACCGTAAAGATCGGATACATCACCGTATTGCCGGCTCCCGTTGCAAACACCCTGTACGAAGGTTTTGAGACAAGCGCTTTACCAAACTCAACATGGATGTTAAAAAACAATTCTGCATCCAACACCAACTGGCAACAAACATCTAATGCTGCCGCTACCGGCCTGAAAAGTGCTTTTATAAGCGAAACTGTGGCGCCATCATCAACCATTGATCTCTTTTCGCCAACTTATAACTTTAATGCGATGCCTAATGTTGCACTCACATTTAAATGGGCCGGTGCCGAGAAAGATACTACAACTCACACGTCGTATGACTACTTTAGTGTTTATTTCTCAACTAATTGCGGTGTTTCGTGGCAACCAAGATTAAGTAAATTTGTAAGATCAGGAACGGCAGGTGTAAGCGGCGTGGTAAACGGTAGTTTTATGCCAACACCTGCACAATTTCATCAGGAAGTTATAAATATTGGCTCTTTAGCTTCGGCAACTAATGTATTGTTCAGAATACGATTTACCTCAGAAATCGGTTCATCTAATAATTTTTATATTGACGATATTAATCTGAGTACCGTCACCTCTTTAAAAGAGACCACTAACTCTTTGTTAAATTTGAGTATTTATCCGAGTCCGGCAAATGAAAATGTAACGATTGCCTTTGATTTGCTGGAAGACAAAAAAGTAGAAGTTACTTTACACGATGTTATCGGAAGAACAGTGAGATCGACTCCATCTCAAATTTTAGGGAATGGTGATCACACATTAAACATTCCTGTGAGCGGCCTCAGTAAAGGTATTTACTTTGTAAAGATAAATGTAGACGATGCCATCACTACTAAAAAAATTATAGTAGAGTAAACATTTGTTGATTGGCGATGTTACCATGGAAAACATTGTTTATGAAAAATGTTGTCAAATTCATTATTTGTCTTTTTATTCCGTTAGCTGTTGGCGCAGTCAGTGGCTTTGTAACATCCAGCAGTATTAACACCTGGTATGCCGCTATTCAAAAGCCATGGTTTAATCCACCAAATAATCTCTTTGGTCCTGTATGGACTATTTTATATATCCTGATGGGTATTTCGCTTTTTATGATTGTTCAATCGGATACCGGTAAAAGTCACAGAAAATCTATTGTTATATTCGCTGTTCAACTCTTTTTAAATTTCTGCTGGAGTTTTTTATTTTTTACATTTCATGCGCCTGGTATTGCGCTGGTGGAAATCCTTTTTTTACTTGTCAGTATCATTGTGATGATCAACATCTTTTATAAGATCAATAAAACAGCGGCTTTGTTACAAATTCCATATCTTATGTGGGTTAGTTTTGCCAGCTTATTAAACGGTGCAATATGGTATCTAAATTAAAACCGCTTAATAGATATCCCAGCTTTTATATTTTTCATCAAACACCCTGATATAAAATATAAAACCATTTTGCCGGTATAACTCTTTCAAATAAGGACAATCCCGCTTCACTACTTCTTCATCTGTTATCTTTGCAACAAAACACGCTGGTCTGGCCGTTTCAACATCTTGCATCCAATTTGAACGTACAAAACCATAGGAGGTTTCAATATTTAAATGTTGTTCTTCATAGTTTTTTTTCTGTTCTCGCACATAGTGTACAAACGACGTATCATTTTTGAAAGATGAATCCAGCTCCCCATAAAATAAAGTGGCATAACTTTTTAATCCGATTGCTTCAACATTAAAATTATGTTTTGCGCACTGTTTATAAAATTCGATTGCGGTGCGTTGACTATATTGCTCAACCTTTGGAGCAAATACCATAATTGTACTGGAAACCAAAAACAAAGAGCCTAAAAATAATAAGTAGATGAATTTCAACTTTCCTTTATTTATTTTAACTAAACTCAAACAGGACACCGCCAAAAAAGCGAGTCCTATTAACCACTCAAAACCATTCCAATAAACATCTGCTTTTAGATTTTCTACGGCAAAAGGATCGGCGATCAGGTTACTCGAAATTAACCAGAGTCGTATATATTGAAAACAACCCAAAACAATAAATGCTAATCCCAATAAAGTAGTTATTGTTAAAAAAGAAATATAAAGCCATTTTTTCCATTGATAATTTCCGGAAAATAATTTCAGAATAGCATAGGTAGCCATGTAGGTTAAGGGGAAGTAACATAAAGAGGAATAATGAACTATTTTGGTTTGAACAATCGAAAACAAGATCAATACAACCCAAAACAAACTCATCATCCATCGTTTGGTATGCCTTTGAAAAGGTAGATCGCTACTGGAACGTCGGTGAGCCAGTATCAAAAATAAAGATGCGGGAAAACAGCCTAACAATAAAACAACAAAATGATAGATAAACGGGCCACCGTGGTCACTATCCTCTGTGTTAAATAAACGAACCTGGTAATCAATAAATTCTTTGATTACCTCCCCATGCCCGTTCAATAACTCAACAGCAAACCAACTCAAGCCTGTTACCAAAAACGCCGCGAAAAAAGCAACTAAAAATTTAACAGAAGATATTTTTTTAAAGCGGCTGATTACAAAAAATACAGCTACCGTTAAACCTACTAAAATTAATGCTGCCGGACCCTTTGTCAATAAAGCCAAACCCAAAAAGAAACCTGCAATAATTGCTGTTTTATATCCCGACCGTCCTACCGGGTTATTGGTATGCTGCACTAAATTATAAACAGATATGTATATAAATAAATTGAACCAGGGATCGATAATTCCACTTTTGAAAAACAAATGAGGTAATAACGTAGAAGCATATACAAATGTCCAGATCAAACCAAATTTGCGATCGTTAAGCTCCTTACCTGTTTTATATAATATCAATAATGTAAATACTCCACATAGCGCATTTGGAAAACGAGCTGCAAATTCATTCACGCCAAAAACAGCCATGCTCATTGTTTGCAACCAAATAAATAATGGCGGCTTTTCCCAAAACGGATGGAAATATAATTGTACATCCGACCTATTTCCTGTGACCAACATTTCCCGGGCGCACTCGGCAAAGTTAATTTCATCCCAGTCGAACAAAGGCATATTACCAATAAAGGGAATGAACAACAAACACGCTGCTACAAAAATAAAAGCATAAGCTTTAAGGTCGGTATTCAGTAATTTAAACACTTTGTTTTTTACGATTTGAAAGTAACTGAGTTAAACTTATGTTGAGTTGCGGCCATTTGTTTTGCGAATAAAACAAAACATATAACAACACTGCAAATATAAAGCCTATAATGGAACCCACATATACATCAATGAGCCAATGCTGCGACAAATAGATTCGGCTATAGGCGGCAATTACAGCTAATATGATAAATGAAAATTTTAGAGCATGATTTTTCGTCATAAATAATAAACAAAAAAACAAAGCAAATGCCGATAACGCATGCCCGCTTGGAAACGAATGAAAGGCCACAACATCAACTCCATCAACTAATTTCAACTGCTCCCTCACATAATACTGAAACACAAAATGCGGGCGGTAAATTTCGTAGTAAATCCAATGCTTTAAAATATAGGATAATATACCTGCAGATGCATATGAAAACAAAATATAAAGTGACATGCGTATATTTTTAAACGCTAAAAAAACAGCTATAATCACAGCAAACAATCCATCACCCAAATGGGTAGCGTATGCAAAAAACTGGTCCCATAAAGCATGTCCAACATAAGCATTCATGTTGCGATGTATCTGCACTTTTCCTTCGTGTAATAATAAATTTCCCACATAGGCTAACATTGCCATATAAAGCAAAATGTACACCATGTTATATTTGATAAAATTTCTCAAAATTATTTAGTGGCAGGTGCCTTTTTACCCTTGTCTTCGGTTACTGACTGAACAGGTGGTACCACTTTTATATCTTTTTTAAATGGTTTATCCTGCGCAGCAATGTCGCATGAAGTTTTAATAGCCTGCTTTACGACTTTCATCACACAATCAGTTGGTTGTACATAAATTTGTTTAACAGTGCTGTCGGGCATAGTAAATGTCATATCGGTCGCAAAACTTTTTGGACCCTCAAATAAAAATGGATCTTTAAAATAGTCTTCTAAATGAATTTCTTTAATATGTATTTTTTTACTTAAAACCACCGTATATAATTCAAACACTGCATCGGTAATCTTAATGGAAATAAGGTTTTGTTTACTGTCATATCCAATTTTTACATGGCCAAGTACCTGGGATTTGTATCCAAAAGGCCCTACTTCCACTTTGGCGTCACACATAAAATCACTACTATCGGGTTTAAAACTGATACGCGGATTCAGTACTTTCCATTTATAATGGCCGTCAATAATACCCAATACCTCGTATTGATTAGTACCACTAATTTCACCAATAGCCGAAAACACCTTGTTAACAGCACGTTCACTCAAAACAAAGGCAAAATCGTTGGGTCCCTGGGCTTTTAAAAACGAGTTTATCAGTACTAAAAAAAGAAGAATAAGTTTCTTAAATTGCATGGCATAAATATATAATTTTACTATGCTTATATTTGAGAAAATAATGCACATAACACACAATTTTACTCTTTTTAACGATAAAACGTATGAACATAAAAGCCAATGACTCAAGTCTTACTTCGTGGATAGCTGTAGAAGCTAATTCCGATTTCCCCATCCAGAATTTACCTTTCGGTGTTTATTCTGACAACACGACAAAACACCATGCCTGCTCTGCCATTGGACACTATGCTATTGATCTGTATGAACTCGCCGACAGAGGTTTTTTAACCGGCTTAAACATTGACAAAAAAGTATTTGATAACGCCTTTTTAAATGATTTTATTGAATTAGGTAAAGAGACAACCCGTGCTTTAAGGAGCCGCCTATCCGACTTATTAAACAGTCATAACCGCGAATTGCAGGATAACAAAGATGCGTTTCATTACATTTTCAAACCGCAGGCTAATGTTAATATGTTGTTGCCGGTAAAAGTAGGCGATTACACTGATTTTTACAGTAGTATTGATCATGCTACAAACATTGGTACAATGATCCGTGATCCCAAAAACGCGTTGATGCCCAACTGGAAATATATTCCGGTTGGATACCACGGACGTGCGTCGAGCATTTGTGTAAGCGGGCACTCATTTCATAGGCCAAAAGGTCAGATGAAACCTGCTGATGTCGAAGTGCCGAGTTTTGGCCCTTGTAAATTATTGGATTTTGAATTGGAAACAGCTTTTATTATAGGTAAATCAAGTAAGTTGGGAGAAAGCATCAGTACGGAAAATGCCGATGATCATATTTTTGGAATGGTGTTATTTAACGATTGGAGCGCGCGTGACATCCAAACCTGGGAATACGTGCCCTTAGGGCCCTTTTTAGCCAAGAACTTTGCTTCAACTATCTCTGCCTGGATTGTAACTTTAGACGCACTTGAACCGTTCAGAACAGAAGGTTATGTACAAGATCCAAAAGTGTTCCCGTACTTGGAATACACCGGGAATAAAAATTTAGATATTAAACTGGAAGTAGCCATACAACCTGAAAACACTACGGAAACTATTGTCTGTAACTCCAATTACAAATATATGTATTGGACCATGGAACAACAATTAGCGCATCACACCATTAATGGTTGTAATATGAATGTGGGCGATATGATGGGCAGCGGCACCATTAGCGGGCCTGATCCAAAAGAATATGGCAGTATGATGGAACTAAGCTGGAAAGGAACCAAGCCTTTGAAATTAAATGATGGGACAGAGCGTAAATTCATCAACGATCATGATACTGTTGTTATGAGGGGATATTGCCAGAATGATAAAGTACGTATTGGTTTTGGTGAATGTAAAGCGAAAGTACTGCCGGCCAATTAAGCCAATTTTTGATTATGATAACTGGCCTTAAACTATTATTTTTATAAAATGAGTTTTATCAAAAACATTGCTGTTTTATCCGTTTTAACATTTACTGTTTTTACACTTTCATGTAAAAAAATTAAGGATCCAAAATCTGAAACGTCACAGTCGTTATCATGTACCGAAACATCTATTACCTGCGGAGGTGTCGCCTACGGAGACAAGATCCTGGAATATGGAATTTGCTGGAGCGAATATTCAGAGCCAACCATAAAGTATAATAAAATAGCCGTAGGATCAGGTGAAGGAAATTATAGCACTACCATAAGTGGCTTAACACCCGGAAAGCTATATCATGTTCGCTCGTATTGCGCTAGTAGATTGCTATTAAGTTATGGCGAAGATGTTACAGTTGTAACTTTAAATACAGCGTCACTAACCACCAATTATCCGTCAGAGATAACAAATACATCTTTTAAAGCTGAAAGTAAACTTGTTTTTAATGGGCAAACATTGCTTGCCAATGGAATTTGCTGGAGTACATCGCCTCATCCAACCACCAGCGATTTTAAAACAAATGATCCTTTAATTTCAAATACCTTTACAAGCAACCCTGCTAATCTTGATTCAAATGCCACTTATTACTACCGCTCTTATGCAACTTTTAATACCGGAACGATATATGGCAATGAGCTTATTGTTAAAACTTATAACAGCAGGATAACAGATATTGATGGAAATATATATTACACGGTAACGATAGGCACTCAAACCTGGATGGCTGAAAATTTAAAAGTAACCCATTATCAAAATGGGGATCCGTTAACATATTCCGACTACTTGAACTGGGGCTCTGTAACCACCGGGATGTATGGAGATTACATGAATACACCTTCAAATTCAGCCATATATGGACGCTTTTATGATGGTAAAGTAGCTACTGATTCAAGAAATGTTGCTCCTGTGGGCTGGCATGTTCCTACCGTAGCCGAGTGGTCGGTATTAGAAAACTATTTAGGAGGAGCTGCAATAGCGGGGAGTAAAATGGGATTACCTCAATCGGTTAACTGGTCTCCTTTAATTGTATTTAATAACAGCAGTGGCTTTTCGGCGCTAATGGCAGGATTGAGACAAAACAGTGGATCACCCGATGGAGGATTGAATTTATATACTTCATATTGGACCAGTACGCCCGGCACCAGCTTTTTTCAATATCTTTATGAACTTTCTTACAACTCTCCACAATTAACGCAAAATGATCATAGCTATGGTTATGGTCATAGTATACGGTGTATAAAAAATTAAATTTAAAAAGCCAATCCGATACCAATTAACCCGATTAAACCCGCAGGACCTTTGCCTATTCCAAACTGAAACGCAGTGCCCCAGCCATGTTTACCTTCTTTATTTGTAGAAGTTGACGAGGTTTCCATTAAAAATAAAAATCCAATTTTTGAATAATCATCGTATGGTTCTATCGCATCCGATAATGGATTATAGAGATCATATTTTAGAGAAGCATAATACATCACATCCAAATAGATGCCTGTTTTGTTGGTATATGACCTTCCTTCACCATTAACAGAATATTCCATTCTGCTTGTTTTAAATTTTCCAATACCACCCATTACAGCTGTTCCCGTGTATGGGAACATCTTTTTCTCAAGCAAAACATTCGTGACTAACCTTAGAGGGGATATCAGATAAATCTGTTCATTAAAATACCTGGCACCAACATGTAACCCAATGAAATTACTAGTAACAGATTTTTCACCTTTAATGTAATATCTTTTGCTTGTTCGATAACCTGAAACCTCTTTCACAGTTAAATTAATTTTTTTTTCTCTCTTATAACTGTAAAAAGAATACAATAAATTGGCATAACCCCCTGAAAACATTGAAAAACCACCGCTAACTTCAAACTTTGTGGGATTTACATATTGATATCCCAGGCCCATCGCGCCAAAGCCTATTCTAATTAACCCTTTCTTTGCTTTATCAGCTGTATTATCGAATACCTGGTACTGAACAGAAGTACCATCCCTGAATTCAGCTCTTTTTAATTGAGCGTTTAGTGAACTACTGATAATTAAACTTGACCCAAGTAGAAATATTAACTTTCTCATTTTCAAAAATACCATTTTTTTTGGTTTGCAGGAACATATTATTAAAGCTGCATTTACTATCTGTTTAAGGCTCTAAAATTCAAATAAAATTTCACATAATTATATTCACTATTTTTGATGAGAGAATTTATAAACATTTTGCTACACGAAAGTTTAACAACAAATTAGTTTTTGGATCATGAATAAAACACAACAAGTAAAAGATGGTTTTGACAAGTATGCAGTTTTATACCGCGACCGACATATGGAGGAGATTTTGTATAACGATACGTTTGATATCTTTTGTGACACCTTAAAAAAACAAACACCTTATGTGCTGGAACTCGGTTGTGGCCCTGGAAACATTAGTAAATATTTACTTCGAAAACGACCTGATTTTAAACTATTGGGAATAGACCTCTCCGTCAATATGGTTGAATTGGCAAAAACTCATAATCCAACGGCCGAGTTTAAGGTAATGGATTGCCGTGAAATAAGCTCAATCAATGAATCATATGATGGCATCATGTGTGGATTTTGTTTGCCCTATATCTCAAAAGAAGAAGCCCTTCACTTAATTAATGACTCTTCAAAATTATTAAATTCCGGTGGTGTGATTTATATCAGTACCATGGAAGATGATTACAGTAAATCCGATTGGAAAAATTCGAGTGACGGCAAACACCAGATGTTCATTCATTATCACCAGGAAGACTATCTGGTGGAAGCGTTGACAAAAAATGGATTTCACATCGTTGAGTGTCGCCATCAGAATTACCCCACAGACGGAACCCAAATTGTTGATCTCATTATCATAGCGCAAAAATAAAATGGAAACACGTTTAGAGATTTTAAATGAAAAGAAAGTGATAGGGAAACGGATCACCACGTCAATAACCGACAATAAAACCTTTGATCTTTGGAAAAGCTTTATGCAACTACGTAAGCAAATTGTAAACGTAATTACTACCGATCTTTATGATGTACAAACATTTGATGATGATTACTGGACTAATTTTAATCCCCAAAATACATTTGAAAAATGGGCGGCGATGGAAGTGGCAAACTTTGATCATGTTCCAGACAAAATGGAGACATTAACTATACCTCCCGGACTCTATATTGTTTTTACACATAAAGGGTTACCAAGCGAAGGTGCAAAAACATTTGAATATATTTTTGGAACCTGGTTACCAAATTCAAACTATGAATTAGATAATCGCCCCCACTTTGGCAAAATGACTGATAAGTACAATAATACTGATCCTGCCTCGGAAGAAGATCTTTGGATCCCTGTTAGGATTAAACCTTAAAATAGAACCTATATAGAATAGGCTTCCCAGGCAAAAACCCATGTTCCATTTTAATAATAACCATTTCTTATCATACATCAAGATGTAATAAACTATCCTGGTATACCTTTGTTCTCATAAAACGAATAGATTATGAAAAACACGATATTACATAAAGCGGAATCCCGCGGTGATGCTAACCACGGATGGCTACACAGCAAACACAGTTTTAGTTTTGCAAATTATTATAACCCTGAGCGTATGCACTTTGGTGTTCTACGTGTATTGAATGACGATACTGTATCTGCCGGAATGGGATTTGGAACCCATCCACATGATAACATGGAAATTATCAGTATCCCCTTGGAAGGCGATTTAGAACACAAAGACAGCATGGGGAACACAACCGTCATAAAAAACGGGGATATACAGGTAATGAGTGCGGGGACCGGGATACAGCACAGTGAGTATAACAAAAACAAAAACGCACAGGTGAAGTTCTTACAAATCTGGATAATCCCAAACAAAAGAGATGTAGCGCCCCGTTACGATCAGATCACTTTAAACCAAGCTGACAGGCATAATAAATTACAACAGATCCTATCGCCAAATGCAAATGACGAAGGAGTGTGGATTCATCAAAACGCCTGGTTTCACTTAGCCAAATTTGACAAAGGCGTTAGCAGTGACTACACGATAAAATCAAAGGGTAATGGAGTCTATATTTTTAACCTGAGTGGTACATTGCTCGTAAATGATCAAATAGTAGACGCCCGCGATGGATTTGGAATTTGGGATACAGATAACATAACATTCAAAGCAAATACTGATTCTGAGTTCCTGATCATGGAAGTTCCGATGACAACCTAATAAAACAAATAAATTAATCTTAAAAACAAAAAAAACATGACAACAACCAAATGGGCATTAGACCCTACGCACAGCGAAATTAATTTCAAAATCAAACACATGATGATCTCTAACGTTACAGGAACTTTTACAAACTTCAATGTAACGGCTGAAACGGATGGAGATAACTTCTCGAACTCCAAAGTATCGTTCACAACAGATGTAAATTCAATCAATACGAATAACGAACAAAGAGACGGGCATTTAAAATCTGGGGATTTTTTCGATACAGCAAAATATCCAA
>JAZKDT010000033.1:2371-17210 GCA_040387475.1 Bacteroidota bacterium | reverse complement strand
TCACTTTTGAAGGAACTAAATTTGAGAAATCATCAGATGACGAATATGCATTACATGGTAATTTAACCATTAAAGATGTAACAAAACCAGTTAGCTTAAAAGTTGATTTTGGTGGAATCGCAAAAGATCCTTACGGAAATATCAAAGCCGGTTTTACATTAGATGGTAAAATTAACCGAAAAGACTTTGGTTTAACCTGGAATGCTGCTACGGAAGCAGGTGGATTATTGGTAGGTGAAGATCTTAAAGTTCAGGCCGAGATCCAATTAGTAAAACAAGCATAACATCGTTTCTATTATTAAAAAAGGAGAAAGTAGTTTACTTTCTCCTTTTTATTTTTGCAAATGTGTATTTTTGCCTTAAACTAAACAATTTATGAAACCTCCCAAAAAATGGAAAATGGCCGTCGTAATATGGCTGGCCATTTACCCACTCATCACATTGATATTTGCTTCACTAGGTAAATATTTGATATTGATAGATCCTTTGCCATTACGCACACTTGTCATTACATTAATTGCCGTTCCTACTATGGTATTTATTTTAATACCATTATTACAAAAAGCATTAAGTAGCTGGCTAACAAAATAAATCCATTCATGACAGATATCACTAAAAAATATTCCAATGGCGAAATAACTATTGTGTGGAAGCCAACTACCTGCATACACTCTACTTTATGCTGGAAGGGTGAAAAAGGGTTACGAAGTGTCTTCAACCCATCTCAAAAACCATGGATTAAACCGGAAGGTGCTTCCACAACTGATATAATTGAAAAAATAAATCAATGTCCCTCAGGAGCTTTGAGTTTCTATTACGATTTGGAAGAAAAAAGTGCCGGCGAAACTCTTACCGAAAGTATTGTGGAAGTGATGCCAAACGGCCCTTTACTGGTATATGGGAATATAACGGTGAAACATTCGGACGGAGAGGACCTGAAAAAGAATAAGGTAACCGCCTTCTGCAGGTGCGGCCATTCGGCCAATAAGCCTTATTGTGATGGTGCACATGTAAAAACAGGTTTTGTGGGTTGAAAAAATAATAGTATTTTTCATTAAAATTTAGTAAAAAAAACATGGATAAAATCGGAAAAATATTTGAGAACAATAAAGCCTGGATAGCAGAAAAGTTAGCGGTTAATCCGGATTATTTTAACAAACTGGCCCAGGGACAATCACCGGAGTTTTTATATATCGGTTGTTCGGATAGCCGTGTAACTGCAGAAGATTTAATGGGAGTGCAGCCAGGAGAAGTATTTATCCATCGTAATATCGCCAATTTGGTAAATAACGTGGATTTGAATGTCATGTCAGTTATTAATTACGCGGTAAGGCATCTAAAGGTAAATCACGTTGTAGTTTGCGGTCATTATAACTGTGGCGGGGTAAAAGCTGCTATGGAAGCAAAGGATATGGGAATTTTAAATCCCTGGTTGCGTAATATTCGGGATGTATATCGTACTCACAAAAATGAGTTGAATGGAATTGTGGATGATCATGCCCGTTATAACCGACTCGTTGAATTAAATGTTCAGGAGCAATGCGTTAACCTGATTAAAACAGCGGCCGTTCAGGAAGCTAATGCGGAAAGAGGTTTAATCGTTCATGGTTGGGTGTTTGACATCAGCACCGGAAAGCTGATTGACTTAAAAATAGATTTCCCTAAAATTTTGAAGGATATTATGGAGATTTACAAACTCTATTAAACTAAAAAGGTGTTGAATGATCAACACCTTTTTTTATTTATCTATTTCGTATAAATTAAAATTTTCATCCAATCGATACCAGGTACCATTTAGATCCTGCCATGAGCGATTAATGACCTCTGTCCATTTTTTTCCGTTCTCGCTGCTAAGCATTTTACCATCTGCAATACAGTACCATTTTCCTCTGATGTCATGCCATACCGCATCCGCAGCTGTTGTCCACTTTCTTTTGTTATAAGAACATTTAAGCGCTGTTGTTTTTTTATCTATTTTGTACCACACATTGTAGCTAGCCATCCACATTCCTGCGTCCGATTTAATCCAAAGAGCGTTAGCCGGCAATTCTGTAGCATTAGGTTTAACCGGCAAATCCCCTGCTTTTAAAACTCCAACTAAGAGCATAAAGCATAAAATTAATGTTTTCATGTTATATTTTTTTAATTTTCAATCTATAGTGTACAACCCTACAGTAATCTATCTGCGCAGGGTTTATATAAACAACTTTATACAAATAATTAATGGCAAAAGTATGCCATTACCAAAAGGCGAGAAATTTTTACCCGGTAAGATGTAAAGATGGTGGTGTTAACAACCGTTTTTATTAACTTAATATAGGATGATCAAAATTCAAAAAATTATTTTTTGAATTTCCCTTTGAGAGCAGCTAACGCCGACATCATATCGTTAGGATCGTAAGCGACAGCTTCTTCTTTTTTAGGGGTGGATTTTTTGGAGGAAACAATACCCTCACCTTTCATGGATAAGGCAATTCGTTTCCGCTTTACATCGCACTCGGTTACATTAACCCAAACCTGTTGTCCAACTTTTACGATTGTATTTGGATCGTCAACAAAAGTGTCGCTCAGCTGCGAAATATGAACTAACCCATCCTGATGAACGCCAACATCTACAAACGCACCAAAATTAGTGACATTAGTTACAATGCCCGGAAGGCGCATCCCTTCGCGAAGATCTTCTATACTGTGTACATGCTCATCAAAACTAAAGGCCTCAAAAGATTTACGTGGGTCACGCCCCGGCTTTTCCAACTCACTTACAATATCTTTTAATGTAGGAATACCAATCGTTTCTGTTACATAAGTATTCAGGTTAATTTTTTTTCGAAGTTCTTTATCGTTGATCAGATCATCAATACTACTGTTAAGGTCACTGGCCATTTTTTCTACAATGTGATATGCTTCGGGATGCACTGCACTTTTATCTAAAGGATGGATGCCATCCCTGATTCTTAAAAACCCTGAACATTGTTCAAATACTTTATCGCCCATGCGGTTTACTTTTAAAAGATCTTTTCGGGACCTGAAAGCACCGTTTTCATTCCTGTAATCCACAATGTTTTTTGCCAGTCCTTCACCAATGCCGGAAACATAAGAGAGCAATTGTTTAGAAGCGGTATTTAACTCTACTCCCACGCCATTCACACAACTCATTACTACCGCATCCAATTTATTTTTAAGAGCAACCTGATCTACATCATGCTGATATTGTCCCACACCAATCGATTTAGCATCCAGTTTCACAAGCTCTGCTAAAGGATCAGCCAAGCGACGACCGATGGACACTGCGCCCCGAACGGTCAGATCGTACTCAGGAAATTCTTCCCGTGCTACATCGGAAGCAGAGTAGATGGAAGCTCCTGCTTCACTTACCATAATAACCGGAATTGTTTTAGGAAGCACTTCAATTCCCCGGATAAATTGTTCGGTTTCGCGTGAAGCGGTTCCGTTACCAATTGCAATAGCTTCTAACTCATGTTTAGCACACATCGCCATCACTACATGCTGGGAATCCATGACACGACGCTGAGGCTCATGCGGATAAATAACGGTTTCCTCCAGTAGTTTACCTTGCGCATCCAACGCTACTACTTTACAACCAGAGCGAAAACCAGGGTCAATGGCCAGGATAGATTTTTGGCCTAATGGTGAGGCTAAT
Source organism: Bacteroidota bacterium (assembly GCA_040387475.1). GTDB lineage: Bacteria > Bacteroidota > Bacteroidia > B-17B0 > Aurantibacillaceae > UBA4416. The sequence goes on along the minus strand of JAZKDT010000033.1, from coordinate 13,549 downwards.
AATAATTCCCGCAAATTATCAGCAAACACCTGTATGGCCTTTTCATCCGCTATTTGCTTGGTGTACAAACGCATTTCGGCTTCAATACTTGGCTGTAACAAGCGTTTGTAACCATCCAGAATAGCCAATACGATTTGTTCAGCGCATTCATTTTTTGATTTAATAAACTGCTTTTTGATCTGTTCATGCGCCTGTTCATCATCAATAATGATATCCAGGATCAATATGTCTTCTTTTTCGCCGCGGCGCATGGCTAACATGCGGTGACTCGGGCATGACATCAACGCCTCTTCCCACTCAAAATAATCTTCAAATTTTTGTCCTTCTTCCTCCTTACCTCTTATGACTTTGGTTTTGATGATAGCTGACCTTTTAAATAATACACGCATCGATTCACGCACCACAGCATCTTCACTTATGATCTCAGAAATAATATCGCGGGCACCTTGCAAGGCCTCATCCGGATTTTCTACGCCTAATTCTTTGTTCACAAATTTGATCGCCTCAGGAAATAGCTCTTTGGTTTCCTGCGCTAAAATAAGCTGAGCAAGCGGTTCCAATCCTTTTTCGCGCGCTGCAGTGGCCTTTGTACGACGTTTTGGTTTATATGGCAAATAAAGATCTTCCAAAGTAGACAATAATTCAGCTGCTAAGATCTTATCAGATAGTTCAGGGGTTAGTTTACCTTGCCCTTCAATCGATTTTAAGATAGCTTCCCGACGTTGCTCCAGTTGGCGTAAACGCTCAATTTCGTTTTTAATGGTCATAACCTGTACTTCGTCCAAACTACCGGTTACCTCCTTCCGGTAACGCGAAATAAAAGGCACAGTGGCGCCTTCATCTAATAATTCAACAGTGGATTTTACCTGTTTTGCATCGATCTTAAGCTCAGCAGCTATTTTAAAAAATAAAGAAGTATCGGTCATTTTAATTTGTGTTTTAAACAAATATAAATCTATAAAACCCTTAAAACATTCGGATTTATCAACAATTGCAAAACTAAACGCCTAATTATCAGACACCTTATTTACAATGGTATTGTATATTTATTTATAAAAGATCAAAGAAAGAATTTGTGATTTGGAGGGCTAAGTAAAATAGGATTAATTACCCTTCAAACACTTCCACTTCGGCCAGCGGACTGAATAAATAAACAGCGCCGCTGCTGATCTCTTTGCAACGGTACCGCTTCCTAAGCTTCTCGCCTTTTTCAAAAATACGGGTACCATTGTACAAAAAATGAGTGCGGTATGGGAGGTGTTCTAATAAGATCAAGTGGCCGTTTGAATCGTGTGTATCATATAATTTCAAGGTACGCATTAAAGTATCATCGCTGCAACTGGCCGCCGCAGGGTTTTGCAAATACTTTCTTAATGCATATAATACGTCCAACGGTAAATTATCCGTACTCAAAAACGGGATCATCAAATCCCGGAAAGACTGCTTCCATTCCTCGCCATGAGGCATGACCCTGTTACGGTACTGGTTAAATGTTTTTAAGTGAGCAATCTCATGCACAAGGGTAATGAAAAAAGAGTACGGATTTAAATTATGATTAACTGTGATGGTATGATTTAAACCATCGCGTGGCGACGTATAATCTCCCAGTTTAGTACTACGCTCTTTGGTTATCTTTAACTTAAAATCAAATTCAATAATCCATACCGCAATTTGAGGCACAGCAAATTCAGGGATATATTTTCTCAGTATATCCGAGTTACGTTGTATTTGCTGTTCGCGCAAGGTCATGGTAGAGCAAGATGAAGATTAAAGACACAAGACTAAAGAATACATAAATCTTTTATCTTTAATCTTACCTTCTTTCAATACTTTTTTATGGTTTATATTTTGATCGTGATAAAATTTTTTGCGGGTCCTTTTCATTCATCAGATCTTCAACTGTCACCTCGCTGTTATGTTCCATGTAAGACCTCACAATTTGCCGACCCAGCCACATGGCAATACGAGGTGGACATTCTTTGCTGATAGCTCTGGTGAACGGCCCATCGCTCGTAAATTCCGACACCAGCTTTAGATCGTTTTCATATAATTTATTATCCTTGGCAAAAAAGCCCCATAAATTTTTTTCGTATTTACTACAATATTCCATTTGTGCATTAGTATATCCCATTTTTACGGAGTCCTGCAAGTTTGGCAGCAAGCCGTCACACACATAAAATATTTTGCCATAAAAGATCATATGGCTTAATAAATTATTCACGGGGTCAGCATTATCAAATTCGGTGATAACCCAACCCCGAACTGCATCAGATAAAACATGTTCTTTATTCATGGTGCGGGTCCTAAAATTAGGCAATTGCATCATGCTGTAAAATTCATTTTTATTTCCCAGATACATATCTAATCCAATACCTAATGTAGAATCAACATATACGACGTTGTATTGAAATCCACTTACAAAGGTTACATATTGTTTAGGTGTTTTTCGTTTAGGGAAAAACACTTTAAAACGCTTTACGGCCTCAGTCATTTCATCTCCAATTAATTCCACATCATTATCCGAAAAAGCTTTGCTTAAATCAGTGTGAGCGGTTTGAATATCCTTATTGGAGATGAATCTTAAAAGCGTTTCAGAATATAAAGAATCTGTTTTACCCCCGTTATTGACAATAGATGACATATAACGCAAATAAAATGTGGAATATTTTCCCTGATACTCATTCATTTTTTGAGTTACATTTTGTGGAGTTAAAGCAAAAACATCTTTGTCGAGGCGCTTAAACACTACAGGTTCGAGCTCAATGTGGGAGGTATCAATGTCAAGCTGATCATGTTTACAGCTTGTTAGAAAATTAACAAATAAAACAACACCAATGATTTTTAAAAGGTTCTTCATACCAAAAATTATCTTAATTTTACAGGAGTTAAATTATATAAAAAATAAACATATGAAAAAGGTTTTACTTATAGTTTCCAGCACATTATTGTTAGCTAATACGTTTATTGCGCAAGAGACAGAAAATGATAAAAAATTTCGTTTTGGATTAAAGGTGACACCCACACCCACATGGCTTAGAAGTGGTGACAATAAATTTGTGGAAAGATCAGGGGCAAAGTTTGGATTTGGATTTGGACTTCAAACGGAATTCAGAATAAATTCTACTGCATCTTTTGTTACAGGAATCGGCGGAGACTTCTTAGGAGGTAAACAAAATTATAAAAACGGGCAGGGCTATGTATTGACAAAAGATAATGAATACATTGATTCAAAGGAAACAGGGTTTGGCGGAACCACTTTTGACATGAATGCCAATAATACAGACGGAAGAAAATTTTATGAAATAAAAAGCAGATCCATAAAAACTACTTACGTAACGATTCCTATTTTATTAAAATTAATGACCAAGGATATTTCTGGCTTTAAATACTTTGGTATGTTTGGTGGAAACATCGCCGTTCAAACAAAATTCAGAGCTACCGACGAAATAACCGAGTTAAAATATAATTTAGGTAACGATACTTACGAGGCTAACGGAACAAGTACAATCACAGATATGAAACCAAGTGGAGATTTGATTCCGGTTAATGTGGGCCTGAATGTAGGCTTAGGGCTTGAGTACAACTTATCAGGCAATACCTCAGTTTTTATTAGCATCAATTACCTTAGAGGCTTTATCAATCAATACCAACCTAAATCTGAAATCATGGTTGATCGAATCAAGGACAATCTGAATATGGAAACAGTTCCACCGGTTTCTAAACAAAGTGCTTTTACAGATGGCATACAAATTAATCTTGGCGTATTATTTTAATCAACACTTTTTTAATTGAAAAAAATCCCGGCTTTTACTTCGGGATTTTTTATTTTTATAGAATCGTCTTATATCATGCAAAAATCAAAAATTATCGATCATATAGTAAACTGGCTAAAAACCTATTCTGAAAATTCAAAAACAGATGGTTTCGTCATCGGTATTTCAGGAGGTATTGATTCTGCACTAACCTCTACTCTATGTGCTCTAACGGGCAAAAAAGTAATATGTCTTAATATGCCTATCAGGCAGCATAAAACAGAATTCGACAGAGGCAATGAGCATATCCAATGGCTTAAAAAAAATTACGCGAATGTAAGTAGTTTTGAAGTAAACCTCACTCCTATTTTTGAAGAAATGGAGAAAAGCTATGAAACGGGAATTCAGGATTTTTTAACGATGGCCAATACCCGCGCCAGGTTGCGCATGACAACACTATATGCTTATGCCGGACATCATAAATTATTAGTTGCTGGTACCGGCAATAAAGTTGAGGATTTTGGTATTGGTTTTTACACGAAATACGGAGATGGTGGCGTAGATATAAGTCCTATTGCCGATTTGATGAAATCAGAGGTATATGCATTAGCCGCTGAAGTAGGTGTTGTAAGCTCTATTTTAAATGCCCGGCCAACCGACGGTTTATTTGCAGATGGTAGAACCGATGAAGATCAGATAGGTGCGAGCTACGATGAACTCGAATGGGCCATGTTGTATCTGGAAAATAACGAAAGTTATGCGCTAAGTGAACGTCAGAAAATAGCCATGCAGATCTACCAGAGCAGAAACAGAGCTAACAGGCATAAAATGGATCCCATACCTGTTTGCATGATCCCAAAAGATCTTTTAAAATAGAAATGATGGAGAAAAAATTATGTTTGGAATGCGGCGAAACTTTTAAGGGTCGTGTTGACAAAAAGTTTTGCAGCGATCTTTGCCGTAACAGTTATAACAACAAACTGAACAGCGACAGTACAAATTATGTTCGCAATATTACCAATATTTTAAGGAAGAACAGACGAATTATCAGCGAACTGCTTCCGGATGAAACGGTCAAAGTTTCTCAGCAAAAACTGATGGATAAGAGTTTCAATTTTAATTATCATACCCATATCGTAACTACCAAAGAAGGCAAGCAGTATAAATTTTGCTATGAGTATGGATACCTGGCGTTGGAAGGTAATTATTATCTTTTAGTGAAAAGAAAAGCAGATTCCTGATCTAAGTCAGGCTAAGTGGAGAATAAAAAAGTCATAAAAACACCGCTGAGCTTCACCCAAGTGATGGTTAAAAAAACTCTAATCCTCTATAACAATAGAAACCTTATCTACCGGACCATTCATGGGAGGTAATAATTTCGTAACCCTTACTTTGGTCTCTATCAATTTAGGAAAGGTGTGAATGATGTTATCGTAAATTCTTTTGCCAACATGTTCGATTAGCTTAGAAGGAATAGCCATTTCTTTTTTACAGATCTCAAATACAGTACAATAGTCAATCGTAAGATTCAGATCATCTTTAGCCGCCGCTTCTTTAAAATCATAAACCATGTGCACGTCAACAATGTACTCTCCTCCTACTCTCGTTTCTTCAGGCAGGCAACCATGATAAGCATATAAGCGAATTCCCTCTACATTAATTTGATTTTTCATGTTTTTTATTTTTAGAAAGCAAAACTCATCTTAAAGATCTCCTCTATTTAATACTATTTATGTTAACTATATAGTGATTTCCCCACGTAAATTTGTTTCCAGTAACTGTTTTGCTTTACTTACCGAAACTTTTTTACCTAATACATACATCAACTTGGTTACAGCACTTTCAAAGGTAATATCATACCCGCTTACAACTCCAATTTTTTTAAGCTGGCTGCTGGTTTCATACATACCTTGTATTACTTTACCTTCGGCGCATTGCGTTACATTGTAAATGATAATGCCTTTGTCGATAGCCTTTTTTAAGGCGTGTATAAACCATTCCTCAGTACTGGCATTGCCTGCCCCAAAGGTTTCTATGATTATTGCTTTTATACCCGGAGTATCAATTACAGCCATTGTGATTTTTTTACTCAGACCCGGAAATAATTTCAATACTGCAATATCATTGTCGAGTTGAGTATGTACCGACAATGCTTTTTTATTAGGCTTTAATAAAGCGGACTGATTATATTGGATATTAACACCGGCCTCAGCTAATGCCGGATAATTTGGTGATTTAAAAGCGTCGAAATGAGCAGAGTTGTATTTGTACGTCCGATTACCCCTATGCAACTTATATTCAAAATAAATACACACTTCTGTTACGATGGGTTTACTTTTGGCGTGTGCTGCCGCAATTTCGATGGCTGTAATCAGGTTTTCTTTCCCATCGGTTCTAATAATACCAATTGGCAATTGAGAGCCAGTTAAAATAACGGGTTTTTCCAGATTTTCTAACATAAAACTCAAGGCACTTGCAGTATACGACATGGTATCGGACCCATGCAGAATAACAAATCCATCATACTTTTGATAATTATCTTTAATGATCGTTGCTAACTCCATCCACACGCGCGGATGCATGTTTGATGAATCAATAGGATGTTTGAAGGAAATGGATGATAATTCAACATCAAATTTTTGCAATTCAGGAATTTGTTTGGTTAATGCCTTAAAGTTGAACGGTTTTAATTCACCGGTTCTAACGTCCTGCATCATACCAATGGTACCGCCGGTGTATATAAGTAGAATGGAAGATTTTTTCATAGAATTAAAAGAAAAAGGCACAAGATATAAGACAAATGTGCCTTATATCTTGTGCCTTCTACCATCGATTTAAATTAAAACGGTAAATCGTCGTTATCAGAGATACTGCTATTGAAAACCGGAGCAGCTGTGTTTTCCTGCATACCTGCATTGTTTTGAGAAGGAGCAGAAGACTGTCCTGCACTTACTTTCTCTATTCTCCAGGCTTCCAACGTATTGAAATACTTAATTCCTTGTGGACCATTCCACTCACGACCACGTAAGTTAAACTGTACTTTTATTTCGTCACCCTGGTTAAAAGAATCCAACATTGTGCATTTATCCTGTGTTACCTGAAAACTCACAAATTGTGGGTAAGGAGTGCTTAAATCCGTTGCTAAAACAAAATCTCTTTTTTGAAATTTGTCGCTTACTTTTTGCGTGTCGTACTTTAATTTTAATTGACCTGTTACTTCCATTGTATTATATATTTACGTTATTGATTTACGAATTTTGGCAATAAACAAATTTACAAAAGTTCAAAGTAAATTGAAGGAAAACTTAATCACAAAAACAACTAATATTTAACAATTGGCTATTTAACAAAGCGATATCTTACTCCCGCCGACAGGAAAAACATCCACCTAGTCATCATTCTGCCTTTTATAACCTGGTTCATTTCAAAACCCGGTGCCATCTCGGCCAGCATACCAAATGGTCCTTTTTTAAAGTTCAGTTTCATGCAAAAAGGCATTAAAAATCTTAACGTGATAACCGGCTTTACTTTTTGAACAGTGGTTTCAGAATAATCAAATGTTTTTTTAAAATATGCCTTATCCTGGTTGGATGCCTGAATAACGGAATTTTCGAGATGATTTATTACTAAGTTGTTTTTTAATCCAATTCCAAAACCGATGTTTAATCCGGCTGAAAATTTAACATTGTGCTTCCCACTTTCAATAGTTAATCCCGATTGAATAAAAAGACTTTCCGAATTAAAACTGAAGGCTGTTCCCTTCTCTGAAATGGAGTCGAGGTAAACTTCTTCTCCTGAAACATTCAGCGTGTCCACTCTTTTAAGTTCCTGTTTAGCCACGCTGTAATCATCAAACCCCCGTGTTTCATAAAGGACCGTAACTGGAATAAACGTTTTCCAGTTATTTTTTAAGTTATTCTTTAGTACAAAAAGTGCGCGTAAGCCAATATTCGCACCCATTGAATTACCTCCATAAAAATCAATTGGCCGAAACATACGATTTGCCTGGGATGTATCGGTATAACCATTTTGAAGCAGGTTATTCAATATATGATCATCACTCAAAAAATTATAGGTTATCTGTCGGTCGGATGAGTAATTATAAAAAGGCAAAACCGGTGCTGTAGCAATGATGACAATTTCGGATAGTTGTTTTGTTTTATTGGCTGTCGTATCCTGAGCATTAGTTTGTAGCCCGAAAAAAAAGAGGGATATACCTAATAGATTTTTCACTAATTTTTATTCAACCGGTTTAAATTTCTTCCTATGTACCATTCAGACGTTAATAAAGCGGTTTGAATACGCTTAGCATAACGAATTGAATCCAAAATCTCTGTTTGTTTTTCTTCAATGATCTCTTTTTGTTCAATTAAAGCCTCATTGGCCTTTTGCTTTTGTTTATAACTGCGGTAAGCAACCATTGAAAAGGTGACTACCAACAGCAAAACACCACTCATACTCCCCAACACGATTTTTTGCTTTTTACTTTCATTCCTGCTAATGAGTTCTCTTTTTTCCTGTTCTAACTTTGCCGCTTCTTCTTTCTTGTCAAACTCATACTGCATCTGCGTTTGCGTTATTTTCTTAATATTTTCCTCATTAGTTAAACTGTCTCTGTAAGCGATGTATTGCCTGTAATACATAAATTCATCTTTTGGGTTTTTCAAAATACCACTTACCTGGGCCAATCCATTGCAGGCTTCCATAATTCCTTCCTTGGAGCCTGTTTGTTTACAAAGATCCAAACCTGTAAGCAGGTAGTTTTTTGCATCGGCGTACGCTTCAAGTTCAATACTTAAGCTACCCATATTGATGTTAATGCTGGCTACACTATGCATATTTCCAACTTCATTTATCAGTTTCCTTGCAGCGTTGTAGTTAATTAAAGCCATCTCAAAACACCGCCTGGCGCTATCCATTTTTTCTTGTTTCTTTAAATCGGATCCAAGATCATAATACACTATTCCAATATTAGAATAGGAATCGGAGATGCTGGCTTTATCGCCTAATTGCTCTCTTATGTTTAAAGCCATTAAATGAGTTTCAAGTGCTTTATCAAATTTTTTCTGAAAATAATATACCAGACCTAGTGTATTATAGGTATAACTGAGATATATTTCATTGCCGGCTTTTTTTGACAGAACCAATGCCTTATTTAAAGTATTTAATGCGTCATTATAATTTTTATGGTCCATGTATATAATGGCCAGGTTAATGTATGTTGCCGTTACGCGTGTTTCATTCTTTAGCTCTTCCCATATTTTTAAAGAAGCTACTAACATTTGGATGGCCTCTGTATAATTGCCCTGGGCTTCATTAATCATTCCAATATTATTGTAACCTCCTGCCATACTCACTTTATCGCCTGTTAGCTTACTGAGTTTTAAGGCCTCTTTATGATAAATTAAAGCTTCCGGATAATTACCCTGCTCATAATATACCCTTCCAAGTTTGTTTAGTATCCTGGTTTTAGTTGTATCCACGGTTGCATGCCGGAGCACATTTTTAAGGGAATCTATATTTTGAGCATAGGTATTCTGCTGAAACAAACACAGCACTATGCATACACAAGAAAAAAAATATGTAAATGGTAATTTCAATTAAACTCTGATACCGATCAGCAATACATCATCGACCTGCTCCAAATTGCCTTTCCAGCTTTCAAACTTTTCGTCAAGGATTTTCTTTTGTTCATCCATTGGCATTTTGTAGTTACTCACCAATAGTTCTTCCAAAGGCTTGTATTTGAATTTTTTGCCTTTTGGTCCTCCAAACTGATCCGCATATCCATCTGTTAACGAATAAACGATATCTCCTTTTTGCAGATCTACTTTTCTCAAGGTAAAAGGCTTCATATCACTGTATTTTCCTACGGGCATTTTATCAGCGGCACAAGAGATCAGTTCTCCATTGCGTACGATATAAAAACTGTTATTAGCAGCGGCATATTCCAACACCAGATTGGTAAAATCAAATGCCGCCAGAATGCAATCCATACCATCTTTCGATTCTTCTTCACTTCCTTCCGGATTTAAAGACGAAATAATCTCATCCCGAATATGATCCAGGATCAGATTAGGACTGGCTATCTTTTTTTCGATGATCGATTCGTTTAAATAGGAAATATTAAGCATGCTCATAAAGGCGCCTGGTACACCATGACCGGTACAATCTGCCGTGCACAGATAAAATTTTTCTACAGCACTACCTGGATGTTGATGAGAAATGGCGTAATAAAAATCTCCGCTAACAATATCCTTTGGCTTATAGAGAATAAAGAATTTTTTTGCATCTAAGGTTGATTCCATACTTATAAATTTATCGTTTTTTTGTGAGTTAGTTAATCTTTTTTTCAAGCTTATTTAAGCTTTTATTGACATACCGTTCAGAAGGTAATAACGCTGTCTGAATGCGTTTTGCGTAATGAATAGAATCAAGGATTTCTTTTTGTTTTTCCTCAATCATATATTTTTGGTTAGTGATCTCAATATTGATTTTTTGTTTTTGAAGAAAGCTCCTATAAACAAAAATGGCAAAAATAAATACCAGTAACAAAATAGCACAAACCGACCAGATAATGGTTTGTTGTTTTTTGCTTTCTGCCTGCGCAATGGCCTCACGCTTTTCCTGTTCCAGTTTTACCGCGGCTTCTTTCTTCTCAAATTCATAATTCATTTCCGACTGAACGGTTTTCTTAGTATTTTCCTGGCTAAAAAGGCTATCCCTCGCTGCTAAAAAGGATTTATAGCATTTTAGAGCCTCCTTCGGATTCCCGGTCTTTTCATACACCAAGCTTAACCCAAAATTTGCATCCTTAATACCATTAAGATCTCCTATTTCATTCACGATAGATAAACCATTCAAATGATATTCTTCTGCCTTCTTAAAATTCTGCTGTTGAAAAAATACGTTCCCAAGGTTGTAATAGGACAATGCAATACCACTTTTATTAGTTAAGATCTTATAGATACCCAGAGCTTCCGTGTAATGGCTATTGGCCTGTTCAAAATTCTTTTGTGCCTCGTATGCGCTTCCTATGTTATTAAACGAATTAGCTTCTCCCTCTTTATTATCAATTGATTGCATTAATGGCAAGGCCTTTAAATGATAATCAAGGGCCATGCTGTAATTTTTCATATCGTGATAAATTATTCCGATGTTAGATAAGGATGTTGCGATTGCATTTGTATCTCCAACCTGAATACCATTTTCCAAATATTCCTGCTTGACCTTCAGTGCCTTTGTTTGGTAGTGGAGTGCTTTGTCCAGGTTTCCCTGCTGCCAATATACATTTCCGATATTACTATAAGCACTGGCCATCCCCTTTTTATAGTTTAGCTTTTCGGAAACCTTCAGTGCTTTAATCTGGCATTCCAATGCTTTTGGATAATTAGCGCGTTCCTTATGAAACACACCAAAATTTCCG
>JAZKDT010000033.1:0-2361 GCA_040387475.1 Bacteroidota bacterium | reverse complement strand
AGCACATTGTTTAATTACGTCAGCAGCAGCAGTTTTATAAGCATTAATTAATCCCTGGTTCATATACGCGCCTACCAGTCCTTTTTGGTAATTTAATTTAAGGCACAATGCTTGTGATAACCGTGCATAATCATACGCCAGATCAAACTCGCCTCCACTTTTCAGCTCCCAGGTAAGCAGATTTAATGTTTTCACCTTATTAGTGTCCTCGCCGGATGCATTAACAATAAGCTTTAGTGAATCAATCTTTTCGTTTTGCGAGTGAATGCAAAAACTACTTAGCAAAAGCAACAAACAGTATATATATGTAGAAATAAATTTCATTAACTTAATTTTCGTTATTGCTTAACCTGTTTAAATGCCTGTCAATGTATCTGTCTGATGTGAGCAAAGCCGTTTGTATCCGCTTAGCGTAATGAATAGAATCCAGTATTTCTTTCTGTTTCTCTTCAAGCATATGCTTTTGAATAACGATTTCAATATTTGCCCGTTTTTTTTGTAAAAAAATACGATATACATATAAAACAAAGATCAAAGCCAGAATCAATATGCCACATACACTCCAAATAATAACCTGTTGTTTTTTTGCTTCTGTAGCGGCGATAGCAGTTTGTTTTTCGTTTTCCAATTTAATAACAGCCTGTTTTTTATCAAACTCGTAATTCATTTCAATGCGTGTTGCTAATTCTGTGTTCTCTTTACTTAAAACACTATCATTATAACATACAGCCAGCTTAAAGCAATCAAACGCTTTTTGATACTCCCCGGTTTTTTGATAAAGTTCATGAAGCGACATGTACGCGCTTATCAAATTTTCAGCCTCTTGTACATCTTTGGCAAACTCAAGCCCTTTTTGTCCATAAGCCTCCGCTTTTCTATAATCGCCGAGGCCTGTGTATGCCTGGCAGATGTTAATATTTGACAGGGCCATCCCTGATAGATCGTCCAGTTGCGTGTAAATACCTTCTGCTTCCTGGTATTCTTTTAATGCATCTTTAAAATTGTTCTGAAACCTATATATATTACCAATATTTCCCCGTGTGAGAGCAACACTTTGCTTATCATCAAACTCTTTCATGATATCCAACTGCGCATAGTAAATTTTAAGTGCCTGTTCATAATAGCCTTTATTGGTATGAAGGCCTGCAATGTTGCTATAGGTACCAGCGAGACTGTACTTATCACCTAACTCCTCAAATAATTTAATTGCTTTGTTATAATACATCAGGGCCTGATCGGGTTTACGAATAATCCCGTACACATTCCCCAAACTCACATAGGAAGTAGCTAATCCTTTTTTATCTTTCAATTTTTCCCTAATCTGAAGGGATAGTAAAAAACATTTTAATGCGTCAGGATACTTACCCTGCTCATGATATACGTTTCCAATATTACCATAAGCCGAGGCAATTCCTTTTTGATCATTAATATTCTGACTTAACTCTAAAAATGTGTTCAGATCATTTAACGCATCGCCATAATGTGCGATAGCCGTATTATTTATGCCTAATAAATTATACGACATTGCTATCCCTCTTTTAGCTGCCAAATTCTCGAGGCCTCCTTCTGTATATTGCGCTGCTAACTTTTGTGAAATATCATGGACTTTTTTTGCATACTGAATCGAACTATCAAAATCGCCGGTTCTATTCAATTGCCTGGAAATTTTCGTCAGCAAGAGCAACTTGGATGTATCATCCTTACTTTTCCATGCAACACGCTTTAAAGAATCAGTCTCACCTACCTGTGCACAAACAACAGAACCGATAATAATCGATTGAATACATAGCAGATATAGGTATACAGTTCTCATGAAAATTTCACAAATTGTTATTTAATTTATTCAGATTTCTATCGATATACTTTTCAGAAGTGATCAACGCCGTTTGAATACGTTTGGCATAATAAATAGAATCGATAATCTCCTTTTGCTTTTCCTCTAAGATATGTTTTTGTTCAGTGATCTCTATATTGATTTTTTGTTTTGTCTTGTAACTACGATACACATAAATTGTAAATATAATAGCCAGTAGCAAAATTCCACACACGATTGCAATGATGATGTGTTGCTTTTTACGCTCTGCTAAAACAACTGCCTGTTTTTTTTCCTGTTCCGATTTGGTGATAGCATCTTTTTTATCAAATTCATAGTTCATCTCCAACTGAACCATTTTTTTTGTATTTCCGGAATTAAAAATACTGTCCTGCAGTTGAATGTATTTTTTATAATTATGTAAACATAAAACCCAATTATTCTGTTGTTCGTACAACTCACTCAGCTTTTGATACGCATCCTTTTGATTAGTAATATTATCAATGGCGCGTGCTATTTCCAATCCCTTCTGTAAACTTCGTTCTGCT
>JAZKDT010000032.1:84119-116514 GCA_040387475.1 Bacteroidota bacterium | reverse complement strand
CCGCTATCGCTTCACCCGCAACCGTTTATAAAACATCTCACGCCTTGTTGCCTGTTGGCGCCAAGTCTTCGTTGCTTTTATAAACTATTGCTGCACAAAATCATTGTCATAAAGTCTAGGCCTTTAACATACTTACAGCATATTGGCGGTTAGCTGTTAAGGAAAAGCTTACGCCACCGCATACGTTGGTAATGGTGCGGCTGATTTTTGGCAATTCGGTGCGAACCGCCATTCTGCGAAGGCACTCCGGGGCAAATGGAGGTTGGTGAATTGCCTTGATTTTTTGATTCTTTTTCGTCAAGGAAAAAGAATGACGAGAAGCTGATTGGGATACTCGGTGACTGAGCGGAGCCGAAGTCCAAAAGTATCTTTCAACAAATGTTTTCACTAACTTTTTGTTTTGATACAAAAAGTTAACAAAAAAATCAAGGCTCATTAAAATTTAGCTAAAATCTGCGCGTCATCAATCTGATTGTTCGAAGCGCTTCGCGAACAGCCCGAACAATCTACACAAATTCCATCGCTTTTGATAACGGCTTGATTTATACGCTAAATTTTAATAGGCCCTTTTAGAACAGGCATTAATTTTCAAGCATTGATATAAGCGGTTAGCTGCTCAGGAAAAGCTTACGCCACCGCATACGTTGGTAATAGTGCGGCTGCTTTTGGCAAAAGAGAGCGAACCACCATTCCGGGAAGTTGTTGCGGGGTAAATGGGGGTTGGTCTTTTGCCTTGACTTTTTGGTTCTTTTTCGTCAAGGAAAAAGAATGACGAGAAGCTGATTGGGATACCCGGTGACTGAGCGGAGCCGAAGTCAGCTACGAAGCTTTGATCTCTTCAATCATCAGCTGAATAGAAGTGGTTCCCCTAAACTCATTCACCTTAATTTTGTAAACGATATCTACCGGAATGTTGCGCTTAAAGAAATTTAAATAATCCCCTTTATTAAAAGCAATAGCTTCTATTTTAGTGAGCTTTGTATTTGGCTGATACACTTCCAGCTTTAAGTGATTGGTGCCAACTACTTTGGCAAAGCCGGTATCTAATACGCCGCGGCTGCAAAATGTAGGCATCATGTTATGCGGCCCATGTGGTGCAAACTGATTGAGAATGCGAATGAGCTTATCGCTGATATCATCCAGTGTAATTTCCAGGTCTACTTCAACAACAGGTACCAGCATGTGATCTTTAATGGTGCGCGATACTTCGTTCTCAAAGGCTTCGGTAAAGGCTTTTACATTTTCTGTTTTAAGCGACAAACCGGCCGCGAATTTATGTCCGCCAAACTGCTCCAGTAAATGACTGCAATTTTCAATGGCGGTGTATACATCAAAATCTTTTACACTGCGGGCAGAGCCTGTGGCCATGCCGTTAGATTCGGTTAAGATGATGGTTGGTTTGTAGTACCGTTCAATCATGCGTGAGGCTACAATGCCTACAACGCCTTTATGCCAGGATGGATTAAATAACACCGTTGATTTTTTGAAAGGCGTGATGGGGTCCATGTCCATGGTCTCAAACGCTTCGTCGGTAATGCTGATGTCAATATCGCGGCGCTGAGAGTTGGTCTCATTTATTTTTTTAGAGAATTCGGTGGCTTCATCGGTATCGCTGATCAATAGTTCAACGGCCTTTGATCCGTGCTCAATGCGTCCCGCTGCATTAATGCGCGGGGCAATGGTAAACACCAGCGTGTTCACGTCAAGTTCCCTGTCTGGTTGTTTATTAAGTGCCAGTAAAGCTTTTAAACCCGGACGAGGGTCGGTATTGAGTTGCTTTAATCCAAAATGCGCCAGCACGCGGTTCTCGCCGGTAATGGGCACAATGTCTGCCGCAATGGAAGTCACTACCAGGTCGAGGTATTTAAAAACGGCTTCGGTATCAATGCTGTTGTGAATGCAAAAAGCCTGTGCCAGTTTAAATCCAATGCCGCAACCCGCCAACTCTTTGTAAGGGTAGGGGCAATCATGTTGCTTGGGATCCAGTACCGCAATGGCTTTCGGAATTTCATCACCGGGTAAATGGTGATCGCAAATAATAAAATCAATGTTTTTGGAATTGGCGTAATCAATTTTGTCGTTGGCTTTAATGCCGCAGTCTAAGGCAATAATTAACGAGTAATTGTTTTCTGCTGCGTAATCAATGCTTTTGAACGAAATGCCGTAACCTTCCGCGTAACGGTCGGGTATATAATAGCGCATTTCATCAATGTAGGTTTTAAAGAAACTATACACCAGTGCCACAGATGTTGTACCATCCACATCATAATCGCCAAAGATCAATACCTTTTCTTTATTGGCAATGGCTTTTACAATACGTTCGATGGCCACACCCATTCCCTTCATTAAAAAGGGGTCGTGCAGCATATCTAACGAAGGACGAAAAAATGTTTTGGCATCCTCAAAGGTGCTGATGCTTCTTAAGGCTAATAAACTGGCAATGGTTTTATCCACCAGTAATTCGTTTTGCAAAGAAGAAACAACCCCGGGGTTACTGATTTGATGTATGTTCCATTTCTTTTCCACGAATGTTGGGCTAGTGTTTAATTTGTGTGACTTTTCATTCTCGTGAGTTGTCACTTCGAGCGAAGTCGAGAAGCGTTCTAAAATCAATTATTTGTTCTCGACTTCGCTCGAGAGTCGAGCACTTTCTTCTTATTTCTGGTTAATTCTTCTAATTGCTTGTTTGACAAGGGTTTTCGGATTTCCGCTTAATTCTTAACTGTTCCTGACTGTTCGTAAAACGACCGTTCAGTTTCAACCGTGTTTCAACCATATGGATTAATTTTAGGATATCAATTCTAAAATTAACCGTTATGTCGTCGCCAAAAGTAGCCCTTGTACTGTACAAATATAAAACTTATTCGGATGGAAAGCATCCAATAATGATAAGAATTACGGCTAACCGTAAGCCAAAGTATATGGCGACCGGATATACCGCAAAACCCGAAAATTGGGACGATGGCAATTGCCGTCTCATTGAAACTCGTTCTAAGCTCACAACGGACAAAGTCCCCATGACGAATGCCAAAGCCATCAATACGGATATTGAAATTAAATACAATGAGGTAGTAAGAGTCAAACAACAGGTCTCGCTTACAGACGGAGTTCAAAGCTCAGAAGTCATTAAAAATAATGCGTCACTTAAATATAAAAAGGCGGCAAATTTCATGTCTTATGCGAAGGCATTTGCACAAACACTTATGGATCGAAAAAAAGTTCGTACCAGTAAGAACTTAACTTCTGTTTTAAAAAGGATTGAAGAATTTACCGGAGGGAAGGCATTATTGTTTTCGGATGTAGATGTTAGGTTTCTTGAGGACTATAAAACACATTTATTGAAAGGAAGTATTTCAAAAGAAGGAAAAGAAATTGTTGGGGTTAAAAATAACACACTCACCTATCACTTTAAAACTATTCGTTCTATTCTATATAGAGCCATGAACGAAACCGTGCCATTGATGGCAAGAGATAAAAATCCTTTCAACACCGTCAAGATGAAATACACAGCGACTCGGAAAGTTACATTATCCGTTGAAGAAATGGACCAATTAAGAAATATTGAATTGAATAAACATACCCAACAACGATTAATCAACGCAAGAAACTATTTTTTCTTCTCCTATAATAATGCTGGGATCAGGATCACCGATTTGATTTTATTGAAAATGAATAATCTAGTTGGCAAGCGACTATACTATGAGATGGGGAAAACCGGACATTATAAATCTATCCTGTTAAACTTACAGTCTTTAAGAATTATTAAAGAGTATACAAAAGGTAACTTAAATCCTAACGATTATTTATTTCCGATTCTTTCAAATGACGATGTATTTATTGATGAAGAAACGTTTCGTAAAAAAATCGAAGCAAAATGTACTATGATCAATGGTGATCTCAAAAAACTTGCAGCGTTGGCGAAGCTTGACAAGAAGCTGCATTTTCACGCCAGTCGCCACTCTTTTAGTAATGTCGCGAGAAAAAAGAAAGCGGATCTGTATAGTATATCAAAAGCGCTAGGGCACAAATCAATCAAGGTTACAGAAATGTATTTAGCGTCATTCGATGAAGAGGCTTTAGATGAGACAATGTTAATGGTTCTCGGAAAATAATATAACAAGTTTTCCACAGGTAGTTTCTCGATTTTTTGTGTCCGATCGACACAAATCCGACACACGATTTTGCAAAATGGTGTCATTTTCTAATGTATTTTTTAGAAATAATGCTCTGTAATTCATTGATACAAAAGGCCTGTATTTGATTATGTACATTTCATAAATTATATTTGCATTGTAATATATTCTATTGCAGGAAGAATTTAATAGTGATTTTACTCAGCTCTTTTCTTTAACCTCTTCCATTTTATTGAAACATTTTTTAATCGTAACCAAGTAAAATGGAAAACAGAGTCATTGTCATTTCAGAAATGGATTTTTTAAATTCTTTGAAGCCACTTTTACAGCGCCTCGATAAAATCGAAACGATGCTGTCGCAAAATTCGGCTGAAGTAAATTCAACCTATTCTGACGCCCAGGCAGCTGAGTTTCTTAAAATGTCAACGAAAAAACTCCAGCATCTGAGGAATGCTCGAAAGATCAGTTTCATTCGTGAAGATGGTGGTCGAAAGATTACATACACCCATGAGCACTTAATGGAATATCTTAAATCAAATGAATTAAAAAAAAAGAAGTAACAAATAAAAACCTCTAACCATGCAAAATAATTATACCTCAGATTTACACAAATCTTTACTTGAAAAAAATGCATTTTTAACAGCAGCGTTGCTCGCAAAAAGTGACGCGTACGACATTAATAATAGAAGGTTAATGTGGCCAGGATATGACAAGATGACGTTTGATTTTTTATTGCAATTTTCTCCTACACTCGAAAAGCAGATTAGTAACCGTCGTGATAATCCAGAGAAAATTGTAGGGTACTTACATCACATTAAGAATCTATGTAAGCGATATAGATATAAAGCGATTTTGACACTTCAGCTTAGGGAAGCTTGCAAATTTCAAACAGTAATCGATGATATGATTGACCCATTGTTGGATGTTTGCACCGATGTGTTCCATCTTGCGTTGGAGGTCAAACCACAACTATTGTCAAATGAAGTTATTCCTGAGCCTCTTCAAGATGATTCAAAAGAAAAAATAACTAATAACTCAGGTAAGTCAACTACGGTAATTTTGCCACAAATTGTTTGTAAAGCGACTGATGCACAAATTGAATATTATTTTATGATTCTTACCAAAGAAATAAATCCGGCTACTGGAAAAACCTACATGACTGAACAGGGTGTTCGAAAATTCATTGCACGTAATTTTACCGCATGCGGCCAGCCAGGTCATCAACAATATTTTGAAGTTGGTACTGAAGTAAAGTCAACTATAGCCTATTTCATTTATCAGTTTTATGTTAAGTATGATAATGACGGCATCAATAACAAAATGAAATATGTTAGACTGCTTATTTCGAATTTTGCAATGTTTGCTGACGATAATCCAGAGAGCCTGTTATCCAATATGACACCCTCGAAATATCCTAAAAACAAGAACAATGTGATTAATACTGAAAAGTATTTTTCAAGAATAAAGTAACTGACTGCGCATAATTTTATGTGAAATTACCCTACTATTTTATTCAGCAGTAAGGGGTTCATACGGATGTTTTTTGGTCTTACAAAAATGCCGCATTTCATTGATAAACGCTTACTTAGGCTAACTATTCATCTTACTATCTAACTGTTTTGCTTACCGTCTTTCTTACTGTCCGTTATCGCAGCTCATGAATGTTATAAACTTGCTACTATTAACCATAAAAAATAAATAAAGATGAAAAAAAAAACATTAAACCCAACTCAACTCCTGCATATGACTAACCCATGTGCTGGTAAAAAATGCGCCTTACCTGATTGCACAATTTGCCTTTGTGATAAACGAAGTGACGCTGAATTCTGTTGTGATGAGGACAAGGCCAAAAAAAACAATATGGATCTGGCTTCGGAAGATTTCCAGGTCAATTACCGAAAAAAGGAAAACAAAAAGAATACTATTATTATTGAAGATGTTTATGACCGCGGTTATAGACAAATGGATATTCCGGCACTAAAACTACTCGGTTTCAATTTTGAAGTTGCTCCGATTGCAGGAATTATACTAGGACGAAAAGTTGCATTGTATGGCACCATAGCGATGTGGATCGATCCAGATAAAATTATTCACCTTGAAAAAATATAAACAATGGTACACAATGAAAATTTCTTTGACTTCTTCGGTATCATAGAAGATGAGATCAGGACACTTTACTCGAACAGCGGAAAATTTGCAACGCTCACTGACCTGTATGTGCCCGCACCAAAAATGCAAATACCGGCAGACGGTATCCAAGCAATTGGTACTAAAGTAATCATGGCCGAAAAAGGAAATGACAAAATCGTGAATATTTTCTTCTATATATCCCTGATCATTTTAGCCATTACGATTATTTGGCTCATTTGGGAATTCACCAAACCGGAACCAATTATTCAGAAACCGGTAGCGGAAGATCACGAAGATGAAACAACTGATGCCTGATAATGGACCGGTTCGTTTATACCCTAGCGGTAGAAAACGCCGGTCTGAATTATCGCCTTCAATAATTGATTTTTTCGTTTTTTGTGTCAAGAAAAAAGATTACCCGTTTAAAAACGACAAAAAAGACCTTTATCCGACCGGAAATGTATTGAATTGATTGAAGTCGTCTTTAAATGTCACTATATGTTTCAAATCGCCTCTTGACAACTATTCCTGAATTTTGATTTTTAAATTCAGATTTTGTCGAATTCCACCCGGAATCAAGTGATATTTTTTTATGGAGTTTTTCTCGTGAATTCGAGAAATATATGCCAAAATTAATTCTTGTTCTTGAATTCTTAAAAAATCTGATTATTGATGTCAATAAATCAAGCGCCAATTAAACCACAAGAATATGTAATTTGTGAATTCACCACCAAAATATATGCATAAGACTTTGTGAGGTTTCCGTTAACAACGAAAACTAAAATTAGATAACGTCAATTAATTCCGCCGGTGTTGTTTCCAAATGACTGGAAAGTTTTAACAGAGTTTTTAATGTCAAATTCATTTTACCAGCCTCGATTTTTTGAATGACCTGTTTGGTCACATCCATATCGTAGGAAAGTTCGATTTGAGTTAATCCCTTTTTCAAACGTAATTTTTTAACATTTTTAGCCACCCTAGCATAAAATGCTTCCGGATCCACTTCGGGACTAGATTTGGTTTTTGATTCCGGTTTCTTCACGAACCAAAAATTGAAAAGTTTTCACATAAAAAGACAGTCTATAAGCTGTCTTTTGTATATTTATGTGTTGCTAATGCACAACAACAACACATGAATAGACAAAACATAAATGATACCAATCAGCCTTTTGATTTTCCAGAGAAAATGAAATCTAAAATAAATGCCGTATTAATAGCATTGCAATTCATCGTATGTTGTTTTTCGGCAAATGGGCAACCCGCAGATGTTGGAGATACCAGTATAGTAAACACATTGAATGCTACAGGGATTGCATATCAAAAAAGTAACCCGGATTCTGCATTGATCTTTCACATTCAAGCCAAAAAGCTATCTGAAAAAATAGGTGAAAGTATCCTGATAGGGGAATCGATAAAAAATATTGGCTTTGACTATTTTTTAGTAAGTAATTATATGAAAGCTTTGGATTGCTACGAACAGGTAATTAAGTTATCGGACCAGCAAATAAATAATGGTAGAAATAAAAAGTCTGTATTACGAGCGAAAAAATTAAAAGGAGCTATTTTGGGAAATATTGGAATTGTGTTCGGATCGCAAAATGACTTTTCAAAAGCCCTAGAATATTTTTATAAATCTATCGAAGTATTTGAAGATTTGGGAGACGAGAAGGTAATGGTAAGGACATATAATAACATTGGTTTTATCTATAAGAACTTGGGCGAGTATGATAAAAGTCTTGAGAGTTTCAAAAAAGCTTTAACTCTCGCGCAAAAACTGAATTTTAAAGATGCCATTGACAATATCTATTCCGGTTTTGCCGAGGTTTATTCATTAAAGAATGATAATGTAAATGCGTTAGAATATTATCAAAAAGCTGTAAAGATAAGTGAGGAGACTGGCGATAATTATAGTATAATTATTTCTCTTTTAGGTATAGGCAGATCATTTGCTGTTAAGGGTGAGTACGAAAAAACTCTTCCATATTACCTGAAAGCTTTTGAATTAGCAAAGGAAATTGGAGATATCGACAAGGAAATTGATGCCGTTCGGGATATTAGTATATTTTACACGGAAGAGATTAAGAACTATAGTTCTGCCAAGGAGTACTTAAAAAAATGGAGTCTTTTATTAAAAGAGCTTAATGATCCTAATGAATATAGATTATATTATGAGGCATTAAGTCGTTTTTACGAAAAAACGAATAAACCGGATTTAGCTTTAATTAATTTCAAAAAGTATACACAATTAAAGGATAGTCTTTTCGGTAGAGAGAATATTAGCCGTAGTTTGCAGCAGGAGTTTAAAATTAGCTACGAAAAGAGATTTGCAGCGGATAGTGTCATAGCAGAAGAAGAAAAAAAATCCGCCAATATAAGATTGGAATTAAGTGAGACGAGAGTACAGCAGGCTAATACCCAAAAACTACTGTTATACAGTGGACTAGTGATAGTATTATTATTTACTCTTTTTATATTTAACCGGTTCAAAGTCACTCAACGACAAAAATTGTTGATTGAATTTAAGGAACAAGAAACACAAAAACAGAAATACGTTATTGAAGAGAAGCAAAAGGAGATTTTAGATTCTATAAACTATGCGAAAAGAATACAGCATAGTCTATTGGCACCAGATCAATTATTAAAAGATAACCTAATGGAACATTTTGTTTATTTTAACCCCAAAGACATTGTGTCAGGTGATTTCTATTGGGCTACAAAGAAAAATAACAAGTTCTATATTGCCGTTTGTGATTCTACAGGCCATGGTGTGCCGGGAGCATTTATGAGTTTATTAAATATTGGATTTCTTGCCGAAGCGATCAATGAAAAGGAAATTGAAAAACCAAATGAAGTCTTTGATTTTGTACGCGATAGACTCACAAATACCGTTAGTAAAGAAGGTCAAAAAGATGGTTTTGATGGTGTTTTGATGTGCTTTGATCAAAAAAATAAGAATGTCACATATGCAGCTGCTAACAATAGACCTGTTCTGGTGCAAGATGGTCAACTCACTGAATTACCTGGGGATCGTATGCCGGTCGGTGTTGGAGAAAAGAAAGATCAATTTTCTTTATATAGTATCCAAATGAATAGTGAAAGCAGATTATATCTTTATACAGATGGATTTCCAGATCAATTTGGAGGTCCTAAAGGAAAAAAATTAAAATCCAGACAATTAAATGACATAATATTAGTTAAAAGTAATAAACCATTTGATAAACAGAAAAATGATCTCGAACATACTTTTCGATCCTGGAGAGGTAATCTCGAACAGGTAGATGATATATGTCTAATTGGTCTACGAATATAGATAACGAAAAATTATTTGAACAGCTTATGAAAAAAATCAAAGTTATGGTCGTTGATGACCACAAAGTGTTACGGCACGGAGTAGTAGATGTTTTAAAGAATATTGAAGAAATAGAAGTTGTTTGTCAAGCTGGAAACGGAAAAGAAACATTAAAAGTTTTGGAAGAGTACTCTGTAGATGTTGTCTTGTTGGATATTCAAATGCCTGAAATGAATGGAAGAGAAACTCTAATAGAAATTAAAAAACTTTACCCGAATATTAAAGTGCTTATGTTCACTATGCACATGGAATCATGGCATAGCAAACATTATTTAGAATTAGGTGCTGATGGATATTTGGCGAAAAATACCGATGTTGAAATAATAGGAGCCAAAATTTTAGAAGTTCACAGTAAATCAAAATCTAAGGAATTAAATGATACCGTTAATACTATAATATCAGATGAACATTTACGATTAGCATTATCTGATGTTGAAAACAGAATCTTAATATTATTATGTGAAAGCCACAGTAATAGAACTATCTCTGAATTGATTGGGATTAGTGAAAATACTGTAAAATACCACAGAAAAAATATTTACTCGAAAACAAAATGCAATTCATTAATTGATTTAATGGTTTATGCGTTAAATCAGGGTGTAATTAAAGTAAGCTGATACCACCAAATCAGATGTTAATTTGTTAAATTTTTAATTTATTTACTACCCAGTCGGGTAGTTCTACAAAAAGTGCATTAAAATTTTGTATTAATTCGCTTCAATAATGTCGGAACGTAAGAAGATATTGAATGCTTTTATTAAAGTCGGTGGCTTAATCGGTCACTGTGCAAGGGAGCATTATGACAATAAGGCTTTAGCCGACCAACTCATTTATGAAATTTCTGACGATTGTGATAAGGCACCATGTAGATCTATGCTAGGAGAAGACTTAGCAAATTCGGTAGTATTATACTCAAAAAACAAACCAAAAAAATAAATATATGAAACAAAAACTATTACTTATTGCATTTGCTTTAATAAGCATTATGCTAAAATCTCAAACTGTCTCAATGGCATTTGAAGAATGGAAAAAGACAGATGGAACACAAAATTTCTTTTATAGGAATATTGTAAAAACAGATGGGTCATCAAATGTATTCACTGCTGGCGCAACAATGAACGCTAGTAATGGTACTACTGACATCCTATTGACTAAGCGGAATTCTGCTGGTGTTACTCTATGGAG
Organism: Bacteroidota bacterium; assembly: GCA_040387475.1. Lineage (GTDB taxonomy): Bacteria > Bacteroidota > Bacteroidia > B-17B0 > Aurantibacillaceae > UBA4416. The sequence continues at coordinate 105,717 of JAZKDT010000032.1, read as the reverse complement.
TAAAGTTATTAATGGTACTGCAAATACTGGCGACTTTGCAGCTGGAATGCTGATTAGCGGCAGTGACGTGTACATTACGGGTACCATCACTAATAATACACTTACAATGGTGCCAGAATTATTTTTAGCAAAATATAATTCATCAGGAACTCAACAATTTTTCACAACGTTCTCAAATGGTTATGGAGATATAGGTAGAGATATTATCATTAATGCAACTTATAATTATATCATCGTAACAGGCGCATCTGGAGATAATACATTTCAATCGGATATATTAGCAGTAGCTTTCAATTCAAGTGGAACTGTTCAATGGAATACTACTTATGATTATAACGGATTAAATGATGGTGGATATAAAATTGCTACTAAAAGTGCTATTTGTACTGTAACCGGTCCTGTAACCCAGGGAGTAAATAGCTACAAATTAGTTACTTTATCATTTTCAGTTGCAACAGGCGCACAGTCAGGTTCGGTTACTGTTGGAGCAACAGCAACATCTTCAGTTGAAATAATATCAGATCTTGTTACCGATGCATCTGGTAATTTTTACTTATGTGGAGCAACACAACAAAATGCTGGGCAAGGTTATGATTATTATGTTGCAAAAGTTACATCATCTTTAACAGTTGCATGGGAACAAACTGTAAATGGTAATGCTAATTCTGATGATTTCGGACGAGGAATAAAAGTCGATGCTTCAGGAAATGTGTTTGTCACAGGTGTTACAACACATTCAACTCAAGGTCAAAATATTACGACAGTGAAATATAATTCATCTGGAACTTTACAATGGACTCAAAATGTAAATGGAAATTTCAATGGTGAAGATGCTGGTAATGATATGGAAATTGATGCTTCGGGTAACATCTATGTTGTCGGCTATCAATCTCGTGATGCATCAAATAAAGATTTTTATACAATTAAGTATAATACAAGTGGAACAAAAATATGGGATAAATTCACTGACGGATTTGCTGGTGATGACATGGCAACAAATGTTGCACTAGACACGCTAAACAATATTATTGTTACAGGCACATCAAGATTGGATGGAACGAATAAATATTTGACTTCAAAACTTGTTCAAGCTGATATTAAAAATCCAGTTGATCTAAATGGAGAAGCAACAAATCGAAATATAGGATTTCATCCAAATAGAGGTCAAATAAAGGATGAAAGTGGAAATAGTAATAACGCACCGTTATATTATACGCATAATCAAAATCCAGAGATTTTTATTGAACAAGGAAGGTACAATTATGTATTTGCATCAATTGATACAGTAGCTACTACAAATGATTCATTAGAGAGAATTGCTGTTTCATTTTCTTTAAGCACTGCTGGAAAAACGCCACATGGTTATGATGAAAAAACTTATCCATTACATTATTTCTTAGGTAGTGATATTGGTGATCCTATTGTTGATATTAGAGGATATGATAGAGTAGTAACACAAGATTTATATCCGAACATTGACTTACACTATTACAGTAACAAAAATGGATTTAAATATTATTTTGTTGTTCGAGAAGGTGGAGATCCAAGAGATATTAAAATTAATATAGCTGGTGCAACATCAACCAGTATTACTGCTAATAATTTATTTATAAATGGTGTTTTAGGTGATGTTACATTAAAGAGACCATTAGCCTATATGGTCAATGGATCTAATGTAACAACTACATTATCTGCGTCAAGTTATGCTAGTATGGGAAGTAATACTTATTCACTTACGACACCTTCTTACACAACAACTCAAACTTTAATTATCATAATTGAAACTGTAGCACCGTCAATGGTTTCAAGTATGTCAGCTAATTTAGATTACTCAACCTTCTATGGAGGAAATGGGACTGATTATTTTAAGGATATAAAAGCTGCACCAAACGGAGACAGATATGTTACAGGTTATTCATCTGGAGGAAACTTTCCAACAACGACAGGTGCTTTATTTGCTAATCCATTTCCAATTGGTAGTTATGATGCAACAGTATTAAAATACACTGCTGATGATACGTTAAGATTTTGTACCTTCTTTGGAGGAAATGGTGTTGATAATGGATACACAATTTCTCATAATTCAAAAGGACAAATCTTATTCGGTGGATTTACTCAATCAACTGATTTATACATTAGTAATTTTGCAGGACATACAAATCAAGCTTATAATGGAAATAACGTTTCATCATCGACCAATACAACCGATGGATTTTTAATAAAACTTAATCCAAAAGGTAATGTAAGGCTTTTTGGACGTTACATAGGCGGACAAAGATCAGAGTGGTTAAATTCAATTTATATCGATTCTAATGATAAAGTATATCTAACAGGGACAACTTCATCGGACGATTTTCCAGTTGCTAATGCTTGGTCAAGTACACACGGTACTACTTCATCGGATGATTTTGATGTATTTGTTGGAAAAATAGATTCATCACAGGTAGTAGAATGGTTTACATATTTTGGTGGTAATGCTGTAACGGGATTTCAAACTCAGGAATATGGTCACGATATAACGGTTGATAATAGCGGAAATGTTTTTGTTGTTGGCGAAAGTGATGAGACAACTTTTCCTACTACAAATCCAAACTCAGGTAATGCTAATTTACTTTATGATAATTCCCTTGGTGGATACTCTGATGGTTTCATTGCTAGATTTACATCTTCTGGAACACGTGATTATGCAACTTACTTAGGTGGAAGCCAGCCTGATCGATTAAATAGAGTATTATATGATCCAACTACAAGTAATCTATATTTTGCTGGAAACTCATCTTCTACATCTGGACTTCCTATAAAATCCAAAGTAGGAGCATATAATGACGCAGTAAGACGTGCCAATCCCGCAATATTTTTGGGTTATATTAATTCAAGTTTAGAACACCAATGGGTAACTTATTACGGTCGAGGTGGTTCTTCCAAATCTTTTGCTCTTGGTGGTTTATCTCGTGATAATACCGGAATGATATATATAAGCGGTCAAGCTTATAGTGATACATTAGTTTATGGTGCTACTACACCATCTGGAGCGTATGTTGATAATACTGTATTAATGACTGATGGATTTGTTGCAGTATTTGATGTAAACAAACAAATATATCACGCTCATTATTTTGGTGGTTTATCAAATGACTATATAAATAATTCTGATTGCAACGGCACTTCTTATTTATATGTTGTAGGAAATACCGGTAGTAGTTACGGTAATGCAACTGCTTCAAATAATTTCCCAATTGCATACACAAGTTACAATGCTACATTAATTGATAGTACATTAAATAATGGTGTGGGTTCAAATGATGGATTTATTTCCAGATTTAACTTATATGCCTATAATTTCGTGGGCGTTAAGGAAAATACCAGCCAATCAAATAATATCATCGTTTTTCCTAATCCAGCAAATAATTTTGTAACTTTAATGGTAAATACAGGATTATCCGAAAAGTTAAATTTAAAAGTTTACAATACGATGGGACAAATAGTATATGAAGACGTAATTAATGGTAATGAAAAAACTATTGATTGCAATAAGTGGGCTAATGGTATGTATATCTTTATGGTAAACAATAAAGATATTAATAGTTCGTTTAAGATTATTAAAAACTAGGTTGAAAAAAATAGCATTCATATTCTTATCTTTTGTTTGGCTGTGTAATTTGCACAGCCAAACTTGGGTAAGTGTGATTGATTCAATGCCTAATTCACGACCGTTTATTTTTGATGCTGAAGTAGACACAGTAAACAATCTCTTATATATTGCTGGTGATTTCCAACACATAAATGATATTTGGTCAAATGCAGTTGTTAAGTACGATGGAGTAAAATTCGATAGCTTAGGTGCAGGTGTAGATCCTCAATGGAAGGGTATGAATACATCAATGATTAAAAGAATTAAGATGTTCCAGAATAAGCTTTATGTAGCAGGACAGTTTCAAAGAGCAGGTAAATACTATTCACCTAACCTAGCCAGATGGAATGGTATAGACTGGGATACAACTAATTTTACATTCAAGGATGGTACTTATGATGGCACTGCTATTGCATTAGACGTGTATAATAATGAATTATATGTCGGAGGTCAATTTGATAGCATTGGAGGCTTAAAATGCAACAATTTCGCCAAATATGATGGTACAAACTGGCATAGTCTTTCTTATCCTTTTAACACTTGTGTTGCTGGAATGGCTAACTATAAAGGTAAATTATTTATGGCTGGTCAAGTCAGCGGTAATAGTTCCTGTGCTAATCTTGCATATTATGATGGAATAAACTGGAATCCATGGGCAGGTGTTTATGGATCAGCAACAAAAAGTGTTTTTGGAATGAAAGTAATTGACTCCATGCTTTTTGTTTATGGTCGTTTCGTTTCGATAGGAGGAACAAATTGTAGCGGTCTGGCAGCTTGGAATGGTACTAGATGGTATGGTTACGGAAAAGGAGTTAGCACTGACTGGACAATTTTTGATATAGCTAAAGTTAACGGAGATTTATACATCACTGGGACTTTTGATTCGATTAATGATCTAAGTACCAGTAATGGTATGTTGAACTTCTATACTAACATTGCTAAATTCGATTTAACTACTAATAGGTGGTGTACATTCATGGAACCAATAGGTGGTGGTCTAAATTTTTCTATTGAATACAATAATGAACTCTATTTTGGTGGAGCGTACTTAGAAATAGGTAATAATACTCCAGCAATGCCTTTAACTAAATGGATAGGCGGTAGCACATCCGTTAACTGTGGTGCAATTGTGGATGTAGGTGTGAAAGAATATGATGATGTATTTCATTTTACGGTCTATCCGAATCCAACAACCGGGTACATAAATATTAACGACGAAGAAAACCTTTTACAAAATGCAAATATTGAGATTAAAAATAATCTCGGGCAAGTTGTTTATAGCCGCCCTTTTAATTCTCAAATTGATTTGTCACATTTTTCCTCCGGAATGTATTATTTAACGATAAATGCCCTTTATTCTAAGACAGTTAAAGTAATAAAACAATAATTTAGAAATCTAATCGTTTCGAATAAAAACAATTTATGAAGACATCTCTTATTCTAATTTTATTTTTAATAGGGTTGCTATTTCGTACACCAATCCTTTTAAGCCAAAATATTGAATGGGCTAGAAATGTTTTAACAGCTAGTCCCCTTGACCCAAGAATAGCAAGTGATAAAGCAGGTAATTCATTTGTATTTGGCAACTTTTTAGACACCTGTACTTTCGGAACTTTTACGCTTATAAGTAATGGGGAGGATGATATTTATATAACAAAATATAATCCCACAGGTATCGTTCAATGGTCTAAAGGAATAGGCGGCATTTCAACCGATCGTGCCCAAGATGTAGCTACAGATCCTACTGGAAATGTATATATAATGGGTGGTTATCAAGGACCAACAGATTTTGGCGGCATTATTCTTTCCGGTTCTGGGAGCTTTGTCGCAAAATATTCTAGTTTAGGAAATTTATTATGGGCACATCCTATTGATACCTTGCAGGGTACATATGGAATGAGAATAACTGTTAGCGATTCAGGAACTATATTTATTGCCGGCAATCTTTTATCTCAGACTGACTTTGGCTGTGCCGTTCTAAACAAGGGAATTTATGATACCCAGTTTATTTTACGTTATGATTCAAATGGTGTATGCCAATGGGTACAATCATTTATAACACCTTTTGCATTTGATATAACCACCGACAAAAATAATTGCGTTTATTTAACTGGCGTAGTTATGGGACAAGGTACCTTTGGCACTAATACAATTTTAAGTCATGGTAGTCAAGATATTTTTATAGCAAAATGTAATGCCAATGGTACTTGGGCGTGGGCCCATTCTATCGGGTCAAATGATTTTGATCAAGGCACGGGTATTACAGCCGATAACTATGGTCACATCTATTGCACAGGGTATTTTAAACATACGGCTACATTTGGAAGTTACACGCTTACAAGTCAAAGCGACAGCGACATATTTATAGCATGTTATGACTCAGCAGGTAATTGCCTTTGGGCAAAAAAACCTGGTGGCGGATATGGCAGCCATTATGCTTTTGAAATAACCTCTGATCGTAAAGGTAATTGTATTGTTACCGGAGGCATAATAGATACAACTCATTTTGGTAATTACACAATTCTTCCAAATGGCGAAAAAACATTTGTCGCTAAATATGACTCTTTAGGAGATTGTAAATGGGCCATAGTATCAAATGGAGATTCAGGAGACAGGGGCCTTGATATTAAAACAGATACATTAGACAATATATTCTTAACAGGTCTATTCTTTGGCGCAGGAAATTACGAATGGGGCAATAACAGTTTTTATATACCTTATACTCAGGCATGCACCAGCAGTTTAAACAAATGCTCCAGTATCTTTGTAGTTAAGATTAACTCCTCACTTGTAAATGTTCACGAATTAGATGGAATTATGAATAATCTTAAGATTTATCCTAACCCTACAAATTCCATTTTAAATATTATTGATAATCAAAATCAATTTAAAAATTCAGTGATCGAAGTAAAGAATTACTTTGGTCAGGTTATCTTTGTAACCTCTTTTACTAACCAAATTAATCTATCTGATCTGTCAGATGGTTTATATTTTTTGACCATACAATCTACAGAAAAAACAATAACGTTAAAAATAATAAAACAATAAGATGAATTTTTGCATCAATGCCGAAGATTTAAGTAAAACAATAAGTTATCGGCTTCAAAGAGATAATACCTGGCTACGATGTCATAATACTAATGTAGTGCAAGAAGCCGATTTTGTAACTAATGAAAGGCAAGCTATTATTAATCTTTTAATAGAAGATATTGAAATACCCAATGGTGACAGGCACTACACAATAAATCCTTCAATGGGTATTGAATACGGTAATAGAACTCAGTTGCATTACACTGTCTATTGTTATCGTGATATATTCCCAGAACGTCCCACGCAAGAACAATTGGAAAATACACTTTTAGCAGGAAATGATATTAATCGTAATGCTCTCATCTTAAAAACAGATGGATTATTTTATTTGGTTAGCCCTTTCGAAATCCAAGGAAATGATCCAGATATTGTTTATCAGTTTGCGTCTTTCCCTCCAAATGGAGGTCTAGTGGGGCCGGCAATTCAAGATGAAAATTTTGAAGAATACACCATGAACCATTTTTTGACTGGTATGAGTTTCTGGTTGCAACATTTACAAACTAAGGAGGTACATTTTACCGAAGATTCTTTTATTGGGGAAGGACTCGATGATTTATTAAATATCATTAACGAATTAGAAACTCTACGAAATAATTTTTAATCTTCCTGACATGCTTTTAATAGCAAAAGATTCAAAAAAGGACTTTTTTGCTATGAAAAACAAGATAATCTTTAAGTCTACTGTAGTCGTACAAGTTTACTGTGAGTCGCCGAACAAATCTCTTTTATTGTGGGTGCATGAATTTTTCCAGTATATCAATGTTTTTTTTCACTTTCGTCATGTCCATAATGTTCGAACCGACGTCAACTGCTTGTCGATAGAAAGGTAAAATAATTTTAGGAAAATTCCTTTGTTTAAATCCATTTCTTTCAGCGATCATTTTTTTTAATCTAATATCTCCAAACTTTACCAGTAAATGTGTTGCTCTGTATATCTCAGTCGCATCTTTTCTTTCAAGTATTTTATCTACTATGTTTTGAAATTCCTGATCACTTCGGTTTATATCTTCTTTCCCTTCATATCTAGCGAGCGATTCTTGTATTTCTATCGTTTCAATATTAGCAAAATTGAATCTGATATTGTGTCCGGTCCACATGTCGTATTGCTCGTCATACCAAACTCCTGAATCATGCCATTTACCATATGACTGAAATGAATTTTTTATTTTGTATCCCCTTAGTCCATCTATAGAGCCTAAAATTGTTGCTTTACATGGGTCTGGATATAAAGCATCTACTTCTTTGTTGGATTGATATGATGCAAAACTATCTAAATACAGTTTTTTAAAAACGTCAAAAAACTGTATTATGTTATCAATCTTTGGGTATAGAAACTCAATTACGTTAAAAGAATATTGCCCAATACCTTTAATTTGAATTGGGTCAGAATCATGCAGAATGTATTCTTCATCACTTAGTGAATATGCAGAATGGAAAAACGAGTTTCTAATTTCTTTAAAATGATTTTCTTCAAAAAATGAAATAATATTTGGCTTTCCCGCATCATCTAAAAGCTCTAATAAAAAGTCCTGTTTTTCGCCAATCCCTAGAAGACGTTCATATTTTTTTGTTTTCCAAAAGAGATGTGATGAGCCTTTATAGCCCAATTTAATTTTGCATAAACTTCCAAGTATATTATAAAAGTTATTATTCTCAAAAAAAGTAGAATAGATTAATGTTCCTATTCTTGTTTTCTCTTTGCCAGTAAACTGAAAATAGAGTTTTTTATAAAATTCAATTGCGTCAAACCACTCATGTAAATTACTTGACAATTCTTTAGAACCCATACCTGTGTAATTGATTAGTGTCTGAATAAATTCAAACTCTCTCTTTTGCTTTGCTTCTTCAAAAAGTGTTATTAAGTCGTTAGACGTATCTTTCATGTGTTTAGTTTTGTAGTCTCCTCATGGGTGCAGGTAACGGTTTCGCTTGGCTTCCGACTGGCTTGAAAGCTTGTCTTACCGAAACAATGCTATAAAGATAACTGTTTGAGGCCATTTGCAAAGCATTAATTAACTAATTGTCAAAAGCACTTTTGCAAATGATTAACCTTATTCACATCGGGAACCAAGCGCGCCTTAGCACAATTGCAAAGTCATGGTTTTCGCGGGAACCACCATAGCTTTGAAGTCTTCAGCCCGTCTACGTATTCTAGCATTATTTTATAAATAATTTGTCGGGCAGGAATTAAGCTGTCTAGTTCAATTTTCGTAGATGTCTTATTTGTCAGGTGAGCAACAGATTTATTAGCGACCTTAAGTAAATTCACTAAGTGCTCTTGTTCTTTGTTGTCTAAATTATTTATTGGGTATGCGCGTTTGTTGGAATTAATATGCCAAATGAAAATGGTGTCCTTGTCCATATTTGAGATTTGATTTGATTCAAAGTTCTCAAGTCCATTACTTCCACGTTTTATTCCTAAAAAATTCAATAAACTTCGTCCAAATACAATAGAAATTTCATAAGCTGGTTCCAATAACTCACTCTCCCAATAACACTTTAATGATGGTGTTTCATTTTCATACCGGTCTGCCTTACGTCTAGCGAGATACAAGTCCCAGGCTCTTAATGAATTTAGTCTGTACGGTAAATGGTCGACCAAATACTCTTGTATTTCAGCGTTATTCAAACTCACTCTTGATGTTGTCATGGTACATAAATATACTATTTTCTCACAAAGGATTAAATAATTTTTATCATAATACTACTTACAATCCCTCAATCAAAATCCAGTCTCAGTAAATAGCACATTTTAACTTAAATAATTGATCTATTTTAGACCTATATATAGAGTTTATTAAACAAAAGCATTACAAGGGATGCCTAAATCCAAGAAAAGAAAGGAAGACAATTCTCGTCTTCAAAAGATAGAAAAAGCTCAACATAAAAACGAGTTTTTGTTGCGTTTAGAAAAACTTTGTAATGATATAACTGGTTCTAATGTCTTTCAATTAATTCCGCGAGATCAGTTAGAAGATATTTACAAATTAAGAAATCACCCTATTCGGGTAATTGAAGGAGAAGGACAAAAGATCCCTAATGATATATTACAAGAAACCAAATCAATGGTTCTTGACGTGTTCAAGCATAGACGTGTTCCTTTGGACATAGGTAACGTTTCTAGCATTTCTTTATACGATTTCTTTACAGTTGGTTTTACTTTGATGTTGTATGGTACAAGAATTAACGAGGTGGATTTTCCCGGAGCAACCGAAGTCAAAAGTAAGTTAAACCCACTTGTTTCTATTGCTGATGGACCAATATATAATAGTGTATGGAGAGAATATTTAACAATGATGCACCTGATGAGCGTTGTAATGAGTGATTTACAATTGGGTTTATATGCACTAAAACACACTAAAAGGGAACTAATTAAAGGTCATATAGGATTGTTCTTTTGTATGGAGATCTACCGGGCGGAAACCGAGCAAATTAAATTCACACTAGATGGCAGCAGTCGACCAGCATTTCGACTTGGTTGGTTTCTTGATGAAAACATAGGTAAAATTGATTTTATCAAGGTTGAATCCGAAAAATTAAATTTACCGGATGGAAAAACATTTGACGTGTACATTCAATCTCATGCATTTGCTAGACTTCAAGAAAGAATCGATGGAGTTACTCCTGGCTTTTTGCATTTCAGTATTTATGACTCGTTTAAAAATTTGAAAGTAGCCAAGAATAAGAAGGGTGAACTACTCTGTGAATTTGCTTTGATTGATAAAAAAGTCGGATACTTTGTCGGGCAAATATTGGATGGCAAGTTACTTCTCAAAACCTTTCTCTTCTTAACTAACAACGGAACACCTGAAGGAGAAAAATTACACAAGCATACAGGGCTTATGAAAGAAGATAAAATTTACCTTTCTATAGATAAATTTAGTTCTTTTATAAATTCAGATATCGTTACAAATCCTATTGTAAAAGATATTTTTATCAAAGCCGGTTGCGAAAGCCTTTTTAAAGTAGATGAAGCTGTGTTCTTGGCTCCGAAGGGGATGTTTGAGAAAATACCGATGGCCGAAAATATAAAAAAGTACTTGAAATTAGGGCACGACATACCATCTTTGTAATCCTCTTATTCTACTGCTTTTAGTTCTTCGCCTTTTAATTCCTTATATAATTTCCTTAGCCCGGAAGTATCTCGTATCGGATAATCAATTCCCAAATTAGAATAATAAATTCCATCATCTCTTATCACTACGTCCATTTTATCTCGTGACATTATCTTAACAATGTGCCGGGTTGAATTATGAGGTTTCTCAGTGAACCCATATTCTTTTAGAAGATCTTCAGTCAGTAGTTTCATTCCCGTATTTTGAATTTGAAAAGATAGTAACAAATTTCTATTTAACCTTGCTACAATCTGTAGTATTTTACTGTTACGATATAATCTCAATAATTGTAAATATTGGCTAATTATTAATTTTTTGCTACATATTGTAGCACATTTTGAAGTAAAATATTTGTAGCTTAGATTTAAGATTAATAATTATAATAATATGTCTTTTTCTCGATTACGACACTGCCCAATCACTGATGAATCGGTTAGTGACACTATAGTTACTGAGAATTACACTGAATATTCTGTGGAATATAATTCTAATAAGTATAGAATTCGATTAGATACTATCGAAGACTGGCAACGCGGCGGAAATCTAGCACCCCAGGAAAAAGATGTTCTTAAAGCAATGTTGTTTAACAACGAGTGGCCTATTGACGTTAATACTATTCTTTCAAAAAAACTAATAGCGCAAATTCTTAGGCTTGGAGATTATCCAAGAAACTTCATTGAAAAATTAAATTATTACCTATTGAAATGCTACTTGAATGGCGGCAACGAGTACAAGCCAGTTGATTTCGATATTCAAAAATATCAAGACTCATATGCTGTTGACGAAGACGAATTTGGTCGGATAATTAATGGGCTACATTCTAAAGAATACATTAGTTTAGCTGATGGTATAAATATACACAGTAAAAATTTCGATTTTCAACTAACGTTAACAGAGTTAGGAGTAAAATTCTCAGAGAATCTGGTACGTATAAATGAACTAAAGCAACCAGTAAAATATACCCGGGCGAAAAAGCCGACTATTGCAATTGTCCATGCAAAAAAAGACCAGTTTTATGCTGAGGAATTAAAGGAATTTTTGTCGTCAACTGGCATTTCCGTTTCATTTAATTCGGGAATTGATGATGAACATGGCCTTTCAGAAGTTGAAAATTCAAGATCCACACTTTATTCGGAAGAAATAGACTACATCATTTTTGTGAAAAGTGAGAATAGTGATAAAAATAATTCCATGGGTTCTATTATTGATATAGCAATCGAAGCCCACGCCAATACACGAAAAAGAAATTTTAATTATTTGTATTTTGCCTTTGTTGACGACAGTACTAGTTCAACTAGACCCAGAATTGACACTTACCATCATACCTTTTATGATTTCAGAATTATTACAAATCGGAAATTGTTACTGTTAGATATCCATAAAGATTGGCTTCGCCGTTATCCCGAGCTGGCTCAAAGAAATGCGAAATATAATTTCCCTTTGATTACACTTTCGCAACATGAAGAAGCATGGCTCAAAGTCGTTTATCAGAAGTTTTTGAATAACGAAAAATTCGAGATTCGGTTTCTGCTTTCAAAAATGTGGGACCAAATTCCAAAAGAATTTGAACCTCAAAATATAAGTCCTTCATTAATTCGTTTTGGTAATCAAATTACTTTGCTTGGTATATGGGCTATTGATTCCAATTCAAATATTTTTGAAAATTTCGACAAAGTAGTGTACGCAGTACGAGAAATTCTTAAAAATAACAATGAGGTAAGGGACGTTTCTACTAATGATATTAGACAAACGCATCCAGAGCTTACTTTTGAAGATATTTTTAGAGTGTTTAGGTTGCTTTCGGGGCTTAGCGATTTTACAAATGGCATTGGTGGTAATGACGAAACTAAAATATATTCTATTGGGGTTAGCACCGAAGAGATATATCGCAGATACCGTAATTATAAAGGTATTGAAGATATAGTTTATCAACTGTACAAAGAACATCCGTCCTATTCAGAGAACTTAGGAGAAAACGCTTCTATCGAACCAGAGCTTCTTAATAAGGTAATCGATCTTAAAAGTGTTCACTCACATAAAACTAAAATTGACTACCGTGATGCGCATGTAAAAGCCGTAATGGGCGTAGCCGAGCTTTCGTCAGATCTTGCTGAATTAATAGATAACCTTCCTATTCAAAAAGAAAAAGGACAAATGATAGGGATATTTGGTAAGTGGGGGCGCGGGAAAACATTCTTGTTGAAAGAGCTTTGGAATATCCTTGAGAAAAAAAAGGTTGGAAATAACAGTGTCTATACTAAAATAGAATATCATGCCTGGAAATACCAGGAAACTCCGGCATCGTGGGCATACTTATATGAGAATTTTGTTAAGGAATATTTAGGAAGCAAAAAAGGGTTTAAATGTTATCTGAAATATCACAAAAGGTTGCTTGATCTAAATGTCGAGCGTTTGGGTATTTGGCCAATAATAAAATTCTTACTTGTTGTGTTAGCCGCAATAGCAGCGCCGGTGGTTACAGGGTGGTTTTTAGAGTGGTATTATTCACTTGCTCTCATTCCCATTATTTTAGCGTCTTTCCTAACAATTTTGAAACAAATTTACAAGGAATTTTCTATCAAAGCCTCTGATCTCATTAAGTTATACAACATTAGGCATTCCTTTAAAGAAGAAATGGGGATTCAAGCTGATATACAAGATGAATTAATTAAATTGTTGAAAGTCTGGATTAAGGACGCGGAATTGGGAAAAAGGAAAATCTTGTTAGTTGTTGAAGATATTGATAGATGCTCAGAAGACAAGATTATCCAGAATATCGACGCTTTGCGTGTCATGCTCGAAGATGAAGAGATCTATAAGCGTGTTATAATAGTAACTGCCATTGATGAAAGAATTTTGAAAAACGCGATACGTTTAAAATACGATTCGATAACTGAGTACAATGAGTCGGAATTGGGTAGTGCGGCAGCCACAGTGGTTACTATTCATGAACTAGTTTCAGAATACCTAGATAAGTTATTTATTTCCGCTATCAAACTTGGTGGACTAACAATTGAGCAACGAGATGAATATGTTAATGAACTCTTAGAGCAGGAAGTTGATGCAAAAGTTTTAAGTGAATATTATGAGAGTAAGAAGCTTGAAAATAAAAAAGAAGATTATCGAACTTCGGGAATGTCGCCCGCAATAACAGAAATGTTATTTTCCGATCCGTCATATTTACAAGGGCAAGAGATGATTAAAAATCAGGAAACGTTGATGTCTCAATTTAGTGATCAGAAATTTGATATGACAATTGAAAATGGTGATTTCGTGGAAAAGGACGGCGATATTGGACTCCAACGGTCGAATGGAGAAGTTACTTCTGTTACTGTGATAGAGAACACTGTAAACGATCGTCTTAAAAACCAAGATAAATTTGAAAAATTATCTCCTATCGAAGTTGATTTGATTAGACAACTTGTTAATCAATGGGAAAGTGCTACACCGCGGCGGATACGTATCTACTATTATCGTTATTTACTAAGTAAAAATATACTAATTAATAAGTATACGACATTAAAAAGAGTTAATCCCTGGCAAAATGACAAAGGAATAAATGCGATGATGAGTTTGATATTAACTTACACAAAAACACATAATCCGGAGCTAATTTCTAATGAGAAAGTGAGAGTTTTATTATTGAATGATGATAAAGTACCTGTTACAACAAATAGTATAACCATTTATCCTTACCGGAAGGACTACATCTTCTTATTGGAAGCTTTAGAGTTAATAATTGCATATTGAGGTGACGTAATTGTTACTAATTTTAGGCATACCAAGATTAGAACTAAGTTGGAATATAATGATAGCGATAGTTGATTCTATCAAAATGTGAAGTAATCATATCCATGCTAAATTCAGTTTCTTTCAAAATACAACAAACTAATAAGATTTTTAGTTTCTCTGTAACGTAGAAGAGCTCTTTTAGTTTTAACCTCTTCTTTTCTAAGCTAACATCATAATGAGTATAATAATTTCTACTGTTTTTAACATCTTTAATAAATTGCTCCCTATCAGGAATAAGACGAGACAGTATAGATGTATTAAATTCACTTAAAAGTTCTTCTATTCTTGTATGTAGTGTCGGCTCATTCGCGTGAAAAAGTTTGTCTTTTATAAAGTCATAATTTCTATCAGATAATGATTCCTTTATTTCCTTTAGAATTTTGGAACTTTCGTTTTTAGGTATCCTTTCGTTCTTCCTAGTTCTACGATGGAAGGTTTCAATAGCCTGACTTATATTTAAAAATTTATTTTCATTAAAAGGAGTATCGCTGTAATAAGTATCAAACAAGATATTTAATACAGGTTCAAGACCTTTATAATTTGAATACCACTTTTGAACGATTTCATTAAATTGTTTTCCTATATCGCTATATGAAAATAAGGGTCTAATTAACTTATGATCATAGGCAGGAATACTTAATTTATAATATAGCGGTAATTGCTTTTGCCTCATTTTACCGGTTCCGTCATCCATCAGTACTCTATGTGATAATAAACTTAGACTTGTTGGATAAGTTGGTTGATGAAACGCCACAGTTAAAAAATTATTAAATCTTACATAATAGTTTAATAAATCATCAAACTTCATTTCGTCAGGGTTCGCAATAGTATTAATTATTTCCTCAAGAGATGATTTCTGATAATTAACGCTTATTGCCACTTTAACGGTTTCGACTAAGTTAACATTGTACATTGGCCGTAAGGGTCGTCTAAAACCAAAAACAAATTTTCCGGCCACCTTATCGTCAATTTTGAAATTTATAGGGTCAGGCTTCTTGTATTCAATTAAAACGCTGCTATATCGATCACCATTTCGTTCCGTTCGGTCAATAAATCCAGTTATTCCTAACCAATTATCCAGATTTTTCAGTCCTATTATAATTGAATTGAACATCAATTCATTTACGTGATGAAAAGCATAGCCATCAATTGCGAAAGCTGTTTCCCATTTTAGTTCATCTATACGAGTAGAGTATAGTAATGTTGCATACTGGCCATTTAAATCTTCAAATATAATTATGTTTTGGTAATCGTCTGCATCTTCAAAATCTTCTTTCAAATCTATAACAACACCATTAACTTTATCAAATAGCAAATCCCCTGCTAAACCTAAATCCATATTATCTGCGAGATAAAATTTCCCGATACGCTTAAATTGCTCTTCCATATTAAATTGATAATTTTTTGTTTATTGAAATAATAATCCCTTTCTTTTGAAGCTTTTACCGTTTATTTGACAGACAATGTTCCCCATCATGGAGGAAGGGATTTTCATTTAAAAAATAAAAATTATTATATATTAAGTAACTCGTTCTGTTGAAAACTACATTACTATATGTTTTAAACTGCGATTAGTTTTTGTGTAGAACTCACCAACAACATAACTGCTTTTGTTTAATTCATCAGTAATATAAGAAGTGGTATATATCATCTGGTATGTATCAGAACTGAATTGAGCGGTTCTATCGATTAAGAGCTTTTGAAGATTCTGTGCCCGCAGTACCTCTATCCCTTTGTCTTCCATGTTATCCGCAAAAATGAAGCGTGGATATCGCATACGGTCGATAGACAATGATGCTAAAAAAATCGCAAATCTTGCTGTTACCTTTAAGTAAAAATTGGAACTTGCTGAATATTTAGAAAATTTACTTGAAAGGAAAGCCATATTATTTGAGTAATCTATGAAGAATTCACTCGCATTTTTGAAATCATCCTGCCTGTTTAAATCATTATTTAGTAAATAAATTCCTTCTTCCTTTATTTGCTCATTAATTTGTTCTTTTAGTTGTACTTGTTTTCTCTCTGTCTGAAATATATAATTTTTTAAATAATTAACTTCATTATCTAATGTGTTTTTTCTTTTTAGTAAAGTATCATACAGTTCCGCATGTTCCAACATAGTTCTGTATTGTAATATTTCTCCTTCAATATTTCCTTTATCTACGTTTAGTTGATCTACAGTTTCTTCGTTATAACTCTTAACATCATTCAGAGCCGAATTTACTTGTCGTTGAATTTGATTTAATTTAACCAATTCATTTTTATGTTGTGATTTAAGTTCGATCACTTCTCGTTTGCTGATTTCCAACAAGTGTTCTGATTCTTTTATTTGAAAACCAATTTCCTGTTCCATTCGTCTTGCCTGTACAACGCCAAAAGATTCATCAGTACTTTCTTTGCAGAGCTTGCAGTTTTTGCTGTGATCGTGAGGTTTTATTTTAGTAAGGCATTCAGGACAATATTCAAGCGGTAGGTTGCCAAGAAATTCTCTTGTTTGTATCGAATTCCTTACTGCGGTAATTTTAGTTTTTAATGTTTCTACAAAATATTCAGAATCTTCAATTTCAGCATTTACCTCTGAAATTTTCTCTTCTACTGCTAATACTATTTTTCTCTGAGTAATTGCTTCTTCGTTTAACTGTTGAAAATTTAATTTTGCATTCTTTTTGTATTCTATTTCCTTTTCTTTATTTCTTATGGCAACTATTTCAGCCTCTATTTTTAGAATTTCGGCAGCTTTATTCTCAATGGTAGTTTTAAGATGTGTTGGACTTAAAGTTAAAGGATCTGTAAAAAATTGTTTGGTAGCTCTCAGTTCGCTTTTTGTGCTATCCAATTCTTTATCGGCCACAACCAGTCGTTTTTTATTTTCGTATAGTTCTTCATTGTAAACACCTAAAAGCAAATCTGAAACAGTTTCCCGTGTTATTTGACTATCAAAATGCTCATAATAAAATAGTGAACTTGTCGGCGATTCCTGGTCAATATAAAGGAGTCTTAAAATTTGATGAAATGTAATATTGTTATCACCCTTTACTATTGGTAACCCTAGGTTTTCAAATAAGACGTTTGAAAAGCTCTTTTTTGAATCTATAGTATTATAGCCAAATTTTTGCCATCCTTTATCTTGTGTCACATTCCTGCTTTCCTCAAGTGTTCCCCAATAAATATATAATGGTGCTTTTGGATTTATGTTTTCTTCATCGTCTTTTTCGATATGTCTTTTTATGGAAAAGATTGCTCCGTTCATTTCAACTTCTGCAAATACAACTGAGCATTTTCTTGCCTCCGGCACGAAGTCATTAAACGAGGCGCCTAATACATAAAAGATAAAATGGGTAATCGTGGATTTACCACTACTATTTTCACCCCTTATGATATTAACTCCTTTATGGAATATTTCATCATAGGCGGTTTTCCCTTCATCGGTTATTATGATTAATCTATTAAAAAATAAATTATTATGCATCATATTTACTTTCCATAAGATGTGTTCTGTTTTTTAATCCGTCAGTTCCGTATAGTGACATGTTCAAAAAGTGACCAGTCATAAGAGAAATAATATTATTCTCTGTCCTTGATACTTGATCAAATTTTGATATGTATTCAGATAATAATTCCTTATTCAATATCTTAACATTATTCTGTGTCAAAAATTCTTTGTCAATAATTCCGTATGAAGCGATACAATTCAATGCTGCAATATGATATGGTTTAATCTTCTCAAAAATCTTTCGTTGCTCCGGTACATGTTCGTATGGATTATCTTTTTTCTTTACATATGTAGTACGTAATTTTCTTACATCGTCCTCTTCTCTTTTCAATCTTATACCGTGGACTTTATTTGGAAACAATAAATAGAAATCCCAGATTCGTAATCGATCTATTTCAATCACTTCATCTTCTTCAAATTTATTGAGTAATTGTAGTATCCGATAAATTGTATGATAAAGATCATACGCTTGGTTGTATACTATCATAATTTTTCCAATTTATGTGACATTTTCCCGTAAGGTAGTAAATCATTCCAAATACATCTTCTGCGTCATAATTCAGAAATGTGTCATGTTCTCCTTCTTCATTAATCAGTGCTAATACTGGTGTAATCACATTTTGGACTACGGCCAGCAATATTTCATCTTTGGCAGCGCCACTGTTTATTAATGGTTCAACATATGCTTCAAAATTTATTTTTATTTTAGCGAATAGCTGACTGTTTATCCACTGAGCAGACTCATAAAACTTGCTTTTTTCAAGTTTTTTTGCGTATTGTTCTTTCCTACGAGTTGCTGTTAATATTTCTCGTTCTGTAAAACCACCATCTTGCAATTTTGTCGGCATATCTACACCATCCAGCTTTGTAAGATAGTGCTTTAAAGCATCCATTATCCCCTCGTATTTCGTATCCGAAGTGACCTCTGTATTTAGTTTTTCAAATCTTTTCGAAAAACGTGATTTTGTTCCCATGTAAATGTTTCCGTGATTTCCGGAAACATTTAATTGATTAGCAACATCACTATTATTTTCAACGTTTTGCTCCATCTACATCTGAATATTACCCTTGTTTTCTTGAATATTGATTTGTTTTTCAATATTCCCGGTATTATTAATGGTTTGATAGTAATTGTTCATTTTTTGCTGAGCAGCTTCAACTAATTTTTCGAGTTCTGTTTTGTAAGAAGCATCGGTCGCAACTTTATCACTTAATAGAGTCACAATTTTTGTCATCCCAACATCAGTTTTTGCTTCAGTAAGTAATTCAGTTTCTTGTTCTTTAGTGAATGGTTTTTTAATCCAGTTCCAAAGATCCTCGCCAACGCCTTCAGCAAATTTCTCTCCTGATTTAATAATGTAGGGTGTTAATAGTGCGATTACTGTTGTAATTAATGGCTCCATAAATATAATTTTAAACGAATATATAAGTTTTTATTAGTTAAACAACATTTTAGCTGGGCACGTAGATTATTTAGTATTTTTAGTAAAATCTTACATATGTAATATTTTAAAATAAACTTCACAAAATTTATTTGTTGTCCAGTAGTCATATTGAGATACCAATTGAGCTCGTGTATTACCTAAGTAATCTATTATTAACCTCATTTAGTAATCGAATCGAAATCAAAAACGAAAATATAATCCTTCGCATAGGGTGTGAATTTCGAATTATTTTCAAAGGTTTCACCCGGTTTAAACTTAAATATATCTTTAACTAAATAAATCGTATCGTCACTCACAAGTGCCATTTCGAATCTATCTGGCTCATTTACTCCGTAATTTGCTTCCGCACTGGAAATAATAAATTGATTCTCAGATATTGATTTAACTTCGAGATACTTCCAATCCGCAGCTTCATTTTTATATTCGATATCATAATGCAATTTATCGTTTTTATCAGGCGTTGTGGAGTTTCCTGAAACCCACTTTACGTTTTCAACTCCATACTTTTCCACTAGAGTATTGTAAACTAGCAATTCAGATTTTTTTCCTTTTCGCTTCTTCCCTTTATCCCCACGCCCTGAATGCACCCAACTTCCACGCCCATTGCCCATTAAAGCATGCAATGATTTTTCGTTTTTACTCAAAGAAGCATCTACTAAATAACCAATTAATATCTCATCGCCATTGTCCGAGTCAGTTATTTCACCGGAAGTAAACTGCTCAATTAAATATTTATCAATTAGTCCGGTATTTCCTTCGAAAAACAGAAGGCTCCTAATCATCAAATCGCTCATATCTACCTCCTCAATGCTATACTTACTCAACAATTTTTCATAAAGATTCCGAATTTCAATTTCATGGGTAAGGACAACCTCCATATCAATATTAAAATCGTTCTTTATTCTCTTTTTCAAAATTTCAGTGTATTCTACAACTAATTCGTATTGGTGATTCAGTATCTCATTTTCTAAATGAAAAATAAATTCTAACGAGTACTTATTAAGCACCGAGATAAAAGTACCCTGTGCTTCGGAGTTAATGCTGAGATATTGCCAAAGCAACTGTTTGAATTCATGCTCGCTATCTTTTATAGCTGAAATGAAATTTTGTTTATGCCAATTATAAAGCCCCATCGGAACTAATTGCTTGACGGACAGCTTCAAATTGCCGCATAAGGAGCAAATTAATTCATAAGATTCACGGTTGCTGAAAGTTTCAAAATCTATTTTTTCATACTTATCGAAAACGTTAAATAAAAGATCGTTTTTAATCTTTTTCTTTAAAATGTCTATAGTCTCTATCGGCTCACTCAACTGCTTGTTTTTAAGACTGAACACGTTCTTCCAAAAATCGACTTCAACTCTTGAAAGGCCTAATAATTGATATGCTTCTTCGACTTTTTCTTTATCTAAATCCTGATTAGCAAGATGATTTGTGTCTTGAATGTCATTCTTTAAAATCTGCCGAAAGTCATTCTTTAAGTCATTCACCTTGAAAATAATACACATCATCTCAGCAAAAGCATCACAGAACAATGAGTCTCTTCTAAGACCCTCAAGTGTTTTCAAGCAGCTTTCTTTAAAATAAAATATGTCCTTGACATTTATAAATTCTTTATCATCAATTGTGGTTTCCTGGTTGTCGCCGAAGCTAAAACGACATTGGGTTACAATATGAATTTTAAATTGCTTTAAAGTCCTAGACTCCTTTCTTTTAGTTTCAATATCACTGATCCTTCTTTTAAGATTGGGCGAGTTCAATCTGTATGCGAGAATAAAAGGTTTAAGGCTTTCAATAAATTTACTTACTTCAGTATCACACGAATTATATTGTATACTTCGCTCGTTGATTTGAATTTTGAACTCCCTAAGGCTTCTTACACCAAAATACTTTTCCACGTTATCCTCTCCGATTCTTTTAGGAAGATTCAGTATCGGCAGTTCATCCATTACCTTCTTGGGCAATATAGCATTGTCAGCATAATAAACATCTTTTCTCGGACGATAATCTTCGTTACCGGATTTTCGAGAAA
>JAZKDT010000032.1:40078-84109 GCA_040387475.1 Bacteroidota bacterium | reverse complement strand
AGAAAAGTATAGAATGTCTTCAGGAATAGTAAAGTCGGATTGTTGTTTGACTAAACTCTCTAACGCCATTTTATATATTGTCTGTGTGGCTTTACCCTTTTTGCTCCGATCTTTTGCCGGAATCGTCCTTAGTATTTCATATACGTTTTCCGGGGAGATGTCAGTAAAAGACTCTTTCGCACCTAATTTTAGAATAATAGACTTTACTTCCGATTTATTGATTCCATGACTTTCCAAAAAGTTATAGTCAATCTGAAAACCTTCATTGATGAGCCTATTCAAGTCTTCTCCGCCTTCCTCAATTACATATTTTGAAAAAAGGTTTGCGTTTAGAAACTGGAATCGGATGTAAGAACAACTCGAAAGAATTGCTGGACGCCACGTAACATAATACCAGTTTATTCTTTCGTCATTCGACTCCAGTAGTCTTCTAATAGAATCATCCTTTAAAGTCAAGAGTATTAACTTGTTTACGGAGAGCTTTTGAATTTCCTCAAATTGTTCAAGTTTTGAAACGAATGAATCCTTCAGAATTCTAGCAATCTCGAAGTTATCGGGCTGATCAGTGCCATTATTGAAAATGAATTCTAAGTAAGCTTTTTCACCCCAGTTTCCCTGAAGGCTAATTTTAGTGATTTTTGAATGCTTATTTACACCAAGCCACAGAAAGAAACTTTCAATGGAATTTATATCAGCATTTTCCATTTCCCAAAAGTCGACCCGCGCTAAATATTCATTCTCTTTTAATAAGTCTTCATAAATGATTTGAGTTAGTTCGCCGCTTGGATAAGTTTCGCTCAAATACAGATCGTCGGCATTACATAGTTCATTAGATCCCGAAATTAGAGGCACAGAATTAGGTAATTTATCTTGTTTATTCTCAAGGTTTTTAAAATTTCCATAAAGCGCAGCGACCATCTCTTTAACACAAACAATTTTGTCCTTGATATCATTAAGGGATTTAAACGAATCTTTTGTGCCCGTTATAATTTTCTCAATAACATTATTGCTATCGTATGGTTGCAAATTAACTATTGATTTTATAGTTCTCTGCAACTCCCTGGATTTAGGTTCACGCTTATCGAATCCGGCTTCAAATTTTGAGATTAACAAATCGTAGAGTCCAGACTTCATAAAATCAACCTTTACTGATTTCGGAATATGAAAACGCTCCTCTGACCTTACAACTGGCGTAAATGCCAAATCTTCTTTCGGAATGATATGCCCTGACTCGTTTACTAACAGCGAAAACCGTTGTTGTTCATCTTTAAACGGAATAACTTTAGCGAGTTGAGTAATAAGTTCTGCCCGCAGTTCCACGCTCATGTTTGACTCCGAAAGCATGTCGATCTTTTCTACTAAAAACTCATGGTTATAAATATCATCCTTAAAATCCCCAAACAATTCTTGTTTCAATGGTATTAGCAATTCCGGTAGTTCGTTTGGGAAATGCTCGAAAAAAAATCCATTGAACTCATCATTATAATATACAGCATTCTCCAATGGATTATACTCACTGTTAATACAAGGGTAGATCCGCTCCGTTTGTTTGAGATTTTCTAAGTCTTTATAAAACACTTCAATTAGTTTTGAATCAGATGTTGATGAAGATGGACTGATTAATTTGTAGGGTCGCCAATCAACATTTTGTTTGGTAAGAAACAAAGAACAGTCCTTTAATAATTGAACCAATTCTTTTAAAATATATTCATTTTTCTTTGATTCATTCAGGTGATTCCTATTGCTATTTAATTCAAAGGTTCCGTGAGCAATACATGGTAGCAAAATGGAAATTTGAGTTGGAAAATAATTAAACAGTTTTCTATAATCGTCCGACAAGTCATCCTGAAAAGCAACTTTCAAGCTATAAGACTGAGTTTCATTTTTACTTTTATCTTGATGCTCTAAGGGCAATATATTCTCTCGAGAAAACACTTTCCAGTTTTTAGCCTTGATAGTTACAGATTCAAAACCTTTCATCGCTTTTTTTTCGCTTTGCAGCTCCAAAGTTTCTTGTCCGATTTGTATTATTATTTTTTGAATATTGTTTAAAAACAATAGTATTTCCTCGCTTATTTCAGCTAATTGGCTTTCAATATCCTCTTCAAAGTTTTTTCGATAAGTGATCTCAATCGAAGTAGCCCAGTTACTTTTAGCTGATTCTTCTTTTACAATCGGTATTGCTAGTACAGGAAATGGAACGGCCGTATCTGATAGATTCCTTTCAGTTCTAATTTGTTTCTTATTTTCATCGGATAGACTAAGCTGGTTCTCAAAAACATCTGTTGCGATTTTTTCGGAAAACGAAATAATACAGTTATTACTTTTAATATCAATTTGCTCCGCCCAATTAAGTATTGAACGAAATCCTAAACCCTTATTACCGATGTAGTTTACTTTCGTTTTGGTGCTAAGGTTTGCGAGCATCAAAGATTTTATTCCTCCTGCTTCAAAAGGTTCGCCTTTGTTCGAGAGAATTAATTTAGAATTGACTTTATCCCAAACTATTGACACTTCATCCGAGCCTGCATCATCCGCATTTTGTAATAATTCCAGCAATTGTCTACCATTGTAATCTTTAGTTAGCTCTAATTCACGGTTATAATCAGCTATAAACCTGTTGGAATTATCTCGATAGGTTTTTATATTACTATCTATTAGTTTCTCTATTTCGTTTTTAAATTTCATTCTAATGTCGTTATTTTAAAATCGGATAGATTCTTGCGCTCATGATTTCTTTGAATGCTATGACGAAACCATCTTCAGAACTCCACACTCCTGTATCGTGAGAAAAATAAAATACCGTTAGCTTGGCGCGTTTTAGCGCGTTAGTCACTATACAAATACGGTAATTTGTCCTATCTGAAAGTAAGTTTTTGTATTCGTTCGGAGTGAGTTCGGTGTAAAAATCGAGACCAGATAAACCCTTCACTTCCAATTTCAATTCGATATTTTTTTTGACCGCGAGTAAATCCCAACCTACATTGTCTTTTTCAACAGATGTAATTGAAAAACCAAGCTTAGTGTAATATTTCACAACCTCATTTATAGCGTTCTTCTCTACAATAGCACGTTTCAATGGATCCTGTTGTAAAGGGACTCTGCCTATCCTTACCTTTTTTCTCAATTGTGCAGGAAGAATTCCTTTATGAATGTATGAATTAACTTCCTTTACAAAGCCTGGCTGTTGATCAGCGTACCAAATATTACTCTGTCCCATCCATCCCTTAGTTTGCCTTTTAATACTAACTATTCTCTCATCGATAGGAAGTAACTTTGAGTCCGGGACTTTCCCCTCAACGAAATAACCGACCAAATCACCCTTATATCTGCGATTGGAACCATTAGGTGCAGCTTGATAGTATCTATAAACTGTTGCATTCTTATACCATCCCACTATAAATGTTCCACCATTGTATGGATTGGTGGCAGTCCAAACGACCGTGATGCCTTTTATGCATTCATCCTCGACATTTGCTCCAAGTTTTTCAATTTTTATTTGTGTTTCGTTTCCGTGCTTTCTATCAATCTTGGGCTGACCATAACCGAACAACCTATTCTTCCAATGCTTGAAATTAAAAATTTCTCCTCCCCATCCATGATCTCTCACATACTTCCCGCCACCACTAATTGAATCATTCCGAACTCCCGTATAGAAATCCATCCAACCTGTGTTTATGAATAATACTGGCTTATCTATTTTCTCACGTTTCATATATTATTTACTGATTAGCAATTTAAAATGTTACTGGTTTCCGGAAATATGGATGTTGTAAATACATAATGTTGTCATCGGTTTCAACTTGATATCGAGGAAAATCAAACTGACCCGAAATAAAATCCGCTATTTTATTTAACGTTATTGCTTTGAAGTCTCCATTAAACATATAGAATGTCGGGGTATTAATGAAAAAAACTCCCTCGATCTCATAGTCGCTAATATCCAGGGCTTCAATATTATTTACTATACTTATGTGTTCGGCCACTTGTTCCCTATGTCCCTTTATCCAATCGATCTTAATTTTCATCCTTTTCTCATATCCCACAAATTTTGAATAATCCGAATAATAGCCAACACCCTCATATCTCGCTCTATGATATTTTGCATCGGCAACGAATACTTTTTTTATATTGAGATTAATTATTATAAAATCAATTTCACCCGGATTGTGTTCAATTACAATATTATTGCCGTTAAAGCGCTTTAAAGACTTTATATTCCGATCGTAAAGAAGTCCGAGCTTCTTAATATCACTTTCTATTTCGTTTTCCAATATTTTATCATGCTCATCTTCTTTTCTGTGCATAAAGTCTTTTAAGCATTTATTTTGCAACCATTCATCAGGTAAGGCATTCCAGTGAATAGCATTTGTGGCGATAACCATTAAACTTTCGTCAAATTTATTTAGGGAAACCAAAGCACGTTTAACTCCCTCAATTGTGTATACAAGGATGGGGCGAAAGAAATACCTTTGCATTGAATATGGCTTTCTAATAATCTGATCAATTGATAGCCTGTTATCAATCGATATTGTTAACCCGGAATAATAGATTTCCGCATTAACAATTTCAGTTCCATTAGCTTCAAGGTTCTTCGGCAAAACATAGGGCTCAATTGTTTGAAGAGAACTGCCATTTGAACTATGAAATTTTTGTATTTCTTGGATCTGATTCCTTGAAAATACAAAGTCTATATTCATACACTTTTTAACTGCCTCTGATAATTCCTCCTGTGCTTTATTATCAAATGTTCCTTTGGCATAATCGGGGACTGCTTTTTTAACAGTCAACTCATAAGCGTGGCCGTAATGATATTTGTAATCAACTCCTAAATAGGAATCTTCGTCAAAAAAGATAAAGTGGTAATCACCGACCATGTTTTGATAAGCAATATTATCTGCAATATGATACGCCCAACAACCAAGATATAAAATATCCTGAATTTTTTCATCCATTCTAAGAACTTCCGTGCCAGTTGGTGTCGCTGGCCACTGAAAATTGTAATCACAACCTTGTTCTAATATTAATTTTAAAATTCGCCTATATGTAGCAAATTCTGATTCGTCAATATTTTGCAATTTATATCCTTTAAGTTTCTTAAAATATAAATCTAAAGACTGTTCATGTAGCCAAAATACGTAGAGATAAAATCCAAAGCCCTTTTCTTCATGTATTATTTGGTCTAGTTCTTTTATCAGAAAATCATACACATCAAGAAGCACTTGTTTTACCAACTTATGGTGAGATATTTTTACCCTGCCATAGGTTGAAATAATGGTATCGGAGAGTTTACGCCAATAAATATCTCTTGGATCACTGCTATATGAAATTATTATTTTACTATCCTCCTTAACCCTTGGCATGTTTATAATTCGAGTTTTAATTGTGTATATTTTCCAGTGTCAAGACTATCAATTTGATCATATGACAAAAGAGTATCTGAGATACCAAGTCTATTCATTACATTTGAATGATGTTCTTTATCACGTCGATTATGACAACTGATATACCATTTAACCTTAGTCGTATCAATATATTTGCAGATTTCAGTAAAATATGGCAGGTCAACATCTGATAAAGAATGCCCCAAGACATAAACATCTTCTGTTTCAGTGAGGTTCTCAAAATATGCCTTGTTTTCTAATATAATATTTTCGGTTGATTTATATGTATCAATAAAGTATTGATCAATTATTTTATTGCCTTCAACTACTCGTATATCTTCATCAGGATCCATATTCTCATTAGGCTTAATTTTTTTACCGTGTCCCAGAATTAGCTTGCTAGTAGGATCTAAGTATTTATTATGAATATAAAGAATATAATGCTCCGAAATTTTATAAATACGTTCTAAGGTTGCTGTATAATTAAAACATATAAAAGCAGACTTTCGATTCAGAGAAAGTATATTTTCCGGCATATTAATCTGTAGTCCACCTATCCATTCAACAAATTTGTTTCTTAATTCTTCGGTTATTAGATTGATTCTCTCACGTACCTCATATTGATAATCGTGATGTCCTGAATCTCGCCAATTTTCATCGGAGTATGACATTAAATAGTTAGAAGCTTCCTCCACAATTTTATCCGTATTCAAATCCGCAAGTGTCTGTTCAAAATCCGACCATAAAGATTCTGGATCAAAATACTTTTCTATGTTTTCAAATAGCTTTTTATCCGTTTCCTGCACATATTCACGGAAATCCCAATACCTTGACTTTATCTGATTGAACAAATCAAAACCATTGCCAATGATATATAACTTCTTACTGAAGGCTATATTAGATACAACGACATAAAATTTAGTAGTGTCAGAAAATTGAAATAATTCACCTTCAATTAAATCTTTCGGATCGTGTTCGACAATTTCAAAGTATTTAGCAAAATTTTCCATGTTCTGTTCAAATAGATGATCAGAGGTAACATCAAAATATTTGTTGTTAAACTTATTCCAGACATGTGGAAGCGCTACTTCTTCATTGAATTCATCATGGGTTATTATAAATCCTTCAATAATTTTTACACTAGTATTTCTTCGAGCAACTGTATACGAATTTCTATGGCATTTACCTTGAGCGATTACTATATTGTTTATATCAACCTCTTCAGGTTTTGTAGAAATCGTAATAGGTATTGGCTGTATGTCTTTAGGCATTAATTCTAATCTTTTTATAGATGAATATATGAAAAATAATAATAGGTCCATCTGCAAACCGAATTTTGAGTTTAAAAAAATGAATGATATTTTCAATAAATCTTACAGATCATAAAGATTTATCTATAGAATTTTGTTTTAAAAAATCATGAAGCAAGAGGAATTAACAAAATCAAGAATTCAGATAAAAGCATATTCTAAAACTGAGTTAGCTGTAATGTATAATATCAGTGCAAAGAGCTTACAAAGCTGGTTAAAAACAGTTGAAAAGGAACTTGGTCCAAGGATAGGACGCTTTTATACTCCAAAGCAAGTGAAAAGAATTTTTGAAGAATTTGGCGCTCCAGAAAATGTTTGATAAACAACGTATTGATAAATCTATCCCAAAATGGCCAAATTTATCCTAATCTAGCCTTTTTTTGCCTTAATAATCCGTTTCGGTAAAACGACATTATTTTTCATTGTTTTTTTGCATTTCTAATTAATCCGGCATGAGCAATATAAGACACATACTGCGTTTACATACCCAAAACCAAACTCAATCAGAAATAATTGTTCAAACCGGAATTTCACGCAAAACTTTAAAAAAACACCTCAAGGATTTTAAAGATAGCGGATTAACATTTGCCGAAATAAGTGAATTAACCGATGGCGATTTAGAGGAGCTTTTTTTAAAGCCGGAGGAATATGTTAGTGAACATCTAAAAGCGCTTTATGATCATTTCCCAACAGTCGATAAAGAATACAAACGCAAAGGCGTATCTCTTAAATTAATGTTTGAGGAATACAAAATCAAATATCCGGATGGCGTGGGTAAAACCCAATTCAGCTGGCATTTTTCGCAGTGGAAATCCAGAGTCGCCCCGACTATGAGACGGGAGCATAAAGCCGGAGATAAACTTTATATAGACTTCGCTGGCGAAAAGTTAAAAATTATTGATAAGACAAAAAACCTGACCATAGATGTAGAAGTATTCGTTGCAATCCTGGGCGCAAGTCAACTTACTTATGTGCAAGCTGTAATGTCTCAGCAAAAAGAAGATTTTATCTCAGCATGTGAGGATGCTTTACACTATTTCGGGGGTGTGCCGGCGGCAATTGTACCGGATAATTTAAAATCAGCGGTAGCAAAAAGTAGCAAATACGAACCTACCATAAATGAGACATTCGCTGATTTCGCAGAACATTATAATACAACAATTCTTCCGGCAAGGGCCTATAAGCCAAAAGACAAAGCATTGGTAGAAAACGTCATTAAAATTATATACACACGTATATATGCAAAAATCAGGCATCTGGTCTTTTATACATTAGAAGATTTGAATGAGGCAATACAAGTTGCCTTGGAAGAACATAATAATATGATTGTTACCGGAAGAAATTATACCCGGAGACAACAGTTTGAAGAAATAGAAAAAGCAACCTTACTACCACTACCGGCTTTACGATATGAATTTAAAAAACAATTGTACGTAACAGTCATGAAAAACGGGCATGTTTCCTTAAGTTTTGATAAACATTACTACAGTGTGCCATATCAGTTTATTGGTAAAAGAGTCAAAATAATGTTTACCCGGTATAACGTTGAGATATTTCACAACTATGAACGAATAGCACTTCATAAACGCTTAAGAATACAATACGATTATACAACTGACAAAGAACATCTGCCGCCTAACCATCGTTTTGTCAATGAACTGACAGCTGACCGTTTATTGTTATGGGCAGAGGAAATCCACAAAGATGTCAGACTTTACATTTTAAAAATACTTAATCAAAATCAGCATCCAGATCAGGCCTCAAAAGTGTGCTTAGGCGTATTGAATTTTGCCAAAAGAGTTGGAAATGAAAGACTAACAAAGGCTTGTCAAAGAGCATTAGGTTACGGACTCTATAATTATAAAACCATTCATAAAATATTAGAAAAGGGGTTAGATAAAGACGAAGAAGGACAAGATGAACAATTGAAAATGCCGGAACATGGTAATATAAGAGGCAAGGAATATTATAAATGAATAGTAACTAAAAAATAGAAAAATGAATACAGAGACTTTAGAGAAAATGCGGAAAATGAAACTTCTTGGAATGTTCAGAGCTTTTAAAACAAGTATTGAATCCGGAAAAAACGAAAACTATACAACAGATGAAATGATTTCTAATCTGATAGAGTCAGAATGGGATGACAGAAAAAATCGGGGTATCGAACGGCAATTAAAAAATGCAAAATTCAGATATAAGGCTTCAATAGAAGAATTTCATTTTGACACCGATAGAAATGTAGATAAAAACCAAATTATGCGTTTTGGAGAATGTACTTTTATAAATAAGCATGAGAATATACTCATTACCGGAAGTACGGGAATTGGCAAAAGTTATATTGCGTCGGCGATAGGTCATCAGGCTTGTAGTTTAGGATATAAAGTAATATACCACAATACCAATAAATTAATGGCCAAACTGAAAATTGCAAAAGCAGATGGATCTTACATCAAAGAAATTGCAAAAATAGAACGCCAAAGCTTATTAATATTAGATGATTTTGGTTTACAACCACTAGATGCTCAGGGAAGATCTATGCTCATGGAGATAATTGAAGATCGACATGGTAAAAGCTCAACAATTGTTACGTCCCAAGTTCCTGTAAGCAAATGGTATGATATTATTGGAGAACAAACGGTAGCAGATGCAATTCTCGACAGGATTGTTCACGAATCACACAGGTTAGAGCTTAAAGGTGAATCCATGAGGAAGAAGAAACGTCTCACAACATAAAAGTCTAAAAATATTTAATATAGAAGTAGGTTAATAACACTTCTGTTAGTCAGGTAGTTAGTTATTAAAGTATGGATAAAAAGCGGGCAAAAATCACCTCAAAGAGACGGATTTTCGTACTTTTACTTTCCCGTGAATACGCAAACGCAAATACTTGATAAAGAGAAGGAAACAGCCATTAAGCATACTGATGGCCCTTTACTAATTATTGCTGGTCCGGGCTCAGGTAAAACTACCACTCTTGTTGAACGAGTAATACTACTCGTAACCGAAAAGAGGGTCTCGCCTGAAAAAATAATGGTCGCTACTTTTACGGAAAAAGCAGCGAAAGAATTAATTACTCGAATTTCAAATAGATTACTGGATTTAAATCTAAAGGTGAATCTGAATGAAATGTACATAGGCACTCTCCATTCAATTTTTCTTAGATTTCTAGAGGAGAATAGGGAATTTACTCGGTTAAAAAGAAACTATCGACTCCTCGATGATTTTGATCAGAAATATTTTCTGTATAGAAAGCTAAACGAATATTTAAAAATTGACGGTAGCGAACTTTTGCTCGGGGAAATAAAATCGAATCGCTGGGAAAAAGCGAAATCACTTGTTACTTATTTGGGGAAGATTAGCGAAGAGTGCTTAGACGTGGAACAACTTTGCAAATCGGATGACGCAGGTATTAGAGCATTGGGCGAATTTAAAAAGATTTACGATGTACATTTAGCGGAAGAAAATGCGTTGGATTTTTCTACAATACAATCCGAGACACTTCATCTGCTTCAATCACAGCCGAAAATTCTTTCTTCTCTACAGTCGGCGTTGTCTTATTTAATGATTGATGAGTACCAGGACACAAATACCATCCAAGAAAAAATTCTTTTACTACTTGCTGCCGGTCATAGTAATATTTGTGTCGTAGGTGATGATGATCAAGGACTTTATAGATTCAGAGGTGCTACGATTCGTAACATTCTAGAATTTCCTGATAATTTCCCGAAAGGAAAATGCAAAAAAGTTACACTTACAACCAATTATAGGTCAACTCCCGAGATTATAGATTTTTATAACAGATGGATGGCACAATGCGATTGGACAGATGGCCCAAAGACATTTAGATTTGACAAAACAATTAAGCCGAGCGATGGAGCGATCAGCAACCCATCATCAGTTATAAAAGTAAGTACTAATGCAGATACGGAAAGTTATTATAAGGAAATTTACAATTTTATTGTTGATCTCGAAAAGAGAAAAGTACTTTCTAACTACAATCAAATTGCATTCTTATTTCGTTCAGTAAAAAGTGAAAAGGTAATCGGGTTAGCGAGTTACTTAGAAGCACGCGGCATTAATGTGTTTTCACCGAGGTCGGCGTTGTTTTTTCAGAGAGAGGAAGTGCAGTTACTAATGGGTGCTTTTATTTTTATCTTCCCAACTCTTTTCGAGGACCTTAAATGGAATGAGTCCGCGAAAATGGATATTTGGGACACCTATTTGTTTTGGAAAACAAAATTCGCAGATGAAATCCGTAAAGATCCGGAACGACATAAGGGTTTGTTGCAATGGTGTCAGAAGCGATCTAAGGAACATCTTACTCTAACCTCTAATACCACATATGGTTTCGCGGCGCTGCTCTATCAATTGTTAGAATACCCGATGTTCGCTGATAATTTAAATAGTGAGTTAACAGCAAACAAAACTGATCTTCGTTCTGCATACAACATTGGAATGTTAAGTAAATTGCTTTTTAAATTTGAGTATTTACATAACATCTCGGTATTAACTCCGCAAAACATTCAAAAGTCTTTGCAGAATTTATTTAATACATATTTCCGATTTATCATAGAGGGGGGAATTGAAGAATACGAGGACTTCGACGAACACGCCCCAAATAACTGCGTTTCGTTTATGACTATTCACCAGTCAAAGGGCTTGGAATTTCCTGTGGTAATTGTTGACTCACTAGGCACTGTGCCTGTAAAGCAATTTGATGATACGGATGTTATACTACAAAATCAATACTATATAAAACCGCCTTTTGAGCCAATTGAAAAAAATAAGTATTACGATTTTTACAGATTGTATTACACGGCCTTTTCACGCGCTCAAAATTTGCTCGTACTATCCTGCAACGAAGTCGAAGGAAAAGGCAAAACACCGTCAAAATATTTCGAACCGGTTTACAAGAGCTTAAGTCAGTGGACTGAACCGCAAGTAGATTTAGATCAACTTAAGCTTGCGGAAATTAAGGCGAGCAACATAAAGCATGAATACTCATTTACGTCACATATATTGCTATATGAAGATTGTCCGCTTCAGTATAAATTTTACAAAGAACTTGAATTCACTGAGGTTCGTACTGGTGGCGTATTAGGCGGTAGCTTATTACACCAAACT
The DNA here is from genome assembly GCA_040387475.1 of Bacteroidota bacterium. Lineage (GTDB taxonomy): Bacteria > Bacteroidota > Bacteroidia > B-17B0 > Aurantibacillaceae > UBA4416. The sequence continues at coordinate 72,291 of JAZKDT010000032.1, read as the reverse complement.
ATTGAAGATATACATAAAGCAGTACTCCGAGATGAGAGAGAGACTCTTAACGACTCAAACATTACAGAATGGTTTAACAGTAATTACTTTTTGTTATCTAAACAACAACGCTCTTATTTGCACACGGGTCAAATTGGTGCTTTGTTAAAACAGGTTCTACGGTATCGCGACAAAAACGCAAATCAATGGGACCGTATAAAGGAAGCAGAAGTAGATGTATCATTGGTTAAAGAAAATTACATACTAAAAGGTACTATTGATTTAATCAAAGGTGAGAATGATACCGTGGAGTTGATCGATTTTAAATCAGGTGATAAACCCGATGTAAATTCGTCTGAACCAAAAACGCAAAGACAGTTAAAGCAGTATAGAAGACAGTTAGAGGTTTATGCGCATTTAGTTGAGCAGCGCACTGGTTCGAAGGTAAGCAAAATGCATTTATATTACCCGAAGGTTGAAGACGGCAGTCCTTATGTAACATTTAATTCGAACAAAGATAATATCACCAGCACCATCAAGAGTTTTGATGATGTGGTTACAAAAATTGAAAATAAAAATTTTGACATGGGACATATAATTAAATCAGAAAAACAATGTGGTGACTGCGATATGAGATTTCATTGCAACCCTAAACAGTATTTTAAATAGTTATGGCAAAACAAGAAAAAATTGCGGTAAACGTAGAACATAAAATTGAATCGATTGAAGATTTCAGATTCGAACCAATTAAAGGCTATCCGATGTTAAATTGGAAAGGTAAACGACCTTTCAATTCTACGCAATTTTATCCAGCTCAATTAAAAGAAAGTCATGGCGTAGAGCAAGACGGGTGGTTAAATAAAATATTTTGGGGAGATAATTTACAGGTTATGAGTCACCTTTTGAAATCACTCCGTGGTCAAGTTGATTTGGTGTATATCGATCCGCCATTTGATAGTAAAGCCGATTATAAAAAGAAAATCGCGTTAAAGGGAAAAGCGCTTGAGAATGATTTGAACGGATTTGAAGAAAAACAATACACGGATATATGGTCAAATGATGAATATTTACAATTTATTTATGAAAGGCTTATTCTGATTCGCGAACTTTTATCGGACACGGGAACTCTGTATTTTCACTGTGATTGGCATAAATCTCATCAGTTGCGATGCATTCTTGATGAAATATTCGGACCGTCGAATTTCAGAAATGAAATTGCATGGCAACGAACAAGATCATCCAAGTTTCAGAGTACTTTTTTTAGTATTGTTCATGATACAATATTTATTTACACTAAAACCGACAACTTTAAATTTTTCCCTCAATACTTGCCACATCGTGAGGCACTTTTAGAATCTCATTATAATAAAATTGATGAAGAATCAGGAAGAAGATACACTTTAGATAATTTTACTCAGAAAGGGCAAGGTGAACCGAGGAAGTTTGGCGATAAGATACTAACTCCGCCGGCTGGTAAACATTGGATATGGTCACAAGAAAGGATTGACGAAGGACTAAAAAGTGGACGTATACAATTCACTTCAAATGGTACACCCAGACTAAAACGTTTCTTAGATGAAACTAAAGGAGAACCGATACAGGATATTTGGATAGACATCCCTGAAGTTAATTCACAAGCATCCGAGCGTGTAGGTTACCCAACACAAAAACCCGAACCATTGTTGGAAAGAATTTTAAAGGCATCATCAGAACCCGGTGACATTGTATTTGATTGCTTCATGGGTTCTGGCACAACACAATCAGTTGCATTAAAGATGGGAAGAAGATTTATTGGCGCAGACATTAACCTAGGTTCAATTCAAACAACTTCAAAACGTTTAATTAATATCAGCAAAGATCTAGCTGCCAAGTCAGACACACTTCAGTTTGATATTGAAAAAAACACAAATGAAATAAATCACTCAACAACTGGCTTCCAAGTTTATAATGTTAATCATTACGATATTTTTAGAAATCCGCTTGAAGCTAAAGAGCTACTTATAAAAGCACTTGAAATTCAGCCTTTGCCAGGCAGTTCGCTTTACGATGGCGAAAAAGATGGGTACATGGTTAAAATAATGCCAGTAAATAGGATTGCAACAAGAGCCGATTTGAATGAATTAATAACAGGATTTGACATTAAAACTTTTGAGAAAAGGAACGAACAAAGTCCTGGGAAATCAGTTGAAAGCATTCTATTAGTTTGTATGGGGCATGAGCCGGACCTATCCGCACAACTCAAAAATGAAGTAAAAGCGATGGGTTATAATTTAGATATTGAGGTTGTCGACATTTTACGAGATAAGTCAAACCTTGAATTTAAAAGGGACTCAGAAATTGATGTACAAATTATTAATAATACTGTTGTAATTGACCAGTTTTATCCAATGAATTTGTTGCAAAAATTAAGCTTAATGAAGGAAGATGTGGGCAATTGGCGAGAGCTTGTAGATTCAGTAATGATCGATTTCAATTATGATGGAGCTATTTTTGAACCGACTATCGTAGATGTTCCCGAAGACAAGGAATTAGTCAAAGGATCATATCAAATACCTGCTAGCAGTGGTACCATCCGAGTTAAAATAACAGATTTGTTAAGTGAATCATTGGAGGTAAATATAAATGGCTAAGAAGATTCATAAAAAAACGCAGCAGGTAGATTTTCCATTTTACCAATATTTACTATTGTTTTACCAGCAAGAGAGAAAAAGTATATTGGTAACTTATCCTGTATTGGCTAAGAAATTTTTAAACTTTAATGATCCGGAGAATTCTAATTCATATTTACGCAAACCTCAATTTGAAGCTTTGGAGATGTACATCTTCTTAAAAGAATTTTGCAACAATAAGTTTCTTTATGAAATTTTTGAAAATTGGTTCAATAAAACTGACGAGTTTAAAGATCGCGTTGACGCAGGTATATCCTCAAAAGGGCAAATTGGGATGTTTGGGCCTTCCGAGTTTCAGACGGAAGATAAAATAGCATTCAAAGAAGTATTTGATCAAATTAAAAGTTTTCAACAAATTTATCCTAACTACATTTTTGCTTTAACGATGGGTTTGGGCAAAACGATTTTAATGGCAACCTCGATTTTCTATGAGTTTTTATTAGCGAATAAATACCCACAAGAAGAAAAATATTGCCACAATGCCTTAGTCTTTGCTCCGGACAAAACTGTTTTACATTCTTTAAAGGAAATACAAACCTTCGATTTATCATTGGTAGTTCCGCCCGAATATGTCAACTGGATGCAAACCAACATTAAGTTCTTTTTTCTTGATGAGAGTGGTGATTCATTAAACGCTATAGAAAATTCGAGATACAACATCATCATATCGAACACGCAAAAAATTATTCTTAAGAAACAGCACAAAGAGAAACCTGCATCACAAGCTTTATTTGAGGATTACAGCGCAGCGTACAAAGCAAAAAGCCTTAATAAAGATTTTGAAGATTTATACGGCTTCGATATTAATACTGATCAGGACCTGATTACTAACCAACGGTTTGCGAAACTTACTCGCCTAAAACAACTCGGCATATTTGTAGATGAAGCCCATCACGTTTTCGGGAACGCATTGGCAGACGATTTGCTCTCCACTAAGAAAACTACTAGCTTAAGGGTTACAATAAATGAACTAGCGGCAAATTTACGTGAAGCAGGTTCAAAGGTAGTGGCTTGCTACAATTACACTGGTACACCGTATGTTGGTAGTCGGCTTCTACCGGAGGTAGTATACGCCTACGGATTAAGCGAAGCTATAGGGAATAAGTTTCTTAAAAAAGTTAATATAAGTGGGTTTGAAAACATAAAAAATCAAACGGTGCCGTTTGTACGGCTTGCAATAACTGAGTTTTGGAACACTTACAACGGACAACGCTTCGAAAATATGCTCCCGAAGATTGCTTTTTTCGCATCGTCCATCGAAGAGCTGCAAACAGAGTTAAAGCCCGCTTTGGAATTAGTTTTATCCGAACTAAATATTTCTTCTCAGAAAATTTTAGTAAATGTTGGAGATAGTTCCGTTACAACAAATGATGATCTGCGTGAATTTAAAAATCTTGACACTCCTGGCTCTGATAAGCAATTCATCCTTTTAGTAAACAAAGGAAAGGAAGGTTGGAATTGTAGATCGTTATTTGCAGTTGGTTTACATCGTGAACCCAAGTCGAAAATATTTGTTTTGCAGGCGACTATGCGATGCTTGCGTAAGATTGGAGACCTGCAGGAAACTGGGTTAGTTTTTTTATCTGATGAAAATATTAAAATATTAGATGCCGAGTTACAAGAAAATTTTAAAGTTACGGTTGACGATCTAAATAATTCGGGCGATAAAAAAGAAACCGTTGAAGTTCGATTACTTCCACCGCCTATTAAAATTAAATTTAAGAAAGTGAGGAAGCTGCATCAGCTAAAAGATAAGAAGGTATCCGAAAATGTAGATTTGCATTTGGACAAAATTGATCTTGAAAAATATAAAATTATCAGAACTGAAAGAAGCATTCTTGATCTAGGTAAAAAGATAAGTGCTGATAAGGACTTTACACATATTAAAGAGAGGCGCGTTTTTTCCGGTTTGTCACTGGTAGCAGAAATTTCGCGTTATCTTAATGTCTCACCACTTAAAATTAAAACGATAATTGATTCAACTATACAAGGTAAAGAAGTGGTGATAGCGGCCATTAATGACTACAATGAAATTTTATACGATTGGGTAATCCCAAAGTTATTTCAAGAATTGTATGATATTGTAGAATTTAAAACCGAAGAAGAAGTTGAAATAGAATTAATTAAAGAGCCGAAGGATGATGATTGTTACCGTGTTCGCGCAGATAAGAATTTAATTGCCTCCGTGTACAACTCAACATTCAAAGAGTTTGCTGATAAATCCTTTCATTTGGATAATTATTGTTTTGATAGTAAACCAGAAAATCAATTATTTTGGACGCTACTCCACGATGCCCGCGTTCAAAAAGTTTGGTTCACAGGAATGCTTACTCACGGTCAGTCTGATTTTTTAATTAACTATATCGACCCTGACTCACATACCGTACGATCTTATTATCCCGATTTCTTAGTGAAGATGAATGACGACACTTATGTTATCGTAGAAGTAAAAGGCGACAATAAAATCGATGACACGGTTGTTTTAGCAAAAGCAGAATATGCGCATCAGCTTGCAACCGCCAGTAAAATGACTTATAAAATGATTAAAGGTTCAGATGCAATGAATGGCGTTGGCTTAAATTAAAAAAGAAGATGAGTAGTAAGGATATACATAAAGACGTCTTTGACGAGAGTACATTTGATAAATTAAAGATTTTTCAAGATTACACAAAGGAATGGTTACCTGTATTTATAAAGGCGAGAACTCTATATTGGAAAACGATTAATATTATTGATTTTTTCGCCGGTCCGGGTCATGATTCGGCAGGCAATGCAGGTTCGCCTGAACTTATTCTTAAGGAATTAGCAATTTACAACGATGCCATTAAAGAGCGCGGTTTGAAGGTAAACGTATATCTGAATGAGTTTAAGAAAGCAAAGTTTACCGAACTAAAAGCTTATGTGGAGTCTGTGTCACCAACGTTTCCGAATATTAATATTGAGATTTCCAATTTGGATTTTAAAGAGGCATATGCTAATTGGGAAAAACACTTAACTGGCACTGATGCGGCGAACTTGGTATTTTTTGATCAGAATGGTATTAAACACATGAGCGGTGACCTTTTTAAAAAGATCATAACTTTTAAAAGAACTGATTTTTTGTTTTTCGTTTCATCCTCGCACGCAAGACGCTTTTGCGAGCATGAAAGTATAAGTCAGTATCTGACATTGAATAAAGCGGAAATTGACAGCACACCTTTCTATCAGATACATCGTCTCATTCAGGAATACTACAAAAGTCTTATACCGACCACTCTCGAATTTCATCTCGGCCGGTTTTCACTGAAAAAGAATTCAGGTAATATAAATGGGATTATATTCGGATCAGGGCATCCATTGGGAATGGAGAAATTCTTGAAGACAGCGTGGAAAGTTGACCATGAAAGAGGTGAGGCTAATTACGACATCGACGAGGAAGGAATAAGTCCATCTAAAGTGGATCTGTTCTCCGGTGTAATTAAACCTAAGAAAATTGAAGCATTTGAAAATGAATTAACGCAGATGATTAAAGGCAAGAAATTAGTTACAGATAAAGACATTTATTTATTTTCATTACAAAATGGCATCTTACCTACAGACGCTACAAGAATATTAAAGGAGATGCATAAAAATCGGGTTATTAAAGCATTTGCAGGCAGTCTTAATAGTAATGTATGTAAGAAAAATGCGGTACTAAATAAAATTGAATTGTTCTAATGGCGCAGTCGACTATTGAATGGACGGAAGAAACATGGAACCCAACGACAGGTTGTAATAAGATCACGGCTGGGTGCAAGTTCTGTTACGCTGAAACTATGTCAAATAGATTGTTTCATATGGGCGTAGATAAGTACAAGGATAATTTCAAGATCCGAATACATCCTCAAACATTACTTGAACCTTATAAATGGAAGAAACCTAAGATAGTTTTTGTAAATTCCATGAGTGATATGTTCCATAAAGATGTTCCACTGTCATTTCTTCAACAAGTATTTGAAGTAATGAATGATAACCCACAGCATACATTCCAAGTGTTAACAAAACGCTCTGATATTCTTCTTAGATATAACAAAGAGTTAAAATGGACTCCTAATATTTGGATGGGTGTCTCTGTCGAAAATGAAAAAGTAAAATTTAGGATCGATGATTTAAGAAAGACGGATGCAAAAGTTAAATTTCTTTCACTCGAACCATTAATAGGGCCACTAGGAAAACTCAATTTATCGCGTATACATTGGGCTATTGTCGGCGGGGAATCTGGAAGTGGGGCTCGACCAGTAAAAGAAGAATGGATTATCGATATAAAAAAACAATGTAAGGATAAAGATGTCGCTTTTTTCTTCAAGCAATGGGGAAAAAGACAGTTTAATCCAGACATAACTGATCCTACAATTTCAACAGATCATCCAGAACATGCAAAAGGTGGCTGTATGTTGCAAGGTAAAGTTTACAGAAATTTTCCCAAATCGAAGCTAACACAATTCTAAAAATGTAAATTTCTATACCATCAAAAAATTAGTTATAAACAGTGATAGGAGTTTACACTATGTTTAAACTACACTTAAATATAAACATATTTAACTACTAATCAATAGGTTATATAAGAGTGTCGACTCCGCTCGAACTGACATAATTGATGACTTATAATTCTAAGCCAGGTTATGATAAACGGCCATCACGTCATCATCATCTTCCATTTTATCCAGCATCTTTTGAAACTCCAGTTCCTGTTCTTCGGTTAATTCCTGCGTGGTGGTTGGGATAAAAGTTTTGATGGTTTCTTTCACCACGTATTTCTTTTCATCCAAACCGTTTTGCATCATTCCAAAATCAGTAAAGGCCACCTGTACAATTAATTCATTGTTCTCATCATCCCAGGTTAATTCTTCGGCACCGTAATCAATAATATCGAGTTCTACATCATCATGGTTTAACCCGGTAGAGTCTATTTTAAATAATCCCTTGCGCTCAAACATAAAACTTACAGATCCTGTTGTTCCTACCGATCCGTTTGACCGGCTAAAATATAAACGTAAGTTGGCAATGGTGCGGGTTGGGTTATCTGTTGCACATTCAACCATAACCGGTACGCCATAAGGGCCGTGTCCTTCATAAATGACTTCGTCGTAATTGCTGGTATCTTTTTCAGAAGCCCGTTTAATGGCAGCGTCGATATTTGCTTTTGGCATGTTAACCGCCTTGGCATTGGCAATACAGGCTCTTAACCGTGGATTTAGTTCGGGATGAGGACCGCTTAATTTAACAGCCATCACAATCTCTTTCCCAATTTTAGTGAATTGCTTCGCCATCTTGGCGTAGCGCTTGAACATTGTTGCTTTTCTCGTTTGAAAAATACGTCCCATATGTGTTTAATCTTAAATTATCTAAATTTCGACAAATTTAACTCAAAATCGCAATAGCTTCACTACATTTACTATAAATTAAGAACAAAAATGAGTTCAATTCAGATATTAGATACTTTCCAGATCCATATAACTTTACCCGATATTTTTACCCGTCGTTTTGCCGCGCTTATTCCACAGCAGCGTGAACGCGTTAACCAGTTACTGGAGAAGCGTGTGATCTTAAATTACGCTTTGGATATGGAACGCAGTCATTTATGGGTAACCATGCAGGCTAAAAACCAGGAAGAGATCATGGATATTTTAGCAACGTTCCCAATTATTAAGGATGTGAAAGTGGAGATCTTTGAACTGGCCTTTTTTGATTCGGCACCTATGGGTTTACCGGAGATCATTATGAACTAAGGGCTTCTTTTTTAATTACTATTCTTTTAATGTTTTGGGCGTGCCGGCGCAATTGACTTCAACCTACAGGCCTAAGTGCTATTTTAAAGCGGAATAACTCTGCTAAAAATTTTGAAAAGGTATGGGTTGTAATAAATTACATGCTGGATTTATTTCCCGTCCATTAAATTTTGCCAAACCTTTTTGGATTTGTCTATCCAGGATGTTGAATTTCCTTTTTCTTTTCGGGATAAGTGTTGTGATTCCTCTACAATTTCATGAAAGACCATAGCTGCATCTTCTTTTCTGTTTTGCTTCAGTAAAAAATCTCCGTAATGATATCTTGCCTCATAATTTGAAAACCGGTGGTCCATGGCTATAAACTCTCTTTCTGCGTTTACAGTATCACCAGTTTCAACTAATGATAACGCGTACAAAAGATTGGCCCTTGTTTTTGAGAATTCAAAAGATTTTAAAACCTTTGGCGCCAGTGCAACTACTTTATGATGTTCTCCTGTGATGTGATAGGCATGGATCAATTGTTTAATCACATGTTCGTTGTCGATAAAAACACCTTTTAATGCCGGTTCATATAATTCTATTGCTTTTTCCGTTGTTCCATTTTGAAGGTATATATCGGCTAAAGCTACCCTGTTTGTAAAGGTATCAGAAAATTTAAATTTCTTCTCCAGGTCGCTTATTTTACCGCCCGGGTTTGCAATGCTTTGAATACTACTTTGTACACCAGATAGATGACGTTTTTGAATGATCTCCGTGAAAATATATATCACACATCCGATAACCGGCAAGAAAACAATCAGCCATAGCCATTTACTTTGAGTGCCGCGTTTAATAGAGTGAAACACACACAAGCCTTGAAGGATAATGATAATATAATAGTAAGCGTATAAATTCTCAATAAATGGAAACATATAATCTGTTATAGTATGCTTAAATCAAAACTATTCTCTAATTTAATCCCTCTTTCGGTGCGGATCAATGAACAGCATTCAATGGTTGGATCGTGTTCAAAAAATAAGGTCCAGTTATTTTCCAATGCCTGTTTCAACATCAGTTCTTTTTCCTGTAGTGTATTTAAAGGACGCATGTCGTAACCCATCACATAAGGTATAGGTAAATGACCTGCAGATGGAATCAAATCGGCCATAAAAGCAACCGTTGTGTTTTTGTACTGTATCAAGGGCAACATCATGGCTTCTGTATGTCCAAATACTTCGTGTATTTTAAAACCAGGAATTAACTCCTGCGAGCCATCAATAAATTTTAATTGCCCGCTCTCCTGTATGGGTAAAATGTTTTCTTTTAAAAAACTGGCCTTCTCCCGCGGATTTGGATTCATAGCCCAATCCCAGTGTTTGCTGTTACTCCAGTAGATGGCGTTTTTAAAGGCCGGTGATAATTTAGTTCTGTCCGAATTGTATTCGATACTTCCACCGCAATGATCAAAATGCAGGTGCGTTAAAAATACGTCGGTAATATCATCGCGGTGAAAGCCATGCTTCGCCAACGATTTATCCAGCGTGTCATTACCATGTAAATAATAGTAGCCAAAAAATTTATCATCCTGTTTGTTACCCATGCCGTTATCAATTAATATCAAACGTTTGCCATCCTGCACCAGTAAGCAGCGCATGGCCCAGCTGCACATGTTATTGTCATCGGCAGGGTTTGCTTTGTTCCATAACGATTTTGGAACCACACCAAACATGGCGCCTCCGTCTAATTTAAAATGCCCGGTATTTATAGTGTATAATTGCATGAGTCATGTTTATTGATGAACTAAATGTAAATAGAAATTAAGATTAGTGCAAGATTTTTGTTTATGATTTGGGCGTGCCCCGGCGGTGGCCGGGTCGGGCTGGCCCGTTGCAATCTTTTACTCACTGCGTTCTTAAAAGGATTTCCACTCGCATCCCTCACGCTAAAAAAAGAAAATTTAATCTCCATGGAATGTCTCGTCCTAAAATAGGTTTACAGGTTTATACTTAATCCTGCTCTTGGTTTACAGTTGAAATACCCGCACGAGGGATGCAAGCGGAAATCCTTTTGCCTGCCTTTTGCAAAAGATTGCAGCGACAGCCCGGTTCCTGCCTGTCTCTTGCAGGAACGTGCCCTAATCCTTTACCAATTCATAAAATCAATAATAATTAAACTTCAGTTTTCCTTCACTCAACTCTACATTCGGAAAAGGAATTTTAATGATATTCAAGCAGGAAAAAACAGATCTTAAAACTTTCGATCTTGTTTTGATTCGTGTGAGGTCTACATCCAGCGAGAAGTATCCCTGTTGGTACCGGTTAAAGTAAGTGACCTTACCGCTTTCATCTTCAATAACAATATTGTTGTAACGTGCGCCCAGCATACCATTGGCGCCATAACCAAAGGCAACATTCAACCATTTCGGGAATTTTGTTTCCTTTTTCATGAAGGCGGACGGGTTGATGCTGAGCCAGTAAATTTGTCCGTTATAATCTTTCAGAATTTCTGTGGCAAATGATTTACCTAACAGGTCGGGTCGGTATTGAGCATAAGGCGATGAGTAAAAAGAAAATTTTAATTGCAGGCGTTGTTCGTTCCATAACGCTTTTTGCCCGATGGCTAAGCCGCTGCCCAGGGCATTCACTCCCATATCACCCCAACTAAAACCCCAGCCATCACTGTAACCATCCATGACTTCAACAGCGGTCATGTATGCAAAGCCACTTAATCCTCCAACAACCAATTGGTTTTTTTTGGAATAGCCTGCCCATTGCATGGCGTTCATCATTAATCGCCCGGTTTGATAGGTGCTAAACATATGGCCGTATTTGTCCATCTGAAACCATTCATCATTATCGTTAAAGGTGTGAAAGGTTGAGGTGTTGTATTCCTGGTACCAGGCCTGGTTTAAATACACCAATGAACCGGCGGTTAAAGCCACCGAAGAAATGCCCAGGGCGAGTTTTCGCTTTTTTAATACCGATAAAGAATCGGAAGCAACTGCAAATTGATTCACAGCTAATAAAAAGAGTATGAGAAATTTTAACCGAACCAAAAGATGATTTTAAAACTATCCTAATTTACTAATAAAATCAGAATGAGGCATACTAGAACAGGTCTTTAACAGCCATGTTGCCTTTGGTGGTGTTTAGCACATCATCCATGTCTTTCATTAAACCATTTACAATAGCAAGTTCTTTACTGTCTTCGATGGGTAGTTGGTTTACTCCCTTTTCATCCAGCTTGTCGATGATGAATTTTACGGTTAATTTAGAGTCAGAAATGCCTGGTTGATACCCGGTTTCCTTTTCGTTCCCTGTTCTTACTTCGCTAAAGATACCTACTTCGGTAAAGTCATTGATAATAGTTCTTGCCAAACGAACCGGCAGGTCTAATTTTTTAGCGATCTGGATAGCTGTTAAGGCCGGTTTTCCTTCGTTAAAATTTTTCACGACGTAGTTAGCAATCAATAAAGCGATCACCCGTTTGTAGCGGTCGCTGATATTGTTAATGTCATTCTCCAGTTCATAGTGATCTACATTTTGGTTAGCGAAGGCCAACTCAGATCCAAACAACATCACATACCACGAATACTGCACCCATATAAGAAACAACGGCAGGGCTGCAAAACTACCGTAAATAGCATTGTATTGTGCCACGCCAACCTGCGACGCTACATAAGCCCATTGCAATAATTCAAACAAAAGCGCCGCAACAAAACCGCCTTTGGCGGCCGCCTTAAACTGCACCTTGGTATTTGGCAAAGCAATGTATATAAAAATAAATACACCCCAGATAAGTCCGAAGGCCAACGACTTTAATAAAAAAGCACTTACAGGGCTAAAGGATACATAAGTAGAGGATACTGCTTCGATAGTTGTTTTTATACCCACGGTAATGGTTCCGGATAAGACCAGGCAGATTGGCGCAATGAGCATGATAGACAGGTAATCTGTGATCTTTCTTACCCAGGTACGGTCGCGCTTTATTTCCCATATTTCATTGAAACTGTTTTCAATACTGCCCAGCAATTTCATAACCGACCAGATCAAAACTATTACGCCAATACCGGCAATTAATCCGCCGTGCGTATTAGCCAGCATTTTATCGGCGTAACCAAACGACTGTATAAGAATATCCTGCTGATCACGAAATTTATCGAGGATCTGTTGCTTAAGGTCTTCCTGGTAGCCAAATCCTTTGGCAATGGCAAATGCCAGCGCAATAACCGGTACAATTGAAAAAAGGGTGTAATACGTGAGGGCAGACGCTTTTAATAAACATTTATCTTCATTAAACCCTTTAATAGCCAGCATAAAAATACGGAGTTGCTTTAAAAAAAAGCCCTGCTTTTTATCCAGTTTTTCTAATCTAAGCTGCCACAATTTGTGATTTACAAAATGACTCAGGCGCTTAAAAAGGGTTACTACGTTTGCCATAATGAGGTAAAGATAAACAAATGTATGATACTATTTCGACCTTAATTCGTCGCGCAACTGCCTCGAGGTTTTACGGCTCCCATCATGACTCCATCCCGGGGGACCAAAAATATACATGAATTTATCTTTGAAGGATGTTTGTTTTTTCAGATCCTTAAAAATGGCATGCCATTCATGAAACACCATCGTAATAGGATTATAATTCTCCAGGTTAGTGGTTAATCCATATACAACCGTCTCTTCTTCTTTTGCAAAAGTACCAAATAAGCGATCCCAGATAATAAATACCATACCCATGTTTTTATCAAGATATTTTATATTGCTGGCATGATGAACCCGGTGGTGAGAGGGCGTAGATAAGAACCATTCCAGGAAACCCAATTTGCCAACCGTTTTAGTGTGAATGAGAATTCCATAAATTTGCGTTGCCGCATACATAAATAAAATATCAAGGGGATCAAAACCAACCAACGCCAAAGGAATAAAATAAATAAAACGGTATACAGGCTGGAAAACCGAAGAGCGGAATCCAACGGTTAAGTTAAATTCTTCAGACGAGTGGTGGGTCACATGTACAGCCCAAAATAAACGGCAGTAATGATCAACGCGGTGAAGCCAGTAAAACATAAAATCCTGTCCAATAAGTAATGCCGACCAGTACAAGACAGGATGTATCGTTTGATCGATGCCGGTAAATTTAAAATGAGAGAAATAAATCAGTACAGCCAGGCAAATTCCACGTACTAAAAAGTCAAGCGAAATATTTAATAAGGTGAGATAAACGTTGGCTAATATTCCTTTGGTGGAATAGTATTTTTTTTCATGCCAGTAGCTGAATAAAATTTCAATGCCTATTACAATGGTGTAAATGGGAATTGATAATTTTAAAAGGAAAAGTTCTCTGATTTCGTTCATTAAAAGGACACTAATTATTCTCTGAACAAAGATAGGAAGCCTTTTTGAGTTTGTGAATTATTTTTTGAATCCGTATAGTTAACAATATAAAAATAGGTGCCCGAAGCCGCATGGCCTGTTTGGGATGTGCCGTTCCAAAAACCGTCTGTCCCTTCCCATTCATGCATTTTTAAGCCCCAGCGATCATATATTTCGCAATTTATTTTTTTTAACCCGATTGATGTTATTTTAAACACATCGTTACTGTGGTCGCCATTAGGGGTAAATACATTAGGAATAGAAATAGAGGGTTCGGGAACAACCTGGAAGCATTTGGTAGTTGAATCGACACATAAAGATTCATAAGCAATTAAGGTGATGCAGCAAGTTCCGGTGTCGTTTAGCGGCACGAAGAGCTGAGTTGTGGAAGCAATGACGCCGTCACATAATTTCCATGTATACGAAGACGCACCTGTACTTTGATTCGTGAGTTGCAGATGACCTCCCACTGTGTAAACCGGTTCGTTTAATCCCGAGAAGTTAGCCTGGGGATTAACTACATGAACTGTTGCCGTTGCAATAGATTTACAATTCAGTGCATTTCCGCCCGTTACGGTGTAAACTGTATTACTGTAAAGTGGAGTTGTTGTATAATAGCTGTTTTGAGAACCGCTGGCCCACGTATAGGAATTGGCGCCACTGGCTATTATTGTGGCTGTTTGACCGGAGCAGACCGTGGGGGAACTAACGGAGAAACTAAAATCTGGTGCGATGGTAACGGTTGCCGTGGCTTTTGAAATGCATGCGCCGATATTTGAAGAAACGGTATAAGAGGTACTGATTGGTGGGAATACGCCTATAGACGCTGTCGTGGCTCCGTTACTCCATGTGTAGGTATTTGCCCCGGTAACAAACGCATTTAAGTTTACCGCATTACCGGCACAAATAGTACTGGTGTTGGGTGTGACGGTAATTGTAGGAGACGGAGCTATGCTAACCTTTACTACTGCATTGGCCAAACAGGTATTTGGACTGATACCCGAAGCACCCTGAACGGTATAAGTAGTTGTGACCGAGGGTGTAGCAATAACAGCCTGACTTACATTATAATTTAAGGTAAATGGAATGGATACATCAGTCCAATAAAAATTGGTTGCGCCATATGCAGTAAGTGTAGTGCTTTGTCCGGCACAGATAACCTTGTTGCCGGTAACTAAAAGATTGGCGGGAAATATAGAGACAACACTAACGGCCTGTGAGGTGCAGGTTCCCAGAGATCCTACTACTGTATAATTGGTGATTGCAGTTGGATATACGTTAACAGCACTGGTGGTAGCGCCTGTTGACCAAGTATAAGATGTACATATACTGGAGGCCGAAAGAGTTGCTACGCTTCCCGGGCAAACTGATAAACTGTTAACGGAAATAACCGGCGGTGAAGATGTGACATTAAATTTTGTACTTAATATGCAATTTGCACCGGCGTTTAACCAAACCTGGTAATTACCTAAGCCGGCTGTTCCCGCAGCAATGTTTAGAGTGTTTCCTGTGGCACCGGTAATAGCAATGCCATTGTGATACCATTGTAAAGTTGTACTGAGAGATGCTGTATCTGAAATATCAGCCTTTAACATCAGATCACCTGTGCAATAATGGCCGGTACTGCTTATATTTACAGAGGGCCCAAACGAAATAGAGGTGTTTAAAATAAAATTGTCGAAATAAAAATACGGAAAATAGGCAGGTGCGGGGGATGAATTGGATGGATAAGAGGGTGGCAAATTACAGGGAGCGCCAACAATAATAGAATTAATTGTGGCAGTTGGTGTAAAGGTAATCGACATGTTTTGCCAACTCATTGTGGGTGCATAGGTTGCTGCTCCAAGTTGCATCCATGAGGGATCTGATGTAGGGCAGGGAGAGATAACACTTAGGGCCATAGTGGAACAGGTTGTAGAGCCGTAAATAGTGATGTCAACAGGATCATACGGGATACTTCCCGGAAATAAATTTAAATTGAGCGAATTAATTGCGGTGGACGCCATCACGAAATTTATTTTATAGGAAGTACCGGCAATCATAGGGCTCGATAAACAACAGCTGATATTTTCCTTGTAGTCCTGCAAAAATATTTCACCGGCCACACCGGTGCCGTATGGAAAAGGAGTTAAGCCCGCCCAACCCGTTGCGGGAAATGTATAACCGCATGTATTTAAATAATCAGGAGTGCCGCAGGACGCTGTCCAATCGGTAACAAAATTCATCTGACTGTGGCTATTAGGACAGGCACTCATTAATTCAAAAGAAGGATTTGGTATAATTGACGTTACAGCCGGCGGCGGTGTGTTGCAACTGCAATCGCTAACATCATTCAGATCAATAAGCCCGTCGGCATCGTCATCGATACCGTTATTACAAATCTCCTGGCCAAAGCCTGAGATAGACATACATAAAAAAGCAGCGACAAAAGTCTTTTTGCACAAAGAAATAATTGAATTAATGTTATTCATTTGTTATAAACGCAAAAACACCTATAATAGTATAGATGTTTTTGCGTTTATAAAATTCCGGGAATTAGATAGCTCTTATCTTCCGTCGAATAAATTCAGGAATCCTTTCTCCGTGGTGGTTTTATCGAGCTGATCTGTGTAGTTAATGATATAAAAATAAGTTCCATCGGGTGCCGCACCTGCTTTTGTATTACCATCCCAATAGCCGTTAATGCCATCCCATTCATATATTTTTAATCCCCAACGATCAAAAATAGTGCAGTTCAAGCTCTTCAGTCCGCTTGAAATAACTTTGAATACTTCATTGCTACCGTCACCATTTGGCGTGAATACATTTGGGATAACAACAACTGCTTCTCTTACAACTTTAATGCATTTTTCGATGGTATCATTACAGCCTGCCAGGTTAGTGGCCTCTAACTTAATGCAACAACTGCCCGTATCGGCAAACGTAAAATTAAAATCAAAGTTGGCTAACGGGTTCGCTTCTCCGGCGCATGATGTTGTCCAGAATGATATTTCATCGTTTGTACTGGTATTTATAAAATGAATTTCACTACCTACAGTTACTACATTTCCCTCAGTGATATTAAAGTTGGCAACAACACTGTTTATAACATCAATAGTAGGCATTGTGTAAGTACTTGAGCAACCTAGCACCGAATTGGTGACAGTGGCGGTTACGGTATAACTGCCACCGGTTGCATAACAATGATTCGGGTTGTTTGCGTTACCGGTAGTACCGTCGCCAAAATTATACATCACACTTGTTGCTGATGGACTAACGACATCCGTAAAATTTGTACAGAATGGAGAACAACCAAAAAAGTTTCCTGCTGTTGCGGTGATGGTGGGTGAAGGTATAACCGACACAGTAGTTGTAATAAAGTTTGAACAGCCATTTGTTTCTCCAAACACATAGTACGTATTGGTTGTGGCCGGACTGACATTTATACTACTTGTTGTTTCTGTAGTACTCCACGAATATGTAGTAGCACCGTTGGCATTCAATGTCGCAGTTTGCCCCGCGCAAATAGTTGGTGAATTTACAGTAACAGTAGGCATGACGGTAACAAAAACAGTTGCTGTTGTAACAGATGCATTTATACAACCATTGCTCCCGGTTCCTGAAATTGTATAAACAGTAGTTGCAGTAGGGCTAACGAACTGATAGTTGCCGTTGCCTGTACCCGTTGACCAGGTATAGCTGAATGCACCCGACGCGTTTAATCCAACACCGGGAGCATCTGAACAAATGCTCGGGCTGTTAACTGCAACCGTTGGGGTGGCGTTAACAGTAATTGTTTGAATCGCTGTATTAGTACAACCTTGCACGGACGTTCCTGTTACAGAATAACTTGTAGTGATTGTAGGGGAGAAGGCTGCTCCATTGGTTACGCCTCCTGTCCAAGTATAAGTAGTTGCGCCACTCGCCGTTAAAGAGGTAGAGTTGCCGTTACAGATCACTGAATTGATGGTGCTCACAGTCAGTGTAGGGGCTGAGTTTTCAGTAACAACAATCGTATCCGAATAAGAGCAAACCTGCTGGAAGAAGATATCATCGATAGCGAAATCGTTTCCACCAGCAGCGGTATTTTGATCTACAATAGTAATAACGGCTGATGTACTTGCGCCCGAATTCCAGTTAACCGCAAAATTTGACCAAACACCTCCCGTTAACGGTGGTGTGTGAACCGCGCCGATCAATACACTATTTATCGAAAATTGCAATTGAGCCGCACTGGAAGCGCTTGTGTTTTCAGTAGAGGCAGCCCACGCCGAGAAATTGTAATTCGTGTTTGGGGAAACAGTAATAGTTTCTGTCCAAACGATATCATTTGCTGTACTGGCGCCATTACATACCATCATGTTGCCCGTCCCGGTTGTATGATCACCAAAGCTAAGGAAATTGGTATGACCAAAATTAGGATTGGTTGTTACCAGGTAAGTTCCCGGGTTAGACAACAGACCAAATGGACCAGGGATGACAGGTACAAGGTAGTTGCTGGCAAATCCGGTATTTCCTGCAGTAAACGCTCCGTTAACTACTAAATCGGTACTCAGCATATCAGCTGTAAGAATGTAGGTGCCAGTGTTTGTTGCGGTAATATTTTGAGTGGTTGAGCCTCCTGGCGTCCACGAATATGAATTATACCCGGCAGGTCCGTTGATAACATAATTCATCGGAGAACAGAATGCAGTATCCCGTCCTAAACTAAACTGGCATGAGTTGGTGCAATTAATTAGCGCTACAGAAGTTGTGGCGGAATTAGTACAGGTACCGTTAGATCCAACAACGGTGTATGTTGTGTTTGCAGAAGGATTGATGGCTACAGATGAACCGGATAAACTTCCTGGCTCCCACGTGTAGGTGTTAGCTCCGCTTACAGTAAGTGTAACGGTTTGTCCGGCGCAAATGGTGCTGGATGCTGAGGTGGTTAAAGTTGGTATGGATTCCACCGTTACAACTGCTGTATTACTTCCCGTACAAGCGCCATTTGCGCCTGTTACCGTATAGGTTGTTGTAGTACCCGGAGATATACTTAGTGTGTTTGTAGTTGGCCCCGTATTCCACGTATAGCTTGTAGCACCTGTTGCCGTTAATGTTGCTGTAGCCCCCGGGCATATAGTTGGATTGTTAACTGAAATAGAAATACCGGTTCCGATAGTCACTGATACGGTTGCCGAGGTTGTACAGGTTCCGTTTGCACCAATAACCGACACAGTTGTGTTAGAAGCGGGGGCGATGGTATAAGTAGGGCCCGTTATCGCTCCCGGGTTCCATGTATAACTTGTAGCACCGCTTACCGTTAAAGTGGCTGTTTGTCCGGGACAAATAGTTGCAGAGTTAGCAATAAGGGTTGGGGTTGAAGTTACATCTACAATTGCCGTTGTGGTTCCTGTACATGTACCATTTGAGCCCAAAATAGTATAAGTAGTTGTATTAGTAGGACTCACCGATACAGTTGACGTGAATTGCCCGCCGGGCGACCAGGTATAATTGGTTGCACCGCTTGCCGTTAAAATAGTAGAACTGCCCGAACATATACTTGCGTTTGCTACAGAAACGGTAGGTTGTGTTGCAACAATGACACTTACAGTTTTGGTATCAGAACACAGGCTGGAAGTTCCTGTGACAGTATAGATAGTTGTAGATGAAGGCGACACCGAAATAGTGTTGGTTGTTGGACCCGTATTCCATGAGTAGGTCGTTGCTCCACCGGCTGTTAAAGTAATCGTTTGTGTAGGACAGATAGTTTGATTTGTTACGCTTACTGTAGGATTAGGTGTTACTGCGACAGAAGTTGTTAGTTGCGCGGTACAGCTTCCGTTTGCTCCAACTACAGAAACAGTACCAGACGACGCAGGGCTGGTTGTATAAGTATTTCCGGTTACACCACCCGGGTTCCAGGTATAAGACGTTGCTCCTGTCACTGTGAATGTAGCAATTTGCCCTGCACAAATGGTAGTGGAGTTGGTAGATATGGTTGGAGTTGCGGTAATACTAACATTGGCTGTTGTTGAATTTGTACAACTGCCATTAGCTCCGGTAATTGAGTACGTTGTATTAATTGTTGGTGTAACAATAATGCTCGTTGTCGTTTGTCCGCCAGGCATCCAGGTGTAATTGGTTGCGCCGCTCGCAGTTAATGTTGCTGAATTACCCGAACAAATCGTTGCGCCAGGTACTGATACAACCGGTGTATTGTTAACCGTTACCTGCGTTGTTTGAGATCCCACGCAACCACCGGTACCCCCGCTGATATTGTAAATAGTTGTGGACGTAGGGGATACGGAAATTGTATTTGTTGTTGGTGATCCCGGCGTACTCCACGTATATGAAGTTGCAGTGGTAGTAACGGTGAGGATGGTACTTTGTCCTGAACAAATAGTAGGGCTATTGATAGCAAAGGTTGCGCCGGTGTTAACTGTAATAATAACAGGAACACGATAAATGCCAGGGCAAGAGCCGGCATATACTGTATAAGTACCACTAGTTGCGTAAACAGGAGTGGTATACGTTGTACCTGCCGCGATCGAATTTCCTCCTGCTGCGGCATTATACCAAAGAACAGTTGCGGAACTATTGGTTGAAGTAGCTGTTAATACAGCGAATTGATTGGTACATAATGTTTGATTGGGAGAAGCCGTGAGAGAAAAAGAAGGAGTAATGACCTGGTTGTTTGATCCGGCACCTCCGGCAGTTGCACCATTCATAGGAAATTCCGTGTCAAATGCCGATGCATTTGTTGTTCCGTTGATTCCTCCGTTTGCATTTTGAGTAAAAACACTTCCGTTGCCGGCTATATAACCGCCGCCGCCGCCGCCGCCAGGACCTTGACCTTCACTGTTGGCCGTACCGGATTTAACCTGGTTGCCCCCGTTACCGCCAATAGCACTTGTAGTAATGCCTGATATGGTGCCATTACACTGTAAAATAATTGTTCCACCTGCGCCACCGCCACCTGCGCCGTCAATTCCTTGCTGTGGATTCGCGAAATTTCCTACACCATATGCATTTCCTCCATTATTACCATTGGATACAATAGAACCCGTTCCTGAAATCGTACCGTAGTTTAATAGGAAAATAAGTCCGCCACCGGCTCCGCCAGTGCAAGCTCCGGCTCCATTAGATTGACCAAGAGTGGTATGACCGGCACCGCCTCCACCACCGATAAATAGCTTACCGGTAGAATAATCCAAAGGTCTTCCTCCAAATCCACCAGCGCTAACACGTCTGAATGTTCCCCATAAGGTACTATTTGGACCAACCGTGTTAATATTTGTAGTATTAGTGGTTGACGTTCCGTAACCACCTTTTCCGCCGCCGCTTGATGTTACTGATGCTTTTCCGGGCCATTCCAGATTCCAGATGGCGTTGAATCCTGCACCCGGATTTCCATGACCGTTGTAATTTGCAATTACACCACCGTTACCGCCACCGCCGCCGGCGCAGTTATTGGCATTACCTCCGCCGCCGCCATTACCAGGGGCCCCTTTACAGTAATTTCCTAAAGAGTCGATACTGTTGTTAAGTCGGTTACTGCCAATACCTTCCCCTTTTTCCGACCCTTTATTAGCGGGCGTGGCTGAGGATAAGGGATAAAAATCGGTACCGCCCGAAGCTGCAGGTAAGCCGCCGCGAAAGCCTAAGCCAGTGGCAGTTATTATTCCACCTGCATTTACAGTAGTATTACCATCAACTTCAGCAGCCAGTATTCCTCCAATACCTGCAGTTCCGCTCCACGCGT
This sequence comes from Bacteroidota bacterium, assembly GCA_040387475.1. Classification (GTDB taxonomy): domain Bacteria; phylum Bacteroidota; class Bacteroidia; order B-17B0; family Aurantibacillaceae; genus UBA4416. The sequence continues at coordinate 50,822 of JAZKDT010000032.1, read as the reverse complement.
CGGTAGTTAAAGTGCCAGTACCGGTAACGTTCAGCGCATTATATCTTGGAACCCGAACTACCTGGGTTCTTCCAGCGATCGAATAATCATATTTCAACCCACACTCCAACTCGATTTGTGTGGCAGAAATAACTGTTTTTACCTGTGCAAATTCGTAATTTCCACAGTTTTGGTAACTGTAAATTCGGCCATACAGACTGTCGGTTACATACGCTTCCCAGGGATTATAAGGATTTAGTTTAATTAAAGCTCCCTGCATCTGAATAACCATCACTAAGTCGCCAGGAGCCAACGCACCTGTAAAACGCCCGTTTGCATTTAACGAACTGGCGGCAACCGTAATTGTAGCATTACCAACAGCTGCATTAGACGTTAAGGCTGTAAATTCATTGATTTTTACATTAGCCGTGGATACACTCAATGATCCGTTTTTTCCCTTTTGAGAAAATAAATTAGAAAATAGAGTTAAACAGAATGCAAAGGCTATAAGTTTGATTTTTGACATAAGAGCTTATTTATAATCCTTAAATATACAAAATAGACCGCTTTTTTTATAAAATTTCTTAAATTCTACAAAATTTAGAATTCATTGCGCCAAATAAGAATTAGCACGCCACCCAGCGCTAAAAAACAGGCGAAAACAGCCTGCATAGTTATTTTTTCTTTATAAATAACGAGACTGATGGGAAGGACGAAAAGAGGTAAAAGAGCAAAAATTGTCTGGGCAACTGCAACCTCCAGTTTTTGAATGGCAAAAAGAGAAAGAGTGACTCCCATTACCGGGCCCAGCAAGGTTCCTAAAAACATAAAAGGCAAGTTGTTTTTTTCGTTGGTGAACACAGGTTTGCTATTGGCTTTTAATTTCCCCGCCATCAGCGACACCATAAATGCCGCTGAAAACGCAAACAATAAGCGGATCCAAACGGCGTGCATAGTTGGTAGCTTTGTATCATAATAATCCATACCGTATTTCGACAACACTAATCCGGTTCCCTGGCATAAAGCACCAACGATACCGTAAATAATTCCTTTTCTATCTCTTGCATATCCAACTTTTTTAGCTTCCTCCGAATCTGTTTTTGAAAGTGTTAACCATATTACACCTGAGACTGTAATAAGCATTCCTAAAATGCCAATGCCGTTAACGCTTTCGTTCAAGGCTATGTATCCGATTAATAAAGCTGCTCCTGGTGCAAAGGTGGTGTAAAGGCTTGCTAGCTTTGGGCCCAATAATTTAAAAGAGGTAAAGCTGCAGTAATCACCAATCGAAAAACCAATAATGCCTGAAAGACCTAAAAATAAAAAATGAAAAAGGTGAGGTTTAGTAAATAATTCAATAAGTGTGAGTTCGTTCCAAAAAAACAAAATAACTGAAATAATGATCCATGCCAACAATAAACGGTATTGATTAAGTGGCGCAGAGCCTATACGCCTGGCAGCTTCAGTAAAAGGAAAAATTCCCAAACTCCAGCAAAGCGTGGTAAGTAAGGCGATGAGTTCGCCGCTTAGATTCACTTGTTACTTTCTTTTTTTAATCCCGTCAAAGCAATAAATATCCATCCGGCTACAAAGAACAAACCGCCAATAGGTGTAACTGGGCCTAATACTTTTAACGCATCTATTCCCAATAAATGGCGTGTACATAACAGATAAAGCGAGCCTGAAAACAGGATGATGCCAATTAAAAAGCTATTGTAAGCCCATGTAATATATTTAGGTGGGTTATGTTTCGAAAATAAAAATAAACCCAGCATGGCTAATACATGGTACATCTGATACTTTACGGCCGTATCAAAACCGTTTAACTGATCAGGCGTGGTGAGTCCTGTTGATAATTTGTTTTTTAGAAAGTGAGCGCCTAATGCGCCCAGCGCTACGGCAATAGCGCCGAGTAAGCCAATGGTGACTAGTTTTTTTGAATGCATGATTATGGAGTAATATATTTTAAAAATTCATCTTTGGTGCCCTGATACTGAAATTCATCGGCTAGAGATCTACCGTTTTCTTTATCTGTTAAAACATTAAAAGCATATTTCATATACTCTAATTTTTCCCTATCATGAGTATATAGTTCACTGATCTTTTTAATTTGTGTGCTTGATAAACAAACTTCAGCCATTATTTTTTTTGACACGATTAATTTTTCGTTTTCATAAGGAGCGCTTTTTACTTTGCTAAAAAGCTCATTAAACTTTTGGTCGTTCAAAGGTTCCTTACATTGCAAGGTTTTTTGTTTTGCTATATTTTCCTGGTCTTTTAAAAACGAAGCGTAAGACTCCTTCATGGTTGGATATTTGAAAATTGATAAAAGCATACCAATGTTTTGGGGATCGGTAACATGAGTGTAGGCTTTTTTTGCAGAATGTAACCGATCCATGTCAATTGGCGCTGTTTCAAGCAGATCCTTTAACTGTAGTGTTGAATAACAATTTAAATCAACAATTTGTGTGAGGTAACGGTACGCAGCTTCCTTATCGTTTGCTTTAGTCATAAGGTTAATGGCATACCGCACTTCTTTATCAGTTATGCTGTTTTTACAGGTTGAGGTTTCTTTATCATAATTTGCATAAAATACCGGTTTATTATTTACCGCCTTGTATAAATTACCATAAATACTATTGTCAACAAGCGGTGCAGCTACCTTAGGTTCTTCGGGAACCGGCGGTGTTTTTGGTCCCGATAATTCAGAAACTGAGTTGAATTGCAATTCCAGTTTTTCACCTTTTTCAATCAATACGTATGTAAATTCTTTGTTTACAAATTTGGATTTGCTGCTTAGCAGGATAGAATCTTTTAAGATGAGCTCTCTGTTAGTTCCCGGAACTTTTATACAGAGAGTGCTCCACCCGGCATTGATATCAAATATTTTGACATTCGATTGAGCAGCCACGTTTATGCTCTCTCCATTGAACGTAACATAAAATGGGTTTCCGGAGGCAGAGAAAATAACCAGTGAGTTGTTCTGACAGATAGCAGCCATGCTGATAAGCATGAAATAGAATAAAACTTTTATTTTGGAAATTATTTTTTGTTGCGATAAATCAAAGTCCATATGATTAAATCGGGTAAACGATATGACTTTTATATATAACGATTTAACCACATGAAACATATTATCTGTTTTGATAACAAATTTAAGGTTATTTTTGTGCAGAATTTATTTTATGAGCAGAATATTAATTATTGGAGCCGGACGCTCTTCATCCAGTTTGATCGATTATCTATTGTCGCATGCGAAATCCAATGCCTGGCACATTACCATTGCTGATGCTAATAAAGCAGCAGTTGAATCAAAGATCAGTCAGTATACGGATGTTGCATCTGCTGTTGAATTTGATGTCAATAATGTGGTGTTACGGGAAGTGTTGATTAAAGAATCTGATTTTGTGGTATCGATGCTCCCTGCTTTTATGCATGGTGATGTGGCAAGAGATTGTGTGCGTTTTGGAAAACATATGGCTACAGCCAGCTACGTAAGCGCTGATATGAAAGAATTAGATGCACAAGCCAAAGCAAAGAATTTGATTTTATTGAACGAGTGCGGTTTAGATCCCGGCATCGATCATGCTTCAGCCATGAAAGTAATTCACGAAATAGAAGAGAAAGGCGGGAAGATCACCAGCTTCAAATCATTTTGCGGTGGATTGGTTGCTCCCGAAAGTAATGATAATCCGTGGGGTTATAAATTCAGCTGGAATCCACGCAATGTTATTTTAGCAGGGCAGGGAACAGCTCAGTTCATAGAAGAAGACAAATTGAAATTCATTCCCTATAACCGCGTTTATACACAAATAGAAACTATTGAAGTAGAAGGTTACGGCAAATTTGATGCTTACGCCAACCGTGATAGCATTAGCTACAAAGAGCCATATGGTTTACATGATGCTTCAACCATGTTGCGAGGTACTTTACGCATGCCGGGCTATTGTAAAGCATGGAATGTGTTTGTAAAGCTGGGATTAACCGACGATACCTATAAGATAAAAAACGCCAGTACCTTAACTTACATGGATCTTCTATCCTCTTTTTTACCAAAAGGAGCGGGTTCAGTGAAAGAAAAACTAGTTGCCTTTATGGGACCGGATATGGATACTGAGGTAATGACCAAACTGGAGTATTTAGAATTATTCTCCGATCGCCGCATCAAATTAAACGAAGGTTCTCCCGCTGAGTTGTTACAAAATCTGCTGGAAGAAAAATGGTTGCTCAAAGCAGGGGATAAAGATATGATCGTGATGCAACACCAGTTTGACTATGAACTAAATGGGGCTAAACATACCTTGAATTCTTCTTTGGTTGTTATTGGCGATGATGAGATTCATACTGCTATGGCTAAAACAGTTGGCTTGCCTTTGGCTATTACCATTAAAAATTTCTTAACCGGTAAAATCAAATTATACGGAGTACAAATTCCTTTGGTTAAAGAAATTTACGAACCAATGCTTTCTGAATTAGAAACTTTGAATATTATTTTCACAGAAAAAGAGGTTTAGCCTTCTTTATTTTCAAATGCTTTTTGGTCTATTTTAATTAAATCATTTGAAAGGTTTATTTTTTTAACTTTACTAAAAAAATAAACCATGATAAAAAATCTACTTATTATTGCAACGTTGTGTTTGTCGGTATCCGCACGTGCACAATCCTTTTCTTTAACGTATCCATTTGCTGCTGTAACCGCAAGTTCAGGCGTTATCGATCCAACGCCTACACCAACGGCTGTTGGAGTTACATCCGGTTCTTTTGCAGCAGTAGGAACTCCATCTTTAAATGCAAATGCAGCCGGGCGGTTTTCTTTTGTAGGTTGGCCCTTAGGTTCGCCAACCGGAACCAATTCAACCGATGTTTACGCCAGTATGACCGGGAGTATTAACACAACTGAATACTACGAAATTATATTAACGCCACAGGCAGGTTTTACTGTGGCTTTAAATACCATGTCTTTTACCATTCAACGTTCCGGGACAGGTATTAGAAATTACGCGGTAAGAGCAAGCGTTGACGGTTTTACAAATAACCTGCCGGCTTCTGTAGCAACCAACACCAATTTATCAGTGGTTGGAGCCAATGAATTTTTCTGGAATTTTGATGCACTCTCGAATGCGCAAAATGGAAGCACTATTAATTTTTTCGGTGCTACCACTACTTCCTCAGTTGCCTTGCGCTTTTATGCGTGGAATGCTGAAGCTGCGGGTGGAACATTCAGTATTGATAACGTGAGTATCGACGGTTCTGTAACCGGTGGAACAGTAGCGTGTGTGCCTGCTTCTATCACGGGTATTACAGGTAATGTGGCTATTTGTAGTGATGAGACCTTAGCACTGGCTTCTTCGGTTACGGGCGATGCACCTATTACATATACGTGGACGGGTGCCGGAACAATAGCTGCTCCCAATGCTTCGGTAACCGCTATTACCGGAGCTACATCCGGAAACTATACATTAACGGTTGAAAATGCCTGCGGTACCGCAACATCTGTTGTTACAACAACCGTTAATGCTTTGCCAACACTTTCAATAACCGCTACTACTATGAGTATTTGCGTGGGTAATTCGGTAACCTTAACGGGTTCAGGTGCACAAACCTATACCTGGGATAATTTTGTGACGGATGGGGTGCCTTTTTCTCCTGTATATACCAATACGTATACCGTAACCGGTGACGATGCGAATGGTTGTTCAAATACCATGACGATCTCCATCAGTGTTTCTAACTTACCGGCTGTTACGTTAAATACATCTGCCATCAATTTACAATGCGTTACCATAAATAGTGTTTCATTATCAGGTGGAACGCCTGTCGGGGGAGTTTATAGTGGAACAGGCGTTTCTGCAGGGCTGTTCAGTCCTTCAACAGTGGGTGTGGGTACTTACACAATTACTTACAGTTATACCGATGGAAATAGTTGCACAAATTCAGCGACGGATATGATCACGGTTGATGCCTGCACCGGTATTCAAACATTAAATGCAGATGTTTTTGCGATGTATCCAAATCCAACCAAAGGTACGCTGACAGTTAAAAGCCCTTTGTTAAATACCCAGGTAACTGTTTTCGATACACATGGTAAAAAGGTTTTCACGCAAATAGCCACATCTTTTGAAACACAACTGGATGTGTCTTCTCTGGCAGATGGCTTGTACCAGGTAAACATTACTTCAGATGAGCACTCATCTAATTATAAACTAATGATCCTTAAATAATCGGTAAAATTGGTAAACATAAAGCGCTTGTGATCTCACAGGCGCTTTTTTTGTGTGATATAGCGCTTGATCATCGATTAAAGATTAACGAAGAAAATAAATTTGTTTTTTTTATCACCTCGCTCCTACGTTTCAAATAGTGCGACAGTCACCGGGAGGCTGGGCTGTTTTTTGCGGTTGGTCATTGAGAGGAACAGCGCGGCAATCTGAATCACAATTTTATTTTGATAAGTATGAGATTGCTTCGTAGCTGAAAAAGCCACTTGCAATGCCGATACAATTACTTACTCATAAAAGATAAATAATCCTGTAAAATAATCGTGGCACTCACCATATCAACGGTATCTTTATTAGCACGCGCTTTCTTTTTCAAACCACCCATCAACATGGCTTGATGCGCAAGGGTAGAGGTAAAGCGCTCATCATAACGCGCAATTTTAATATGCGGAAATTTACGCGTTAGGTGCGTTACAAAGGGATCAATATAACGCGCGCTGTCAGATGCTTCATTTTGCAGCGTCTTTGGTTCGCCAACCACAATACATTCTACAGCTTCTTTCTTTAAATACTCTTCCAGGTAAGCAATGAGGTCTTTACTATGAACAGTTGTTAAACCGCTGGCAATAATTTGTAATGGATCGGTAACGGCGAGGCCAACGCGTTTACTTCCATAATCTATTGCTAAAATTCTCGCCATAAGGTAAAGGTAGGTATTTTTTTAGATTTAAATTTTAAGTGTGCATTAGCTGATTTTTGAAAAAACAAATTGTTTACCATAATCGTATAATTACCAATAAGTATAAGTGTAGTTACAAGTTTCTTTTCCTTTATTCTTTACATTTCGTGAATCATAGGTTACTTTTTTAATAAGTAGATCATATTTATTATACTCATACTCTGTTATAACATCAACAACGGTTTGATCACCTTCATAAAATGTTTCTTTTTTAACTTTGTGGTTTTTATCATATTGATAAAGCGTTTTATTTTTAAAAACTCTATGATGATAGTAATTTGATTCTAGTAAATGGTTCGTACTGTCATAAATATAGTTGTACACTTCCGATGTATCTTTTAATCCATTTTCAGAGGAAATCCTAAACGATTTTAAACGATTTAAATTACTGTCATAAACGGAATATATATCCCAGGTCCATGACTCGGAGTCTTTTGTGCCAAAATGGAATAAGATTTCTTTATTATGCTCGTTAAACTTGTAGGTATGGTAACTCGAGGTGTCTCCGGTTTCCGAATAGGTTAATTCACTAACAACATTGCCAAATTTATCCAGGCTATCAATACTTGAAATCACTTTTTTTGATTTATGCAAATCAGTATAAGCTTTCAAATAGATAAATTCCTTTTTTGTATGGATCTTATTTAACAACTCACGGTTATAATCGTTTTCCATTCTACTATCGGTGGTATAACTATAGTGCGTAACTTTACTGTTTTGATATAGTGTTTCGCTCAAATAATAACCAATATTTGAATGAGCGAAATATGATTTAGTTATCCGGTTAAGGCTGTCATATTCTAAAAAAGAAATCATCGTTATCGGACCATTCATGCCATTGTTCCTCGAAAAAACAGAGTTTCCTTTTTTGTCATTTTCATAGTAATAACTATTGTTAGTATTACTTATCATTTTTCCCGTTCTGACAATTTTTTGCGTTTTTTGTATTGCAATGGATTTGTCTTGTGCTATTACGTTGCTGCTAGATAATATTGCGAGCAAAACATAGATATAATATCCAATAGGAACACGCTGTGCTTTAGTTAAACTGGTCATTTAGTCAAAAATAATCAATTTATACCGCTTTTCTGATGAACTTTTGATTGACTGCGCACTTTTCGATGTCTGATTAAATAGTTTAAAATAATTGTTAAAATAAATTGCAGGTCTAAAATTTCTTTATAACTTTGTATCACAAAGTGCTTTTAATATGACAACAGAAGATAGTCAACACCTCGAAGCGATACAGGATATTCGCAACATGATGAAAAAATCAACCCGTTTTTTATCACTCAGTGGTTTATCGGGTGTGTTTGCGGGCGTTTTTGCCTTAGGCGGCGCCTTTGTGGCCTATTCTTACCTTGCTTCTATTTATGAAAGTTGTGTAAGAGGAGATATGGGAGTACTTGATAGAAATGAGATTTATATGAATTTTATTTTGATCTGCGCTGTTGTGCTATTATTGTCTATTTCCACCGCGTACTTTTTTTCTAACCGCAAGGCAAAACGGGAAGGGCATCATTTATTTGATCATACAGCAATCCGGGTGTTAATTAATTTATGTATTCCCTTAATGGCCGGGGGCATTTTTTGTTTTGCATTATTGTATCATGGCGCTATTATATTTATTGCACCGTGTATGTTGCTGTTTTACGGTATGGCTTTAATTAATGCCAGTAAATATACATATGATGATATCCGTTACTTTGGTATATGCGAAATTGTGTTAGGCTTGATAAATGCTTTTAACTTAGGAAATGGTTTGCTATATTGGGCGCTTGGATTTGGAGTATTACATATTGTTTACGGAACAGTAATGTGGTTTAAGTACGAGAAGAAGAGATAGTGAAGATTAAAGGGACTGAAGAGATGTAAGAGACAATAAATGGATTTTAAAAGTCCTGGTTTCCTTAAGTCACATAGTCTCTTAAGTCATGACTAAAAAAAATATTACAGTTGAAAAATTACATACATAATTTAAATAAAGCTTTTGAGAATCGAATACGCCTGGGTATTATGAGTGTGTTGATGGTGAACGATAGTGTGGATTTTAGTACGATGAAAGAAACCCTTGAGATTACAGACGGAAACCTGGCCAGCCATATTACAGCGCTCGAAAAAGAAGCTTACATTCATGTGAAGAAGGAATTTGTTGGCAAGAAACCTTTAACCACATACTCCGTTACAAAAATAGGAATGAAAGCATTCAATGAGCATCTGGATGCGCTTGAAAAATTATTGAAAGGACGATGATCCTTTTTTTTGATCACAAACTTTGAAATACAAAGTACTTTTAAATAAATGAAATGAAAAAAATCGAGATTAATTATCAGTCAGAAACATCAGTAAGAGCCAAAGTGGTTTTGTGGCTGCTGGAAAAAGGAGTGCCTATTCATGCTAAACTAAATAAGAGCAGAATAGCCTGGAATCTTAGCTCTATCGACCTTTTAAATTATTCGAGTGGCAGCCTGGGAAATACATTAGGTGTTTTTTACAGGAAAGAAAAATTTGAGCCAATTCCTAAAGCCGAACGCCATGATGTGTTTCACATATTACTGGGTTATTCAACACATGTTATTGACGAAGCAGCTATGCAGTTCTTTTTATGGGGAAACGGTAAGCCTTCTTTTTTTACAGTAGGGAGTTGTGTAGTAACCGCTATCCTGTTCCCCAATCAATTTCATTACTTCCGTGACGCTTATCAGAAAGGGAAACGATCAACTTCTATCCGTAACTGGGACTTTAAACTATTATTAAACGAAGATATACACGAATTAAAAAACAGAATATTCACCCTAAAATAATCAACCATGAAAACGAACGACATCAGTAAAATCAGAAGAGTAGTGATCGTATTTATCATTCTTTTAACATTAAGCGGAATCACCGCTTTCCCATTAATAACTGAAGTGGATTTTTTGATTACGCATATTAATCTCTTTCCTCCTTTTTTTCATGCCTGGATCAGAACCATTTATGAATCTGTTCATCAAACCCCTTCCATTGTATTGTATGGTACCGATTGGTTAGCTTTTGCACATATCATTATCGGATTATTTTTTGTAGGAGTATATCAAAACCCGGTGCGTAATAAATTTACAGTCAACGTTGGAATTATTGCCTGCATAGCCGTTTTCCCTTTGGCTTTTATTTGCGGACCAATTCGTCACATCCCCTTTTATCATCAGATTATTGATTGCGGCTTTGGTTTACTGGGCTTGATCCCATTATTCTACATCAAATTCAAAATTAATGTATTAGAAAAAAACAGTCAGGTGTCAGTCATTATTTAAAAATAAAAATATCATGAAAACAGTTACAGATCAACCCAAAACACTCATTGATCATTTGATGTTCATTCATCTAAAAACCTCTTCCTGGGTTGCAGGATTGATTGGACCGATGGTTTTCAATTACGGAACCAACCAAAAAAACTGGAATCTAACGACCGAAGGCCTGTTGCAATATCCTGAAGGCAGCGTTGGTAAGGAACTTGGTAAGTTTCTGAAAAAATCGGGAGTAGAGCCATTGGTGGGTGCTGAGTATCATGACTTAGAACACGTGCTGTTCGACTATTCCATTTCATTTAAAGACGAAGTGGGGTTGCAGTTTTTTTTACACGGGAATGGTAAAAAATCATTTGCTTCTGTCAGCACCATTATGGGAGCTTGGTTCATTCTTCCTACACAGTGGAAGTACCTGAAAAATTCTTACGTGAAAGGAAAGAAATGCAAAGACATCTCAAAACTGAATCTGAAAGACCTGCTTAACGACAATTTGAATCAGGTAAAAGCTTCCCTGTATCCGT
>JAZKDT010000032.1:38346-40068 GCA_040387475.1 Bacteroidota bacterium | reverse complement strand
AATTTCAAGAAACACACGCGACAATCTTCGGGTATTTCAGCTTAAGGAAGCAGAAGACCTTTAACTAGCCAAACATACCAAAAACAAAAAACAAAGATGACCGATGCCGAAAATTCAGACTTACTCATAATTCTGTTTGTATTTATAGCCCTATTTATTTTGTCTGTTGCAACCTTAACTCTGGTAATTTACGTGATATATAATGTCTGTAAATATATTTTTAAAACCATAACCCATAACATATACCATGAAAAAAAATGATTATTTATTACTTATAGCCACAGGTGCTTATAGTTTTTTGTTCTTCCATCAAAATGCGGGAATTAATTTTCTGCTGTTCAATATTATTTTCCTGGTAATTATCGTTGTAAAAAATGTAAAACTATCAAGCAGTAAAAAATGGCTTTGGAGCGCGTTAATGTGTTTGATTAGCGCTGCTTGCATATTTATACACTCAAGTGCCTTGAGCATTATTGCCAACGTGGTGAGTTTGTTAGTGCTTTCAGCTGTGTCATTCAATATTGTTACCTCCCGTTTATTCTCGTTTTTATTTAGTTTCTATTCGGTTGCATTTTCGGTTGCCCATATCATTATCGATTCGGTTACCCGCATTCAGGCAACGCAGCAGGATCAGGTGTCGAAAAAAGGATATAAGGCTATGGCTACCGGATTAGTGTTATTGCTCAGTATTTTCTTTTTCAATATGTATAAAGATGCTAATCCTTTATTTGCCGACAATACCAAATGGATCAATTTTGATTTCATAAGTATGAGTTGGATAGGTTTTACACTTGGGGGATTTTTACTGGTGTACGGCCTTTTAAATCACAAAGTTATTAATGCAGTAGAAATATGGGAAAGTAATTTGCCCCTGTTAAACATACAGGCCACTGAAGATGAACTACGACACAAGCGTTATGAAACAGAGCGTTATGCAGGATTGTTGTTGTTTGCATTGCTAAACATCATGTTGGTTGTTTTAAATATCGGGGATATTCAAACACTATATTTTGACGGTGGCTTGCCTAAGAATATAACTCACTCTGATTTTGTACATAGCGGAGTAGGGGTAATTATTTTTTCTATCATTATAGCCACCAGTTTGATCATGTATTTGTTTAGGGCTGAGTTTAAAGATGTTAAAAATAACCAACTACTCGTGGTATCTGTGTATTTATGGATCCTTCAAAACGTGATCATGCTATCATCCACTACTTTCAGAAATCAGATCTACATCCATCAGTTTAATTTTACGGATAAGCGCATAGGCGTTTATGTATGGTTGGCACTGGCCGCTTTTGGTTTGTGTATTATGTTCTGGAAAATATATAAAAAACGATCCAACTGGTATCTGATACGAAGCAACGTGGCATTGTGGTTTTCTGTTTTGGTATTATCGGCCTGTGTTAACTGGGATAAACTGATAACAAGCTATAATATTCAAAACAAACCATTAACTCAGGTTGATTTTAATTATTTGTTTTCGCTTTCGGATGCCAACATTCCTGAATTGATGGAAGTTACCAAACGTAATGATTTTAAGTCGATTGACGGACTAAATAAATTTTACTCGGATCGATACGATTCATACGCGGCAAGCTCATATCGATATTTGTTGAGGAAGAAAATCGATCATTACCTGTCTGATTATACAAATGACTGGCGAAGCTTTGATATGAGAGACAAAGAGATAACAACTGTTCTTTACACTAAATAATATAA
>JAZKDT010000032.1:0-38336 GCA_040387475.1 Bacteroidota bacterium | reverse complement strand
TTATTTTTAGCGCTTATACCATGGTGGATCAGTACTTACTTAATAAAAAAAGAGATACTTCATTTCAAGCACATACCTCTGCTTATATTATGGATGTTGTTCCTTCCTAACTCTCCTTACATCTTAACCGACCTGTTTCATCTTAAACCACGTGATCCTTTTCCATTATGGTTCGACCTGATACTCATCCTTTCTTTCGCATTAATTGGAATGGTTGTTTTTATGAAATCGCTGAAAGATATGTTTAAGGTATTGCAAAAGTATGTGAATCCTTTATGGATGACATTCATAACGCCTTTTGTTTTTTGGCTTATTTCTTTTGGTTTGTACCTGGGCAGATATTTAAGATTTAATAGCTGGAATGTGGTCAATCATCCTTTTCAGGTAATAAGTCAAAGCATTGGAGTTCTTTTAAATCCCGATGCTATTGGTTTTACCTTTGTCTTTAGTGTGTTTATGTGGTTTTTGTATTACACCATTATGTGCATGAATCAAAATGAAAAAGCATGATCTGAGTTATTGGTTGATCATTGATATGTTAATGGGATTTGTATTTCTATTTTTACTTATCTTTAGTTGCTTTATTTTACCATTCTTATTATTTATTTTTACATCCAACTTTTGATGACTTCTTTTTTTAAATCATTCACATTTGCATTCAAAGGAATTAAATTCAGCTTGATGCAACGTAACATGAAGATTATGGTTGCTAGTGCTTTTCTTGCTATTGCCCTGGGATTTACACTTGATATCACCACTATGGAATGGTGTATTGTGCTAATTTGCACAGGAGCTGTTTTAACTTTAGAAACAATGAATACGGCCATAGAAGCTTTTGTAGACATGGTTCAGCCTAATCATCACCCTATTGCAGGAAAGATTAAAGACCTTTCAGCGGGAGCAGTATTCATTTTTACCATCATTGCATTTATATGTGGCTTATTGATTTTTGGTAAATATGTATTAGCTTTACTTACGTTTATTTAGAATTTACAAATTAAACTCATAACTGTATAATATGTCTCAATTTCCAGAAACAGAGCTCATCCTTACGGGTGATAAGCGGGTATACCATATTAATTTGAAAGGCGAAGATATAGCTGATGATGTAATTGTTGTTGGCGACCAACACCGCGTGGCACAAATTTCAAAATTTTTCAGTAAAATAGAATTTAAAACCGAACATCGTGAATTTGTAACACATACCGGTATTTTTAATGGCAAACGGATAACGGTTTTGTCTACTGGCATTGGTACAGATAATATTGATATCGTGATGAATGAATTAGACGCCGCAGTTAATATTAACCTCGAGACAAGAGAGTTGAATTCCACGCACAGGTCGCTTAATGTTATTCGCTTGGGAACCAGTGGCGCTTTGCAGCCAGATATTCCGGTTAACGGAATTGTTGTAAGTTCTCATGGATTAGGCCTGGATGGGTTGTTGAATTTTTATCAAGGTTGGGAAAAAGTTTGCGATAACTCTATCAGCGACGCCTTTATAAAACATACGGGCTGGATGCCAAATTTACCTTATCCTTATTGTGTAGAAGCTTCCCAACAGTTGATGTCTAAGTTTCAAAACGGTACACACATCGGCATTACTGCTACTGCCCCTGGTTTTTATGGACCACAAGGGCGCCAGATTAGGCTAAAGGCCGCGATGCCCAATTTAAATGAGCTTTTAACAGAGTTTAGAATGGGAGATCACCGTATTACCAACTTTGAAATGGAAACATCTGCTTTATACGGTTTAGGAAAGTTATTAAACCATCAGTGTTTAACAGCTTGTGTTATTATCGCAAACCGTGTCCGTAAAGAGTTTACAAGCGATTATGTAAAAAGTGTAGAGATATTAATAGAGGAAAGTTTACAACGATTAACATCCTAATTGTTAAGAAAATCTAATTTATGGTCAAAAATAGCCCCAATTCGGGGCTATTTTTGTTTTGTATGAAATATGCTTCATTCATTAGTAGTAATTAAATGATGCATGCTCCAGGCACCCATTGATATAAATATCAAACCTTGTATGAGACCTAAAAAAAACGAAATGAACCTAAAGGAAGTAATTGCCTTAATTACTTTGTTGGATGATCCGGATGACGGTATTTATTCAGAAGTAAAAAATAGGTTTATTATATTGGGGCCTCCCGCTATTCCTCATTTGGAGACAGCATGGGAAAACAGTTTTGATGCGTTGATGCAAAAACGGATCGAAGGAATCATTCATACCATTCAATTCAAAGCACTACAAAACGCGTTAAAATACTGGGCGGAAAACGAGCAGGATGATCTATTCAAAGGATGTAGCATTATTGCCCGTTATCAATACCCTGATCTGGATGAAAATAAATTAAGAAAGCAACTTCATCAGATCAAACAGGACGTATGGCTGGAATTACATGACGACCTGACTGCGATAGAAAAAGTTAAGATCATTAACCATATTATGTTTGAAGTACACCAATTTGGTGGAAATATTACAAATTATCACGCACCTCAAAATTCTTTTATCAACGTTGTTTTAGAAACAAAAAAAGGAAATCCGGTAATGCTTAGTGTCATTTACGCTTTAGTATGCAAGGAATTAGGGATTCCCGTTTACGGTGTTAATTTACCCCAGCACTTTGTATTAGCGTATGTAAATGATTTTGCTAATTTATTTGATCCGTCCCATAAAACTCTATCTGATAACATTTTATTTTATGTCAATCCTTTCAGTAAGGGGCTTATATTTAATCAGGGCGATGTAGATGCCTTCATCAAACAATTAAATGTTGAACCGGATATTAAATATTACCTTCCTTGTTCCAACCTCGATATTATTAAGCGTATTTTGAATAACCTTATCTTTTCATTTGATAAAATGGGATATGCCGAAAAAGTTCAGGAATTAAAAGATCTGGACAAAAATTTATAATTACTTTTTCTTAAGTTCTGTATCGTATAGGTACTTAGCGTCCAGTTCAAGCATTTCTTGCTCAGTATAGCCCTGCTCTTTTGCCTTTATTCTTATTTGAGAGATCCATTCGGGAGTATTTTCAATACGTTTCTTGGTTTGGTCAATGAGTTCAATTACTTCGGGTTTGCCATAATCGGTTTCATAAATGTAGATTGCATCAAGGCTGATCATTTCCTCTACAGAAATCTTTTTATCCTCCGCTTTCTTTTTAATATCATTCATCCATTGGGGAGTATTTTTAATATGCTCTTTAATATTATTAACATACAGCCTTTGTCTTAAAGAATTGCCATTTTTTGTTTTTAATACCTCAAGTGCTTTTTCTATGAAGCCCCATCCAATATCATGAACATTGATCTCTGTAGCCATGATTACAATAACCTGTTGTTTTTTTATTTCCTCAGCAATATCAAGCTTGCTAACCTCTCGAATCGCTTCTGTTTCTGGATATATAGATTGGTTATAGTACCAAAATTTAGGGTCGGTAAAAAAATTATTTGCAAGGCCCTGACTATAAATTTGCCAAAAATAACTATCAGCAATAATTAACGCTCTGGGTTTGGTGGTATTAGTTTCATCCTCTTGCCAAGAATAAGTGGCATAAGGCATTGGTAGCGTTTTTATCGGTTTTAATAAATTCATAACAATACCCATATCGTCATCAGGATGTAGCAAAGAATCGGCGTAGGCAATGTTTTTAATAACAAAACCTCTTAAGTTTAACTTAGTATTAAACTCTATGTGCTTTTTTAATGAGTCAGCAGCTATTAATGCCCCATAATTGCTCCAATGTATGCCTGTTTTTGGATAAAGATCATAGGGCGTAACATCCTTTATTTTTTTGAACCAGGCATTAAAATCAACATGATGTATCTTAAGTTTTTGACAAAGTGCTGTTGCACAATCATAATTACTTAATTTTTTTTGATATTTCCAGCTGTCTGGAATAAACTCCGGATAGAAAGCTGCTTTACTCGGAGCAAAAACTATTTCCAAATCAATTCCGATGGAGGAGAGATAGTCCTGTAGTTCTTTTACCTTTTTATATCTTGCAATTAATTCATTTAAGCCTACAAAATCATTACCGTAATAAGAATTGATATATTCAGTTTCATATAAAAAGTCTCCTTTTCCTACAATCACATTACTAATGCTGGTTGCTTTAAATAATTTGTAGGCGATTTGATTATCCAGCATTACAAAATAGTTTCTTAAACCGAAGTTTTGCGCCAGGTATTTATCCTTTACGGTCTGATAATTTCCGGAAAGCCATGTATTTAATGATATAGACGTGTCCTGTACGGATGAATAAGATCCTTTTAAGGGGCGAATGTACTTTTTTAAGTGAAATTGATTTTGGATTAATGGAACGAATAAGAAAAACAGTATTCCTATTACAATAAATGATTTGCCGGATAGTTTCACGTTTTTCATCTTTAAAATCTAAAATAAATAAATGGATTAAAATCTGAAGAAGTTATTGACGCAAGAGACAATATAAACAACACGCACGCCATAATTGAGAATATTAAATTTCCGGCTACATTATAATAGGTGTAATACACTTTTTGTTGTATTTTTTTTCCAATATTAAAACTTGTGAAAAATGAGCATACGATTGCCAGCATAAAATAAAATGAAAATTCCCGGGTAATAAAGTGTTGAGGAATTGAAAAATTAAAGCTGAAAAGCGTTTTAACAAAAATAAATGCGTCGGCCAGATGGTCGGCTCTAAAAAATACCCAGCCAATGGATACCAATAAAAAACAGATAATAGTAGCAGCTATTTTACCAATCTTGTCATATACCTTTAATAAAAATATTCGTTCTAATACCAACCATATGCCGTGGTAAGCTCCCCAAAAAATAAAGGTCCAGGCGGCTCCGTGCCAAAAGCCGGAAATTAAGAATACAATGCACAAGTTAGTATATAATCTTGCATTGCTCCCCACTTTATTACCGCCTAATGGAATGTATAAATAGTTTTTCATCCAGTTACCCAGTGTTATATGCCATCGTCTCCAGAATTCTGTTATGCTTTTGGATGTGTATGGGTTGTCGAAATTTTCAGGAAATTTAAATCCCATCATTTTTCCCAAACCTATGGCCATGTCCGAATACCCTGAAAAATCAAAATATATCTGAAATGTATAAGCAAACATGCCAATCCAGGCGAGTGAAGTTGTTAATTCGCCTGTTGCAGTCATCGCAAATATCTCGTCAGCAGTAAATGCCATTGTATTAGCTATTAGTACTTTTTTAGCAAGTCCAAGACAAAATCGATAAAATCCTGTTAATTTATTATCGGCTGTATCATTAATACTTCTGTCCGCTATTTGATCATGGATTTCATGATATCGTATTATAGGACCAGCTATTAATTTCGGAAACATGATAATATACATCTGGTATTGAAGAAAATTATCCAAGGGTTTGTGAATACGTCTATAGACATCTACTACATAGGTTACACTTTCAAATGTGTAAAATGAAATTCCAATGGGTAAAATAATTTTGATCCATGTGATTTCACTCGAACCAATAGATGATAGAATATGATTAACATTATCAATAAAGAAGTTACAGTATTTGAAATAAAACAGTAAACCCAGGTTCAAGCAAAGGGACAACAGGAGGAAAAATTTTCTGTTTCGTTCCGACGTAGAATTATATAATAGTTTTACAAGGTAGAAATCCAACGTGGTAGTGGCCAAAATGACAAATATGAATTTTGGCGCACCCCAACTATAAAATAGTATGCTGGAAACTAGGAGTACAACATTTTTTAATTTTTGAGGTGCCAAAAAATAGACGACCAAAAAAATCGGTAAAAAATATACAAGAAAGATAACACTGCTAAAAACCATAATACTTATTCAATTGTAATTTCTAAAACTTCGCCTATGATATTTTTTTTTGGAAAAGGTATAAAGTTTTGTTTATACGGAGCCGTAGGCCACCATTCTTCATTATGCCACTCCTGTGTAAAAAGAATTACCATTTGATTGGTTGGAATCGATGTCATAGAGTTATTCATTTGACAAATTATTTTAAGCTGATCTTTTTCAGGCCCGATCCTCCATATTATTTTTTCAGGCAACCATTCAATTTCAAAATAATAATAAGGGGACTCAAATAATTCGCTGTGTTTTTTCGGGATTTTGTCCGATAAGGCTTTGTAATAATGGTCCCAGCGATGCAATACATATTTTTGCCCATCAATATTAAACTCTTTAGCGCCAATATTAAATTCTTTTGGTTGATGGCATGCCATATCCCAGTTGCTGCAGGTTACCATAACTTCGTCATTAGAATCCGAATCATCAGTTCTATAGGGTGTGTTTGCGTCTTTATACGAGGTTTTCGGCCAAAATTGAGATTCTTTAATAATCTCAAAATCAATTTCCGAATAGTGAGTTGATTTAACGCTATGTTTAAGGGCTTCGTTATTATTTAATTCTGATTTTGGGATATAAGCAATTTCCGCATTACACTCTCTTCGCTTGTTCCAATCATTTTCACTTTGAAATAAAAGCCAGAAGGCATTGGTGATACCATTCCACACATTATCTTTACTTAACATTTTTGGAAATCGTATCTTCGCCCTAAATTTACCATAGGTGAAGCCTATGCGGGACGAAACACCAACCTGTTCTTTTTTGTAGTTACCAGGTTGTGAAGCAGGATTAGTAAGTGTTATGGATTTTTTTTCAGTATTGGAAGAAACTGTTTTGCAGGGACAATCAGTTGTATTTACAAACATTTTTACCCTGTTATGAGTCTGCTCATATTTGGTTTTTAAAGCGTTGTATTCAGCTTTCGTGAAACTCTCACCAACTACATCTTTAATCTCAGGAACGTTATAAACCGTATAATCTTTGTCGATATTATGGAAGTATTGTTGAAAATTCGCCTTCTTGTATAGCTCAATTGAGCTATTGCAGTTAGACACAAAGTTTTCAGTTGTTATGTTAGATTTATTGATGCTTAATCTGTCTATATAAATACCGGAACCAAGATCCATTTTTGTAGACACGTTCAATTTTTTTTCGGAAACTAATGTTGTTGTATTCGTTAATTTTTTACCGTCTCCTAGCAAAAAATATCCAAATGGATTTGCAAATTTCCCATTGTTGTTGGTGAGTTGAAGATCTCTTATTTCCATAGGAATTTTTCCAATATCTTCAGGCGACGTAACTACCAGCATAAATTCATAATTACCCATACGAGGATTTCTCTTCCAACGGTTATTTAATGTTTTGTCATTATTTTTTTCATAGTTAATGGCCCAGATGGCATTTAAATATATTTGCTCGTCTACTTTAGTTCCTTCTTTTTTTGCTTTTTCTTCAATTTTTGCCAACCACTCTGGAACCGTTTTTATGTAGTTCATTTTATAAAGAATTTCCTGATCTAAATTAAGGTATTTGTCAGACGGGGCGCCAAAGTATTTTTGCTCATTTCTTGGATTACCTACAATTTTAAAACTATCAGTTACGATAATTTTTTCGCCCGGAAATAAAAAACGCGTGGGTTTAAATGTATATAAGCCGTTGAGCCAGCTTCCATAAAAATTTTCATCTGCAAATTGAAGAGTGTCGCCATATTTGTAATCGCAGTTTTCATAAAAGATTTTGTAATAGTATTTCTTAATGTCAGAGGACGTATTTTCTATCTTAAATGTAAAGGTAAAATACCCGTTTTGTGTTTGATTTTTTGTAGGGATCTCAATGCCGTTTAAAACCGCATCCGACAAGTCCGTATCTAGATGATATAAGGTGTCGTTTAATTTTTGGTGAAAATTAGCAAAAGGATCGAAACCTTCAACATGCAGACCCTGATTTTTGCAGCTGAATAAAAATAAAATCGAAAAAACAAAAAAGTACTTAATACAATGAAAAAGATATGGCATAGTGCAAATAGCTTGTAAACAAATATACAGTAAAGCTATTTAAATCCGGTTTTTTAAGCCCCTAAAAAACCGGATTTATATGCATTATTTCCCCACTTTCACCCTAATTCCTTCGCTATGACTAGTAAATTCAGGTGAATACATGCATTGGATAGTTGTGATGCCGTTACTAAAATGACCGGAATGATTTACCACCAAAGGATATTCAAATACATAGGTGCCTTTGTTTAAGTAGGAGAAAAAGAAATTAGTGGCAGCATCTCTCGTGCTTTCGTAATAACCTAATCCATCCTGGTATCTGTAACCACTCATAACATTGGTTGGTTCAAATCCACTTGCGCGCATATCTTTCATATGTACATAACTCATGTCTCTGTCAACGCGCAGTTCTATCCTAACTTTGATCTTGTCTCCGGGTTTTAAATTTGTTTCAGGGGTAATTGGCTCAATAACAATTCCACTAGCAGTATTTTTTTGCAGGAATAATTGTTTTTTAAGTTTCAATGGTGTTTCATGTGGGGTTATCTTATCCAGCTGTTCAAAATATTGCCAGTACATGGCTCCGTAACTCACCCCTACATCTTTTTTCTCTACTTTTATTTTGCCCATGGTAGCCGGTTTTATGTCTGATCCGTGCCATACTTTTTTAAAGTAACCTGTTCCGGGTTCGGCATTTAATGACTTATCATTTTTTGGATCAAGTTTAATGTCACCTACCGTAATTTCAACATTAGGTTCTGTTGCGAGCCAATCGGTTCCTTTGAGTAACAGAGCGTATACAGCGTCGGTGGTAGATCGTGTTGTTCCCCAATGTTGCGTTTGTTTACTTTTTACCAGCCAGGTTTTAAGATCATCAACAGATTTAGTGTCGTTATTGATTTCATCAAAGGCTTCTATCATCAACGCCTGCATTTCAATCGGAGCTTCATACCACGAATAGCCGTAATTTTCCTTCCAGTACATTCCCATCTCTTCGCTGTTGATGCTATTTTCTTTAAGAGAACGCAAGATGTCTTTCGGTATTTTGATGTCTTTATAACGATGTAGGCTTAAAGCAATCATACCTTGCATATAACGGCCGTTTTGCAGCCAATAAGTCTGCTCCTGCTTTTTATAATATTCAAAATGTTCATTGTTTCTGGTAGATAATTTAATATCCTGAAAATTACTGCGCATGTACAAATACTGAATCGCCATGTAGCTCAAATGATTTTCTGTTTTGTATTTTGGATTGTGTTTTTTTGCCCATTCATATTCTTCGCGCATACGGTTATCGCAATATTGAACGGCCTTTGTCACCATATTCCATACTTCGCTGTTCTCCCTTGCTTTGATCACACCTAATTTGTCGAGGTGAGAAAATCCGGTAATAATGTGTTGTGTAATATACCAATCATCCGGCCCGCCATCAAACCATACAAACCCTCCATTGGGTGATTGTTTTTTTTGTAGTTTTTTAAAGGCCTGTGTTTGTTCGTTACCCATTTTGTTCAGGTCGAATAGTAAACCAACCCGTTTTTTATTTTCACTTTCACTTTTGGATTGCAATACCCACGGAGTTTCTTCCAGTACTAACGCTTTTAATTCCTGGTTCTTTTCAAGATTTGATAAAAAGGCATCCGGGCTCGAGCTTTTCCATGCTTCAAAAATGGATTTGATCTTAGGTTTGGAATTTACAACGTATGTTGCCAAACTATTTGCATAGTATCTCGCAAATGTTTGTTCCGCACATTCATATGGATATTCCATTAAATAGGGTAGTGCTTGCACCGCATACCAAGCCGGATTGGCTGTGAATTCTAAAGTATAGGAATGATTTTTTAAAGTTGTTGAACCATTATTTTGATTAGTGAATTTGGTAAAATTAAATTCTTTGGTTTGGTTGCTTCTGATGGGCATAGGCATACTTTCTGTAACTAACATACGGTTTGTTAATACTGGCAAGGCTTGTTCTTCTCCATCTGTGAAGTTTCCTGATTTGGCTACAACTTTGTATTTAATAGCAGAGTAACCGTCCGGAATATGCAGATTCCATTCAATAGAAGTACTCAGCCCTTTTTTAACTGTAAACTCTCTGTATCCAATGGTGGGAAAATTGCCATGCATAGCTTCCATCATAGTACTCGAAATTTCTTTATCTGTTAAAGCATCGTATAATTTCAGCTCAGCACTTCCAGTTAGGTCTTTATCCGACAAGTTAGAGATTTTGCTGATGAATGTAAAATCATCACCTTCTCTAAAAAAACGGGGTGCATTTGGTTGAACCATTAATTCTTTTTGAGTAATAACTTCTTTTTGAAACTGACCATATTTAAGGTCCTTTGTGTGTGCCAGGCCCATCACCTTCCATTTGGTTAGGCTTTCCGGAACGGTGAATTTAATTTCAATTTCTCCTTTTTCATTGGTTTGCAGTTGTGGAAAAAAGAAGGCTGTTTCATTAAAATTTGTTCGGGCTTTTACAGCAGATAGATCTCCGTTTTTGGATTGATTATGTTGTTCTTTTGCAATGCCGCCTAAATTGTTTCTCGACTCCGTTGTAGCGGTGGTTAGATCTGAATTCTTCGAATCTTTATCTTCTGCTTTCTTTTCGCTTTCTTCACGATTTGCCATCATTTTTGGGGCTGCACTTTTAGTTTGGCCCACCGACATCTCATCTGCTACAACGCCTGAAGCCTGGGCTGACGGGTAAACCCCATCATCGCCTTCACTATAACCTTTACCGCCCCGGTAGTAGTTGTTATTATAAAAAGCTAAACCGAAGTAATTTAACGCATCGTATTGCCGCCCCGGTAAATAATGATAATCGGTTTGCAGATTATTAAATTCGGTTGAGCTGGCTGTTTGGGCAACTCTTGAGGTCCAGTTCAAACGCGCATAATAACTTTGGTGGATGTTGAAATACCAATTATTTGATCTGAAAGCGTCTAAGGAAGCATCATACATCGTCGCCACCATTTCAGCCGCAGCTTTTTCTCCCTTTTTATCTTTTAAGATTAGTTTCCATTCTTCTGCCTGACCCGGCAATAATTTATTTCTGAAAGTTTCAAACTGAATGTCTAGTTCTTTATTAGTATAAGGAACATTTACAATACTGCTATGATGATAAAAACGATTGTTTTTAATGAAGGTTGTGTGGAAGCCAAAATTGCCACGGTGAATTTCTTCTACCTGCAGTTCATGTGTTTTCATGGAAGCTTCTTCTGTTCGGTAATCAATCAATTTTCCCTGGTGCTCCAACTCAAATAAATAATTGATTGTACCATACCCTGACGCTAAAATATAATTGATTTTTTCGCCAGGTTCAGCGCTAGATTTAGGGTAGTAAAACCAATCCGCGACTTGTTCCGGAATTTCATGGCTGTTTTTATTAAATACCGTTACATAGGTGAAAGCTTTTATGTCTTCTCCAAACTTATCTTTGCAATTAGCTTCAATGATATAAACTCCTGGCTTAAATAATTTGAATTCAGATGATAAATCATATTCCGTTTTTGTTCCGGTATCGAACGATTTTTCAAATACTTTAGTTTCTTTTTCCCACTTGTATTTATTGGTTTCGTCTGAATATAAGTCATTTGGGAAAGTAGTGTAATATTCTTCTTTACTTAAACTATGTCTATCGGGTTGTTGCCATAACCGGCTTCTGAAGACTCTGGTTGGCTGGTTTAACTTATAGATCGCGAAATTTCCTTTGGTGGTTTCCGGAACACCATTTAAGTTATTGGCTGTTATGCGTATTGG
Source organism: Bacteroidota bacterium (assembly GCA_040387475.1). GTDB lineage: Bacteria > Bacteroidota > Bacteroidia > B-17B0 > Aurantibacillaceae > UBA4416. The sequence continues at coordinate 26,718 of JAZKDT010000032.1, read as the reverse complement.
TTTGGGATTATTGATCTCAACGATATCGGCAGAGGAAATCATCAGTTGTAGCGCCTGGTATCCAACTGTGACGTTGGTTTCAGTGCTGTGGGTTTCGCCATTAATATCGGTTACATCTGCAGTTACCTGGTAATTATAGGTTGCATAACTTGTTTTGGAAACAGACTCATCGGGAATAGCTTTGAATTTAATAATGTAAGTGCCGGTGTCGTTGGTAATAATTTCTCCATTTGTAATTTCCGTTTGATTGTTGCCATTGTTATAAGGTCGGTACCACCAATACCAATATGGATAGTTAACATTTCTTACAACACGATATTTTACTTTTGCTCCGTCAATTACATTTCCTGCATATGCCTTAGCAAGTCCTGTTACGGTTACTTCATCATTGATCTTGTAGCTGCCTTTTACAGGATTAAATTCTGTCTCAAATTTAGGGCGTTTGTAATCTTCCACCGATATGTAAGCATTTCCGTGGCCATCAGTAATGTGCATTTGTCCGTTCAGGCCACTTTGAGGTGTAATAAATGAACCACTCACCGTCCCAAATTCATTAGTAACTAAAGACAGAGAGCTTACTATCTGATAGTTCACGTCATAAAAAGTAACGGTAACCGGGTAATTGGTTTTTAATTGGTGGTTTTTTCCGTTAGTGGCTTCTAAAACAATGGATTTAAAGTACACAGTTTGTCCTGGTCTGTATATTCCCCGGTCAGTAAATATGTGAGAGGTAACAGTTGTGTAATTGTTTTCGTATGGTTTATGCGTGTAGTAGCTGTTGTTATTGAATAGATGATCAGTCCCATTTATAAACTCTACAAAAAATTGTTTGTTTTCTATCGTTTCATAACTCAGGTTTACTAAGCCTTTATCATCGGTTTTAAATGATGGCCCTTTTTTGGTAATATAGTCCCTGCTTTTATAATCATAATTTTCATACCACACCTGTGCGGTAATTCCTTTTAAAGCATTTCCAGTTTGGCGATGTAAAACATAAAAGTCGTATGAACCGTTATCTTTTCGTCTTTCGATAGACGCGATGTCGGATACGATACAAGTATTACAGGCGGTTATGTTATTAGTGTATTTAAACTCTTCTGTTAAAGAATTTAATATCACATAATAACCGGCTGGTAATTCTGGTAATTTTATTTCAGTTTGGTGACTTTGAAAATCCCCATCATTTATAATATCTTGCGAGAAACTGGTAACTTCAGGAAACGCTTTGAATTTGGTATATAACTCTTCACCATATTTTTTTCTGAATAACTCTCTTAATTCCTGGCTTGTTGTTTTAACAATTTTAAAATAGATTTTATTTACGTTTTGAGAAGTTACCAGTGCGCGAAAAGGTTTGTTTGGCTCGTTAACTTCTTCGATAGTTAAGTTAAATGTTTTAGACTGGATAGTATTGATCAGGTTTTTGCATTCTATTGCACCGTAGGATTTTGGAAATTTCACAATCGCCGCTTCACAAATTTCTCTGGCCGTTTTTTTATGCCACTTATAAGCATCACCTTCTAATGGCTTATAGCTATTAGCTTTTTGAATATACCAGTTGGCTATGCGAAAATCAATTTCGGTAACGCGTTCACTGGAAGGAAATTTCGACTGAATAGCTTTTAATGAGTTAAAATATAAAGTGTCTTTTTTTGCATTCTGGGAATTGTTGTAAACATAGTCCAGCCTTAGTAATTCAATATCAATTAATGCGTCTGGTTTTTCATCATTGCTATGAAAGCTGGTTAGGTCTTTCATTAATTTTAATGCATAATATTTTGTTTCAAGTGAATCTGATGGATTGTTAATCTCCAGGTGTAGAAAATCCACGTAAGGTTTTAAGTAATCATCGCTATTGATAGTAAATCGGTCAGCCGGCCTTGATACCTCTGGCTCTGAACTCATCAAAAAACCAAGGGAACGGTGTGCTAAAAAATCATATAAAGTTGGCCTCCATACACGACACTCTGTTGTCCCTTTATTTAGGATGTCATCGTATATGTCAATTTTTGTGCGTTTTAGGCTATCTGTGTTTTCTAAAGAAGCTTTATAGTTTGAGATCACTGCATAGGTGATTGCTTTTAAATCCCACGTTTCTATATCATCGTTTTTGAAATTAGTCGTGGCTGTTCTGTCATAAAATTTCCATCGGTTATTTTGAAAATATTGCCAGAATGCATCCGCTAAAATACTTTGTAAAACAGGTTTGATAGGATATTTTGCTTCATTTACTTCATCGCGTAGTTTAAAAATGGATTTTTCTAAAGAAAATTCTTCCTTATAGCTCTCAAACTTCATACGGTGTATAACCGCTTTTACGAATTGAGAAGCATTATTGTCGGTTTTCGCTTTGACGTATATGCCGTTAACAATCTTTAATGCAGATTCGGTAAGGCCTTTTGTTTCACAACTGTCTACTCTTTTCCAAAGTTTTTCATAACTGTCGCCCTTATTAAAGCTTATCATAATTTCTGTTTTTTTTGTGAAAATGGTTGTGAAAAATCCCAGTGAGATTAATGCTGTTGCTGAAAGAATGAATGCGACAGTAATTATTTTTTTAAACGCCATAATTGTAATTTTAAGATTTAGATGCAGTATCGGGATTTATTCCATAAAAAGGAATAATATTATAAGTAGCCTTTAATTTTATAAGTTATATAGCCTGCCATTTCATGTAGTATGAGATTTAAGCTAAAAACTGCTTCCACATTAGGAATAAAACAGTGATCGATACCAAATTTTCTTTCTCCGGTAATTTTATTGGTAATATATGGGACTAAATTTTTGTAGCCGGCTTTATCAAAAATAGCCAGTGAACGCCGCATGTGAAAAGACGATGTCACCAATAATATCTTGCCTTTAAAGTGCATGCTATCTAAAATATGTTTTGTAAAAACGGCATTTTCATAAGTGTTTTTTGAATTTGTTTCGATAATAATACTACTATCTGGAATTGATATCGCTTTTAAGTATTTTTTTATATATATAGCCTCTCTGTGTTCGGGATGTTCAATACTGCCTGAGCCGCCGGTAATTAACATTTTTCTTACTCTTCCTTTATGGTAAAGTTCCAGCGTTTGAAAAAGCCTGTCGCCCGAAAAATTAAAGTCAAAACGCTGCTGGCGTTCATCCACACGACCCATGCCTCCTAAAACAATAGCCAAATCATATTTGGTATCCTTTAAGTATATGTTGTCATCACTATATTCCCACGCCCTTACAATCTCGTCTATTAGAAATGAATTTGAAATAACATACATGAATATGGTAAATCCAAGTACCCATTTTTTAAATGGTGTGTGCCATACTTTTTTTAGTAACAACAGTAAGCCAAAAAAAAGCCACGTGTAGGGTGCGATTAGGAATGCCAGTATTTTTGAAAGAAAGAAAAACATGTTACTAATGTAAATAAAATTGAGCTTTTTAAATGATAAAATTTGTAACAAAACGTCATGAAATTTGTTGAAAATCAGACATTTCGTCTAGTTTATACTCCGTTTTACGACTAATTTTCAGATTAGAATAGTTGGAATATGATTTGATGGCTCTTATGTAAAAAACATAAATTATGAACATAAATAACTTTACTATAAAATCACAGGAAGCCGTGCAGCAGGCAATTCAAATTGCCACTGCTAACGGTAATCAGGCTATTGAAAATGGCCATATCTTAAAGGCTATTTTAGAAGTGGATGAAAATGTTACGCCTTTTATTTTAAAAAAGCTGGGAGTTAATCAGGGGATGTTTACCAAAACGGTTGAAGCCATTGTCAATTCCTATCCAAAAGTGAGCGGAGGACAGCCTTTCTTATCCAATGCGGCTAATCAAACGGTTGCTAAAGCCACCAATTATTTAAAAGAGTTTAAAGATGAGTACGTGTCTATTGAACATTTGTTGTTAGGTATTTTAGGAAGTGGCGATGCTGTTGCACAGTTATTAAAAGACAACGGCATTAAAGAGAAAGAATTGAAGGCAGCAATTACCGAATTAAGAAAAGGTTCCACAGTTACAAGTCAGTCGGCAGATGAAAATTATAATGCGTTAAATAAATACGCGATCAATTTAAATACTCAGGCCCGTAATGGAAAGCTGGATCCTGTTATTGGCAGAGATGAAGAAATACGAAGGGTATTGCAAATCCTGTCCCGTCGTACTAAGAACAATCCTATTTTAGTTGGCGAACCCGGTGTAGGTAAAACAGCTATCGCTGAAGGATTGGCGCATCGTATCATTGCGGGAGATGTACCTGAGAATTTAAAATCAAAACAGGTGTATTCGTTGGATATGGGAGCTTTGATTGCAGGTGCCAAGTATAAGGGCGAGTTTGAAGATCGTTTAAAATCAGTTGTAAAAGAAGTTATCAGTAGTGATGGCGACGTTGTATTGTTTATTGACGAAATACACACTTTGGTTGGCGCAGGTGGAGGAGAAGGTGCTATGGATGCAGCTAATATTTTAAAACCAGCGTTGGCGCGTGGCGAATTAAGAGCTATAGGTGCAACAACTTTAAATGAATATCAAAAGTATTTTGAAAAAGATAAAGCACTTGAACGTCGTTTTCAAAAAGTGATGGTCAATGAGCCAACAGACGAAGATGCTATTTCTATTTTACGTGGTATTAAAGAAAAATATGAGGCGCATCATAAAGTGCGTATAAAAGATGAAGCAATTATTGCTGCCGTGGAGTTATCACAACGTTACATCAGCGATCGTTTTTTACCGGATAAAGCCATTGACTTAATGGATGAGGCTGCTTCAAAATTAAGAATGCAAATCAACTCAATGCCTATTGAATTAGATGAGCTGGAGCGAAAGATTATGCAATTGGAAATTGAGCGTGAAGCCATGAAGCGTGAAGAAGAAGATAAAAAAGTAGAAGTTTTAAATAAGGAACTGGCTGATTTGAATGACAAGCGGATTGCTTTAAAAGCAAAATGGCAGAGTGAAAAAGAGGCAATAGAGGGTGTTCAAAAGGTAAAAGCCCAAATAGAAGATTATAAGCATGAGGCATCTAACTATGAAAAAGCAGGCGACTTTGGAAAAGTAGCAGAGATACGCTACGGTAAAATCCAGGAAGCGGAGGCATTGTTATTTTCTTTGGAAGAAAAATTAAGTGAAGCGAAAGCCAATGGGTCTCAATTACTGAAAGAAGAAGTAGACAGTGAAGATATTGCGGATGTGATTTCTGCATGGACAGGAATTCCTGTTTCGAGAATGATGCAAAGTGACAAGGAAAAATTGTTGAAACTGGAAGAGGAATTACATAAACGCGTTGTGGGACAGCACCAGGCGATCGAATCTATTGCTGATTCGGTGAGAAGAAGTAGGGCGGGATTACAGGATGCAAAAAAACCAATTGGGTCATTCATTTTTTTAGGAACAACTGGTGTTGGTAAAACAGAATTAGCGAAGGCATTGGCAGACTATTTATTTAACAATGAAAATGCGATGACGCGCATTGATATGAGTGAATACCAGGAACGTCACGCGGTAAGTCGTTTAATTGGCGCGCCTCCGGGATATGTAGGGTTTGATGAAGGAGGTCAGCTGACGGAAGCAGTTCGCCGCAGGCCTTACAGCGTGATCTTATTAGATGAGATTGAGAAAGCACACCCCGATGTATTTAATATTTTGCTACAGGTATTGGATGATGGCCGTTTAACGGATAATAAAGGAAGAACAGTGAACTTCAAAAATACGATTATCATTATGACTTCCAATATTGGTTCACATTTAATACAGGAGAATTTTGATCAACTGAATGAGAACAATAAAGACGAAGTTTTAGCAAAAACCAAATCGGAAGTATTTGAATTATTGAAAAAGACCATTCGGCCTGAATTTTTAAACCGTATTGATGAAGTGATTATGTTTGAACCGCTAAGCAGGGAAGACGTGACCGATATCGTGAGAATTCAGTTCAAGCAAATTGCCCACCGTTTAGCCGAGCAACATATGACTCTGACAGCAACCGACGAAGCCATTGATTGGCTTGCGCAGCTGGGATATGATCCTCATTACGGCGCGAGACCGGTGAAACGAATGTTACAAAAACAAATTCTGAATGAATTATCAAAACAATTATTAGCTGATAAAGTGAACAGAGATAAGGAGATCATTGTGGATATGTTTGAGAACCAAATTGTTTTTAGAAATTAATTTATTTTGATAAGTAAAATTTAACTTAAGCGCCTCCTATTCACATAGTAGGCGCTTACTTTTGTTGACTGGTTGATCTTTTTTAGCGTTATAATTAATGAAAATGTTTATTTAAATCTTTGTTGAAAGGGATCATTTTAATGATTACATTTAATTAAGAAAATAGTTTCTCATAATTAAACCGTAATACAGATGAAAAAAAAATTACTTTCATTTTTAGTTTTGGCTAATCTTGCTTTAAATGCGCAGGCCCCCAGTCCCGATTGGTCAATTATTCAAAACACCAACTTCCCTCAGGTTGCGGCAGGCATTCGTTATATGGATGCCGTTAGTCCAAGTGTTATTTGGGCTACAGGCTATGATGGGTTTGCCGGAAGCAGAAACTATAACTGGTTTACCACCTCTAACGATGGAGGAAATACATTTGCCTATGGCGATGTTTTCGCGGATACCAGCACATATTGTGTTTCGGCTATTGAAGGCATAAGTGGTAGCACAGCGTATATTACTGCTTATATGAAAACCGGGGGGAATAAAGGCGTTGTTTATAAAACTATCGATGCTGGTGCAAACTGGCAGAATGTGGCCGCGGTTAATATGTATACCGCAGCTGCTTCATTTGCAAACATCACCTGTTTTACAGACTCTATGACGGGTATTACAATGGGCGATCCGGTAGGAGGAGAGTATGAAATTCACAGAACAATTGACGGAGGGGCTACCTGGACAAAAATACCAGGCGCCGATATTCCTAATCCTTTAAATACTTCCGAGTATGGATTAACCGGTGTTTATACTAAAAACGCCAACGACATCTGGTATGGAACAAATAACGGCCGTGTTTTTCATTCGGCGGATGCCGGTTTAACCTGGACGGTAGGTGTTATTCCCGGTGCAAGCGTGGGCGTTTCGCGGTTAGCTTTCAGAGACAATATGAATGGGCTGAGTATTGCTTTTAGTGGTACAGCAGCTAATCCGGTGACAAATCTTTATAGAACAAGTAATGGAGGATTAACGTGGACAAATATTGGCGCTTCCGTTACCTTTGGTAAAAACGATATTTGCGCCATACCCGGAACAACTATGTTTGCATCGTGTGGTGCGGCAACCAATAATAGTATTATTTCTTACTCTACTGATGATGGTTCTACCTGGATAGACTGGGGAAGTACCGGCATTCAGTATTTAAAAATTGATTTTGTGGATAATATGAATGGATGGGCCGGAACGTTTTCTGATCAGTCGCTTGCCAGCATAGGAGGGATGTATAAATATTCCGGCGTTACTACCTCGTTAAAACCTTTGGCAGAAAACGTACAGATGAATGTGATGCCAAACCCAAGTACTGGTATCGTTAGCATTGATATGCCTTTTGCCAAAAGAGGGTTAACCATTGAAGTTATTGACGCGATGGGTAAAGTTGTTTATTCAGAAAAAACGATTTCTACTGCGGTAGGGGAATTGAAATACTTAAACCTGGAGCATTTATCAAAAGGGCTATACACGGTTACTTTAAAAACGGATACTGACAATACATTTAGTAAAATTGTTTTACAGTAATTTCATTTTTATATTTTTGAAAGCAGTCGCCGGATATAGCGACTGCTTTTTTTATGCTTTTTCCATCCGGATAAATTTATTTTTCATTAACCTGTAAGTTTGTCCGTTGATCTTTATTTCCTGACCATCTAATAGCTTTCCTATACTTAAAATATCTTCTTCCATTGTATGTACGGAGCCTTTGGTTTTCCAGGCAAGCCTCAGGTAGTCTGCTTCAATCTCATCACCAACACCACACAAAATTATTTTAACCGGTATTTTAAAGGTTTCCAATAATATAATGTCCTTTACCGGTGCGTGGTTATCCGCTATCATGATTAATTCTTTGTAAGGTGCAGCAGTTTCAGATCCTTTTATTAAGGCTTCCATGTTATTTTCAGGACAATCTCCACCGTCTCCACCTGCCTGTACTCTCGTCATTAAGGTGATCAATTCGTCCACTCCCTTTGCTTTAGAGTAATATATCCCCCCGGTTGATCCGATTTTTTTATCATGATCCTGTTTGCGATCGCCGTCATTAAAAAAAACAAATTGCAGGTTTTGCTCTTTTGTCAAATTTAATTTATACCATATTTCTAATTGAGCGCCATAAGGTGACATGCTTCCTGTGAGATCGCAAACAATCAATTTATCTTTCCAATGTTTGTTACGTTCAAATACTTTTAAGATCACATCATCACTGAAACTTCTTTTGCCAGTTTCGTATTCTTTTATTTCTTTTTTTCGTGCGTCGAGGATGCTTATTTTTTCCCGCTTCATATACTCCTCGAAGTCTTTCCGCTCTTTTTCCAAACGGATCATTTCTTCCTTGAGTTGTTTTTCTTTTAATACTAGGCGACGTTCAATTTCCCGTGAACCAAGATAATCTATTTGCATGGTTGATTTCATGGCGCCCAGTGTATAATTAATTTCCTGTATATCATAGTTAGGATCATGTTTAAAGGAAATGTCGTATATATCTCCTTTGGGCAATAGAAATATAATGCTACCTGTCAAATCCGTAGGCCCTTTAAAGTGTTTTTTATACTTTCTGCCGCTTACGGTAATCATTTCCCCTACTAATGGATTTCGTTTCAGATCTTTTAATGTAATGTTCATGCTTGAAAAATTCTGATCTAACTTCAGAGAATTGGTTTTTATACTATTAAAGTAGGTTGTATCGGGTAAAGATTTAACTGCCAGTTCAACCGTTTTAATCTGTTCAGAATTCATTTTGAACTTCTCAACAAATTGAATGTCATTTCTACTATAACGCAGTGTATTGTTTACAAACATGTATGGTTCGTTTGGCATGGTAACGATGCGGCTCTCTGAAAAATTTTTGACGCGGTATTCAAACATGTTGCCAACGTCTAATAAAACGCGCACCACACCTCCTGCATCTGAAATACATGTTATACTGCTTTTATCGCTTTGGTTTGTGAATATTACTTCCTGATTAGCAAATACTCCACCCTCATTGCATTTCAGGTATAGGTTGTAAAGTACTTTGCTTTCTGTTGGTTCAAGCTTTTGAGCCACGATTGATGAGCTTAGAAGCATCAAAATTAAGGTAGTGGTTGTCTTCATGATCACTGGATTTGAACTTTATAATTGATGTTATTATAAAAAGTGACAATCCCAATAGCTTATTTCGAAAAATAAAAAGGCGCCTGAATTTTCAGGCGCCCTTTTTTAAATAGTTATGTTTGATTATTGAACAATTATTTTTTTAACTGCTTTGCTGGTTTTGCTTTCAACCGTAACAAAATAAATTCCACTTTTAAACTCACTGCAATTAATAGTTAAGTTTGTTTCATTGGCAGTTGACTGGTAAATGGTTTGTCCGAGAAGATTATTGATCTTGATTTGTGTTCCTGCTTCATGGACTTTACTTAACTCTATTTGTAAGAAGGAGGTTGCCGGGATTGGATATACAGCAAAATCGATATCATTATCATGGTTGATTAGCGATTGAGGAATTCCAACCGGTGAGCCACAACCAGATTGTTTGATGATACTCATTTTAGTGTAACCTGCATTGCGTGTTCTGAAAAACAGGGTTGAAGCAATTTTTACAAAATGGGATGGATACGAGCTAAGCCCTGGAAATAAAGTGAACTTGGTCATGTTCATGCTATTGCCGTAATGAAACTCATTAGTCAGGCCTGCGACAGGATACTCATCACAAAGAATAGCTTTATTGCCAAGAGATTGATAATAGTCATAATTTTCGAACTCTAGTTCAATATTACTTCCCAGGGAGTTTGTATAGGTGTGCGTTCCGGCAACTGTTCCATCCGAAATGTAAGTCTTGATGGGTGAGATAGAGTTGTAGTAGAAGTGATTAGTGGCAACCTGTGTCTGTTGTAAATTTATTATCCTGATATAATAGCTATTTTGAGAGATATTGACTTTGCTAAGTGTATTGAGATCATACACGATCAGATCCTGGTAATAAGGAGAAGTTTCTCTTTTAAATGGCAGAATCAGTTTATTTCCCATCACTAAGCCATTTTCTTCAACATAAGCTTTCATTAAAATAGTATCAATAACGGAAATAACACCACTAGCATCGCATTTTTTGATCCAGGTTGTATCCAGCGCGGTTGCGCGGCTTGAAACTGAATAATACATGTCTCCGTTTATCTCGCCAATCATAGAAATCACATGAGCAACGTTAGGAGTAGATTCTAACAATTGGTGAGTAATTCCATTTGTTCGTTTGAATAAAGGTGACTGATCAGTGGTTGTTGTATTCCGCACGTAATACATGGATTTTTGGTTATAGGCGGGCATCATGCGAATAATATTTGAATCAATTGCCTGGATGGGGGTAGCTAAATTAGTGGAAAATAAGTATTGCGCGGGTAAGCTCTTTGTGGCTAAAATATACGCCATTGTATCAATTGATCGAATAGCGCCGAAGCTATTATAGTTCTTTAAAAGTGTATCAACCGTTCCTAAACCTGCTGCGATGTAAAACGTTCCTGAACCGGATGTATTCATGGCAGCTGCAATGGTTTTGTTTTTAAGGAATATAAAATTGCCACTTCTGGTAGTGTATTCCCAGCCGGTTGGAAGCATAGGTAAAGTGGCCTGGTGGGTTAATGTACCGCTTGCAGTATCCACCTGGTATATGTTGCCTCCTACATGTTGCGGCATCGTGTAGAGCTTATTTTTATAAGTCTCAATGATATCAAATCCTCCGGCAGGTAATGAGTCTACTAATTTAGTTAATGTGCTGTTTTGCGCCTGAACAAGGCTGAAGCTGGCGCTTAGGATACTTAATAGTAACAGTTTTTTCATAGTATTTTTTGTCAAAATTAACCTGAAGAAACTTCATTGTAAATACCCACTAACACGTATTTTTTGCCACATTCGATATCGGCTACGATCCAGCAAAGGGAGTTCCGAAAAGACCGACAGCCATTTCAACATAAGTTAACAGAAATAAAACCAGGATAAGGGCACATAAAATAACACGGTTTCGTTTGGTTGATACTAACCTGAGGATAAGCTCGCAAAGTAAACCTGTACTTAAGAGAAGAATTCCCATGATACCAAAGTCAGAGGCGGTCCAGTTAACTTCGTGGGTAAATTGCATAGCGATTAATGGAACGAATAAGAGTGCTGCTATGGTCGAGAGAATAATGATGAGTCTTTTGTTTTTCATAATTTTATTTTTAATGTTGTTTAAAAGTACTTTGAGATGCAAAGTTAAATATAAAAATCTGATTCAACAAACTTTTTATTAAGGGATCGTCACCATCGCGAGTTCTATCATCGCCAACGGGGGGTGTGCAGTCTTGTGCCGAAATTACTTTATATAAAAATCCATTTTGTAAACATTATTAACAGCAAAGCAAAAGGTTGAAAGATGACTATCAGGAACGCCATGGCACTCTCCTGCGAACTTTGTAAACGTAAAGCTTTTAGTAAAGCCGGCATCGAGATTGCGACTATGGATATATAAGCCACAGAAGTGCCCAGAGAATAAAAAAAATAATGCCATGGGTTATCATCAAACCATAACATGATGGCATTGATCGTTAGAAACATAGCGAATATATAAGCTGCAATAGTCCAGGCGCGATCCGCGCTTTTAGGTTTAATTATCAAAAGGAGAGCAGGGGAGAACAATGCAAAGACTAATGCCTGATAGGCTGGCTGCTCTATGAAGAGAATGTGCTTCCAAATCATCGTTTTATTTTTTTAGTCCACTATTTATAAATGCATTTACCGCATCTTTACTGCGCGTGTAGCCGATGGTTTCGCCAAAGGCTCTTTTTGTAGTATCGATGAAACAAAACAACGGTTGTGTAGATGTTTTAAATAGTTGCTCCTGTAAATATTTATTTTGATAGCCGGCAGTTTTAAGTTTTGTTTGTTTGCCGTACCAAAACACAACCTGATTTGTGTCACTTGCTATTGCTGTCTCATCCACAGCCAGCCAGGCAATTACAAAATTATTTTCTATATTAGTTTTATTATCATATAGTGACAACGTTTCCCATTCCCGGCCGGGTATTGCCATACATGCGTATCCTGAAAATATCAATAAAATTTTTTTACGTTCTTGTTTGGCGTAATAAATGGCGGTGTCTACATTTTTGTAGCCATAAAATTTAACAGTGTCTTTGTTGTTACTAACATAACTAAATACGTGGGTGTGCCGCGGAATAACCTGTTTGTTGTTACAGGAAATCAATATAGCGAGAAAAAATATAATAGCGAGTGTTTTCAATAATGGTTTTATGTTTAAACATTACTCTAATTCCTTCAAGTATACTTCTTCTAAAAATGCCAATTGATGATAATCTGCTTTTTTTTGTTTATAGCTTTCTATATCATCATTACTATATAGCATAAGCCGCGCAATGGGATATTTATTTTGATAAAGGGTGGTTGATAGTGTTTTTGGTTTGAGTAGATAAAATGATTCACCATTATTTTCTTCTTCCACTTTAACCAGGTAGGTAATGACGTCATTCTTTAAAAAATATTTTTTGATGATATGTGCTTTCTTGTTTTCATGCAACACTGAACTTTCCGGTTTTATGGGACACAATAAAATATCACGACCAACGTAGTTAAGAAAACGCATTTCTTTTGAGTTTTCACCTCTTACCTTGAGGTTCAATCCAAATATTGAAAAGTCGGCATCGTCGTTTGTGGTTCGGTAAATAGGAAACTGTAGTTTTACAGGAACGTATTTATTTTTATTGATACTTAATCTACTGGCGCGGAGGGCAAGTGTTACCAATACAAATCCTTCCTGTCCCGCATTGCGAAACGCCTCTTCCAACGCTTCGGGAAAGGTTTTGAAATAGGTAGTAAAACAAATGCTGATAGCCAGCACTACAAAATACCAGATAAAAATGGTTGTGTAGAGCGATGCGGATGACGTTATTTTCTGATAATTAAAAAAGGGTGAAAAGCTGATGGCATTGTTGATCATCTGCAGCCAGATGTTAATCCCAACTAAATAAATGACCGTGGATAAGAGAGGTGTAAGATTTCCGAGAAAAGGCTGTGTGAGGAAGAAATCAAATAAGCCGTGTGATACTATAGCTAAACTAATGGCGAGGGCGGTATTGAAAAGAGGGTTTCCTTTATTAAAAATGCGATAGCGGTAAATGCCGTACACACAAATGCTCGTATTAATGATATGAACCAAACACGAGATGATGGTACGTCCGGAAGCTATCTGTGAACCGTAATTATTATAATAGATGAAATTTTCGCGGATAGAGAATCCCAGTGCAACCAGGCCTGCAAATACCAGGTAATCTACAGGCTCATTGATGCGTTTTTTCAGGATCTGGAAAACAACCAATACACCTAATAGTTTGGAGAGTTCTTCAGTAGCTCCTACACCAAAAATGGAATATATAAAATCGTTGGCGAATTCGCCATTAAAATTAAAACCGAGCGATTCCATCCAGGCATATACATATAATGCTACAGTGGGGGTTAAATAGCCCGTAAGGAGTGCAGAAGCAATATCGACGTAGCGTTCTTTCTCCAATACGTCAATTTTGCGAAAATAGCCAACCCATAGCATACCTCCACAAATGGCACTAAGCGATGCGAAAATGAGATAGATGTGTTGATCCTGGAGCATAGATTGTTAGTAATGCAATATATTAAAATAATGCCAGTTTATGGAGCGTCTATTATTTACTTTTTCCTCCTGTTCTTTTCTTGAAAAAGAAGAGCCGGAAAATCAATCCGCCAGATGGCGGAAACTTCCACTTATGCCACAAAAATCTTCCCTTTTGGATCTGTCCACACGCTGGCTCAATGCTTATTACGTTTTGCCCCGCAACCGAATTGAAAAGCCAGCAAACACCATTACTAAATATAAAGCACGTAAGTAAACCCATTGTTGTTTTTTACCACCGCCCGAAAAGGCATAATCATTAAAATAAAAAATCCCTTCCGTGATTACGAAAGGGATTACAATATGGTTCAGAAATAATTAGTTATTGATGCTGATCTTTTTATCTAACTCTTCGATATACGCTTTAAAGCGTTTATCAGTATCCATCAAGTTGTTTACCGTGCGGCACGCGTGCAATACGGTCGCGTGATCTTTACCGCCGCAATGCATGCCAATCGTTGCTAAAGAAGACTTGGTCATACATTTGGCAAAATACATGGCAATCTGACGGGCCTGCACAACTTCACGTTTACGTGTTTTTGATTTCATTAAGTCGATGTTTAAGTCGAAATAGTCGCAAACCACTTTTTGGATATAATCGATAGATACTTCGCGGGCTGTTGATTTCACGAACTTGTCGATCATCTGTTTCGCTAATTCTAAGGTGATTACTTTTTTGTTTAAAGAAGATTGTGCTAACAAGGAAATTAAGGCACCTTCTAACTCACGAACGTTTGAAGTAATGCTGTACGCTAAATATTCGCACACTTCTTTTGGTAATTGAATTCCTTCGTTGTAAACTTTTTTCTCCAAGATGGCAATACGGGTTTCTAAACCAGGAGTTTGAAGGTCTGCGCTTAATCCCCATTTGAAACGGGATAGTAAACGTTGTTCAATGCCTTGCATTTCAACAGGCGCTCTATCAGCCGTTAAGATGATTTGTTTGCCTAATTGGTGTAAGTGGTTGAAAATGTGAAAGAATACATCCTGAGTTTTTTCTTTACCTGCTAAGTACTGAATATCGTCAATAATCAACGTGTCGATCATTTGGTAGAAATGCACGAAATCATTTTGATTATTGTTCTTGATTGAATCAATGAATTGAGAAATGAATTTTTCAGATTGTACGTAAAGAACTGTTTTGTTTGGGAAATTCTTTTTAATATCGATACCGATAGCTTGTGCTAAGTGGGTTTTTCCTAAACCAACACCACCGTATAGTAATAGCGGGTTAAATGCAGTGCCACCAGGTTTTTGAGATACAGCGTATCCGGCAGAACGTGCTAAACGGTTACAATCACCTTCTACAAAATTATCGAAGCAATAGTTAGGATTTAATTGAGATTCAACAGATACTTTTTTTAAACCTGGTATGATGAACGGATTTCTGATTGCACCATTGCTAATATCAATAGGCATTGAAACCGGATTATTTCTTAAGTTAGTATTAATGTTTGGAACTTTAAGCATGACTGCTTTTTCTGATTTACCTGTTCCGTTATCCATAACGATACTGTATTCAATTCTTCCTTCTGTACCTAGTTCTTTGCGAATTACTTTTTTAATGATCGTGATGTAGTGTTCTTCTAACCATTCATAAAAAAATTGAGAAGGAACTTGAATGTTTAATACGTTATCTTGAATTTTGATGGCTTTAATTGGTTCAAACCAGGTTGCAAAATTTTGAGGGC
Organism: Bacteroidota bacterium; assembly: GCA_040387475.1. Taxonomy (GTDB): domain Bacteria; phylum Bacteroidota; class Bacteroidia; order B-17B0; family Aurantibacillaceae; genus UBA4416. Next base: position 11,162 of record JAZKDT010000032.1, on the reverse strand, counting down.
TTACATTATCCTGAATTACCCTTAGGCAATTCTTCCACACGGTTTCCGCTGTCTTTTCCTTCATAGTATTAAATAAGTTATTAAGTATATAGTGTTTAGTATTATTAACAAGTCCGAGTTTGTAAATATATACTGATTATTTAATCTCACAAGGAAAAAATGAATAAATAATTTCAGAAAATTTTCGTTTTGGGCTTGCTTTTTTAAATTTTTCTATTATTTGAATTATGGGAGATTTTTTTCTTGTTGTAGGAGAAATAGACATCTAATTTTCCCAGCCAAATACCGGCCCAGCCAACCTGTGTTACATATACCTCTTTACCTACCCGGTTGGCTACTTTGATGGGATGTTCACGAAAAGTATGTGTATGTCCGCCGATGATGAGATCAATATTTTCAGTGAGCGGCGCCATGCTCATATCACTTAATTTTTTATCGGGATAAGAAAAACCTAAATGAGATAATGCAATCACATAATCGCAACCAAGATCCATTTTTAAAAGCCTTGCAGTGGCGTTAGCAATTGGAACAGGATCCTGATAAATTGTTTCCTTGTACATGCGCTTGTCAACCAGGCCCTGTAGTTCAATGCCGTAACCCAACACGCCAATTTTAATACCTTGCTTTTCGAAGATTTTGTAAGGAATTATTTTTTCGTGCAGGCTCGTGTTGCTGAAATCGTAATTGCAATTAATGAAGGCAAATTTGGCATGTGGCATTTGCTTGGTAATGTTGTCAATTCCGAGGTCAAAATCATGATTGCCAATTGTTGTCGCATCATAACCCATTAAGCTCATTAATTTATATTCGAGCTCGCCGCTGTACAAATTAAAGTAAGGTGTACCCTGAAAAATATCTCCGGCGTCGAGCAATAATATATTATCATTCTCTTTTTTTAATTCGTCAATCACAGCCGCCCTTCGTGCAAATCCTCCCTGATTGGCAAACTTAGGATCGTTACCGGGAAATGGCTCAATGCGACTATGCACGTCATTGGTATATAAAATGGTTAAGTGACTCAAATCTTTACTTTTGAGTACATCTTTGGATAATGCCGGAAAACCAGCTAATACAGCGGATGTGCCAACAAAATATTTTAAAAAATCACGCCTATTTTGATACTTGAATTCTGCCATCCAGTTTAGGTTTTATAGTTTGATCCAATTTGGTAATATCTTCACAATAGTTAATCACTACATTTCTTAATAATGCATTCATCAAACGACGTTCTTTTGCATCTTTAAAAAAGCTATAACTATCTCCTCCATTAGCGAGGTAATCAGACGTTACAACCCAATAATCTTTTGTAATATCAAACGGTTTTCCGTTTACGGTGATATCTACAGGAGTAGTTCCTTTCATGGTCATACGCATTCCGCCAACAGGTATACCACCTTTCTCTACAATTTTGTAGCACATATCTTTAAATTGTAAGCCACTTAACTTAAGTAGCACCACTTCGTTATCAAAGGGCATCAATTCAAATATGTTGCCGATTGTAATATTTCCTTTCGGTAACGAGTTTCTTAATCCCCCTTTGTTAAAGATCGCTACATCAAGCATGGCTGAATCTTTGCCCAACATTTTTTTTGTTTCGTAAATAACAGCGTCACAAAAAAAGTTTCCCAATGTACTCTCTACATCTGCTTTTATCATGGCCTCTTCGCTTTTAGCAATCACTGCATACATTTGCTCATCGTGCGTTTTTTTGTAAGGAAGCATCACTTTATATAAACTGCTGTCAATCTTATTTTTATCTATGATCACATGAGACTCAGCAATATTTGTAACAGATGTTTTTTGAGAACACGCCATTACACTTATAAGTGCTGAAAAAAAAAGTATTTTTAATAGAGATTGCATGAATAGAAAACTAAATTTGAGGTCATTAAAGATAATATAATATTTGTATGATTAAAACAGAAACTACATTAAGAGTACGTTACGGAGAAACCGATCAAATGGGCTTTGTATATTATGGTGTTTACGCGCAATACTATGAAGTAGGGCGGGTTGAAGCAATGCGTAGTTTGGGTTTTAGTTACCGCGAAATGGAAGAAAGCGGGGTTTTGATGCCTGTTATTAATTTGACAGTCAATTATAAAAAACCTGCTTTATATGACGATGAAGTGCGCATTGTAACTACGGTAAAACAAATGCCCGGGGTTAGAATTACGTTTGAGTATGAATGTTATAATCAAAAAAATGACCTATTAAATACCGGTTCGGTAACGCTTGTGTTCATAGATAAAACTAAGAACAAACCTATGCAACCTCCATTGTGGTTTATGGAAGGCTTTAAAAAAAGATTTAATGAGACATAAAAAAAGCCGTTGAAAACACAACGGCTTTTTTATAAAACTATTTGATTTTACGGCATTACTACTGTATCGATCACGTGTATTACACCATTACTTTGATACACATCTTTGATAGTTACCATAGACGTACCACCTTTAGCATCTGTTAAAACAACGTTATTTCCTTTCATAGACACCGTTAAAGTTTCACCGTTAACCGTTTTAAGCGCAGCTTTACCTTTTCCATCTTTGATCAATTTACTTAATGCCGCTGCGTCTAACTTTCCTGCTACTACATGGTAAGTTAAAATGTTAGTTAACGTTTGCTTATTTTCCGGTTTAACCAAAGTTTCAACAGTTCCTTTTGGTAATTTATTGAAAGCTGCATCGGTTGGTGCGAATACTGTAAATGGTCCGGCACCCTGAAGCGTTTCTACCAAACCTGCTGCTTTAACAGCAGCTACTAATGTTGTATGGTCTTTTGAATTAACAGCATTTTCGATAATGTTTTTAGATGGGTACATCGCTGCACCACCTACCATAACTGTTTTTTCTTTCATTTTTTCCTGTGCAAAATTAGCCTGAGATACTGTTAATACAAATGCTAATAGTGCGATTGTTTTGATAGTTTTCATAATATTTGTTTTTATGTGAATGATGTTATTTGAATACACTTACGGAGCTAAGTCCATAATGGATTTAAGTGAGATCGTTTTTAACAATAATTTTGTTTTGTGGTTTTAGAAATTTCGATTTTTTTAAAATCGCACTTCGCAGCCTGGCAATAAAGCCTTTAGCTCTTCAATATACTGTTTGCTGAATCCATTACCTCTTACATCCAACACGGTCAGATTTTCCATTTGGCATATGGTGTCGGGGATTTTTTGTAAATGATTATTTTTTACAGATAAGAAACGTAACTTTTTTGCTTTGTAAATATCAAAAGGCAACGTTTGTAACTGGTTACCATCCAGTACTAAAACTTCCAGGTTTGTAAAACGTTCAAAATGCCTGGTGATATAAAATACGTTAGCATTTGTAATATTCAAAAAAATTAAATTAGGTATTTTAAAGAGTTCTTTGGGAAAGCTATCCAGTATGCAGTTTTCGATGGTTACATCTTTCAAATTCTTTAACCATTTTAAAGTGGTTGGTAACTTCAATGTGTCATTAGTAGACGATATTTTTAATGTTTTTAATTTAGAGAGGTAAGCGATATCGGCCGGGATACTGTCGATTTTACTGCCAAAAAACTCGAGGTAATTTAAATTTCCCAATTTTTTTAAATCTGTTGGAAAACTTACAAACTCATTGTTATAACTTGCAAAATATAATAAATTATACATGTCGCCAAACCCCGGAGGAAAATTAGTTATCTCGTTTCCGCTTAATTTTAGGGCCTGCAGATCTTTTAGTTTGCCTATTTTGGCATATAATTTTGGTTCCAGTTTTTTATAACTCAGATCCATTTTAAATACGTTTTTTTCTACGTCCAGAGCTAGTTTTAAATCGGTATATACCTGCGAACCAAACGGGCCATATTTATCGAACTCATTATGTTGAGCTAAACATATACTGCTTAAGAATAAAAATATGTGAAGTAGTTTATACATGTTGGTTACAAACGAATATACAAACAATTTTTAGTAAGTGAAATATTAGTGCAAAAAAGATTGGGGCGTTCCGTTGAAAGTCGCAGTGCCGTGAAGTTTTTGGCATTCTTTTTTTGAATTTGGATCCGTTGTGTGATCAATAAAAAATAACTCACACAGGCGCCTCAAATGCTTCATTTCGCTGTCATCACCCTTTAACAAGACTGAAGTCTGAACAGAAGATAGACGAATGTTATTTGTAGAACAATAAGTTCGTATCTTAGCATTTTCATTTACTTTATTTTACATGGATCATAAGCAACAATTTATAAACTCATTTTCGCAGGCTTTAACATCAGGCCATTTTATTAAATTATCGCTTGGCAATTATAAAGGAAACATAGAAGCTTTAAAGAATTGCTATGTAAAAAGGGTTCAGATTAAAACGGACGATAAATTAAGCTTTACGTATAGATATCAAACCAAGGACATCGTCAAGAATTACATGATGGATGAAGGTGTTTCGATGATCAACAATTTTATTGAGAATTCAGAATTTAAACATGCTACACTTTATACAGTAGAGTTTGATGCCATATATGAACAATTGCATACAGGTAAAACAATATTTAAAAAACTGAATCCGAGCATCAAAGAGCTACCATCTTTAGAGCATAACGCACAAAAGAACCGATTGATCAATGCTGATGGAAAATCCTACTTACAACAATTAAAAATCACCGATGATAAAGGAAAGGTTATTAATAGCGCCCAGGATAAATTTAAACAGATTAACCACTATGTAGAGTTATTAAGTCCATTAATAAAAGGCCTGTCTAATGAGGATACTTTGAAAGTGGTTGATATGGGAGCGGGTAAAGGGTATTTAACTTTTGCCCTCTATGATTATTTAACCACTGTTTTAAATTTAAAGGCAGAGGTTAAAGGAGTTGAGTATAGAAAAGACCTGGTAGAGCTTTGTAACAGTATTGCTCACAAGTCAAATTTTTTTAATTTGAAATTTGAACAGGGAACTATAATTGATTCGGATACTAAAGATGCTCATGTGCTCATTGCTTTGCACGCTTGTGATACGGCTACAGATGATGCGATTTATAAAGGAATTTCATCGAATGCTCATTTGATTGTAGTGGCACCTTGTTGCCACAAACAAATACGAAGAGAACTTGAGCAATATAAAACAAAAAATGAATTTGATTTTTTAATCAGGCATGGTATTTTTTTAGAGAGGCATGCAGAAATGCTTACAGACGGTATTCGTTCATTGATATTAGAGTATTTTGGGTATTCGACGAAGGTGTTTGAATTTATTTCGGATGCGCATACCCCTAAAAATGTAATGATTGTGGCCGAGAAAAAAACTAAAACGGAATCCCAGAAACAGGAGATACTTTCTAAATTCAAGGAGACAAAAACCTATTTTGGAATTGGCTCTCATTATTTAGAGAAGTTAATGGGATTATAGTTTTTTTTAAACATAGGAATATAGATAAGCTTGTTTTTTTTTTGTTTGGGCTAATGGATGAAGTTTCGCTCAACATAGGGTGATGTGAGATACAATGTTTTCTATCCCCTTTCTTTTCAACTAAATCTTCTATGTAATTAAGTGACTGTTTTGCCGAACTATAAACCCATCTTATGCAAAATCTCAATCTTGTAGTGCATATCTAAAGAGTAGGTGAGCGTAGCGTTTTCTTTTAGGAACAAATAAATAGCCAAAGCTTTTTTGTAACAATTTGTAGCGGCCATATGATTGCCCGCGTGGATGTAATATTCTGCTTTTTCATATAACAGATCGGCCAGCATTTTTAATTGTTCGTCGTTCAGTTTTTTTTCGTTGGTGAGAACGTGAGTTAAATGATCATCGTTTAATGCTTCAACAAACTCGATTTCGGTAGCCGTATATTTTTTAACCGACTCATTTATCAGGTTTAAAAAATCGGGTTGATTACCATCTTTTTTCAAACCTAGCAAAACAGCCATCACTTTGCCAAACTCTTCAAACTGTTTTACCAGATAATCACGCTTATGCATATTGTTTTAATTTTTGAATGATGTCAATTACCTGTGGGATGAGTGGTTTTGAACCATCGTTTAAAACAATAAAATCTGCCAAGGGTATTTTTTGCTCGTCGGCCCACTGCGCTTTAATCCGTTTATTGATCTCCTCGTCCGAAAACGTGTTCCGTTTTTTGATACGGGCAATTTTAGTTTCAAGCGGAGCAGTTACTAAAATAATTTTATCCAGATCTTTATAAATGTTTGTTTCAAATAGCAAGGCGCTTTCCTTGAGGATCATCGCAGAAGCGTATGTTTTTTGAAACTGTATAAAATTTTCTTTAACTGCCGGATGGATGATGGCATTTAATTTTTCAAGTAAAGATTTATTAGAAAACACCTGTTTTGAAATGTAGTTTCTATCTATTTCATGGAAGTTGATGTAGGCGTTTTCTCCCAGCAATTCGATGACCTGTTGCTTAACTTTAGGATTGTAGTAAGCGAGTTTTGCAGCTTCATCGGAGTTATAAAGCACGCAACCCATTGTTTCAAATAGTTTAGCAACGGTTGTTTTTCCACTTCCTATGCCACCTGTTAATCCTATGATCATTATTTATAGATTAAATAAGAAATAGTATGTGGTATGACCTTGATGATCTTTACCTCTGAGGGTTCCCTGATGATTTCTATCTGTAAATTCTTTTGTTTTTCTTTGATATGTTCATAGTTTACAACTGCCTTAAATGAGTTTTCATTAATGCTTTCGTAATCTTTCATAGCTACCAGGTATTTGATGGTGATATTGCCGGGTAATAACTTGATGGTTTCGGTACCAGGGTTATTCATTACCTGTATCGGAATTTTAACGCTTGACTCAATTAGTTTATCTACATTGAAACTTAGTTGCACATCCTTCACATTATAATTAATAGAAGCATAAGGCTTTTTCAATTGAATAGGTGATGTGAAATTTTGGTGAACGTCTCTTAAATTGATGAAGTAGGTATAAACAGTATCCATCTTTTTTAGGTCAAGACTATCACCTGTTACGGTAACATAGGCTGGAGTAACCGTTGGTTTTGTGATGCTGGAATATCCCGGCATAAAACTCATTTTTAAATTAGCTTTTACCGGGAGTAACTTGGAATTTCCTTTATTGGAGGAAAAGAATAATGTATCCGGGCGAATCTTAATGACTTCTACATCGAAATTAATTGAATTTTGTAAACTGAAGTAGCCATTACTTATAGAGTAAGCCTGGGATTTCGCATTATTTTTTATTAAGTTGAAATCGACAATTACTTCATTATAATTTTTTTTAAAAGAGATGAAAAGAAGTTTTAATCCACTCGTTTTAATTTCCACATCTAGTTTTTCCGGTAATTCACCAACAATGAGCTTGTTGTTGGGCAGGTTTAAAAATTTTACCGGAACCTGGATCGTATATTTGTAGTTTCTGTTTAAAGCGTGCACCACCCAAAGAAGTGATGCAACGCCTAAACAAATTAAAAAAGTACCTACTTTTTTTCCTAAAAGTAAACGCCGAATGCGAGTTATGGCATTTGACGAACCCATATATTAAGAAGTTTGGTTTAAAGTAGATGTAGCATCCTGAGAAATAGCACTTTTAGCTATTTTCATTTTTGATCCGTCTTCTACAGCAATGATAATTGTTCCATCTTCGTTCATTTTGTTGATGGTACCGTAAATTCCACCGATCGTTAAGATCTTGTCATTTACTTTTAATGCCTCAATATATTTTTTTGTTTCTTTTTGTTTTTTCATCTGAGGACGGATCATAAAGAAATAGAATACGACTACGATCAATACTAATGGCACTATTTGAGTTAAAGGATTTCCGCCGGCAGCACCGCCGCCCATTAAAATTACTAAGTTGTTCATGTTTGTTTTTGTTTATGTGGTTTGTTATTGGTTTGCGTTTAATGTGCAGTTGGTAATTCACTTGGATTAGCACTTGTAGGAACTATAATATTTGCTTTGATGTATATAATTTTTGTACTTGGTTCACAATTGGTAACAATGGTAACTGATTTTTCGACAATGCCTGATTTTCCTTCACTCGAAAATACGACATTGATCGTAGCTTCCTGACCTGGTAAAATTGGTTTTTTAGGGTATTCGGGAACAGTACAACCGCAGCTACCGTGTGCCGAAGAAATAATTAAGTTAGCGCCACCTGTATTTTTGAATTTAAATGCGTACGCCACTTTTTCTCCTTGTGTGATACGACCAAAGTCATGCGTTTCTTCCTCAAATTTAATATCAGGAAGATCTTCATTGTTTTTACCATTTGCCGATTGGGTATTCATCACGTCACCCGTGCTAACTTCTGTGTTATGTTCCTTACAGGATCCCATAAGAATTATCGCTACGGAGGCTAATATATATACTGCTTTCATTTTTATTAAGTTGTCAGCAAATTTAGGATTTTATACCGATTTACAATGCATAAAATTATATAAAAAATCAAGGTCAAAAGGTTCAAAAACAGTGTTATAACAAAGCTTTTAAAAGTTGCATTCTTTGTACGAGTTTTTCAGATTCCATAAAGTTGAGTGTTTGTTGTCCGTCCGATAAAGCCTCCTCAGGTTTTTCATGAACTTCATAAATTATGCCATCGGCTCCCGCTATCAAAGAAGCCAATGCCAATTTTGACACGTATTCCCGGATACCTACACCGTGCGACGGATCGGCGATGACCGGTAAATGAGATTTGTCTTTTAGTATCTGGATGGCGTTGATGTCAAAGGTATTGCGATACATGGTTTCAAAAGTTCTTATGCCTCGTTCGCATAACAACAGTTTTTCATTGCCTTTACTGAAAATATATTCAGCTGAATTTAACAGCTCTTCAATCGTTCCACTGGTTCCTCTTTTGATCATAACCGGCTTGTCAATTTCTCCTAATGCATCCAATAAATTATAGTTTTGGGAGTTCCGGGCACCTACCTGAAAAATATCCACGTAATTCATCATGTCCTTTATTTGAGAAACCTGCATCACTTCTGTAATGATCTTGATGTTATGTGGCTTACATTGCCTATGCATCATCTTTAATCCCTCCAATCCTAAACCTCGGAATGCGTATGGCGAACTCCGGGGTTTGTAAACACCGCCACGAATGATTTTAATGTTATTCTTTAAAAGATGCTCTACCGTTACCGAAACCTGCCGTTCACTTTCAACAGAGCAGGGACCTGCCATCAGGCATGGATTGCCATCGCCAATATGAACATTATCACCAAGGTCTATTTTTGTATTTTCGGTTTTCCATTTACTACTTACCAGTTTATAGTTGTCTGACACACGGTGAATATCTTTTACGCCTTTTAAATGGCCAATGATCCGGATATCAACATCAGGTTTTCCGAGGCATACCAAATAATTATCAAATTGTGTTTTAACTGGAGTTACAGAATAGTTATTTCTTTCCAATGCGAGGAAAATTGCCTGTAAATCTTTGGTATTTAAGTTTTTATAAAGCTGAATAATCATGATAAAATAGTTTTATGAGGATTTTTAATAATTGAAATGAACTCGGGAATATCGTGCTGGAAGTCAGTTGAACTTCCCAAGAGCTCCACAAAGGATGATCCGATAATGGCGCCGCTAGACATGTCACAGGCTGCTGAAAATTCTTTTTGTCCCTTGATGCCAAAACCAATCATTATTTTGTTTTTTAAGGGTAGCGATGTAATCGCTTTTAACGATCCAAATAAGTCTTGCGTATTTTCTTTAAAATTTCCGGTTGTTGAGTTTGATGAAACTAAATACAAGAATCCTGAGCTTTTACTATCGATCAGTTTTATTCGTTCTATAGGACTGTCCGGGCTAATGATCAATGCCACATTAATATTATATTTCTCTGCTAAAGGTTTGTGAATTTTATCAAATTCATCTAACGGCAGATCAGGTAAAATCACACCGTCAATTCCATTTTTATAACACGACACATAAAAATTTTCTACGCCATATTGCATCACCGAATTTAAATAACCCATTAGCAGGATTGGTAATTGAGTAACTGTTCGTAGGGATTGCAATTGCTCAAATAAAATTTTCAGGGTCATGCCATTGTTTAAAGCTCTCATACTGCTTTTTTGTATAATAGGCCCATCAGCAATAGGATCAGAAAAAGGAATTCCTATTTCCAGCAAATCAACATCCGTTGTATCTAAGAGCTTAATAATAGATGGAGTGTCATTTAGATTGGGATAACCGGCCGTTAAAAATATAGAGAGTATGTTTTTTTGTTTTCTCTCAAATAAAGTTTCAATTCTGTTTCGCATGATCTTGTTCGTTTAAGTAGTTTATATAAGTGTTCAGGTCTTTATCCCCTCTGCCTGAAAGATTTACAACAACCATATCGGTAGATCTGAAATTTAACTTTGTTAAAGCGGCTAAAGCGTGAGCGCTTTCCAGCGCTGGTATAATTCCTTCTTTTTGAGTAAGGTTTACAACTGCGTTCATTGCTTCTGTATCTGTAACATGCAGGTAAGTTGCTCTTTTTACGTCATGTAAAAATGAATGAATAGGGCCTACCCCCGGATAATCTAATCCAGCTGATATACTGTAAGGTTCTGTAATTTGTCCATCACCATTTTGCATTACATACGTTTTACTACCGTGAATTATCCCGGGACTGCCAACAGATAACGTGGCAGCTGTATGCCCTGTGTCAATTCCTTTGCCCGACGCTTCAACTCCGATCAATTGCACTTCTTCATTGTTTAAGTAATGATAAAAAGCGCCGGCAGCATTACTTCCTCCGCCCACACAAGCAATTACATAGTCTGGATTTTCTTTTCCAACCTGTTGTAGTAACTGACTTTTCATTTCCTGACTGATAACCGATTGAAATCGTGCAACCATGTCAGGATAAGGATGTGGGCCCACTACAGAACCGATAATGTAATAAGTAGTTTCTGTATTATTGATCCAATCCCTGATGGCTTCGTTGGTTGCATCTTTTAATGTTTTACTTCCTGAGAGGGCGGGAATAACAGTTGCTCCTAATAGTTTCATACGGGCAACATTAGGAGCCTGTCTTTCTATATCTGTTTCCCCCATATAAATGATGCATTCCAATCCCATTAAAGCACAGGCTGTGGCGGTTGCTACACCATGCTGACCGGCGCCTGTTTCGGCAATGATCCGTTTTTTACCTAAACGTTTGGCTAATAAAATTTGTCCCAAAGCGTTATTTATTTTGTGAGCTCCCGTGTGGTTC
>JAZKDT010000031.1:0-8839 GCA_040387475.1 Bacteroidota bacterium | reverse complement strand
GTAGCTGTATAACTTGCTATTGGCGTTGGATACACTGTAACATAACTGGTTTTAATATTTGTAGTTGTACAACCTGCTGATGTTGTTACCTGCAATTGCACATCATAATTGGCCAACTGACTGCTACTGTTATTTACATAACATTTATCCATAGGACCATTAGTGTTATTGGCGATTGGACTACTGCCGTCTCCATAAGTCCAGGTCCAGCTAACTATCTGGGCAGGGCCCGGAATTGCCGGAGTTAAATCGGTAAAAGTTACACAATGAGCTGAACAACCTGCCGTGTCATTTACAACAAACTGCGGCTGAGGCATATAGTTTACATACACGGTTGTTGTAAATGTTTCCAAACAAGCGTGATCGGTCGTAGCCACTACACTGATAGTATGTGTTCCTCCTGCCGGAGCGGGATATGTATAACCAATAGTTTGACCAGAACCTTCAGGTCCGGCGATACTTCCGTTCAGATCCCAGCTCCAGTTAGTAATATTACCGCTGTTTGGCTGGGTTACGGCTGTAAAAGTCATAACTGACCCATCACAAGGAATGGAACTATTAGGTATAAGGTTTGGTTTCGCGTACACTTCTACTGAATGGCTGATAGTAGCCTGGCACCCCTTATCAGATGTAAGAGTTAAGGTTACGTTATACATGCCAGCCGTTACATAGCTATGCGTTGTAGTTGATGCCGGTGCCGGTGTTGATACACCTCCGTCGCCATAAGCCCATGCGTAAGCCGTGTTGGTTCCGATGGCAATGATGCTTGGGGATGCGTTAAACGTATTTGGCTGTGCATTGATACAATTGTTTACAAAGATAAAATCAGGTACAGGAATAGGATTTACCCATACCTGTATGGTATTAGTAGTGTTGCTACATACTAAACCTGTAACAGGCGAAGTAGATACCGTATAACTTACACTGTTACTACCAAAAGCCGGAAATATATAATTTGGATTAGCCACGCCGGTTACGTCTACCGTACCATTCATCGAAAAATCCCATAAATAAGCGTTCACTAAATTTCCATTTCCCATGCTGGCATCAACAAGGTGCGAGGTACTTCCCAAACAAACAGAATCGGATGTAAAAGAAGCGCTTGGAACAGCATAAACATTTACTGGCTTAACAACAAAGTCTACACAACCATGCACTGAAGTGACTGTTAAACTTACATTGTGAACGGCATTTGTGTTGCCTCCTATAGTATAAGTATGACTTGGATTAACCACGGCACTTGTTCCTGAGTTATCTGCAAAGTCCCATACATACGTACTACCTGTTCCTGTATTGGCGTTGGCTGTTTCGTTAGTTGAGTTGGTGAATAAACTCGAAGTTCCATAACATACATTTGTAGGACTGAAATTTGGAATTGTATGTCCCCAAACGTTTACCGGTAGAGAAACACTACCAATACAACCACTTGCATCCGTTACCTTCAACGTAGTTGTGTAGGTACCCGATTGCCCGAATAAATTCCCAGGTGCACTTGTAGGATTATCACTTACGCCATCATTAGTAAAATCCCAATCCCAGGTAAGAATAGAACCTGTTGGCGTTGACAGATCTGTATAAGTTGTTGATAAGCCCTGGCAAACCGATGTTGCACTAAAATTAGCTACGGGCGATGGATTCACCTGTACTGTTTGAGTGGCGGTAGCCGTACAACTATTATTAGAGGTAAGGTTCAATGTAATGTTTTTTACCCCTGGCGTGTTGTACACCAAAGGAGTAACGTTAGCAATTGATCCGGTAGCCGGAGTTGCTCCTGCTCCAAAGTTCCACGAATAAGTCTGAATGTTATCAGGAGCAGATATACTTGATGTATTATTCAATACCACGTTATTGTTTACACACGCATTGCCAGCTGTGAAAGCCACTACAGGCAATGGATTTACTTTTACCACTATTGTTGTACTGTCTTTACAGCCGTTATTGGTGGTTGCGCGTAGTTCTACCGTATAAGTACCAATAGTTGTATAAGTGTTACCAGGTGTTTGAGTTAGATTATCAGGTGTGCCATCATTGTTAAAATCCCAGGCCCACCCTGTGATTAAATCAGGGGCCGCTACACTAGACGTGTTTCCAAATATGGTACCTGCTCCCAAACAGACTGTATTACCAGTTATAGCGGCGACTGGATTTGGAAAGACCGTGATTGTATTACTGATGATACTACTACAACTGGCGCTTACCACCGTATAGGTTACAACTTTTGGTCCCGCAGTTGTGTAGGTATGAGTTGGATTTGATCCCGTTCCTATGGGACTACCGTCGCCAAAATCCCACAAATGACCTGTTATGCCCGCTGTTGGCGTTGTTGTAGAAGAAAAACTCGTAACAGTATTTAAACAACCACTGGAGTTGGTAAAACTTGCCATAGTTCCTATACTAAAAGAAAATGTTTTGGTTATACTATCTACGCAGGCTCCGTTGGAAACCTTTAGCTCTACCGTTTTTGTGCCGATTGTTCCGTAAGTATGAACCGTACTGGCCCCGGTACCAAACGCTGTTCCATCACCCCAATCCCAAGTATAACTCGTAATAGGGCCGCCGCCGTTAGGTGTTGATGTAGACATGACAGGCACACTGAAACTGGATGAGCAAGGTGTAACTGTATAATTAAAATCAGCTGTTGGCGCTGCATTGGGAGCAAAATTGAGCGTATAAACGTAGGTTGCTGTACCACAAGACGAATAAGGCGAGCAAGTTACCGTATAGATACCAGGCGTTGTAGTCGTAGCGGTTTGGGTAATGACCGAAGAAACTGAACTTCCGGCTGGCCCCGCCCACACATAATTATCCATACCTGCAGGAGCCGTTAACGTTCCTGTAGAAGCACCCGCACAACCTCCCGTTACCGATGTGGTAAGCGTAGAGCACAAGCCGTCAACATAACAGTAAGCCCAATCGTAATCGTAAATACACCACCTGTTCTCGATCTCAACGGTTACGTTTGTTCCTATGTAAGGCGTTAAATCAAAACCTAAATTTGTCCAGGGAACATAAGTTGTTGGATAAGACTGAGCTCCAATGTTTGTACCATTTGCACCCGTTTGGAAACCTGTTAATCCATAAGACTGACCGCCGCCGCCTGATCCATCGGCATAATAACACTCTAAAGCCGGACAGGCAATAACATTTCCTGCACCATCTTTAAACCTGATAAATACACGGGCCGCCTCAGCCGCTCCATGTGGGAAATTTAAAATCACCATAGCAAATTTCAATACGAAATAGGCATTTGCTGACGTCACTAAAAATGTTTGATTGGCAATACTGGTGTTGACATTCGTATTATTTCCAAGCTGCATTGAAAAACTTCCACCCGGGCAAACAACAGGAAAACCTCCAAAAGGATCAGTTCCCGCACCACTTTTAATTACCGCATCACCGGAAACTGTCCAACCAGCTGTAGTACCGGTTTCAAAATCCACATTTGTGCAGGGTGCCTGAACCGTTGGAGGACCATTCTTCGCGTTGGAAAGAGGGGTCAGTGCGTATTTCGTTTTAATATATTCACGTCTTCGCAATTGTAAGTATCTCTGTGTATTATCTTCTGAAAAACCCTCTTGAATAGCCGTGGCTAATGCAGCAGATTCACTGAATCCACTTAAAGAATCAGCGTCATATACCAAAAAAGGAACCGAGGGTATTAACCTCTGCAACTGACTTTCATGACCGTGCTTATGATCGTTCTGACCAAAAGTGTTGTTTGTATTTAAAACAAAAAATGTCACTAATAGCAACAGAACGAAATTAGTAGTTATTGATCTCATACTCCTTAGGTTTTAATTATAGTAATAATACAAAATTATAAGCTATTAATAAAGTTATTTACTAGACCCGGATGTCTTTTGACTAAGTGAAATAAGGATTTCGCATAAAGAGTTCATTTTTAAGCTTCTAATCCCAAAAAATATGCGTGCAAAGAACCCAAAAAGGATATTACCGTGCAGCCACATCAAAAGTTGATTTTGCAAAGCTTAATAGTCCAGCATTAAAATTTTATACCCATTACACAAACGTCATCCGTTTGTTCAGTATTCCCCTTCCATTCCTCAAATTTTTGCTCTATATACATTTTCTGTAAGGAAAGCGGCAATTCAAATGCTTCCAGCAAAATTTGCTTAAACCGTTTATAATTAAGCTTTTTATCTCTATCTCCGCCAAACTGGTCGGCATAGCCATCAGAAAATAAATAGATTGTATCGCCTTCACAAAGATCAAATGACTGCAATTCATACTTTACACCGTCATCTATACCCGAGCCAATGGCTTTTTTTGTAGATTTCAATTCATACATCTCGTATTCTTCAGTTGTTTTTCTGAATATGTAGATGGAATTATTGGCTCCTGAATAGTGTAACCTACCTTTTTTATAATCAATCCCAATAAAGGCGATGTCCATTCCATCATTTAATCGGTTTAAGTTATTGGATGAGGAATTTAAACTGGAGGTAACGTGTTTGTTTAAAAAATCGAGTGTTTCTGCAGGATTGTTAATAGTGGTTTCAGTAAGTGATTGTTTTAAAATATCACTTGCCATAATACTTAAAAACGCACCAGGCACGCCATGCCCGGTACAATCTGCTATACAAGCCAGAGATAGGCTTTCTTCATTTTTACGATTGAATGAACCTGCCGACCAATAAAAATCTCCACTCACGATATCCTTTGGTTTATAAAAAATAAAAAACTTATTTTTAAATAATTTGTTAAGCGTATCTTCTCCCGGCAAAAGCGAATCCTGTATCCTTCGGGCGTAATTGATACTATCCATCATATCTTTATTACGTTGCTCCAATTCTACTTTTACCAATTCTACCTGTTCTTTTTCTTTCTGCAACAGAAACGTTTTTTCATCAACTTTTTCCTGAAGTAATACCTGGCCTTTCTGCAAATTTCTTGTTCTCCAGTGAACTACCAGGTAGGTTGCAAGTATTATCAGAATTATAAGCACAGGATAAAACCAGATTTTTTTCCATAAAGGCTCTTTAATATTTATCACCACTTCAACCGGATTGGATGTCCATAAACCCTCGTTATTACAGGCCATTACCTGGAATGTATAATCACCGTCACTTAAATTCGGATAATCCACAAACGACATATTGGTCATTTTCCAAACCGAATCAATTCCGAGTAACCGGTATTTATATTTTATTTTTTCCGGATTGGTTAAAGAGATGGCAAGGAAATCAATGTGTAATGAATAAAATCCATATTTTTTTTCAATCCTGGAAACCTGCCGGTAAGTTATTCCATCCAACACTATTTTATTGATAGCTAATTTAGGCTCTTCATTATTTTCTTTTCGTATCTCAGAGTTATAATGCACCAAACCTTTGGTTGTACCAAACCAGATATTGCCAATACTATCTTTGTAAAATGCATTCAAATTATTTTCAACAAATAACAAACCTTCCCGTGACGACATAGAATGAAACTCTTTTAAAGCTGCTTTTTTCTCGCTAAGTCCAATTTTATGGGTTACCCATACAGAGCTATAATTATCTACTGTAATGCCGTAACAATAATTAGATAACAAGCCACTCGTCATTTTATAGTTTACAAAACTGTGTCCACTATATTTAAAAACGCCATCGCCCTCAGTAGCGATCCAGATGTTCCCGGCCTTATCTTCGCATATGGAATTGATATTAAAGGTTTTTAAATCTTCGATTTTATTAAAGGTTGTAAATTTTGAGTCCTTAAAAAAATAGGGTGAGGCTCCATGGGAGGAGATCCATAATCTTCGCTTGCTGTCCATAAAAAGGCTCAATACATTATTATGTAGCAAGCCGTTCATGGTAGTCATAATGGTGACCGAATCTGCATGTGTGTCAAACATGCATAACCCTTCATTGGTTCCAATAAAAATATCACCCAATTTGTTTTCTATGATGCAATTAATGGACACCTGTGAAAGCCCATGCTTCTTAGAGAAATTTTCGAACTGATGAGTTGATGTGTTATAAGTAAAAATTCCGTTTGTATTTGTCCCTATCCAAATAACACCGTTTCGATCGAGCATCAATGTATTGACTTCATCATTTACAAAACCGTTGTGGCCGTCAAAAAAACTATAGGATTGTGTGGCCGGAATAAAATAGCCTAATCCATTATTGCTTCCGACCCATATTTTACCGTATCGATCAACGACAATTTTTTTAACATTAATGTTTTTCAAACCATCAATGTCATTGTAATAGGAAAATTTTTCTATAGGCTTTTCTATCAAGCCCTCTCCAAAAGTTCCAAACCACATATTACCCTCATAATCCTGAAAGATAGATTGTATGTATTCGTTCTTTAACCCATTCTCTTTGTTAATGATAGAAATCGTAACAACCTCTTTGTAAAGATTAGAAAAAGAAATTTTTCGGAGCCCCTCACCAAAAACGCTGATCCACAAATTGCCAATATGGTCGCAATAAATAGCATTTACCTGGTTAGTCTGAGATTTCAATTCAGTTAAAATATGTGCAATCGGTACATATTCTGTTCCGTTAAAACGGATTCCATACACTCCTTCTCCTTCAGCAATTAACCAAAATGTGTCGTCCGAATTAACTGCACTTGCTATTTGCTTTATGTTTTTTCCTTCCAGAAAAGTTATTGACTTTATTTTACCATCTCCATTAATAATCTTTAATCCTTCAGTAGTTGCCGCAAGAACCTGCTGTCGCGAATTAAACACAAAGGAGTTTACGGAAAAGCGATCCTTCTCAACAACTGCTTTCAAATTAAAAAGGGTATCGATAGTAAATAAACCACCACTATTTGCTATCCAGACTTTATTTTTATGATCCTCCGAAATCTGGGTAGTCTTATAGGAATTCAGTTCATTACTTTTTAGTTTATTGAACTTTTCATTTTTAAGATACTGAACTCCGTTTTGCGCAAATCCAAGCCAGACTATTTTGCGGGAGTCAATAAAATGGGTTGTTACAAAATTATCTGCAATTTCCTTAGAAGTAAAGGTGGTAAATTTATTGCCATCAAACATCGTATATCCCTCACCGGTAGAAAGGCTTAGATATCCGTCGCTATATTGTGAAATATGATAGACGTAGGTATGAGGCAATCCGTCATCCTCAGAGTAATTTCTGAAGTTATACATTTGTCCGAATCCACTAAAAAAGCAAATGGTGGCGATCGTAAAAAATAAAAGTTTGATTCTTCTCATAAATTAGTCTTCTGCTTTAACTCCTATTTTCATAATGTATTTAGGAATACCACCAATAGGCGTTGTAAAAAAAGGCATCAGCTCACCATATTGATTACTAATGGCAACTACGATATTATTATTTTTACTCGTTTTTTGTTTCATAAACTGAATATCCAATGATGTGTTCACTTCTGACTTTGTGATCTTGTATATGTTTTCCATCCAGTTTTTATCAACTACCGGTTTAGTAACCTCTCCCTTTTTAGCTACCGAAACTACGCGTATAGTGCCGTCATTGTCAAAATCAAATATCCTTACTTTAACAGCAGTGACATTATTGCCAACAAAGGGATATAAATGCGATACCGGCATATCAGGTGCTGAAAGACGGAATGTGTATTCATAGGCAAAGGTGTTTCCTCCTTCTACGGGTTTATTATCATTGGCATCAGAAGACAAAAAAACTTTGTAAAGATTACCATCATCACCATCCATCCCTTCAATAATTAGCTTAAACACACGGCCCCCTAATTCAGGCTGAAGTTCTCCTTCAATAGGATTAAAAGGTCCCATTGTATACCATTTATTATCAAAATTTACTTCATTGGAAAATGTCTTGGTGCCTAACAAAACACCGCTTCTGAAGTTTCCCACAGGATCCTGTGATTTTGCGGCGGGATCGGAATGAGCTTTATTACCCCCATAAACGGCAAATTTACATTTACTGTTAAACGGACCGTGATTTTCATCAATGGTCCCACCAATCTCCGGATCAAAAATCCTTACATATACCGGTTTTTTATATGAGTCTGGAATTACAAAAAAGAATGTCTGAACGCCATCATCATCACCCCAATCCTTATCTGAGTCTTTGCTAAACGTACAAACAAAAGGAATTTTTTCTTCAGGAGACGGAGTTTGCTGTGATCTTACAATCAATGAGAAAAGGGTAAAAAATATGAATGCTATACTGTGGGAAAATGATTTCATAAATGGGTTTAAAAATTATCTTTAACGATGATATGTTTCTCTATTTTAAATTGTTCGATGTTATTCGTCTCATCACTTTTGGCAAACACTCCAAGCTGAATAACATACTTTCCGGGCTTATTAAAAATATGTTTCACATGAGTCCCCGAATTATATTTCCCATCTCCAAAATTCCAGTACGTTTTATTTAATGCATAACCTTTCAAAGCACATTTTTCTGAACTCAAAACTATCTCTTTACCAATAACCAAGGTATCTGGGCAATTTACAAATAATTTTGGAGGTTCTTCAATTGTTAGAACATAGTTCAGTTCATTTGAAAAAACTTCGCCTGTACTTTTTTCAACGGTATTTAAGCTAATAGTATAATTACCGGGTTTATTAAAACAGTGACGGGATGTTAATTGCTTTGACTTTGTTCCATCGCCAAAATTCCATTCATAAGCCAAACTATTTGTATCATTCGTTTCAATGGCGGTTTCTTCATAAAATGTATAACAAAACTTTGTTTTGAAAACAGGTATTTTTGCCTGCTCAAAATCAGGAATATTAACGCCGAAGTAATATATATCATCGCCGGATTTAGTAATCCGGTTGGTAGAAAAATAACCTGATGCTCCCAATGAATCAGTCCAAATACCAAAGTCATCGGCCGAACTATTAACAGGATAT
>JAZKDT010000030.1:0-33795 GCA_040387475.1 Bacteroidota bacterium | reverse complement strand
GATCATTGTTAAGGAATCCTCCAGATTATAAATATCGCTCATCCAAACCGGAAATTCTTTTTGAAGTTCAACAATCTGCGACTGTTCGTTCTCTTCTTTATTTCCAATAATTAAATCCGGCTTTAATACCCTGATTTTCTCAATACTCACTGTTTTAGTGCCACCGATGCGTGTTACCGTTGTGAACATGTCATTTGGGTGTACACAAAATTTGGTAATGCCAACCAGTTCTTCTCTTATTCCCAAATCCCACAGTAGTTCTGATTGCGAGGGTACCAACGAAATAATCCGTTTGGGATAAGACTTTAGCTCAAGGCTACTATTTAACTGATCGGTAAAAAGCATGCTGCTAATTTGAGAATTATACTGCATATTTGCTACCGAAAAGTGAAACCAACTTTAAAAGCACATATTTCATTATTTGCAGCGCAGGTGATTTACGCCTTAAACTATTCTATTGCCAAAGATTTGATGCCGACGTATATTAAACCTTTGGGGTTAGTGATGCTTCGTATCAGCGGCGCCTTGGTTTTATTTTGGCTACTGTCATTGTTTTCCAAAAAAGA
Source organism: Bacteroidota bacterium (assembly GCA_040387475.1). Taxonomy (GTDB): domain Bacteria; phylum Bacteroidota; class Bacteroidia; order B-17B0; family Aurantibacillaceae; genus UBA4416. Next base: position 33,229 of record JAZKDT010000030.1, on the reverse strand, counting down.
AAGTCTGGAAAAAGGCGATTTAAAAAAAATGATGCTTTTAGCGCTGTTTGGGGTAGCGGTTAACCAGGCTTTTTTTATTTATGGGTTAAGTCTTACCAAACCTATTAACTCAGCCATTATTATGGTGAGCAACCCTATCGCGGTGATGCTATTCACCATTATCGTTTTCAAAGAGCGTTTGACCGCTTTAAAATTAACAGGGCTGGGATTTGGCGTTATTGGCGCACTAACACTACTTTTATTTAAAGCACAGGGAGCGTTTGCTATTGGTAGCGAAACAGCCGCAGGCGATCTCATGACCCTTGTTAACTCCCTATCCTGGGCTGTTTTTGTAGTGATGGCAAAACCATACATGCAAAAATACCAAACTGTGACGGTGATGAAATGGATCTTTTTATTCGGTTTTATGTATGTCTTTCCGTTTGGTATTTCTGATCTGCTAAAAGTTGAGTGGCAGGCATTATCATCCCATACGCTGTTTGCTATGGCTTTTGTAGTAGTGGCTACCACGTTTTTAGCCTATCTGTTAAACACATATGCTTTAAAAGCACTAAGCTCGTCGGTGGTGAGTATGTACATTTATCTTCAGCCTTTTTTAGCAACCATTATTGCCATTTATCTTGGAAAAGACGAGTTGACACCTTTAAAAATAATATCAGGACTATTGATCATTTTAGGCGTTTACTTAGCGGGACGAAAAACGAAAGAAAGCTGAGCGCCTGTTTAAATTTCAACTATTATTTTGTTGCTTATATTTTGGGCTGCAATTTCGTTTAATTTTTCGTCGATGTAGTAAACCGACTGCAAAATTTACCTCATTTCGCTCAAAAATCTAATGTAACAAATTTAAAACATAAAAATTAAGCAGACTCTTATAAAAAAATTATTAATTCTGATTTATAACTTTTAACTTAGACATCGTCTTAAATCAGTCTGACACAGGTTTATTTTTTAATTTAGAATTTCATTATGGTCCATATATTATCCGAACAACATTCCATTTTCAATCAGTACATTGCTGAATTACGTGACACTACGATACAAAAAGACAGCATGCGTTTTCGCAGAAACTTGGAACGCATTGGAGAAATTATGAGTTACGAAATTTCTAAAACCTTAGAGTACAAAACTCAGGAAACTACAACTCCGCTTGGTATTGCTGAAACAAGTCATTTAACCGCGCAACCTGTTATTGCTACTATTTTGAGAGCGGGCCTGCCTATGCATATGGGTGTGTTAAATTATTTTGACAGAGCGCAAAATGCATTTATATCAGCTTACAGACGGCACCATAAAGATAATACATTTGATATTCACGTGGAATATGTGTCGAGCCCTGATTTAAATGATAAAGTTTTAATTTTATGTGATCCGATGATCGCTACGGGCGGGTCGATTGTTTTGGCCTATAAAGCTATTTTAGAAAAAGGTACCCCAAAGCACGTACATATTGTATCTGCTATCAGTAGTAAAGAAGGTATTGATTTTGTAAAAGCAAACCTGCCCACCAAAAATTTTACTATCTGGTGTGGCGCCGTTGACGAAGAATTAACCGCTCATTGTTATATCGTACCGGGTTTGGGCGATGCTGGTGATCTGGCCTTTGGCGAAAAAATATAATTTACGGTGATCTTCTTTATAATTTAAAAATGGATAGTACTGACATCTGGAAATTTATTTCTGCGGCATTAGCCTGTACTATTTCATTATCTAAAATAGGCATTCCTACAGTTATTGCCATTTACAAATCAAATTATGTGTTGGCCTTGGTTAGTAGTTGCACTGGCGCCGTGTTTGGTACCATTGTATTTACTTATTTATTTGCGGGTATTTTAAAATGGTGGGATAAGCTCAAAGAAGGCATGTTCTCTTCCAAACACCCCAAAAAGATTTTCACCAAATTTAACCGGAGAGTTATCCGCATCAAACACCGTTTTGGATTAATTGGTATTGCTATCCTTACGCCAATTTTTTTATCCATACCTATTGGCGCTTTTTTGGCAGAACGTTTTTATAAGGATAAAAGAAAAGTGATTATTTACTTAAGCGTTTCGGCCATTGCCTGGTGCTTTATTTTGTATTTTATATTTCTTTTCTTTTACGATACGTTTCGATCGTGGTTTGCGTAGTAAAGTAATAACAAACAATTCAACAGATTCGCACAGATTTTATCTATTCATATCGATTCCATTTGCTTCAGCCATGTTCCATTGAAATTACTGCTTCACAAACTTTAGCTGTTTTTGTACTCCATTACTTTTAACGGTAAGCATGTACACACCAGGATTAAATTCATGAGTGAATATAGAAGATGTGTTAACGTTGTTATCTGATGTTAATAGGATTTGCCCCATTAGATTTGTAACGATCACACTATAATTAGCAGATAAGTTTATAGATAAAACGTCAATAGCCGGATTTGGATAAATGGCCATACGATCAAGCGCCCCCTCTTCAAGACCAACGTTTTGCTGATGAATTACACCAACGGCGTCGAGATCGAAACCACTACTGCCAAACGCTGTTGGCCAGGGATCGTTTACTTTATGATGGTTAGCATCCCTTGAGCAATACTGATTTTGAATGCAGCCCACCACATCACTAATTTTGATATGAGTAATGGCCTGTTTATTTAATAAAACATGATTAGGAATATCCGACAGATCAAACGGAGTTCCGTAAAGTCCTTTGTATTTTCCGGCTAAGTTGTTTATTAAAGTAGCATCGGTTGACCCAAAACTACCGGTTTGTGCACTCGTATCTGTATTGCTCACGGCAGGAAATCTGAAAAAATTAATGCCATCGCTACTTGCTTCTACAAAAGCCAATTCAAGAAAAGTATTATCAAAACTGTTTTCGAATACAGCCAAATCGAAACCCGGCAGATCAATAATGGGAGCAGCAAATTGCAAAATGGCTTGTCCGCCATCTCCCAGGCTAACGATACCGGTAGTTCCAGCAATACTTAAGGCACTTGTACTATCCCCTACGTTAGCATATCCGGATCCCGGCGCAGAAATATCCTGCAAGCCACGAATAACCTTGCAATTGGTAGCCCACCCTACAAAAGCAGAACTATCCTTATACATAGCTGTGGTTCCGGTCTGGCCAACCGGCGGAGCAAACTGAGCAAACGTATTTAAACCTGTGGCCATCAAACTGCCAAAAGCAGCAACAAAAAAAGTGTGTTTCATTTCAAAAGATACAATGTCTTTATGAACCCTTTTCCCGGAACTCTAAACATCGATTTATTGGGAGGTCTTCTGACTTGCTCCTGTTATGCGCCTTCCCGTTTATAAACAGTGGCAAATATGCATAACTTTTTAAGGAGTTTACAGCTGCGGGTACAGTATTGGATTTACACCAAATTCCCTTTTCCAACAGTGCAAAAATAGAATTATAAATAGACAAATCCATATTTTATATCATTGGAAATGTAATAAAATCCTAATTTTTCGGTTCAGAAAACCGCAATAATCATATGGAAAAAGTCGACTTTATAAGAATTTCTATAAAAACAATTTCGTTGTATTGATTTATATCGAATTAAATCATATATTTATAATAACCTTTAAACCAATATTATATGAAAAAAAATCTACTTACAATTTTATCGGTAATTGCTATTTCTTCAATTGCAATTGCTCAACCAACGTTAACACCGGCAAATACAAATCCGGTAACGGGTGATGTTTTAACTTTACAATCGTATAGTTATATCGCGCCCGGCAGTGCGGGTGCCAACCAAACCTGGAATTTTTCGGCTATTACACAAAGTACAAACGCTGCCACTGCTTATAGCTATGCAGCTGTATCTGCGAGTAACACCTCTACTTTTCCAAACGCAAATCAACAATTCAGTTCCGCTACTACAGCCGGTTTTAACAAAACTTCAGCTACAGCGTTACAAAATTATGGTGTGCAGCAAGGTACGGTTAACATCGTATATTCTAATCCCGAAGATCAGATGCGTTATCCCTTCACTATGGGTGATTCTTACAGTGATGCGTTTAAAGCAACCTTTACCAGTGCAGGCTCAAATTTTGTAAGAAAAGGTACAACGACAGTAACCGCCGATGCGTATGGAACATTACAATTACCATCAGGTACGTTTTCAAATGTATTAAGAGCGCATTTTGTACAAAATTACCAGGATTCATCATTTATCGTAGGATTGGGAGCATACGTGATCACTTACCTAAATGATCAATACATGTGGTATCTACCTAACAACCACATGCCAATTTTCAGTTCGTATTCAATAACGGTTACCGCTCCTTTTTCAGCTCCTTCAACTTCTACGGGATCTAATAAACTGGTTACCATTACTACCGGAATAAACGAGCAAACAAGTTCAGTTAAATCTTTAAACTTTTATCCAAATCCTGTTTCCAGCGGAATTTTGAATTTAGATTTAAATTTGAATGAAACCATTAAATACCAGGTGGTTATTATGGATAATTTAGGGCGTGAAGTTTTAAGATCAGGTGCTGAGACAGGGTTTTCAGGTTATAATTTTAACACATTCGATGTTTCAAAAATAGCATCCGGATTATATAATTTTTCGATCATTTCGGATAATAAATCTTTGGTTACTAAAAAGATAATTATCGCTAACTAATTAGTATATTTCTATTTTAATTAAAGCTGCCCTCCGGCGGCTTTTTTTTATGACACAAAGTCCTGATAATATCATGGCATAATAATAGTATATTGTATGGCATTACAAAGCCTAAAACACATGAATTTCTATAATGATTCCGATAAACTACCCTTTGAACCTATGATGGATGAGGATAGCGATTTTATACCTTTACTTTCTGCAGAAGATGAAGACAGCATGCACGCCGAAAAAATACCAGATGTACTGTCAATTTTACCGCTTCGAAACACCGTTTTATTTCCAGGGGTTGTTATTCCAATTACAGTTGGACGGGATAAATCGATAAACCTGATAAAGGACGCGTACAAGGGCGATAAAACGATAGGCGTTGTAACTCAAAAGAACGACGGGATTGAAGATCCAGAGCCTGACGACTTGCATACCGTTGGTACCGTTGCACAAATTATTAAAATGTTACGCATGCCCGATGGAAACACAACCGTTATCATCCAGGGAAAAAAACGTTTTCGTATCAAAAAATTTACACAAAGTGAGCCTTATTACAAAGCGGCAACCCAGTTATTTGAAGAAACCCGTCCGGAAAAAGACGATGAAGAGTTTCAGGCAATTGTATCCAGTTTAAAAGATACTGCCATTCAGATCATTCAAAAATCGCAGCATATTCCTACCGAAGCCGGTTTTGCCTTAAACAATATTGAGAGCCAGAATTTTATGGTGAATTTTATTTCATCCAACATGAATGCCTCGTCCGAAGAAAAACAAAAAATGCTGGAGGTGCCAAACCTTAAAGAGAGAGCTACCATGGTTTTAGCGCACATCAGCAAAGATCTTCAAATGCTGGAATTAAAAAACCAGATACAGAATAAAGTAAAAGTTGATATTGATAAACAACAACGTGATTATTTTTTACACCAGCAAATAAAAACCATCCAGGAAGAATTAGGTGAAAAAAGTCATGAACAGGATATAGATGAATTAAGAGTAAGATCTATCTCTAAAAAATGGAGCAAAGAAATAGGCGACGTTTTTGAAAAGCAACTTGGAAAACTAACCCGCATGAATCCTAACTCGCCCGAGTTTGGTATTCAAACCAACTACCTGGAATTATTGCTGGAATTGCCCTGGGGCGAATACACCACCGATAATTTTGACCTGAAAAATGCTGAAAAAACACTGGATGAAGATCATTTTGGTTTGGATAAAGTGAAAGAGCGTATTTTGGAACACCTGGCTGTTTTGAAATTGAAAGGCGATTTAAAAGCACCTATTTTATGTTTATATGGTCCTCCTGGAGTTGGTAAAACCTCTTTAGGAAAAAGTGTAGCGAAAGCATTAGGCCGTAAATACATTCGTATGAGCTTAGGCGGTTTAAAAGATGAGAGTGAAATTCGTGGCCATCGTAAAACCTATATTGGCGCTATGCCTGGCCGTATTCTGCAAAACCTTAAAAAGGTGCAGTCTTCAAACCCGGTATTTATTTTAGATGAGATAGACAAAGTAGGAAGTGATTATCACGGCGATCCATCCTCTGCCCTATTGGAAGTATTGGACCCTGAGCAGAATTCTACTTTTTACGATAATTTCCTGGAGAATGATTACGATTTAAGCAAGATTTTATTTATCGCTACCTGTAACAACCTATCCACCATACAACCTGCGTTACGCGACCGGATGGAGATCATTGACGTTAGCGGTTATACCGTAGAGGAAAAAATTGAGATCGCCAAACAACATTTGCTTCCTAAACAAATTGAAGAGAACGGTTTAAAAAAATCGCAACTCAAACTAACCGATAAGCAATTAGAGTTTGTAATTGAAAACTATACGGCCGAAAGTGGCGTACGTAATTTAGAAAAACGTATATCAAAAATTGCACGCTATGTGGCTGTACATGTTGTAAAAGAACAGGCATTACCAAAAATAAGCGAAGCAGAGATATCTAAAATACTTGGTCCTTCTCACGAAAAATCAAAATACCAGGGCAATGATGTACCGGGTGTGGTTACGGGCCTGGCGTGGACACAGGTTGGCGGTGATATTTTATATATTGAGACCAGCTTATCAAAGGGTAAAGGCGCTAAATTAACCTTAACCGGTAATTTAGGAGATGTGATGAAAGAGAGTGCTACGCTCGCCCTAGAGTTTATAAAAGCGCATAACGAAGAATTACACATTGATTCGGAAATGTTTGAAAATTATAACATCCATGTACATGTCCCCGAAGGTGCAACACCTAAAGATGGGCCGAGTGCAGGTATTGCTATGCTAACCTCTTTAACCTCTGCTTTAACCAAACGCAAGGTAAAAAAACACTTAGCTATGACAGGAGAAATTACTCTTCGTGGAAAAGTATTGCCCGTAGGAGGTATCAAAGAAAAAATACTCGCTGCTAAACGTGCCGGTATCAAAGAAATTATTTTGTGTGCCGACAACAAAAAAGATGTAGATGATATTAAGCCTGATTACTTAAAAGGCTTAACGTTTAAATACGTTAGCCAGATGACCGAAGTATTACAACTGGCTTTATTGAAATAGTAATTAGAATTAATTTTTGTATTTGGGCGTTGCCGCGAAAAATGCGGCCCGGGCTGCCCGCTTCAATCTTTGCAAGAGGCAGGCAAAGGATTTTCGCTCGCATCCCTAACGCATATAAAACAAAACTCCCTTCAATAAATTTTGAAGGGAGTTTTCATTTATCGATATGCTGAATTTAATTCAGGATCTTATTAAATATAATCTTTTACCAACCTAAAACCCAGGAGAAAATTAACGGTGCAACAATCGTCGCATCACTCTCTACAATAAATTTTGGCGTATGAATATCTAATTTACCCCAGGTAATTTTTTCGTTAGGTACAGCTCCTGAGTAAGAACCATAAGACGTTGTTGAATCAGAGATCTGGCAGAAATAACTCCAGAATGGAACATCATGCATTTCCATATCCTGGTACAACATCGGTACAACACAAATTGGAAAATCACCGGCAATGCCACCGCCTATCTGGAAGAAACCTACACCTTTTCCACCACTATTTTTTGGATACCAGTCGGCTAACCAAGCCATGTATTCAATACCACTTTTCATGGTACTTGCTTTAATTTCTCCTTTGATCACATAGGAAGCAAAGATATTACCCATCGTACTATCTTCCCAGCCCGGAACTACAATTGGTAAATTACGCTCTGCAGCTGCCAGCATCCAACTGTCTTTAGGATCAATTTCATAATACTGTTGTAATTCTCCGCTATTTAAGATTTTATACATGTATTCGTGCGGAAAATAACGTTCACCAGCAGTATCAGCATCTTTCCAGATTTTATGGATATGTTTTTGTAGACGACGGAATGCTTCTTCTTCGGGAATACAAGTATCAGTAACGCGGTTATAGTGATTCTCCAATAAATCCCACTCTTCCTGTGGAGAAAGGTCGCGGTAGTTAGGAACACGCTTATAATGACTGTGAGCTACCAAATTCATGATATCTTCCTCCAGATTTGCTCCTGTGCAGGAAATGATATCAATTTTACCCTGACGGATCATTTCTGCTAATGACTTTCCTAACTCGGCGGTACTCATGGCACCAGCTAAGGTCACCATCATTTTACCACCTTCCAATAAGTGAGTTTCATATCCTTTAGCCGCATCTACAAGAGCTGCCGCATTAAAATGTTTATAATGATGTTCTACAAATTTAGAAATCGGTCCTTTGTTAGCTGCTGTTGACATAATAGTTGAAATTTAATGCCGCAAATTTAGTATTTATCGTGTAATATTAGTGTTAAGACTCAAAGTTTATTACATAAAAAAGCCCCGTAAGCGGGGCTTTTTAAAATTTAAGAAGGAATTATTTTTTTATTTTGAATTCATAATAATCATTGTCCTTTCCAACAATATCTACAATGTCTGTAATCCGGATAACAGCGTATTTATTTGTGGATACACTTCCTAATTTTGTAATGATGATATCACCAACCGCCAGATTATATAGAACAGATTGCTTTACACCGGTAGTGTACGCTGCAATGCAGGTGGAATCGGTTGCGTTGGCGTAATCGTACCCATTAAATACAACAAATTTTCCTCCGGCGGGCGACATCCATGATTTGGATAACGTCGCACTTGATCCCGAAAAATCCTGCATGTCCCTGGAGGTTGTATCGGTTGATGTGAGAGAAAATTCGGCCGTATTTGTTTCCAGGTTATAGGCATCACCGGCAGTGGTTGAAAGATTGGAATACATTCGGTGGCCCGACGTTTCTGTTAATATAACTACGGGAGAAACCGGTAAGGAATTCACATAAATTCTTTTTCCACTTCCTCCGAATTTACCATTGGAATCCGTTGCTCTAAAATCTAAAACAAATGTTTTACCAGCTAAGCTGGTTGGAACTCTAAAATAATAGGTAAAATTAGTTCCTTTGGAAGAGATAGAGCTATCTAAAAGAGTTACCGGGAGTTCATTGTCAATGGTTGATGTGATAGTGAATTTAGCCAAACTAACTTCTGAGGTAACAGATATCTTGAAGCTCAACAAATCATTCACGGATGCATAATAATATAACGGAGCAGGATCAACTGAAACAACAGGATTGGATTCTTTATCCTTTTTACAACTAACGATAATAGAAGAAAGAGATAGTATGATAAATAAGAAAAATAAATTCGTTTTTTTCATTTGTTTTTTCGATAAAAATAAAAAAAAGACCTGCATCATTTCTGAGGCAGGTCCCTTATTTATTAACAAAGTAATTAGCTTATTTCGATTTCAATTTGAAAGCTTTTGCTCTTACTTTGATCGTTACTCTTCTTCCTAAGAAACCGTAATCAGTTACAGTTTCAGAAGAAACAGGTAAAACGAAATCAGCATCCGGTTTTTGGTTCAATGCATCATATAATGCGTTGTTGTAAGCTCTGTCAAAAGAAGCTCCACCACCTAAAAAACTTCCTGTAGAAGCAGTATGGTATCTACGGCCACCTAAAGGTAAGCCAAATACATAATGCTGTACAGTTGTTCCGTTTACATCACCAACATACTCTAAATCAGCTGTTGTGAAATTTAAACGGGCATCCATTGTAGAGCCTGCAATCGTTTTGTTACGCATAGTACAAGAAGTAGCGAACAACAAAACTGAAAACACACCTAGTATTAATATTTTTTTCATAATTGTTTTGGTTTTAATGATTAATTAATGAATTACTATTATTTTCCAAAATAAATATGAAGAACGATTCTTACATCTTGGTTTGTATTTGCGTTAAATTCTCTTCTTTTTAATTTTGAATATTTAGCATCAGATGCTGAAGTTGCGCTGTTATCTTGTTTGTATTCCTGAGTGTAAGAAGTAGTACCAACAGTAACATCTTCTTTAACTTTAGTTAAACCACCAAAAGTCCATTTAGCATTCCATCCGTATTCTAAACCTAAAGAAACAGGTAAGTTACCGATAAATACATTGAAACCAGAAACTAAACCTAAACCAACGTTAGTTGTGTTAGTTTTACTGTTCATTTTGTTATGGTCACCGTTAGTATATTCAAAATTGTTAAGCGTTTTCTCGCTACCAAATCCTAAATATAAATCAGCTCCGATATAAGCATCAAAAATGTTGCTTGCTAAAAAGTGTTTTTCAACACCCGGAACGATTTCATACATTCTTTTAACAGTTTTAGTTTTCATATCTGCTAAAGACTGTCCAGCGTTACCGTAAAGACCAGATGGAGTTACAGCATGTGGATTGTACTGAGCTGATGAATCTAAACCTGTACCTTTATAAGTTACATTTTCGTTCATGAAACGTAAACCTGCACGGATAACGATATCGTCAGTTGCATAATATTTATAAGTTAAAATGTTTCCTGATTGTAATGCATTACCAGAGAACAATTTAGCTACCATACCTGAATCGTTAGCGATTGATGTTCCTAATACGAAAGCCATATCACCTGCTTTTGGACGAGCACCGTATCTGATAACGGTTTCATCATTTTCTCTTGTTGAAAGCTGCGCAAAAGCAGTGGATACACCAAATGCCATTGCAATCATTAGTACTGATTTTTTCATAAATTTTTTTTTTAGTTTAATTTAATTGTTTTTTAACGAATCTGATATTGAATTAGAATCCAACAACAAACTTGTTGGCCGTAAAAGTAACTAATATTTACAAAGTGACAAATTCATCTTAATTTTATCTTATAAACAGGATCCGGTTAATAACACCAGTTATTTTTAGGACTTATTTTGCAGCATGGGAACAAATTTAAATTTTCCAAACGTCTGTTTATCAAATATTGTAGCGCTTTTTTTTACGATCACATTCATGATCTGCTCCTCACCTTCACCTAAAGGAATAACTAAAATTCCACCTATAACTAACTGGGCCAGTAGTTCTTCGGGAATATAAGGTGCTGCTGCCGTCACAATGATTTTATTAAACGGGGCAAATTGCGGCATGCCTTTATAACCATCACCATAAACCAATTTTGCGCCTTTATATCCTATTAAAGGGAGAAACACCTTTGTTTTATCATATAGCTCTTTTTGTCGTTCAATAGAAAATACCTTTGCCCCCATCTCTAACAAAACAGCGGTTTGATATCCACATCCTGTTCCTATTTCTAATACTTTGTCGCCTTTTACAATATTTAATTTTTCGGTTTGAAACGCTACGGTAAAAGGATGGGAAATGGTTTGTCCTGCTCCAATTTTCAGTGCTTTGTCGGAATAAGCATGATCAAGCAATGCCGGTCTCCCGGTCGACTGATCAAAAAATAAATGGCGGGGAATTTTTAGTAAACTATTCAATACTCCCTGGCTTACAATTCCTTTTTCTTTCAACTGTTCCACCAACCGTTTTCTTTTACCCATGAACAGGTATTCGTCCTCTTTACTAATAATGATTTGCATATGCGGTTCTAATTTGCGAAATAATGCACGTTACAGTGTGCTTCTAAAACTAATTATAATAAACAATGAGATTTTAATATTATAAAATGATTTCCAACAATTAGTTTTTAATAGAATATTATATTTGCCAAAATTATTTTTAATGAACGTTGGAATTGTTGGATTAGGTCATTTAGGGAAAATTCACTTAAAATTACTGAGCGAAATACCTCAATTTACGGTGACTGCCATTTATGATATTGATAAAAACGTCATTGCAGCTCTGGCCTATCAAAAGAATGTGGCTATTTGTAACACTTATGATCAGTTATTGGATTTATGCGACGTTGTGTTGATTATTACCCCAACACCAACTCATTTCGACCTGGCGGCCAAAGCAATTAAGAAAAGTAAACACGTATTTATCGAAAAACCGGCTACAGATAACCCGGATGATACCAAGGTGCTGATCAATCTTGCGAAAGAAGCGGCAGTTATTGTTCAGGTTGGGCATGTAGAACGTTTTAATCCGGCATTTACAGCAGCTAAAGCTTATTTTGAAAATCCTACTTTTGTAGAAATAGAACGTTTAGCTTGCTATAATCCGCGGGGTACAGATGTTTCGGTAATTCTGGATCTCATGATCCATGATATTGACCTTTTATTGAATTCCATTAAAAGTAAAATACGTAAGATATCAGCATCCGGTGCTGCTATTGTTAGTAAAACAGCCGACTGGGCCAACGTACGAATTGAATTTGATAACGGATGCATTGCTAACTTAACGGCCAACCGCGTAGCCATGAATAACGTCCGTAAAATGAATGTTTTTCAAAAAAACACATTCATAACTGTTGACCTTCTCAACAAGTCTACTTCTGTTCATAAAATACAGGCATTAACTACCTCACTAGGCCATAAAGGTGTAATTTTAGATCCCGGTGAAGGTCTTCAAAAGTTTGAAGTAACTCAAAACCAACCTATTATACATCCAACCAACGCTATTAAAACCGAGCTGGAATATTTTTATAAAAGTATAGCTGAGAATTTTCCATTGGCAGTTTCCTTATCCGATGCCGAAGTGGCATTGCAGGTAGTTCGGGAAATTGAATTGCAGATCAATCCACATAAAAGATAATGCATACCTAAAAAAATTATTTTTTTGCCTTTCAAATACAATAAGTACTATATATTTACGTTCTGATACTAATATGCAAAGATATTTACTGTACTTTTTATTGTTTTGTGGGTTCATTTTTTCGGTTTCTTGTAACAAAGACAAGCTTAAAGCCCCAAAGTCTGGTTTTTTAGTCATTGAAGATGTTGGCCTAAATACCGTTTACTCCACTCAGGGAACTAATAGCCATAAGATTACCGATATTTGGTATTATGTGAATGATGAATTTAAAGGTGCTTTTCCTGTGGGAAGTGTGATGCCTATTGTAGCCAGTGGCGAAACCAAAATAACATTATATGCCGGTATTAAAAACAATGGTATTTCGGATACCAGACTGCCCTATGCTGCGTACGATTCTAAAATTTACAATTTAACCGTTGAACCGGGAAAAACATATACCCTTTCTCCCAAATTTGAATACAACTCCTCAACCTATTTTTATTATAAAGATGATTTTGATTCGGCCGTAGGCCAGGGGCAGTATTTTGGATCCGATGGAAATAACAATTGCCGTCTTACAACCCCTTCTGAAGCAAATCTTGCTTTTGGTGGCACGGGGCAATCCTATTATATGACTATGACAGAGGCACAACCTGTTGCTACCCTGTTGCAGACATCCGGTGTTTATTTACCCCCGGGAGGTTCAACTATTTATGTTGAATTAAATTATAAGTGTAATCAACCCGTTACAGTTGGTATTATTGGCGGAACCTCTGATAAAAGAGGAGCTATCACCTTAAACCGTACATACGGCGAATGGAATAAGATTTATGTGCAGCTAACCAGCATTGTAAGTACACAACCTGTTTACGGAAGCTATAAAGTATATATAGAAGCCTCAAGGATTATTGATAATCCTGAGATCTATATTGATAACGTTAAACTAATTTATCAATAAAGTGAATAAGGCCTTACAAACATTTAAATATGTATTGGCTGATTACCTGTCGGCTAGTTTGGCATGGAGCTTATTTTATCTGTACCGTAAATTTTATATCGAACCCGATAAATTTGGAATAGATCCGGAGCAGGTTTTTGACCGGCAATATACTTTAGGGATGATTATTTTGCCCTTAGGTTGGCTGCTGGCATATTACCTTACGGGATTTTATAAAAATATTTACCGCAAGTCAAGGATCAATGAGCTCATGCAAACATTGGCTACCTCTATCATAGGTGTTACTTTTATCTTCTTTTTTATTTTACTCGACGATTTTGTTCCCAGTTATAAAGCCTATTATAAAGTGTACATTGTTTTATTTGCTTTGCATTTTTTAATTACGGCCATCTTCAGGTTTATATTATCCACCATCACTAATCATAAAATCAATAAAGGAAAAATAGGTTTCAATACCATTATTATCGGCAGTAATCAAAGAGCTTTAAAGATATATGAAGAAATAACGTCGAGTCATAAATCGTCGGGTAATAAGTTTATTGGCTTTATTCATCTGGACGAAAAAAACGGATTTTCAGAGCAATTAAAGCAGCAATTGCCTCACCTGGGCGAATATAAAGACCTGAAAGAAATTGTAAATAACAACCAGATAGAGGAGATCATTATAGCTATTGAATCATGGGAACATGGTTACCTTGAAAAGATTATTAACGAATTGAACGACTTTGAAGCCATCATTAAGATCATTCCTGACATGTATGATATCTTATCAGGACAGGTAAAAATGAATTCAATTTCAGATACGGCGTTAATTGTTATCAATAAACAGGTCATGCCCAACTGGCAACAATCTGTAAAGCGTTTTATTGATGTAAGCGCTTCGGTATTTGTACTTATCGTATTTAGCTGGGTTTATGTGGTATTGATGTTCCTGGTTAAATTCGGTTCAAAAGGTCCCATGTTTTTTAAACAGGAGCGGATTGGAAAAGATGGTAAGCCGTTTAACATTATTAAGTTTAGGACCATGTATACGGATGCGGAAATACTGGGGCCAACTTTATCTAAAGAAAATGATCCCCGAATTACGAAAATTGGTAAGTTTTTAAGGAAGGTAAGACTGGATGAAATTCCTCAATTTTATAATGTCATTAAAGGTGATATGAGTTTAGTTGGTCCCAGACCGGAGCGTAAGTTTTTTATTGACAAAATAGTTGTACATGCGCCGCACTATGTGCATTTACACAGAGTTAGACCGGGCATTACCGGATACGGACAGGTTAAATACGGGTATGCAGAAAATATTGAACAAATGGTATCGCGTGTAAAATTTGATTTATTATATATTGAAAATATGAGTCTCATCATAGATTTCAAAATATTAATCCATACCGTTTTAATTGTTGTGCAGGGTCGCGGGAAGTAGTTTCCACATCCGAACACCTAAAAGACAATAGGGATTAAGGGCAAATAATCATTACATCTTATTAAAATTAACCACAGTTTCGTATATTCGTGACTGATTTAAAATATAAAAAATGAAAGTATTAATTACAGGAGGTGCAGGTTTTATTGGTTCACACGTAGTGAGATTATTTGTAAACACCTATCCAAACTACAGCA
Organism: Bacteroidota bacterium; assembly: GCA_040387475.1. Taxonomy (GTDB): domain Bacteria; phylum Bacteroidota; class Bacteroidia; order B-17B0; family Aurantibacillaceae; genus UBA4416. The sequence goes on along the minus strand of JAZKDT010000030.1, from coordinate 18,026 downwards.
TCGTTAATTTAGATAAATTGACCTATGCCGGTAACCTGGCAAATTTGGCTGATATTGAAAACAAGCCAAATTACTCTTTTGTAAAAGGAGATATCGTTGATGCAGATTTCATTAATAAATTATTTAAAGAACACCAGTTTAACGCTGTGATTCATTTGGCTGCCGAAAGCCATGTTGACAGAAGCATTACTAATCCCTTAGAGTTTGTTTATACCAATGTTATTGGTACCGTTAATTTATTGAATGCGGCTAAAGAGTTATATAAAGCAGATCCAACAAAATTCACGAAGTTTTATCATGTAAGTACCGACGAAGTATATGGCTCATTAGGCGACACAGGTTTGTTTACAGAAACAACCGCTTACGATCCGCATAGCCCCTATTCTGCATCAAAAGCAAGCTCCGATCATTTTGTACGAGCTTATCACGATACCTTTAAATTGCCATGTGTTATATCTAACTGCTCAAACAATTACGGCCCTTATCATTTTCCTGAAAAACTAATTCCGTTGTGCATCAATAATATTAAAAACAACAAACCACTACCCATTTACGGTAAAGGCGAAAATGTACGCGATTGGCTGTTTGTAGAAGATCATGCGCGTGCCATTGATGTGATTTTTCACAAAGCTGATTTAGGAAGCACTTATAACATTGGCGGGCATAACGAATGGACGAACATTGACGTAATTCGTTTATTGTGCGATATGATGGATGAAAAATTAGGAAGAGCAAAAGGAACTAATCAACAATTAATTACGTTTGTTACAGACCGTGCGGGCCATGATTTGCGTTATGCGATTGATTCAACTAAACTGCAAAACGATCTTGGATGGAAACCATCGCTTCAATTTGAAGAAGGTTTATCTAAAACAGTTGACTGGTACCTGCAAAACGAAGAATGGTTAACCAATGTTACCTCAGGTGCTTATGCTAACTATTATGAGAAACAATACCAATAACAACGAAAGGTGGGAAATGGAATATGAACTCATAATTCAATGCCCGATAGCTATCGGAACATAACTCATAATTAAAAGCATGGTTTTTAGCAGCATTACATTTTTAATTTATTTTTTACCCATATTTTTATTGGCGTATCACCTTACTCCCAATAAACTAAAAAACGCGTGCATTCTTATTTTCAGTATTGTATTCTACGCCTGGGGAGGACCTAAATTTATCTTTGTAATCCTCGGCACTACATTTCTCGATTTCTTTCTGGTTAATAAAATGGCCGAATCCAAGTCAGAAAAGACAAAAAAACAGATCCTGGTAATTTCTTTGATGATGAACCTGGGCTTGTTATTTTACTTTAAATATTCAAATTTTTTTATTGAAAATATTAACGCGGCGTTAGGTACTGCAGGCGTTAAGGAAATAAGCTGGTTAAAAATTGTATTACCTATCGGTATTTCGTTCTATACCTTTGAAAGTGTTACTTACGTGGTTGACGTATACAGAGGCATACATAAACCTTTGAAAAATTTCTGGCATTATCAAACTTACATTTTGTTATTTCCAAAATTAATTGCAGGTCCTATTGTTCGCTATCATGATATTGCTGATCAAATCACGGACCGTGAAAAAAATTATACAACGGATGTCAAGCTAAGTGGCTTTTACACCTTTTGTATTGGACTCGCAAAAAAAGTGATTATTGCCAACACGATTGGAGCGCAGGCCGATGATGTGTTTAAACTCGATGCCCAACATATGGATTCGGCTGCTGCGTGGGTTGGCGCTTTGGCATACACATTCCAGATTTATTTTGACTTTAGCGGTTACAGCGATATGGCAATTGGTCTTTGCAAAATCATGGGAATTCGTTTGCCTGAAAATTTTAATAATCCCTATTTGTCATCCAGCATTACTGAGTTTTGGAGACGATGGCATATTACCTTAGGCACCTGGATGAAAAATTATCTATACATACCCTTAGGTGGTAACAAAGTAGATTCAAATTTTAAATTGTACCGTAATTTATTTATTGTGTTCCTGCTGTCGGGTTTATGGCATGGAGCCAGCTGGAACTTTATTATTTGGGGAGCTTTTCATGGTTTGTTTTTAGTACTGGAGCGATTGTTCTTATTAAACCTATATGCCAAAACGGGAAAGATAGTTTCTACCCTGCTTACTTTTTTAATTGTGGTAATTGGCTGGGTTTACTTCAGGGTGGAAGACATTGGCCAGGCAAACCATATTATAAAAACGATGTTCAGTTTTAATTTTACGGATGGTAAATTTGCATTACACAACGACTTCTATTTCTCATTGAGCCTTGCTGTCTTCTTTTCTTTCTTTGCGTTTACACCGTATACTAAGAATATTCAGGCTAAAGTTTATGGAGAAAATCACAGTTCCGTTTCTAATACACTTATGTTATCCATGAGTATAATTTTATTTTATATATCGCTGAGTTATATTGCGGCATTGGATTTTAACCCATTTATTTATTTTAGATTTTAAGAAATGGCAAAAGTAAAATCATATAATGTTTTTGTAATTATTGCCTTTGCTGCAGTTGCTTTTCCTATGATAGCAGGCTTTATGAAAACCGATAACACCCCTAATCTTACTGGTATTGTTATCAATAATGTAAATCCTGATTCCTTAGTGAAGAAAGATAAAAGCATGTGGTTTAGCGGCGAATATCAAACATTGAAAGATGATTATAATAACGATCACTGGGCGTTTAAAGAATTATATGTACGTTTAAATAATCAATTTTACTATAAAGCATTTAACCAGATGCGTGTAAACTCTTTTGTATTGGGTAAAGACAATTATGTTTACAGCGAAAACTACATTTTTTCGGCCTTTGGCGACGATTATGTTGGTGAACAAAAAATTGCTAGCAGATTGCAGAAAGCAAAAGTAGTGCAGGATTCTTTAAAGAAAAAAGGGATTGATCTGTTATTAGTATTTGCTCCTGGCAAAGGCGAATATTGCATCGAACAAATAGAGGACAAATACAAGCATGCTTCACATACCACAAACTACCAAAGTTATATTGCTAACTCCGTTAAACTTGGTTTAAACGTGTTAGATTTAAAAGCCTATTTCCAAAAATTAAAACCAAACACACCTTATCCTCTATTTCCAAAATTTGGGCATCACTGGAGCTACTATGGCGAGTGTTTAGCCGTTGACACTATTATCGGACATATTGAAAAGTTGCATCACTGTGATTTACCCAATATGATGTGGAGTAAAATTGACGTGGTGGATACCTCGCGCAGCCGCGATGCTGATGTATTGAAAAGCATGAACCTGTATAAAAATCCTGAGCAAAACATGAAACTGGCGTACCCGGAGATCATGTTTGAACAGGACTCCATAAAAAACCGTACACGTGTATTAACTGTGGCTGATAGCTATTGGTATGGTCCGGTTTATATGGGTGTTGGTCAGAATTGTTTTGCTGGCGGACAGTTTTGGTATTACTACAACAAGATCATTCCTAACCCAAGCGCCACTGAAAAAGTAGAAGTATGGCAACTGGATCTGAAACAAAATATGGAAAGCAACCAGGTAATAATGTTGCTATATTCGGATGGTAACTTACCCAACTTTGCCAATATGTTTATTGAAGACGCGTATGAAATGTATACCAGTCCGACTACGTATTATGCGCGTGTAGAAAGAAGCAAGAACATTAAACAATTTGAAAAACAGATTCGTGAAAAACCGGTGCTGCTGAAAAAAGCAACAAAAAAATCACTGGATCTTCAAATTCCTTTAGACTCAGCTATTAAACTGGATGCCATGAAACTGGCGGGAGTCAGGTAAAAAACCTTTCGAAAAATCATTTATTTTTTGTACTTTGTGAGTGCTTAATATCGACCTCATGAAAAAAATCATATTTCTTTTTATAGGCTTTATATGTTTATCAAATAACATTAAGGCTCAAGCCTATCCCAGCTTAAACATTAATCTTTTATCGCACCTGGATCCTGAAACAGATCTTACGGGTAGTGACGGGAGGAAATACTCGGGTTGCTGGGGCTGGTACCAGGTATCTAACAATAAAGAATATGCAATTGTTTGCACAAGCAGTCAAACCTATTTTATTGATGTCACAAATCCGGCGCAACCTACCATACGAGATTCGGTGAAAGGTGCAAAAAATGGTTGCACCTGGCGGGAGGTTAAAACGTATCAAAACTACTGTTATGTAGCAAGTGATGATCCTCCACCAAACGCATTCCAAATTATAGATATGCAGTACCTGCCTGATTCGGTGCATGTTGTTCATAACGGTACTACTTATTTTGAACGGAGCCATACCCTTTTTATTGATCATCACAGGATGTATTGTGGTGCCCCAAAAGATGTGGGCACGGGATATCAATCTCCTATGCGCGTTTACAGCCTGGCAAACCCTGAAGCGCCTGTTTTATTAAGAAGGCTGGAAGATGACATCAATTCCACGCTGATCGATTATGTGCACGATATGTTTGTGAGAAATGATACGATCTATGCTTCTACGGGCTGGAAGGGATTACAGGTATTGGTTTTTGATACAGTGAGCAACACCTTTTCATTGAAGCATTCATTTGACGGGTACGAATATGACGGGTACAACCACAGTTCGTGGCAAACCGACGATAGAAAAACAATGGTATTTGCTGATGAAGTTCCAACTGGTTTGCCTGCTAAAGTTTTGGACGTAAGTAACCTGAATAATATAAATGTGGTGGATATGTTTAAATCACATACGGGCGCTACTGCCCATAATCCGTACATTATTGGTAACAACTGGTGTTGGATGAGTACATATCAGGATGGTTTATATTTATACGATATTTCAACGCCTGCTATCACCTCCATCTATGGTTTTTTCGATACACACCCCCAACACGGAACCAATGATAATTTCAGTACAAATGCCTACCGCGGTAACTGGGGCGCCTATCCATTTTTACCAAGCAGGATTATTATTGCCTGCGATATGCAAAATGGCATTTTCATTTTAGAAGGCGACGAAAATTATAAATTGAATGTGGGCTTAAATGAAAAACCTTCGGGTTCATCTTTATTTTCCATGTTTCCTAATCCCGCATCCGACCAGTTATTTTTTGCTGTTGCTAATCAGCAATCAAAAAAAATAAATTATACTATTACGGATGTTACCGGAAAGGTTGTTGAAACAAACAGCTTAAATATAGAAAGTGCTTTATACAGAACAAGTATTCAAACAAGTCACTTAACCGGAGGTTGTTATTTTGTAACTTTAACCGGCGATCATATTAACGAAACCAAAAAAATAATCATTCAGCACTAATTTATGTTTACTAAAGAATCCATTATCGGTATTGTAGGATCGGGAGCCATGGGGAGCGGAATTGCCCAGGTGGCAGCCACAGCTGGTCATCAAACAATTATTTACGATACGAATGCCGCTGCTTTGGAAAAAGCAAAAACAAATTTAAGTTCAACCTTAACTAAATTAGTTGAGAAACAAAAAATCACAACCGAAAAGGCACAGTCCGTTTTAACGCTAACTTCTTTTTCCGCGTCGGTACAAGATCTTAAAAATTGTGATCTGATCATCGAAGCCATTATCGAAAATATTGAGATTAAAAAAACAGTATTTAAAGAACTGGAGACTATTACATCACAAACCTGTGTGCTGGCATCAAATACATCTTCCTTATCCATTACGTCTATTGCTGCGGCGTGTACGAAACCCGAAAAAGTTATCGGGATACATTTTTTCAATCCTGCTACCCTCATGCCTTTGGTAGAGATTATTCCGGGTATTGCTACTGATCAACACATTGCCAGTTCATGCCGCTCCCTTATCGACAGTTGGGGAAAAGTAACGGTGATGGCAAAAGATACTCCGGGTTTTATTGTAAACCGTGTTGCCAGACCGTTTTATAGCGAGGCACTGCGTATGTGTGATGAGCAATTAGCCGATATGGCAACCATCGACTGGGCTATGCGCGAGATAGGAGGATTTAAAATGGGGCCTTTTGAACTAATGGATTTAATAGGACATGATGTAAACTACGTGGTAACAGAAACTGTGTGGACGCAATTTTACTATGACCCCCGTTTCAAACCGTCTCTTACCCAAAAGCGATTATTGGAAGCCGGTTTTTTTGGAAAAAAATCAGGCCGTGGTTTTTACGACTACAAAGAAGGGGTCACACTGCCCGAGCCAAAAAAAGACAGTATTTTAGGAAATTATATAGTTGATCGGATAATTTGTATGCTCATCAACGAAGCCTGTGATACTAATTATTTGGGGATTGCGTCTGTTACCGATATAGATCTGGCAATGACCAAAGGTGTGAATTACCCGAAAGGCCTCTTAAAATGGGCTGATGAGATTGGAGTAGCCAAAGTAGCTAAAACACTTAACGACCTTTATGAGGATTACGGAGAGGATCGCTACAGAGCTTGTGTTTTACTAAAACAAATGGCCAAGCAAGGCAAAACGTTTTATCAACCAGCCAATGTGTCAAATCAATGAGTGTAACTATTTGGATGATAATATTATAATCTATATATTTGACTAACAAAAACCATTAAAAAATGAAAAAAATCATTTTATCAGCTTTATCGGCCATATTTATTGGAAGTCTTATTTTTATTTCCTGTAAACCAAAAAACGATAACGACGCTATTACTCCAACTTATAAAGATGAAGCTTCTAGTGGCACCGGTAATAATCCTAATATTACAAACGTAACTACAACAGGTACGATTGCAACTACTTCGACACAACAAAACTCGAGCATGACGGGTGTTGGTTCAGGTTCGTCATGGTTAAGTTCTGGTTGTCAAACAGGGCAAACCTGCTTGATAAATAACAATACAAGTACTGGGACAACGATAGAAGTTTGTTTTTTCACTCCGCCAACAAATGGTACAACGTATCAGTTGGTTCCGAACGGCCAGTTAGCCGCAGGGAAAGCTGTAATGAAAGTAACTAACCCGCCAAGTCAGGATGCAGGAAGTGAGTGGTATTCAAGCGCAGGTAATATTACTGTTACAATTACAGGCACAAGTATTACAGGGACATTCTCCAATATAGCTTGCTATAAAACTCCCGGATCATTTTACTCTGTGACAGTTTCAGGGCAAGTGGGTTGTTTATAAAATTTAAGAATAGTATTTTTAAGGCTCCCGATGTATCGGGAGCTTTTTTATTTTACGGACACTATTAATCACATATTTACGCGCTTTAAAAACTCTTACACACTGGATGTACGAGCTTTGTCGCTGATGCGCATAACTGTTGGAATCATCCTATTGGTAGATCTGTTCATTCGTTCTTTATCTATTTCTGCATTTTTTACTGATGAAGGCGTTTTACCGATTGACGTGTTAAAGCAGTATAACTGGAGTCCGGCTTACTTTTCATTCCATGCTTTGAATGGCGATTTGTGGTGGCAGATCGTACTTTTCCTGTTTAATGCCGTTTGTATTTTTTTGTTGGTTATAGGTTATAGAACGCGACTCATGACTTTTGTGTGTTGGGTATTATTAACATCGCTCCAAAACCGAAATCCGTTCATATTACAAGGTGGAGATGACCTTTTAAGGATATTATTAGTGTGGGGAATTTTTCTTCCATGGGGAGAAAGGTATTCTGTTCAAAAAAAATCCACGTATTCAAATTCTTATTTTGGTTGGGGTAATCTAGGGTATATACTTCTTCCCTGCTCTGTTTTCTTTTTTTCTGCCATGCTTAAAACTTCTCCCGAATGGCATTCGGAGGGAACAGCCTTATATTACGCATTGAGTTTAGATCAGATACGGATGCCCTTTGGAACTTTTCTCTACCGGTTCCCTTATTTACTCACTCTGTTGACTCATGCGGTATATTACACCGAATTGATTGCCCCCCTGTTAATCATAATACCATTTGTATCACCTAAAATACGGGTAGTCGGACTCATCGCTGCTATTGGTTTATTTATTGGTATTGCTTCTACATTATACATTGGTTTATTTTACATTATCGGGATAGCCTCCTTAATTGGATTAATGCCCTCATTCTTAATGGACCGAGTTGATAATTATTTTCACAATAATGCCCTTGAACCTATACAACTTGATATTTCACAAGCAAATGATTCAATTGTTGCTGGCAGCCTCACCATTTTCAAAAACTATTTTATCATCGTTGTAGGTACATTTTGTTTGATGATGAACCTAGGCAGTATACGCAAATTCCCTTACGCGCTACACCCTTCAATTATAAGTTATGGTAAAATATTAAGATTGGAACAAAACTGGGGGATGTTTGCTCCCTATATTTTAAAAGACGATGGTTGGTTTGTTTACAGCGCCCTGACCAGGAATTTGAGATACATAGATATAAAAAACAATATAGATCCTGTGTCGTTTAACAAACCCGAGCACGGTGTGTGTGAATTTGAAAGCGACCGATGGCGTAAGTTTCAGGAAAACTATACGTTTAATAACAATAATTACATGCGGCCATTTTATTGCAAATACCTTTTAAAAAAATGGAACAAAGAACATCCTGATAATCCGATTATTGACCTGACCATTTTTTTTATGAAGGAAACCAGTTTAGCTGATTACCAAACAAAACCAATTGTAAAAACGGCGGTGTGTAATTGCACGGAGGAATAAAATGGACTTAAAGACAATCTTAAAATATATAAATTATCAATTAACGGGCTACACAGAGCACGATCTTCATTCGCCATTTTTATATAATTTCTATATGGAACTCATCAAAAATGAGAATCCTTTTGGTGATTTTGAAGAATTAAATACAGTCAGAAAAAAATTACTTTCCAATCCAACCATGATTGAAGTAACAGACCTTGGAGCGGGATCAAAAAAATTAAATTCGAGCAAACGACCTATTGCAAAAATTGCAAAACATGGTATCGCTCAAAAAAAACAGGCCGAATTTTTATATCGCCTGCTCAATAAATTTGCACCCACTACTATCATCGAACTTGGAACATCGGTTGGCCTTACAAGTCTTTATCTATCAATGGCTGTACCTAAGTCAACGCTATACACCATTGAAGGTTGTCCCAATTTATTTAAATTTTCGAAAGATCTGTTCAAAAAACAGTCTGCTCAAAACATTACTTCTATCAACGGTAATTTTAATGAGGAACTTCCCAAACTTTTGTCAATTGTCAATTCTGTGGATCTGCTATACATTGATGGAAACCATGCCTATCAACCCACAATGAATTATTTTAACATGGCATTAGAAAAAAAGAATGCCAATTCAATTTTCATCTTTGATGACATTTATTGGAGTGAGGGTATGCAAAAAGCCTGGAAAGAGATTTGTGAAAATCCTGAGGTTACTTTAAGTCTGGATTTATTCTATTTCGGAATCGTATTTTTTAGAGCAGAAAATAAACATAAGGAACATTTCGTGCTCAAATTTTAAATATTTTTATTCTTCGTGCTCAAATAAAACAAAAAGCTTAAATCAATAATTTCTTAATATATAGTTGTTCAGATAATTTATTCTCCATGTTTGATTAGCCGGCGCATTTAATGCTTCCAGGATGGGTTTATTGTCAGTGTTGATCGTTTGCATATTTGACAGCATTAATGGATATAATTCATTATGTAATGTAATCTCCAACCGGTTTAAAGATGCCTGTAATCTTCATTTTCACTAAACGTACAAATCTTAATATCAAATCCCGCTTGTTTTAATGTAGCGATCATGCATTGGGTTCCTAAACCCTTTTCACCACTTAAATAACCGTGGGTGTTGATGAGTACAACTGCATCTTGATTGAGCAATCCCTTCACTTTTTCAAGGCTTTCTTTTGTAATAACATGCGAAGGCTGTTCCTCGGCTTTAAATACATCAAATAATACAAGGTCATATTTTTCTTTTGAATTATTGATGTAATAACGTGCATCAGCGCAAACTGTTTTAACCGAATCGTTTAGAAAAAAAAACTGCCTGGCCATATCGATGATACGTTTATCAAATTCAACGGCCGTAACATGGTACCGTTGTTCATGCAACATATTAGCCACTACGCCGCCACCCAAACCTAAAACAAGTGCATTACCCTGTGGAAAATACCGGCTATTTTTTTCAATCAGTTTAACGTACTCCGACGCGGAATGTTTTGATTCCAGAAGCATTTCAGTTTGAATGGTATTATTAATCAATAGCCTTCTTATAATTACCGACTCATTACTATAGGAAGGCTCATCCCTTACTTCCAGTTTCCCTAAAATACCTTCCGATTTGTATATAGCAAAACGATTAGACTTTGAATTAGCAAATCCATAGAATGCCAGTGAAATGATCAACAGTAAAGTTAAGCCCGCGGTTTTATTTTTTTTTTTAAGAAGCAGAAATAAACTAGCTAAGGCAAGTGTTACTGCAAATCCGATCAGGCAAAATTGAACACCAAAGTTGGGAATCAGGTAAAACCCACATAAAAAAGTTGCGAAAATTCCGCCTACGGTTGATATCGCATAAATCTTTCCGCTATTCTCTCCGCTCTCGTTAGCTTCGCTCGTTAATATAGAAATAATTAAAGGGGATGTTGCTCCCATGCATGTCATTGTAGGAAACAATAAACAAAACACACTAATTATGACTGCCGGAATTAATGAAAGATGAGAAGCAGTAATTAAAAAAATGGTGGTCATAAAAGGCATCATGCACAAACAACATACTGCTAATATTAAAACATACAATAACGTGTTTTCCTTTTCTGTTCTTTTGCTCAATTTTCCGCCTAAAAAATAACCGCTTGCCAAACCTGCCAACGTAATTGCCATTACTGAACTCCATACATATAAACTACTTCCAAAAAAGGGCGCCAGTAGCTTGGCACCACATATTTCTGCAGCCATCACCGAAGCTCCTTCCACACATGAAATGGCAAATAATTTATTCTTATTAGCCAGCATTAAATATACATGTTGTTATCCTCGTCGTAGCTGGCACTGGTCCCATAACCCAAACGCTTTCCTGTTCTTAAATTAATGCTGCTTACTTTCTCCTGTATCTCATTTACGGATACTTCTTTAATTTGTTCAATGGGAGGTGTAAACAGGTCGAAGGAAATAGCATAAATGATCAGATCGTTGACGATTTCTTTTACCTGATCGTGCTTAAGGGGTTCAACTGAAAAAGTTGAATATTTAATACCAATAGGTCCCTTCGCTTCTATGAAAAAATGCATTTCGCGGTTCACAAAAATACGACACACTAAATATCCCAGGTCATTTAAACGATTAAACTTAAACGAGTCATTCAAAAAATTATACACGTTAATGATACCGCAATAGGAGTTGTATTCATTTTGTTTGATGTAGCCTGTTTTAAACATCGCATGTGATCTTTCAAACTCAAATACATTGGTGTGCATAAAAAACTCAAGCATATCACCCGCCACCCTTAATTGAGTAGCGTAACTATTGGTTTCAGTTGATGTAACAATAATGCGTTTGTCAATAGCTTGAGTTTCATTACTCAAATCATTGGCAATTTCCCGTACACACTCTTTCACTAAAGCAAATGCCGCAATCGTATTGCGAAACACATCCTGTTTCATTACCGATTTTTCTTTTAACAATTTAATGATCTGTTCTTTCTGATCAATCAATGGGTTAGCCATGGTTATGTTTTTATTTAAAATTAATCATTTTTTAATTCAGAAGTAAGGCATTTGGAGCCGCCGCTTCATATAAAATCCGGTGTATTTTTCCACGAATTCCCAACTTCGTCAATTTATTTTCTTCCGTAGAAGGATACACCCTATTGGATAAAAACACAAATATTAAATCATTCTCCGGATCAGCCCAGGCAAATGTTCCGGTAAACCCGCTGTGTCCATAACTGGATAAGCTACATTCTTTGGTAACGGGACTATCTTTTTTATCATCAAACTCAGGTTTATCAAAACACAACCCGCGTCGGTTATCCATAAAATGAGAACTGGTATACTGGCGAATAATTGCACTGTCCAACAATCTTTGTCCACCATATACACCTTTATTTAAAAGCATTTGCATAATCAGTGCCACATCGTTGGCATTTCCAAATAAACCAGCATGGCCTCCTACTCCGCCTAACATAGCTGCTCCCTGATCGTGAACGTAACCACGTAAGGTTTGTTTCCTGAATTTTGTATCATTCTCGGTTGGCGCGATCTGACTTACAGGATATATATTTAACGGAAGGTAGGTTAAGCCTGAATTCATAGGTTTATAAAACGTTTGTTGTACATAATCCTGTAATGCCATTCCCGTTTTACTCTCAATGATTTTTTTGGAAAAATAATAACCCATATCACTGTACAAATATTTTCCTTTTGGCTCGAGCTTACTACTCAAAATTTGTTTGTATATAGAATCTGAATAATTTTTCACCAGGTATAAATTTTTAGCAACTTCAGTTGGATAAGCTTCTGTTTTAGTAGTGTTATAAAATCCGGGTTTATAGTTATTAGCTTTGTCCTGTGTTCTCAACCAAAACGGAATCATAGCTTGCAAACCGGATTGGTGGGTTAAAATATCTTTATAGTTCAAATCGAATTTATTAGTTTCTTTATATTCAGGAAAATAATAACCAAGCGTTTGATTGTAATCAAATTGTTTTTGTTCGCTTAGTTTCATTAGGCCTAACGATGAAGCCAAAATTTTAGTTAAAGAAGCCAGGTCGTAAATAGTATTGTCAGTCACTTTTTCCGAATTTGCGTCGTAAGTTAATTTTCCAAAATTTTTCTGGTAAAACACCTTGCCATTTTTGATGGCAATTACCTGGCAACCCGGATAAGCGTTTTCTTTAATACCATACTGAGCTATAGAGTCGACCTGTTGCAGTTTGGTACCATTAATTCCAATTTGTTCGGGCGTTACATATTGAATTCTACTGGTTGTTTTTAATTCAATTCCCGATCCTGCTTTAAATAAGTTGGTGGATACAGGTAATGTTCCATTAACTAATGTAGCACCCATAATAGCGTCGGCAGCTGCCTTCTGACTGAATTGATTATATTCATAAACTTCCAAAATAGCTTTTGATTGGTTGATGTTTTCCAGTTTGTTTATCAAATAGGGATTGGAAAATAAGCAGGTAACGGTGTTTTTTGATTGCTGTATTTTTGCTATTACATCCATACTTCCTGCCGGACATCCAAAATCCTTCTCTGGTTTATAAGACGTTTTATTGATCTGTAAAATCACCAGGTCGTAATTTTTTAACCGCGCTATTAATGTATCCCGTTCTTTTTTAGTAGCATCATGATCAATTCCTAAATGAGCAATTTTGCTATACTTGTTTAAAGTTGAAGAGAACACATTTTCTTTTGGGTCACCCACAGAGACTTCAACTATTTTTAATTTATCCAGTTGCTGTAAAGGCAAAATAGTATTGTCATTTTTTAATAGGGTTACTGAAGCTTCTGCCAATTTAGTATTCATGACAAATGAGGCTTTGGTGTTCAAATCCTCATACAAATGTTTTGGATTTACATATTGCTTGTTATTTAATCCGCACCAGAATTTAGCTTTGAGTATTTTTTTGCAACGTGCATCAATATCTCCTTGCGTAATTTGACCTTTATCAACAGCCAGTTTAATTTGCTCGATCGCTTTTGGCACGTTCTCGGCAAATAACAACACATCATTTCCTGCTAATAAAGCTTTCACATCCACCATCCCAGGTTCATAAAAATTTGCTACACCCTTCATGTTCAACGCATCTGTAAATATTAACCCCTCAAAACCTAATTGTTTTTTTAAAAGATCCTGCACAATGTAAGGAGACAAAGTTGAAGCTGTATTTTTTGCAGTATCGTAACAAGGCACAAACAAATGTGCAACCATGATACTTGACAATCCCTGATCAAATAATTGTTTGAAAGGATATAGCTCCAGTGTGTCCATACGCTCTTTACAAGCGCTAATAACCGGCAATGTTTTATGCGAATCGCTGTCGGTATCACCGTGTCCGGGAAAATGTTTTCCATTGGCCATCACTCCTTCGGCCTGTAAACCTTTCATGTACATCGTTGCTTTATTGGCTACATTAAATTTATTCTCGCCAAAGCTTCTCATCCCGATAACAGGATTCAATGGGTTATTATTTACATCAGCAACCGGAGCAAAATTGACATGAATTCCCATACGTTTACATTCGCGGGCAATTTGTTTTCCCATATAATAAATTAGGGAATCATTTTTAATGGCACCAAGTGTCATTTGACGCGGATACTTAGGCGTACTGTCTAACCTCATGGCTAGGCCCCATTCTCCGTCAATAGAAATTAATAAAGGAGTTTTTGCTTTGCTTTGGTAATAGTTATTTAATTTGGATTCGCGAAGTGGACCACCCTGCATGAAAATTAAACCGCCAATATTGTAGGTTTCCACAAGTTCCCTGATCTCAGCAACGTGTTTCATATCTTTATTACTATAAGCTGCCACCATGAACAACTGCGCCAAACGCTGATCGGGATTAAGCGAAGCAAAAACAGAATCAACCCAACGTGATTCTGACATTAAAAAAGCAGGCGTAGTTTTAGCTGATGGCTTTTTTATCACAAAAGCCATCGTTACCAGTATCGTCAATACAAAAAGAGTTCTATAAAAAAGTTTAATCATGTTGTTAAGTTACAATCTGAAGCGTCTTTTAAATTTAAGAAAAGAGATTGTTTTTAACAGTGATGTCTTGATAGAGAAGAGTTAATTTAACCTAAAATCAATGCCCGATAATGACCTTTTGGGATGCCACTACATCCTTGGTTTTCACAAATAATAAATACAAACCGTCTGAAAATGGTGTTGTATTTATTTCTGCATTGGCGGTGTTTATTTTTTCTTCAAAAACCAACTCTCCTATTTGGTTATATAATTGAATGGTGCCGGTTGATCTAGCATTCAACGCAATACTAAGCTTTTCGTTAGCGGGGATCGGAAATACTTTAAGGCTCAACTGGATATCATGTTTACTTAAACCTACAAAAGCATCATTCTTCCAGGTTTCTTTGATGCGGTTGTATGAGGTATCCAAACCGGCGGTTATGTAAAATACATCATTCAATGAAAAGAACATCGTTCCTCGTCGCCCTATTGTTGGTACACCTGCGTAAGTAGTTAAACTCGTATCTGCGGGATCGAACAACCTGATATCGTTAGTGATTATATTCAGTGTATCATGTCCGCCATACAAACAAGCCTTGTTGTTAACTACAGCGCAGGCTATATATCTCCGCAGTGGCAGCGTTATATTTGGAACAATAGTCCAGGTATCATTAGGAGCGTCATACCGATACATATGATGATTGTAAGCTTCCGGAAGCGAACTGTTCAATCCGTAACATATATAACCAACAGTGTCGATAGCAAAAGCTGCTCCTCGCCACATGCCTGTTAGAGGTATGCTATTTTTTTGAGTCCAGGTGGTGTTTGTAAAATTATATTCCCATACTTCATTTAAGGCATTGTTACTTGCTGGCCTTCCACCAATAATATATACTCTGTTTTTTATTACAAAATTAACCATGCCTTGCCGGCCAGAACCCGGAAAATCTGGTAAAGGTGTCCATGAATTAGTTGAAACCGAATATTGCCAAAAATCTTTCAGGCAATTGTTATTGCAGGATAAGCCGCCTAACATGTAACCAAGTCCATTGTAAGAAAACGCTGTTGCATACTGCCGTTCTTTACCTGCAGGTAATGAAGCCATTGGCGACCATGTTTCTGATGTTCCATCAAAAGAATACCCATTAGGCATACATTGGTAGCCAGGCTCCAATCCAGTGAAACAATAAGCCTTATTGCCAATAGTAAACGAGGTACCATCATCTCTGGGTCCACCTGGAAAATCTGTTAGCTGGGTCCAGTTTTGAGATTGAAGGACGCCACAGTAGATACATGATAAAGTTAATAGTATGATTTTATTCATGGAGGATCGTTTGTTTTGTGAGTAACAGAATTAAAGGTAATATATTGCATTATGAAATAAAAAAGAAGAATAGTTATATATTTATAGTATGAAAATCAATATGAAATTATTTTGTTTAGTCATCGCTATTGCTTTGGCGTCTATTCGTTTAAACGCCCAGGCCTCTATTACAAATCAAATAACAACGCATGCCGATTGCTATGGAACTTGTGATGGTGTAATTTCTTTTACTGTTAGTAATGCAACGCCTCCCTACTCGGTCACTATAAATAACCCTTCTAATTGCACCAACCCCATGTTGTATACAGCCACATCAAATACATTTAGTATCGGCAACATGTGTCCTTGCCAGGGTTTATATACGTTTGCATTTTATGACAACACAGGCTTTATTGGAAACTCATATAATTATTTTCAGACAACCGCCACGCAACCCTTAAACGTATCGGTTGGCAATATAATGGCTACAAGCTGCGCCACATGTTGTACCGGAACCGCAAATATGTTATCAACCGGAGGGTCTACACAGCAGGGGCCGGTTTATTTCTGGCTCGATGGAGTTTACTTATCGTTTAACTTTTATCCCGCTTATGGAATTTGTGCCGGTACACATACTGTTTGCGGTAAAGATAATTATGGCTGCGAACGTTGTACAACTTTTGTAATGCCGGTAAATTCAGTGACGGGGATGGAGGAATTATCAAATAATTCTCACTTACAATTATGGCCCAATCCATGCACGGGAGTTTTCTCTATCAATGCTGATTATTACAAAACGGAACCAGCTGAAGTTATTATTTCCTCCATTTTAGGTAAGGAATTGAGGACATTCACGATATCAGATTTAAGTCAAAAACAGGTTCAATTTTCTATTTCTGATTTAAGTAAAGGAATTTATATGGTTTCTCTAAGAAAGGAGGGCGGAGATATTATTGCAAGATCTTCTCTTATTTTAAATTAATTACTTAGTTCTGCCAGAACTGGCGTAGGTTTGCTTAAAATAAGGCTCGTTCATATCACTGATCATAACCCCTTTTTTTGTAGACGCATGAACGAATTTATGATTTTGCAAATACACTCCTACGTGTGAAATGGTTTTTCCATTGGTGATGAAAAAGACCAGGTCGCCTTCTTTAAGATCGGAGAGGTTTATTTTTTTCACCTCGCCCACTAAAGCTTTTGTATTGGAAGAAATTGTTTTTTGATACACACTTTGATATAAGGTTGACGTTAATCCGGAACAATCGATCCCCGATTTATCTTTCCCGGCGTATTTGTAAGGCACTCCATACCATTCGTTAATAAATTTGTACAGTTTTTCGTTCTTAATATCAGAAGAGGAAACTCCCAGCTTTACAGAATATTGTTCTTTGATAGAACCGGAATTTTTAGATTCCGTCTTTCCTGGTTTTGTGGGAGATGAGGTGGTAACAGCCTGCTTGTGCTTACATGAAATAACGTATATAAAACAAATGCCCACTAGCAGGTATTTCAGTACAGCCCTCATACCTTTAAAGGTACGGCGATTGTAACTTGATTTAAATATTCTAAAAAAATGTTTTAGACAAGTGATTGTTAAACAACGGGGGCCTCGCTGTTTTGATAGTGCTTAGAGAATTTGGTAATCAAACGGTAAGCAATATATGCGAAGATTGGAGCAGCAATAACGTCGTAACTATAATGTACATGCTGAACGATAACACCCACCGAAACAGCTATGGCAGCTGCCAGGAAAGTATATTTCAATACTTTATTCGTCATAAAAAAATAAAACAGGAACAAAGTGGCCGCATGCCCGCTAAAGAAAAGATCTTTAAGGTTTTCGTTTCCGGCATAGAAGGTATTGGTTAAAAATTCATCTCTTAATGGAATAATGGCAGTGGGTGGTTCTAAAGGAACGAAAAATAATGTGGCCACTCTCAGTAACGTTAATGCACCGTACATTTGCATCAGATGCAGAAATTTATAGGGAGAGGTAAACGCATAGATCAACCCGATAAGGGCGGCAGAATAGGTTACGAAAAAAATAAAGTCAGAAACGTCTCGTGGTTTTATGAAATTTAAAACAGGGTCATAAAATGTATGGCCTTGCCTGGTTTCGATATAAGCTAACAAGGAC
>JAZKDT010000029.1:0-9130 GCA_040387475.1 Bacteroidota bacterium | reverse complement strand
GCGGCGTTAAAATGTTCTTTGCGGGTAATATAAATCATAGTAAATTAACGGTTGTAAAAATACTAATTATAAATGAACATTTTAGTCGTATCGGCCACACATTTTGAAGTAAAACCCTTGTTGGATTTCCTTGGAATTGCTATGCCCGGCATAGGAATGCACAATGCAAATATCGATTTTGAAGAAAAAGAGATACAAGTATTGATTACAGGTATAGGCATGGTGAATACAGCTTACATGATAGGACGACATGTGAAGACGGATTATGACCTTATAATAAATGCGGGTGTTTGTGGTGCCTTTGATGGAAACCTGGAATTAGGGGAATTAGTGAGTGTTACGAACGATATTTTAAGCGAAATGGGAGCTGAAGACGGCGAAGTTTTTTTGACTTATGACCAATTAAACCTTCCAGGAAACTATATGTATTCAGGAATTGATAAAGGCAATTATTTAATGGTTGAACTTTTAAAAAAGGTGAAAGGCATTACGGTTAATACTGTTCATGGGGATGAAGTAAGTATTGAAAAAGTAAGGCAATTATATAATCCTGATATAGAAAGCATGGAAGGAGCAGCCTTTTTTGCCGCTTGTTTAGGTATGACAGGAAATCATATTCAGATTCGTTCTATTTCTAACTATGTAGAGAAACGCGATAAAGAAAAATGGCAAATGCCTTTGGCTATTAAAAACCTGAATGATTTTTTGATAACGTTTATTATGAATGTCTGATTTTAAAATAACTACTTTTGTAATATGAATTTCACTCTCGGTTTTTCTCCCTGTCCTAACGACTGTTTTATTTTTGATGCACTTGTGCACAAAAAAATTGATACGCAAGGTCTTGATTTCACCCTTGTAATGGAAGATGTAGAAGCTTTGAATAACCGGGCTTTTAAAGAAGATCTGGATATTACCAAATTAAGTTACCACGCTTTTTTATATTTAACTAATCAATACGCTTTATTGAATAGCGGGAGTGCTTTAGGTTTTAATTGTGGACCATTATTAGTAAAGGATTCAAAGACTAAAATTACAGATATTAATTCAGTGACTATCGCAATTCCCGGAAAATATACAACAGCTAATTTTTTATTATCGTTGGCATTTCCAAAGGCAATCCATAAAAAAGAAATTTTATTCAGTGATATTGAAGACGCTGTCTTATCTCACACTGTAGATGCGGGTTTATTAATTCATGAAAACCGTTTTACTTACCAGGAAAAAGGGTTAGAAAAAATAATTGACCTGGGTGAGTTTTGGGAAAGCTTGATACATGCGCCAATTCCCTTAGGAGGCATCGTGGTTAAAAGAAACATCGATGTAAAATTGCAAAGAACAATTGATACATTGATTAAACAAAGCACGGAGTATGCTTTTGCTAATCCAGAAAGCAGTATGCCTTTTGTAAAACAACATGCCCAGGAGATGAGCGAAGATGTGATGAAAAAGCATATTGCTTTATATGTTAACGAGTTTTCTGTTGACTTAGGAAATACCGGCAAAAATGCTATCAGGTTGCTGTTTGATAAAGCTTCAGAAAACGGCTTGATTACTGGGATAGCTTCTCAGATTTTTGTAGCTTAATTCCGTCTATCCACTAAATTAGCTCTTTATCCCAAAATTGCTTTTTACTAAACAATTTCCTGTTATATTTATGAAAAATAACCTTTATGCAAAAAACACTTTTTATCGCCTCTTCTCTATTCTTAGGATTAAATGTAGTTGCCCAGACTTTAACGCCGGGTATTAATTTGAGCTATATAGATTCGTCTGTTAGCCCAAGAAACGACATCTATAAATTTGCCAATGGTAAATGGTTGAATACTCAAAAAATACCAGCCAGTGACGGAAGTTGGGGAAGTTTTAACGAGATTAATGAACGCAACATTTCTAATTTAAGAGCTTTAATTGCAGATGTTTCAAAGGATACTAAAGCTTTACCTGGATCGAACGTTCAAAAGATTCGTGATTTTTATGTAACGGCTTTTGATTCGGTTAAAGCAGATAAAGATGGAGTAGCTCCTATTGCCGCCGATCTGGCAGCTATTGATCTTATAAAAACCAAGGATGATCTTTTAAAACAGACAGCTAGGTTGAATAAAAAAGGTATTCCCGGGATGATCGGTTTCTATGTTTATTCTGATTTTAAGAATAGCGATGCAAATACATGTTATTTAGCGCAATCAGGATTAGGCTTGCCGGATAGAGATTTTTATTTTGAACCGCAGTACGAATCTGTGAAGAAAGAATATAGTGATTTTATTGAGCGCATGTTTGGATGTTTAGGAAATGCTCCTGAGTCGGCAAAGGCAAATGCCGCAACCATCATGAAAATAGAAACCGAATTAGCTAAAAACTGCCAGAACGCAGTAGAACAACGCGATCCTCAGAAACAATATAATCCTTATACGAAGGCAGAATTAATAAAAGCGGTTCCCAATGTAAACTGGGATGTTTATTTCGCTACAATTGGTATTAAAACGCCTGAAAATATTATCCTAAATCAACCTAAGTTTTATGAAGGCTTAAATACAATTATCAATTCTGTATCTATTGCAGATTGGAAATTATTTTTAAAATGGAATTTAATTTCTACCGCTGCACCCTATTTATCTTCCAAATTTGTAGCCGAAAGCTTTAGATTTAACGGTACTGTTTTAGCTGGTAAAAAAGAGATGAAGCCTCGTTACAAACGCGCGCAAACTGCTACCGATGATGCTTTAGGCGAAGCACTCGGTAAATTATACGTTGAAAGATATTTTGACGCAAACTCTAAGAAGCGAGTGAATGAAATGGTAGACAACTTAATTGCCGCTTACAGAGTTAGGATTAATTCAAGAGATTGGATGAGCGCGGAAACGAAGGCGCAAGGACAACTGAAATTAG
Source organism: Bacteroidota bacterium (assembly GCA_040387475.1). Taxonomy (GTDB): domain Bacteria; phylum Bacteroidota; class Bacteroidia; order B-17B0; family Aurantibacillaceae; genus UBA4416. The sequence continues at coordinate 6,241 of JAZKDT010000029.1, read as the reverse complement.
ATAAACTGATTAGAAAATTAGGTTTCCCTGATAAATGGATCGACTATAGCACCTTAGTTATTGGCAGAGAATCTTACTGGAAAAATATTTCCGCTGCCCGTCAGTTTCAGTTTGGCCGTATGTTGGCTAAAATTGGTAAACCGGTTGACAGGATGGAATGGGGTATGACACCTCCAACGGTAAATGCCTATTATAATCCAACATCCAATGAAATTGCTTTCCCAGCGGGAATTATGCAGGTTCCGTTTTTTGATGTGAATGCTGATGACGCCTTTAACTACGGAGTGATGGGTTCTATCATTGGACACGAACTAACCCATGGTTTTGATGATCAAGGCTCTCAGTTTGATGCTGATGGTAACTTAAAAATGTGGTGGACAGAAACCGATTATAAAAATTTTACAGATAAAACTAAATTGATCATCGAACAGTTCGATAATTTTGTAGCTATCGATACGTTACATGTGAATGGCGAGTTAACGCAAGGTGAAAACATCGCTGATTTAGGAGGGTTAACTATGGCTTACTACGCTTATCAAAAATCACTGAATGGAAAAAAATCGCCGGTAATGGCTGGTTTTACAGGAGAGCAGCGTTTCTTTTTAGCGTGGGTACAAGGATGGAAATCTTTAATGCGTGATGCGTATTTAAAGCAAATGATCGCTACAAACCCTCATTCGCCAGGTAAATTCAGAGCCGTTGGCCCTTTAAGTAATATGCAGGAATTTTACGACGCCTTTGGTGTTAAGGAAGGCGACGGTATGTTTAGGCCCGCTGCGAAACGGGTAAATATTTGGTAATAAAAAAAGCGGGCTTAGCCCGCTTTTTTTATGCTATTTCAATTTGTTTGGTCGTTTTTTCAACTGCCTTTTGTTTTTTTGGAATGCTGACATTTAAAATTCCACTCTCGTATTTGGCCTGTATGCCGTCTTTTTCAATAGAATCTTCTGCAACATTGAATGAGCGGCTAAATGATTGGTAGCTGAATTCACGTCTCGTGTAACGTTCGTTTTCTTCCTTTTCTTCAGTTTTGTGTTCGTGCTTAGCCGATATGGTCAACAAGTTTTCTTTCAACTCGATTTTAAAATCTTTTTTGTCCATTCCCGGAGCTGCTAAATCCAACTCAAATGATTTTTCAGTTTCTTTGATATTTACGGCCGGTGTGTTATGGGCAAACTTACTTGGTAATTCAATGAAATTTTTCGCGAACACATCGTCAAATGAAAAATTGTTTACAAATCTACTTCTGTCGTGATTGTTTTTTATTAGTGAAAACATTTTTTACCTCCTGTTTTTATAGTTGTTATTAAATAATTTTTTTGATTCTAGATGATTGCAATCATGCTTGCATATTGACAAGCTCTATACCAATGGATTTTTCAGGAAATTTTGTCTCCTTTTTCTATTTTTAACTGTAATATTTTCAGTAAAATCGCTATTAGTATGTCAATAGGTCAACCTACTAACCCACCCACGTTAATAAGTTTGACTGATTTATCCGACAATGCCATTCATTATAAATAAATTTAATCTGTTACTAACGCTAAACAGTATATTTCATAATGAGTGATATTCAACATTTTTTTAAACCCATTGAATTAGAACGAGATTCTTATTCTGAGAACCAGATTGGAAAGGCGGTAAGCGCTTACACGGTACATTCTGACTTTCCGGAACTGCAGGATATTGATATGGCAATTGTAGGGGTATGTGAAGATAGAAGGGCTTACACCAATGTTGGTTGTGCTACTGCGCCCGATAAAGTAAGAGATTATTTTTATTCTTTATATCCAGGTAGTTTCAGGCCACGTATGGTTGATCTCGGAAATATTCATCCGGGGCATGATGTGGAAGATACTTATTATGCTTTAAAAACAACGGTTGAATATTTGATTCGCAATAATATCATTCCCATTATTATTGGAGGAAGCCAGGATTTAACATACGCACAATTTTTAGGTTATGAAAAACTGGAGCAAACGATCAATATCGCAACGGTTGATTCAACATTTGATTTGGGGAATCCGGAAGAAGACACCACAAACACAGCCTACTTGGGAAAGATCATCTTACATCAGCCAAATTTTTTATTCAACTACAGTAACATCGGTTATCAAACTTACCTGGTTGATCAAACCGGCTTGAGTATGATGAACCGTTTATATTTTGATACCTATCGTTTGGGACAGGTACGTGACGCTATTGAAGAAGCGGAGCCTATCATCCGTCACGCTGATATGTTAAGCTTTGATATTACGGCGATTAAACACAGCGACGCTCCTGCAAATCCTAATGCATCTCCAAATGGATTTTATTCGGAAGAAGCCTGCCAGATGATGCGCTATGCCGGTATGAATGATAAATTATCTTCTGTTGGTATTTACGAGATCAATCCTGAATATGATACACAAGGTAAGACAGCCAATTTAGCAGCGCAAATGATTTGGTGTTTTATGGATGGTTTTTATAACCGTAAAAATGATTTTCCTTCCCGAACAAGCCCTGATTATGTAAAATTTCATGTAGTGTTGCAAGAAGAGAAATATGAGATCAACTTCTTTAAGAGTAAAAAAAGCGACCGTTGGTGGATGGAAATACCATATCCCCCAACTAAAGGATTAAAATTTGAACGCCATACTTTGTTACCCTGCTCTTATAAAGACTACGAAATGGCTGTAAATAATGAAATACCCGATCGGTGGTGGCAAACCTATCAAAAATTGTCGTAAAAACACCAGTTTTTTATAATGTGAAAGCCCTTTTTAAACCTTAAAAAGGGCTTTTTGTTTGCATATATAAAGCGTACTTTTGTTAAGCAAAAAAAGTAAATACAATGGATGTTCAATCACTTTTAAAACGCGCTCAATCCCTCGATTTTTTAACGATCGAAGAAGGGGTGTTTTTATACGAACAGGCAACAACCGCCGAGTTGATGTTTGTTGCCAATGAAATAAGAAATATTAAAAAAAATAATTCGAAGAAAGTTACCTGGCAGATAGATCGTAATTTAAATACAACTAATGTGTGTATTGCCAATTGTAAGTTTTGTAATTTTTATCGTATTCCGGGGCATAAGGATGCTTATATCACCGATATAGAAACCTATAAAACTAAAATTGAAGAAACTATTAAATATGGTGGCGATCAATTATTGTTACAGGGAGGTCATCATCCTGATTTAGGATTAAGTTTTTATGTAAATTTATTTAAAGAGTTAAAATCATTATTTCCTTCCATCAAATTACATTCTCTGGGTCCACCTGAAATAGCGCATATCACCAAGCTGGAAAAATCGACACATACAGAAGTGTTAAAAGCATTAGTGGAAGCTGGTTTGGATAGCTTGCCAGGTGCAGGTGCCGAGATATTAAATGACCGTGTACGCCGATTGATATCAAAAGGCAAATGCACAGGACGTGAATGGTTAGATGTAATGCGTGCTTGTCATCAATTAAATATTACCACTTCAGCTACCATGATGTTTGGCCATGTGGAAACTATTTATGAACGTTTTGAGCATTTGGTTTGGTTGCGTGAAGTGCAATCTGAGAAGCCTGCTCATGCTAAAGGTTTCCTGGCATTTATTCCGTGGCCTTTTCAGGATGACGGTACTTTATTGAAACGTGTAAAAGGGGTTTCTAATAATGTAAGTTCCGACGAATACATTCGTATGCTGGCGTTAAGTCGCATTATGTTACCAAACATCGAAAATATTCAGGCGAGTTGGTTAACTGTTGGTAAAGCCACCGCACAAATTTGTTTGCACGGCGGTGCTAATGATTTTGGTAGTATCATGATCGAGGAAAATGTAGTAAGTGCTGCCGGTGCACCACATCGATTCACTTACAAAACAATTCAGGATGCCATCACAGAAGCAGGGTTTGAGCCTCAATTGAGAAATCAGCAGTATGGCGATAGAGAATTGCCTGCTAACATACAGGAACAGGTTGTTAATTATTAAAAGTATCTATGAATGTTATAATTACAGGAGCAAGCAGAGGAATTGGTTTTGAAGTGGTTCTGCAGGTTTTAAAAGCAGGACATACCGTTTTTTGCCTTACCCGAAATTTGGAACCTTTAAAAGCGATTGCTCACGCTAACTTAAACTTACATGCTACCGATTTGACTTCTGAAGAAAGCATGCAGGATAGTATTACCTTTATTAAAAACAGAATTACTCAAATTGATTGCATCATTCATAATGCCGGTTCATTAATCAATAGGCCTTACGAAAATATATCTTATAAGGAATTGGAAGCAGTTTACAAGGTAAATGTATTTGCACCTTATTATTTAACACAACAGTTATTACCTTTGATGGGAAAACAATCCAAATCGCACGTTGTTAATATCAGCAGCATGGGTGGTTTTCAGGGTAGCTCTAAATTTGCAGGTTTATCGGCCTACAGCTCCTCTAAAGCGGCTATGGTTGGTTTAACCGAATGCCTTGCTGAAGAGTTCAAAGAAAAAAACATTTCGGTGAATTGCCTCGCCCTTGGGGCAGTTCAAACAGAGATGTTGACGGAAGCTTTTCCGGGTTATCAGGCGCCTTTATCTCCAAAACAGATGGCTGAGTATATCGTTGATTTTGCCTTAAAGGGTCATTTGTATTATAACGGAAAAATCTTGCCGGTATCGTCAAGTACCCCTTAAATTTTATGCGCTATACATTTTTAATATGTCTTTTTTTAATTACCCGATTTTTTTATTGTCAGGAACTGACTCAAACTATTCGCGGAACTGTTTTAGATAAGCAAACGCAAAGCCCATTGCCAGGCGCTGTTATCAGTATTTTAAATTCAGATCCTATTATGGCCACAACGACTGATGAAAACGGGAAGTTTCGTTTTGACAATGTGTTGTTGGGAAGAAAGCAATTGAAAATTGCGTTGATCTCGTATAAGGAAAAATCTCAAACAGTGGTTTTAACTACCGGTAAAGAAACCGTATTGAATATTGAGCTCGAAGAAAGCGCTGTGCAGGGAGAAGAAGTGGTGGTGACGGCAGAAATTGACAAAACAAAAACCAATAATAAAATGGCAACGGTTAGCTCCCGTGTATTCAGTACAGAGGAGGCAAATCGTTATGCCGGCAGCAGGGGCGACCCGGCGCGTATGGCAGCCAACTTCGCCGGAGTAAGCGGTGCAAACGACAGCCGTAATGATATCATTATTAGAGGAAATTCACCCTTGGGAATTTTATGGCGTTTAAATGGATTAGATATCCCAAATCCAAATCACTTTGGTAGCATGGGTTCATCTGGAGGGCCTATCAGTATTTTAAATAATAATACATTAGATAATTCTGATTTTATGACAGGCGCTTTTCCGGCTGATTACGGGAATGCTACTGCAGGGGTGTTTGATTTGAAAATGAGAACCGGTAATAATGAAAAATACGAATTTCTCGGAATGGTTGGATTTAACGGTTTCGAGTTAGGAGCCGAAGGTCCATTTAGTAAAAAGAAAAAAAACGGTTCATTCATGGTTAATTACCGCTATTCAACTTTATCAATTTTTAAATACATTGGTTTGGATTTTGGAACAGGAAGTGCTGTGCCTCAGTATCAGGATTTGACTTTTAAGGTAGACCTGCCAACAAAAAAGGCTGGCAAATTTACTGTATGGGGCATTGGTGGGTTAAGTTACGCTGAGCTACTACAGAGCCAACAATCAAAAGACAATAACTTGTATGGCTATAGCGGGCGCGATACTTATTTTCGCTCAAATGTTGGCGCCGGCGGTATTTCTAACACGTATCTATTGAATAGCAGTTCTTATATAAAAACAAATCTTGGTGTATCTGGCCAATACAATGGTATAAGGGCAGATCGTGTTGATACAAGTACCAGTCCAACGACTATCCGTCCGGAATATAGAAACACGTCTTACACAACTCGCTACTCAGGTAATTTTACATATAATAAAAAATTTAATTCCCGTAATTTTGTAAATGCCGGCCTCTATGCTGATGTATATAATACCACTTTTGTTGATAGCATCGATAGCGACGGTAATGGTTTTGTTACTTTAAGAAATTACAAAGGACAAACAGCGTTAATGCGCGGTTTCATTCAATGGAAACATTCTTTCTCCGAAAAATTTTCAGTTAATACCGGCTTCACCTACCAGTATTTGTTACTAAATAATTCGCAGTCGCCCGAACCAAGACTGGGTTTGAAATATGAATTCAATAAAAAACAATCGGTGAGTTTTGGCGCAGGTTTGCATAGCCAGGTTCA
>JAZKDT010000028.1:0-50147 GCA_040387475.1 Bacteroidota bacterium | reverse complement strand
ATGGTTTTATTTTTTATGTTCACCACAGAGGCAAGGAGGAGATCTTTTTATTAAAATCAAATATAAAACAAAAAGAGATATACCATTTAGCATATCTCTTTTATCCCTTAAGTCAAAAGTCTTTTTTTAGTCTCTTAACCCAGCATTTTAAGGAAATCAATTTCCTTTGGTGTTAAGAATCTGTGCTTGCCTCTTGGCAGATCTTTTTTAGTTAAACCGGCAAACGCAACTCTATCCAGTTTCATCACTTCATAACCCAAATGTTCAAATAAACGACGAACAATACGGTTACGGCCACTATGAATCTCCACACCTAATTCTGATTTACCTTCTCCAACATATTCAATAGCATCCGGTTTAATTGGTCCGTCAGCTAATTCCACACCTTCCGATAAGGTCCTGAAATCTTCAGACGTAATACGTTTATCCAAAACAACGTGATATATTTTTCGCACATTGAATTTAGGGTGTGTTAATTTAGCAGTCAGATCGCCGTCATTTGTAAACAATAAAACACCTGTTGTGTTTCTATCCAGTCTTCCCACCGGATACAAACGCTCTTTACAAGCTTTACGGATCAGTTCCATAACTGTTTTACGTTCTTCAGGATCATCCATGGTTGTTATATAATCCTTCGGCTTATTTAATAACAAATATTTTTTTACCTCGTTTTTGATAGGCACGCCACCATAAGTAACTACATCTGTTGGATTAACTTTATAACCCATCTCGGTTACAATTTTTCCATTAACAGTAACTACACCCGTTGCAATTAACACATCGGCTTCTCTACGTGAACAAATTCCCGCATTAGCTACATAGCGGTTTAAACGAATCGCATCATCACTTACATCTTTTTGATCAGAGGTTTTTGACGGACCAGCTTTTTTAGATTTCTCTACAACCCGTTCTGATTTAGATAATTTTGGCTCATAGGGTTTATCAAAATCTCTTTTTTCAAAACTCTTACCTGACTTTCCAGAATCGTCTCTTTTTGCATAAGAACGTTTTTCTCCGTCACCATAACTTTTACGGGGTCCAGAACTTTCATACTTTCCATCTTCGCGTTTTACAAATGGCTTTCTTTCTCCGTCTCCAAAACTTTTGCGCGGACGATCATCTGAGCTGCCTTCTCGTTTGGCATACGAACGTTTCTCACCATCGCCGTAACTTTTACGGGGTCCTGAACTTTCGTATTTCCCATCTTCCCGTTTTACAAATGGCTTTCTTTCGCCATCTCCAAAACTTCTGCGCGGACGATCTGAATCTTCACGTTTAGTATAAGAACGTTTTTCTCCGTCACCATAACTTTTACGAGGCCCATCCGAATCATCTCTTTTTGTATACGAACGCTTTTCTCCGTCACCATATGATTTTCGGGGACCTGAACTTTCATATTTTCCATCCGCACGTTTTACAAACGGTTTTCTGTCATCATCACCATAGCTCTTTCTTGGCTTGTCTTCCCCGCTATCTTCTCTCTTTTTATAGCTGCGTTTCTCGCAATCGTCAAAACTTTTACGTGGGCCTGCACTTTCATATTTTCCATCTGCACGTTTTACAAATGGTTTTCTATCGTCATCCCCATAGCTTTTACGTGGACGATCAGAATCTTCTCTTTTTGTATAGGAACGTTTTTCTTTATCACCACCCGATTTAAAGCTGCCATCCTGACGTTTGCCATAGGTTCTTTTTTCTCCGGAGAATGATTTCTCAGAGTCCCCGTAAGATTTACGTGGTCTGCTTTCCGAATCATCTCTTTTTGTATAGGAACGTTTTTCTGTTGAATCACCATCACGTTTTTTGAACGTAGATCCTCCCGAAGTGCGAGGTCGTTTTGCTTTGTCGGTACTTGAAAAAGATTTTCTTTTGTTAAAATCTGACGAGCCTCCTTTTGAAAACGTTTTTCTAGGCCCACTGCTATCTCTACTCATGTATTGTATTTTTTTGCAAATGTACAGAAAATAGTGCTTAGTTATGGGCTTCTTAGGTTTTATTACGGAAATACTTACCTTTGCAAAATGTCAGATAAAGCCTATAAAAAAGCATTAACCCAGTATTTGGAAGGGTTTGTGAGCGAACGACGACTGGGAAGACTGAAAGAAGTACTGGAGGAACGAACCAATCATCTCACCCTTGTTTTGGAAGATGTATACCAAACACACAATTTCAGTGCGGTTTTACGTAGTGCCGACATTTTCGGGATCCAAAGCATTAACTTTATTGAAAACCGCAACAAATATAAAATCAGTGAAGATGTGTCGATGGGTTCAACTCAATGGCTCACACTCAATCGTTTTCAACATCACGATAATAATACCGTTGCGTGCTTAACGGATTTAAAAGCTAAAGGCTACAAAATAGTGGCTACATCGCTTCATAAAAACAGCGTTTCATTGCAGGAATTGGATGTTTCTAAGCCCGCGGCTTTAGTGTTTGGAACAGAGTTAACGGGTATTAGCAAAGATGTGGAAGAAATGGCTGATGAATTTGTAAAATTACCCATGTATGGATTCACGGAAAGCTTCAACATTAGTGTTTGCGCAGCTTTGGTAATGTATGAACTCCGTCAGAAACTTCAAAAAGAAGTACACAACTATGGCTTAAACGAAGCTGAAAAAGAAGAAATTTATATTGATTGGCTAAAGGCATCAATACGCAAGCACGATCTCATCATCAAGGAGTTTGATGTGAAGTATCATTCCCTAAAACCTTAACGCGAAAGGGATTGTAGTGAAAATCCTTTTGCCTGTATCCTGCAAAAGATTGTAACGGAAAGCCCGGTGCCTGCCTGCCTCTTAGCAGTCATTCGCCCAAATTTATTTTATCATTAAACAAACACCATCCTGTCAACAAATATTAGGTTTTAATAGCCAGTTTCTATTGATTTTTTAGAGAAAAACTCTATATTTGAGAGATGGAATTTTCTGCAGCTCAAATAGCGGCCTTATTAGGCGGAACAGTAGAAGGGAATGAGAACACAACGGTTTCAAACCTTTCAAAAATTGAAGAGGGTGTTGCCGGTACTTTGTCTTTTTTGGCTAACCCAAAATACACTAACTATATTTACGAGACGAATGCAAGCATTGTTATCGTTAACAAAACGCTTACGCTCGAAAAAGCTGTAAAGTCAACCTGTACACTTATTCGGGTAGAAGACTCGTATGCAAGTTTCGCCACATTGCTGGAAATGTATAACCAGTTTAAAGGTAATAAAACAGGCATTGAACAACCTTCATTTGTTGGGGAAAAATCGACATATGGGACTGACTGTTACATTGGTGCCTTTGCTTATATTGGCAATAACGTAAAGATTGGAAATAACACTAAAATATACCCTCATGTGTATATTGGCGATAATTGCATCGTGGGAGATAACACAACTTTGTTTTCAGGAGTAAAAGTATACCACGATTGTAAAATTGGTAATAGCGTTGTGGTGCATTCAAGCACGGTGATTGGAAGTGATGGATTTGGTTTCGCGCCGCAGGATGGAAAAGAGTTTGCAAAGGTTCCTCAAATTGGCAATGTAGTAATAGAAGATAACATTGAAATTGGATCTAACTGTTCTATTGACAGAGCGACTTTAGGATCGACCATTTTACGTAAAGGTGTTAAGCTGGATAATTTAGTGCAGATAGCGCATAATGTAGAAGTTGGTGAAAACACCGTGATTGCAGGTTTATCTGGTGTTGCCGGATCAACTAAGGTTGGAAAAAATGTTATGATTGCTGCGCAGGTTGGAATTGTAGGGCATATAAAAATTGCCGATGGCGTTAAAATTGCCGGGCAGGCAGGAGTTGCGTCATCTATTGAAAAAGAAAATGAAATTGTTCAGGGCTCTCCTTCTTTCCCGCTAAGTGATTTTAGAAGAAGCTATGTATTATTCAGAAGCTTACCAAAATTGAGCGACAGGATCAGGGATATTGAAAAAAAAATAAAATAATAAAAATCGTGTTATGTGTTTAAGTAATCACATAGCCAAGCACTAAATAAAATGGCAGACAAGCAAAAAACAATTCAAAAAGCAGTTTCTATCACCGGTAAAGGTTTACATACCGGAGCTCCCGTAACATTAACGTTTAATCCTGCACCCGAAAATCATTGGTATAAATTTCAAAGAATGGATGTGGAAGGACAACCTACGATTGATGCTGATTGTGATTTAGTAGTTGATACTTCGCGTGGAACTACACTTGAGCAAAATGGGGCACGTGTTCACACAACCGAACATGTATTGGCTGCATTGGTTGGAATGAATATAGACAATTGTTTGATCCAGGTAACGGGACCTGAAATGCCAATTATGGATGGAAGTTCTTTGAACTTTATTGAAATATTAGAAACAGCAGGTATTGTTGAACAAGATGCTTTTCGGGATTATTATGAGTTAACAGAAAATTTGACTTTCGAAGATCCCATCAAAAAAGTAGAAATGCTTGCCGTGCCACAGGATGAATTTAGAGTAACTGTAATGGTGGATTATGGTAGTGAAGTGCTGGGAACACAACATGCTTCTATGTATGACATCAGCCAGTTTAAATCAGAAATTGCGCCATGTCGCACCTTTGTATTTTTGAGAGAACTGGAAACCTTATTAGCTCATAACCTCATTAAAGGCGGTGATTTGGATAATGCAATTGTTTTAGTGGATAGCGAATTGCCTGATGAAAAATTGGATCATTTACGCAAAGTATTTAATAAGCCCGATGTTGAAGTAAAAGGCCGGGGCGTACTGAACAATACAAAACTTCGCTTTTTTAATGAGCCTGCCCGTCACAAGCTACTTGACATTGTTGGTGATTTGGCTTTAGTTGGCAAGCCAATGAAAATACATGTTTTAGCTGCTTTACCGGGCCACGCCGGAAATGTAGCTTTTGCAAAAAAATTAAAAGCTTTAGCTAAAATACAAAAAGCAGAAAGAGATTATCCAAAAATTGATTTGAATCAACCTCCTTTGATGAATACAATGGATATCATGAAATTATTACCTCACCGTCAGCCAATGATGTTAGTGGATAAAATCATGGAACTTTCTGAACAGCATGTGATCGGTATTAAAAATGTAACTTTAAATGAAGAATTCTTTAAAGGTCATTTCCCTGATAACCCGGTGATGCCAGGTGTGTTAATCATCGAAGCAATGGCACAATGCGGCGGCGTACTGGTTTTAAAAACAGTGCCCGATCCTGAAAATTACCTGACTTATTTTATCAAAATTGACAATGTAAAGTTCAAACAAAAGGTTATTCCAGGCGATACTCTTGTGTTTAGTTTGCATTTGGTAACTCCCATTCGTCGTGGTATTTGCCACATGAGAGGAACGGCTTACGTAAATAACAAGCCAGTAATGGAGGGTGAGATGATGGCACAAATTGTTAAGGTAAAAGGACACGAAGTGAAAACACCGGAAGCTCAATTAGCGTAAATATTAAAAGTTTGGGTTGCTAGTTTGAGGTTTTAAACTAGAAGCTCCAAATGAAAAAACAGAAATAAGTATATGATCTCTCCTCTTGCAAACGTAAGCCCAAAAGCTAAAATAGGAAACAATGTAACCATTGAACCATTTGCAACTGTTTATGAAGACGTTGAAATTGGCGACAATACGCATATTCACCCCAATGCCATTATTTATCCCGATACCATTATTGGAAGTGATTGCCAGATTTTTCCGGGTGCATTGGTGGGTATTGTATCACAGGATCTGAAATATAAAGGAGAAAAGGCAATAACTACAATCGGCAATAATACCATCATTCGTGAGTACGCTACTATTCACAAAGGAACTGCAGATCGAATGACAACCGCTATTGGTTCTAATTGTATGATCATGGCTTATGCCCACGTGGCGCATGACTGCATTATTGGCAATAATGTTATTTTAGCGAACTACGTTGGTTTGGCTGGTCATGTCACTATCGAGGATTATGTGATCATTGAAGGTTATGCAGCCGTTCAACAATTTGCTATTATTGGTATGCATTGCTTTATTGCTGCAGGCTCAAAGGTTAGAAAGAATGTTCCGCCATACATCCGCGTGGCCCGCGAACCATTACAATATATTGGAGTAAATACTGTTGGACTGTCACGCAGGGGCTTTGAGAAGGAAACGATCAACCAGATAGAAGATATCTATCGCTTAATTTTTGTACGCGGCCATAACGTGTCCAATGCGCTGGAATTAGTGGAACAGGAAGTTCCCGATTCGGATACAAGAAAACAGATCGTCAGTTTCATCCGATCCTCAACCGATGGCATTGTAAAAGGAATTTAACTTCTCACATTTGCTAGGAGCATATTTTATCACTCATAACCATCAATCATAATTTATAGATGTCACGTATTCTCACAGGAATTACCAGTAATAACATCCCCCACTTAGGAAATATACTGGGAGCCGTATTACCTGCCATAGAACTTAGCCAACAATCCGGCAATGAATCTCTTTTTTTTATAGCGGATCTGCATTCGTTGATCTCACAAAAAGATGCAGCGCTCAGGATAGATAGCGTTAATTCAGTTGCAGCTACCTGGTTGGCTTTTGACTTTGACACAGAAAAAAATATGTTGTATCGGCAAAGCAGAATACCGGAAGTATGCGAGCTCACCTGGTACTTAAACTGTTTTACGCCATATCCCATGCTGGCCAACTCACATTCATTCAAAGACAAATCGGACAGGTTAAGTGATGTAAACTCAGGGTTGTTTACCTACCCCGTATTAATGGCAGCTGATATTATTTTATATGACGCTCATTTTGTTCCGGTAGGTAAAGATCAGGTTCAGCATTTAGAGATCACACGTGATATTGCATCAAAATTTAATGCGCAGTATAACCAGGAAATTTTTGTCATTCCGCAGGTAAAAATTGACGAACAGGTTATGATTGTTCCCGGAACCGACGGACAAAAAATGAGTAAATCATACAACAATTTCATCAATATATTTTTACCGGAGAAAGAATTACTAAAGGTTGTAAAAACAATAGTAACAGATGCGACGCCATTAGAAGAGCCAAAAAATCCTGATACCTGTAATGTATTTAAACTTTACAATTTATTGGCTGATGACAATCAAATTACTGAGATGCGTAATAATTACATGAAAGGTGGTTATGGATATGGTCACGCAAAAACAGCTTTGTATGAATTGATACTTTCTAAATTTGACAAGCCAAGAAACCGTTATAACGAGTTAATGAGTAATACAGCACTCCTCGAAAAAGAACTTCAGGTAGGTGAAGCTAAAGCAAAAAAAATAGCACAGGAAAAACTAAAGCTTGTACGCAGTGTGTTAGGATTTTAACGATAATAAATAAAAAGCCTGATAGAATCAGGCTTTTTATTTACTTAAATATTATGCACCAAGCTTTCTCCGGCTTTTCCATATAATAACTATATCTTTTTCGATTCTATAATCTTTTGCGTAACGCAAATTTGCCAACTTCATCTTATCATTCCCGGCATCAGCACCCAATAGCATCCCGGGCCATAATACAGAACGCTTAATCTCAGGCAATGTTTTATCGGACACTTTGCCGTAGCCAACCCACGAATAGAACCCAAACAACACATTAAAACAATTTAAAAAATAATTTGATTTCTTTTCCTGCATAAAAAACAAGATAGGACTGAATGCAATCGCTAAAATACTAACGCCAATATCCAGTAAACGTTTATTACGTTTGTTATTGGATTTTGAAATGCTATTCACATCGATCATATAAAGATCTCCCGCCGTATCAATATTATTACTGCCGATGATAGAAAGACTTTCGGGAGGCGCAATTTTAAAATCAACGCCACTCGATACCAGGGTTAACATATTATTGATAATGAATTGCGAACTAATGTCTTTAGCGCAAAAAATAATTTCATTGATTTGATGAACCTTAATGATCTCATCAATCTGGTTTATTTTTCCAATATAATAAGGGTTATGAACCCCGTTTATCTCTGCGCTAACAAAGCCAACAAATCCCGGATTGGCTGTTGTTTCTTTTAACAAAGCAGATACGCGATTAAACTCTGCTTCCTCACCAATAATGGCAATACGCTTTGTTTTAGCACTACTTAAACTATAAGATTTTAATCTTAATAGATGAAATAATAAACGGGTTGCCATAAAACATGCCAACGCCCAACCAGTGCCCAACAAGATTAATGCTCTCGAAAACCTTAAAGATTCAGGTAATAATGAGTATCCCATCAAAATAAAAACCGATCCAACTAAAACTCCCCGGATGATCTTTAGAAGTTTTACAGGCTTATCATAACCGCCGTTAAAATAAACCAGGATAATCCAGGCTACAGAATATAATGGAAAGGCAACGCTTAATAATTTTTCAGAATAAATATTGCCGTCAATTCCAGTGTTTTGTTGGTAAATATTCTTAATTATAAATAGTCCGAAGGTAATGATGCTAAAGTCAAGAATAGGAACGGTAAATGCCTTTAAGAATCGGGTTAATAAGGCCAATCCCGCTTTTAAAAAAATGGCCAGGTGTATCAAAGCGTTGAACCAAAAAGCGTTGGAACCACTAAAATGTTTCTTGGAAAAAATGGCCATGGCCTTATAAAAAATAACCACGTAATTTAAACTGCTACGCTTGGTACTTTCACCTTTATAATGAATAATTTGTGTGTGAGGAAAATAATAATTCTTAAAACCAGCTTTGGTGATACGATATGACAAATCTATATCCTCGCCATACATAAAAAATGTTTCATCAAGGTTCCCTATCACATCTAATACGGATTTACGCATGAGCATAAACGCACCGCTGATGACATCGATTTCACATATCTGATCCTGCGGCAAATACGATAAGTGATATTTTCCAAATCGTCTGGATTTTGGAAAAAAACGCGAAAAACCAAACATCTTATAAAAAGCCACAGACGGCGTTGGCAAACCCCTTTTAGATTCTGGAGCAAAATTACCCTGTCCGTCAAGCATTTTCACGCCTAATCCTCCCGCATCAGGATGGCTATCCATAAAAGCGAGTATTTTGGTGAAAGTATCCTCCTGTACTACAGTATCCGGGTTTAGCAGCAGCACGTACTCACCTTTTGCCAATTCTATAGCTTGATTATTAGCTACCGAGAAGCCCGTATTAACTTTATTAACTATAAGGTTTATTTGAGGAAATTTTTCCTTAATGAGCGTTACAGAACCATCTACAGAGTTATTATCTACAACAAACACCTCACAGGCAATATTCTCTGATGCCTTGAGCACAGAAAATAAGCACTGTTCAATAAAGTGCTTTACATTGTAGTTAACAATAACAACGGATAGTTTCGTCACGAGCTATAAAGTCCTAAAAATACCAAAATATTATAATAAACGAAGTATTTTACAAAGTAGATTCATAGATTAAAAAAAAGTAGTAAATTCGCATTCCAATTTAGATTTTTATTAATCTGGGTATGGTCCCGTAGCTCAGCTGGATAGAGCAACAGCCTTCTAAGCTGTGGGCCATTGGTTCGAATCCAATCGGGATCACAAAAAACCCTTGAATGCATCCATTCAAGGGTTTTTTAATTAATATCATTGACGATTCATTATTTCTGATCGCAACTAACCTGCCAGTTAATGCCAAACTTGTCCGTCAGCATCCCAAAATAAGAACCCCAAAAGGTTTTTTCCATCGGCATGGTTACCTTACCGCCTGCAGATAGGCCATTGAAAAATCGATCAGCGTCGTTAATATTAATGGCATTTATTGAAATAGAAAAGTTGTTGCCAATAACTGTTGCATGTCCAAATGACTCAGAGCTGTCGCTCCCCATCAATACAGTTTCCTTACTAATTGGCAAAGAAACGTGCATGATCTTGTTTCCTTCTGAATCAGGCATCGCAGCTTGACCTTCCATGGGTGGCATCTCATTAAATCTGGAAAATTGCGCAAAATCTCCGCCAAATACAGATCTGTATAAATGAAAAGCTTCTTCACAATTACTTCTGAAAATTAAATAAGGACTAATACTCGTTGTTTTTAGGTCAACTTTAACCGGTGCTTTTTTTGTTGCCTTATTGACTGCTTTCTTTTTCACCGGTTTTACCGGTGGCGTTTTTTTAGTTGTTTGTTTCTTTACGGGAACAACTTTTTTAATTGCCTTTTTCGCAGCTTTCTTTGCCGCTTTTTTAGGAGCTGTAGCTCTCGAAACTTTAGCAGAATTAGCTTTTTTAGCTATTTTCTTCGCTACCTTTTTTACTGGTTTTTTTGCCATTTTTTTTGCCATAAGTAAACCTATTATTTTTTACTACTAAGATATGGTATTACAAACATCTTCCAAAAAATCACGGTAACATTAAAGCATTTAATATTAAAATAACTTTAGTTAAACATAAATTGATGGCATTTTGAAATTTCGCTATAAGACGCTACATTTAGCCGTTCCTTCCTCATAATCACATTTAAATATATCATACACAATGCACTCAGGCAGAAGATTTACGTTTTCAGAAGTTGTTTACTGGACAAGGCGAGATATTTACGTTTTTGCTATCCTGGCCACGATCCCTACAGCACTCTATTACTTTTTCGAAATTAAATGGTTGGTGATTCCGTGGGTTGCAATTGGCTTAATAGGAACTGCCGCAGCCTTTTTAGTAGGTTTTAAAAATACCCAAACTTATAACCGTTTATGGGAAGCCCGCCAAATTTGGGGAAGCATCATTAACTCTAGCAGAGCATGGGGAATTTTGGTAAAGGATATGGTTAAAGATGATAATAGAGATATTCAGATTTTAATTTACCGTCATATTGCCTGGCTCACTGCGCTTAGATATCAAATGAGAGAACCGCGCGTTTGGGAAAATATGGAACTTAAAAGTAATAAGGAATATGGACGTTTTCTCAACATAGCCGAAAAGCAAGTACCGCTTGAGACAGAACTCCGGAAACATTTAAGTGAGGACGAACTAGGCTATATACTCAGTAAAAAAAACCGCGCAACTCAAATCATTAGTTTACAATCAAAACATTTAAGGCTATTAAAAGAATCTGGAAAACTATCGGAATTTGAATTTATAGAGCTGGAAAGGATACTTACTGAATTTTATGATCACCAGGGGAAATCCGAACGTATTAAAAATTTTCCCTACCCCCGGCAATTTGCTACTATTAATCAAATGTTCATACGCTTATTCATTGGTATTCTTCCGTTCGGAATTCTGCAGGAGTTTGGCAAGCTCTCGCAGGATATTGGCCCGCATTTTATTTGGGTAACGGTACCATGCTCCCTTATTGTTGGTTGGGTTTTTCATGTAATGGAACGTATTGGCGAAGCTACCGAAAATCCGTTTGAAGGAAGTATCAACGATGTGCCTATTACGAATATAAGTCGCACTATTGAAATTGATTTGAAGGAAATGCTCGACGAAACAGATATACCGCCGGCTATTGTACCGGTAAATAATGCTCTTATGTGATTCCATTTTTCTGTGTTTTACATACGAAGTCTTCGTTCATGACGAGAACTTTTTTTATTGAACTATTTTAGTAAATTTATCCTTATCAAATTGTAAACACATTCTATGAGGCATTTATACCAGGCTTTTTTATTATTCGCTATTATTCATCCTGTTATTCATTATGCGCAGGGCTTCCAGGTAAATTTACAGGGTCAAAAACAACAGGGTATGGGTGGCGCAGGAACGGCGTGCATGCTGGATGCGGCGGCCTTGTTTTTCAATCCGGGCGGATCCGGTTTTGTGAAAGGTAATTCAGCACTTGTTGGTGTAACCCCTACTTTTGCGAGAGGCGCATTTATGGATGCAGGTACAAAGGAAATATCACGCACCAATTCGCCGGTAAGCACGCCTTTTGCAGCTTACGGCCTTTTTGAAATTAAAGACAGCTCCAAGTTAAAACTGGGGCTGGCAGTTTACACACCGTTTGGAAGCACGGTGCAGTGGGAAGATGGTTGGACAGGGCGCTTTGCATTAACACGTTTAGAGTTAAGGGCCATTTTCATCCAACCGACAGTAAGTTATAAGATCACAAAAAAATTAGGGATCGGTGCTGGTTTTGTGTACGCAACCGGAAAAGTAAATCTTCAAAAAGATATTCCCTTAATTGATGTTGACGGTAATTATGGCCATGCCGAACTAAGCGGAAAAGCCAGTGGCTATGGTTTTAACGCTGGTATTTATTTTGAGCCTGTAGAAAAACTGAGCATTGGTTTAACCTACCGTTCCAAAGTTATGATGGAAGTTAAAAGCGGTCAGGCAACATTCAACGTTCCGGCATCAACTGCGGCTAATTTTCCAAATGGTACCTTCAAATCAAAATTACCGTTACCAAGTGTAACCACTTTAGGATTCGGATATAAAGTTTCCGGAAAATTAAATTTCGCTTTAGATATTAATTATGTTGGCTGGAAAGCATATGATACACTTTCATTTGATTATGAAAACAATACAACTTCGCTCATTGATACAAAATCGGCAAGGATGTATAGAAACACGTTTGCATTCAGGGCTGGTGCGCAATATAAAATAAACACCCATTTTGCAGCACGTTTAGGACTGGCTTATGGCATTACACCTGTTCAAAACGGGTATGTAACACCAGAAACACCCGATGCTAACCGCGTAAACTATACCGCAGGGTTTGGTTACGAAACAAAACATCTGATCATAGATGCTTCCGTTTTATTCACACATCTCGAAAGAACAGATACCAATACAGAGACTAATTTAAGCGGCACCTTTAAAACTAACGTTATCGCCCCCGGCATTTCGATAGGATATAAATTTTAATTCCAATACAAATGACTTTAAATAAAATAGCATTATCCATTTTTATCGCCACACTATTTGCTGGTTGCAAACCCAAATTTGATACGCCGGATCCTGATAGAGGGAACCTTGATGCATCAAATTATGTAGCCGTTGGAAGTTCTATGACCGCCGGATTTAGTAATGGTGCTTTGTATTACGAAGGACAAAAAAATTCTTACGCCAATATATTGGCAGAACAATTAAAATTAATTGGCGGTGGCGAATTTAAAATTCCCTTTGTATCACAAGGTTCTGTTGGAATGGGAAATACTCACAATGCCTATTCTATTTTGGGTAACCGAACCGACTGCCAGGGAACCGTATCGTTAGGGCCTGTAAAAGTTGCCACACAGGGCGATTATTCAGTGTTTTTATCCAATGTATACAATAGCCAGGGTGCTTTTAATAATATGGGTGTACCCAATGTAAAGGTCATCGACATGGATGTAACCAGTTACACCGATTCATTTTATGTACGGATGGCATCAGGCCCCTCTTCTTCTATCTTATCAGACGCGGTAGCAAAAAACCCTACTTTTTTTTCCGTAATGTTAGGATTAAATGATATTTTAAATTATGCACTAAAGGGTGCTGCGTCCGACAATATCTCTCCTGTTTCCGGCTCAGTAAATAACGGCTTCGAAGCGAGTATCAATAATGTGATCGATAAGCTGATGGCCAATGGCTCAAAAGGCGTGATTGCCAATATTCCAAGCATCAAATCAATGCCTTACTTTAGTACCGTTGCGTGGAATGCCTTAAAACTCGATGCCACATCTGCCACTAATCTATCTAACTTTTATGCTAACCTCGATTCCACTAAATTCTATGAAGGAGAAAATGGTTTTATTATTATGGACAGTAATAATCCTTTTTTAGGATTTCGACAAGCAGTAGCAGGCGAGTATATCTTATTAAACGTGCCATTAGACTCTATAAAATGCCATAAATGGGGATCACTGATTCCTATCCCTGACAGATATTCTCTAACGCTGTCAGAAATTGATGCTATTGAAAATGCGATAAATAATTACAATATCATTTTAAAAAACCTTGCGACCAATAAAGGATTGGCGTTTGTTGATGTGAATGCATTTTTCGCTAAAATTAAATCTGGGTTTATTTATAATGGCGTTTCGGTAAATGCAGCATTTGTATCCGGTGGTGCCTATTCGCTTGACGGCCTAAATTTAACTCCACGGGGGAATGCTTTATTAGCTAATGAATTTATAAAGGCCATCAATAATACTTACAACTCAACAATTCCTGAGGTAAATGCCATGACTTATCCGGCTGTCACATTTCCATAACTGATTCTTTAGAAAGACCGTTAAAATTAGACGAACCACAAAACACCATTTAAAATAATTTATTAAATTTAATACAAACTAAACCTTACCGAAATGAAAAAAATTTACTTATTGGCTTTTTCAACATTCATGAGCGCGCTTTCAGTGAAAGCTCAAAATCCTTGCTCCACGGGGAGGTATGCAGCTGACACGTTTACTGCATATACTACAACCAGTAATGTGGTATTTGGCTCCAACGTAACAGCAAGTAATGCTACACAATCCCTAACAATGGATATTTATCAGCCAACAGGTGATATTGAAACCAACCGCCCGCTCATCATCTGGGCTCACGGTGGGAGCTTTATCGGGGGTTCAAAAACTGACGGAGATGTGGTAGCGTTATCTCAAAAATTTGCAAAAAAAGGATACGTATGTGTATCTATTAACTATCGCTTAGGCTTAACACCATTTGACTCCACCGGAGCGGTAAAAGCAGTTTTACGAGCGGTTCAGGATATGAAAGCATCCATTCGTTTTTTTTATAAAGACAAATTAACAACGGATACTTATAAAATTGATACTAATAACATTTTTATTGGCGGAAGTTCTGCAGGTGCAATCACTGCCCTACATACAGCTTACCTGGATAAATCCTGTGAGGTAAACGCTTATATTAATCCAACCACATTAATGTCGTTGGGCGGTATGGAAGGCTACAGCGGCAATCAGTGCTATTCAACCAAAGTTAAAGGAGTAATTAATTTATGCGGAGCTTTAGGCAAATATGGCTGGTTACAACCAGGCGATATTCCTTTTTGTTCCATGCATGGCACTATCGATGGAACAGTAAAATATAATCGTGGGTTTGCTGCTCCATTAGGCATACAGTTGATCGTTTTAGACGGCAGCAGGATGTTAAAAGAACAGGCAAACGCAATTGGTATTAATAATCCTTTTTATACATGGTATGGTAAAGATCACGTTCCTTATTCTGGTACGTCGGCTGCTGCACTGGCTTACATGGACACAACAGTTAATTTTGTCAGAGATTTTCTTGTTACCCGTTTAGGCTGTCCTGATCCCGCCATTTTATCTCAAAATGCGCCGGCACAAACTGCAACCTTGTATCCATACACTACTTGCACTACAAACGTTCAAATGCCATGTGCTGCGCCGGTAACAGTGGGAATTAAAGAATTAAAGAATAATCAGTTTATTTTTTCTGTGTCGCCTAATCCATCCGACAATGAAATGACAGTTGTATTCTCAAATACAACTTCTTCCCATCATATTGAGTTATTTGATGTGACCGGAAAACTAATTTCTTCGGAAACTACTGACCAAGGAACTTATAAGATTAGAAAAAACAATCTTACTGGTGGACTCTATTTCTTAAAAGTAACTGCGAAGACCGGAGAATCTACTACTCAAAAAGTTATCTTCAATTAAAGAGAAATTACTTCCATAAAAAAGGCCTGTTCTAATGAACAGGCCTTTTTACCTAATTGTCTTACCTAACTACTAGTAAGATGTTTTAAGTTCAACTCTTCTATTTTGTGCTTTTCCTGAAGCTTTTTTGTTATCTCCTACTGGTCTTGTTTCTCCATAACCAATAGCAGTTAACCTTGCAGATGAAACGCCTTTAGAAATTAAATAAGCTCTTACAGATTCTGTTCTTCTTTGTGAAAGATCCATGTTGTAAGCATCTTCACCAACGTTATCCGTATGTCCTTCGATAGTTAAGTTGGCACCTTCATAACGACTTAAGATCGCTGCAAGATCATCCAGCTGAGCATGGGAGGTTAATTTCAATTTATCACTATTTGTTTCAAAGAAAATTTTGCTTGCAATGAGCGTGATTCTTCTCACATCTTCTTTAGCAATTTCCGGACAACCTTTATTTTCCATAGTACCTTTTACTTTAGGGCAACGATCTGTTAAATCAGATACGCCATCTCCATCGGTATCAGGACAACCTTTAAAGGCTAAAGGACCAGCTAAATCCGGACAAAGATCCTCTTCATTAACCAAACCATCTTTATCATTATCCATCGGACAACCGGTTGCATCTACCTTGTAGCTTGCAATTGTTCCAGGACATTTATCATCAATATCTGCTACACCATCTTTATCAGAATCAGGGCAACCTTTAAATTCTACCGTACCAAATACCTCAGGACAACGATCATCTTTATCAGCAATACCATCCATATCTTTATCCGGACATCCTTTTAACGAAGATACACCTGCAACATCCGGACAATTGTCATTGTAATCCGCAACACCATCGCCGTCTTTATCAATTGGACATCCTTTTTTATCTACCATTACACCGGTAGGTGTATCAGGGCATTTATCATCTTTATCCGAAACACCGTCTTTATCCGCATCTTTCTTTTTACCTAAATTAAATGTTAAACCAATCGTATGATATAAGTAACCGTCATTAAATTCGTTTACTTCAAAATCAATATCATCAGCTGTCGTGTACATAAATGATTCCTGTAACTGAAGTGACACTACCGGGCTCAAACGAATATTTAAACCTCCACCCGCAGATGGTAACGCATAATCATAACGCTCATCATTGACTGTTTGATAATCTTCATGCATGATACCGCCTACCCCTGCATATAAATAAGGACGTAAAATATAACGGGAACTTAAAATATTATAACGTAATACCAGATTTGCTGTGTTTAAACGGGTTAAAAAACGAGGATTATCAACAGCAGGCGACCAAGCAGTTCTTGGTTCGTTATTTCCCACTTCACCACGTGTTAAGAATAATGATAAATCAAAATGTTTACCTAAAAAACGGGAAGCTGAAACACTGGCGAAACCATAGGTTGCCTGATCAGTTGCATAAAATCCTTGTCCGCGATCACCATTATATTGTGTGATCCCGCCATGGAGACCTATATTCCATTTTCTATCTTCGGTTTGTGATTTTGTTATGCAGGCTATCAATAAACCGGCGCATAAGAGTACTATTTTTTTCATAATTTGTAATTGTTAAGTTTATTTAACTAATGTGAATGATGTGCCAGCACTACATATGATATTACAGTAACACACAATACTGTAAACTGTACCCATTGTGAGGAAATATGGATACATTAAACCTCATCCATTGAAAATTATAATAAATTTGCAGATATAAAACTTTATCACAACTTACATGCAAAAAATACTGATTACCGGATCCAATGGTTTGCTAGGGCAAAAACTCGTTTATAAGTTAAAAGAAAATACTTCGGTTAAATGTATCGCTACAGCCAGAGGAGAAAACAGGTTAGTAAATAAAACCGGATATGAGTATGCCCAGCTCGATATTACTGACCTTAACAATGTGGATGCAATATTTTCGGAATTTATGCCCGATGTGATTATCAACACAGCTGCTATGACTAATGTAGATGCCTGTGAAACGGATAAAGAAAATTGTTGGCTGTTGAATGTAACGGCTGTAAAAAACCAGGTTAAGGTGTTAGAAAAATTATCGCAGCAATCTCCAAACTACAAACCTCACTTTATTCACTTATCAACAGATTTTATTTTTGACGGGACACATGGTCCATTAGATGAAAACGAAAAACCGAACCCTCTAAGTTATTATGCCGAGAGTAAACTAGCGGCCGAAAAAATAGTGGAGGCTTCATCGCTTCATTGGGCTATGGCACGCACTGTTTTGGTTTATGGGATCGTCGATAATATGAGTCGCAGTAACATTGTACTTTGGGTGAAGCAAAGCTTAGAACAAGGTAAAACAATTAATGTAGTCGATGATCAATATAGAACGCCAACCTTGGCAGAGGATCTTGCAGATGGTTGCATCTTAATTGCCGAGAAAAAAGCCAGTGGCATTTATAATATATCTGGAAAAGATTTTTTAAATATTTTAGAAGTAGCCCATCTGGTTGCTGATTATTACAAACTGGATAAATCATTGATCAAACCTTCTAAATCAGCTGACATTAAACAACCTGCGAAACGTCCGCCAATCACAGGTTTTATTATTGATAAAGCTAAGCGTGAACTGGGCTACAATCCTCACAGTTTTGTGGAAGGAATTAAGTTTCTGGAAGAACAATTGAAATCAATGGGCATTTAACCATTTAAATAAAACAAAAAGCCTCTTACAAATTGTAAGAGGCTTTTGTTTGTTGTTTGATTTTATTTCTGGATCACTATTTTTTGCGTAAATGATTTTCCTTGTTGAGTAACTTTCACAAAATAAATGCCACTGGTAAGGTCTTCTGTATTTATATCCGATTGCTGTTGATGAGTTGTTGTTTCGTTAATAACATTCCCCAAAACGTCATACAATACAATGCTGGCGACTGATGCATCGAAGAGGCGAACGGTAATTTTGTCTTTAGCTGGATTAGGGAATACCACACATGAATTTCCCGTAATTAGTTTATTAATTCCCGTTACCAACTCAATTGTATTTAATGTAGTATTGGTTACCACCGGAGCATTATAGTCAAAATAAATGTAGCCTGTGTTTTTTATTTGAGCGCCTGGAGTTAATCCTGAATTAGGTTTAATGCGATATGTCACATATCCGTGGCTATGCTGTTCATCACTTGTGCTATCAGGCAAATTAATATAAGCAAACATAAATTTCATAGTCTGGCCGGGCAACAGGTACGGTTGAACAGCATGACTAGAACTAATGATTTCAATGGAGTTTATATTTAAATTTGTACTTAGCGTATCCAACAAGTAGATATTGGTTGCTTTAGCAGTACCAGTATTTTGGAAATGCAAGGTATAAGTAAGATCGTTGGTTGTTACCGGAATATATCCTTGAGTGCCATAACCTTTTGGCGTTACTTCTTTAAAATTCGGATCATAGCTTACCCCAATCACGAAGCACTGAGTGAAAATATTATTTGTTGCGTCAACATCTCCATTTGTTGGTAATACCATCATGGTTATACAGGCCGAATCACCAAGTGCTGCATTGGTGCAGGTTGTTACGCTAATAGCATAATTCCAGTATCCAAAATTGCCAATGTTATTGATATCCGCCACATTCCACACCAGTGTATCGCCAGTGGCCGCAGGAATTATTGCATCCGGAACATGAGCATAGCTACCGCCCGCTACATACTGTATGCAAGGCGTTAATACCATTTTAACCTGTCCTGAAACCACAAAATTGCAGGAGCCATTTAAAATACCAACATGCGGCAGGATCATGTCTGATTGTCCGGGAAACAAACCGTTCCATAAAGATATACCTGTAGTTGCAACATCAAATCCGCCCGTACAATTCAGTCCAAAATCATTATAGACCGTACCCGTGCCAGCTACCGTAATTACATGTGGCAAACTGGCAGCACAGGTCGTGGTGTAGCCTGTAATGCCTCCGTCAACAGCGATGGTATATGTTCCGGCCGGAACATTATTGAGATTGTAAATACCCCCTGAGTTTGTCCAGGCGAGGTACGAATTTGTGGCCGACGTTAAAAACACAGTTATGTTGTTCACACCAAATTCGCCAATAAACATATTTTGAGCGCAGTCATTATTAATGTCGTTATAAACAGTTCCTGTCACATTCCCGCAAACATCAACGGTCACAAATTTAAAAGCCGTGTCATTTGCCATACCTGTTCCCGTGATAATAGATTGGATGCTGTAAACACCCGGAATAGAATACGTGGTTGAAGCTGACGTAAGGAGGATTTGGTTAGTTGCATTTGCTGTATGTGTTACAGTAGAGCCATTACCCCAGTTTGTAACGATCGTGTAAGTGGCGGCTGGGTTAGATATGCTGTAATTAAAACGTGTGCTATCTGTGAAATATACACTACCGCTGTTGCAGAAATAAGAGTTCGAAATGCTAAAACGCCTGTTAAAAGACTTATTAGTAGAACTGTTGTTAATGAGGATCGTATCAGATAAATTTCTTAAACAATGAAAACCCGAAATAGTATCATCGTAATTCAATGTGAAATTATAAATACCATTTCCAGGAAATGTTTGCGTGTGAGATGTACTTGTGGTATAGCCAACTGGCGCCAAGGGATTAGACAAAGAATTTCCTGATATAGATCCAAAATAATCGGGAGTACCAAGCAACGGAGCAACCGCTGGCGTTAAAACGGCCAAACCGTTTGCTCCCCTGTTTTTTGAAACCGACAAGGTATTTGGACAAATAGGCGTAGCAGAAAAATCAACTTTACGAACTCTGTAATTACCTCCGTCAGTAATATACATAATGCCTGCGGTATTAACAGCTATGGCATTTGGATGATACAAATTTGCAAAAGCCGGTGACCCGCCATCGCCTGCAAAACCTGCAGTGCCGGTGCCCGCTACAGTCGAAATGATACCTGTTACTTTATCCACTTTTCTGATAAGGTGGTTCGCGATCCAATCTGTTATGTATATATTTCCGGCGGGGTCTAATTTCACATCAAATATTGTTTCCAGTAAAGCCGACGTTGCGGCACCCCCGTCGCCCGAATAGCCACAAGCTGCGCTGCTACCGGCCACAGTGCTAATTATTCCGGTAGCGGCGTCTATCTTTCGCACCGAACAATAACCTGACAAATAAATGTCTCCCGAAGCGTCAACATCTAGTGATACAGCATCAACCTGTGCTAACGTAGCCAATCCGCCATCTCCCGATTGACCTCCAACTCCTGTTCCGGCGATCGTAGTGATAATTCCAGTTGTAACATCTACCTTCCGCAGTCTTGCATTTCCGTCATCAATGAACAAGTTTCCTGCTGCATCCGCCGCTAAACCTTGAGGACTATGTAACTGGGCCGCAGTTGCCAAACCACCATCACCGCTAAAACCGGCAGTTCCATTACCTGCTACTGTTGTAATAATACCAGCAGTATTAATTTTTCGAACGGTTTTTGTAAAATCACTTGAAAAGTAAATATTCCCGGCTCCATCAATGGCAATTTTTTCCGGCCTTCCAATTGCTGCAGCGGTAGCCGGTCCGCCATCCCCTGTATAGCCAATAGCACCATTACCCGCAAATAAAGTAATGAGTCCTGATGTATTCACCTTGAATATTTTGTATTCATCGTGATCAATAATATATAAATTACCGGAAACATCAGTTGTGATGCCTCCAATGTTTTGAAATTTTACGGAAGCTGCTGTTGTAGAAGTTGCTGTTGCGCCATATACGCCAACACCTGCATAGGTGGTGATCATTTGTGCTTTTATAGTTGTTACACCAAAAAACAAACTAATCGCTAATACAGTGTTACGTTTTAATTTATAAAAAAGGGGTAGTGATGAACGCATGTGATACATTTTAAATTATTTACGATCAAACTTATGTAAATAAATTAAAGCCATTTAAGCCAATTATTAGAACAGAGTTTTGAATGAGTAAAGTAATTTAACTCAATGGATTTAGAAAATCCAGATCTACCACTTGCATTTACAGCTCGGCGACATATATACCTTTGCGCGCGGCAACATTCCTTCAACCTGTGCCTGTAGTTCATCAGTCATTAATATGGCACGGAGATCAAGCACTCGTAAGGATTTTAAGTTGGCTAAAGAAGGCGGATACTCTGCCAGGTTATTACTCCATAAATCCAGTATTTCAAGTTTTTCTAAATTTCCTATTTGTGGCGGTAAATACTCCAACTCATTTTGATTTAAATTTAAATATAACAGGTTGTTCAATTGACCTATCCCTTTAGAAAGTCTTTCCAAGCCACTTTTAAAACACAAAAAATATTGCAGGTTAGTTAAAGTCCCAATGCTATCGGGAATTTCCTTAATATCATTTTTACTAAGATCCAGGTACTGAAGGTTTTTAAATAAAAATATCTCTCCTGGGAAAGATTTTAAATGTTGCTTTCTCAATACAAGCTTCGTAACGGCATCCGGGTTTTTAAGTGCCTCCTGGAGATTAGTATAGCCTGTTAAAGTATCCAGAGTTAATGAATCAAGCAATGCGACTTGGGCTTTAACTTTTTGACCGGTTAATAACACTATAACTAATACAACTATTTGAGAGATACGTTTAAACATGACTACAGGCAATTTTATCGTTTGCTAAAGCTTGCTTTAGTTCATCTAAGTTAGCAAATTTTTCCTCATCGCGTATGCGTTTAACAAATTCTACCTTTAAGGTTTCGCCATAAATATCTTCATCAAACTCAAAAATATTAACCTCTATCTTGATTTTATCGTCAGTGTCCGTTGTTGGATTAACGCCAACATTTAACATACCTTTGTATGTAATTCCTTTTAAAATAACATTTACAGCATACACGCCTATTTTTGGAATCAGCTTATCTGCATCATCTATAAATATATTTGCAGTGGGATAGCCGATAGTTCTTCCCAGTTGTTTGCCTTTAACTACTTTTCCGGTTACAAAAAAAGAGTATCCCAAAAATTCATTAGCGGTTTGTATATCGCCTTCATCAATGGCTTTTCTTATGCGGGTGCTGCTGATATTTAACTGGTTAATTTCCTGCGCCGGAATTTCTTCGACATGGAAATTATAAACAGGCGCCAGTTCTTTTAACGTATCAATGTTACCTTCGCGGTTGCTGCCAAAACGATGATCGTATCCAATAACCAGTGTTTTTGTTTTTAGTCCTTTGGCGATGACATCAGAAATGTAACCCTGTGCATTCATCTGTGAAAATTCTCTGGTGAAGGGATAAACCAATACATGATCAACACCAAACTGTTTTAACAGATCACACTTCTCCTCAGTTGTAGTAATAAGTTTGAGGTCGGTTTGATCAGGAAATAAAACTTTACGGGGATGTGGTGCAAACGTAAACAAGACAATTTCTCCGCCTTGTTTTTTTTTAAGCTCGACTAAATGCCTGATGATCTTTTGATGGCCTAAATGAACACCATCATATGTTCCAATTGTAACAATGGTATCTGTTAAACCTGTTAACTCTGATATATGATGGTATACGCGCACAAAAAATAGAGTATAAAGATACGAGAATTAAAATACTTTAACGCTGCCGTTTTTAATAATATAATCTACCCCGTTTATATTAAATTTTTTATCAGAACTTTGTTTCATCAAATCCGTAATATCCTGCTCAATGGTATGTACCGATCCTTTTGTTTTATAAGCTATATTCAGATAATCGGGATTTATCTCCATACCCTCATAAACGCCACATAAAATAACTCTAACCGGCACTTTTATTCTTGGCAGCATTTTAATATCCCTTACTTTAGCCCAGTTGTCTGCTATCAGAATAATGTTCTCTACTTTGCCACTCTTATTTAAACCGAAGATCATCGCTTCAATTGGGTTCTCCGGAGCATCGCCACCCTGACCTTTTTTAATAGTCAGTTCCATCGTGGCTATTAATTCGTCAACCGATTTTGCCCGGCAATGGTAAACGCCACCCGTAGCACCTATTTTTTTGTCCTCATCCCTTTTTTTATCTCCATCATTAAAAAAAGCAAAATGCTGACTGGTGCTATCCTTCATAAAATAAAGTTTCATCCAGGTACTTACCTGCTGCGCATAAGGATACATGCTGCCGGTAAGATCAGCTACAACCAATTTATTTTTCCATTTATTTCTCTTCAGTACATTAAACACCACGCTGTTGGCTGTATCCGCAATATTTGGCGCTAAATTGGTTTCGTTATCACTGCTTCTGCTTTCAAACGAAAAATTGCCATTCTTATCATATACTTTGTAATAACCATCCAGGTTCCCTTTTTTATATTTTCCCTCTGCTTTTATATGTCCATTGGGATAGTATTCCAGTTCGAGCCCTTCTTTCAAGCCGTTTTTAAATGTTTCAAAAACACTTTTTTTACATTTTTTAGTATAGGAAATAGATGGTCCTTCCAGCAAGCCGTCTTTATAATAGGCCTCAAGCTCCACGCAATCAGGGTCGTCGAACCAGTTTATTTCGAGTCCTTGTTTTTTATTATTTTTATAAGAGACCTCGCTTTTTAAATCGCCGTTAGGCCAGAATTCTTTCCAAACGCCCTGTTTCAAGCTGTCTTTATCCAGAATATTGATCGTATCATGCTCATAGATCTTGTAGCCACGCATTGATTGAGCCTTCGAATGTAAACCCAAAAACAATACATAAATAAAGAGGATATATGGCAAAAGATGACTTTTCACTACCTAAAATTGCTTAAATTTGCCATCATTATCAAATTATTATGCTAGAAAGAATAAACAATCTGTTGCAGGAAGTAGAAGATTTTGCGGCTCAAAGCAAAGAGCAGGTAGAAGAATACCGTATTAAATGGTTAAGTAAAAAAGGCCAGATAACTTCTTTATTTGATGATTTTAAAACTGTTGGTCCGGAAGTTAAACGTGAAATGGGGCAGAAATTGAATGAGCTTAGAAATAAAGCCCAGGATAAGATCAATGAATTAAAAGAAAAATATGAAAACGCTTCAGACAAAAGCGAAACAAAAAATATAGATCTTACTTTACCATCTGATCCTACGGTCCAGGTTGGTTCCCGTCACCCTTTATCATTGGTTAAAAACCAGATAGTGGATGTGTTTGCGCGCATTGGATTTACAGTAAGTGATGGTAGAGAAATTGAAGATGACTGGCATAATTTTACCGCTTTAAATACACCCGAAAATCATCCGGCGCGGGATATGCAGGATACGTTTTACGTAGAGCTTAATCCTGAAATGGTACTGCGCACGCAAACCTCTTCGGTTCAGGTACATATTATGGAGAATCAAAAACCGCCTATCCGTACTATTTCTCCCGGACGTGTTTATCGTAACGAAGCGATCAGTGCTCGTGCACACTGTCAGTTTCATCAGATAGAAGGATTGTATATTGATGAAAAAGTATCGTTTGCCGATCTGAAACAAACCCTGAATTTTTTTGCCAAAGAATTATTTGGAACTGAAACTAAAATAAGAATGCGCCCCAGTTATTTCCCTTTCACTGAGCCAAGTGCCGAAGTGGATATTAGCTGCACCATTTGCAAAGGCGAAGGTTGTAATGTTTGTAAGTATACGGGTTGGGTAGAAATTTTAGGTTGCGGTATGGTTGATCCGCAAGTATTGGACAACTGTGGTATCGACAGTAAAAAATACAGCGGCTTTGCATTCGGGAGGGGTATTGAACGTATTACCATGTTGAAATACAGGGTAAAAGATCTACGCTTATTTTTTGAGAATGATGTTCGCTTCTTAAAACAGTTCTCGGGCGAGTAAATCATGGAAAGGCTTCCGAGAAAAGAATTGATTTTTGATATGTTGTTGAAAGAACCCAATGACGTCTTCCTGAATTATGCCCTTGCTATGGAACATTTATCTGCCGACGAATGGAAAGAAGCCGATGCGCAATTTAAAAAAGTACTACTCATTAAGTCAGATTATCTTCCCTGCTATTATCAATTGGGACAGGTAAATGAAAAACTGGATAACATCGCTATAGCTTTAGACTATTATAAAAAGGGTGTCGAAATTGCTAGTTCTCAAAGCAACAAAAAAGCGTTGGGAGAATTAAATGAAGCTATCTGGATGTTGGAGGATTAGTCTTTTTATAAAGGCTTAATTGTCACTTCGAGCGAAGTCGAGAAGCGGCAATTATTTCTTGTTCTTGACTTCGCCCGAACTGACAAAATGACTAACTAAAACTCCCTATTCACAAATGCCTTATTTCCCACTCTATCTATTACCTCTATCTTTATATTTCCTTTAGCCGGTGGATCCTTGAAATAACAACTAACGGTATTCGACTTGGCGTCGTATTCGGCAATTTGCCAAACATCATTTACATAGATATGATAATCTGCAATGCCGCTTAAGTTATCGGCTACTTTAAAGCTAATGGATTTTCCATAACTCTTTTTCGAAGGTACTTTTATTGTTGGCGCAATCGTATCATAGCTATAGATAAACATTCCAAACGATTTGCTCTCAGTTTTCAGCCAGCCATTTTCATAAGTCGCCGTCATACAATTATCGCCATTTAACACTACCATCTTATCCTCTTTTCCTTTGATGACTTTAGGGATTTTTATCGATAACAAAAATGCTTTCAATAAGGGTTCGTCTTTATTTCCTACAACTGCTTTACCTAATTTATTGATATAAACACCAACAGACGTTGTTTTGCTTAAAGTTCCCGGCTTGATCAAAACCTCCACATCTTCTTTTTTAATAGAGCATTCTCTATCGCAAAAGGCATTATATTTTATTGTGTTCAGGTGGTAACCTTTCAGGTTTTTTGACTTGACGAAAAAAGTAAGTACGTTTTTATTGCCTTTTTCGTCGCAGAGCTGTAAAGATATTTTGTGAGGGAGAGTGTCCTTCAAAACAATTTTCCCGCCATTGACAACACTTTTATAAATAGCAATATCAAAACAATTAGGCGAAAAACATTTTTGAAATTTTGTGCCCCCGTCTTTTTCACTGAGCACATTCACATATCTGCCGTTATCAAAACTGATATTATTTAACTGGTGATGATAGATCAATTGATCGTCCAGCAAAACCTTTGCTTCATAAATATTATTCTTATTGGCACTTGCGTTAGCTCTGTCAAAACCCGAAAAGCCTAATGCAAAGGTGTTTTCTGTTAATACCTGAGTATACTTAGGCAATGTTAATTTATCGCCGGCTTGCTTTACAGGAATAGTTAATATACGCCTGATAGTATTTGTATCAGCTGTGCTATAAATTGCCAGATGTGTTAATTCGGGCTTAATATCATCTTTTACATCATATATTAATAAAGGATTAATTGGTATCTCCGACTTTTCCTCTCTCACTTCAAAGTGTAAATGCGGTCCGGTTGAACTCCCCGAGTTACCTGTATAACCAATCACTTCGCCCTTCTTAACAATCAGTTCAGTTGCTGTTGGAAGGATCTCTATTTCGTTCTTTTTCTTTTCATACTGCAACTTCTTAATATACTCATCAATTTTTGCAGCATATTTTTTTTGATGTGCGTACACAGAAACGTAGCCGTTAGCATGAGTTACGTATAAAACCCGGCCGTAACCTCCGCTACTTATTTTAATGCGGCTCACATATCCATCGGCAATACATTTGATCGGCAAATTAACAGAAGGGTCGGTGCTAAAATCCAATCCGGCATGAAAATGATTGGGACGAATTTCACCGTAGTTTCCCGTCACAACAACCGATCTATCCAAAGGATAGCTAAACCCCAAACCGTTATATTGCGCATGAAGAGAAGAAAAAACATGCACAAAAAGAAGAGAAAATAAGGTTCTGAAATTGATCATTATGCCTGTATTAAATTGTATGAAGTTAATTAACAACGAGTTGTTGATGTAAAGTTAATGCCTTAGGTTAAATGGGTTCGTCTAAACTCTATTTTTAACCAACAACAAACTGTTTATTGAGCATGAACGTAGAAAACATAAAATCGGAATTACAACAAGTGTTAGATAGCGACGTAGCGCTGCGTAAAGAGTATAATGAAATTAAACGTTCATTAAGCGATTACCGTAATCAACTCATTCAACGTGACGAAGATTGCAAACGTTTGCAGGTATCTATCGATGTTTTGAACACCAAACTAGTGGTAATGGAGCGTGATAACACCAACTACAAAGGCGAAGTAAGCTCTTTCAAAGAACTACGCAACAACATCCGCGAACAGTTGCAGGAAAAACAGGACGAGATCAATGGTTTATTGAGCAAGATTGAAGAGTTAAACGGCCAGTTAGCTTCTATTTCATCGGAGTATGAAGTAAAGATCACTGAATTACAAAATGCATCTCAGGAAGAAATTTCGAATTTAACCTCGTCATACGAAACTCAACTAGCAGAATTAAAATCAAATACATCTTACCAGCAAAGCGGCATCCGTAATGAGCTGGAGACAAAGATCAACGATCTCACAAACACATACAATACAACTTACCAGGAAACAGTTACTTCTTACGAATCTCAAATTGAAGAGTTGAAATCTGATTTTAGTAATCAGTTAGAGTCTTTAAAGCAGGAGTCAGAAAACCGCATCGCATCTATATCAGGCTCAAGCGAAGAAACCGTAGGCCACTTAACAAGCGATTACGAATTAAAGATCAGTGGATTAACTCACCAATGGGGAATCGAGAAAACAGAAATAACATCTTCCTACGAAAATCAAATATCTTCTTTATCGGGTGCTTATGCTGCTGAGAAAACAGAATTGATCAGTTCCTACGAATCTAAAATTGCCGGCCTCAATACCGAGTTATATGAGAAACAAACACAATTTGAATCTGAATTAACTAATACCATCGAATCCTTAACTCAATCGTATTCTCAAAAAGAAAATGAATTGAAGGCATTTTATGAAAATGAGTTAGTAAACACCTCTAGCTCTTCAGGCTCCTTAATAGAAACATTGAAAGCCGAGTACGAAGAGAAATTATCAAATACCGTACTTCATTCCAATACTCAAAATTCCAAATTAGCGGAAGATATGAGCAAGGTTGTTGTAGAGAACGAACATTTTAAAGAGAAGATCAGGGAAATGGTGTATCACATCGATTCACAAAATACCCAGATCGAAGACTTAACATTAACGGTTAGCATCAAAGAATCAGAAATAACCACTCAATTAGAAAGTTATTCAACACTGTCATCAGATTTTGAAGCATATAAAATTTCTCAGTTATCAACGATTGACGAACAAGTAAGTGTTCTAAATTTAAAGATCACAGATCTTGAAGCTTTAATTAATGAAAAGGATGCTTCCATTTCTGAACTTACAGCATCTTTAGAAGATAAAATCAACCAGCTTTCAGGTTTAACCACTTCGAATGCAGAATTGCAGGATCAGTTTAATGTATTATCCGTTTCCTTTAATATAGAAAAAGAGAATTTTGAAAATATCAAAAGCGACCTCGAAATTTCAAATACGCAGTTATTACAAAGTAAAGAAGTAGAATTCAACAAATTATTGGCAGAAAACACGTCTTTGATCTCTGAAATTGACGCAACGGCCGATAAATTGGAAGCTACCGAAGGAGAACTGCAGTTAATTGCATCCGAATTAACCGAGTTAAAGGCTATAACAGAAGGAAAAGCTGTAGACTTAAAAGAAACCCTGGATGCCAAAAATTACGAGATCACTACATTGAGTGCTAATAATATGGCACTACAAACAGAGTTGGATCTGGTAAAAGCTGAGTTGGAAAACGTGCGCCAGGAACTGAATACCGCGGTTTCTTTAAACGAAGGTAGCTCTTCTTTACAGGAAGATTATAATACCTTATTATACGTCAAAGGAGAATTAGAAAATCAATTGTCTTCTTACGAATCTAAAATCTTATTATTAAACTCACAGGTTTCTGAGTTAAGCGACTCTATTTCAGGTTTTGAAACAGAAATTGCCAATTTGAGATCATCTACAAAAGCTGAAGAACAGGATGCTTTTATTGATCGTTTGTTTAAACAGATCGACAATTTAAGTGATGAGCGTTTGGGCTTATTGAACGAAAAAGAAGAAATGGCTAATCAACTGTTAAAAATGAATGAAACAGTTGCTACAATATCGCAACATGTTGATTCTCATAATATTGACATAACTGAATTGGATAGTCACAGAAAAAATGTTATTTTAGCGGGAAGTTCAAGTAATACCGGAACTGAAAAAACCGTGATGAAAAAACAAATTAATGAGTTGGTGCGTGAAATTGATAAATGTATAGCTCTGTTGAGTGCTTAAAAGAAAATTAGCTTAGTTTAATGAGCGATGTAAGTGTAAAAGTAGAAATAGCTGACGGCATATACACGCTGAAAGTTAAAAGTGAGGACGAAAGCAACGTTAAACAGGCGGTTGAATTAATTAATCAGAAGATCTCGGAATTTGAACGAAATTACGGGGTAAAAGATAAAAAAGATGTGATAGCCATGGTGACTTTACAGTTGGTAAGCCAATTAGCAAAGGAAAAAAATCAGGCCGAGCAGGAGCTAAGCACTCTAAAACTGGTGTTGCAGGATGTAGAACAAATGTTAGTTCAACATAAAGACAACATACAGAAAACAGAAGAATAATATATTACAAAGTCTTTTAAATAAGACCATTTTTTAACGCACAAACATTGAAGCAATTCAACCGTTTGTGCGTTTTTTGTTAATTAGTGTTTGGATAGTTGCCCTGAACACCAATTAAATAGTATAAACAATGTGCAACAAACAAAAATTATGAGTGTATTAGCCATTATATTTATTGCCGTAGCATTAATTGCCGGTGTAGTTGCAGGTTTTGTAATTGCAAACTCCCGCTTAAACAAAAGCAGCGTTCAGGAAAAACAAAACCTGATCAAAGAAGCCGAAGTAAAAGCCGAAGCTTTTAAACAGGAAAAAATATTGCAAGCCAAAGAAAAATTTTTACAGTTGAAAGCCGAGCATGACAAAACTGTAAACGAACGTAACCAGCAATTGGTGGTTTTAGAAAATAAAGCCAAACAAAAGGAAGGTGATTTGGCTAAAAAAGTAGAAGAAGCTACCCGTAAGGACAAAGACCTGGAGAGCCAAAGAAACCAATTAAACTCCCAGGTTGAGCTTTACAAGAAGAAAAGTGAAGAGATCGAAAAATCTCACCGCAAACAGGTTGAATTATTAGAAAAAGTTTCCGGTTTAAGTGCTGATGAAGCTAAATCTCAATTGATTGAAAGCGTTAAAGCTGAAGCTAAAACAGAAGCGATGGCCTTTATTAAAGATACAATGGATGAAGCGAAGATCAACGCTAATAAAGAAGCTAAGAAGATCATCATTCAATCTATTCAACGTTTAGCCACTGAAACAGCTATCGAGAACTCTGTAACGGTTTTCCATATTGAAAGTGACGAAATTAAGGGACGTATTATTGGCCGTGAAGGACGTAACATCCGTGCTTTAGAAGCTGCTACAGGTGTAGAGGTTATTGTAGATGACACTCCGGATGCCATTACTTTATCTTGTTTTGATTCTATCCGTCGCGAAATTTGTCGTCTATCCTTACATCAATTAGTAACAGATGGTCGTATTCACCCGGCCCGTATTGAAGAGATCGTTGAGAAGACCAAAAAAATGATCGATGAAGAAATTGTTGAAACAGGTAAACGTACTTGTATAGACTTAGGAATTCATGGTTTACATCCTGAATTGATCCGAATGGTGGGACGTATGAAATACCGTTCGTCTTACGGTCAAAACTTATTGCAACATAGCCGCGAGGTTGCTAACCTTTGTGCGATCATGGCCAGCGAAATGGGCCTAAATCCTAAAATTGCCAAACGTGCCGGTTTATTACATGATATTGGAAAAGTGCCTGATGAAGAACCAGAATTGCCACATGCAATCCTTGGGATGAAGCTGGCAGAAAAATATAAAGAGAAACCGGAAGTGTGTAACGCCATTGGCGCGCATCACGATGAAATTGAGATGACCACTTTATATTCTCCGATCGTTCAGGTTTGTGATGCTATTAGCGGTGCAAGACCAGGCGCCCGCCGCGAAGTTGCTGAGCAATACATGAAACGTTTAAAAGACTTAGAAGCTTTAGCTTTAGCTTATGATGGCGTAGAAAAAACATATGCTATCCAGGCCGGACGTGAAGTGCGTGTACTGGTATCTGCTGATAAAGTAGATGATAAACAATCAGAGCAATTAGCATTTGATATCTCACAAAAAATTCAAACAGAAATGACCTATCCTGGACAGGTAAAAGTAACGGTGATAAGGGAAGTACGGGCTACGGCTTATGCAAAATAAATAAATGAAAGGCGGTTTTTAACCGCCTTTTTTTATCTTTAAAAATGAATTTGCTCATAGGTATTATTTGTATTCCAGTTGGGATAGTGTGTTTGTTGCTTGCAACAAAAATTTTTGACGATAATAAAAGTCCCAGAACAACCTTAAACCTCGTTCTCTTTGGTCTGATACTCATTGTTGCCGGTATTTCTGTTATATTAAAATATTTTAAGCTATTGGCATAATCACAAGCATTTTATTTCTATACCTTTAAGTATGAACAAAAAACTCATTAAATTTTTAAAGATCATTACTATCGTTGTGGTGGTTTTATACGCAGGTATTTGCGCGCTTCTCTACTTCAATCAGGATGACCTGCTATTTCATCCACAACCTACAAGCCAGGCAGAGATAGCAGAAATCATTAACGCAAAGCCCGCGTTTGATACTATTGCTTTTGCAATGAAAGACGGCAACAGAACGTACGGTTTTATATCAAAGGATACTATTCCACAACAGTTACCGTTGGTTTTATATTTTGGAGGTAATGCTGAAGAAGTTTCTCATTTAGCAGATTTTAAAACATATTTTCCGAATACTGTTATGGTAATGATCAACTATAGAAGCTTTGGATTGAGCAAAGGTGTTATCTCAGAAAAGACCATGTTTAGTGATGCTTTGGAAGTGTATGATCAACTGACGTCCAATCCTGAAGTTGATCCAAGGAACGTGATCGTTATTGGTAGAAGCATCGGAACTGGCGTTGCTACGTATCTTTCTTCTCAACGAAAAACAAATGCTACCGTGTTAATTACGCCTTACGAAAATATGATCGATGTGGCCTTTGAAAAATATCCCTTCGTTCCTATTAGTTTATTGATCAATCACCGGTTCGAGTCAGATAAATATGCTCCCAACATTGCTTCCCCTATGTTGGCTCTCATATCCAAAAACGACCAGGTTATTCCCAAACATCATGCTTATGCGCTAACCAAAGCCTGGAAAGGTGAAACCACTATATTAGAAGTCAATGAAGATCATAATTCGATCATGAACAACGAAGAAGTTTGGAAAAAAATTGAATCGTTCGTGAAAATTAATACTGGTGTGTTGGAGAAAAAAGATTGGAAACCTTTATAGTTTCGATCCACCTTTTATTTTCCTCCATTAGCTTTCAAATCGTTGATGCAATTATTATCTAAAGTTGGAATATTATTGCCAACCAGGTTGGCAATAAAGTCGCTCGTTTCAGCTGTATAATACATCAGGCAGCTGGAGTTACTGCAATGCTTTCCGGAGGGACCTCCCTCGTGGCCTGCAACCATCGACGTTCCGTTATTTACCAAACCAAGGATATGTCCAATTTCATGTTCAGAAACACTGGCTTCCAAAGTAGTTACAGACGGTTGCCCGATACCGCCGGCATAATCCATGATTGTTTTTTCAAAAACCACCATGGATGCAGGCGCATAGGCTAAACCCAAAATTTGTGAGGAACCGGTATTTTCAAAATAGTCAGCATCTGCATAAAATATATACATGGAGATTGTATTATCAGTTAAAACAGGATTTCTGTTTCCTAACTCAATATCTTTAACATCTGTAAGCGTTAACGTTGATTTGTTGAGCGAACCAACGGCCGTATAGTTGACCTCGATTCCCAGCGATTTATTTAAGCGCTGCGTTAAAAATATTTTTATATGATCAATAGCAGCGGTAGTTGGCTCGTGTCCGGGCACATAAGCGATCTGTAATATTAGCTTTTTATATTTGCTGTCTGAGAGAAAATTATTGGCAGTTACTTTTTGAGGAACATCATCCGGAGATACCGGATCTTTTTTGCAGGAAAACACCAGCAATGTAATGCATACGAAAAATATATGTTTGAACCTCATTAATACCAGATTAGTAATTCCCTACGCGGAATTTTCTTTAATAGGTTCAAATACTATACCTGAGGATTTTTTCTGCTTTTTAAGTAGGTTATAACGACAGGAATAGCCGTAATAACAATTAGTGCAATTACAATATACCCTAAATAATTTTGAATGCCTGGAAATTTCAAACCTAAAAAGTATGCTATACTTGCCAATGAGCCAATCCAGGCAACTGCACCCACTACGTTATATAACATAAACAAATTAAAGTCAATTTTGATCATTCCCGCCAACACGGGCGCAAAGGTTCTGATGATGGGCAAAAACCTACCCATAATTAATGTTTTACCGCCATGCTTATCATAAAAGGATTTGGTGGTAATCAAGTGTTTTTTTCTGAAGAAAAAACTATCTTTTTTATTGTATAATTTTTCGCCCGCCTTTTTACCAAACCAGTAACCAAATATATTGCCCATAACAGCCGCCCCCATTAATAATAACATTAACGGAACAAATTTCACATCTAACAAATCAGGTTTGGTCGCGCACAATAAGCCTGAAATAAAAATTAATGAATCGCCCGGTAAAAAGAACCCTACGAGTAATCCCGTTTCTGCAAACACTACAAATAACAGTAACCATAATCCACCGTAATGAATGATACTTTGAGGATCTGTTAATTGTTTGAGAAAGTCTAACATATTATTTCTTTTTTAATACTACCCATTCCAAAAATTCTAATCTAGGCAATTTATCGTGATTAATGGCATTCAATCCAACAATAGGATTGCCGTCTGCGTTGTGAGTTATTCCGTTCGTTTTTGGTATTAAAACAAAATGTTTATGCACTTGTTTAGTGGAA
Source organism: Bacteroidota bacterium (assembly GCA_040387475.1). GTDB lineage: Bacteria > Bacteroidota > Bacteroidia > B-17B0 > Aurantibacillaceae > UBA4416. The sequence continues at coordinate 15,645 of JAZKDT010000028.1, read as the reverse complement.
TCCATATATATCTTAACCAAAAAATACACGGTATTGTCTTCATGCACTTTTTTTTCAATAAATCCCTCAAAAACTTTATTGAGATAACTTCTCTTTAATGAGAGTGGAATAACTCTAATATCTTCATTAAAAAGGCGGGTAATCTGGTGGGAGTTATAGGACTCGCCCCTTATTGTAAAAAATCCAAAAAAGAATAAGAAGTCGGTTCTGTTAGGCTGAGGATTAAAATAAAAAGGGAGCTTAATGCGGATCTTATTTTTATGATTTGCTATAATGCTAAAGCGACTCAAACGAATTATTAAAATAAATAAAATGGAAGATTGCCAAAACATCAGCCAAAGATATGATCCCAGTGCTACTTCAATCCCTTCATCAATGGCAGCAACTATTAAAATAACTGGTATCAGAATCATATAAAATCCAACAAGGTACTTTCTCACGACCTCCTGATCGACTGACATTTTAGGGCTGTAGAACGGGGACATATTTAGGCAGTTATTCAATATATTAACGAACACGCTGATTAATACCATAAAAAAGAGGATATGAAGCAAAGAACTTAAAAAGGGAATATGGAAATCAAGCAGGAAATCATAAATACCATGCGCCAGTGAGGCTAACAGAATATATTTTAAAATAACGGCGGTGCTTTTTTTATCATATCTAAACTCAATAATACCATAAATAAAAATTGCAGAAAAAAACATATGCCCCGGAACAGATAATATAGACCTTGCCAGGAGAACATGACTCCCATAATTTAATGCATATTGAATATTTTCTCCAAAGGCAAATCCTAATGCAGAAACACATATATATTTCACATAGTCAAGCGGTTCATTGATTGCTTTTTTAAAAATATAAATAATGATCAGAACGGGTATAAATTTTATAATCTCCTCGAGCAAACCAACACCAAACGTATAAAATACAAAATTGTAAACAGGGTTATCACTTTCGGAGATACCAAGCGCTTCGTAAATAAAATAATGGATCAGATAAATGGAAAAGGGGAAAACAGAACCTAAAACAAATGTTACAACAATATGAACTATTTTTTCCTGCTCGAAAAGATCAATTTTTTTGAAATAATGAAGCCATGTTAAAGAAATAAAGAAACTGATTATAACTATACATATAATGCTCACAATATATTTAAGTAGTTGTTAACTCAATCGCTTTCTTTTTCTCAATGCTGGCTCTAATGTCGGTTAATTGCCCTTTAGGAATAGAACTGATCAGGTTTTTTGTGTAGTCTGTTTTGGGATTTAAATAAATTTGATCGGCATCGCCCATTTCTTCTATCTTTCCTTTATTCATAACTACCATTCGGTCACTCATGAATTTAACTACTGAAAGATCATGGGAAATAAAAATATAGGTGAATTTAAACTCACGTTTTAAATCGTTCAGTAAATTAAGTACTTGTGCCTGAACAGATACATCCAGGGCACTCACACTCTCATCACAAATAATAAATTTAGGGTCTAAAGCCAAAGCCCTTGCAATACATACGCGCTGTCGCTGTCCACCACTAAACTCATGTGGGTAACGGTTAAATTGTTTATCGGTAAGGCCTACTTTGTTCAGTAGTTCATATACCTTTTCTTTACGCTGATTATTATTTGCCAAAATGTTATGCACCTGCATCGGCTCCATCAAAGCCTCACCAACAGTAATTCGTGGATTCAATGAAGAATAGGGATCCTGGAAAATAATCTGCATGTCTTTTCTCAACTGCCTCATATCATCTGGCTTCAAGCGCAACAGATCGTTTCGTTGAAAAAATATTTTCCCCTCAGTAGGCTCATTTAATCTTAAAATAGTTCTTCCGAGCGTTGTTTTCCCGCATCCACTTTCTCCAACCAAACCCAAAGTCTCACCTTCATATACATCCAGCGTTACATCATCTACGGCTTTTACATAGTCGATTGTTTTTCCAAAAAAAGTTTTATTCTTAGGGAAATAGGTCTTGATATTCTGAATTTCGAGAATCTTTGAACGGCTATATAAATCTTTATGTTCGTTATCGCGTTGTTCCTTCGTAATAATCACACTATTGATCGCCTCACTCACCGTTGTAGGAATTTCAATCATACTTCCGTCTTCGTCTGTTTTCATAAAATCGGCTGAAACAGGCAAACGCATCAAACGTTTATCTAACGGTGGACGGCAAGCTAATAGACTTTTAGTGTAAGGATGTTTAGGATTAGAGAATATTTCTAAAACAGGCCCTTGTTCTACCACTTTACCTTTATACATCACCATTACTTTATCAGCCAACTCAGCAATAACACCCAAATCGTGGGTGATAAACATAATACCCATTTCATGTTCGCGTTGCAATTGCAACATCAAATCAAGGATAGTTTTTTGAACAGTAACATCAAGTGCTGTTGTAGGTTCGTCGGCAATTAATACACGTGGATTGCAGCTCATAGCCATGGCAATCATTACGCGTTGCTTTTGCCCGCCCGATATCTGGTGAGGATACACACTAAAAATCCGTTCAGGGTCGGGCAACTGAACTTGTTCAAATAATTTTAAAGTTTTCTTTTTAGCTTCTTTCTTGGATATTTTTTGATGTAATATTATAACTTCCATTACCTGGTCGCCGCAGGTATAAACAGGATTTAAACTTGTCATTGGTTCCTGAAAGATCATAGCAATTTCGTTTCCACGAAATGAACGCATTTCTTCAGCCGGAAGGTTTCTTAAATTAACAGTGCCTTTATGTTTGGAATGATATAAAATATCTCCACCGGAAACACGCCCAGGAGGATTAGGAATCAATTGCATGATAGACAAAGAAGTAACCGATTTTCCGGAACCACTCTCGCCTACTATACCAATGGTTTCGCCTTTATGAAGCGTAAACGACACATCGTTTACAGCTTTAAGCAATTCGCCGTCTGATTTAAACTCTGTAATTAAATTCCTGACTTCAAGTAATACCTCTTTTTGCATAATATATCACTACGAATATAGGAAATTTGAATGAATAGCAAAGTTTTTGGTTGGGCAAAACAAGGCTTTTATCGAAAAAACAGGATATGATTATATCTTTTTTCTTAACCAGGTTACCCTTTATAAAACAACCATTTCCCCATCTCTTTCCAACTCGGTTTTTTACCATACATTAAAATTCCGGTACGGTAAATCTTTCCGGCTACCCAGGTAAAGAATAAAAACCCAACTATCAGTGAAAACATAGATAAACCGAGTTCCCAGATAGGCACATCAAATGGTAAGCGCACCATCATCACAATAGGTGAGGTTAACGGGAAAATGGAAAAGAACTGCGCCATCGAACTATCCGGATCTGTGACAATGCTTTGTGCTATTATAAAACTGGCAATGAGTGGAATAGTAACGGGCAAAATAAATTGCTGTGTGTCGGCTTCACTATCAACTGCCGAACCCACAGCAGCAAATAATGCCGCATATAATAAATAACCAAAAAGAAAGTAGAAAGCAAAGCAGATCAATACTTTACTGATATTGATATTCCCTACATGATTAAACAGTTCAATAACCTCATTTGTTGATTTTATTTTTTCCATCTTATCTACCCCGGCAGTAAGATCGTTTTTCATGACCTGTTCCATTTGGGAATTATGTTTTGCCGTATCAGCAATCTGATCTTTAAAAAGCACCGTTGTCACAGCAGTTTGAAGTATAAGGGTTAATACAATCCATAAAATAAATTGTGTCATCCCTACTAAAGCCACACCAACAATTTTACCCAACATTAACTGAAATGGTTTTACAGAAGACACAATTACCTCCACAATACGGTTTGTTTTTTCTTCAATCACCCCGCGCATAACCTGGGAACCGTAAAGAAAAATCATAAAATAAATGGCTATGGCACAAAAGAAACCGATGGCCATGTTTATCTCCGTATTGGTTTTTTCGTCTTTACCATCTTCTGTAACTTTCAACGTGAGTATTTCTACAGGACGCCTGGCGTTATCAATTTTCCTCAGATCAATACTGTCGCCCTGCAGACGATAATCAAATAAGATATTTTCCATTTGATTGGTAATGTATTCCTCAGTGCTAATTCCGGGCTGTTTTTTATAATACAGAACAGGTGTTGTTTTTGTGTCGTTTAAAGCATCACCTTTAATTTCCATTATCAAATCAAACGGGCCGTCTTTTAATTTGGCCTTAGCAGTTTGAATAGATTCGGCCCCATAGGTGAACGTAATTTGTTTAGTGTTTGGAATTTTATCCACAAACAAACCGCTATGATCCAAAACGAGGATCTGGTGATCTGTTTTTTCGCGCATGGCCAGCCAAACCGGCACAATCATTAAGCCTGCTAATAAAACAGGGCCTAATAAAGTCATAATTAAAAACGATTTTTTCTTTACTCTGGAAAAGTACTCGCGTTGTATGATTAAAAATAATTTATTCATCGTATAAAATTTTATTCTGTGAAAGCGCTTTGTGTGTTAAGGGTTGTTTTATTTTCGACTACCGAAATAAAGATATCATTCATAGAAGGAACGACCTCGTTAAAGGAAAGTATCTCTGTATTGCTGATTACAGCCTGCAATAAATCATTAGGCTTATTTTGACGCAACATTTTAACAGTAACTGTATGCACATCATCATCCGATTTTTTATCTAACAATTCGGCACCCGCCCATAACGCATTTGTGAAACCCATTAAATTTCCTTTAAACGAGATGTTATAAGTATTGCTTTTGTATGTTTTACGGATCTCCTTCACTGAACCATCTAATAATTTTTCTGCTTTATTGATCAGGGCAATGTTATCGCAAAGCTCTTCAACGCTTCCCATATTATGAGTAGAAAATATAATCGTAGCCCCTTTTTCCCGTAATTCTAAAATCTCGTTTTTGATCAATTGGGCGTTGATTGGATCAAATCCGCTAAAGGGTTCGTCAAGGATCAATAATTTAGGTTCATGTAGCACGGTAACGATAAACTGAACTTTTTGCTGCATCCCTTTACTTAACTCTTCAATCTTCTTATCCCACCATGTTTCAATTTCAAACTTCTTAAACCATTGTTGTAGCTTGTGTTTGGCATCTGCTTTTTTTAATCCTTTTAACTGGGCTAAATACATCGCCTGTTCACCAACCGACATTTTTTTGTACAAGCCGCGCTCTTCTGGCAGATAGCCAATAAAATCAACGTGTTTAGGTGATAATTTTTCTCCGTTAAATAATACCTCACCACTATCCGGACCGGTAATTTGATTGATGATTCTGATCAAAGATGTTTTACCTGCGCCGTTTGGTCCTAACAAACCAAATATTTTTTGAGGTTCAACAATTAAACTAACATCTTTCAGGGCAATATGATTGGCATACTGCTTATTAATATTTCTTACTTCTAAAATAGGTGTCATAGCAAAATTTGATGTACGAATTTAATTAATAAATGGCACTAAATTACATTAATAAGATGAGTGGTAAACAGCTGTTAAAAACGGTTTTATAAGAAGGCAACTAATTATAAAGCAATTCCCAGTGCTACCTGAAGTCCCTGGTCATATTTTTTAGTAAGCCCAAAATAATTGACACTTACCGTAAATACATGAGCATTAATATCGATGCTTTGTGTAATTCCCAAAGTTGAATAGATCATCCAGCCCTCAGAATTTAGGTCAAAAAAAACATTGCCAACATTAGCTGGCTTAAATGCATAATAATATTTATAATATCCTAAACCCACATTAAATCTTGTATTACTAATATAAAAAGACGGGCTTATGTTGATGTGTGGTATATTACATATAATAAGGCCATTGGGATTTTGTGTAAAAACAGGTCCGCCTCCGCCATAAGCAGGATTTAAATTAACCCGTTGGTAATGATAGTACTGACGGTTTGCATAAATCCCAAATCTAAGTTAATTCCAAAATGCTTCGAAAATTGATTATCAAACTCGAGATCAGCCGACGGGTTAAAAGCATTGTTTCTTGCAGGGCTAAAGACGTCAGACTCCAGGGAATTTAATATCCCATACAAACTCGTGTTTACATAATTTAAAGTGCTTCCTATTTTGATATGCAACGTTTTTTCAGACGCAAATTTCTGCTTTTTAGGAATCTCATCCTGAGCTGTATAAATGCAGGGGAAGCAAAAAAGAATAAAAAAAATCACTTTCATACTACTCCACATAAAAAGCTAATCCTTTTAAATATTCCCCTTCGGGAAAATTGGGCGTAATAATATGATCGGCTGGTTGAGATAGGGTATGTAATAATTTAATATGTCGTCTCGACTCAATAGCGGCTGCTGTTACCGTATTGTAAAATAATTTTTTATCGATCACACCTGAGCAGGAAAAAGTAAATAAAATGCCGCCTTTTTTAATATTTTGCAATGCCATTTGATTTAATCGTTTGTAACCAATAACAGCGTTGTGCGATACATCCCTGCTTTTAGCAAAAGCCGGTGGATCCAAAATAATAATATCGTAATCCTTTCCGTGATCCTTTAAGTAGTCAAAGGTATCAACCGCAAATCCTTCATGGTTAGCAACATTATTTAATACTGCATTTTTATTACACATATCAATTGCTTTTACACTGGAGTCAACCGAATGTACCGTAGAACAACCATATTTAGCCGCGTACATAGAAAAACCTCCCGTATAGGAAAATGTATTCAACACACGTTTGTCTTTACTGTATCTCCCCAACAACTCACGATTTTCGCGCTGATCGATAAAAAAACCGGTTTTTTGACCATTAATAAAATCGATATAAAACTTCACATCGTTCTCAATGACAACCAGCTCTTCGTTACAGGAACCAAATAAAAACTCATTTTTTAACCCTAAAGCGTAATCCTTTGGTAATGTTTCTGAACTTTTATCATATACACTTTTTAAATGAGCGCCATATACTTTCTGTAATGCTTCAGCAATTTCTGTTCTGCTTTTGTGCATTCCAATACTATGAGCCTGAAAAACCACGTGCCCGTTATAAAAATCCATGATCAGTCCTGGACAACCGTCTCCTTCTCCAAATACCAATCGGTAGACGTTGGTATGCGGGTTGCCGGCCAGGTTTAAAAAACGACGGTATTCGAAGGACTTTTCGATTTTTTTTACCCAAAAATCAACGTTTACCTGTTGCTTACTAAATGAAATGATACGACCGGTAATACTGCCTTTTTGATACTGAGCCATACCCAAAAATTGTTGTTTGGCAGAATAAACCTCAACCACATCCCCATCTTTTATGTTTGAGTCTTGTGTTTTTATTGCCCCTGAAAAGATCCAGGGGTGAAAGCGTAGTACGGGCAATTCTTTCCCATTATGAAGTGTTAATTTCGGGTATTCTATCATCCCACAAATGTATCTTATTATAGCCTACTTTTAAGGTTATAAAGCAATTTTTTTAACTAAATTTGAATTTTTATATTACAAGCTATGACAACATCTGAAATAAAATTAAAAATTACCGTTGACGAAAATCAATTACCACACAAAATAGAATGGGAAGCCGCCGATGCAAACGAAGGAAGTGTTTGCAAAAGCATGATGCTGGCGCTTTGGGATGAAAAAGAAAATAATACGATGCGCATCGATCTTTGGACAAAAGACATGAGTGTAGATGAAATGAAAAAATTCTTTCACCAAAACATCACTACATTAACTGATACTTATTTGCGTGCTACAAATGATGAAGCTACAGTTAAAGAATTAAGAGAATACATGAGCGGCCTTGGCAAACGTATGGGCGTTTTAGTGAAAGATTAATGAGATATGGTTTAAGTATTTTTTTTATTATACTTTACCTGTTTGGCTTTTCTCAAAAAAAAGAATTTGACTTACAGAAAAAATATTCTAGTACGCAGGTACTGCAGGATATTGACTTCACCGAAAAATATCTCACCAAATTTCATCCCGACCCTTACCGTTATATTAGTAAAGATAGTTTGCATGCGTTCGTTACAAGAGTTAAGGCTGCAATAGATACGTCGCTTACCGAAATGCAGGTAAGGTTTTATATTAAACAGATCGTGGCTAAGATTGGTTGTGGTCATACAGATGTGGATGCATCGGTAGCATATGCTAAAACCGTTAAAAAAACTAATCGCCCTATTCTCCCTCTCAATATTTTTATAACAGATTCGAGTCGGTTGGTAGTATTAAATAATCTCTCTACGGATACTGTTATTAAGGCCGGCGATGAGATTTTAAGTATTCATAAATATTCTCAGAAGCAGATCATTAAAACCATTTATTCTATTTACACTACAGATGGTTATAACCAGACTTTTAAAAAACAGGGAACCCGCCATAAATCTTTTAAATATTTTTATTCGTTTTGCTTTGGATTTAAACCTGAGTATAACGTAAAAATTAAACAGGAGGATCAGTCAATCAGAATTGTAAATTTAAAAGCGATTTCATCATTAAAGGATACCCTTATCCTACCTAAAAAAGACTCGGTAACTCCACTGCAACAAACAAAAAAATGCCGTTACTACTATGCAAATTCCGCGGTAGCAGTAATAGACATTGATGGATTTTCCGGAAAGCATTGGTACCGGTTTTTAAGGCGCTCGTTCAAAGATATTCGGAAAAGAAAAACGGAGAATCTGGTGATTGACTTACGTGATAACGGAGGCGGACAAATTGCTTACGGCCTGAACTTATTATCCTATTTAATTGACAAACCTAATAGTTTATCATTTGATAGAAAGCCTAATTTGCTACCATTTAACTTTAGGTTTAAAATGGGATTATTTTCGAGGATCACACCGATTTTATTTTGCTTAAGATTTCAATCCTTCCCAAAACATGGCAGACTAAGACATTACCTATTTAGTTTACCAAAACACCGTAACGCGTATGCTGGAAAATTATTTGTGCTGGTTAATGGAAAATCTTTTTCGATGAGCGGTGTTGCTTCGTCTTACCTAAAGTATAAGGCTAATGCAACAATCATTGGGGAAGAGACAGGTGGTAACGTAGCAGGTAGCAATGCAGTTATCTCAGGAAAAATAATTTTACCAAATACCCGGGTGCGGATATATATCCCGGTTTATCACATTTACCACCATATCAACGCAGAGAATAGCGGACATGGATTGATGCCTGATTACCCGATTTATTACAGCAAGGAAACCATTTTGAACGGGGATGACCCTGTTATGCAAAAGGCATTGGAATTAGCACACTAATACCTAAGTCGCTTCTTTCGGAACTCAAAAAATGTTAACTAATACTATTTCGCACCCTTTGACTAAAATCTCTAAGGGCCTGCGTAAACGGCGTAGCATGGTGATCCATTTTATCTTTGATATAAATAGAGGCTAATATATGAGTTAACTTCTCCCCTTCATCTTCGCCATCTACTTCAATCACGGGCTTTTGCTCTTCCAGAATAGCATTCTCTGCTTCCTGTAATTGAACAAGGGAATAGTTTTCCACTAATTTTTTAATCGCAGGTACTTTCATGGTTATTTTCTTAGGTCATCTATCATTTTCTGTAAATACTCTTCTTTACTGGTAGCAGTACCTTCCCATAATTTGCCGTTTTTAAAACTTACCAAAAAAGGCAAGTTATCTACACCTCCCAACTTACGGGCTATTTCATTTTGCTCGGCATCTACTTCTAAAAATAAAATATCAGAATTTGATTCGTCATTTGAATGACGCTTATATTTTGGAGCAAATAATTTGCAGGAACCGCACCAATCAGCAAAATATTTCACAACTACCTTTTCATTATTTTGTATCAGATTTTCAAAATCTGCATCTGTGCTTAATTGTACCATAGGAAAATGAAATTAAATGTTAATACACAAAGTTACCAAATTTTTGGCAACAAAAAAGGTCTTCCATTAATGGAAGACCTTTCTATAATTAACTGAAAATTAACGTGTAACAATTACTTTTTGTTTAACCGATTTTCCTGAAACAAAATACATGCCTATTGAAAGACCATTCACTTTATAAGAAAAATTATTATCCTGATTTAATTGAATCGTTTGAATGGTTTGCCCCAGCTCATTAGTAATACTTAACAGATCTTCCGAAACGGATGTAATTGTAAATTCGCCATTACTTGGATTTGGGAAAACGGTGGTTATCATATTTACAGATGCTAAAGCCTTAATTCCTGTACATGTAGAAACTACGATTTCAACTGTTGCAGATCCTACACAACCATTGATGTCTGTACCTGTAACAACATATGTGTTTGTAGCGGGGGCTGTAAAACCAACACCGTCTGTAACACCATTTGTCCAGGTGTAAGTGGTAGCACCTCCTCCTGTTAATATCACATTATCGCTTGTACAAACCAAAGTAGAGGTAGCATTTGCCATTACAGTTGGTAACGAATTTACAACAACCGTTACCATAGCGGTGTTCATGCATCCATTCATATCGGTTCCTGTTACGGTATAAGTATCTGTAGTCGAAGGCGCAAACGCTGCTCCGTTAATAACTGTCCCGGACCAGGTATAAGTTGTTGCTCCGCCACCGTTTAACGTTGTATTTACACCGTTACAAACAGATGTTGACGTTGCACCCGCTGTAACAGTTGGTAAATTATTTAGGTTAATCATCACCATCGCTGAGTTCTGGCAACCATTTAAATCAGTACCATTTACTGTGTACGTATTTGGAGTAGAGGGTGTGAAAGCAACACCGTCAGCCACTGAATTTGACCAGGTGTATGTTGTAGCGCCACCACCGGTTAATGTTACATTTCCACCGGCACAAACAGCGGTAGAAGTTGCATTAGCTGTAACAATTGGCAAATTATTTACATTGACAGTAACCATAGCAGAGTTTTGACATCCATTTGCATCCGTACCATTTACAATATACGTATTAGAAGAAGCCGGCGCAAAAGCAACCGCGTTTGATACAGAATTTGTCCAGGTGTAAGTTGTAGCTCCGCCGCCGTTTAAAGTCACATTTGTACCCGCACATACTACTGTTGACGTAGCGTTAGCTGTCACGGTTGGCAAATTATTTACAGTAACCGAACTTACTGCCGTATTAGAACTTAAGCAACCTTGAGAACTTGTACCCGTTAAGCTATACGTAGCATTGCCTGTTGGAGAAACGATATATGAACCTCCGGAAATTGTATACGTACTAGCACCGCTGGGTGTAATTGTATACGTGCCACCATTACAAATACTACCGCTGGTTACAGAAACTGTTGGTAAAGCATTTACGGTAACAGAAGTAACAGCGGTATTGGTACAACCATTAGCTGCAGTTCCGGTAACAGTATAATTACCATTTGCAGGAGCAAATGCAGTTCCATTTATGGCACCGCCTGTCCATGCGTAAGTAGAAGCACCGCCACCGTTCAATGTAATATTGGTACCACTGCAAACTACAGTAGATGAAGGTGTAGCAGAAACCGTTGGTTTAGCGTTAACAGTAATAAATGTTTGTGCAGCTCCTAAAGAACCACAGGCATCTGATACAATTAATAAAGTAGTATATGTGCCTGCAGCCGAATAGGTAGCTGCGGATGTAGCTCCTGCAGCTGTTGGTGTAGCAATAGCGCCGAAACTCCATTGATACGTACCCGCCGTAGAACCTGCAGAATTATAACTCACACTTTGTCCCGCACAAATGGTATTACTTGACGTAGAAAAAGTAGAAACAATAGGTGATTGAGTTAAAAACGGATGAATTAATAGTGAAATATTAAGATTCCATGACCCTGCCGTTGTATACTTGTGCCATGATGCATCATCCCATTTTTCCCACACCTGAGTAGGATTTGTTTGAGGACTGGTATTACTTACTATACTTAGAGAATCTTTTGGCATAGTTAAGGTTTGAAGCCCGGAGACATCAACACTTGCAAAGAATTTTTTTGAAGCAATGGCAATGGGTGTTGGAAAAATAAGTAAGGAATAACGATTAGCAGCCACATCTGACATGATCTCGCCCATGGTGATGGTAGCAGTACCTAATGCCGCACCAACAGCCCCTGTTGTGCCCTGATAAATTTTAACCGCCACCGTTTTTGAGGGCGTTGCCGTAAAAGCAATATCAAAACCAACGTACACCTGGGTAATTAAAGTATTAGAACTGGCTGAAACATCAAAATACTGCGCTTTTTCTAAATCACCATAAATATTTGGCCCATTTACAAACCCATCATTAAATATAGGCGTTCCCGTTCCGTAATTTGTTAAAGTCCACGTAGCCGGTGTTGGCAAATTAACCGACATACAAGAGCTGGTTGTTGTTGTTGGTACGGGTGGTAAAGGCGCGGTTTTGAAATTGGCCGCCGTAGTTGAAAATGGATGCGCGCCAAAAGCAGAATAGTTATTTTGTTTATTTTGCTGAGCAAAACCAACATTAAAAGCTATTGTTAAGCTTAAGATAAGTAGAATTTTTTTCATGTATTGTTTTTAGTTTGTTTATATAACAAATATAACAATTTCAAAAAATCTACAAAGTTTATTTTAGTGACGGTTCCTGAATACTAATCATTCGCTAAACCCAAATAAAACATCTGCATTGAAAGCAACCCACTTAAATTTTATTAATTTTAAAAAGCCTACCTTGAATTATAAATAAAACGGCAACTATTGTGGAACCTAAAAGCACCAGCAAAACATAAAACCACCAACGCTGCCAAAACGGACTTTGAATTACTAATTTCATACGCTCTGTTTTTACACTTTCAAGCCCATCCTCATTAACTGCTCTTACTTCAAAAACAAACTCACCACTTGGCAATGCTGAATATTGCACGTGATTATCTATGCCCGCGTTGTAATGCCAGGTAGCATCCAGGCCTAATAGCCTGTATTTGTATTTAAAATTTCCTCTTGCTCTGAAACAGGCGGTATTAAACTCAAGCCTTATATTATTTTCGGTATATTCTAAATTTAATAGATGGTGATCGGATCCTACCGGAAACTGATTTACGGAAACGGAACTAATTTCGATGTTTGGATAAACTGTATTCTTTGTTATCTGTCGGGGCAGTTTTAATAATCCTTTATTAGTGCCTAAAAATAAATTGCCATTGTAAAACTCAATATCATTTATCTCTTTAGAGACTATACCATCAGAGTAGTCAAAAAACTCTGATTGTTCAGTTTTGTAATGGATGTGCGTTAACCCTTCCTCGGTAGCCACAAAGACATGCTCACCTACTATTTTAAAACTTTTAACATCATCTCCGTGCAATAAGTTTCCATGAAAATAATGTTTCCTGATTTGATCATCCTGTAAAACATAAACCCCTTCACTTACGGATCCTATCCATAATTGATTACCATTGAAAATTAACTTATTGGCAAAAACCGATTTGCCTTTTATTTTAATCTCACTTGTTTTCCCGTGTTCATATTTAAATAAACCATTAATTGACGCGAAGTAGAGAATGTGTTTTCTCTCATCAGAAGCCAAAGCTCTGCATCCTCTATTATGAATTACAACGACGTGAGCACGCAAATCCTTTACGGGAATAGACCTAAATTGAGGATACATGCCAAACATAGAAGACGTTACAAAATATAACGAATCTCCCTGCCAGCAAAAATCCCTGATATTATTGGCATTGAAGACATTTTCTTTATTATTATTAAAAAACGACAACGCCCCATGGGCTACATATAAGCCACCATGCCATTGCTTCATTTTTTTAACTGTACGGTAAACGGCCTCGGATTGTTGCGAAAACACTTCGAATTTATTATCATCCTTCAGTTTAAAAATCAACCCGGTGTATGTTCCGATTAATAAATCATTTTGAGCACTCTTTAAAAGGGCAGTAATGTTATTGTCAGATAGTGGCGAACTCTCTTCATCATACAAACTTAAATCATAATTAGGGATCACATAAATTCCATTTTGTAAACTGCTCACCCATAAATTGCCCTCCCTGTCCTGATAGACCCCCGAAATTTTATCATTTTCAAAAAACAATTTACTCTCAGCATCCAGCTTAAACTCCTTATTAAGTTTAACCATACCTGAGGACGTGCATAGCCAATGACGATTTACATTGTCTTTATATACTTTATACACGATTCCATCCTTGGCAAAAGGCATAAATCTGTTTTTCTCAACAATGGAACTTCCGTCAACGATAGAAATAACATATTGTCTTTCAATACTAAGTTCTGTCAAAGCAATCAACGAATTTGAACAGAGTTCCAGGGCGATGTTCTGCCGTATGTCATTAATTGAATCCAGAAATGTAAATTCAAATGTTGAATTCATTTTTTGAATAAGTGCAACGCCATTTTTTTGTGAGCTGGCATATATATCACCTTTTAGTCCAACCTCAATTTCGTTCCAGCCTATGGTATCGCCCATTTGATTTAGTTTCGAGAGAGATTTTAACCTCGATCCGTTAAAATCGTATACATCAAGCGTATTAATATTTGCAATCCAAATATGCTTTTCATGATCAACTGTGAATGGTGAGTAAGATGACATTTTACCGGAAGCCTCAATGACCAGTTTTAAAGAATCGTCTGATACCCGAAAGATCTGTCCAGAAAAATTTTGACACCATAAATTTTTATCCTTATCGATTCTTAAGCCTGAAATGCTTTTACTATTCTGCCTTTCGGATGTAAATGCTTTAAACCGAATGCCGTCATATCGGTACAATCCTGCGTCACAACCGATCCATATATACCCAAAATCATCCTGAATAATCTGGTAAACTTCGCTTGATGGTAACCCATTCTCCTCGCTTATTTTATAGTAATAGGGAGTTTGAGAAGAAACTGCAAAGCTCTGACACATAAATGCCAAAGCAACAAAATATTTAAAAAACCGATATAGTATGTATTTATTCAAAAGGTGGTCAAATTCTAAACGAATTTAGAAATAAAATTGAATAAATGGCTGCTAGAACGTTAGACGGTATTGTGGAATGACAAAAAATTTCAATTGATAATCTGTTTTCACGGTTTGCGTATTGAGATCGTACTGCTGTTGAAAGATATTATTATGCTTGGTTACATTTTGTATATCTACACTTATCTCGTGTGTAAAACGCCTGGTGTTTAATTTATAAGAAGGCTTTACATCTATCCTGAAGTAAGGATCATACTGTGGCTGATAGGCTACAGTTCCATCTCTAACTTCATCCTGATAGGCAATGGAAGCAGCGATATCTATCGGAACGTACCGTTTTCCTCCTGCATACGTAAATTTAACATCTAAAGCCAAAATATGCTTTTCCCTGATTTTAAATTCTTTGCCAGCCAGTGCATTGAACACATAGTTACCATTAAAAGCCGTATTTCGGTATACGCCATCACTTCCGGTGTATTTACTTTCAAATAAGGAAGCAGTTACCAGAAAGTAATACCCTTTACTATAAAATTTTTCGAGCGTCAATTCGATACCATAATTTTCTCCTGTGCCATTATTTGCTAAACTGTCCACATTTGGGCTATTAAAATCTGCACCCAAATTAACTGTACTGAAATAATCTTTTTTAATTTTCACAGGCACGCTATATAAGTACTGATAATACAATTCTGTTTTGATCCGTACGCTATTAAATAAATTAACGTCATATGCAATAACAGCATGGGCTGCTTTTGTAAAATCGAGATTACGGTTAGTCTCCAGTACCTGGCCATTTCCCAAATTGGCGGTTGCAAAATACACGTATAGAGGTTGAACCTG
>JAZKDT010000027.1:0-32270 GCA_040387475.1 Bacteroidota bacterium | reverse complement strand
TCGTTTGCGGGCTGCAAAAGTACATATCCTTTTTCTAACCACCAAATTTATTTTGGAAAAATATTTAAATATTTAAAAAATAAATCCTCTCTCTCTCTTTTCCTCTCACTGCCTTCTCAAATAACGGGGTGCAAATGTAATAATCTTTTTATTACCAGCAATAAAAAAATGCATATTTTTTTGAAAATATGCCAAATAAGTTCATTTTATAGACATAAGTCCTATAATTATCGCTTAACAGATGAAAAACGTAGCGCTTTTTTTAAGGTAAAATTGAGGTCACTTTAGCACAATGAATTGGAGCGTTCACTACCCGCCAGCAACTTCCGGTAAATGTAAATTAGCCTTTTATTTTTGAGCCTTCCTATAGAGATAGAGCGCCACAAAAGAAAAAATAATATTAGGGATCCAGACAGCCAGCAACGGCATCTGTAGAACGCCAGAGGTAGCAAAAGTTGTTGAGATATGCATAAATAATATATAAGCAAAACTTAATACCAATCCTACAGCAATCTGTAAACCCACACCACCTCTTACTTTACGGGAAGAAAGAGAAACTCCGATGATGGTTAAAATAAACGTTGCAAAGGGAAAAGATGTGCGTTTATACATTTCCACCTCGTAAAATTCAATCCTGCTTGATCCTTTTAATTTTTCCTTCTCTGTAAATTCTTTCAATTCAAAATAATCCAAAACCTCAAACCTACTTTGAAATCGGATCATATCTTTTGGAGAAAAATCTATCCTTATTTTTTTGGTTGGAAAAAAACGATGTGTTTCTCTGTACACATGATTTGGCATACCAGCCTTTGCAGAATCGAGAGGAGCATATATCAATTCTCTTTCAAAGATGTTGGTCAGATACCAGGTGCCACTTAAACTGTCCCATCGCATATTATCAGCTTTTAGCATAGATACTTGCCTGTTATGCGCAATTTTTTCAATGGTCACGTTATTTGCTGTATTGGTGAAATTATCATAATCAGACATATACAGCGAAGTTCCCGGAGCTATTTGTTTATGAATATTTTTTTCCTCGGTGTTATAACTATTGTTGATGTAGCGATCTTCAAATCCAATACGTACTTTGTTAGATTTTGGGATAATAAAATGATTTAAAATTAAAGACAGGCCAGTAATTAACCCCGCGCCAATCATATAAGGCCGAAGAATCCTTCTCAAACTCGTTCCACTGCATAAAATAGCCACAAATTCAGTTTTAGCGGCCATACTGGAGGTAAATAAAATAACCGCAATAAAGGTAAATAGCGGGCTAAACAGGTTTCCGTAATAGGGAATGAAATTTAAATAATGATCAAAAATAATGTCTCTGATAGGGACATTGCTGGCAACAAAATCCTGTAGTTTTTCTGAGATATCAAATACAATAAATATGCACAACATAAGCGCAATAGAAAAGAAAAACGTTCCTATAAACCTCCTGAGTATATATCTATCAAATATCTTAAGCATTACAATCGAACTGCTAATTGTTTCACCATTTTATTTTTCCAGTCATAAAATGTTCCATCGATGATCCTGTTTCTTGCTTCGGTAACCAACCATAAATAAAATGCCAGGTTATGAATGCTGGCAATTTGGGCCGCTAAAAACTCACCGCAAACCAACAAATGCCTTAAATACGCTTTTGTGTAAACACTGTCTACGTAACTGGTTCCGCTTTCATCCAAGGGCGAAAAATCATTTTTCCACTTTTCATTCTTGATGTTAATAATGCCGTTTTGAGTAAACAATAAGCCGTGACGTGCATTACGGGTGGGCATAACACAATCAAACATATCAATTCCTAAAGCAATACACTCTAAAATATTAACCGGCGTACCTACTCCCATCAAATAACGGGGTTTATCCTGAGGTAAAATATCACAAACTACTTCCGTCATTGCATACATGTCCTCAGCGGGTTCGCCAACTGATAGGCCGCCAATAGCATTTCCTTCGGCATTTTTTGAAGCAATAAATTCTGCCGATTGCATCCTCAGATCTTTATAAACAGACCCCTGAACAATTGGAAATAAAGCCTGCTCATAGCCATATTTTGGCTCGGTTTCGTTAAACCGCGTAAAACATCTGTCTAACCAACGATGAGTTAATCCCAGCGAATTTTTTGCGTATTTGTAGTCACACGGATAGGGTGTGCATTCGTCAAACGCCATCATTATATCCGCGCCAATAGTACGCTCAATATCCATTACACTTTCGGGAGTAAATAAATGCTTACTGCCATCAATATGTGATTTAAAAGTTGCACCCTCTTCTGTTAACTTGCGGGAGTTAGCTAACGAAAAAACCTGGTAACCGCCACTATCGGTCAAAATCGGCTTCTCCCAACCGTTAAATTTATGTAAGCCGCCGGCACCTTCTAAAACTCCCAATCCCGGACGCAGGTATAAATGATACGTGTTTCCCAAAATAATCTGGGCTTTTATATCATCTCTTAGCTCATGCTGATGAACTGCTTTCACCGTTGCGGCAGTGCCTACAGGCATAAAAATAGGCGTTTGTATCTGTCCGTGAGCCGTTTCAATAACACCCACTCTGGCTTTTGATTGTTTGTCTTTATGAAGAAGCGAAAATTTCAATAGTATTTTTTTAGTCCATAAAGATACATTTTTTTATTTCTGCGGGTTTTGAATCTTAAATTTCAAGTCATTTTTACCACTTATTGGCAAAAACCTACCAGATACAAAGTGTAAGTGTAAAGTTCTGTTAAAACACGTGCTTTGGCACGTGGCTTGGAATTACACTTACAACTAAAATAAAAAACATACATTATGAAAACCTCAATTAAAACATTAACTACTATTTGTACAGTAATTATTAGTTTAAGCATCACTGCCCAAAGAAATCACAATGGTCAGACTCAGCCTCAAAACCAACCCAAGCCTGTAGCAAGTACCAGCCAAAATGATAAACATCATGGACCAAACTGGGGAGGTAATGTAAATATCCATATTGGTAACGGCTACCCAAATTCGTATAGTAACAATTATGGTTACGGATATTATAACAATAGTTATTATAGCGTGAAGAAAGCAGCAAGGAATTCAATCCGCCAATCAGCAAATGTAATTGGACAAGCTCTGCAATTCAGCGACTGGAACGATACATATTCGCCATGGTTAGCAAAAGCAATTCGTCACCAACAGTACGCCAAACAATTATATTTTTGGGGTGATTATGCGGGCGCTTTAAACCATGCTGAACGAGCCGGTTTTTTAGCCTGGAACACCTTGAGTTATTTTAACGATCCTTATGGTTATAATAACAACGCTTACCCTGATCCATATAGCGACCCGAATAACCCTTACTATAGACAAAGTAGTCCGAACTCAGTAACACCATCAAATTCAGGTTCTGACGACGATTACGGTTACAGAAAAGCTTCGCCAGATAAAACGGCCGACGACAATGGCACTGTAAAAAGAGAAGCTCACCCGGCAGGGGCACAGAAAATGGGTAAAACAGAGTTAGATGGCTCGTTGCCACAAAATAAATTAAATGATCGAGAACTTTTAAAAATAAACGCAAAAGACCTTGATATCGAATAAATAAAGCATCAAATCATAAAAAGTCCGGCTCATGCAGTCGGACTTTTTTGTTTATATTTATCCGATGTTTCAAAGAGTTCCAAATTATATTTTAGCAATCATCAGCGGTCTTTTATTTAGCGCTGGATGGTTTGCTCCAATTACGATTTTATTATTTTTTGCCTGGGTTCCCTTGTTTATTATTGAAGATAGAATTTCAACTAATTTAGAGACCAAACGAAAAAAAACAAAGATCATCTGGTTAAGTTATTTCGCATTTTTTATCTGGAACATTTGCGTCACCTGGTGGATCTATTACGCCTCTTTTGGTGGAGCAATATTGGCCATCATTTGCAATCCGGTTTTTATGTGCATGGCCTTTATGATCTGGCACAACTTAAAACGCCGCATCAATAAACCCTGGGCTATTTGGCTTTTGATACCCATATGGTTGGGTTACGAATATGGACATACATTATGGGACTTGACGTGGAGTTGGCTGATACTGGGTAATGCTTTTGCGTTTAATCATAACTGGGTTCAGTGGTACGAATTCACCGGAACATCGGGTGGAAGTTTATGGGTATTGATCGTTAATATTTTAATTTTTAATGCGATCAAAGGTGGCCCTTATAATGTAAAGCAATTAGCCAAACCTGTTGTTGTAATTATTGTTCCAATTGCCATTTCGTATGCAGTTTATTTTTGGAGAATAAGAGAAAAAAGCGAGGCAGGAAAACCGATAACGTATAAAACAGTGATCGTTCAACCCAATGTTGATCCTTACAACGATAAATTTTACTTTGCCCCTGAAATACAACTACACAAGGTATTAATTCAATTGCAGGTAAAAATAGATTCAACGGTTGATTTCTTAGTTTTTCCGGAGACATTCTTAACGGAAGATTTTACAGAGGGGCAGGAAAACGAATCTTACAGTTTACATTTTTTTATGGATAGCATTTTGGCGACTCATCCAAATCTAACGATTGTATCAGGCGCCAGTACGTTTAATGTATATAAGCCGGGAGACACTAAAAGTTCTACTGCACGACGGGATGGCAACTCAGAAAATTTCTTTGATTATTTCAACACGGGATTACAATTAAATAAAGAAGGTATTTCTTATTACCACAAATCGAAATTAGTGCCTGGTGTTGAGCGTATGCCCTTTCCCGCTTTATTTAAACCCTTAGAAAGTTTTGCCATTGACCTGGGTGGAACCATGGGAAGTTTAGGCACACAAGAAGAGCGAACAGTATTTTATAGTCACGATAAAAAAGTAGCCATAGCTCCTGTTATCTGTTACGAAAGTGTGTATTCTGATTATGTGGGGCAGTATGTTCGAAACGGCGCCAATTTGATTTTTATTATCACCAATGATGGCTGGTGGGATACAAGTCCGGGTCACAGACAACACCTCGCATATGCCAAATTAAGAGCCATTGAAACCAGGAGAGAAATTGCGCGTTGTGCCAATACAGGTATTTCCTGCTTCATAACTCCTTACGGCGAAATTGAACAAGCAACTCCGTACTGGGAACAGGCAATTATTTCCAAAAACATGACACCAAACAATGACCAAACCTTATTTGTAAAGTTTGGCGACATTATTTCTTATGGCTCATCTGTTTTGGCAATCTTATTATTGATCTGGAGTCAAATATTACGCTTTAAAAAGTCTTAATTATTCGTAAATTTGATGTCGAAAAAACTAACTAAACTAAACACTCTATATTATGGAAAAATTTGATGTAACCGTTATTGGTTCTGGTCCCGGTGGATATGTAGCAGCCATTCGTTGCGCACAATTAGGTATGAAAACGGCGTTAATTGAGAAATATCCAACCTTAGGTGGCACTTGCTTAAATGTAGGTTGTATTCCTTCCAAAGCGATGTTGGACTCTTCAGAGCACTACTTTAATGCTGTTCATCATTTCGAAGAGCATGGTATTGAAGTAAAATCACCTAAAGTAAATATCAAACAGATGGTTGAGCGTAAACGTGGTGTGGTAAAAATGACCTGCGACGGCATCAACTTTTTGATGAAAAAAAATAAGATCACTGTGTATACGGGTGTAGGCAGCTTTGAATCCAAAACAGTTATTAATATTACCGATACTGATGGAAAAACAGAACAAATTGAATCTGCAAAAACAATTATTGCAACAGGCTCAAAACCATCATCATTACCAGGTATCGAGATCGATAAAAAACGTGTCATCACTTCTACTGAAGCATTGGAATTACAGGAAATCCCTAAACACCTTATCGTCATTGGCGGTGGTGTTATTGGTTTAGAATTAGGAAGCGTTTATGCCCGTTTAGGTTCTAAAGTATCTGTAGTTGAATTCATGGATCGTTTAATT
Organism: Bacteroidota bacterium; assembly: GCA_040387475.1. GTDB lineage: Bacteria > Bacteroidota > Bacteroidia > B-17B0 > Aurantibacillaceae > UBA4416. The sequence goes on along the minus strand of JAZKDT010000027.1, from coordinate 26,350 downwards.
GCAGGAATGGATGCGGGCTTAGGAAAAGAATTACAACGCGTGATGAAGAAAGATCTGAAAATAGATTTTTTAATGAAACATAAGGTAGAAAGTGTTGTATCCAAAGGAAAAGAAGTTACGGTTACTGCTGATAACGGCAAAGGTGAAAAAGTGGAAATAAAAGGTGATTATGTACTAATGGCCGTTGGCCGCAAACCTTATACGGAAGGATTAAACTTAGAAAAAGCAGGCGTTAAATTAGACGCTCGCGGAAGAGTTGAAGTTGACAAGCATTTAAAAACAAACGTTGACAATATCTACGCTATTGGGGATGTGGTTGTTGGCGCCATGTTAGCGCATAAAGCAGAAGAGGAAGGTGTGTATGTTGCTGAACAAATGGCCGGACAAAAACCACACATCGATTACAACTTAATTCCTGGTGTTGTATATACCTGGCCGGAAGTTGCTGCTGTTGGTTTAACTGAAGAACAATTAAAAGAAAAAGGCGTTAAATATAAAGTTGGTTCTTTCCCTTTCAAAGCAAGCGGTAGAGCCCGTGCCAGTATGGATACGGATGGTTTTGTAAAAGTATTAGCCGATGAAACAACGGATGAAGTTTTAGGTGTACACATGATCGGTCCGCGTGTGGCAGATATGATTGCGGAAGCTGTTGTAGCCATGGAGTTTAGAGCAAGTGCTGAAGATATCTCCCGTATTTGCCATGCACATCCAACATTTACAGAAAGCCTAAAAGAAGCGGCTTTAGATGCTACAGGCAAACGTGCGTTACACATTTAATTGAAAGATCAACTAAGAATTAGATTAAAGTATTAAGTTGATGATCTTTCATCTTAATACTTTAATCTTTTTTTATACATAAAATTATAATCATGACAGAAGAATTAGATTCCAAAACTTACCCTATCGGGAAAGCGCAAAACCTGGAATTCACGAAAGATGTTTTGTACCGTTCTATTATGATGATTGAAGCGGCTCCAGTGAGTTTAAGAAAACGATTGGAAACAATCGCGCCTCAGGATCTGGAATTAACCTATCGTGAAGGAAGCTGGACTGTGCGCCAAATTGTTCATCACCTGGCCGATTCCCACATGAATATGTGGATCAGGCTTAAACATACATTAGCCTTCAATAATCCAACTATCCAACCTTACGATCAAAATGCCTGGGCCGATTCTGCAGATTATAAAACTGCATCTTTAGAAAGTTCGTTATCGATTTTTGAAGGTATTCAGATAAGGTTTTCCAACTTGCTAAAAACTATGAGCGAAGAAGATTTTAAGAGAACATATCTTCATCCAGAATATAAAAAACAATATACTTTAGGGGAAGTTGTGCAGCTATATGCGTGGCATAGCATGCATCACGTGGCGCAAATTGAAGGGATTTTTAAGTAGACCAGTTCTCCAAAATAAAATCTATAAAATAAAAAATCTCCTCCGGTACTAACGAAGGAGATTTTTAATTTCAATAAATGCACTTATTTTAAAAATGTATCGATCGAAAAAATATTAGTTAATGGTATATGCTCAATTAAGTTAGTGATCTGACTTTCGTCTGTTGCTAAAATTTCTGTTGCTGGAATAAATTTAATTCTTCCCTCATGTTCTCCATTTATAATTGTACCGTATTTTCTAATACCGTTGTTTAAAATAATCATTGCTTGTGTCGTGTTCATACGTTTCGTTTTTATTACCGATAATTAGGCAAACCTAATGCCAAAATGTGATAAAATGATTAAGCAAAGGTTATGAAAACGTAAATACCTGATTTTAATGAGTTAAGAGGGTTTATCCATTTAATTTTAACATTTAAAAACCCGGCGGCCGGTAAATAAGGCTGCTTGGCTAAAACGGTTTATGGGTATTTATGGGCTGGACGGGGAAAATAAATCACACAAAAAACCCGCCCTTGATACTATCAGGGCGGGTTTAAATAAATGATGACAATTTAAATATGAGAATCTAATTTACCTGCTAATACATTTTTTGGAACCACGCCTACTTGTTTTTCAACCACTTCGCCGTTTTTGAATACTAATAAAGTAGGAATGTTTCTAATTCCATATTTTGCAGAAATACCTGAATTATTATCTACGTTTACTTTTCCAATTACCGCCTTTCCGGCATATTCGGAAGATAATTCTTCGACGATAGGTCCAACCATACGGCAAGGACCACACCATTCAGCCCAAAAATCTACCAATACCGGCTTGTCTGATTTTAATACTAACTCTTCAAAATTCGCGTCTGTTATTTCTAGTGCCATTTTATTTTTGTTTTAAGTTTATAATTTTTGAATTACTAAAGTAACTTTGTTACCCAGAATAATCAAACTTTACACCAAATAGTTTTCCATGCCTTTTTGACATTTATTTCACTAAGGTTACGTTTCCAATCATACTATGTTTTTCGCTCAAAACATCTGTTACCTGTGCTTTCCACACATAAACCTCCTGTTTAGTGGATTCCATGTCCCCTTTTCCTTTAATGCTGCCATCCCATGCATTGTTTATGTCAGTTGTTTCAAAAACCAAAGCCCCCCACCTGTCAAACACCTGTAATTTAAATTGGGATATACCTACCCCAACTGCCTTAAATCCATCATTCAGGCCATCGCTGTTTGGCGTAAATGCATTTGGGATATAAATTGTATAAGCTGGTTTGATTTCAACCTGTTTGATAAGGGAATCTCTGCATCCATATGAATTAATAGCCAGCTGCTGAATGTATACCATTTTAGCAACATCTGTATTAAACGTATAACTAAAATTTGGTGTATTTTGAATAGTACCATCGTTAAATGTATATTTTACAGTACTTGCACCCACTGATTTATCTTCCACTTCAATCATCGGAGTGGTTATCTCTATTTCTTCCGGCGTTACTTTAAAATTAGCTGTAGGAACCGGGTACACATTCACAAGGCCTGGTAAAGTTAAACTACTAATACATCCACTGTCGGAAACTACTTTTAGTTCAACATTATAATTACCGGTTGAATAACAATGGGTTGGATTTTGGGAATAATCCGGGTTACTGTTATCGCCAAAGATCCATTGATTGGTGACTATATTTCCGCTGCCGATAGTTGAGTTATTAACGAACTGAACACATAAGCTGGGACAGCCTGCATTATTTTGAGCAGCAAACAAAGCGGATGGCGTTGTATTCACGTAAGCAGATTTAATGACAGTGTTAATGCAACCATACTGGGTTTGTACTTCCAGCTTAACGCCGTAATTTCCTGCCTGCGTATAAATATACTGAGGGTTTTGCTGATTATTATCTATGATATTATCACCATTAAAATCCCAGTTGTAAGACGTAATGTTTCCGTCGCTGCTTGCTGAGATATCATTAAATTGTGAGCTCCCCGGCAAGCATGTTGAAGGAGCCGAAAAATTAGCTACCGGGTTATAATGCACTACCACCGGATTCAAACTCTGACTTACACAACTGTTATTTGAGACTGCCACTAATCTCGACTGTTGCGTTCCGGCACTTGGGTAAATATGACTTGGATTAGCTGTTGAGTCATCAATAATACCATTGTTTTCGAAATCCCACCTGTATTTGATAATTGCTCCACTTAAAATGTTACTTTGATTGTTGAATTGGGTAGCCTGGTTCAAACAACTGCTTGTAGATTGAAAATTTACGATAGGTTTAGGATGAACCAGTGCTAAAAGCGAAACTGAACTTGCACAACCAAAATTACTTGTCGCTGTTAATGTAACGTTGTAGTTACCTGATCCGGTGTATAAATGCTGTGGATTGATGATGGTCGAAGTGGTATTATCTCCAAAAGCCCACTGATTATAGGTTATCTGTCCTGATGAAATAGTTGACTGATTTGTAAAGGTTACTGGCACTGCCTGGCAAACAGCCGCGGAACTAAATTGAGCCACCGGTTTTGGGTAAACTATTACCACCGCTGTGTGAGTTGCCGAACAGTTAAAATTGGAAATTGCCATTAATTGCGTTGTATAGGTTCCGGGAGTTGTAAATAGTGTATTGGCTACTTGATTCGTATTATCAGGTATTCCGTCTGATGTGTAATCCCACATGTAATTTGATATACTACCACTCGTAATTGAACTGGTATTGAAAAAGTTTACAGCATTTCCGTCACATACGTTGTTAGCAGTAAACAAAACAGTTGGTAAAGGGTTAACAGTTACCTGTTGTGTAATTGAATTACTGCAGTTAGAATTAGTTGTTATATTCAAAGTAACGTTATAAGTTCCCGCGCCCGCGTACTGGTGCGTTGGCTGGTTTAAAAAAGACTGACTACCATCTCCAAAGGTCCAATTGACTGTATTTATAAAACCACTCGTAACGGAAGATGAGTTGGTGAACGTACTGATGCCGTTCAAACAAACACTATTGGCGTTAAAGGCTGCGGTTGGTAACGGACTAATGGTTACCGGAATAATTGCAGTATCCAAACAACCCATATTGCTGGTTACAATGAGTTGCGCATTATAGGTTCCATTATTAATATAATTGTTTGACCCATTTTGTGACGAAGCGGTATTTCCATCACCATAAGACCAATTGCTGGATGTAATGCTTCCTCCAGATACATTACTGGTATTGATAAATCCAATAGTATGTGTACAGGCAGAAGGTTGAACAGAAATAAAATAAGCACTTGGTTTTGGATTAACCGTAACAAATTGAAACGAACTGTTGGTGCAGTTAAAATTACTGGTAGCTGTTAAAACAACACTGTAAGTACCCGCAGCTAAATAGGAATGACTGGGGCTTACTAAAGCGCTCGCTGTATTATCTCCAAAGGTCCAGTTATAATTTGTTATTTGTCCGCCAACAACGGTTGATTGATTTATAAACCCAGATGACAAGCCATAGCAAACTGCCGGAACAGAAAACTGAACGGTAGGTTTCGTATGAACCACAGTATTACCTGAAATAACATTTACACAATTAAAATTACTCGTGGCTGTTAAACTAATACTGTAGTTGCCGCTTACGCTGTATGTATGGTTAGGATTTGCAACCGTGGCCGAACTATTATCGCCAAAGGTCCAGTTATAGGAGGTTACTTGTCCGGCAATAATCGTTGATTGATTAGTAAATGCTGTTACAATCCCCTCACAAACGTTGGCTGCTGAAAACTGAACTACCGGCAGTGGATGAACCACTATTGCTGAAGAATAACTGGCACTGCAATTATTGTTAGATACTACTGTTAATTCGGCTGTATAAGTTCCGGGGCTCGTGTAATGATGAGTAGGAGATTGGTTTAAATTATCAGCAATTCCATCTGAATCAAAATCCCAGCTGTAGTTCGTTATTGTTCCCGCAACAATAGTAGAATTATTTGTAAAGTTAACCGGAAAACCGTCGCATACATTTGGAGCGGCAAAAAATGTATTGGGTAATGCATTAACGTTAACAGGATGACTCACGGAATTATTACAACCTGCATTTGTTGTTACATTCAAAGTAGCATTATAAGTTCCGGCATTAGCATACTGATGATTAGGTTGAGCTAAGGAAGATGTTGCTCCATCTCCAAAAAGCCAGCCATAGGAGCTAATAGAGCCGGTATTTACAGATGAAGTATTTATAAATATACTGGCGCTATTGGCGCATACGGCACTGGCAGAGAATGCTGCCAAAGGCGTAGGATTTATTGCAACGGGAATTACCATAGTGTCTCTGCAACCCATATTAGTTATAGCTATTAATTCTGCATTATAGTTACCTGAATTGGCATAATTATGAGTCGCGTTAAAGGTATTACCTGTCGTCCCGTCTCCAAATGTCCAGGCGTATGAACTGATGTTTCCACTAACAACGTTACTATTATTGTTAAAGGAAATAGTTTGCGTGCAGGGCGTTAGTTGATTTACAGTAAAAATGGCATTTGGTTTAGGAAACTCAGTTAATGTGTATGTCATGGTTGGGCCCGGACAACCTGTTACAGTGGTTAAACTCAATGTATAAACTCCACCAGTAGTTGCACTTAATAGTTGTCCGTTTGCCGGATTTCCATTTGGCAAAGTCCAGTTATAAGAAGCAAACCCAACCGGTGCATTTAATAAAACATTAGATCCCTGACATAGTATACCATTTTGAGTTATATTAAAATCAATACAACTACCATCAATGTACGCATAAGCGTAGTGACCACCTAAAGAACAGTCATACGTTGTAAAACGAATCGTTACATCTTGCCCGATATAATTAGTAAGATCAACACTAACATTGGTCCATGGTTTATATACAACATTAGCGCAGTTAGGAGAATTGATAAATCCCGGGATATTTTGTCCGGCCGCAACATTGTAAAACGTACAAGGAATTGCAAGGTCATTTGAATCAAGCATTTGAATTTCAAATTTTGGCTGGTCAGCTAAAGCGTGACCGGGGTCTTCAAATACCACAGCATAGCGATATGTGAAGTTGGCATTAGCAGCCGTAACGTTAAATGTTTGCTCCAATCTATCGGCCAAGCCGCCGGTGCCGTTATTTCCAAGGCGAACTGAAAAATTACCGCCGGCAGCGATCACAGGAAACCCACCACAGGCATCAACACCGGCACCGGTTGTAATTTGTTGCGCACCACCCGCTGTTTGGCAACAACCCAATGGATTAAATATAGGATTAAAACCCTGGGAAGTAGTCCAGCCGTTTAGATTTCCGGATTCGAAATCAATGTTAGTACATGCTTGTTGTGGAATTGGATTTTGGCCTGAGAGACGTTGAGTGGAAAAATACGTATCATGAATATAAGCCCGTTGATGAGCATAAATGAACTCAGGCAGATCATTTACAGAAGTGTGATGCGACCAATAAAAATTGGTCCATTGCTTGGTATCAAAATTAGCTAAACTGTCAGTCGGAGATACAGAAATGACGTTTTGCCCGTTTGCTGGCGAGCATAGAACAGCCAGCAGACCTGCGGTTAATAGAATTGTTTTCATGGCAAGTAGGTTTTGAAATGTTTGTAATTGATTTCATATGATGCTTTTAATTTATTTTTTGATTATACTACAGTTTATCCATGCCGATATAAAAGGCCGGGCAATGGGTTACATGACTAAATTCTTTAAAATTTTATTGGTGAGCTTTAATTTATGTTGAGATACGGGGATTGAAAATTAAATAGCTGCGTAATTCTGATAATATTGTACGAACGCATTTTATAAAAGTTTTAGTTTTTATCGTTTTTTTTCTGTCACTTATCTAATTTTTATATCTTTAGATCAAAATATTTAGAGCATATCTCGATAAACCAAACAATCATGGAAGAAAATAATTTTTCAAGCGAAGCTTCACAAGAAGGACAAAATGTAACTCCTCAATTCAATACCCAATTCGGACAAGTTCCTATTCCAAATGCTGCGGGTGTATTAACCCTGGGAATCATTTCTATTGCACTATGTTGGTGCTATGGTTTTGTTGCTTTAACCTGTGGTATTATTGCATTGGTTTTAGGCAATAAAGGTTTAGCACTTTACAAAGCAAATCCGGGTAACTATACCTTATCTTCATACAACAATCTAAAAGCAGGTAGAGTTTGTGCTATTATTGGATTATGTTTGTCTGCATTGATCGTTATTTACGTAATTGTAGTATTTGCTTTCATAGGTGCGGCATTTAGTGCTATGCCGTGGGAAATGATGAGAGGACACTAACTAAAAAAAACTTATACGAAAATGTCTTTGATTACATCAAAGACATTTTTTGTTTTTCACAACCATGTTTGACTGGCTGGAACATCATTTATTCCCCTGTTTTTTTAAATCGCATTTCGGAATGGAATGCCCGGGTTGTGGTATGCAGCGAAGTTTAATAGCTTTGCTAAAAGGAAATATAATGGAATCACTGCACTATCATGTGGCCTTAATTCCGTTTATGATAACTATTGCAATATTAATCGTTCAGCTAATTATAAAACACGAAAAAGGTGGAAAATATGTGATGTGGGCTTTTATCGTAACAACCATTATTACAGTAATACAATTCATAATAAGACAGGTTGCCCTATTTACTTAACCTGCAAGTTGATTTTTTTGACTATTTGACCCACGCTATTTAAAAATAATATCAGAATAAATTACCCTGCTTTTTTTAATAACTCAAAATCCTTTTTAAATCGCAACAAATCCAAAAGACTGAATTTATTTTGTCTCAGAAAAAACATCACCAGGATTATTGTTGCTACAAAATACGAGAGGCAGGCAGCGTATGACGCGCCTAACAATTGATCTTTAGCTATCAAAAACCTGCTCACGCAAATAGTAGTTAGCAAACCACAACTATTAGCAATTAAAAGAATACGTTGCTTCCCTAAACCGGCAAAATAATGACTGATTATTGTAGCAAAGCTGATAAACAAAATACCCGGCGACAAATACATCATGACAGTTTTTACATGGATGAAATCTTCGCCTAATAAAAAAACAAAAAACTCTCTGGGAATAAAATACAGAACGATCACGCAAAACAAACTCAATAAAAAACAGAGCTTTGCCAATAGTAAAGTGATCTTTGCATTATTAGAGGGGTCTTTACCATTAGCGATATAGGTTAAAATAATTGGAGAAACACTCCCACTAATGATCCAAACTGACTCTATCAGAGAAGTAGCACTGGAGTATATTCCCACTAAAACTGTATTGCTTAATAAATATATATTATAGCGGTTACTTAACATATGGCAAAGATTGGCTAACTGGTTATAGAATCCATTTTCGATAATACGCTTTGGTTCGAACAGCATAACCGGATGATCAGCCTTTTTGAAAATACCTGCTATTTGAATAGATGAAAATAAAATTGAAACTGAAAAAGAAACATATAAAGCAATAATATAACTATCCACCGTTCTTATTTTAAAGAAAAAAAACATGACACATAGAGTGCTCAAAAGCAAAGCAGGCTGAAAGAAATTTAAAAAATTGTAGGCTTTGATCTTTTCCTTGGCTAAAATGATAACCATATGAAATGAGTGCAGAATAATGAGAAGGGATAAAGCGATCAAATGAGTCCAATGATCAATTGATCCTACTTCAAAAAACACAAATAACATGAGCATAACCGCAACACATAAAAGGGTACACCCAACTGCCCAAACTAACCCCGAAACATATATTTTTTTTAAAGAATATTTTGGAATAAAATACACCAACACATAACCCGTATATATCTCATTAACAATTTGAATTATAGCAATATTAATGATTAACAAACTTACCTGGCCACGAATATCAACGCCCAACTGCTGGCAGGTTAGCAGTAAAATAGCAAGATTGATAAAAGCAACAAAGCCTTTGGTAAATAAGGTTGATATAATATTCTTTAACAAGTTCCTGCTTTTTTGAATCAGAAATCTAAAATATGAATTTTTAGCGGACTTGTTACATAACCGTAAAATTTGCTTTATATTGTATCCATCTTATTTTATACCCATTTTGAGGCAATTTATAAAAAGCATATTACTGTCGATTCTACCTTCTGTTATCAAAAAAAGGGTGTTTGCACATTACCAGATCTTAAACTGGAAAAATCTTTCGACTGTTGAGTTTGACGCCGAACTTCTATTACTGGAATTTTTACTGAATAAGGATTCTATATTTTTTGATATTGGAGCTAATAAAGGAGAATATGCTTATTATGCCGAAAAACTGATCAACCCTAAAAATATCTGGCTTTTTGAACCCGAAAAAAAACTGAACCATCAGCTAACTGCTATCTTCAGTCATTGCAATGTTATTAACCTTGCTTTATCCGACACCAAAGGAACTCATCAATTTAAAATTCCGGTTATCAATGGCGTTGCGGATAACTGCCTGAGTTCATTAGAAGTCAACAACAAAGAGGATAACGAGACTGAATCTATTATTTACGATGTAAAGACAGATACACTTGATGCATTTACATCAGAAAAAAACGTTTATCCCGACCTTATTAAAATTGATGTAGAGGGTCATGAACTATCCGTTTTAAAAGGTGCCGAAAAATACCTTGCAACCCATCACCCTACGTTAATCATCGAAATAGAACAACGACACCATAAAACGATCCCTGTAGAATCTGTTTTTGAAAACTTTAAGAAAATGGGATATACCTGTTATTATTATTCCAAAAAACAGACACAGATGCTTCCATACGAAGATAAAATTCATCTTACCAATTCGAGCGATTATTTTGGTAAGATCAATTACATCAATAATTATATTTTTATTCATCGCGATAATAAAAAAACAAAATCCATTGATAGCATCAATAAAGAAATTGCTCTTAAAATAAGGTCTTGAGTATAGTCAAACATAAAAAAGCGCTTGTATTTTTCTCGGCAGGAGTGGGAGATGCTATATTATTAGTTCCTTTAGTGAACGAACTTAAAAAACAAGGATATTCAGTAACAGGGTTATTTACGTCAGTTTATCATTGTGAATCGATCTTTAAAAACACAAACCTGCTTGATTCGATAAAGGTTCGAAAAAACAAATTAGGTCTTTTTATTTTTTCAGTCCTGAATTTTCGAAAATACGATTCGGTTTACGTGAACCATTTTGCCTTCAGTAATACTCATCTAACGCTGTCGGCATTTTTAGGAAAAGAGGTGTATATCAACTATAAAGGAATGACGTCGCTACAAAGTTCAAAAGCTATCCATTTTATTGAACCAAAACCCAACACACATGATGCTTTACAACATGTTTTTTTAACCAGTCCGACCGCGACATTAAGTGATTTAGATTTCAATATACATTACACATCAACACATGCTAATGATTTTGGGCTTTCAAAAAATTACGTGGTGATACAGGTTAGCTCAGCAAACAATAATGCTCCGTATAAGAACTGGGCTTTTGAAAATTGGCTTCAACTGTTTAAACACTTGCAAACAAACTTCCCTAATACGCAATTAGTTGTCCTGGGTGATAAGACGGAAGTTCAATTAAACGAGAAATTGACTGACGGGAATGATCAGAATCTTGTTTCGCTAATCGGAAAAACCACATTAAATGATGTGATGGAGATCCTTCATCATTCACAATTTTACATTGGTTTGGATAGCGGATTAATGCACATGGCGGTTGCTTTAAACAAACCAACCTTTACCATTTGGGGAGCATCTAATCCCACATTATATGGTTATGAATGGATAGGGCCTAAACATAAAATCATCTCTTTGAACCTGCCTTGCGCTCCGTGCAGTGCCTGGATCAATCCAAATACCAGTAGAGTTGACGACTCTTTGAAGTGCCCGGATTTTAAATGTATTCGAGATATTTCGGTTTCACATGTAGCTGAACAGTTGAATATTTTTATAAGATCTGTTTAATATCTTTCGCCATCAGGTAATGCTGAATAATGTCCCACAATTTAAAGGATTCTCCAATAAGTTTATAACCCTGACTTTTATAAAATTCCAACGCATTTTCGCGTGCCTGTAACTCAATTATTTGTAACTGCATTTTTATTGCTTCTTCTTCCAACCTGGCTACTATTAGTTTACCTAATCCTTTGCCCTGATAATCTGCATCAACTGCCATATAGCGTATCTGGCAGAGATTGCTTCCATTGTCCTGTAAGCGGCCGCACGCAATAGCTTTTCCATCCTTTTCTATGTAGGCGTTGATGGCATTTTCTTCCATGCCATCCGTTGATGTGTCCCTGGGCTGGTTCCAGGGTTTTCTTAAGATATCGTATCGCAGATCAATAATTCTATCGATCTCCGTTTGAGTATAAGCAATTTTTACTGTATACATTGTGTAGTTAATAAAAAAGTCCTATTCAATACTGAATAGGACCTTGATAAGGGTATTTTAAAAATTACATTCTTGTAGCCTGCACATGTTTTATTTCAGGAACTGCTCTCATAATAGTTTCTTCAATTCCTGCTTTCATAGTCATGTGACTCATACTGCAGGTACTGCAAGCTCCTTTTAATTCAAGCATCGCTGTATGACCATCGGTTATTTCCAACAACTCTACATCTCCACCATCTGCCTCTAAATAAGGACGAATAGTTTTTAATGCGTTTTCTACTCTATCAAATAATTCCTGGTCCATGTTTGTAGTTATAAAGTTTTGAAAGTTGCTTGGTTTTGAAAGTTAGATGTTACTTAATTAACTTCTAAACCTTCCAAACTTTTCAAACTTTCTAAACTATTGTTATTTTGCTAATTTTTTCTTTAAATTTTGATCAATAGCATCTAAAAACTCTTCCGTATATAAATAATGCTCGCCATGTTTTACATTATTACCGTGAGTACAAACTGCTAAATCTTTAGTCATTTTACCAGACTCAACTGTTTCTACACACACCTGCTCTAAAGCCTGGCAGAAATTAATTAGCTCCTGGTTATTATCTAACTTACCTCGGAACTCTAATCCACGTGTCCAGGCAAAAATTGATGCAATTGGATTTGTGGATGTTGGTTTACCATTTTGGTGATCACGGAAGTGACGGGTAACAGTACCATGTGCTGCTTCAGCTTCCATAATAGTTCCATCGGGAGTAATTAAAACAGATGTCATTAAACCTAAAGAACCAAATCCTTGTGCTACTGAATCAGACTGAACGTCGCCATCATAATTTTTACAAGCCCACACAAAGTTTCCGTTCCATTTTAAAGCAGAAGCCACCATGTCATCAATTAAACGATGTTCATAAACAATACCTGCCGCCTCAAATTTAGCTTTGTAATCGGCCTGATAAATTTCTTCGAAAATATCTTTAAAACGACCATCGTATTTTTTTAAGATCGTATTTTTAGTAGATAAATATAAAGGCCATTTTTTATTTAAAGCTACGTTAAAGCAAGAGTGAGCAAACCCACGGATAGACTCCTCTACATTGTACATGCCCATTGCAACGCCGGCACCTTTAAAATTAAAAATTTCGTGTTCAATTTCTTTTCCATCTTCGCCAACAAACTTCATCGTTAATTTTCCTTTTCCGGGAATTATGAAATCAGTTGCTTTATACTGATCACCAAACGCATGACGTCCAACGATGATGGGAGCTGTCCAGTTAGAAACCAAACGTGGTACATTTTTACAAACGATCGGCTCGCGAAAAACAGTTCCATCTAATATATTACGGATAGTTCCGTTAGGAGACTTCCACATTTGCTTTAAGTTAAATTCTTTTACACGAGCTTCATCAGGAGTAATGGTAGCGCACTTGATACCAACACCGTATTTTTTGATCGCTTCAGCTGCATCAATAGTTACCTGGTCATTGGTTTCATCACGATACTCCATCCCTAAGTCATAATACTTAATGTCCACATCCAAATACGGAACAATTAATTTATCTTTAATGAATTTCCAGATGATACGGGTCATCTCATCACCATCTAATTCTACAACTGGGTTAGCTACTTTTATTTTGCTCATAAATACGGGTTTTGATAGGTTTAAAAAGTTAGCCAAATTTATAAATATATTATTGCTGGGCAAATATTTGTTTTCAAAAAAACCGGGCTTTATTACGAATAATTTGTCTACCTTTAAGTGTATAAACCTTATCGCATTTTTATGAAAAAAATCCTAATTTGCCTGCTTTTCAGTATTTCTATGACTATACATGCGCAGGATCAGCTATTTAAAAAGGATAATAGCAAAGTGGATGTTAAGATTCTGGAAATTACGCCTACGGAGATTAAATATAAACTTTTTACCTACCAGGACGGACCTACAATCACCATATCAAAAAAGGAGATTGCTCTTATTATTTACCAAAACGGCGTACACGAAGTTATTACCACAACGCCCGAAACTCCTGCCGAAACTCCATTCGTGGTTTATAATAGCTACCCGGCTCCTGTAAGAATTAATCGCGACAGCATTGAAAAAGCTAAAACCGCCGAATTATTATCTACCAAAAACCTGGTTTCTTTTAATATGCTTGAACCCATTAATGGCTCGATTGGCGTAAATTATATCCGGGAGTTTGCCAATAATTATTTTAATGTATATGTACCGATAACAGTAGGTTTTGCAGCACCCTATTTTACTCAATCTGTTAACACGCTTTTTACTGGGAATTACTCGGCATACTACTCCTACAGTAACAGCGACTTCACAATTACAGATTACAGATACACTAATAAAACCTACGAGGTGGGTCTTGGGATTCATTTTCAAACCAGCGGTAAACGTGCGGTGACCCATTTTGTTGGACCATATATTGGAACATCGCAATTTACCGGCACGTACACCAAATCACAAACCACCTACGACCCTAATGGTTATTCTTATTACAATGTAACGAGCAGCAACAAATTCACCATGGACAGACTATATGTTATGTTAAATAACGGCTTGTTGTTTAGAGTCACTAAAAACTTTAACATTATGTTAATGGCTGGATTAGGGTATCACATCGATACCTATAAAAGCTCTGACGACCTCACCAAAGCTTATAATTATAACAGGAGCGCATTACCCCTTAATGCATTTAAAGGCGGAGTGTCTTTTGGCTATCGTTTCTAGAGCAGAATTTCTTTATATAGTTTTTTAAATTGTACTATATGGTTACATTTGTGACCTATTTATTATTATATGAAAATTACCGAACATCTGAAATCTGCGAAAGACACTTTATTTTCTATCGAAATACTTCCTCCTTTAAAAGGAAAAAGCATTCAATCTATTTTCGACGGCATTGATCCATTAATGGAATTTAAACCTGCCTTTGTAGATGTTACATACCACCGCGAAGAATATATTTATAAAAAACGAGACGGTGGCTATCTTGAAAAAGTAAGTATTAGAAAACGTCCGGGTACCGTTGGTATTTGTGCTGCTATCATGAACAAATACGACGTAGAAGCCGTGCCGCATATTATTTGCGGAGGCTTTACACGTGAGGAAACTGAGAACGCTTTAATAGATCTTCAATTTTTAGGTATTGATAATGTGTTAGCTTTACGCGGCGACAGCATTAAAACCGAATCACAATTTGTGCCTGAGCCGGGCGGACATGATTACGCAATTGATTTGGTAAAACAAATCAGAGATATGAATAGCGGGCTTTATTTGGATGATGAAATGAAAGATGCTTCTCCTACTAATTTTTGTATGGGAATAGCCGGCTATCCCGAAAAACACTTTGAGGCACCTAACTTATATAGTGATATGAAATGGCTGAAAGCCAAAGTAGATTCAGGCGCTGATTATATTGTGACACAAATGTTTTTTGATAATAAAAAATATTTTGAATTCGTAGATCTTTGCCGCAAGAACGATATTAATGTTCCTATTATTCCGGGATTAAAAATCCTGAGCTCACGTTCACAATTAATTGCTTTACCTAAAATATTCCACATTGATCTTCCACAGGAGCTTTTTGTAGAACTTGAAAAATGCAAAGATGATAAGGCTGTAAAAGAAATAGGTATCAAATGGTGTATTGAGCAATCAAAAGAGTTGAAAAAAGCAAATGTTCCTTGCCTGCATTATTATACAATGGGAACATCCGACAGTACAAAGCGTGTAGCTAAAGAAGTTTTTTAAAATAACCCTAAGCATTAAATAAAGGCGTTTCGATGATATCGAAACGCCTTTCGTTTTTCACTTATCGGCAAAAAGCGTTCACCTGTTAGTTTAAAGCACTCTGCTGCCAATCCTTCAAAATAGTGCAATAGGTATATTCTAATTTTACATCAGAAATACTTATAACACTTATTATTATGAAAAATCTACTCACACTATTGGCTTCTTTACTTTGCTTATCAAGCCTTAAAGCCCAGAGCTATGTCACTATCAGCGACACCAGTTTTGTATCCTGGCTACAATTAAATATTCCTGCAGCCATGTCCGGAAATCAGCTCGATACAATTCACGCTGATGTAACTTCCCGAAAACAAATTAGTATCCAAAATAAACACATCGTTAATTTAAACGGCATACAATATTTTGACTCCTTAAAAACCCTGAATTGCAGCGTAAATGTATACGACACTTTGGATCTGCGTATATCAAACCTTCCGGCATTGCCAGGGATGTTAGATACTTTGATATGCGATGGAAATAAACTTGACAGTTTGCCGGTATTGCCAACCGGTTTACTTTACTTAAGTTGCTCGCAAAACTCTCTTGACAGCTTACCTGTTATACCAAACACCGTTAAATTTTTAGAGTGCTGGGGTAATCAGTTAACTGGCTTACCTGTTTTACCGGATTCGCTAAAATCATTTAACTGTTGTAACAACTCAATTTATACTATGCCCAATTTACCAATAGGTTTACTAACCTTTACCTGCTCAAGCAATCAATTGCACAGCTTGCCGGCACTACCCGATTCGTTAACATCGTTAAACTGTAGTATAAACCCAATTCTGAACTTACCCCCCTTTCCTAATTCTCTGGTTTATTTAGATTGTTCGGGTGACTCGCTGGTGGCGCTTCCTACCTTACCAAATAATTTGATTGACCTCTTATGTCATAATAATTACCTGACAGCACTACCCGCTTTGCCTACAACCTTAAATTTCATGGATTGTTCTTTCAATCAACTGGCGGCTTTACCAACGCTTGTAAATTCGCTCCATATTATCAACTGCTCCAGCAATAATTTGACGGCTCTTCCAACTTTACCCAATGCGTTGTATAAACTCATTTGTAGTTCGAATCCTTTACCCGCGTTACCCACGCTTCCAAACACACTGGCGATTTTATATTGCGACAATGATGTGTTAACCGTCTTACCTGCACTGCCGAATTCATTAATCGAATTGGATTGTAGCACTAACCCTTTAAATAATCTTCCTGCATTACCTGGTGCGTTAAATATTTTAGATTGCCATAGCGATTTGTTAACCTTACTACCTGCACTTCCAAATTCGTTGGGAAGTTTATATTGCTTTTCAAATCAACTTACAACTCTTCCTGCTTTACCAAACAGTTTGTATAATTTGAATTGCAACGCCAACGTTATTATAGCGTTACCTGTAATACCTGCTTCCCTGGGAGTACTCACCTGCAATAGCAATCAACTTACAAGTTTACCAATCCTTCCGCCATCACTGGCCTTTTTAGATTGTAGTTACAATAACATTCAGTGTTTTGAACCTTTCCATCAAATACCAGGCTATTTCAATATCCAGCACAATCCTTTTACTTGTATTCCAAATTATATTCCCACTATGGATTCAATTACATTAAGGTATCCGTTGTGTACCGCTGGTAATCCTTTCAATTGTCCATCATCTTACGGCATTGTGGGATTTACCTATAAAGATAATAACCATGACTGCATCAAAGATAGTCTTGATGGAAACTTGAAAAATATTCCGATGAGAATATATGATTCCGGATCAAACTTACTTGGAACTACCTATACGGCCATGAATGGTGTATACCAATTCCTTGATTCAGCATCAACTTATACGGTGATGGTAGATACTGTTGGCAAACCTTACAATGCAACTTGTATATATCCGGGCTTAGACAGCACGCTTACAGTTGCGGTGTTAGATACGAACGTGAATTTTGCCTTAGCCTGTAAAGCAGGCTTCGATATCGGCGTTCAATCTGTTGGCACCTGCGGTATCGTTTTTCCGGGACAAACACATGTAATGCGGGTTAATGCCGGCGACCTGTCTAAATGGTATAATTTAAATTGTGCTTCTGGTATTAGCGGAACATTAGTGTTTACAATAACGGGGCCTGTAACGTATATTGGCCCTGCAACAGGCGCATTAACACCGGTTGTTACCGGCAATATCTATTCGTATGCGATTTCAGATTTTGCAACTATTAATAATTCAACTGATTTCGGCATCCTCCTGCAGCCTTTCCCAACGGCACAAGCAGGCGATCCTATATGTGTTACTGCTAAAATAAGCCCGGTAAGCGGCGATAATTATCCTTCCAATAATGATTACGTAGCTTGTTACAATGTCGTAAATTCTCACGATCCAAATGTAAAAGAAACATATCCTATAAATGTTATGCCCGGTTTTTCCGATTGGTTAACTTATACCATTCATTTTCAAAATACCGGAAATGCACCCGCTTTCAATATCCTGCTAAAAGACACACTGGATTCTGAATTAGATCTGTCGACTTTCCAGGTAACGGATTACAGTCATGCTAATACAGTTCATTTGGATGGAAATATCTTATCAGTTTATTATGCTAACATTATGTTACCTGACAGTACAACGGGTGGCGACAGCTCCATTGGATTTGTTCAATACCGCTTAAAACCAAAAACAACCTGGGCAAGGCCGCACCAAATAAAAAACACAGCCTATATCTATTTTGATTTTAATGCGCCAATTGTAACGAACACAACGTTGAATTCAATTTTAGATATTTCTACGGGCATTCAAACACTGGAGGAAAGTAATCTGTCTATTTACCCAAATCCCACTAATGGCTTCTTTACTATTGAACTTAGCACTAAAGCAAAACAATTGGTTCAATTATTTGATATAGCGGGTAATGTTGTGTTATCTCAAACTATAGAAAACGGAAGTGCAACTATTGACGCTAGCCATTTAGCTGCAGGTATTTATAACATCAACATTAAAGGGGAGAACTCCGTTACTAATAAAAAACTGGTTATAGTAAAATAGCATCAAAATTTAACCAAGACCGACATATAGAAAATGAAGAATTTGTTTAGTTATTCCTCATAAACCTATATGCCTTATTGGTTATTATCTATGTTACTAATGTGGTTAAAAAGTCAATCAGTTTTTTAGCCATTTTCTGCTATCTTTGGGCTTTATTAGCTCAAAACCAATGTCAGATTTAAAATATAATTTACGGGGCGTTTCTGCATCCAAAGAAGATGTACATAACGCTATTTCCAATATAGATAAAGGACTATTTCCACAAGCGTTCTGCAAAATTGTACCTGACCATTTAACCGGGAGCAACGAACATTGTATTATCATGCACGCGGATGGTGCCGGCACAAAATCGTCATTGGCCTATGTTTACTGGAAAGAAACCGGCGACCTAAGCGTATGGAAAGGTATTGCACAGGATGCGGTGATCATGAATATTGATGACCTGATCTGTGTAGGTGCTACTGATAATATTTTATTGTCTTCTACCATTGGCCGTAACAAAGGCTTAATTCCGGGCGAAGTTATTTCTGCCATCATTAACGGAACCGAAGAAGTATTGCAAAATTTACGCGATAACGGCATCGACATTCGCTCAACAGGGGGCGAAACTGCTGATGTGGGCGATTTAGTTCGTACCTTAATTGTTGATAGCACGGTGGTTTGCCGCATGAAACAAGCCGATGTTATTTCCAATCACCAGATAAAAGCCGGCGACGTGATCGTTGGCCTCTCTTCTTCGGGTAAAGCCACCTATGAAACCGAATATAATGGCGGTATGGGAAGTAATGGTTTAACCAGCGCCCGACACGATGTGTTTAGTAAAGCCGTAGCCGAAAAATATCCTGAGTCGTATGACACTAATTTACCTAAAGAAGTAACGTATTGCGGACAGCTGAACTTAACCGATAAAATTGAGGTAAGCTATACTGATATGAATGGTAAAGAAATTAAAGAACACATTACTGCCGGTAAATTAGTTTTATCACCAACCAGAACCTATGCGCCCATTGTAAAAAAATTACTCTCGGTTCTAGGAACAAAAATAAGTGGTATCGTGCATTGTAGCGGGGGCGCTCAAACCAAGGTATTGCATTTTGTGGACGGTGTACATATCATCAAAAACAATTTGTTTCCTTTACCGCCTCTATTCAAAACTATACACGAGCAAAGCAAAACGGATTACAAAGAGATGTACAAGGTTTTTAATATGGGCCATCGACTGGAAGTATACTTACCTCAGGAATTAGCTCAACAGGTTATTGATATCTCCCGTTCATTTAACGTGGACGCGAAGATCATTGGCAAAGTTGAAAAATTTGACGGAAAGAAAGTAACTATTGAATCGGAATTTGGGAAGTTTGAATATTAATTCAATTCCTGGCAA
The DNA here is from genome assembly GCA_040387475.1 of Bacteroidota bacterium. Classification (GTDB taxonomy): domain Bacteria; phylum Bacteroidota; class Bacteroidia; order B-17B0; family Aurantibacillaceae; genus UBA4416. The sequence continues at coordinate 6,389 of JAZKDT010000027.1, read as the reverse complement.
CTAATTTTATTTCCGCTTACGACTAAAATATATGTTTTGCCGTTTTTGTATAAATCGCCCACTAATGGTTTTTTGGTAATGTTTGGCATCGAAACTGACAGCTTACCTGCAGTATTTACCAGGTCTAATTTCTGCCCGGTTTTATCAAATGCCAACACCCAGTCATTATTGCTCGTATTAACTATTTGTGCATGATCGTAAACCGCTTGTTCACTAAAATATTCGATCAGTTTACTGGTAAACAGATCGTATGAATAAAAGGCGCCATTTCCATAAACTAAAACATCTGCCTGAGAATCATCGTTTACCAAGGCAAAAGATGTCTTAAAGCCACTCAATTCGTCACCAATTTTTAAAGCTTCTTTTTTATCGGTGAATGATATTTTATTTAATAAATTATTTTTATCGTCAACGTAAATTAATTTCGTGTTATCCAAATTGTTTCCTCCTAATACATACAAATGATCCAAACCGGCAATCGCTTTATTTTTAAAATCAATGCGGCCCATTCCCTTTCGACTAAAAACATATATCTTACCCGATGCGTCAGCCGTTACTAAATAATCACTGGCGCCTACTTTAATATAACTAATCGGCAATTTTACTTCAGCGTCGGTCTTCACAGGAACAAAACCTTCTGTTTTTACACCGTACAAATTAAAATTGTAAATGTGTTTATCGGCACATGCCAAAAATAAACGGTAATCCTTATTCCCGTCATAGTCCAGTAAGGTGATGTCGGAAGTTGCGCGGGCAGGTAATTTTATAGGAAAACCCTGCACGTAGTTTCCGTTACGATCAATAAGGTGCAAGTAATTTTCTGTGTTAAATAATAATTGAAATTTTCCATTCTTAAAAATATCAACCGTGTAAATATCTGAACGAATCATTTCTGACACTTTCTTTTTCCAAATAAGATTTCCCGTTGAATTGATCAGATACACCTGGTTCAATTCATCCTGAAAACACAATTCATTTTCCTGAGTTAAATGGTTTACAAACATATGTGCACCTGAGGTGATAGTTGAATCAGCTTTAAATGCCCATAGCGCAGCTGACGAATTATCTGCGTTCGTTTTCGGCTGTGCATGACTAACATTCACACGAACCTGTATGTTGTTCCTGTAATTTTTCGCTGTCATGGATAGTTGCGATGTCGCATTCTCCGACATCCACAATTCCTCGGAATTAATAACAGAATTGAGATTATGCAGTTTCATCAATTCCGAATTCTCATAATAGAGATAATTACACTCCAACGATAAATTATCAGTTGCATAACTCATAAAAGCTTTATTCTTTCCTAACAACTGACTGTTTACCAACGATTGCAGATAATAATCCATAAGCGATTTACTAGTAAAAAATAGCATGCGATCTTCATTTAAACAAGCATACTCGCTTTTTAAATCGCTATTTTCAAAGGAAAAAAGTTGTCCAAATTTGCTGTTCAGCTTGTATGTTTTCAAATTAGCAGTTAAAACACTATCACTCATTAATTTCAATAGCACTTCGGCTTTCTCTACATCTTTAATTTTCAAACTTAAAATTTGTCCGGTAATGTTTTCGAGTACATATGTTGCCAGTAAAATTTCCCGATCAATATTTTCAAAACTTTCCGTTTTAATATTGTATAGTGCGCTGTCATTTAAGTCCTCCCAGGATGCAGTGTTTAACGCTTGCCTTTCAGGACTTCGTTGCTGCCCTACCATTTTATAAAAAAGGTCGACATCACTTAGTGTTACGCCTTGTATAATATCCGGATTAGTAGGAAGTGTCGCATAACCTGTGATAGGGTTTGCTTCCTGGTTTTTTAAATTATTGAATAGGGAAGCGCTATCGTCGTTAGAAAAACCAGTCAAGGTGATTTCATTCAACTGAACATCAACCCCAAACAAAGATTGTTGTGTAAATAAAGTTTTAGAAAATAAATGGCTGAGCGAATGATTAAAATATACAAGCGTATTTTGCTCGCCGTTCTCTTTTAAAAGATCTGCGTAAGCTTTGTTTTGAGCAAGGGATGTTTTTCTATCCATTTCAAGATATGTTTGCAGAGTTCCCAGATCTGACGCTATGTATACAATACCATCCATATAACATACCAGCCATTTTTGCTTATTGTTTGTGAAATAATAGGCATCGAACGACGAGACTGCTGCGTCTTTAGCAAACACTTTATTAAAAAACTCCCTAAACAAGGATTCATTGCTTTTTTCTTTTGCCTTGAACATGATCACATGCTCTGTCGTTTTTTCTTTCTTGTAAAATGTCCAGTAAACCGAATTTCCTGAAATAACGTCGGCAATGTCGGGCGAAGAATTAACCAGAGAGTCTAAAAAGCGAATACCATTTTGTGCAACCAGCATCGACGTATTACTCAATAAAGAATTCCAGATCAGATTTTGCCGTGTCAACTGAGAAACCAGTTCTGAACAATTCTTCGTTTCAATCACACAGGCAACATTGGCTGGAATATGTTCAATAACAGAACCTTTTGGTTCTTTATTTTCTTTTAAGCGCAAATAACCCCATATTGCCGCAACCAACGCAATAACAATGAGTAGATAAAAGCCTATTTTTCTAATTAAAAACACCACATCTAATGTAACTGAATTCAGATTGTAAATGCTTAATCCGTAGCAGAGTTATGAAACTGTAATTGTGAATTGATCAGTCGAATAAAAAATGAGTCAAATCGTTTTGCTTTATGACCTTTGTGCCAAATTTTTTCTGCCAATAGCCAGCTAAATACAACTGTTCATCCTGTCCCGGAGTGGGAACTAAAATACAGTTTGTTTTTTGCAGATGGTGAAGATCCATTAACGTGCTATAGCCACTTCTGCAAATGACTTTTTGAGATCCGATGATCAAACGAGCTAACTGCGAGGATTCAGGCATGTCAACGATCATGACATGTTTCCCTGTAATTACTTTTAACGCTTCTTTAGCACCCCGTGCTATGCAAATTCGCTTTTTTGATTGATTTGCTTTTTCAATCAATATCGTTTCCAGCTCTGTCCGTAGTGGTTCAGGGCCCGATAATAAACAAAGAAAATCAAATTCGGATTTAATGTCCTCTAATAGGGGTAAACGACTTAATGTACCCATATAAGTTACATTTTTAAAACCGTGATTCCTCGAGAGTTTTCCTGCAAGACTGTGATGTTCATTTTCAAAATCAGGAACCCATACAACGTTAAATTTTTTAATATAACCATGATGTATTCTATTGGCGATTGCAGAAAATAAACCTGCTTGTATATTTAACTGGTGTGTCACGTAAACACACTCCGCATTTTTACTATGTAACCCAAACCTGTTATCGCTGATCACCACATCAATCCCATGCTCTTTAATGATCTCTTCTAACTGTTGTTGCTCTCTTTTGATAACCTGTAAGATCCGGGGTGCATCCAATAGTAATTTGATGCTTAACGGAAAGATGTTTGAATAGGTGATGTTATAAGGCTCTATTTCAATCCTTTTCAAATTAGGAAAATGTTCGTTAAAGATAAGAGAAGTAGTTTTTGTTACACCCAATATCACCACATTATCCATCGCCAGTTGTTTTATTAACGGTACACACCTGGTGGCGTGCCCAAGGCCCCAATCCAGTGGAGAAATAAATATGATTTTGTTTTTAAAGATGTTACAAATTAACTAAAAAAATTGATGATTAAACTTTAACTTTATAACCGCTTGGACAAATTTTCGGAACATATACAAAGCCTTTTAAAAACTCTGCCCGACACCCCGGGGGTGTATCGGTATTATGATAACGACAATCACCTATTATATGTAGGCAAAGCTAAAAACCTCAAAAAAAGGGTAACTTCTTATTTTACCAAAGAACACGATAATTTTCGTCTGCGGTTAATGGTAAGAAAAATAGCAGATATCCAAACGGTTAAGGTGGATACCGAAATGGATGCGCTTATTTTAGAAAACAATTTAATTAAAAGCCTTTCGCCAAAATACAATGTGGCCTTAAGGGATGATAAAACCTATCCCTGGATCGTTATTAAAAATGAGCGTTTCCCCAGGGTTTACCATACCCGGCAATTAAGAAAGGAAGATACCGAATATTATGGTCCATATCCATCAGTTACAACCATGTTTATCTTGTTGGATTTGATCAGGCAGTTATATCCTTTGCGTTCCTGCACTTATGAACTGAGTGAAGAAAATATCCAAAAACAAAAATTCAAGGCCTGTATCGAATATCAGATCGGCAAGTGTAAAGCCCCTTGCGTAGCAAATCAAAGCGAAGAAGATTATAACCGGGGCATTACGCATATTCGGGAGATTATTAAGGGCGATATTAATTTTGCGATTCGTGATCTCAAAAAATTGATGCATGAACACGCCGAGAAACTGGAGTACGAACAAGCGGGAAATATTAAAAAGAAAATTGAATTGCTCGAAAAATATCAAAGTAAGTCAACTGTTGTTCATCCTTCTATTACTGATACAGATGTGTTTGCTATTTTGAGTGATGAAAAAGCAGCCTATATCAATTATTTCAAAGTGATGAACGGCACTATCATCCAGGCGCAAACGTTAGAATTAAAAAAGAAACTGGATGAAACGGATGAAGAAATGCTGGTATTTGCTATCAACGAAATCAGGCAGCGATATAACTCATTGAGCAAAGAGATATTCGTTCCTTTTGAACCTGAACTGGCTTTCGAAAATGCAAAGTATGTAGTTCCCAAAATCGGCGATAAAAAACATTTAATGGATCTGTCATTGAGAAATGCCGAAGCCTACAAAAAAGAGCGGGATAAACAGATAGCTTTAATAGATCCGGAACGCCACACGGATCGCATTATGCAGCAGATGATGAAAGACCTGCGCATGAAAGAAGAACCCCGCCGTATCGAAGGTTTTGATAACTCCAACATACAAGGCGAATATGCCGTGAGCGCCATGCCCGTTTTTATTGATGGTAAGCCGGCTAAAAAAGAGTACCGCCATTTTAATGTGAAAACCGTAGTTGGGCCCGATGACTTTGCTACAATGGAAGAAGTGATCTTGAGGCGTTACTCAAGAGTGATCGAAGAAAAATTGCCAATGCCGCAATTAATTGTAATTGATGGCGGTAAAGGACAATTAGGCGCAGCTATTATGAGTTTAAGGAAATTAGATCTGATGGGAAAAGTAACCGTGATTGGCATTGCAAAACGTTTGGAAGAAATCTATTTTCCGGGCGATCCCATTCCGATGTACCTTGATAAACGTTCCGAAACCTTAAAAATTATTCAGCAAATTCGCGACGAGGCCCATAGGTTTGGAATCACTCACCATCGAAATAAACGGAGCCGTGAAACCTTTAAAACCGAACTTTCTGAAATAAAAGGCATCAGCGATAAAACAGCGCAAAAACTATTAACCGAGCTTAAATCCGTAAAAGGCATCAAAGAAGCGACTTTAGCTGAACTGGCAGGTATTATTGGAACGTCAAAAGCGAATTTGGTGTATGAGTTTTTTAAGAAACAGACTGACAACTTATCTTAGTATGCATGTGCTCAGGTACATGGTCAATTTCTTTCAGACTTTCTATTTTAACAAAAACTATTATCTTTGCCTATGGAAAACGGTAAAATGATCATATTTTCTGCGCCATCCGGCTCTGGTAAAACAACCATTGTAAGGCATTTACTAAAAACGTATGCAGATAAACTGGAGTTTTCCATCTCGGCAACCAGCCGCCCCAAACGTGGTATAGAGGAAAATGGAAAAGATTACCATTATCTGTCCGTAGAAGAATTCAAACAAAAAATTGACAATAAAGAGTTTTTAGAGTGGGAAGAAGTATATGCCGGAACTCATTACGGAACTTTAAAAAGCGAAGTAGATCGCATTTGGGCTAAAGGAAAGCATGTGATATTTGATATTGACGTGGAAGGTGGCCTGAACCTGAAAAAACAATTTAAAGAAAAAGCATTGGCTGTGTTTGTTATGCCGCCAAGCATCAAAATATTAGAGGAACGCCTCAATTCCAGAAGCACCGATAGTCCCGAAAGTATAGCACGTAGGGTTGAAAAAGCCGAAAAAGAGCTTAAAACGGCGGATCTTTTTGACGTTTTTATCCTGAATGAAGTTTTAGAAGAGGCTTTTGTAAAAGCTGAAAAACTGGTGAGTGAGTTTATCAAATGCTAAGTCATTTTTGCACCTTCCTCATCCTCTCAAATATGAGGTAACCATCTTTTATTTTAAATTTTAATGTCTGATTTTCAATAAGTTACAAATTATATTCAAATTTTTAATTATTTCCGGGTTACCATTTTGCCGTTTTGGTATAAATGTTCAAATAACTCAAACAAACAATTTTAAAATTAAAAAAATGACAAAATTATTTTCAATTATCGCAGTAGCTATCATCGCTA
>JAZKDT010000026.1:0-12093 GCA_040387475.1 Bacteroidota bacterium | reverse complement strand
GATTGCCAATGTTGCGCACTCTTTACACACACCTTTAATGGCTGTAACTAATGCGATTAGTGGTATCATCGTTGTTGGCGGATTATTGCAAACAACTGATGATCTTTCAAATCCAATGACCATCCTGGCATTCATTGCTATTTTGGTTGCCAGCATTAATATTGTTGGAGGTTTCGTAGTTACTCACCGCATGTTGAAAATGTTTAAAAAATAAAAATTATGTTTATCGTAAAAGAAATACAAACAGCCGCATACTTATTTGCCAGTATCCTGTTCATTTTAAGTTTAGGAGGTTTATCCTCACAAGAATCAGCCAAGCGTGGTGTTTATTACGGAATTATCGGGATGATCGTTGCTATTATTGCCACCGTTTTAGGGCAAGGAGTATCAGGGCATGTTTACATTATTTCCGCTATTGCCGTTGCTTCTCTCATTGGTTTAATGTTAGCGCGCAAAGTAGAGATGACGGCTATGCCTCAATTGGTTGCTATCCTGCATAGTTTTGTGGGTTTAGCGGCGGTATTGGTTGGCTTTGGTTCTTATCTTGACCCTAAATCGCATGAATTAGTGGGTGCAGCACATATCATTCACCTGGTAGAAGTGTTTATCGGAATATTTATCGGCGCTATTACATTCACAGGTTCCATTATTGCCTGGGGAAAACTGGACGGTAAAGTTCCGTCGAAGCCATGGAGTTTTAAAGGACTTCAGGCAATGAACCTGATACTTCTTACCGCTTGCTGCATTTTGGGTGTTTTATTTTGCAAGGCGGAAGGAACGGGTGGCATGCTGTATCTTGGCATCATGACAGCCATCGCCTCATTTATTGGTGTTGTACTGGTTATGGCCATTGGCGGCGGCGATATGCCGGTTGTTGTTTCCATGCTAAATTCCTATTCAGGTTGGGCAGCATCGGCAGCGGGCTTTATGTTAGGTAACGATCTGTTGATCGTTACCGGAGCTTTGGTGGGAAGTTCAGGGGCTATTCTTTCAATGCATATGTGTCACGCCATGAACCGTTCTTTCTTCTCCGTAATATTTGCAAGCGGTTCCGGTAATGGTTCCGGTGGCGAGAAAAAAGCTATAGAAGGCGAAGTAACTGCGTTAAATCATGAAGAGGTTGCGGCGTTATTAAAAGAAGCAAGATCAGTTGTTATTGTGCCTGGTTATGGTATGGCTGTGGCAAAAGCTCAATATCCTATTTATGATATGGTTCAAACCTTGCGTAAAGCAGGCAAAAATGTACGTTTTGCTATTCACCCGGTTGCCGGGCGTTTACCTGGTCACATGAATGTATTATTAGCGGAGGCGAATGTGCCTTATGATATCGTTATGGAAATGGATGAAATTAATGATGATATGCCGAACACCGATGTAGTAATGGTGATTGGTGCAAATGACGTTGTTAATCCAAGTGCCCAGGATGATCCTGCAAGCTCCATTTACGGCATGCCGGTTATTGAAGCCTGGAAAGCAGAAAAAGTCATTATCATGAAACGCTCCATGTCGGCTGGTTATTCTGGTGAAGACAATCCTTTATTCTATAAACCAAACTCAGAAATGCTGTATGGTGATGCCAAGGCAAGTGTCGAAAAAATTATGAGCTTTTTGAAAGTTTAAACCGTATTGAGTTTTATAAAAGCGGGTTCGAAAGAGCCCGCTTTTTTTATGCAATTATTATTGCCAGCTTAAAATTATCAAAGCAAGTTGGTCCGCAAGTTTCTCAATATCCGTACGCTCATTATTTGATAAAATGGCAATCATCGTTTGTGCGTCAACACAATGTAAAATAAAAGTTTGATAACCGGGCCAGCTACCGCCGTGATAAACAATCTTCTCGTTTTGATCTGCATTAACAACAAATTGCCCGTAGCCGTATCCGGTTTCTTTTCCGTTTTTTGTTTTATAGGTCGAAAAGGCTTTTTCTAAAGAAGCTTGATTAATGAGTTTGTTTTCTCTGAGTGCCTGATCCCATTTCACGAGGTCAATGATGTGGGGTCTTTCTCATATGTTATCGATACTGTTATTTGATTTTTCGATTGAATTTGAAAGGAGTCGATCGTAGCTAGACCAAATTTTTTATGGTTTTTGTGTGGAAATATTTTCAAGGCCGGCTTTAATTTTTATGTAATAGTCACAGCTTTTTAAGCCATCCTCCGTTTTGTCACCACTCCAGGCATTTAATACTTTGCCGTGTTTGTCAAGTACTAATATCACAGGGAAACTCGTTGATCGTTTTTGAGATTCATTTTTATTTAATATAAAATCCTGTAATGACCTAAATTCCTTTTTGGTAAATACTTCTCTGTATTTATTAAGGTCCTCTGCTTTAATAACAAAGGAAGATAAAAACGTTTCGTATTCCTTTGCGATCTTGTTGAGAGAAATGATCTCATTTTGGTATGAAGTAGATAAATTGAAACATAAAATAATAAACTTTAATTTTTGATCCAGGTCATCAATGATAGTATCCTCCTGCTCAAAATTAGAAATCGGTACAGCAAGGGCTTGTTGCCGTTGATTATATTCTTTGAATAATTCTTTTTGGGTAGCGCTCTTCAGCGTATCACGAGGGTACGTTGTCGTTGTCTGGGCAAACAACGGTATCATATTGCAACCAACCATAATAGTTAACAGAACATATTTTTTTTTCACGGTTATAAAATAAGCGACTAAAGATGAGTAGTATTGACTATAAAAATAGGATTATGGAATCGGACGTAGACCCAATTAGAGTTTTTTGTGATTCTGACCATGCACCGATATTTGAAATGGTGTTATCAATAAATTTAAGGCTTTTTCTATTCAATTTGGTAGAAAATTTGTAGAAACGCGTTTTCATAAGGTATTGTTAATAAATGTCTTACCTAAACTTTTATCTAAATAAAAAATAGTTTACATTTAATTAACAAATAACAATCTATGAAGAAACTAAATACTTTTATTGTTCTGTTTTGTATCTCTTTTACCTTACCAGTATATTCCCAAATTGGTAATGGTGGTTTTAAAATTAACGAGGATGGAGAACCAATGGACAATGTCTTGTTGAGTTTCGATGCTATTTTTGATAACACCAAGGTAGAATTAACATGGTCTTCTGATACTGAAAAAAATAACAATTATTTCACGGTTGAGAAGTCTAAAGACGCCATGAATTTTGATCCGGTAATTACTGTAAAAGCTTTTGGTAACAATAGTAATATCATTAGTTATTTTGACGTGGATTATACGCCGTACGAAGGTATTTCCTATTACAGGTTAACGCAGATTGACGTGAAAGGCAATGTTTTATCTTCTCGCTTAGTATCTGTAAACAATAAAGTTTCCACCGAAAGTTTAGCAATTAACCAAAATGCAGTGTATGATACGCCCTCTAATTTAATGGGTTCAGAAAACAGAGAAGTATTGGTCGTTTTAAGAAGTGAAAAGGGTATTGAAAGTTATTCTAAGGTCATTGTTGATCCAAAAAACAACGTAGTACCTTCGGAAGATACTGCAAAGCTTGATATGGGAACTTATACAGTCGTTGCTTCTTCTGATAATAAATTATACAGCCAGAAAGTTGTAGTTAGGTAATTCTTATTTTTATTGATCTGATTAATATTTAAAACAATCCTACTTCCGTAGTTTTAACCCATCCTTCGTTCCCGTTTTCTAACTTAATATTCGTCCATGTTGCATTGGCTTCGAGAACACTTACGCGTGTGCCTTCGTGCAGGCTGAATTTCGAGGCTGAATTTGCAGTTGGTTCTTCGTGTATTTTTGATTCACGATTGAGAATTATAGCGAACTTAATAATACGTTTATCGTTTAAATCGGTAAACCCTAATACCATACTGCCAATAAAAATAATCAAAGAAATTCCGCTTAAGAAAAATCCAATACGTTTTAAAATCATTTTGTTTGCAACAAAGAACATGAAAGCCATCATTAAGGCTAAACTCAAGCTTATGATGCTCAGCCATGCCCAGCCTGTGGTAGATAACGACGTTACCAGACCGGACTTAATAGCCCCTATAAAGAAATTTTCTTTACTTTCAATTTTATCAATTGTTTTTTGATTGACAATTCTCAAATTGTTTTTAATATCCTGGTTGTTTGGCTCAAGTTTATTAGCTAATTCATAACTGTAGATTGCTTTGCCAATTTCATTATTTTTATAATAAGCATTTCCAAGATTGTAATATAATTTATAGGAGACGGCGCCTTCCTTTAAAATGGATTCGTAAAATGAAATGGCTTCTTTATAGTTTTTATCGCCGTAAGCTTTTTCTGCTTTTTCCTGCAGGCCAGATCCTGCAAAAGAAAAGCCATAAGCAAATAGCAGCGTAATAACAATTATTTTATAGGTTATATATTTCATTTTTGTTGGTCTTCGCAATCGTCTCTCCACTTCGCGCTAAGGGATATAAATCGTATTTAGTCTGTTACTATTTCTTCATTTGATTCTCAATCTGGGATATCAAATCAACGGTATCATTATAAACTTTTTTCAGATCCCCGGTTACAGCACTGGGCGCATATTTGGCATATTCGCAGGTGTTTAAGGTCTCAATTACATTTTTGGTAGTTTCTTCACTTACCTGCCTTGAAAGCAACATCTCTGATATTTTTTCTTTAGAAAAGTCGGCAATAGACAAACCAAATTTATCGCCAATATATTTATTAAGCGCATTTAATACTTCGGTGAAGAAGGCTTCTTTGTTATTGGCCAGCATATGCTTTTCGGCTACAGATAATTGTTTTTTTGCCAATTTTGCGGCTTTGCGCTCTTTAACTGCCATAACATCGCTGTTAGCTCTAATGTGTTGCCGCACAAAAAATAAGCCTGCAAAAAACAAAAGGGTGGGGAAGATCAATAGCAGGTAATGTGTGGTAGAGGAGAAAAATTCCTCGTCAGTTTTTTTCAATCCTAAGTCGCCGCGTTTAATGAACCGGATATCATTTTCGCTTTCTTTTATACCCCGTTTTGTTGGCGTCATTACCTGTGCGCTACCTGGATCTCCTTCGAGAACGGTTAATTTTATTTCGGGCGAAGGAATTGATACATATTGTTTTTTCTCTGCATTAAAGTAGTTAAATCCCAATTTATCAAGTGTAAACTCACCTTTTTCCCGAGGAATGATTAAATAGTTATACGTGATACTGCCACTCACACCACCAGCTGTTTTTACATTCTCGCTTACCTTTGGATCATAGGTTTCAAAACTTTCAGGGAGATCCAGTTTTAAGGGTTCTATTAATTTGATGTTTCCTTTTCCGCTAATGGTTATTTTTAAATTAAAGGCATCATTTGCTTTAACCTGGTTTTTATCTATTTCCGCCTTATAATTAAAATCGCCAACCGCCCCTGAAAAATTTACAGGCTTATTATCTGTCGGTAAGTCTGTAACTTCAACTTTAACCGGTTTGCTTTTTACTTTGATGGCTACATCTTCATAGCCACCTGCACCGAAAAATTGTTCAAAAATATTTCTAGGCTGTCTTTTGGTTTGGCGACGAACAATACAATCGAGTTCAATAGCGCCAATATTGATAGTACCTGTACGTTGCGGAAAAAGGTAGACTTTACTATACTCAGCAACATAATAGTTAACGCCATTTACATTCTCCTGTTTCAAATCTATTTGTTGGTTTCCTGTTTCCTGTTGCGACCAAAAACCGTTGTAAGGTGGGAATTTTACATTTTGAAAACCTCTTAAATCTACCCTCGAATATACTTTTTGAGTGAGCGTTAATTGTTCGCCCAAATAACATTTTGTTTTACTTAGATATGTTCTTACAAACAAATCTTCATTGCTGATTTCGCTCGCATATTGATTTTTTTCTTTACCCTGAGATTGCTGGGCTTGGGCTCCCTGATTTTGACCGCCCTGTTGTTGCTGTGATTGAGCTTCGCCTTTAATAACTTCAATCACAATAGGTTTTGTTTCAAGTTTTTGATTACCCGACATGACGGTAGCAACGCCGATGGTAAATTTACCTTCTTTTTTTGCAGCAATAAACAAGGAAATGGTGGTAGACTGAGAAATACTACCGTTTACCATACTCATACTCTGGCTTTGATTAGGCCCTGAATAAATATTAAACTCATTAAAGTTGGGATACACTAAATTACTTCCCGCTCCGTTTAACGTAAAAGCTACCTGAAACACCTCTCCAACAGCAACCCTGTTTTTACTAACCTGTGCAATAAAGGTGGGCGTTTGAGCCATAGCCCAAGTGCTGATTAAAAAAAAGAATATGTATAATTTGTTTTTCAATTTTAATTTTTCTTGTCACTATTCACTTGTTGCTCTTCACTCAATATTACCAATCTTTTTCAACTTTAACCTTTTGTCCGGGATCTCCTTTTTTCTTCCTCAACGACTGCATTTTTTTCTCATCGTTCTTTAAGGCATTCAACATTTTTTCTGCCTGTTCCTTGCTCATTTGAGGTTGAGGTGCCTGTTCTTCTTTGTTGTTAGGATTTTGAATATCTTCTTTATCTTTTTCCTTCTGGTCTTTTTTCTCGTCCTTTTTATCTTTTTTATCCTGGTCTTTTTTGTCGTCTTTATCTTTTTGATTTTTCTGTTGCTCGGCTAATTTTTTCTGGGCATAGGCCAGATTATATCGTGTATCCTCATCCTTCGGATTTAATTTTAACGCTTTCTTGTAACCCAAAATAGCATCTTCATAACTCTTCTGCATGAGTTTTGCATTTCCGTAATTATGCCAGGCTTTTTGTATCGTATCTGCGTTTGAAACAGATTTAGCGACAACATCAAATTGTTCGGCCGCCTGGTCATATATTAAATTAGCAGCAGAGTCGGGCGTCATGCGCTTATCAGGAGGAGGCATTTTGCCCGTTCTAATGAGTTCAGCCACCTGATAATAAGCATCGCCTAAATTAAAATTGGCTTTGTAATAATCCTGCCTTTCTTTTAGTGACTTTTTATAATAATTAGCAGCTTCCATAGGTTTACCACCATGGTAAGAATCATTTCCTTTGCGCAGTATTTTTTTTTCTTCCTGGGCCATGCTCAGTGAAGTCAATATTGACAAGGTTATGGTTATATATATATTATGCTTTTGCATGATTAAATAAATTCAGTTTTTTCCACAATCTGCTAATTCTTTCTGAAAGGAAAGATTCAAATACCAGAAACAATAAAGCAGCACCTAAAAACCACTGGAATTGGTCTTCATAATCAGAGTACATTTTACTTTCCAATTGTTTTTTATCAAGCTCGGCAATTTTATTTAAAATGGCATCTAATCCAATGTCCGAACTACTGGCCTGCACATAAGCACCATTAGTGGCTCCTGAGATATCCTGCAATATTTTCGAATCCAGTTTAGTGATAACCGTATTGCCTGCATTATCTTTTTTATAGCCACTTACCACGCCGTCAACCATATTTGGAATTGGAACGCCGGTTTCAGAACCAACACCAATGGTATGGATAACTATGTTTTTTTTAGCAGCATCTTCTGCTGCATCTACCGCACTGGCCTGAGCGTCTTCATTATTCTCACCATCGGTGATCACAACAATGGCTTTATTCTTTCCTTCATCTTTCCCAAAGCTTTCCACGGCTTTATTAATTGCATCAGCAATATTGGTGCCCTGTACCGGAACTATTTTGGTATTAATACTTTCTAAAAATAGCTTGGCAGTTCCGTAATCAGTCGTAATGGGTAATTGAACATAGGCTTCGCCGGCAAATACAATAATTCCTAAACGATCGCCCTGCAATTTATTGATCATATTCTCAATCGCGATCTTAGCTCTTTCCAAACGGTTAGGCGACAGATCCTGCGCTAACATACTATTAGAAACATCCAAACATACCATGATATCCGCACCTTCGCGCTTTACATCTTTCATCTTAGAACCCGTTTGTAAATTGCAAATGCCCAGTATTAAAAATGACAGACCAATTAAAAACAAAATAAACTTCCCGGTCTTTTTTGCTTTGGATACTTCGGGCGCTAATTCAATCATAAGATGAAGGTCGCCCAATTTCTTTAAATTCTTTTTAGTGCGGTAGATATACCAAATATAGATAGCGATGCAAACCGGTATGATTGCAAAGGCATAAAAAAATATCGGGTTCTCAAACTTAAACATTAGGGTATAGCTTTAAATACAAATCGTTTCAATAAAAATTCCAGAAATAAACAAATTAATGCGCCAATAGCCAATGGTAAAAAGTGTTCAGCCTTGTTGGTGAAACTTTGCTCGCTAATAATGGTTTTTTCCAATTGGTCAATTTCTTTATAAGTTTTCTCTAAACTTTCTCTGTCGGTTGCTCTAAAGTATTTTCCTCCTGTCATTTTAGAGACTTGTGTCATGGTCTCATCATCAATGTCAACATCTACATAATCATATTCCATCTCCCCGTTAGGATATAGGGCTACTGGTTGTAACGCTTTCCCTTTGCTTCCCACACCAATGCAATATACCCTAACGTTAAAAGTTTTAGCAATTTCGGCAGCGGTCAGCGGCGCAATCTCGCCTACATTATTCACTCCATCTGAAATTAAAATGACAACTTTGCTTTTTGCTTTACTGTCTTTAACGCGTGCAACACCTCCGGCCAAACCTAAACCAATTGCTGTTCCCTGGTCAAGCATGCCGGCTTTGATGTCGTCAAACATGTTTTTAATGATTTTGTGATCTGTGGTTAAAGGACATTGTGTAAATGCTTCGCCTCCAAAAATTACCAGCCCGATCTTGTCATTGGGGCGTGCGTCAATAAAATCACCGAGTACTTCTTTTGCTACTTCTAACCGGTTCGGCTTAAAATCTTTTGCCAGCATGGACAAAGAAACATCCAAACTAACCACAATATCAATTCCTTCTGTTTTGGTATCCTTCCAACTGCTGCGTGATTGAGGGCGGGCGATAGCAAGAATCAATAAGGAAAAACAAATCAGTCGTAAAAAAAACAGAATGTGTCTGAATTTTGCTTTTAACGAAGATTTAATACCTGTCAATAAATTGAACGACGAGTAATTGATTTCTCCTTCGTAGGTTTTTAAACGATAAATATACCATGCCAGCATTACCGGGAGGATAATGAAGAGCCAGAACCAATGTTTTTCGGCAAACTGTATGTCTTTAAAATAACTAAGAACCTCCATTTGTGTTATTGGTTGGTGTAACTACTGCATCTTCTCTCATCGTTCCTTTCACAAAATCAAAGGCATTATTCAACGTTAATGTGTGCTCAGCTTCAATAGGAATTTGTTTCGCAAATTTTACAAAATCAGAGAGCGTTAAGATCTGGTTTAGTTTTAACTTACTGTCTGCATCGATGACCTGTGTTCTAAATATCCTGATGATCTCATCGGAGGTTAATTCAAGAGCATTAATATTAAACCGTTCTTCAATATATAACCGAACGGTGTCGGCAATAGAAGAATAATATTCTTTGGTACGGTTCTCTTTCCAAACGGCCTCTTCTTTAATTTTATCCAGTGTTGCTAAAGCAGTTACATGGGCCGGAATTTTTGGTTTTTCGATCACAATAACTTCCTCTGGTTTCCGCTTACTGAGTTTTCTGATCACTATGATCAAAATGATGATACCTGCCAAAATTGCTAATCCAATATAAATTTGTGGTAAATACCATTTCCAGTCAAAAGGCTCATCATAAACAGATTTAATATCCTTTACTTTTGCAATAGACGAATCTGTAGCAACTGTATTTACTTTTAAATACAGCGGTTCAGTCAATAAAGGGTTGGTGGTATCTTTATTCAGTGTAAATTTAAAAGGAGGGATAAAATAAACGCCGGTATCGAAAGAAGTGATGATTAATTGAATGTGCTGTTGAATAATGTTGGGTTTATTTTTGTCGGGAATTGTGGTATCTATTTTTGTAACGTTAACTACTTCAATTCCTTTTTTCAAAGTGTCTTCAATCATTGGCCAAATAACATCGAGGCTTTTTTGTGATGAAGCATCATAGCTTAAATAAATATCCAGTTTGGTTTGCGCACCAATACGGATAGAATTTGAATCCAATACGGCATGCACTTCTGTTTGAGATTTTACCACAAAGCTCGTTAGAACACAAAATAGAACCAGTATGTATTTTTTTATAGTCATAAAGTTTATTATCGCTTCTTAAACAAAGTCATTAATGGTTTGATATAGCCTTCGTGTGTATTGATAGTTGTATAGTCAACACCGCTTTTAGTAAAAATATCTTTTAACTGCGCTTCAAATTTTAAATGATTTACTTCCAGCTGTTTTCTGAATGATTTGTCGTTTGTATCCACCCACATAATTTTTCCGGTTTCATTATCTAATAATTTGATCAGGCCTACCTCTGGTAATTTGTTCTCGTGTATATCGTTAATTCTTAAGGCAACCAAATCATGTTTACGATTGGCAATTTTCATCGCATCCGAATAAGGATGGGTATCTCTGAAATCGGATATTAAAAAGGTGATACTTTTCTTTTTAATAATATTGGTTAAATATTTTAATGCTAATTCAATATTGGTTCCTTTATTGGTTGGCTCAATATTAATCAATTCGCGGATGATTCGTAAAATATGTGATTTGCCTTTTTTTGGGGGAATGAATTTCTCAATCTTATCACTAAAAAATATAACCCCTATCTTGTCATTATTTTGCGAAGCCGAAAAAGCAATTACAGCGCATAATTCTGTAATCAAATCCTGTTTGAATTGTTTTTGGGTACCAAATTGTCCGCTGGCACTCACATCCACAAGGATCATCACATTTAGTTCACGCTCCTCTTCAAAAACCTTTACGTACGGAGTTCGTAAACGAGCGGTCACATTCCAGTCAATAGTTCTCACATCATCTCCGGGAGTGTATTCGCGCACTTCGCTGAATGCCATACCGCGGCCTTTAAACGCAGAGTGATATTCACCAGAAAAAATCTGGTTACTTAACCCTTTCGTTTTGATCTCTATTTTTCTTACTTTTTTAAGTAATTCTGCCGTTTCCAATTGAAATGATAAAGTTTAAATAATAAATTTTAAATGAGTTGAATGTCCTTATTCCATTTCACATTCAATATTTTCCATTTATAATTTCTAAGGAACTTCAACCGCGTTTAACAATTCGTTGATGATATGTTCGGTTGTAATGTTTTCAGCTTCTGCTTCGTAGGTTAATCCAATACGGTGGCGCATCACATCTAAACAAACCGCACGAACATCTTCTGGAATAACATAACCTCTGCGTTTGATAAAAGCATACGCTTTTGCAGCAAGGGCTAAATTAATACTTGCACGTGGCGAACCACCATAAGAAATTAGCGGAGCAAACTTGTCCAATTTATATTCTTTAGGAAAACGGGTTGCAAAAACAATATCCACAATATAACGCTCAATTTTCTCGTCCATGTAAACATCTTTTACCACATTTCTCGCGTTCAAAATATCCTCTGGTTTTAAAACGATACTTGCTTTTGGCATTCCCTGGCGCGAAATATTTGCAGCAATTACTTTACGTTCGTCTTCGCGAGTTGGGTAAGTAATTACTACTTTCAACATAAAACGGTCCATTTGCGCTTCAGGCAACGGATACGTTCCTTCCTGTTCTACAGGGTTTTGAGTAGCCAATACTAAAAACGGGTTTGGTAATTTAAACGTTTCGTCACCAATGGTTACCTGTTTTTCCTGCATAGCTTCCAGCAGTGCGGATTGAACTTTTGCCGGGGCACGGTTGATCTCATCAGCTAACACAAAGTTGGCAAAAATAGGTCCTTTGCGAATAGAGAACTGCTCTTGTTTTTGGTTATAGCAGTCATGGCAGAGGAAAACGAGAATGTTTTTGGTTATAGATCATGGTTCCGATCAAATCGGCCGGCAACAGATCTGGCGTAAACTGTATCCTGCTGAATTTTGCGTCGATACAAGTAGCAAGGGTATTAATAGCTAACGTTTTTGCCAAACCCGGTACACCTTCCAATAGAATGTGCCCATTACTGAGTAAGCCAATTAACAGTCTTTCAACCATGTGTTTTTGACCAACAATTACCTTGTCCATTTCGGATGTTAAAATATCCACAAATGCACTTTCACGCTGAATGCGCTCATTCAATTCTCTAATATCTACTACCA
>JAZKDT010000025.1:84670-97878 GCA_040387475.1 Bacteroidota bacterium | reverse complement strand
CTGATTCGATAAACTCTCTTAATAAGTCATTTCCTTCACGGGTACGCTCACCTACACCAGCAAATACCGATAATCCGGCATACGCTTTTGCGATGTTATTTACCAATTCCATGATTAATACGGTTTTACCTACACCTGCACCACCAAACAATCCAATTTTACCACCTTTTGAGTATGGCTCAATTAAATCAATTACTTTGATACCCGTAAATAATACTTCTGATGAAGTCGATAAATCCTCGAAACGAGGAGCAGGACGGTGAATAGATACACCATCGTCTTTCTTAACAGTATTGATACCATCAATAGCATCACCTACCACATTAAATAAACGTCCTTTTACTTTATCACCAATTGGCATTAAAATAGGAGAACCAGTCATTTTAACTTCCATACCACGGCATAAACCGTCTGTACTATCCATTGAAATGGTACGAACCATATCCTCGCCTATATGTTTTTGTACCTCCAGAATCAATGGAGTTCCGCCCTCACGAACGATCTCCAAGGCATCCAGGATACTAGGCAGTTTCCCACCATTTAAATCAAAACTAACGTCCACTACGGGACCAATAACTTGAGCAATTTTACCAATTTGGTTAGACATGTTATGTATTTTTTAAATCGGGGGCAAATGTAGGGCTTTAAGTTAAAATTGCAAAGTAAAAATGGCAAATTGGTCGAATTAATACAGATTTTTATTCACAATGTTTTTTAGCCTGTTAACTATTATCATTTTCCCGCTTCAGTCTCTAGATAGTCACAAAACATTTCCCTGTTTTTATCAAAAAAGGGTGCGATGACCGATATTTTTATGAATATTTGATATCACAATACTGCATTAATTT
The DNA here is from genome assembly GCA_040387475.1 of Bacteroidota bacterium. GTDB lineage: Bacteria > Bacteroidota > Bacteroidia > B-17B0 > Aurantibacillaceae > UBA4416. The sequence goes on along the minus strand of JAZKDT010000025.1, from coordinate 97,030 downwards.
TGATAGATTCCATTTATGAAGCCGCATTTTAAAATTACAAATACCTGCTTTTATTTTGTTGTCTTCGTCATTTCCTTTCTTGTCATTGTATTTCCTCCTCATAATATACTGTGTTACGATGTATTTGGCTATTATTTGTATTTGCCATTAACGTTTAAATACCACGATATCACCATCGAGAATTATGCTATTATTACGGATATATTGGATAAATACCATGCCAGTGAAACGTTTTACCAGGCTGTGCATTGGGATAACGGCAATTGGGTAATGCGTTATCCTATTGGATTATCAATACTCTACGCACCTTTTTACTTCCTGGCTGACCTTATTACCTCTTTTACCGGGCAACCAAGTGACGGTTTTTCCAAGCCCTATCAAATAAGCATCCTTTATGGCTGTTTATGTTATACCCTACTTGGTTTGTATTTCATAAAAAAAATCTTAGTTCATTTCTTTAATGATACAACCTCGGCCATTACGTTAGTTTGCATAACTCTGGGAACTAACTATTTTTTTCATGTGAGTTTACATGGGCAGGGCGCCATGTCGCACAATTTATTATTTACGCTATATGCTATTGTTTTATATTTAACCATCAAATGGCATGAATCTCACTCAAAAAAACAGTTATATCTGATAGCGGGTGCTATTGGTATTACAGCACTTTGCCGGCCCTCAGAAATTATCATCGTTCTTATTCCATTCTTGTATGGCGTGGTTGATATGACAACGTTAAAGCTAAAAATTCAATTACTCCTTAACTATAAAAAGCAAATAATCTTCAGTATCATCATTGTGGTTTGCATAGGATTTATTCAGTTTACCTACTGGAAATATGCATCCGGCAAATTCTTTATTAATCCCTATAGTTCCAGCAACCCGGGCGAGGGACTCGATCCGTTTAATCCTCATATTTTAGAGGTGTTGTTTAGTTTCCGTAAGGGCTGGTTCATTTACACCCCTTTAATGATTTTTACCATGCTAGGATGTGTAATGCTGTATAAAGTTAACAGGATGGTTTTCACTCCCGTGTTTGCATATTTTTTATTGAATCTTTACATTGTTTCGTGCTGGTCGTGTTGGTGGTACAGTGCATGTTTTGGCCTTAGAAGTTTAATACCAAGTTACGCGTTGTTAGCCATTCCGTTAGGTTATTTTATTGCATTTGTATTAAATAATCGATTTAAATACGTATACCTTATTCTGCTGATTTTGTGTATTGCATTAAATTTATTTCAATCACAGCAAATGAATGTGGGCATTATGGATTCTACTAATATGTCGAGAGCATATTACATGTCCACTTTCCTTCAAACAACGTCGCCTACGGATGAACAAACAAAGCTGCTTTTAAAAGGAAAACCCAGCGGCGCCGGAGAAACCTACACAAAAAATGATTCTGCCATCCATTCGCTGGCTTACGCAAAACTGATAAACTTTGAAGAAAAAAATGAAAAAACAAATGCTTTATTTTTATGTGATACATTAAGCCACAGTGGTAAACATAGTTACCTCACAAATGCGATCAATACCCGAAGTCCGGCTATTGAATTGATGTATAAAGATATTTCAAAAAAAGCTTACACCTGGATTAAGGGATCAGTTTGGTTATATTCTGCCTATCCGGCAGATAGTTTAGATGCTATTTTTTCGATTGAGATGAAACACCACGGTTATAAATATAAATACCAGGCTCATTCACTGAATGCAAAAAATTTTAAACCAAATTCATGGAATAAATTAGAATACTATTACATCACACAGGATGGATTACGCAGTACAAAAGATGAAGTAAAACTGTTTTTTACCAATAGATCTAAATATCCCGTGTATGTTGATGACCTGTTAATGGAATCTTACGAACCCATTATCAATCCGTCTGTTTTTTAGCAGGGTTTATGTTAACTTATTTAAATCGTGATTAGTCTTCTATCCCTGAGATCTGTTTGGTTAAGAAAAACAGGTTTTATCGACGAAGGCTTTTACATAAAAATTGAAATCGGTATTTTTAAAGTCGCATTTAATTTCACTGAACTATGCAAGAGAACCTGTTACTTATAATTTTCCTATTGTTTATCGTTTCCATGCTGGTGATGCTGGGTCAAAAACTCCGCATTTCTTATCCTATTTTTTTAGTGATCGGGGGATTGCTCATTAGCGTTATTCCTGGAATACCGCACGTTACGATTGATCCCGAATTGGTTTTTCTGATCTTCCTGCCGCCTTTATTATATGAAGCTGCCTGGTATACTTCCTGGTTTGATTTCTGGAAAAACAGGCGTCCCATTAGCCTTTTAGGCTTTGGACTGGTGTTATTTACCTCTGTAATTGTTGCCTATTTTTCGAGCGAAATGATCCCTAACATGACGTTAGCGCTCGGTTTTTTGCTTGGCGGCATCATTTCTCCCCCAGATGCAGTGGCGGCTACTTCGGTTTTAAAAGGCCTTAAAATTCCGAAAAAAATTGTGACTATTCTGGAGGGCGAAAGCCTTGTTAATGATGCTTCCAGCTTGATCGTTTTTAGGTTTGCTTTGGCAGCTGTTATCTCCGGAAATTTTGTATTTCAGACGGCAGCTGTCAGTTTTTTTACAGTAACTATTATGGGCATCGTTATTGGTTTGGCCGTGGCGCATGTATTTTATGCCATACACCGCTGGATGCCAACCTCTGCTAATATTGATACGGCGCTCACGTTCATGGCTCCGTATTTCATGTATATCAGCGCTGAGCATTTTCATTATTCGGGTGTTATGGCCGTTGTTACAGGAGGATTGTTTTTATCATACCGCTCTCATGAGATTTTCAACTATAATTCGCGTATTCAAACAACCAATGTTTGGTCAACAGTTGCTTTTGTTTTAAACGGCCTCGTATTTATTTTAATAGGTTTGCAACTGCCTATTATTGTGGGCGGGCTAACAGAGTACTCTTTTGGAGTGGCTATTAAATACGGATTAATTATCAGTGCTTTAACTATCATGATCAGAATAGTTTGGGTGTACCCCGGAACATTTTTACCAAGATGGTTGAGTAAAAAAGTAAGAGAAAGAGAAAGCAAACCAAGTGTGGGAGGTGTTTTTTTAGTAAGCTGGGCCGGTATGCGTGGCGTGGTTTCATTAGCATCAGCCTTATCCATTCCGTTAACGTTGGAAAATGGCCAACCATTTCCGGAAAGAAACCTGATCCTATTTATTACGTTTATCGTGATATTGGTAACATTGGTAGTACAAGGCTTAAGCTTGCCTTTCCTGATTAAATACTTAAATGTTACTGAGTCTGACGAAACAATTACACCCGAAGAACAGGAAGCCAGTCTTCATTTACGGCTCACTAAAGTTGCGTTGAATACCCTGACTGAAAAATACCAGAGTGAACTGGAAAACAATGAACTGGTGCAAAATTTAAAAGACAGGTTAGATAGCGATATAGCACTGACTGCCCAACGCATTGATTCGTTAGTATGTGACGAAGTGGAAAGAGGTGAGATTCAAATTTACAACCAGGCTTTGATTGATATCATAAAAGCACAACGTAATGAGTTATTGGTTTTAAGAAAAGAGAGAGGCTTTGAAGATGACATATTCCGTAAACAAACCGAGCAATTAGATTTGAATGAAGCTAGATTAGCAATTAAACTTAATTAAACAATTACTTTTTTCTGTTCAACAAATCAATCACTAATTCAGGTGGACGGCCAATAATAGCTTTGTAGCCATCAATGACAATGGGGCGTTCAATCAATGTAGGATTTTCTAATAAAAGTTGTATCCACTCTTCATTGGTGAATTTTTTTCCTTTAAATTTTTTCAGAAACAAATCTTCTTTTTGCCTTACAATATCAAATGCTTTTAAACCCAGCTTAGATAAAATATCTTTTAGTTCCTTTTTGGTGAGATTGTCTTTTAAATATTCTTTTACGTCTATCTCACAATTTTCGTTTTGCAAAAAACTTAACGCTTCACGACATTTACTGCAGCGCGGATTATATAATATTTGAATTTTCTTTTTCATGTTATTATTGTTATCGAACGCAGATAACATAGATGGTTATGATTTTGTATGATTTTCTAATATCAAAAAATCTATTTTTTTATCGTTAATCATAAAGAATCAGCGTTATCTGCTGTCTATTTCCTTTTGCCCTGACTCATTAAAAATGTTTTGAGCAACTCGTCAATATTTCCATCCAACACACTTTCTGCGTCGGTTAATTTTAACTCAGTACGATGATCGTTCACCATCTTGTAGGGATGTAATACATAACTTCGTATCTGAGAACCCCACTCTATCTTCATTTTACCTTCCTCTACAGCGTCGCGGGCCTCATTTCTCTTCCGCATTTCCAATTCGTATAACTGCGAGCGCAACATTTGCATTGCTCTTTCTTTATTTCCCAATTGAGACCGATCTACCTGGCAAACTACCACAATACCAGTGGGTTTATGCGTTAATTGAACTTTTGTTTCAACCTTATTTACATTTTGACCACCTGCACCACCACTACGCGATGTATGGATTTCGATGTCATTTGGATGGATATTGATCTCAATAGTATCATCCACCACAGGGTAAACGTATACAGATGCAAATGAGGTGTGTCTTTTAGCATTGCTATCAAAAGGACTGATCCTCACCAGGCGATGCACGCCATTTTCACCTTTCAAATTTCCGTAGGCATAGTCTCCATCAATTTGTATAGACACTGATTTAATACCGGCCACATCCCCATCCGTTCTGTCTAACTCCGTTAACTTGAAGCCATTTTTTTCAGCCCACATCATATACATGCGTTCCAGCATACTGGCCCAATCGCAGCTTTCTGTTCCACCGGCTCCAGCGTTAATCTGCAGCACGCAACTTAACGCATCATCGGGTGAATTGAGCATATTTTTAAACTCTACATCATCGAGTATTTTTAAAGCTGCCTGATATAACTCTTCGGCATCTTTTTCAGTAGCATCACCACTTTTAAAAAAATCATACATCGTATCGAGGTCATCAATGGCAGCTGTAAGCTTATCGTAAGCGCTTACCCATGATTTTCGGGATTTAACTTCTTTTAAAACAGCTTCTGCTTTTTTGGAATCTGTCCAAAAATTTGGATCCAGAGTTTTTTCTTCGAGTTCTCTTAACTCGTGACTTTTCTTATCATAGTCAAAGAAATCCCTTCAGAGCGGTATGTCGTTCGTGAAGGTCCTTTAGTTGGTCTGTTGTAAACATGCGGTAAATGTAAAACTAATTATTGAAAATTTTATTTTCTTTTTCATATCTGTCATCATATTTCAAAAACAGGATATAACAAATGATCATAATTACTCCAAATTGAAACAACCCCATCCCTAAGGCAATTAACAAATGCTGCAAAACGCCAAATGAGAACAGCCAAATCTTAAAGGGTCGGAACCACACTAAAACCGGAAAACTAAGTTGATAGGCAATGGTAAAATAGGTTAACATTTGGCAGACTGCCGACGGGATGGCTGCTAAAAATGCATTGGAAAACTCAGGGATCTGAAAAATTGTATAAAGAGCGCTTCCATTTGTCCAGGAATCGTCAGTTATCTTATAATAAGCTGATAGGAAATAAGCCAGGCAAATTTGCAATTTAATAGCAATTAACGCTGTATTGTGTAAAGCAGTTTTGAAGTCGTGTAAGGATGCTGAACTACTTTTCTTTAAACTAAGAAAACAATTAAACAGTAAAAGCTGGTTCAGTAAAAAATCGCCCGCTGTAAGTGTTGGGTATAAAAAGTTAGTGATATTTACTACCAGCCACCATAAAAAAATATTGGTAAAAAAATTTGACCGCTTCGTTAAACCAATCATAGCAAGAATGGCCACTAACATGATAAAAGCTATAGCCAGCCAAACCCGATAGTGATTGTTCAGGAAAAACACCATATCAAAAATTACATTGATATATTTTATCTTCGTGTAAATGATCCTTGTCTCGGAAAACAATATGTCGAACTGGTACAGATAAGCGAAAACCTTATACAATAAAAATATATACAACGCATTTCTGAACCACCCAATTTCACGGGTTTGTTTTTTATCGCCAAATAGATATGTGACTAAATGTTCCAATTTTAATTTCCGGTAAGATCTTTCATGTAGTATGCCTTGTTGCCTTCTTTTCCTTTAGAAACCAATAATACTTCGTAGTTAATAACACTTGTTAAACGATGCTGCAACTTCAAATAACGCTGTGTTTCAAATTGCAATACTTTAAATTCTTTATTTTGTTGTACCGTGGTAAAAACGCAGGATTTAACCGAATCCAGCGCAATCAATTCATAAATTAAAGAATTGGAAAGAAGTAATACACGGGCCTCATTCCCTAACAATCTGTTTTTTTTATGAGCGACGATCTCATTGCTTAAAATATCTTCCCAGGGTGTAAAATTGCTCCCCATTTTATAACGTATAAATAATTTTCTTTCTGTACTGGGTGCAGGCACAAATAACCCCCAATTTTGTTGAAAAACAGGATAAATATACAAATGACTTATACGTTCCAACCTTGATGCCTTATCTGATTGGGGAAAACAATACTCAAATACCAACATAAAGTGAAAACACAGGACAAACGTTATAGCGCAGGCTAAAAGCCTTTTAAAGGTATTATTCATTCTACAACAAAGTTGGCATAACAAATGTAGTAAAACAAAAAACAAAAAAATGTAAATTTTTGGGTTACTTTATCCAGCATTATGGTATTAATACATACATTTACAAACCTTAAAAAACAACTATATATTTATGAAAACAATCAAATTATTTTTAGTAGCAGCAGTTTTAACTGCCTCCAGTTTATTCACCACATCATGCGGAACAGGCGAGAAAGACGCAAATCCCCTGGCTGATAGTTTGGCTATGGTGAACGGCGATTTAAATGGCAAATTATCAGAAAAAGAAGTTGCTTTACAAGAATTTGTAAACTCTTTTAACGAAATCCAGGATAATTTAAATGCTATTAAAGAAAAAGAAAAAATTGTTACAGCTAGCTCACAAAGTGGTGATGTAAAAAGTAAAGAAGAAACGATTAAAGAAGATATACAGGCTATTTACGATTTAATGTCTAAAAATAAAAGTCGTATTAGTTCATTAAGCAAAAAATTAAAAGATTCTAAATCCAAAATTGCCGGGTTAGAAAAAATGATCGAAACATTACAAGCTCAAATTGACGCTAAAGACGGAGAGATATCTGAATTAAAAGCGGCTTTAGAATCTAAAAACATTGAGTTGAGCAATATCGTAATGAATTTAGAAAATGTTGAAGCTGAAAGTTCTGCTAAAACTGAAAAATTAAATACAGCCTATTATGCTTTTGGCACTAAAAAAGAATTGAAAGAAAAAAATGTAATCACAAAAGAAGGTGGTTTCATCGGAATTGGTAAATCAACAAAATTAAAAGATGATTTCAATAAAGAATATTTCACAAAAGTTGATGCTTCTCAAACAACCTCAATCAACATTGGTGCTAAAAAAGCAAAAATCATTACCAGTCATCCTTCAAGCTCTTATAAATTAGTTGGAGACAAAACTGTTGAGAAAATTGAAATTTTAAATGCAGAAGATTTTTGGTCAAATTCAAAATATTTAGTGATCATCACTGAATAATATTCAGAAATACTACAAAAACCATTGAAAAACCTGATCGTAAACGATCAGGTTTTTTTGTGCTTGCGCATTATTGCTCATCTTGTTTTTAAAAATTTATAGAATTTATTTAACGGTTTTATGTCTGTTACTTCGCTGCCAACAAATACATAAAACATGAAAAACATTTTTCTATTACTTATTTTCGCCGTTGCCAGTGTAAGCGGCAACGCACAAAGTTATGCGGTGGGGCATATGAGTATTAATTTTAAAGATGTAAGCCGTACTAATGCCGGGTATACTATTTCAGGAGGAATAACTACAACCACAGCTACAGGTAGAACCGTTGGATCTGAAGTTTATTATCCGGCAGCAGTTGCGGGGAATAACGTAGCGTTGGCAAGCGGCCAATTTCCAATTGTGGTTTTTGGTCACGGCTTTGTAATGACATACGATGCCTACGACAACATTTATAACAGACTTGCATCTTTGGGATATATTGTGATAATGCCGCGAACAGAAGGAAGTTTTTCGCCAACTCACAGCGAATTTGGCGCTGATTTAAGATATCTTGCAAATGCAGGCATGGCATTAAATACTATTTCAACCTCAACCACCTTAGCGCTATTTAATGGCAAAGTACTACAGAAATCAGCTATAGGCGGCCACTCGATGGGAGCCGGCAGTTCTTTTCTCGCTGCTGCTTCCAATAATACGGTTAGTTGCTTATTTAATATGTGTGCGGCAACAACAAACCCATCATCACTTAGTTCGGCCACTTTAGTTACTGTTCCCTCTTTACTAATTTCAGGCGAAATGGACAGTGTAGCGGATACAACGGTTCAAAACAGTCACTATACGGCAAATGCTTCTCTCACCAAATTCCATGTTATTATTGCCGGCGCCAAACATTGCGATTTTGGAAACGGCACAAGCGGAACCTGTACTATTGGTCAGCCTGCTTGTACAGGAACGGGCTGCAATGCTCTTTTGTTTGCACGCTACATGAGCTACCTGGAGCCTTTTTTAGCTTATGAATTAAAAAACGATTGCACCGCAGGAAATATGTTTATGAATCTCATTCAAAATCCATCGACCGACAGGGCAGGAAGGAAAATCACCGGTTCCATTGCTTGCGTTACAACCAATATCTCATCCGTATCATCTGACGATAAATTCTCCGTTTTTCCTAATCCCACTAGTGGAAAAATAACTCTCTCATCTGCTCTTGAAGTCAACAGTCCTTTAATAATTGAATTGTACGATATCTCAGGAAGATTAATGCTGTTGCAACAGACCGAGGTATCTCAAACATCGAAAGAACTAAATCTCGACACGTTACAACCGGGTTCCTATATCCTATATATTCGCTACTCCGAACATAAAAAAGCCTTTAAAATTATAAGGCAATAATGATATTAAGCTTACTATAAAAAGGTTCTCGTTTGAGAACCTTTTTTATTTCTGTATGTTTGACATAGAAATAAACACATGAAGTATTTTTTGTTGATCTTTTTATCGCTTTCTTTTAAATGTGCTCTGTCGCAAAGTGACACAATCATCAGGCAATTTGATGATCGTAAAAATCGATTAAATCATCGGGGCATGATCGTGCTTACCTCCTGGGCTGGAGCTAATATAGCTGGAAGTGCTGCAGGTTATGCTTTAACCAAAAGCTACGAAGAAAAACAATTCTATATTATGAATGGCGCCTGGGGGTTAATTAATATTGGAATAGCTATACCCGGCTTATTTTCAAAACCAAAGCCCATTACAACTATTTATGATCTTCAAAAAGGCCAGACAAAAATGGAGAAAATATTTTTAGCCAACGCTATCCTGGATGTAGTTTATATAACCGGAGGTTTTTATTTAAAAGAATTTGGCAGCAATCAACCAGATATCAAAAAACAACAGATGTATAATGGGTTTGGTAATTCGGTTATTCTGCAAGGTGCCGGCTTAATGGCATTTGACGTAGCTATGACTATATTGAATAATCGAAACCGTAAAAAACATTTAGATCCTTTCTTAAAAAAAGCAAGTATTTCCTTTAGCGGAAATTTTATAAAATTGGGTTATAGCCTTAATTAAACCATTAATCTGCTAAAAATACCAGTAAAATAAATCAGCCAAATTATTTTTTAAAATACTTACATTTACTACATGGAACCCATCATTGAGTTAAGTAAAATTAAAAAAGAGTATAAAATTGGTACGGAAGAAATTCACGCACTCAGTGGGGTAACTCTCAATATTTACAAAAATGAATATGTGGCGCTTATGGGGCCAAGCGGTAGCGGTAAATCAACCCTGATGAATATGCTGGGTTGTTTAGACTCTCCAACATCAGGCGAATACATTCTTAATAAATTAGCAGTTGCTCAAATGAGTGACAATGAGCTAGCAGAAGTAAGGAACAAACAGATTGGCTTTGTATTTCAAACGTTTAACTTATTACCCCGCTCTACAACTCTCGAAAATGTGATGCTGCCGTTAGTGTATGCAGGCATTGAAAAAAGTAAACGTGAAGAAATGGCCAAAAAAGTTTTGGATCAGGTTGGCTTGTCAAACCGGATGAGCCATCGGCCTAATGAATTATCAGGTGGCCAGCGTCAACGTGTTGCTATTGCAAGAGCATTAGTTAATAATCCGGCCATTATTTTAGCGGATGAACCAACAGGAAATTTGGACAGCAAAACGTCGGTAGAGATCATGGGCTTATTGGAAGAAATTCATAAAAATGGCAACACCATCATCTTAGTAACACACGAAGAAGATATTGCATTACATGCCCACCGGATTGTTCGCTTGAAAGATGGTCTTGTAGAATCGGATACGCCTAACTCAACTATCACATCGTTTAAAACTAGGATGGAAAGTTTTAATTAAAAATTCCTCTTTTAAAACAAAAACCTCCTGTTGAAATCAACAGGAGGTTTTTGTTTTAGATCTAATTCTATTTTTTTGCAGTAATAGTTTTGGGTTTATTGAGTGTTTTATATAACTCAGGGTTTTCACTGATCCACTTTTCCTTTTGTTTTTGGTAACGTGCATTGTCACCAGCAGGATAACCTGTGGACACATATTTAGGGAAACCGGAATCTACTAATTTTTGAAATACGTCTTCTGATGGTTCGGATTTAAAAGTCTTTTTTTGATTTGCGATTGCGTTGCCTTTTTTACTTACAGTTTGAGCCGACAACCGGTTCAATCCGAAGATAAAAATTATAAAGCAAAATATTATTTTCTTCATGATGTTTTGTGATAATTCGTTTTATTTTTACAGGGCAAAATTAGATATAATAAGCTTTGGGTTTCTAAAAATGGGACGAACAACCTAATAATGAGTACGAACTGAATCGAATTAGAGATAAATCGTCCAATTTGATATCAAAAACACGCAACTACCTGATATATAAATATGTACAAGTCTTATTGAACAAAAATCCGGGGTTTAAATAATTTGCTATTTTTGTAATGTATTTTACAATTTCTATTATGTTGATTATTGGTATATGTGGGGGAACGGGTTCAGGAAAGACGACCGTAGTGAATAAAATACTGGACATTTTGCCTGCTGATCACGTAACTATCGTTTCCCAGGATTCTTATTACAAGGATAACTCGCATATTTCGCCTGACGATCGAAAATCAATTAATTTCGATCACCCCGACTCTATCGAATTTGATCTCCTCTATCAGCATATCAACGAGTTAAAACAAGGCAACAACATTCAAAAACCTATTTACTCATACATCACCTGTACCAGGGATTCGAAAACTATTCCGGTTCAAAGTAAAGATGTGGTAATTGTGGAAGGCATATTATTATTTTCAGATGAACGCATCAGAAATATCTGTAATGTAAAAGTTTTTGTAGACGCGCCTCCTGATGAGCGATTGCTGCGCGTTATTAAGCGTGATATTATTGAACGTGGCCGCCCTGTGGAGCAAACCCTCGACCGTTATTTACAAACCGTAAGACCAATGCATGAACAGTTTATTGAGCCTACCAAACGGTATGCTGACATCATTGTTCCCTTAGGTGGAGAAAATATGGTGGCCATCAATATATTGGCATCAACCATTCGTCAGAAACTAGGTTTAAAGAAAGGTGAGGATATTAACTCTGTATTCCACTAATAAAAAACTCCCATAAATGGGAGTTCGTTATTTTTATAATCCGATAATTGTTACGCCAACCTCGCACTCAAATCTTCCCACTTAGCCATTTCTATTTCCAAATCTTTTTTTAATTTATTATAGGAATTGAAAAAATTAGGATTTTTAGTTAATTCCTCATACGACGCAGGGACAGCCAATTTTTCATCGAGGCTTTTTATTTCAGTTTCCAATTTCTCAATTTGTTCTTCTACTTTTTTTATTTGAGAAGCAATTTGAGTTTGTATTTTTTTCTTTTCAGCTGCTTCAAAATCAGAAGCCGGAACCTGTTTCTTTTCAGCAACCGGCACTGCTTTTACGCCTGATTTATCTAAATCCAATTCATTTAAACGTTCCACTTTACGGATTTCCATAAACTCCTTGATATCACATAAGTATTCTTTTACGTGACCATCTCTGAATTCAAATAAACGATCGCACATACCCGTCATGAAATCCCTATCATGACTTACCATCACTAAGGTGCCTTCATAATCAATTAAAGATTGCTTTAACACTTCTTTAGATTTAATATCTAAGTGATTTGTTGGCTCATCCAGTAACAACAAGTTGTAAGGCTCTAATAACAAT
>JAZKDT010000025.1:54829-84660 GCA_040387475.1 Bacteroidota bacterium | reverse complement strand
AATTTACATAAAGCTAACCGCCCACGCTCTCCCCCACTCAACACTTTTACTTTTTTGTCAATATCATCTCCCTGGAATAAGAAGGAGCCTAATAAACTACGTACCTGGCGACGAACATCACCCACTGCTAATTCATCAATCGTTTCAAAAACCGTTTTATCAAGATCAATTTTTTCTTCCTGGTCCTGCTCAAAATAGCCCATTAAAATATTATGCCCCATTTGAATGGAACCATCATATTTAATTTTATCAGCTATCATTTTCATCATCGTTGATTTACCTTCACCATTACGGCCAACTAAACCAATTTTTTCACCTTTGGTAATAATGAAATTGGCCCCTCCAAAAATAAATTTATCACCATACGATTTTCCTGCATTTTCAGCTGTAATAACAATTTTACCACTATGTGCGGGAGGTGGGAAACGGAAACGAACTGTTGCCGTATCCATATCGTCAACTTCTACTCTGTCTAATCTATCTAATTTCTTAATTAAGGACTGCGCCATAGCCGATTTACTGGCCTTAGCTCTAAATTTATCAATCAGCATCTCGGTTTGATCAATCATTTTTTGCTGATTTTTCTGTGCGTTCTCCTGTTGCTGCTTTCTTTCCTGCCTTAAAACTAAATAATGCGAATAGTTTGTTTTATAATCGTAAATTTTTTGATTTACAATCTCAATGGTACGCCTGGTAACTGTATCTAAAAATGTTTTATCGTGGCTTATTAAAACAACTGCTCCGGGAAAAACCTCCATCACTTCCTCTAACCATTGGATGGCTTCAATATCAAGGTGATTAGTGGGCTCATCCAGCATCAATACATCTGGCTTCTGCAACAACAATTTGGCCAGTTCAATACGCATACGCCATCCCCCGCTAAATTCCGACGTTTGCATATGAAATTGTTTACGTTGAAATCCTAAACCAATTAATACTTTTTCAATTTCTTCCTCTGTATTGTCAACACCAATCATGTTTAACCTTTCGTTGATGTCAGTTAAATCCTGAATTAAAACCATGTACGCATCACTTTCGTAATCGGTACGCGTTTCAAGTTGGTGATTGATGTCTGCTAATTTAGCCTGCAATTGTTTAATTTCCTCAAAAGCTGACTCTGTTTCTTCATAAACCGTACGACCGTGCTGATGAGTCATATCCTGTGGCAAATATCCGATTTTGCAATCTTTAGGCCGCGATACTTCGCCCTTGGTGGGGGTTTGGTAACCTGCTAATATTTTAAGCATAGTACTTTTTCCGGCACCATTTTTTCCGGCCAAACCAATACGGTCTTTCGGATTAATTAAAAAAGAAACATTGTCAAATAAATCATACCCGCCAAATGAAACCGTAACACCATTAATAGAAACCATTGCAATTAAATATAGTAATTTTTAAGGGCGCAAAGATAGCGATTTTAGTGAATAGTTGCTAGCGTTAAGTGATTAGCCATTCATTAAATTACCAGAAAACTTTAAACATTGCGTTTTGGTGGCTCCCAGGCGCTTTCGTGCGACGCGAATAGAAATTTGAAGTAACCTATTAAAAGAGCTAAATTCATTAAAATAAAATGCCCCAATGCATTAAACAAAGGTATTTTTAACTTGATTTTTTCCAGGAAGATAGTCAACACCGGAAGTATGATCAATAAACTATGCGCCAAAGTTAGCCACATAAAAAACGGGTAATAGTTGGTCAATATAAGAGAAAAGCAGAACGAAAAAACAAGCGCAAAAGGTGTAACCCACCGTAATACTTTGTGTGAGAAAAAAGCAAACCCAAAACCACTGCTCAATGGAAACAGCAAATCCCTGTAATGTTTTAAGTTTCGGAAATTTCCCAGGGAGATTCTTATTTTGCGTTTGAATTCGATGAGCGGTGAATCATTCACATCTTCATAACACAGTGCCTCAGGCTCAAACAAAACCTTACCTTTTTTTGAAATAACGTCGAGTGTTATAAAAAAATCGTCCATCAAAAAACCATCGGGCACTTTAACAAAACTTTTTCTTTTTATACCGTAGCAGCCTCCTTCAACGCCCACACAAAAGCCGTACACCAAACTTTCGTTATGTTTTAAGGTATTTTCAAAATTCATGTAAAAAATTTCCTGGTCGGAGATGCCTTCATTTTTGGGAGAGAATTTATGAATATTACCACAAACCATGTCTGCCTGTTTTTTAACCAGGTTATATACCAACGCTTTAAGTGTAAAGGGCTCAAAAAACACATTAGCATCTGTAAAAACCAAATGCTCGGTGGTTGTCATATCGATTAATTCATTAATAATTTTGAGTTTTCCGTTACGGTTTGTTTTTTTTACCAACGTAATAAATGGATGTCTGGCTGCATATTCCTCAATTATATGATTGGTATTATCCGTAGAATTATCGGAGCCAATTAATACAGCCAACTTATCTTTTGGATAATCAGAATTAATGATAGATTCCATTTTTCGAACGATCACTTTACCCTCATTAAAAGCTGAAAAAACGATTGTCACCGACGGCCATTCTGCCATGTTTGAATAGTCGTTTTTTTGACGTTTAATTTTTGCTGCTTTCATCCTCATCAACCACGGAAATAGGAGATAGCTGAATACAGGAACCAATAAGCAAACTAAAAAAAGTATTAAAAAGACAAATCCCATGTAAAACTAATTAACCGAATAATCTTTTACAATGTTGTATAACGTATCGCGTTCAACCGGCGTGCGTTTTACCTGCGATATAAGGTCAACCAATTCCTGTGTAGTTAATTTAGGAGTTTGTTCTTCAGCTCCTGCCATACTATAAATTTTAGTCGTATCATCAATAGTTCCATCCATATCATCCACTCCAAAATTTAACGATAATTGGGCGGTACTTCTACCAATCATAGCCCAGTACGCTTTTATGTGATCAAAATTATCGAGGTAAATCCGTGCAATAGCATAGTTTCTCAGATCCTCAATAACACTTACTTCAGGCACATCCGACATATCGTTATTTCCATTTCTGAATTTTAAAGGGATAAATGCGTTGAAGCCTTTTGTCTTATCTTGTAATTGACGTAACCTTTCCATGTGATCAATACGATGCGCAAATGTTTCGACATGCCCGTATAACATGGTGGCATTAGATTGCATCCCCAGACCATGCCAGATTTCATGGATACTTAACCATTCTTCTGCACTGCATTTTCCACCGGCAATTTTATCACGAATTTCTTTATCGAAAATCTCTGCTCCGCCACCCGGCATTGAATCCAGCCCCGATTCCTTCAAAATCCGCATTCCCTCCTCGTAGGTTACTTTTGCTTTTTTAAAAATATAATGACATTCTACAGGTGTTAATGCTTTTACATGTAAATCGGGACGATGAGCTTTTATGGTTTTAAATAATGTAGAATAAAAAGCCAAATCCTGTTTTGGAATTACGCCTCCGGTAATATGAACTTCGGTTACGTGTTGACCGTCGTATTTTTTAATAATATCCATCATCTGATCAATGGATAATTCCCATCCTTCTTCGCGTTGTTTAATTAAACGCGAGTATGCACAAAAAGAGCAGGTATACACGCAAATATTAGTTGGCTCAACATGAAAATTGCGATTAAAAAAAACAAAATTCTGATTTTTGTTCTCCCTCACGAAATTAGCCAGAGTTCCCAGGTATGAAAGATCGGCATGTTCATATAAATAAACGCCCTCATCAAAGGAAACACGTTCACCATTAAAAACTTTTGCAGCAATCTGTTTTAATTCTTTACTTAAGAGACTTGACTGTAAGATTAACTCTTTTGGGTTTTCTAAAATCATGGCGCAAAGTTACAATTATTAAAATTTATCTTCTAATAATTGGCTTTTTTTCCAATACTTTTATAGTAATCAATAATTTCCTGGTATGGACCGTATTTATGCTGGGCTTCAGAGAACTGGTCGAGATACGGACCTTTGTCATAATCGATAGGTTTATGGGGTAAACTAGCATAATCTCCTTTTGACACAGGTTGCGGCCGTTTGTGAATGGTATCGTTATTAATAAAGGCTACTACGTCAAAGGCTTCTTCAATTGTTAATTTTGGATTATCATAACTCGCAATTTTATGTGGCATGTTAGCATAAACAAAAGGTGCCATTTTTATTAAACGGTGAACACTACTTCCTGATTGGTAACTTTTATCGCCCCAAAGCGGTGGATATTCATAGCAAATATTATCAGTCCGCATTTTTCCCTGTCCGTTGGCACCGTGGCAACTTAAGCACTCTCTTTTATAAACTTCCTCGCCCTTAAAAGGATCAGCTGCACGTTTTGGAAAATCAATCTTAACAGGGCCATCGCCTTTCACATGAGCATTTACGGGCACGTTCTCTCCCAGCCATTTCATATAGCTTATAATTGCGATCATCTCTTTGCTGTTTAGCGGCATATGCTTTCCGTTATGCGGACGCTCAATGCAATTATTGACCCTGTCTGCCAGCGACAATATCTTGTTTTCCCTGGCACGGTACTGCGGGTAGCGAGCATGGGTGCTATAATAATTGAAGGCATACGGCTTTGTGCCGGCTTCTAAATGGCAATTAGAGCAATTCATTTTATTACCTAAAAATTTACCTACTTTACCTTCAGGCCCGATATAATAAGCTGTGTTTACTATCAAATCGCGACCATATCGCACCATTTGCCCAAACTCATCATAGGGTATAGTGCTGGTATCAGGTACGGTCCAAATCTCTTCGTTCTCAATCGAATCAAATTTTGCTTGCTTATTAGCGAGTTCCGTAGTTTCTTTGTGATCCGCTACATCATTATTATTACATGATTGAAAAGTAATGAAAAAAATGAAAACACTTAAAAATAAATACGTACTGTTTTTTCTCATGGTTAATTTTATAAGCCAGGTATACGGCCAATATTTACCCAAAGATGGAGCAAAACTAAATTATAATCAAATTTATTTTGAATACCCTTATTATAAAGATGCAAAATTTTATACGGTGTATGTTACCTACGATTCTATCGTGGATCCTGCTCCTAAAGATTTTATAGTAAAGCAGCAAGATAACACACCTCTGCAATTAGTTAAAAATTTAAAGCTTGGCAAAAAGTATAAATGGTTTGTAGAAACTACGCTTCGTGGAAATAAGAAAATAAAATCAAACTATTTTTATTTTTCAATTTTAAATACAAAAATGACTAATACAAAATTATATAAAGCAATTCAGCATTATAATAAAAAAGATAAAATACAGGAAGGCATAATTTGGTGCGATATATACAGATGTGCGGTTGACAGAGGGGGAAACATAGTATGGTTTATGGCTCCTGAACATCTGGATTTAATAAACTCAAAAACAGTTAGAGATTTTAAACTATATGCCGATGGAAGCATGACCTTTGTTCATCAGCCCTACGCAAGTCACACCGATATCGATCTTAATACAATTTGGAAGGCGCCATATAAAGGCACTGTTTCAGAGTCTGAGAGGGAAGATTATCACCACGCTTTAACGCTGTTACCAAATGGAAATTATATGGTTTTAGGAAATGAGAAAGTAAATTTCTCAAACGATACTGCAACTTCTGATGCCATAAATTTTTGCAACATCATTGAATTTGATAAAGCAGGGAATATTGTTTGGTCATGGAGGATGAAAGATTATTTTCCTTATGAATATCTAATTAACAGTAAAGTTAAAACACAACATGGCGTTGCCGATCCGCATGCTAATTCATTTACAATTGACGAAAAAAACAATACCATTTATTTAAGCTTCCGGGACATTAGCAGAATTATAAAAATTGATAGAACAACAAAAAAGATAATAGCATCGTATGGCATTAAACTCCAGGATGAAGACGACGTATTCGAAACTGACCTTTTCAGATTACAACATGACATTCAGTTACTGGAAAATAATGATATGCTGATCTTTAATAATAACGATATTGATAATGGGAAAATATCGTGTATTGAAATAGTACATTTCCCCGTCTCTAAGAAAGATTCTTTTCAATTAAAATGGAAATTTGACCTGAATTATGACAAGGAAAGTACGGGTAAGGTTAAGAGAATGGGAGGCGTAAAGATTATGCCTAATGGAAATTATCTAATTTGTGAAGGGAGTAGCAACAGGGTTGTTGAGATTAATCAAAAAAAAGAAATCGTATGGGATTTTGCCTTAAGGCAGGTTGATTCGTTAGGAAAAGTAGATGATAAATTTGAAATATACAGGGCAAATTTTTCTTCGAGCCTATTTCCGAATTATTTTGGAGTGGCATTGGATGATGATAACTTAATTATATTTAATAAGGGTAATGAAAGTGATGAGTACACAGTTAAGCTATTATTTAAAGATAAATCAAAACCGGAACCAGTGCTAACGATGTCTGCTAAAAATAATAATTCAGGTAAGCTGAGTTTATCGAGTTTTTTTAAAGACATTGAGAGAATAGAGGTAACTTCCAAAAAATCAGGCAAACAAAAGGACATAGTTGTTAAATAATTTAATTACCTGACTAATAATACAATACGTTCTTGGATTTATATTATTAATAATAAAAATATTGCAAAATAGGGTAAAGATTACTACATTTAGGCGAAATTTAATTAAAACTTAATAATCAACTAACATGAAAAAAATCTACTTAATGGGTTTAACTTCATTTTTTGCTTTAGCAGCTACTGCTCAAACAACTCTGAAAGTTACAAAACCTTTGCAAAATGGTAAAAAAATTACCTTAACTGAATCTTCAGTAAAAAAAGTTAAAGCCTCCAACGCTAAAGGTGGTACTCCAAATTCACCAATGGCAATTGCTGCTAGTATGGTTGTAAGTACTTCTTATACTGCTGGTTCTACTCAAAACATCAATATGGTGTTACAGTTAACCAACACAGATTCTGAATTTGGTGATAAATTAGATATCACTTTCCCTGCAGGTATTACAATTAATAGTACTACTAACACTCCAAATTTAGGTCCGGATGATGGCGTTTCTTCATCTGATGGTCCTGAGGCTTATAACGGAATTACTGGTCAAACAATTTCATGGGGAAATGATGACAACTCTTATGGTGGTATAGTTCCTAATGGCTTTACAGGAGGTCCTGGTAGCTACCCAATTCAAATTAACATTTCTGTACCAGTTGGTATGACAGGAAACATTGCTTGTACTTACACAGTAAGTGGCGATGGTTTTGGTGCAGCTCCAGCAGATTTTACCGGTACGTTTAACATTCTTGACGCGACAGCGCCTTTAGTAAATTTACAAGCAAAAGCAGTTGGTGTACTTACATCTTTAGCTTCTGTAGCTGATTTACATAACTGCGGATTAACTACTCATACAGTTGCTGCTCAAATCAACAACGTAGGAAATACGTCTGAGGCGAATATCCCTGTAAATTTCAGAATCAATGGTGTAACATTTACACAGGTTATTATCCCTGGCCCAATTGCTGCCGGTGATTCAACTGTAGTTCTTTTCCCTACATCTTATAACTTTTCAGCTAACAATATTTACGATATCAAAGCATGGTGCGCTCAACCGGGTGATGTAGATATGGTTAACGATACAACTATGTTATCTATCTCTAACTCTAACGCACTTGCTTTAACAACTAACACTTATGTGAACGGTATTGAAAGTGCTTATGATTACGGTAGCTTAAACTTAGACTGGACTGGAACAAGCCTTCCTTTTGGCCCATCTACGGGAACTAAACATTCTGGTGCTCAGGCATTATTCTTTACTGTAAATATGACAACTATCGGAGCTCCGGCTGGAACTTACGATGCTTTCGTTAATTTGCCTTGTATGGACGTTACTGCTGGCGACGTTTATAAAATCTCTTACTGGAAAAAAGCTAACACAGCAGCAGGTTTTACTGTAAATGCACAATCTGCGGTATTTACAGGAACAGCACAAAATGCAATGTCTATGACAACGGTAGTAAAAGCTTATTCTCCTATAACTCCAAATGCTGCTCCGGTTTGGACAAAAGATTCAACGTATTACACAGCCACAGCTAACGAAACTCGTTATTTTGCAATTGCAGGTAAAGGTGTTTTAACTGTTAATACTGATCAGATCAACGTTCGTATTGACGATATTATGATCGTTAAAGACGGTAGCGTAGGTGTTAAAACAATTGCTGCTAACGATGCAATTTCTATTTTCCCTAATCCTACTTCTGGTATCTTAAACATCAACGCAATCGAAGTTAATTCTTCAGTTGAAGTGTTTAATGTTATCGGAGACAAAGTTTATACTTCTACTTTAGTAAAAGGTAATAATGTTATTGATTTATCTGGTTTAGCTAACGGAGCTTACTTCGTTAAATTAAACTCTAACAATCAAATCACAACTAAAAAAGTGGTATTAAGCAAATAATTTTTATTTCTAATACATCATTTAAAAGCCCCGTTAATAAACGGGGCTTTTTTTATGCCGCTGGCAAAAATTTTCCGATAGCATTTAAACAGGAATTATTGAATAAAAACTATTTTTTGAAGTAATTCTTATGCAAATTCTTGTTAACTAGCATCTTTATGCTAAATTATTTAGGTAAATTTAGTTAAATTTGAAATTGCATCTGAATCATATTAGACATATCCTGCGTGTAAGTAAAATGCGTTTTAGCTTTTTATGTATGTTTGTGGCAATATTTTATTGCTCGGATTTCTATTCGCAAGTTAAAAATGAGGAAGATCTTAAAAAACAAGCTGAGCAATATTTTGAAAGTGAAGATTATAATCTCGCTTACAAGTTATTTGCACAATTAGTTTCTTTGTATCCAAAAGACCCAGATTACAATTACAAATTAGGGGTGTGTATGCTTTTTACTGAACCGGATAAAAAGAAACCTTACTCTTATTTACTAATTGCCACTAAAAATCCTGCAGACGCACCTAAAGATGCTAAATTCTATTTAGCCAAAACCTATCACGTCAATTATAGATTTGACGAAGCGATAAAACTATATACAGAGTATAAATCCATTGGCAGCGCAGCTTCTGTAAAAAGATTACAGGTAGACAGGGAAATCCAAGCTTGCAAAAATGGTAAACGTTTACTTTCTAATTTATCCGACCTTGTTGTCATTACTAAAAAACAATTAAATGAAGCCGACTATTTTAAAGCCTATGACGTTAAAGAGATAGGCGGAAAACTATTGGTGAAACCGGATGAATATAAATCCGGTTATGATAAAAAGAAGAAAGACAAATCAGTTGTTTATTTACCCCGAAGCGGCGAAAGACTTTATTATTCGAGCTATGGCGAAGGTGGAGGAAACGGCCGGGATATTTATTATGTAAATAAACTACCCAACGGAAGCTGGAGCAAGCCCACTATGTTGCCTACATCGGTTAATACTGAATTTGATGAGGATTATCCCTTCCTTCATCCCAATGGAAAGACCCTTTATTTTAGTTCAAAAGGACATAACAGTATGGGTGGCTACGATGTATTTAAAACAACGTTTGATGTAAACACACAAAGCTGGAGTAAACCCGAAAACTTAGAGTTTCCAATTAACTCACCGGATGACGATATTTTATTTGTAACCGATTCACTCGAGAAAACAGCTTTCTTTAGTACTGGAAGATATAGTCCGTTTGGAAAATTAGATGTTTTAAAAATAAACACAGAACGCCGACCGATGAACTTTGCTGTGATGAAGGGAACTGTAGTTAAGGAAGAAGCTTCACAAAGTATCAAATCAAAAGTAACTGTTAAAAACATGGCTAACGGCGAGATTGTTGGCTCTTTTCAAGCGGGTGACAACGGCGATTATAATATGGAATTACCAAATGGTGGGAAATTTATCTTTACCGTCGAAACCCCAGGCATACCAACACAATCTGACGGCGTAAACATTCCTGTTGCTTACACATTAAAACCATACCGGCAGGTAATTTCTTATGACAAAAAAATATTGAAAATTATTAATTATTTTGAGGGATCTGTAGCAGAAGAAAATTACAGTATGATGATTGACCTTATAGAAAAAAAGGCCAAGCTGGAAGTTAATGAGAATGAACCTTACAACAATAGCTTAAAGGAAACTCCAAAAAGTCAGGGACCCGATGGAACTAAAAATTTGAATTCGGTTAGCACCAATAACCCTACGATAGGAACAGGTAACGAAACAAATTCAACCACTGCAGCTAACACAAATAAAAATGTAACGAATGACCAGTTGTTATCTATCGCAAAAATGGATGCCAAGGAGGCCAGTGATGAAGCTACAAAATTAAAACAGGATGCGCAGGACGCGTTTGGACTGGCTACACAAAAAACTGCGGAATCTGTTGCCATACAAAAAGAGGCAGATCAGGCTATAGAAAACGCCAATACCATAACCGATGTAACAAAGAAGAACGAAGAGTTGGCCAAAGCCAATCAATTAAAAGAAGAAGCAAAAATTGCTGCGGGTGTTGCTAATACAGCCACTAACATGGCAAAAAAATTAGAAGTAGATGCAAGCATACAACAAAAAGAAGCTGACCTCACGAATCAATATATTACCCAACTCGAAACTGTTATAACAAATAAAAATAACAAAGAAGCATTAACGAAATTAGAAAGTATTCAAAAAGAACTGGATGATATTTCTAAACAAAAAAATCAATCCAGCGAATTGTTAACTTCTTTAAAAGCCGAGTCTGAATTAAAAAAACAAGAACTTATTAGCTCTGAAAAGAAAAGTAATAACATTGCTACAGAAATAACCGCATTAAAAACAGAATCAGAAAATTTAGAAAAAGATTTAACTAATGAAAGCGATAAGTCTATTAAAGAAAACATTGCCGCTCAAATACGTGAATTAACATCGGAAATTGACATAAAGAACAAAGACCTGATTACGAACAATCAAAAAATTGACGCACTTAAAAATCAAGTAGAAGGTGTTAACCAGGAGTTGCAAATAGCGGCAAAAATATTAAATGAAAATCCTGATGGAGTTGCCATTACTACTAACACCGGTAATAAAAATGAAAACTCTACGGCTTTAAATACGACAACAACTTCTGGCAACGTAAAAAATTCAAATACAGCCATTGAAACAAGCAATACAAATAATCCATCTGCTCTATCTTATGAGGGCATCACAAACAAATATATTCCAAAAGTAACCCAAAATTCAATTGACAATACAAATAAAGAAAGTGTAACCAAACAAAATGATATTTTAAAAACATATAATAAAGAAGTTGCCGACTTGATTGCCATTGATAAAAATGCCGTTTCAAAAACAACTAACGCGGCAGAAAAGAAAAAATTGAATGATGAAATAAAAAATCTGGAGAAACTAAAAATAGAAAACGATAAAGCAATAGCAAACAACAATTCTGTCATTAAACAAATAGAGAGTAATATGGTTGCTGCTAACTCAAACGGTAATTCTATTGGCTCTAGTACCCCAGCTGCAGAAAATAATAACACTGTAAACAATGAAAATGGTAACAATGCTTCTAAAACATCAACTACGGGCATAAGTTCCAATAATCAAACAACTGCCGAAAGCAATAACTCCATCAGTTCAGCAAGCAATAATTCAACCGGTACATCAACAACCACGATTAATTCAGGCAATCAAACCAATACAGGAAACAATAATGCTATCGTCTCTGAAAACAATAATTCAACCGCTACTACAACCACCGGCATTAACTCGGGCAATCAAACTACTACCGGAAATAACAATGCCATTGCATCCGAAAACAATACTTCAACCAATACATCAACAATAGGAGTTAATTCGGGCAATCAAACTACGGCCGGAAGTAATAATACTATTGTGTCTGAAAACAATACTTCAAGCAATACCTCAACAACGGGAATCAATTCCGACAGTCAAACCAATACTGTAAATAATAACGCTATTGTATCTGAAAACAACAATTCTGGAGCTACAAACTCAATCAACGCAAACGCGACTAATACAACAGCAAGCTCCCCAGGTAACATCATAACTTCCGGTAATATAAAGAGTACCAATAATGCTGGAATAACGAATAATGCTGCGGCTAATAATGATCCTGTAAAATCTATTGATCCAGTTGCAGGAACAGATAATGCTGCCTTTTTAAATGAGCTCAACAATTTGAAAACGGGATTGAATTCTAATACGAATGCGGCTAACCAGATTTTTGGATATAACGATTATAAAGAAAATACATCGATTGCTCTGAAACAATTTGCTACCGATAAATTTGATGCATCTAAGCGAAGTGAAACGGCTTTAAATGCAACGATTGCAAAAACAGAGACCGCTATTAAAAATAATTCATCTGCCGGAGGTCCGGAAGCAATGTTGACTGAAGCTGACAACTTAAATAATAAAGCAGCCGACCAACGAAAAGAGGCCGCTACAAAAACGGGTACAGAAAAAGACGCTTTGCTAAAACAAGCAACGGAAAACGAAAAAACATCGGTTGATAAAAAACTGGCGGCTTCAGTTATCTCTGAAAAACAAAACAAAACAAAATTCGATAATAACAATAACGCTTTAACTGAACTTCAAAAATTAACCGGTAACAAGTCAAATGACGCTATTTCACAAGCCAATTTATTAGTCGATGAAGCGTCGCTTAATTTTAAACAAGCGCAAAAATTGCGGGCCGAGGCTGAGGCTTATCCATCGGGTGCCGCTAAACTCGGCGGATTGAGTAACGCTGAAGAGAAAGAAAATGAAGCCTTGACCAAACAGCAAAAAGCACTGGATATTTTATCCAAGGTAAATCCAACCTATCAGGTTAAAGGTTCAGATGCAGGAACGAACCCAGCGGAAGCCATTGCTAATTTAAATAACGAGATCAATAAAACTTCCCAATTGCAACAAGATGCTTACTTAGCATTAAGTAAAGCCAATCAAAACGAATTAAAATTACAAAATGATAAGCTTCTTAAAAATCCTACATATAAAGCCAATACGCAAGCGCAGGAACTTAAAGCGAGTTCTGATAATTTAAATAATGAAGCTAAAGCATTTATCGCGCAATCTGTTTCGGCTAAAACACCTGCCGAAAAAGCAAACCTTTTGTTGAAAGCCAACGAAAAAGAAATAGCAGCTATTATAACGCTAAATCAAGCGGTGGAGTTAACCAAAGGTAATACTACAATTGCCACTAGCAATACAACTACAAATCCTGCCAACACTGATAGTGTTGGCACTAATGCAACCAACAAAACAAGTAATCCAAGCACAACTAGTACAACTACAGTTGCAAATACAAATTCGGCGGTCACGAACGGTAATACTGAAAACAACAATGCAAATACAACGATTGAAAATAATAGTAATTCAAGCAACACAAATTCAGTAGCGGTTAATATTGAAAATCCGTCTAACACCAATTTAAACAGTGCGATAAACACAAATACAGTTTCCACTAATACCGGGAATGTAGGGAACACAATTCCTAATAATGAATCTGCAAGCACCAGCACCGTAAGCAGTTCTTCAGCGCTTAATGTAAGTGGAAATAATGTTGGAGATGAGGCTGCAAAATTGAAAGCTGGCTTAAACAACCCTAGCGAAGGAAATCTCTTAGCTTATAATTCCTATAAAAACAGTGAAGCAATTGCTTTTAAAGATCAGGCTGCTGAAAAAATCAACGCAGCTTTATCCCAGGACAAACAATTGGTTACCGCTTTGGATAATGTGAGTCAATTAGCTTCAGTAAACTCAGGCGGAAATTCGCTAACACCCGAAGTTATTTCTTCTTTATTGTCGGATGCTGAAAAACTAAATGACGACGCCGCTTCTTTAAGAAGGTCAGCCGTGAATAAAACCGGGGGCGATAAAGACAAAGATATTAGCGATGCAAAAGCTTTGGAAGCAAAAGCCATTGGTAAAAAAGTGGAAGCTGCTAACAAGCAACAGCAATTAAATAAAGCTACTTTTGAGGCTAATAAACAAAGCCTGGAAGAACTGGCGCAGTTAGTCAAAGGAAAAGATATTCCTGAACTTAGCTCGGCTGACATGGTTGCTAATGAAGCCAATTTATTTTTAAAACAGGCGGATAAATTGAGAGAAGAAGCAAATGCTTATCCAAGTGACGGTGCAAAATTAGGAGGATATAGTAATGCCGAAGAAAAAGAATTTCAGGCTTTATTTAAACAGCAGAGTTTATTGGACCTTTACAAAAAGCAATTCCCTAATTACACGCCTAAAAAAGCAAATGTATCGACTGATAGTCCTGAAGCTATTGCAAAATTAAACGAAACTAAGTCTGCACTTAGTACCAATAATCAGGCACATATAGAGGGGTTGACATTATTATCCCAGGCGAATGAAAAAGAGTATAAAAGCCGTTTCATTGCTTTACCCTCTGCTTTAAATGCGGGCCAGGGAGGTATAAAAACAAAAGCGCAGGCAGCTTATAAAAAGAACCAGGATTTTTTAACTAAGGCAAATCAATCTGCAGATATATCTGTTAAGAAAAATTTATTATTGCAGGCAAATACAAGCGGTCAGGAAGCCATTAGCTTACTAAATCAGATCACCACTTCAAATACCGTTGCTAACAACAATACGTCTGATAATAATACCGCAACCAATAATACTGCAACCAATAATACAGGTAATACAAACCAAACTGCAGCAAACACTACAACTAACAACAATGCAAAAAATACGGCCACTAACAATCAAAATACGGCAGGTAACAATACGTCAACAAATAATAACTCGGCCAACACACCTGTTATAAAAATAAAAGTAGAAGGATTGGAAGTGAAAAATAATAATGCCTACACTGCCGATAAGCCTATTCCGATTGACGAAAAAATGCCTGAGGGTTTAGTATTTAAAGTTCAGATAGGAGCCTTTAAAGCGCCACTGCCAAACAACACGTTTAAAGGTTTGAGTCCGGTAACGGCACAAACTACGCCAAATGGATACATACGTTACATGGCCGGGAATTTCGAGCAGTATGGAAGTGCCAACGCTGTTAAAAACGATCTGAGGAATTTAGGTTACGAAGATGCGTTTGTTGTAGCTTATTACAATGGCAAGCGTATTAATTTAAACGAAGCAACCGATAAAGCCAAAGCTGCGGGACAAACCATCGACCCGGCAGCTAATACAAGTGCGGGGCTTACTAATAATGTTAATGTCCCAAAAAATGTAATCACTAGTACAACAAATACCACAACCGATACTCAACCGGTTGAAATTACAAATGAGCATGAAAAAATGAATGGTTTATTATATACTGTTCAAATAGGGGTTTATTCAAAGCAGATCACCCGTTCTCAGTTATATAATTTACGCCCCATTTATACTGAAAAAATGCCGAACGGATTATTCCGCTACACTGCGGGTATTTATAACCAAACGGGTAAGATAATTGAGGATAAGCGCAAAGTAGTTAACCTTGGCGTAAAAGATGCCTTTGTAACGGCTTATTACAATTCTAAACGTATTCCATACGCCGAAGCTCAAAAATTACAGACAGAAAACAATAATTTAAAAATGGAAGCCGAGAATCCGATTGTTTTTGCCGGTGGAACGAATTCAGTGCCAGCCACCAATTCGGTAGTTGTAGTGGATATGAACACCGTGCTACAACCTGATAATAAACCTGCAA
Organism: Bacteroidota bacterium; assembly: GCA_040387475.1. Classification (GTDB taxonomy): domain Bacteria; phylum Bacteroidota; class Bacteroidia; order B-17B0; family Aurantibacillaceae; genus UBA4416. The sequence goes on along the minus strand of JAZKDT010000025.1, from coordinate 69,080 downwards.
GCGCGATTACTCCTTTTTCGAATGGCGTAACTGCTGGACCTACGCCAACACCTGAAAATGGTGTTAAAACGGATGATGCGGGCATCTCTTTTAAAGTACAGATTGGCGCATACAAAAACCAGGTTCCTAATGAAGTGGCCTCTAAATTCTTAAATATTAAAACCTGGCCGGTACAAAATGTAGTGATCAATGGATTGTACATTTATACCATTGGAAATTTCACTGGCATATCGTTTGCTAAAAAGTTAAGGGACGAAGCAAAATCTATTGGAATTGCCGACGCGTATATCACCGTATATAAGGACGGTAAAAAATTATATGGAGCGGAAGCTGCCCAATATTTGAGCAACTAGATAATTTACTCTAACTTTGCGTTATGATTATCAATCGATACATCGATACGGAGGAATTGCTGGAGACAGAGCTCTTAATTAAAGAAGAGGAGGTATACAATATCATTCTGTATAATGATGATGTGAATACATTTGAGTGGGTTATAGAGTGTTTAATAAGATATTGCGGGCACGAGGCCATCCAGGCAGAACAATGTGCTCATATCGTTCATTATAAAGGAAAATGTGCCGTTAAAGAGGGCTCATTGGAAGAATTGAAGCCAATTTGCGAAACCCTTTTAGAAAAAGGATTGAGTGCAGAAATTAATTAAATTATGAAAAAAGCAGTTATTATTACATTTATTTTTGGCGCTATATTAATGGCTTGCCAAAAAAACGCAATTACGGGTCGTAGCTCATTAAGCTTAGTATCCGAATCGGAAATGATTGGCATGAGCTTAACAGAATACGATAAGTTTTTAAAAGAAAACAAAACCTTACCTGCAACCGATGCAAGAGTAGTAATGGTGAGAAGCGTGGGGTCAAAAATTCAACGGGCTGTAGAAAAATATTATGCAGACAAAGGTTTAAGTTCACAACTCCAGGGTTTTGCATGGGCATTTAATGTAGTAGAAGAAAATACTGTAAACGCGTGGTGTATGCCTGGTGGCAAAGTAGTTGTTTACACGGGTTTATTGCCTGTAACAGTAGACGAAGCTGGCTTAGCAGTTGTAATGGGCCACGAAATTGCTCATGCGGTTGCTAAACATGGTAGTGAACGTATGAGTCAGCAAATGGTTGTTCAATTAGGGGGAACGGTTTTATCCACCGCATTACAAACCAAACCAGCCTTAACGCAAGCTCTTTTTGGACAAGCCTACGGTTTAAGTACAAACTTAGGTATGCTGAAATACAGTCGTACACACGAAACGGAAGCTGATAAAATGGGGTTAATATTTGCTGCCATGGGTGGATATAATCCTGAGGTTGCGGTTAATTTTTGGCAACGGATGGCAGCCGCCAGCAATGGTCAAAAGCCAATAGAATTATTAAGTACGCACCCGAGCGATGAAACAAGAATTGCAAACCTTAAAGCGTTTATGCCGGAAGCAAAAAAATATTACGTTCCCTCTAAATAATAAAAAGAACAGGATAATAAGTTCATCTCTTTAGTAGATGAGTTTTCATTTAAGTAGTATATTTGATTAACATGATCAAAAAACACATCCTATTAATTATTCTATTCTTAATCGGACTGATTATTTCGGCTATCAATCCGCATGACTATTTCACGTGGTTTTTGGAAATATTCCCGGCAATTATTGGTTTGGTGCTATTAGTCTTCACATTCAAAAAATTTCAGTTCACTTACCTCACTTATTGTTTAATCTTATGTCATTGCTATGTATTATTTCTCGGAGGGCATTATACCTACGCCGAAGTTCCTTTATTTGATTGGATCAAAGAAGTATTTCACCAAACAAGAAACAACTACGATAAGGTAGGCCATTTTACTCAGGGATTCGTTCCTGCTATTATTGTACGGGAATTATTTATCCGAAAAACAGTGGTGAAGCCAGGCGGATGGATGGTTTTTTTAACTGTATGCACCTGCTTAAGCATTAGCGTATTTTATGAATTCTTAGAATGGTTCGTTGCTGAAGCTTCCGGACAATCAGCCGACGCATTTTTGGGAACACAGGGTTATGTTTGGGATACGCAATCCGACATGCTATATGCCGGTATAGGCGCTACCTGTGCCGTTATTTTTCTGGGCAGAATTCAGAACAAAAAAATTAAGGAATTAGATAGCAACCTACAGCGGGTGATCGTATGATCATGGGCAGGAGATGTTGAAAATGATACAATTGTAGAAAAACCGGAACTACTATTACATTTACAGATTATCCAACAGTGTTCTAGACACTTTATCAAACGAATCATCGGAAGTTGTAACCAGGTATCCAACGATTGTGAATAAATTAAGTAAACTCTAGCGGCTCTTTAACATGGCTCCCCTCTTCACCAGGTAAGTTTGTAAAACTGTATCAAAGCCCTGGTTAATATCTGCTTCTACAAAATCAATTTTATATTGTCCACATTTAAGTTTAATTGACTCAGTATACTCCTGCACTTTTTTAGTATACATCTCTTTGATCTGATTGGGATTTAACTTGACCTCTTCTTTAGTTTCAATATCTATGAAATGATAAGGCCGATTTTCAAATTCAAAATCCAGTTCTTGTTTTTTGTCGGTTACATGAAATAAAACCACATCATGTTTTTTATACTTTAAATGTTGCAAAGCTGAAAATATGGATTCCAGGTGGCTTTGATCTTCGAACAGATCACTGAAAATAACCACTAAAGAACGCTGATGAATGATTTCTGCTATCTGGTCAAGGGCCCTTGCTGATTGAGTTGTAGAAGCTTCCGTATAAACCGTCTTATTTAAAAGCTCTTCCAGTTCATGGTAAATTATTTTCTGTTGTGTTGGGTTGGCTTTTGCCGAAAAATGTTTATGAATTTCTGAATCAAAAAAGGTCATACCAAAAGCGTCGCGTTGATTTTTTAACAACTGCATTAAAGCCGCTGCTGCATATACAGAAAAAGATAATTTATTTAATGTATTGTCTTTTTTTGTATCTAATGGAAACAACATCGAGTTTGACGTATCAATGATGATCTGACAACGTAAATTGGTTTCTTCTTCGTACCGCTTAATAAAAAGTTTATCGGTCTTTCCAAAAAGTTTCCAATCGATATGTTTGGTACTTTCTCCTGCGTTATAAATGCGATGTTCAGCAAACTCAACCGAAAAGCCATGAAAGGGACTTTTATGCAAACCTGTAATGAATCCTTCGACTACCTGCCTTGCAAGTAATTCCAGTTTAGAAAATGGCTCTATTCTTTGCCTGTCGATCATGATTATAAAAATACGGTTTTATTAGCATTAATGGAACACAGATTCAACGGATTAGGCTGATCTTCACAGATTTTATAATACCCATTATAAATAAGATCGTGATTATCCGTTCGATCTGTTTAATCTGTGTTCAATTAATATATAACAAAAAACCCCCCGCAATGCGGAGGGTTTCAAGTCAATTAGTTTCCTAATTATTTTCCTTTGTTAACGCTAGTTGCTAACTCAGTTCCAGCTTTAAATTTTACTACTTTTTTAGCAGCAATTTTAATTTCTTTTCCTGTTTGAGGATTACGACCTAAACGTGCAGCACGTTTAGCTACTGAAAAAGAACCGAAACCTACTAAAGATAAACGATCTCCTTTTTTTAATGCTTTGCTGATTGCTTCGATTGCTGAATCTAATGCACGACCTGAGTCAGCTTTAGTTAATTTTGATCCGTTTGCGATTGCTTCGATTAATTCTGCTTTGTTCATTTTGTTTTGTTTTTAAGGGTTAAACTTTTTTAAATTAATTACATTACAAATGTATACGCTAATCCTTATTTGTCAAGTACTTTATAAAAAAAAGTGGTGGTTTTGTTAATAAAATGGCCGTTTGTTAATAAATACAACCTGTATCGCCATTATAACGGGGCTTTTCAACCACCTGTGGTTCTATACCGATACATATTAACCCTTTTAGGGCTTATATAAGTGGGATATACTATTAATAAAGCATCTACTATGTGAGTAGCATACATATTGTAATATAGCTTTATTCTACAACGAAATAATTTTTAAGATTCTCTATATGTCTTTATTGACAAGGCATCAAAGAAATTTCAAATTAGCGTCTACCTTAAATCCGCGAAGAAACTCTTCTACCAGCATTCTTTTTTTTCCGGCCATTTGTAATTCCTTTATATATATGTGTCCGTGAGTGCAGGTAACTTTTAAAAATGTTTTTCCATCACTTGTCACAGTTCCTGGTATCAAAGAGTGATTGTCGATTTCCATCTCCGACATAAATATTTTTATTCCAAGTGTTTGCCCGTTCTTGTCAGTAAACTCTGTAAATGCTGCAGGATAAGGTGAAAGGCCGCGAATTAAATTATATATTTTATCACAATTATTACTCCAGTTTATTTTGCAGGTTTCCTTAAATAATTTTGGAGCATGAATACTCTCGGTATCATCCTGCGGTTTTAATTCATAGTTACCGCTTTCTATCGTTTGAACTGTTTTTAAAATCAGCTCCGCACCAATGTGCATTAAATTGTCATGTAATTCGCCCGCGGTAGTTGTCTTATTAATAGGCGTCTTTGCCTGAAACAGCATGTTGCCTGTATCGATCTCATGTTTTAATTTAAAGCTGGTTACTCCACTTTCTGTTTCCCCGTTAATGATTGCCCAGTTGATGGGTGCTGCGCCCCTGTATTTAGGCAGCAATGAACCGTGTAAATTATAGGTGCCCAATGGTGGCATATTCCAAACAACTTCAGGCAACATTCTAAAAGCTACTACAATTTGTAAATCGGCTTTTAATTGTTTTAGCTTCTCAATAAACTCTCCGTCTTTTAGTTTTTCAGGTTGCAATACAGCTAATCCTTTTTCCAGCGCGTATTTTTTAACCGCCGATTGTTGCATCTGTTGCCCCCTACCGGCCGGTTTATCGGGCACCGTTACCACGCCAACAATATTATAATTATTTCGCACTAAAATATCTAAACTTGCTACAGCAAATTCGGGAGTTCCCATAAACACAATACGCATACTCTTTTTTTACAAAGTTACATTCTTAAATTAGTTTCCGAACCTTTTTATGAAATTATCTTTAAGTTATACGAATGGGCCGTTGCAATATGCAACCTTTAATTTCTTCATTTTTAGCGCAAAAAAACCCTCCTTAATTTATAAGGAGGGTTTAATAAATAACTTATTTGATGAGTTATTGTTTTAGGAATTTTAAATTCTCATTCCCTTCAATAGTTGACACTTTTATAAAGTAAAGTCCATCTGAAAAATTACTGATGTCCAATGTAGTATGATGTTGCAGTACAGGCTCCTCTATTATAAGAGCACCACTTGTATTATAGACGGATATCAAAGCGTTCTTCAATTCTACTACGGAACTTAAAGAAATTGTAATTTCTCGGGTAGCAGGATTGGGAATAGCAACCAGGGAAAGATTGCCGCCGGACTTTCCAGATTCAGTTATTCCAGTTACAGTACTATTATTCAAAACTACATTTAATGAGAAACCGGAAGTGGTTTGTTTTAAAACGATGCCAGAAGAATCTTTACCAATAACGTGACAATAGATACAGGAATCTGCGATGGATGTTTTAATGGTTAAACAAACATTATACGTAGTATCCTGAGTAAACAAATGACTTGGTGTTTGAACGTTGGAACTTGAACCATCTCCGAAATCCCAATGATAGCCGATAGCTGATGCAACTGTTGCAGAATCTATAGTTAATGTGAATTGATTATTACCGGAATTATACCCTGTGGAAAAATGAGAATAACAATAATTATCAAACACATAAAAGTCATCAAACAAAAATCCATCGGTTACATCATAAACTCTTACTTTATAATTTCCAACAACGGCATTAGTCGGTACGGTAATATTAGCAATAATCAAGCTATCACTTACTGTGTTTATACTATTAACAAAAGAGGCTACAACGGTACCGCTTGTTTGCATAAACGTAAAATCAACTGCTGTGCTACCACCCTGAACAAAATGAGTATTGGAACCGGTTATCGTAACATTTAAAGTTTGACCGGTCTGGGCAACCGACGGATTAACTAACGCAATAGAAGGTTGTGGAATTCCAATAACATAAAATCCATTATTTAAAGATACAAAGCCATCTATTGAATTTTGAACATTGGCATTATAATACCCCGACACGATATTTGACGGAATAGTGATGTTTGCCTGTAACGAACTGTCGTTTGCAACAGTAACAGAATTTATGATGGCAGTACCACTGGTTTGAGAAAAGCTAAAACTCACCTGGTTAGTTACTGCTTGAGAAAAATGAGTTCTTGTTCCTGTTATCGTAACATTTAATGTTTGGCCTGCGCTTCCGTTTCCAGGATTAACGGCAACCAATGATGGTGGTGTAATTCCATTCACATAAAAGCTACTAACCAAAGAAAGAGTGCCGTCTGTAGGATTAGTTGTTGTAACATCATAACTTCCGGAAGGAACATTAACCGGTACAGTTAAATTAGCAGACAGTATTGAGTCGTTGACAACAGTTACAGAATTAACGACCGTGCCACTTGTTTGAGCAAAACTGAAATTAACAGTTGTTCCGCTTGTTTGAATAAAATGCGTGTGCGTACCGCTTATGGTTACGCTTAAAGTTTGCCCGGAATTTGCGTTGGCCGGGCTTATTGAAAGTAAACTTTGCGACACACCGCAAAAAGATAAAAATAAGGTAACTAAAAAGAAGTAGATTTTTGTCATAGAATATGCTTTAAGATTATTATAAAGAATCGAGGACGTGTACATCAAACTTACGATTTTTCGCCTTAGCGTCAAAATAAAGATGAACTAAAAGCGCATTCATCGATTTAAAGCTATTCGGTTCCTTATTTTCAAGCTTCTCTTTCTGTTGCTCATTGAGCTTCGTTTTGATAAAAGCGTTTAATATAACGGGTAAAAAGGAGGCGTATTTTGGGTCTTTAGAATTTACATGGCATTCATCGATGATTTCAAAGGCTTTCTCAAATTGCTGGGTATTAAAATATACTGCGCTTAAATTTAGCCTCGCTTCTTCAAATTCTGAAGAGATATGTAATGCCATCTGATAATACTTAATTGCCTTTTCGTGATCTTTAACACTCTCATAACAACTTGCGAGATTGTTTATGACATGCATGTTATAAGGGTGTATGGAATAGGCTTTTTCAAAACTAACTCTGGCATCATCTATATTACCCTGAGAAAATAAAGCAACCCCTTTATACCACTCAATGGGTGCCGACATCGGATCTATGACATAAAAGCTGTTTATGGCATTATTAGCCTCTGCTATTAGTCTGGGCCAGTTAGCCTTGCTCTCATTTGTATAGATCTTTTGAGAATGAAACTCGCCTATACTTCTCTTTATACTTACAGTAGCAGAAAATAAAACTGTGACAAATAGAAGAAGTCCGAATGAGGCTGCTGTAATCAACATAGGAGTACGATTTAAATTTTGAACATTCTTATAGTAACCAGCCGTAACCATCGAAAATATAGTTAGCAACAGAACTTGATGCTCAATACGTTCTAACGGAAAATCAACAAAAGCAATCATTACATATCCAATAACACCCGCAAACAAAGTGGAATAGAGCCATACATATTCGTCGTTTGCATGTTTCTTTAACAGCTTGACTGAATGATACAGTACTGAAATAAAAATGCCTGCATACGCTAAAAAACCGATAATACCCATTTCACAAAAAATCCATAGAAAGTCATTGTGAGGTCTTTGTAAAGTTTGTATCCCTTCTTTTATTGCTGGTGTAGGACAGTTATTTAAACCGTATTTGGGTACATTGATTTGCCAGTTACCACCGCCTACTCCAAAAACAGCATGTTCTTTTATCATTTGTACTGAATTATCCCAGATAAAAAGTCGCTCTGTTGAACTTTTTTTATCAAACAAATGATAAAATTTTTGTCTGTTTTGAAATGTAACAACACCGATTATAGATATAAATATAAAAGCCGCGACAGCCGCAATTTTAAAAACGGAGTGACGAATGTTCTTTTTTTGACGCAGGTAAACAACCAAACTAAAAACAAAACCAAACACGATTATGGATAAAATAACGGCTTTGGTTTGCAAAAGCCAGATTAACAATAACGACAACACTGTAATGATAGCCGATACAATTTTCCAAACTTTGCTAAATTTAAACGCGTTAAATAAAAAGGGAATAGTTAGAAATAAAACAGAGGCTAATAAATTTTTAATACCAAAAGTAGCACTTAAATAAACAACGTTTTCAAGAAAACCCTGATCAGATACCGATAGTTTAAACACCTGCCAAAAGCTCATAAAGACCGAGATAGCTGCAAATACTACTACTGATTTAATAAGTGAACTAATATTTAGTTTGTTTTGTAATATTAAAAAAGTAGTAATCAGCAAAAACAAAAACTCCATTACTATCTTTGATAAAAGATACATGCTTTCCTGAATTACTGTAGCGTAAAAAAACGACATGACTATTGTTAGCAGCAACGCACTAAAGCAAACATTAACGGGTAATCTAAAAAAAGAGAAATCAGCAACTACGGTCTTTTTTTTAATCTGAAAAAAAATAACAATTCCAACCAAAAAAATAAAAATTGTCAAAAAAATCTGTCTTGGTAAAAGAACCGGGTCTACCAATTTATTTGTATAAATAAATGGTAATCCAATAAAAAACAACAAATATAGTTTATCAAATAGGCTAAGCTCAACGCTTTTGTTTTTACTAGCAAACATCATAGCTTTTTATTAGAGCTTATTAATTTATTATTACAAAAGTTCTTTCAAACCTTCAACAATTTTATTAGTCGCGCCGGAGTTTTTAAGCACATAATTTTTTGCAAGGCGCGATGATTCCATTAGCGCCTGCTCGTCATCCAACAACCATTGCAAATGATCAGCCAGGTCGGTTGCATCATGAAAAACAAAGCCCGCTTTCAGGTCAAGTATTTCGTAGGCTTCGTTAAATTTCTGGTAATTTGGTCCGAATAATACGGGTAGACCATATACCGTTGGCTCCAAAATATTATGAATTCCACTATTAAATCCACCACCAATAATAGCAATAGTGCCATATTGATAAACAGAAGATAAAAAGCCAATAGCATTTATCACCAAAATAGAATCCGTGTATTTAGGTTCGTTATCAGAAAATAAATGAAATGAGAGTTTATTCTTGATTAATAAATTACTCAACCGATCAATATTTTTTTTATCTATCTCGTGCGGAGCAATAATTAATTTCAGTTGAGGGTAAACTTCTTTCAGTTTGGTGTAAACCTCAACTAAATGATCTTCATCTTTTTGCCATGAACTTCCGGCCACGATCACAAAAGAATCTTTCGCGAATTCAGCTATCTCATCGATTTTTTTTGGAGCAGAGCAGATCTGTAATACCCTATCGAAGCGTGTATCGCCTGTTAATATTCCTGTTCCTATTTTTAATACGCGCAGTAATTTAATCGAATGAACATCCTGGGTGTAAATCGTTTTATACGTAGCCAGTGCTTTCCTGAAATTACCACCATACCATTTAAAAAAGGTTTGATGTTTTTTAATAACGGTAGATATTAAAAATGTTGGGATGTTTCGTTTATCTAACTCAAATAAATAATTTAACCAAAATTCATACTTCACAAATATGGCCAGTTTGGGTTTTAAGATTTCTAAAAATGCTTTTGAATTGATGGAAGTATCGTGAGGTAAATAGGCCACTACATCGGCATAGGGATAATTTTTTTGGATCTCGAATCCTGAAGGTGAGAAAAAAGTGAGTACTACTTTTTGAGAAGGATTTTCTTTTTTGATTTTTTCTATCACCGGCCTCCCCTGCTCAAACTCCCCTAAAGAAGCGCAGTGGAACCAAATGGCATTTTCCAATTTAAAATTAGCAACTTTATTTTTTAAATTTTCCTGCCAGTTCTTTCTTCCTTCCAACCATAACTTCGCTTTAGGATTAAATGGCGAAACCAATGTTAATCCTAATTTAAATGCGTGTATGCCTAAGTTATATAAAAACATCTGCTTCTTAAATAACACAGCCAGAGCTTAAACTCTGGCTGTGTTGATATCGCTTAAATTTTAAAACTCAAAATTTATTTGTCCGTCTTTTCCTTTAAAGTTATTGGGATCTAGTTTCTCCATAGCTCTTCGGTGTAATTCCATAGGCGACAATCCATTTTCCCCGATATTTTCATCCTCCTCATCATAATCGTCCATCATTATTTCTTCAGATACACGCAAATTAATTTCTTTTACTTTATACGAGGTTAATTTTTTTCCTTTGGCTTTCATATTCACCATCGGCGAAAATTCAACCAGGTTAACTGTTTCGTCGGCAATTTCTTTATCCTTTTGTTTACCAAACTTCATATCAATTACCGGTTGTACCTGGGAAGTAATCAGCTCAACGCGAGATTCTTCATGTTCAGTGATAATAGATGTTTTTGCAGAGGTATTTTCAGGTAAGAACCGCTTGGTTAAATAGGATTTACTTTCTCCGTCATAATAAATACAAGATAAAGGAACTTCAGGATAATATTTTTCAATTAGTATGATATCGTCATCAAAATGATTCAATACATCGTACGTATACAGTTTATATTGCCCTTTACTGGTAATGGTTACAATTTTATCATCACCCGCAAACTTACCTAAATAAGTGCCTTTGCTTTCTTTATTCAACCGGTGTACGGCATCGTTGAACCAATAATCTTCAGCAGCTAACGTAGAAGTACCTTTTGTTTTCAGCAGCACCTTTTTAATGGCATATTTAGTAACGATATTACCCGTAGAAGCTCTTCCTTTTACAGGAATATCTGCAAAATCAACATCCAGTTCAAATTTACGAAGACCGGCAACCGGTTTTAAGATGACCTGAACTTTTTCTGCTTCTCCGTTTGGATTGATCGTAAACCAATGCACATTAGAATTCGGCGCGCCTTTAGTTAGATCGTATTCCTTATCACGGGTTACGCCGGTTACATTAAAACGTTTGATAAAGGTTACGCCTTTTGGTCCGTCGGTGTAAATCATATTATAAGTTGTACGCTCATCATTTTTCTTGAAAATGGCAATATATACAATGTCTTTACCGATAAATACCTTATCCGACACTTTAAACACTTTCATCTTACCCTCTTTGGTAAAAGCAATGATCTCATCCAGGTCAGAACAATCACAAACAAACTCGTCTTTCTTTAAGCTCTTACCTGCAAAACCTTCGGCACGATTTACATATAACTTTTCGTTAGCCATAATTACCTGTGTGGCAACAATGGTTTCTAATTCTTTAGTTTCTGTTTTACGTTCTTTACCTGCTCCGTATTTTTTCTTTAAATTCTTGAAGTACTCAACCGCATAGTCGATCAGGTTTGCCAAATGACCTTTTACGATCGCAATCTTATTATCCAGATCCTTCATATGTTCTTCAGCTTTGATGCTATCAAAACGGGTGATACGAATCATTGGGATCTGCGTTAAACGGTGAAGATCTTCATCGGTTATCTCACGGATCAGTTTTTTACGGTGTGGCTTAAAACGTTCGTATAGGTATTCAAATAATGTTTCTTTATTGGAATATTTCTTAAAGTCGATATACATCTCTTCTTTAATGAATATTTTTTCGAGGGATGAGAAGTGCCACTTTTCTTCTAATTCGGCCTGCTCAATTTCCAATTCACGCTTTAATAAAGCCAGTGTTTGGTGTGTAGAGATTTTTAATATTTCGCTTACACCAACAAAACGCGGCTTCTCATTTTCAATGATACAGGCATTAGGCGAAATACTCATTTCACAGTTAGTGAATGCATACAGGGCATCAATAGTTTTATCCGGAGAAATACCAGGCTGTAAGTGAATTAAGATCTCAACATTTTCGGAGGTATTATCTTCAACTTTTTTAACCTTTATCTTTCCTTTATCATTGGCTGCCAAAATAGAATCGATCAGTGATCCTGTGGTTGTGCCAAAAGGAATTTCAGAAATGATCAGTGTTTTTGAATTCAATTCTTTAACGCGCGCTCTGATCTTAATTTTACCGCCACGTAAACCATCTTTATAATCACTGAAATCTGCAATACCGCCTGTTATAAAATCAGGAAAGATAACAGCTTTACGTCCTCTTAAAATTTGAATGGAGGCGTCAATTAATTCATTAAAATTATGTGGTAATATTTTTGTGGCTAAACCCACAGCAATACCCTCTACACCATGCGCTAATACAAGCGGAAATTTTACAGGTAATGTAATTGGCTCCTTGTTACGACCATCGTAACTCATTCCCCAATTGGTTGTTTTCGGATTAAAGATTACTTCCTGACCAAATTTTGATAAACGGGCCTCAATGTAACGGGGGGCAGCAGCGCTATCTCCTGTTAAAATATTACCCCAGTTACCCTGCATGTCAATTAACAAATCTTTCTGGCCCATAGCCACTAAAGCATCACCAATACTGGCATCACCATGCGGGTGATATTTCATGGTATTCCCAATTAAGTTAGCCACCTTGTTGTAGCGACCATCTTCCAGTTCCCACATACTATGCAGTATACGGCGCTGAACTGGTTTCAATCCATCTTCCATGGCCGGTACAGCCCGCTCCAAAATTACATAAGATGCATAATCAATGAACCAGTTTTTAAACATGCCAGAGACATGTTTTATTGTACCTTCACTGTGTTCGTTATTTTTATTTTCTTCCACTTTTTAAAACTTTTTCTTTAACTTTATTGAACTACGCTTTTGTCAACTCTTCCTCTGCGTCAACTTCAACACGCAAATTCTCAATAATAAATTCCTGACGGTCCTGTGTGTTCTTACCCATATAATAACTCAGCAATTGCTGAATAGATGCTTGTTGATCCAACAATACGGGCTCTAAACGAATATCTTTTCCGATAAAGTGTTTAAACTCATCCGGAGAAATTTCTCCTAATCCCTTAAATCGAGTGATCTCAGGCTTAGGGCCTAATTTAGCAATGGCTGCTTTACGCTCTTCATCGCTGTAACAATAAGCTGTTTCCTTTTTATTACGAACACGGAACAATGGTGTTTGTAAAATATATACGTGGCCGTTTTTGATCAGATCAGGAAAGAACTGTAAGAAGAATGTAAGTAGCAATAAACGGATATGCATTCCATCCACGTCAGCATCAGTTGCTACTACCACGTTGTTATATCTTAGGTCCTCTAAACTATCTTCAATATTTAAAGCAGCTTGTAGCAAATTGAATTCTTCATTCTCATAAACAATTTTTTTACCAAGCCCGAAAGAGTTCAAAGGCTTTCCTTTCAAACTAAATACAGCTTGTGTATTCACATCACGTGTTTTAGTAATGGAGCCACTAGCCGAATCTCCCTCGCAAATGAATAAAGTCGTTTCATGTGCACGCGGGTTTTTAGAATCATCTAAATGCACACGGCAATCACGTAATTTTTTATTATGTAAGTTCGATTTTTTAGCGCGTTCACGTGCTAATTTTTGAATACCCGATAACTCTTTACGTTCACGCTCATTGGCAACAATCTTAGCTTCAATAGCTCTTGCAGTTTCGGGATTCTTGTGCAAATAATTATCTAACTGTTGTTTGATGAAATCACCAACAAATGAACGCATGGTTTGCCCTCCCGGTGCCACTTCCTGTGAACCTAATTTTGTTTTGGTTTGGGATTCGAAAACCGGTTCCTGCACACGAACTGAAATGGCCGCCACAATAGACTTACGAACATCGGCAGGATCGAAATCCTTTTTATAGAATTCACGAATGGTCTTTACGACTGCTTCCCTGAACGCTGCCTGGTGTGTTCCACCTTGCGTTGTGTACTGACCATTTACATACGAATAATATTCTTCGGAATAATGCTCGTTACTATGTGTCATCGCTAATTCAATGTCATCTCCTTTTAAATGTACAATCGGGTAAATGATCTCGCCTGTAATATTTTTTTCCAGTAAGTCCTTTAAACCATTATCTGATTTATAAACTTGTCCGTTGAAATATAATGTTAAGCCGGTATTTAAGAACGCATAGTTCCATAACATCTTATCAATATATTCGTGGATATAATGGTATTTTTTAAAGATCGTATCATCGGGCCTAAACTCAACGTAAGTACCGTTCGCTTCTGTTGTTTTTTCAAGTTTTGATTCCTTTACCAAATTACCGCAGGAAAAATCTGCTGTTTTAGATTGGCCATCACGGAAAGCCGTTACCCTAAAATTAATGGATAACGCATTTACCGCTT
>JAZKDT010000025.1:46301-54782 GCA_040387475.1 Bacteroidota bacterium | reverse complement strand
AATTTTAGAAACTACCTCAACTACTTTTCCTAATGGAATACCACGGCCATAATCCCGGATAGAAACGACACCATCTTTTACAGCGACTTCAATTTTTTTACCGGCACCCATCATAAACTCATCAATAGAGTTATCCATCACCTCTTTGATCAGTACATAAATACCATCATCAAAGGCTGAACCGTCTCCGAGCTTACCAATATACATCCCCGGTCGCATACGGATATGCTCTTTCCAATCGAGGGATTTAATACTGTCTTCGTTATAACTTGCTATTTCTTTTGCCATCAATTAAAAAAATTAAAAATTTGTAATCCGAAATTTAAAAGAGTTCGACTCACTTTTAAATTATTCATTCATCATTATTAATTAGATCCCGTCTCCATCTAATAAATTTCCTAAGCCCCCTAAAATGCTTCCTTCCTCTTTTCTGTTACCTCTACCATAAGATAAAATTCTTCCTGCCAAACGGCTTATCGGCAGGGTTTGGATCCAAACTTTGCCGGGTCCGCGAAGCACTGCATAAAACACGCCTTCGCCACCAAACAAGGTATTTTTCACGCCACCTACAAACTGAATATCATAATGTACATCAGCCGTAAAAGCAACTATACAACCCGTGTCAATTTTTAAGACTTCTCCGGGTTGCAGATGTTTTTCGATGACATGTCCGCCACTATGTACAAAGGCAAAACCATCACCTTCCAGTTTTTGCATGATAAAGCCTTCGCCACCAAATAAACCGGTTCCGAGTTTTTTTTGGAACTCAATCCCAACCTGCACACCTTTAGCTGCACATAAAAAACTATCCTTCTGGCAAATGATCTTATTACCTAAGCGCGCCAGATCCATGGGAATGATTTTACCGGCATAGGGTGCGGCAAAAGTTACCTGGCGCTTTTGTTGAGAGTTATTGGTATAAACGGTCATAAATAAGTTTTCGCCGGTTAACAAACGTTTACCTGCTGTAAACAATTTACCCATAAATCCCGTCTCATTTCCATCGCCAAACAAGGTTTGCATTTGCACACCATCGGTCATCATCATAAAGCTACCGGGCTCAGCAATAACGGCTTCCTGTGGATCGAGTTCAATCTCTACACACTGCATTTCTTCGCCGTATAATTTATAATCGATCTCGTGATTGTTCATGTCTTAAAATTTATAATTTAAAATGAAAAATTTATAAGATTAGTGCTTTTAAATTTTAACTTATTACTTATACATTGAATCTAAAATGCATCACATCTCCATCAGCCACAACATATTCTTTTCCTTCTACCTTTAATTTGCCAACTTCTTTACACGCATTTTCAGAGCCGTAAGTGATGTAATCATTATAGCTGATCACCTCAGCACGAATAAACCCTTTCTCAAAATCAGTATGAATAACGCCAGCCGCTTGTGGTGCAGTCATCCCTTTTTCAATGGTCCATGCTCTTACTTCTTTTACACCTGCGGTAAAGTAAGTCTGTAATTGTAATAAGCTATAAGCTTGTTTAATCAACTTATTTACGCCCGGCTCATCTAATCCCATTTCGCCGAGGAACATTTGTTTTTCTTCGTAGGTTTCTAAAGATGCTATTTCACTTTCCATAGCCGCTGTTATTACTAAGATTTCTGCGCCTTCACCTTTTACCGCTTCTTTAACAGCTTCTACATACTTATTTCCTGTTTTAGCAGACGCTTCATCTACATTACACACATACATTACCGGCTTAATAGTCAACAAATGTAAATCCTGAATAAATGGCAATTCACTTTCCTCTAAATTACAGGCACGTGCAGATTTACCGCTTTCTAATGTCTCTTTCAATTTTGAACAAGCCGAATATGTTTTTACTGCTTCTTTATCATTGCCTAGTTTACCAGCTTTTTCAAACTTCTTCAATTTGGCTTCAACGGCTTCCAGATCCTTCAATTGTAATTCGGTATCAATAATTTCTTTATCGCGAACCGGATTTACGTTACCATCCACGTGAATGATGTTATCGTCATCAAAGCAACGTAATACATGCAAAATAGCATTACACTCGCGGATGTTGGCTAAAAATTTATTTCCCAATCCTTCACCTTTACTGGCTCCTTTTACTAACCCTGCAATATCAACTATCTCAACCGTTGTTGGCAATATGGCCTGTGGCTTTACTAATTCAGATAATTTAGTTAAACGCTCGTCCGGTACAGTGATTACACCTACGTTAGGTTCTATTGTACAAAACGGAAAGTTTGCCGCCTGTGCTTTTGCATTACTTAAACAATTAAACAAAGTCGATTTCCCTACATTTGGTAACCCAACAATTCCACATTTTAAAGCCATTTTCTGTTTTTTTGAATTATAAAATATTGAGGAAAGACAAGATAATCCCGCCTAAATATTTAGTTTATTAAAATTAAGACGCAAATATATTAAAAACAGAAGCTAAGCCTTACTATTATTTGTAGCAAAACAGGGCAGTTTTTAACAATCAGGGGCTTAATTGTGCAAAAAGAGTCAATGAATTTTTATTTTTTAACATCCTGTTCTTATTATTAACATCTGCGTTATATAAGGTGATCTAATGCTATTTTTGCAGCAAAATCAATACTTATGGCAGATATTCAACATCTTCAAACACTAACAATCCAGGTTCGTCGCGACATCGTACGCATGGTTCACGCTGTAGCTTCCGGCCATCCGGGCGGTTCCTTAGGATGTGCCGATTTTTTAGTAGTGTTGTATAATGGCTACATGAAGCATGATCCAAAGAATTTTGCAATGGATGGTAAAGGTGAAGATTTGTTTTTCTTAAGTAACGGACATATTTCACCTGTATTTTATAGTGTTTTAGCCCGTTGTGGTTACTTTCCGGTAGAGGAACTAAAAACCTTCCGTAAGTTAAACTCTCGTTTACAGGGGCATCCAACGACTCACGACAATTTACCGGGAGTAAGGATTGCTAGCGGATCGTTAGGTCAAGGGATGAGCGTGGCGATTGGCGCTGCATTAACAAAAAAATTAAATAAAGATAATTCTATCATATACAGTTTACACGGCGATGGCGAATTACAGGAAGGCCAGATTTGGGAAGCCGCCATGTATGCATCAGCCAATAAAGTTGATAATTACATTGCTACTATTGATTATAATGGTCGCCAGATTGACGGAGACGTAGAAAATGTTTTATCTCTCGGAAATCTTCGTGCGAAATTTGAAGCCTTTGGCTGGCAGGTAGTGGAAACAGAAAAAGGAAATGATATTCCGTCTGTTATTGAAGGATTAGATAAAGCAAAAGCATTTATTGGCAAAGGTAAACCAATTGTTAATATCATGAAAACAGAAATGGGTGCAGGTGTTGATTATATGATGGGAACGCATAAATGGCATGGTTCGGCTCCTAACGACGAACAATTACAGAAGGCTCTTGATCAGTTGGTAGGTAACGAAGCTGATTATTAATAATTCAAAGTTGAAAATTCAAAATTTAAAATTAACAGGTATTACTTTCAAAAGAAAAGTTTTTTCTTTGATCCTGCTTTTTAATTTTTCATTTTTAATTGGTTATTCTCAACCCACCAACCGCATCCTTTTTATTTTCGACGATTCCTACAGCATGTATGCTCCCTGGAACAGTAACATTAAAATTGAAGTAGCTAAAAAAATAATGGGCGAGTTTTTAGACAGTTTAAAAACAATTCCAAATTTAGAGTTAGCCCTGCGTTGTTACGGACATCAAACATTTATTAAACCCACAAGAGATTGCAAGGACACCAAACTGGAAGTTCCGTTTAACGTAGCGTCAAAATCGGCACCACTGATCAAACAACGCATTCAAAAATTAGAACCTTTAGGTACTACCCCTATTGCGTTCTCCCTGGGAGAAAGCGCTGCTGATTTTACGCCCTGCGGCAACTGTCGCAATATTATTATTTTAATTACAGATGGCATTGAAGAATGCGATGGCGTACCCTGCCAGGTGTCGGCAGAATTGCAAAAAAAAGGAATTTTTTTAAGACCATTTGTAATTGGCGTTGGCCTGGACGTAAAGTTTGCCGATGTATTTGGTTGCATGGGTAAATTTTATGATGTGAGCAATGAAGCTAATTTTAAAGATGTTTTGAATTTAGTGTTAACCGAAGCCATCTCACAAACAACCGTTCAGGTTGACTTGTTAGATGTTACAAAAAAACCGACAGAGACCGATGTGAACATGACTTTTTACGACGCCAATACAAAACAAATAAAATATAATTACCTGCATACATTGAATCATCGTGGAAATCCGGATACATTAGTATTAAGCCCAACGATTACTTACGACTTGATGGTGCATACCATTCCGCCTATCGAAAAAAAGAATATTACTATTCAAAAGGGCAAACACAATGTAATACCGGTTGATGCGCCACAAGGCTTTTTAAAATTAGAATTAGAAGGAACATTAAGCAAATATTTTCCAACCACCGTTGTGAGAAAAAAAGGTGAAATGAATACACTTAACATACAGGATTTTGGTAAAACAGAAAAATACATTGTAGGTAAATACGATTTGGAGATACTGACCCTACCACGTATTAAACTCAATGATGTGGAAATTCAACAAAGCACAACCA
This sequence comes from Bacteroidota bacterium, assembly GCA_040387475.1. Lineage (GTDB taxonomy): Bacteria > Bacteroidota > Bacteroidia > B-17B0 > Aurantibacillaceae > UBA4416. The sequence goes on along the minus strand of JAZKDT010000025.1, from coordinate 50,189 downwards.
ACACCATCAAGGTGCCAACATCCGGTAATGCTTATATTACTAAAGGAGCAACCGGCTACGGAAGTATTTTTGTGGATGATGGCAAAAAAGTAACCTGGGTTTGTAACTTAAACACAGCATTACAAAATGAAATTATTTACCTTCAACCCGGCCACTATAAACTGGAATTCAGGTACGAAAACGAAAAAAAAATAACCAACACTATTGAACGAAAATTTTCAGTTACCTCGGCGGTGACTACTAACCTGAAAATAAATTAATGATCTGCTGTATAAGAAATATTTTTATTGTATTTGCTTTTTTTAGCATGATGATCCGTGCGCAAAGCGCTCAAACGCATACAGAAACCCCTGTAGCGAAAGACTTTATATGTGTTAACCCTACAGAGTCACCTGAATTTCCGGGTGGAATGCCAGCTATTCAAAAATTTATAAAAGCAAACGTTCAATATCCCAAAGCAATTTTAGAAAAAGGAATTTATGGGACGGTTTATATTCAATTTACAGTAGACACCACCGGTAGTGTGAACGATATAAAGGTATTAAAAGGTATAAAAGACTGTTTAGAATGTGACGAAGAAGCAAAAAGACTTTTTTCTATCATGCCAAAATGGAAACCGGGAAAAATAAACGGAATACCAACCCCCACTCATTTTAATTTTCCACTTAAATTTAAAGCAAGCTAATTTTTAAAAATACATTATGAAAAAATACACATACACCGAAAAAAAAGATACCCGTTCAGGTTTTGGGGCAGGTTTACAACAATTGGGTCAAACAAATCCGAATGTGGTTGCGTTATGCGCCGATTTAATCGGATCCTTAAAAATGGATGCTTTTAAAGCAGAAAACCCTGACCGTTTTTTTCAGGTGGGTATTGCTGAAGCGAATATGATTGGCATTGCTGCTGGCTTAACTATTGGAGGTAAAATTCCTTTTACCGGTACCTTTGCTAATTTTAGCACAGGGCGTGTGTATGATCAAATTCGTCAAAGTGTTGCTTATTCAGGCAAAAACGTGAAGATATGTGCTTCGCATGCAGGACTAACTTTGGGAGAAGACGGTGCTACTCACCAGATTTTAGAAGATATTGGATTAATGAAGATGTTACCGCACATGTGTGTCATCAACCCTTGTGATTACAATCAAACAAAAGCTGCAACCATTGCCATTGCAGATTATCATGGTCCTGTTTACTTACGTTTTGGCAGACCAACAGTTCCAAACTTTACGCCGGCCGATCAGAAATTTGAAATTGGTAAAGCAGTTATGTTGAACGAAGGTACTGATGTTACTATTATAGCTACTGGCCACCTCGTATGGAAAGCTATCGAAGCCGGCGAAAAGTTAGCGGAGCAGGGCATCTCTGCAGAGATCATAAACATTCACACTATAAAGCCGTTAGATGATGCGGCAATTCTGAAATCTGTTGCTAAAACAAAATGTGTAGTAACGGCGGAAGAGCACCAGATGAATGGTGGCCTGGGCGATAGTGTAGCGCAATTACTATCCCGCAACACCCCTACCCCACAAGAGTTTGTAGCTGTTAACGATAGTTTTGGAGAAAGCGGAACGCCTGATCAGTTGATGACTAAATATGGTTTAGATACCGTTAATATTATCGATGCTGTTAATAAAGTAATTAAGAGAAAATAATCAAATCATACTCAAATAAAAAAGCCCCGAATTACCGGGGCTTTTTTATTATCTGTTTAGCGTTTTATCTTTGCACTGTAAATTTATTAACTACTTCTTTGTTTCCGACTAATACCTTTAAGAAATAAATACCTTCAGCTAAATCAGAACAATCTAATGTAACTTTAGAATCTGAGAACGAAGACTGGACTTCCACCAACTTTCCGGTGACGTCAGTAATGGTAATAGTATGATCCTTTGGTTTTTCAGTATACTCGTAATCAATAGTTAACGAATTTCTAACAGGGTTAGGATAAAATGCAACTCCGCCATCTCCACTATTAGTCAAGGAACATATCTGTGAGTAAGTGATTTTTCCATTAAAATCAACTTGTTTCAATCTATAATATAAAATTCCTTTTATAGAATTTTGATCCTCAAAATTGTAATTTAGTGTGGTAACACTATTTCCAGCGCCTTGTTTTTTTCCAATTGTTTCAAAGGCAATTCCATCCGTTGAACGTTCAACTGAAAAATAGTCGTTATTGGATTCTGATGCGGTTACCCAGGTTAAACCTACCGTATTTCTGTTCACCAAATTACATTTAAAGTTTACCAATTCTATCGGCAATGGATTGTTATTGTTTCGGGATGCTAGTGTAAACGGGCTGAACAGACTTACCGGTGCCGCGGTTACAATTGATCCTGCTGTTGTGTTACCTGTTGTACCCCCATTTCCTTCATCTTTCCATTTTGCCTGCCCTGCATCCCATCTTGCTACCAGTAAATCTGATAGGTTTGTCACGCCGCAACTGGTAGAATTCCATGTCAATGTTACATTTACATTTGAACTTCCGCCGGTTCTATTCACTGTCCAATATTCGCATCTTCCAATGTGATGTATCGTAGCGTCTAAAGATGAGAATGTATAAGGTGGGCTCGGATCAACATTAAAATACTGCGTTGTAAAATGGTCAGTAGCTAAAGCCGGAGCGGTGATACTAACCGGTCTGTAAAAATTATTAGCGCCTACTGGAAACGTAAATGCCTGTGTTCCTACTTTTATCACCGGACCATTTACATAACTATTGTTACTCGCACCTGATACGGTTGAATTATTTAAAAATCTAAGGGTAGCGTTCTGATTAATGATTCCGTTTGTGAGCGTCATCAAATTTGAAATTTGCTTAGCCCCTGAAGGAATAGCAACAGTTGCTACACCGGTTTTATTGATCACTAAGTTATAAAAGGATTCTGTAGCTGTTCCGGTAATGGATGTAGATGTACTTCCCAGAATATTTACAGTTCCGTTTCCTGCATCAAATACACCATTGTTAACCCAGTTACCGTAAACATCTAAACTATTAGATCCGCTAATCGTTAAACTTGCTGCAGGGAGAGCTGACAATACGCTTGTAGAAGCGGTTGCTGGTGAAATAGTCAAACTACGGCATGCAGCGCCTGCGGCGTTAATTACAGGCATAAACTGTGGTTTTGCGTTTGGAATTAGCACGTCTAAGGATAACGTTGGAACGCCAGATCCACACCAGTTAGAAGCTGTAAACCAATCGGTACTTGTACCTCCTACCCATGTAGATAAAGATGCTGATGGAGTGGCCGCTGTAAATCTTACGCTAAGACCAGAACCTCCACCGCCCTGGTTTAACCTTAATTCGACCTGTGAATTTGAATTCAACGTTCCTACCCAGATAGTAAGTGAGGTAGCAGCTGTTGCCCTGGTGGCTACCTGTACGCCATCTATTAATAACGCTATATTATCGTCGTTAGCCACCGAAATAATACTATAGGTACCGCAGGCAAAATTAGTTTTTTTGAAACTCAACGAAATATTTATGGCGGGCATTGTACAACCCTGGTAGGCTGTTCCTAAAGCATTTGCAGTAGCAGTTGAAGGTGCCAAACCACTTAACCATTGGGTGCCTGTATTAAAATCATATCCGCTCGCGCCGGTTCCAATATGAGTATAGTAACCATAATAATTAGTAAAATTTGTACTGTTATAACAATACACGTTCCAGTTAGTTGACGGAAAAACGGTTGGAGTAATAAGTGGCACAACGGTTATAGTAGTAGTAGCATCCACATCGGCACAAACATTATTACCTGTAACCGTATATATAGTTGTTACGGTTGGAGTTGCAATCACTGAATTACCGGTTGTGGTATTCAACCCGGCAGATGGCGACCAGGAATAGGTATAAGGTACTGTTCCACCAATGGAGGAAACGGTTAA
>JAZKDT010000025.1:0-46291 GCA_040387475.1 Bacteroidota bacterium | reverse complement strand
TGGCGACCAGGAATAGGTATTTGCACCTCCGGCATTTAATGTATACGATTGTATTGAACAGGCAATGGTTGCTGATGTTGGCGATACAGTAGTTGTTGGTAAAGGATTAACGTTTACAGTTTGCGTAGCACTCGCACTGCAGGTCGACACGGGGTCAGAAACTGTAACCGTGTAAATAATATTGGTAGTAGGTGAAATCGTTACTGCTGTTCCTGTGGTAGACGATAGTCCGATATTCGGTGTCCAGCTATAGGTAGCTCCCGATATAAAAGGTGTAGCTGTAATGGTAGCAGGGCCACCCGCACATATTGTAATTGGAGGTCCGGTAAAGGGGTATGGCACTGAGATAAAATTCGCGCTCATATTTCCTGGTCCCCCGGTATTCACTAATGTAAATTCTACTAACGTAGTGGGGCCAATAAATCCGCGCCATACATTTGTAACCGCTCCCGTACCATTTACTGAATACGTTTGTACGCCGTCAATATATAATCGCAGGTTATCATCTTTAGCCGGGATATCAATTTGATAGTAACCACAGGGAATATTTGTTCTTCTGAACTTCATAGACCATGAGGTTGGGTTTATATTACATCCAGAATAAGCCAAACCTGTTGCTGTTGTGGTACAACTCGACGGCGCCAACGAAGCATTCCACCGGGTTGCAGTTGCAAAATTTAAATTATTTTCTGTATAATAGCCATAGTAATTAGTAAAAGTTTGATCGTTGTAACAATATACATTCCATGTGCCATTGCCATAAACAGTGGGGGTTGGTACCGAAGGAACAACCTGCATGGTTACAGTTGTAGTAGCATCTACTGTGTTACAGTTATTAGAGCCGCTGACTGTGTAGGTTGTGGTGACGGTTGGATTTGCTATCACCGAAAATCCATTTACACTACTCAAACCAGCTGCCGGACTCCAGGTATAGGAAGCGGCTCCGCCTGCCGTTAAAGTTGCCTGGGTAATTCCGGAACAAAGGGCCGTAGTTGCTGTAGATACAACAGTTGTTGTGGCAACCGGATTAACCGTTACCTGAATTGTATTGGAGGCAGCACAGCCAGTAACAGCATCTGTTGCCGACACTGTAAAAACAGTAGTTACGGATGGAGAAACAGTAGTAGCGGTGCCCGTTGGTGGACTTGCAACGGCAGAAGGCGCCCAGGAAAAACTGAGGGGTACTGTACTTGAGTTTGTAGCATTTAAAGTTGCTGTAGTTCCTGCACAAATAGTAGCAGGATTGTAAACATTAATAATATTAACTGTCGAAATATTAATTGCCATGTAACCCGGCCCTGCTCCTGTATTACTATATCTAACCTCCACTGTATTAGTAGGGCTTATAAATGCCCGGTAAGCATTGGGAACAGCAACTGCTCCAATGTAGGCGTTGTAATATACCTGCACCCCGTCTATCAATATTCGTCCTTCATCATCATGTGCCACTATACTGAAATCATAGTATCCACAAGGAATGTTTGTTCTCTTTAAATTTACTGAATAGTTATTGGTGTTGGTAAACGTACAGCCAGCGTAGGCATTTCCATTAGCAGAGGCTGAAGTCGTGGATGGACAGAGTGTACTTGTATACCGAACCCTTGTATCAAAGCTCAAATTATTTTCTGTGTAGAAACCCTCATAGTTAGTCGTATAATTATTAGCGATATTAAAACAGTATGCGTTCCAGAATCCGTTTCCTGCAATCGACGGCGTACCGGCCGTAGCATTGATCTGCACATTATAGCCATTATCAGGACTTATCACCGATGGATTGGAACTGACGATCCTGATCCTATAGTTAGTACCTACCGGTGTAGCTATCGGCACTGTACATGTAATAGCAGCGGCCGTTGTATTAGTTCTCGTTCCGATAGTCACAGGCGCAGCAAAACTTCCCGACGCATCCGATAACTGAACCGTATAAACATTATTAAAACCTGTATTTGAAAAATTACAACTTTGAGTAAAAGAAACGGGAAATGTTTCACCCTGGCAAAAGAAACTGTTCTGCAACGTAGGTGCACTGATCGATAAACCATTAATCGTTAAGTCAACGCCATTCGATTGACTTGTAAATGTTGGATTGGATGTTAACACTCTGACGCGATACAAAGACCCTGATACTGTTGTAAACGGTATCAAAAAAGTGCTTCCTCCGGCGTTTACAGCAGTTCTGGTTCCTAATATTGTTGGAGAAGCAAAACTTCCTGAAGCGTCAGACAATTGAGTAGTAAATACATTGTTGAAACCGGTATTCGAAAAATTAGATGTGACAGTATAATTCACCGTTATATTAGTACCTGCACAATACGTAGCCGATGCCACAGGCGCCGTTATAGTTACAGTTTGAGAAAAAAAGCTTAAGGACGATAAGAAGAAAAAAACAAAGATTAAATACTGTTTTTTGAAAAAGTAAAAAAATGTCATATATAAAAATTTAGTGCTAAGGTAGTTTAGCTGCCGCCAGGTTAATATTAAATTAGACCAACCGACTCATTAAATAGGTAAAGCTATAAATTAATTCACACCAAAGCCTCCTATTTTAGAAAAACCTTACATCGGTCATATTACCCGTGATATTTTTTACTCGTGATGATATTTTTCATTCCTCAATATAGAAAAGCCTCTATATAGCTGTTCACAAAAGAACAGGCGGATCATTTGATGGGAAAAGGTCATATTGGAGAGAGAAAGCACATAAGAACTCTTGTCAAGAATGGATTTGTCAATTCCAAAAGGGCCACCGATCAAAAAAACCAGTCGTTTGCAACCCGAAACCATCCTTTTATTCAAAAACTCTGCAAATTGAAGGGATGTAAATTGCTTGCCGTGTTCATCCATACAAACCAAAAAATCAGATGGATCTAGCAATTTTTGGATTTCGAGGGCCTCCGCCCTCTTCTGCTCCTCAAATGGCTTTTGTCGAACGATCTTTGGCATCGAGATCGTTTCTGTACTTAATGATACATAGTTTTTTAACCTCTCAGTGTATACTTTAATTCCTTCTAAAAGGTAAGAATCAGTTGTTTTTTCTATCTGGATCAGTAAAATTTTCATTATTACAGCAAGTCTTCAGCAAGTTTAGGCACAATAATTGTTACTTTGACGCTGTAAATCTACATTATTTAATGAAAGCTTTCTTTATATTATTTATCAGTTTGTTCACTTTTTCTTTCACTATGAAAGATATTACCGATGATGTAGCTAATTCGTTAAAGCAGGGCAATGCTTCCGAACTCGTTAAACACTTTGCTGAAAAAGTTTCTATCAAGGTCTTAAACCAGGAAGACCTACTGAGTAAATCGCAAGCGCAGGCATTGATCGAAGATTTTTTTAATAAACATAAAGTAAAATCCTACCAAACTTCTCATACGAGTATCGTTAATGGCGACCAACAATTCATCACCGGAGCCCTGGATACCAATAATGGAAAATATAGAATTTCCATATTAGTGAGAGGAAATGTAATTTCGCAGTTCAGAATAGAGAACGATAATGGCTAATTACATTTTACAACACAAAAAACATTTCAATTTTAAGACCTTTGTTCAAAATGCTTTACAGGAAGACGTAGGCGATGGAGATCATTCGGCATTGGCAACAATCCCTGCCACTAAAAAAGGCAAATGCCATTTACTTGTAAAAGAAAATGGGATTATTGCAGGCATTGAAGCCGCTAAAGAAATTTTCAGGCTCATAGATTCAAAATTCAAAGTAACCGTATTTATAAAAGACGGAACTCCTGTAAAAGTGGGTGACATTGCCTTTATTGTTGAAGGCAACTCTCAAAAATTATTAACAGCCGAACGATTGGTATTAAATGTGATGCAGCGCATGAGTGCGATCGCTACTAAAACTAATTATTTACAAATGTTGTGTAAGGGGACCAAAACCAAAGTTATTGATACCCGTAAAACAACTCCCGGCTTTCGCTTTTTTGAAAAATGGGCGGTAGTTATTGGCGGAGGGGCCAATCACCGTTTTGGATTATATGACATGATTATGATCAAAGATAATCATATTGATTTTGCCGGCGGCATTATTGAGGCTATTGACGCTACCCATGCCTATCTCAAAAAAACAAAAAGAAAACTGGCTATTGAAGTTGAGACGCGTACATTAAATGATGTAAAACTCATCTTAAACAAAGGAGGCTTTCAGCGCATTATGTTAGATAATTACACTGTTGCCGACACTAAAAAAGCAGTTGCTTTAATTGGCGATAAATTTGAAATTGAAAGCTCAGGCGGCATTACAGAAAAAACTATTGCTGCATATGCCAAATGTGGTGTTGATTTTATCTCAGTTGGTGCTTTAACGCACCATGTAAAGAGTTTAGACCTCAGCCTGAAAGCTATCAAATAGTTTTCTGAAATTTTCCGGAATCAATTTTAAAATGCCTATTTAAATTTCTCACCGGCTTTTCAATCCATCTGTGTAATAATTCGCTTATTACATATGTAACTATGAAGTAAACCAGAAACTCAATATAAAATGGTAACCCTATTTTTTTGATAGGTAACAAAACACCGGGTATAAAATTATGCACCAGGTAAATACCGTAGCTTAATTTACCAAGATGTATGAGGTATTTGTTTTCTAACAACCTGCCCATATTACCGGTTACCCCTATCACCAAAAACCCTATCACCGATGCATAAACAATACCTAATAGTGGTCTTTGAAAAATCCAGTTGAAGTTTACAAGGTCGAATCGTACAACTAATATATAATATAAAAATATAAAACAGCATAATATGGCATATCTGTAGGTAACACTCGAAAATATTTTCATAAAAAGATTATGCTGGTACTTATAGATATAAGCGAGTGCTCCGCCAATCATAAACAAGTCGAGACAGGAAACAGTATGGATATTAACTATAAAAAGATTATGATTTTGAGAAAAAGACACATAACGAAATAAAACTGCCAGTAAACTAACACACACAAACACATAAGGCAAGTGTTTTTTACTGGTCAATAAAACAATAAACGGCCATGCCAAATAGAAGTGCTCCTCAACTGATAGTGACCAAAAGTGAGAAAATGTACTTGTCCAATGTTGCATTTTAATGAAATAAAAATTAGATAAGTATCCGATATTCCAAAACAAAGCCTCTCTTATTTCGCCTGTGTTAAATAATGCAGAAACAAAAATGATAAAATAATACAAAGGAAATATGCGAAGCATTCGCCGCACATAAAATATTTTTAAAGTTTTACTGAAGGTTACTTGCCCTTTGTCAATATTATTTTTAAAGTCATACAATTGTAGAGAGATCAAAAATCCACTAATAACGAAAAACAAATCTACACCAATAGAACTGAATCTAAGTCTTTCTACATAAGGCAACCCGTAAGACCAGTGAGCTAAGAGAACTAATGAAACCGCAAAAAAACGTAAACTATCAATTTGCTTAAAGTACATAATCGTAAGTGTGTTTATTTACAACCACAATGATCATCCCCACATTTTTTTTTGTGATATGCTTTATAACCCCTGTAAACAAGATAAGCCACTGAGCACGCTAATAACACTATAACAATTAATTCTTGCATTAATGTTGTTCTCCTATTTTTTCGGGATTGATAACCGGCACGTTGTGCGTTAATACCTGGTTCAATACTGATATTTTGACATCGTAAGGACCAGTTGGCAATGCACTTAGATCCATTATGTAATATTCTGTGTTTTCTATTATAAAGCCTGCCACTTTTTTCTGAAACCGATCCATAACATCTACCTGGATCTTGCCTAATTTCTTTCCAGTGAAGGACAAACTATACTTATTATAAAAAACCGGCAGCAATGTAATGCAACCTGCTTCATCATTCAATTCTTTCTTATTATATACAAATCCTACATTTTTTTTTGAACTCGTTTGATACAGGTCACTGTTAATAATAGTGTTTGAGGTATACTGAAATTGCCGGTAATCATTCTGCAGCCTGTAAATTGTATCTTCCTGGCTCCAAACCCTTATATAATCTACCTGCAACGAGTTGGGAAATTTAGTTGATTTATCAGGCCCGGGATTAAACGGTTCACCATCTTTTGATACGCCATTATTAATGATCAGGTTTTGTGCGGTTTTTAGCTGCCCTTCAAAATATCCAATAGGCTGCCCATTCAGAAAAAATTTCACATAACCGGATTGCCATTCACCCGAAATAATATTCCAACCGTCAGCTAAACTTTCAGTCGTTTTGATCCAGGCTCCCCAGTTTTTTTTCAGATTTAGGAAACCTCCTTTATAATCTTCGCAGCCTTTAGGACAATGAACATCAATATGAATCTGATTTTCCCTTTCCCCCTTTCCTTCAAAAAAATCGATCTCTTCGTTTGGGTTTCCTCCATATAGCCAAAAAGCCGGCCAGGTGCCTTTTTCTGCATTTGATTTAAATCGCATTTCGAAATAACCAAACTTATATTTTTTAAGAGAAGTAATACAACCTGCAGAATAATTATACACATATTCCCCTTTTTCATTTGGGAATTTATTTTTCTTTTTCAAATACTCCATATCCAGGTTTTCGCCTACAATTGGTTGAGGGCTTTCCGGTTTTTGACCTAAAAAAGAAATGACACCATTATTTAATTCCACATTCTCGGGCTTAAATAACAAATCATATACAAAAAAATAATTTCCCCAGGGCAAACCTGATTTCCATTTTTCTGTATCTAACCCGTCCGAATTGAACTCGTCTGTTTCCTGCAAATACCATTTTTTTGTGGCATTACTTTTCACCTGCCACATTACCTGAGCATTGACAGAAAAAGCTACAAAAAATATGACTAAAAAGGCCGGGTATTTCATTCGATAAATATTGATTAATATTCATCAAAAGTAAAGCTAAAATTGGTATTTTCGCTACAAATTAAAAATAATGATCACAGCCGAATCTCCTATCAAGTTTGACAGACGTAAACAAAAAGACGATACGTTATTACAACTTTATAAAAATATTTTAACTCCCCGTTTGATCGAAGAAAAAATGTTGATCCTTCTGCGTCAGGGTCGTATTGCCAAATGGTTTAGCGGCATTGGACAAGAAGCCATTTCTGTTGGAGTAGCAACTGCGTTAAATCAGGATGAATTTATTTTACCGATGCACCGTAATTTAGGTGTATTTACAACTCGCGGAATTCCTATGAATCGCTTGTTCTCGCAGTTTCAAGGCAAGCCAAGTGGTTTTACACAGGGCCGCGATAGAAGTTTCCATTTTGGAACACAGGAATACAATATTGTGGGTATGATTTCTCATTTAGGTCCGCAATTAGGTGTAGCTGATGGCATCGCCTTAGGAAATAAATTGCGTGAGGAGAAAAAAGTAACGGTGGTATTTAGCGGAGATGGCGGCGCCAGTGAAGGTGATTTTCATGAAAGTATTAACACCGCGGCAGTTTGGGATTTGCCCGTTATTTTTGTGATTGAGAATAATGGCTATGGTTTATCTACACCAAGTAATGAGCAGTTTCGTTGTAAATCATTTGCTGATAAAGCCATTGGATATGGCATTGAAGGCGTAACAGTGGATGGAAATAATGTATTGAAAGTATACGAGACCGTTAAAAATTTAGCAGAATCAATCCGTGAAAACCCACGTCCTGTTTTATTAGAATGTGTGACCTTCCGTATGCGAGGGCACGAAGAAGCTTCGGGAACCAAATATGTGCCAAAAGAATTATTTGATGTTTGGGGACGAAAAGATCCTGTTAATACCTTCGAAAAATTTTTAATTGATGAAGGTGTATTAACGGAAGACATTATTGAAAAACTTCGCGCCGATGTAAAAAAAGATATTGATGCCGGTTTGGAACTTGCATTTGCAGAAACACTGCCGCCACCGAATACTGAAAAAGAAATATCTGAATTATTTATGCCTTGTACTATTGAAGATACTTCAAATAGCTCGGGTAGCAGAACTAACAAACGTTTAATTGATGCCATTAGTGACGGTATGCGCTTGGCCATGCGTAAACACGACAACCTGGTATTAATGGGACAGGATATTGCAGATTACGGCGGCGTATTTAAAATTACCGACGGCTTTGTAGAAGAGTTTGGCAAAGGTAGGGTGCGCAATACACCGTTATGTGAATCCGCTATTTTGGGAACCGGTTTTGGTTTATCTATCAACAAACATAAAGCCATGGTGGAAATGCAATTTGCTGATTTCGTTTCAGAAGGTATGACACAGATCATCAATAACCTGGCAAAATCACATTACCGTTGGGGACAAAATGCCGATGTGGTAGTTCGTATGCCAACTGGCGCGGGTGTTGCTGCAGGGCCTTTCCATAGCCAAAGTAACGAAGCCTGGTTCTTTAAAACTCCGGGGTTAAAAATTGCTTATCCGGCTTTCCCCAGTGATGCCAAAGGCTTACTGATCGCTTCTTTTGAAGATCCTAATCCAGTCATGTTTTTTGAGCACAAAGCATTATACAGAAGTATTGATGAAGATATTTTAGATGAATATTACACCATTCCTTTTGGTAAAGCGCGTTTGGTAAAACAAGGTGCCGATGTAACTATTGTAACTTACGGCCTTGGTGTTCACTGGGCATTGGACTTATTAAAAAATAACCCTGAGATTTCTGCTGATTTGATTGACTTAAGAACACTTGCTCCGTTGGATACACAAGCTATTTATGATTCTGTAAAGAAAACAGGGAAAGCCTTTATATTGCATGAAGACACTTTGACAGGCGGTATTGGTGGAGAATTAAGTGCCTTAATTACAGAACATTGTTTTGAATATTTAGACGCGCCTGTTATGCGTGAAGGAAGTTTAGACACTCCAGTACCAATGAATGCGGATCTTGAAATTAACTTTTTACCTAAAGAACGCTTTAAAGCGAAGCTATTGAAGTTATTAAATTATTAATGATTTGGGCGTGCCCCTCCTATCGTCGGGTCGGGCTTTACGCTTCAATCTTTTGCAAGAGGCAGGCAAAAGGATTTCCGCTGCAATCCCTCACGCAAAGAGCAAAACTTAGAAACTATGACCGTATCTGAAGATTTTTTAAGAAGCGCAATCCGTCAATTTACGTATTACAAAACTCTGGGAGAAAAAGCCATCGAGCAGTTAGAGCCCGAACAACTGTTTGTTTCAGTGAATGAAGATACCAACAGCATTGCTACTATTGTGAAACATTTACATGGTAACATGCTATCACGTTGGACCGATTTCCTAACCACTGACGGAGAAAAGGAGTGGCGCAACCGCGATGGTGAATTTGATGCTTCGACTACGCTCAGCAACCAAACTAAAGAACAGGTTTTACATCTGTGGAACGAAGGTTGGGATTGTTTATTTAAAGCATTAGCAGATTTAAAGCCTGAGAACTTATCAGACATTATTTATATTAGAAATGAAGGGCATACAGCTTTAGAAGCCATTAACCGCCAATTGGCCCATTATCCTTATCACATTGGACAGATCGTATTTTATGCCAAACAACTCAAAAAAACGGAATGGACCAGCTTATCTATTCCTAAAAACAAGTCGAAAGATTACAATGCCGATAAGTTTTCAAAAGATAAGGCAAAAAAGCACTTTACAGATGATGAGTTGGATAAATTAAAGTAAATTTCTGACCGGCTCAAACTCACTGTTATCGCCCTTTTTAACCGATCTATCAGTTTTTGAAAATCAAAAACACACTATTTTATAAATAGTGTAAAAAACTCTAAATCTAATCCAAAAAAAACGCTTACCTTTACGTACAGTTTACAAAAAACTGTATGTCAATCAACACTAAATATATCTTTGTTACCGGTGGCGTAACATCATCTCTCGGAAAAGGAATTATCGCGGCATCTCTGGCCAAACTATTACAGGCCCGTGGCTACACAGTTACCATCCAAAAACTGGATCCCTATATTAATATCGATCCCGGAACTCTCAATCCATACGAACATGGCGAATGTTATGTAACCGATGATGGCGCTGAAACAGATCTTGATCTGGGTCATTACGAGCGTTTTTTAAACGTGGCTACTTCACAGGCTAATAACGTTACAACCGGTCGCATTTACCAATCGGTTATTGATAAAGAACGCAAGGGTGAATTTTTAGGAAAAACCGTTCAGGTTATTCCTCATATTACCGATGAGATCAAGAATCGTATCAAGATCCTAGGAAAAACTGGTCAGTATCAATTTGTAATTACTGAAATTGGTGGTACTGTGGGTGATATTGAATCCCTACCCTATATTGAAGCGGTTCGTCAGCTAAAATGGGAATTAGGAGATGATTGCACCGTTATTCATTTAACCTTATTACCATACTTAGCAACTTCAGGTGAATTAAAAACAAAACCAACCCAACATTCGGTTAAATTATTACTGGAATATGGAGTACAACCCGATATTTTGGTATGCCGTTCAGAACATGCTATTAATAATGATATCAGAAGAAAAATCGCTTTATTCTGTAACGTATCTCCTGACGCGGTAATTGAAGCATTGGATGCATCCACTATTTATGAAGTTCCATTATTGATGGAAAAAGAAAAACTGGATGAGATCGTTTTGAAAAAATTAAACATTAACCAGTCAACCGAAATTCAATTAGATAAATGGAAATTATTTTTAAATAAATTTCATAACCCACAAAAGAATGTAACCATTGGGCTAGTTGGTAAATATGTAGAGTTAAAAGATTCATATAAATCTATTGCCGAAGCCTTTATCCACGCAGGCGCTGTAAACGACTGTAAAGTCAATGTTGAATGGATACACAGCGAAAGTTTAACAGATGACAATGTAAAAGATAAATTAAAAAATCTGAAAGGGATTTTAGTTGCTCCGGGATTTGGTAACAGAGGAATTGAAGGAAAAATTTCAGCTATCAAATATGCACGCGAAAATAATATTCCATTCTTTGGAATTTGTTTAGGAATGCAATGCGCTGTGATCGAATTTGCACGTAATGTTTTAAATTTAAAAGATGCTCATAGCCGTGAAATGAATCCTGCAACCAGTGCGCCTGTTATTGATTTACTGGAAGCGCAAAAAAATATTTCCCACATGGGTGGTACCATGCGCTTAGGTTCTTATCCGTGTAGCTTAGTTGAGGGAACGCTGGCGCACAAGATCTATAATCAAACAGACATTAACGAACGTCACCGTCACCGTTACGAATTTAATAACGAATACACGAATTTGTTCAAAGATGCAGGTATGGTTCTTTCGGGATTAAATCCTAATGCAGGGTTAGCAGAAATTGTAGAGATACCTAGTCATCCTTTCTTTATCGGCGTACAATTCCATCCCGAATATAAAAGTACGGTTGAAAATCCACACCCGTTATTTGTAAGTTTTATTGAAGCAACTTTAAATTGATGAAGGCATCATCACTTCGAAAGAAGTCGAGAAGTAGATCTACAAAATGTGCTCACTTCACTCTAACTCACATAACAAAAAAGCCTTCGACTATTCGAAGGCTTTTTTTATTTGATCTTCAGTACACCCTGCGTCCTAAGATCTGACAGGTAACATCGCTTTCCTTTATAGACACCAACAATAAAAGCATCGGCAGCAATCAATTCACGTATTTTTTTCAATTTAGCAGTCGCTTCGTTATAAGTTGTCAGCTCCTGCTTCAATGTAAAACGATCAACACCATCAATCGTTTCTTTTTCAACTTCTCCTATTTTTTTTGCCTTTCGCCGACGGATTTTTTCATTTAAAAAACCTGCAGAAACCTGTATCTTATAAACTAATCCTTCTATGTGCTCATTGCCTGTGTGCCACATAGCCATATCGTTTAATGCCACCGGCTTGGCAGTATCCGGAATAGAAATAAAATTCACATCTTTAACGTCCAACAAATAAGCCGTTGCTTTGCCAGCCTCAATTATTTTTGTTTGTACGGGCAAATTATTTACTTTCCACGTAATCTTATAATCTTCACCAACAGGCAATGTCATACGATATGCTCCTGTTTTGGAATTAGACTTTACAGTTCGGAAAATTGAGCTGCGACCTGGCACTTCAACCGTTATCTCGGCTTCAACCGGCATTGAATCTAATGTCACCTTTCCTTTAGACACGGCTACCAAAGGCATAATGCCGGTAATTCCGGGTTCTACTTTATAAATATCAAAATCTCCAAAACCGTCGGCTTTTCCTAAACTATAATAACCATTCTCACCACTTGGCGACAATACATAGTGTATTTCATCTCCCGGTGTATTAATAGGTGCGCCCATATTTTCAGCAATACCCCAGCTTGAATCTGCTGGGTTCATGTAGGTTTTAAATATATCATACCCACCTATACTGTTATGTCCCTGCGACGAGAAAAGCAATAAACGCCCGTCGTAATGAATAAAAGGTGCATCCTCATCCAAAGATGTATTTATTTTGTCGCCCATATTTTTAGCAGCACCCCAGGTGCCATTTGCCAATAATTCCGTCTTGTAAATATCCTTTCCTCCTAAACCTCCGGGCCTGTTACTCGAAAAATATAACGTTTTTCCATCCGGAGATAAAGAACTGTTATTTTCCCAATCTTTGCTGTTTACATCTCCGGCCAGTTTCACCGGCGCACCCCACACATCTTTATCAAGGGTACTCACATAGATATCGCCATCATCCTGTTGACTATCAATATTCACAAATAACTTTTGTCCATCATTTGATAAAAACAATACCGCCTCGTTATTATTTGTATTCAATCCTTTTATTTCTTCAGGAGCTTTCCAGGCACCATCTACTTTTGAGCTCATAAACACATCCTCATAGTAAACGCCATTTTTGTTTGGTTGATTAAATGCGTTTTGCAAACCGCCTTTACTTTTTTCGCCACTATAGGTAAATATGATGACATTTTCATCATCGGTTAAACAGGGAGATGATTCTGCTGCGGCCGAATTTATAGTATTACCCATGTTTTCGATTTTAACGGAAACCGGATTGGCTATTAATAATTTAGCATTATTACAGTATTTAATAAGCTGATCGCAGTTTTTCTTTTGAACATCACTTATCTTTTTTTCCTTTTTGATATAGGCATCAATACCTGCAATAGCTTCATCAAAATTATAATTTAAGAAATTAGCTTTCGCTAAATAATAGTCAATATCAGACGCTTTATTATTTTTCTCAAATACGTCTTTTAATAAAGCTAAACACACCTCCTGTTTACCGGGCGTTTCGATAGCGCAAATGGCATATAAATATTTCAAATGCATATCAGAAGGATGCACCATATATAATTTGTCAAGAAGAGGTAAAGCGAGTCTCGTATTTTTTTCAGCAACAAGCAACTCTGCTTTTTCCATTTGCTTCCGTTCTTCTTCCGTCCATTTTTTATCTTTCGCAATAGCTGTTTGGCTGTATATTGAGATTTGAAAACCCAGACATAGAAAAACCATTAAAAGTGGTTTCATAATGATTTTATAAGCTGCGAAAGTAATTATTATTTTTAGTTTATAGCCTACTAAAACTGATTAATAGGTAAATACCAGCCATTACACGATTATTAATCTAAACTTAACATTCGCCGCATTTAACGTTTTTAAACACCTATACTTTGAACCTTAATCGTATTTTTAAGTCTTTATCATATGCTCAAATTCTTTCTTATATTTATTTTCGGGGCTTCGGTAGCACTTGGCCAAACCATCCAATTAACGGGCAAACTCATTGATGAGACCCAACAACCTGCCATTGGCTCTTCAGTACTTTTGCTTAAAGCATCTGACTCTTCACTTGTTAAGGGAACAACAGCAGATATTGATGGCATATTTAAGATAGAGGGACTCATCGCAGATACGTATATTCTAAAGATCCTTTCATTAGGATATAAAACACAGTTTAAACAATTGCAGGTTACTGCTGATATGGAAGTAGGAACTATCGCATTAAAGCAAAACTCCACCTTATTAAAAGAAGTATTGGTGGAAGGCAAGACTCCCCTTGCTACCCAAAACGGTGATACTACGAGTTTCAGCTCAAGTGCATATAAAGTCAATAAAGATGCAACAGCAGAGGATCTTGTGGGAAAAATGCCGGGAGTAACCATTGTGGATGGTAAAGTGCAGGCACAGGGAGAAGATGTAAAACAGGTGTTGGTAGATGGTAAACCCTTTTTTGGCGATGATGCGAGCGCTGTTTTAAAAAATTTACCGGCCGAGGTGATAGATAAGGTGCAGGTATTTGATAAAAAAAGTGATCAGTCGTTACTGACAGGCTTTGACGACGGTAATAGCGCGAAAACCATCAATATTGTTACTAAAGCGCAGTTTAAAAACGGCGTATTTGGAAAAGTGTTCGGCGGATATGGCTATGAGGATAAATATAAAGGCGGATTTACCACGAATATTTTTAAAGGTGACCGCCGTATCAGTGTGTTAGCACAATCTAATAATATCAACGAACAAAATTTTTCGTCGGAAGACCTCGTTGGAGCCATGGGAAGTTCGGGCGGAGGTGGCCGCGGAGGCGGAAGGCGTGGCGGACAAGGGGGAGCTCCAACTTCAAGCGACAATTTCCAGGTAAATGCGCAAAATGGGATCAACACAACATCTTTGTTTGGATTAAATTATGCTGATAAATGGGGTAAAAAAACGGAAGTAACCGGTAGCTATTTTTTCAACTGGACTCAAAACAATTCTAATTCTTCGCTTCTTCAACAGTATATTCTTGGCTCTAATACCGGACTTATCTATAATGAAAAGAATACCTCACAAAGTAATAATTATAACAACCGGATCAACTTTAAAATTGAAACCAAGCTTGACTCACAAAACACCATCACCCTGCAGCCGCGTTTATCATTTCAAAATAACGATGGCAGTAAAAGTCTTACAGGCCAAAACACTAAATCTGACGCCCTGCTAAGTAATACAAGTAACAATTCCGCGTCTGAACAATTTGGATATTCTATTTCCGTTCCTATACTATACCGACATTCGTTCACAAAAAAAGGAAGAACATTTTCACTAAATGCAACTCCGTCCCTTTCCAAAAATGATGGCAAAAGTTCGCTATACACGTTAAACACATTTTATGGTGACTCTCTGATTACGGGCGACACTATTGATCAAAAATCAACTATTCTTAAAAACGGAGCTTCTGTAAACGGTAACCTTTCCTATACTGAACCCTTAAACAAAAACAATTTTATCTTAGTTAACTATACAGGAAGCTATACGGATAATTATTCATCAAAAAGAACATACAACAAAAACTATGTAGACTACAAATACTCCGAACTGGATAGTTTACTGACCAATGTATTTAGAAACCAATACCAGACACAGTCTGCCGGACTGGGTTACCGTTTTCAGAAAGAAAAGTTTAATTTTTCAGTTAATGGAGCATATCAGTGGTCGGTACTTTCAAAACAACAGGAAATTCCAACTGCCTACAATGTGAGCAAAACCTTTGAATCCGTTTTACCATCCGCTCAGTTTCAATATAAATTTGCCGCAAAAAAAAATCTACGTGTTAATTACCGTACCAGTAATAACGCGCCCAGCATTGATCAACTACAGGATGTTATTAACAACAGCAACTCTTTACAATTGAGCACCGGAAATCCTGATCTGAAACAAGACTTTCAACAAAATTTAAATATCCGGTACTCAGGTGTAAATACAGATAAAGCAACATCGTTTTTCTTTTTGGTAAGCGGTAACTATTCCGACAATTATATTGGTAACAGCACATTAATAGCCAATCAGGATACTGTTGTATATAATGATATTTTTTTACAGCAAGGTTCACAAATTGTAAGACCGGTAAACCTCGACGGTTACTATTCGTTACGTTCGTTTATCAATTATACATTCCCCTTTTCCAGGTTAAAAACCAATATCAGTGTGAACGTTTCAGGGAACTATAATAATGTACCCGGAATGATCAACACCGATATTAATTATGCTAAAACAGCAACCGGTGGTTTAGGGTTGGTGTTAAGCAGTAATATCAGCGAAAAATTTGATTTCACCCTGTCTTCTAATTCGGCATATAGTAATATTGTTAATACCTTGCAAACATCTTCCAACACGACTTATTTTTCGCAAAACTCAAAAGTGAAAATCACAGCAAACCCCTACAAAGGGCTAGTATTACAAACTGAATATACCAACACCTATTATTCGGGACTTACCAGTGCCTTTAACCAATCTATCTCTTTATGGAACGCAGCCATAGGTTATAAATTTTTAAAGAACAAACAAGCCGAATTACGTTTAACGGTTTACGATTTATTAAATCAGAACAATTCAGTATCGCGAACGAATACCGACAGTTATATTCAGGATTCGCAAACCAATGTATTGAACCGATACTACATGGTAACCTTTACCTATAATTTCAAAAAATACTTCGCTAAGAAAGACGAAAGTACAGCAGAACCAACGGAAGATAAGAAAAGAAAGAGAGAGGAGTAATTTAGCTTAACTCATTCAAGACACCTCTTTACTAAATAGTAGACGGTAGCATACATAATTGAACTAATTTAGTTTTACAAAACTATGTTTATGAAAAAACTACTACTACTTACCGCGATGGTATTCATGTATTTATTTACATTCTCACAAATTAGTATAACCTCCACTCAAAACAATGTAAGTTGCTTTGGAGGCTCTAACGGAGCTATTAACATTACTATAAACGGTGGAACAGCGCCTTACAGTTATACCTGGACCACAGGTGCGGTAAATACAAACCCCATTACGGGTTTATCAGCCGGAGTTTATACGGTGGTGGTAATGGATGCATTGGGCGGATTAAATTCTCAAACTATTACCATCACCGAACCAACGCAGTTAGTTGCGTCGGCTTTTGGCTGGCCCGACTGTTTTGGAAACGGCTCAGGGTCGGTTAATGCTTTTGGAGGAACGCCTGCATATACATATTCCTGGTCTAACGGAAGCACCGCCTCCAATACGTTTTTAAATGTGGGTTCGCACACCGTAACCGTAACCGACGCCAATGGTTGTACGTCCGACCAAACTGTCATGATCGCTGCGGGTCCTCCGGTGTTTGCCACAGCATCGTCAACGGTAGGTTGTGGTTTATGCACAGGCGCTGTTACAGGTTTTGTATCTGGTGGAACGGGACCTTATACTTACAGCTGGCAGTTTTCGACAGGAGCAACTTTTTACACAACTATGTCTGTACAAAATGTATGTGCAAGCATATACACATTGGTTGCAACAGATGTCATGGGTTGCTCATCCAGTTATGTTGGCAACATTACTCCTTCAGCCCCTACATTAACAGGCGTTACCGCAACACTCACAGCGTATAACGAGACCTGTTATTTATCGGGCGACGGTTCAGTAGACCTTGCGATAAGTGGGGCCAATCCAGGGCCGTTTACCTATCAATGGAGCAATAGTGCAATCACACAGGATCTTACTAATTTAATTTCAGATATTTATTCAGTCACTATATACGATGCTGCCTTAAATTGTTTAACCCTATCAGATACGGTTATTGCGGATGGCATTAATTGCGGAACCATTAGCGGAAATGTATACGTTGACAACAACGGGGACTGTACCAAAAATTCGGGGGATAACAATTATCACAGCGCTGTTGTGGTCGTTAATCCGGGTAACCGCATAGGGTATACCAATCTTAATGGGGATTATAGTATAAATAACGTGCCTTACGGAACTTATTCGGTTAATTTACCAAATACCTCCAGCGCCATTTTTCCTACATGCACCACTACATTAACACCAACGGTTAATTCAGGAACTCCAAACGCCCTCAACAATAATCTCTCTGTTGGCTTTAACTCTGTTATTCAACCCGACCTTATGGTTTCAGCTTGGAACCAGGGCGTTATTCCCGGTTTTTCAGGACGAATCTGGTATTACCTGAGTAACTTAAATAATGTAAATGCGTCCGGCGTATTCAAGGCAACATTACCTGCTGCTTTCATTTCTAACATCAGTAACGCCGCTCCTGCTGGCTATACCTTTTCTGCTGATACAATCATATGGAACTTTAATAACATAACGTATAGTGGCGGACAACATGTTTTCTACATCGATTTTATTACACCGTTAACAACTCCGCTTGGCAGCATTTTTACAAGTTGCATGTGGGCCAAGCCAATTGCCACAGACTTAAATCCTGCAAATAACCTGTTTTGTTATATGCGTACCGTAAATGGTTCATACGATCCTAATGATAAAGCAGTAAATCCTGCAGGTGTTGGCGCAACCGGCGATATTCCTTTTGTAACAACAGATTTAACGTATATGATCCGCTTTCAAAATACCGGTAACGGACCAGCGGTAAATATTGTGGTAAAAGACACGATTTCGCCTAACGTTGATATTGCTACTTTTGAAATGTTATCGGCTAGCCATGGCTATGATGTTGATATTTTACCGGGTAATGTGTTACGCTGGAAATTCAATAATATTATGTTAGCAGATAGCGGTACCAATGAGCCGGCAAGTCACGGGTTTATTCAATACCGCATAAAACGCGCACCGGTTGATCAGCCGGGAACCGAGATAAAAAACACCGCTTATATTTATTTTGATTTCAATGACCCCGTTGCAACCAATACAACACTTAATACCATCGGCACTGTAACAGGCGTTGAAGCTATTAACAGCGATAAAGAACAATGGTTAGTGTACCCAAATCCCAGCACAGGTTTATTGAATGTGATTAACAACAATATTGCTGCTGATATCAAATTAAAAATAGAAGTACTTAACTCTTTCGGACAACTTGTTTTGGAAGAGACTGCAGTTTCTAATCATAAAACATTAGACATGAGTAAGCTTTCTAATGGTGTTTATTTTGTTAAGATCGTTTTGGATAAGCAGTCTACCATTAAACGCATTGTATTAAATAAATAATATAGTATGAAAAAAGTATTAGCCATTGTTTGCGTGTTGCTGTATTCAATTACATACTCACAACTATCATTAATCGAAACGCACCAAAGCCCATCGTGTTATGGAGGTTGTAATGGTACCATTGGAATAACACCAAATAATGCTGTTGGCGCCGTTACTTATACATGGTTGCCAACCGGAACCCTTAATTATAGTTTGTGTGCGGGGCAGTATACAGTTTTGGCCGAAGACGCAGGTGCAAATACGGCATCTTTATCTGTTACCATTTCTAACCCAACCCAGATGACCGCATCTGTGGTAGCACAAAATACAATTAACTGTAACTGTACAGGAAGCGCTACCGTGTTTGTAACCGGAGGGAGTGCACCTTATAATTACGTATGGAATAGTCCGTTTGCCACTCCATTACCACAGATCACTAATTTATGCCCGGGAATTACACAGGTAAGTGTAACGGATATAAACGGTTGTTTAGTTACACAAAGCGTTACTATTTTACCTGCACCCGTTCCAACTATTGCAGTTTCAGTAACTAATGCGGCCTGCCAGGGTAATTGTAGTGGCACCGCAAGCGCAACGGTAACGGGAGGTACCGGGGGGTGTACTTTTCAATGGAATGGTCCGGGCATCGCCGCAGGTGTCAATACCGCCAATCCTATTGGTATATGCCCTGGCTTTTATACTTTAACTGTAACTGACGCTCTGGGGTGCGCAAGTTCCAATATGGTAAATGTGTCAACGGTAAACTCCATACCTAACGCCTCTGTAACAAATACTATTTACAACGAAACCTGTTTGTATTCTGGCGATGGTGCCATCGACATCTCCATTATAGGTTCTAATCCGGGACCTTTTACCTACCAATGGAATAACGGTGCCAGTACACAGGATATTACAAATATTCCGTCGGGTGTATTTTCAGTAAGTATTACAGATGGTATTGGAAACTGTACGACTATAAATAATGTTGTTAGTTCAATTGGAACCAACTGTGGAACGATACAGGGAAATGTATACATAGATAATAACGCAGACTGTAACAAAAATTTGGGCGATAATAATTTCAGTAACGCTCTTATAGTTATAAATCCAGGAAATCGATTTGGTTACGCCAATGCAAATGGAGATTATAGTGTTAATAATTTGCCATTTGGAACCTATTCGGCTTCTGTTCAACATAGTTTCGGACTTATCTTTCCAACCTGCACCACCACGGTAAATGCAACCGTGAATTCAGGAACTCCAAACGCCACTGCTAATAACTTATCGGTTGGTTTTAATTCCATCATCCAACCCGATCTATCTGTTTCGGGCTGGAGCCAGGGAATTGTACCGGGCTTTACATGTAGAATGAATTACTACTTGACAAATTTAAATAATGTTAGTTCTTCGGGTATATACAAAGCCATTTTACCATCTGCATTCATTCCTAATATCACCAATGCGTCTCCTTTAACCTATACACTTTCAGGAGATACAATTTTGTGGAATTTCACCAATGTAATATACATTGGAGGCCAGATTCATTTCTCTGTGGATTTTACGACACCACTTACTATTCCTCTGGGAAGCAACTTTTCAACCTGCATGTTGGCACAACCTATTGCAACTGATTTAAATTATGCAAATAACACCACTTGTTATAATCGCTTTGTTACAGGTTCCTTCGATCCTAATGATAAAACTGCAAGTCCCGCAGGTTTGGGGCCTAACGGCGACATTGCTGCTACCGAAACTGAATTAACCTATTTGATTCGTTTTCAAAATACCGGTAATGGTCCGGCTGTAAATATTGTCGTAAAAGATACCTTATCACCCAATGTTGACATCACTACATTTGAGATGCTTGGCTCAAGCCATAATTATAATATGGATATCATGACTGGAAACGTGTTGCGCTGGAAATTCAATAATATTATGCTACCGGATAGTAACAACAATGAACCAGCCAGTCATGGTTACATTCATTACCGCATTAAACGTAACAATAACAATGCTCCGGGCACGCAGATAAAAAACACCGCTTATATTTATTTTGATTTCAATGAACCTGTTGTCACTAACACAGCCATTAATACCATTGAAACCATAACAGGTATTCAATCGCAAAGTATGGCTAACGACCAGTGGTTAGTGTATCCAAATCCCAGCACCGGTTTGTTGACTGTGATCAACAACAACATTGCTCCTGATACTAAACTAAAAATAGAAGTGCTTAACTCTTTTGGACAACTTGTTTTAGAAGAGACTGCAGTTTCTAATCATAAAACATTAGACATAAGTAAGTTTTCTAATGGTGTTTACTTTGTAAAAATTGTTTCGGATAAACAGAGTTCAGCCAAGAGAGTTGTTTTGAGTAAGTAACTTATTGTGTGCTTTCAATTTTAAACCTATAGATTTTTGATTTTTAATAAGGGCAGTTTGTGTATCACAATTGCCCTTGTTTTTTGTAGGAGCCTCACATCATCTTTGACGTAAAAAACTCCCTCAATCAAAACACCTCCTTACTAAATAGTAAAAATTACCTAAAGTAATTGCTATACTTTAGTCATACCAAAAAAAGTAAGTTTATGAAAAAGGTATTCCTGTTTACGACCATGGTGTTAATGTATTCATTAGCATTTTCGCAAATAACCGTTACATCGTCCGTAACCAATGTAACCTGTACAGGATTAGGTAATGGAAGCGCAACTCTCACCCCTGTTGGCGGCATTGCTCCCTATAATTATACACTAACTGCAGCAGGTCAAATAAACGGTACCGGCATATTTTCCGGGCTGCCGGCAGGAATTTATTCGGCAGATATATCCGACGCTGCATCGGCAATTAATTCAATAACTTTTACGGTGACAGAACCCTTACCAGTTGTTCCAACGGTAACTGCTACAAGCGCTTCGTGTTTTGGGTTGTCTAACGGGATGATAACTGTCACCAGCGTAACCGGCGGTTCAGCCCCCTATGTATATAATTTAAACGGGGGTGCATATCAAACCTCTTCCACCTTTTTAAATTTGCCAACAGGCGTTTATATAGTAGACGTAAGGGAGATGGGTGGCTGCATCGGAACTCAAACAGTTTTGATAAATCAACCTGCTCAACTTGCTACAACCATAAGCTCAGTTACAAATGTATCTTGTTTTGGCTTAACGGACGGCTCGGCTCATGTTTTAGCTTCCGGAGGAAGCGGAGCATATATGTACCAATGGTCTAATGGAAGCAGTGTTCCAAATGCAACTAATCTGGGTGACGGAATATATACATACACAGTAATTGACGCTAATAATTGTATATCATCTGGCAGCGCAAATATAACTCAACCATCGCAGTTTACAGCAATGGCCATGGCTAACAACGACGTAAGCTGTTTCGGTCTTAGTGATGGAAACGCCTCGGCTTTAGGTAATGGCGGCGTGGCCGGCCCTTATGCATATAGCTGGGCGCCCAGCGGACAAAATACTGCTACTGCCTCTAATTTAGCGACAGGAATTCATTCGGTAACAATCACTAATTTTAATGGCTGTACAGCTACGGCAACTGTTGCCATTTATCAGCCAACTGCATTAGCAGCCAATATAAGCTCCAATAATGCAAAATGCTTTGGAACGGCCACGGGCAGTATTTCAGCGTTCGGGATAGGCGGAACTGCACCTTATACGTATGTGTGGCCATCCATAGGATCAAGCCTTTCAACTATAACTAATGTTTGGGCAGGAACTTATTCGGTGATCGTAACGGACGCTAACGGATGTTCGATCACAAAAACAGTAACCGTAACCGAACCACCGCAGTTGATGGCAACAATTACCACTACTAACGTTTCCTGTGCAGGCGCTTGTGATGGTATTTTTAATATTTCAGCTACCGGCGGCACTCCTGTTTATTCCTTTGTCACTAATACCGGACCATGTATGTCGTTAAACCCTGCCCAATGTGCGGGGACACAAACAATTACCATTACCGACGCTAATAACTGCATATTTGTTTCCGGAATTAGCATTACACAGCCAAGCCCCCTTACAGCAGCTATAACATCAACTAATTCTAATTGCGGGCAAGCTAACGGCGCCGTTTGTGCCGCAGTTACAGGTGGTGCAGGCGCCATTTCTTACCAGTGGAGTAACGGTGCCTCTACATCGTGTAATAATAATGTTCCGGCCGGAGCATATTCTTTTACTGTAACCGATCTGATTGGTTGTTCAGCAGTATCAAGTGGTTTGGTAAACGATATTGCAGGGCCTGCAGTTTCCATAACAAGCCAGACAAATATTCCATGTTTCGGACAAAATACCGGAGCAGCAATAACTTCAGTGACCGGAGGGACTTCACCTTACAACTATTCATGGACAAGCCTGGGTGGCTCGCTCTCTTACATTTCAAATGCATCTGCAGGACTCTATGGTTTAACTGTAACAGATGCCGCCGGTTGCGTGGGCACTGCAAGCGTTAACATAACCCAACCAACGCAATTAATTGCCGGAATCGCCAACTTTGGTAATTCCTGTTCTTCCAACTGCAATGGTAGTGCCACTACCTTTGTAAACGGAGGAACTCCTGGATATTCATTTGTATGGAATTCACCGGGCCCACAGGTAGTACAAAGTGTTAACGGTTTGTGTCCGGGTACATACACCTGTTTAGTAACAGATGCCAATGGATGCTCTGCTTCAGCAAGTGTAAATATTTTACAACAACCCACAGCAACCATCTCCATCACTCATTCTAATGTTAGCTGTGGAAGTACTTGCAATGGTGCCGCTACCGCCAGTGTAAGCGGCGGCGGAGTCATCGTATCCTTTTTAT
The DNA here is from genome assembly GCA_040387475.1 of Bacteroidota bacterium. Lineage (GTDB taxonomy): Bacteria > Bacteroidota > Bacteroidia > B-17B0 > Aurantibacillaceae > UBA4416. Next base: position 22,632 of record JAZKDT010000025.1, on the reverse strand, counting down.
GGCAACCAGGCTTACAGAACTCTGCTTTAATAAACGGTTTGTGTGCAGGAACCTACACATTGGATGCAACAACCACTAATGGCTGTACATATACGCAGACAGTAACTATCACCAATGTTAGCATAAATTCAATTCCTAATGCCACCTTAAGCTCAACCTCCTATAGCGAAACATGTCTTCAAACAGGAGATGGCGCTATTGATCTGTTCGTAACAGGCTCTAATACGGGCCCGTACACGTATCAATGGAGTAACGGAGCTACCACAGAGGATATGATGAATTTAAACTCAGGAGTATATTCAGTGGCTGTATTTGATGCTTCCCTGAATTGTTTAATGTTAACCGATACGGTTCATTTTGATAACAGCAATTGTGGACTGCTTTCCGGAAATGTATTCATTGATAATAATAGCGATTGTACAAAAAACAGTGGTGACAATGGACTTTACGGCATCCAGGTTATTGCTAACCCGGGAAACAGATTGGCTTATACAAATTATAATGGCGACTATTATTTTTATAACGTCCCATTTGGAACCTACTCTCTTACTGCAACTACAAATACGTTCAACATGCAGGCTACCTGTGGTACTAATACATTAATAGCAACCTTAAGCACCGGAACACCAAACTCTATCAATCAAAATTTTGTCAGAGCATATATTCCACCGGCTCAGCCTGATCTATATGTATCAGTAACAAATGGCGGAATAGTCCCGGGATTTGTATGTCGTGTAAACTACCCACTGCATAACTACAATACCTTTAATGCCAATGGATTGTTAAAAGTAACATTACCTACAGCTTTTATCCCTAATATCACCAATGTGTTCCCAAGCACTTACACAATTTCGGGTGATACGATCATTTGGAACTTCACAAACATTAATTACGTGGGCTGGAATGTGAATTTTTATGTGGATTTTACAACGCCTTTAACCACTCTATTAGGAAGTACGTTTTCTACCTGCATGTGGGCGCAACCTACTGTAACCGATTTAAATTATGCAAACAATACGACGTGTTATAGCCGCTTTGTTACAGGTTCCTTCGATCCTAATGATAAAACAGCAAGTCCGGCTGGTGTTGGACCTAACGGTTACATTACTGCTACAGAAACTGAGTTGACCTATTTAATTCGTTTTCAAAATACGGGTAATGGTCCGGCTGTAAATATTGTTGTGAAAGATACCCTATCACCAAACGTTGACATCAACACATTTGAGATGTTGGGATCAAGTCACAATTATAATATGGATGTGATGAATGGAAACGTATTACGCTGGAAATTCAACAACATTATGTTGCCGGATAGTAACAGCTACGAACCCGGCAGTCACGGTTACATCCATTACCGCATTAAAAGAACCAACAACAATGCTCCGGGCACGCAGATAAAAAATACCGCGCATATTTATTTTGATTTTAATGCTCCTGTTGTTACTAATACAGCCATTAATACCATTGAAACCATCACCGGCATTCAATCTCAAAACTCGTCTATTGATCAGTGGTTGGTTTACCCAAACCCAAGTTCAGGGATTTTGAATATGATCAATAACAGCATTACTGCTGACACGAAATTGAGAATAGAAGTGATCAATTCTTTCGGACAAATAGTTTATGAAGAGAACGCCATCGCTAATCAAAAAACTTTAGACATCAGTAAATTGTCGAATGGTGTTTACTTTGTAAAGATCATTTCAGATAAACAGAGTTCGATCAAGAGAGTTGTTTTGAGTAAGTAGATTTAATTGAAGAGTATTTTACTCTAATTACGTTATATTTGGATCAAACTATCTTTATGAAAACATTTACCATTATCTTCTGCGTCTTTTTTGCCGGGCAATTCTTAAATGCCCAGGTCCTGAAACCAGGCTTTGATAAAGCAGAATATATAGAACTGTTGAAGATCATGCAAAAACAACATGTTGACCTGGATAAATGGCCGAATGATACTCTTATCGCCAAACCGGCTGTTTCAAAATTCGTTTACCGCTCTCCTGTTATTGGTATTGCCAACGTGTGGGATCTGTGGATCAAAGATAATAATGTGGCCGTATTAAGCGTGCGTGGCACGGTCGCCGATCCTGTTAGCTGGCTATCTAATTTATATGCCGCTATGGTGCCCGCCAAAGGAACGTTGAACCTTGAAACCAATTTTAAGTTCCATTATCATTTAGCGGATGATGATAAAGCAAATGTACACATCGGCTGGCTAATTTCAGCCGCTTACATTAGCCGCGACATGCGTCCCAAAATTGATTCCTGTTACAAAGCAGGCATTAAGGAGTTTCTTATTATGGGACACAGCCAGGGCGGTGCTATATGCTTTTTGCTGACTTCGCATCTGGAACGTTTAAAAACCGAAGGTAAAATAGGAAACGACATTCGCTTTAAAACGTACTGCAGCGCCGGGCCCAAACCTGGCAATTTATATTATGCTTATGCCTATGAAAACCTTACAAAGGATGGCTGGGGATATAATGTTATTAATACGGCCGACTGGGTGCCGGAAGTCCCCTTCTCCATTCAGACTAAAAATGATTTTAATTATACCAACTTTTTTTTGATCGCTGACCCGATGATCAAAAAACAAAAAGGTGCTGGCAAAGTGGTTGCCAAACATGTGTACCGAAAATTGACTAAACCGGGATTAAAGGCCCAGCGCAAATATGAATTATACCTCGGCAAGATGGCCTCAAAGTCTGTAAAAAAACTGATCCCGGAGTTTGAAGCACCCGATTATGTACCCTGCAATAATTATGTGAGAACAGGTAACACGGTTCTGTTATTTGCCAAAGAGGATTACTACACACAATTTCCTAAAGTGACCACCAATATCTGGACGCATCATTTTACGGCACCTTATTTATATCTGGCCAATCAGCTACCCGATAAATAAGTTTACTGAATTCCTTTTATCAGATACTGCGTGTTATTGAACATGACTTGTTCGGTAGTTTTCTTGTTTTTAAATGCCAGCGATAAAGGCGATCTGTCAGAGATAACAAAAACAGTTTCTTCTTCAATAATTAACTTCCCTGCCGAACCCGCAATAAAAAAATAGCCTTTATCCGTTTCTACCAAACTTCCCTGCTCTATCGTTTGAAAGACTTTATTAAAATTGATCTTTTCAAATTCTTTTAATTGCTCTTCGGCTTCTTTTAATTGATTCCCCAGCTTTTCAATTTCCAGCTGCATCATTGCTTTTGAAGTTTCATGCTTATCGCCGGCCGAGCTTTTGCTTTCAGCATTGGAGGATTCGGTAACTTCTCTGATGATGGTGTTTAGCGAGATTATTTTATTTTCAAAATAATCTCTGCAGGCTTGTATGAGTTGTTGCTTTTGCACGGTTAAAGATGGGATTTTTTGTTTAATTATTATTATTAGTATGCGGGGGTGTCCGTAAGGGTCGGGCTGTCGCTGCAATCTTTTTGCCGCACTTCGGCTCCGCTCAGTGACCCGCAAAAAGGATTTTCGCTTGTTGCACCCCTTCGGGGCATCCCTCACGTGAGTACGATGCCTGTTTGAAACTTAAACTCAGAATTTTGAAACGCAAGCCCGCGTGAGGGATTGTAGTGGAAAGCCCACAGCCATGAGGGACGAATGGCGAGGACTTGAAACGGAAAGCCCGACCCGACCGCCTCTTTGGAGGGGCACGCCCAAATATTTTTTATCACTTTTTATATAACCATTCACAATTCCTCCCTCTTCCTTCACAGGTGGATAAAAACAATGTTAACAATCCTGGTAATTCTGTTAAAAATTAAATTCAGGCTCAGTGCCCTGATGCTGTATCTTTAACCCTCTAAGATTATGGCAAAGACAACGGAAGTAAAAGAAACACCCTTAATGAAACAATATAACGACATCAAAGGAAAATATCCTGATGCTATTTTATTATTCAGAGTTGGTGATTTTTACGAAACTTTTGGCGAAGATGCTATTAAAGCTTCTCAAATCTTAGGCATTACGCTAACCAAACGGGCAAACGGTTCAGGCTCACATATTGAGCTGGCGGGTTTTCCGCACCACAGTGTAGATACGTATTTACCTAAACTGGTTCGTGCCGGTTACCGGGTAGCTATTTGTGATCAGCTGGAAGACCCTAAACTCACCAAAACCATTGTAAAACGGGGCGTAACGGAATTAGTAACTCCTGGGGTGAGTTTTAATGATAAGGTACTGGAACACCGCAGTAATAATTTTTTAGCGAGTATTCACCTGGATAAAGAGCATGCCGGTGTGTCGTTTTTAGATGTATCAACCGGTGAATTTTTAGTAGCCGAAGGATCTTTCACCTATATTGAAAAACTGATCCAAAGCTTTAAGCCCAACGAAATATTATTTGAACGTAACAAACGTCAAACCTTATTAAATTTAATTGGCGATCGTTTTTACACGTTTGGTTTAGATGACTGGGCCTTTACCCGCGATTTTGGCTATGAAGCCCTCACCAAACAATTTGGAACCAGTTCTTTAAAAGGTTTTGGTATCGAACATTTGAATTTAGCGATTCACTCCTGCGGTGCCATTTTACATTACCTCGGCGAGACGAAGCATGATCGTTTGCAACACATTACGGCGGTTAGTAGAGTTGAAGAAGATCAGTATGTGTGGTTGGACAGATTTACAGTTCGCAATCTGGAATTGTTTGGGAGCAGCCACGATAACGGCAAATGCCTGATAGATATTATTGATACCACCGTAACACCGATGGGTTCCCGTTTATTGAAACGCTGGCTCGCATTGCCTCTGAAACAATTAGATCTGATCAATGAGCGTTTAGAGGTTGTGAATTATTTTATGGTTAATAGCTCCCTACAAAACGACCTGATCGCTCAATTTAAAGAAATAGGTGATTTGGAACGTTTGATATCCAAAGTAGCAGCCGGAAAAATAAATCCGCGTGAGTTAGTCCAACTTAAACGGGCTTTAAGTTTAATTGAATCTATCAAAGGCGTAACAAGTGTTTGCGAAAATCATTCGCTGCAAAAAATAGCGGAACAATTAAATCCATGTTTGTTAATGCGCGACCGCTTACAAAACGAATTAAACGAAGAAGCTCCCGTACTATTAAACAAAGGAAATGTGATCAGTAAAGGCGTGAACGCTGAACTGGATGAATTACGCGCCATTGCGTTTACGGGTAAAGATTATCTATTGCAGATCCAGCAGCGTGAAGTAGAACGAACCGGCATTTCTTCATTAAAAGTTTCTTACAATAACGTGTTTGGTTATTATCTGGAGGTAACCAACGTGCATAAAGATAAAGTACCCGCCGACTGGATTCGTAAGCAAACTTTAACCACGGCAGAGCGTTATATAACACCTGAACTCAAAATTTACGAAGAAAAAATATTAGGGGCCGAAGATAAAATTGCGGTACTCGAACAAACCTTATATGAAGCTTTAGTGCGCGACCTGATAGATTACATTATTCCTATTCAGTTAAATGCATCTTTAATTTCGCGATTAGATTGCCTGTTATCTTTTGCCAAACTGGCGAAAGATAATTTTTATGTGCGACCAACGTTAACCAACGAATACGGCATTAATATTGTTGATGGCCGTCACCCCGTTATTGAAAAACAATTACCCATCGGTACCGATTACGTAAGTAACTCCGTGTACCTGGATAATGATACACAACAGGTTATGATGATCACCGGGCCCAACATGAGTGGTAAATCGGCATTATTAAGGCAGGTTGCTTTAATAACCTTAATGGCGCAAATTGGCTGTTATGTTCCGGCAAAGAGTGCAGAGATCGGCATCGTGGATAAAATCTTTACGCGTGTGGGTGCCAGTGATAATATTTCTTCGGGCGAATCTACTTTTATGGTGGAGATGAACGAAACCGCCAGTATTTTAAATAACCTGAGCGACCGCAGTTTGATTTTACTGGATGAGATCGGACGTGGTACCTCAACCTATGATGGTATTTCTATTGCCTGGGCCATTGCCGAATACATTCATTCGCAGCCTAAAAATCGTGCGAAGACCTTATTTGCCACGCACTACCACGAACTCAATGAAATGACCACTTACTTTCCACGTATTAAGAATTTTAATGTGTCGGTGAAAGAACTCAATAATAAAATTATTTTCCTGCGTAAATTACAGGAAGGTGGTAGTGAACACAGTTTCGGGATACATGTAGCCCGTATGGCCGGCATGCCTAAGCAGGTGGTTGACCGCGCCAATGATATCCTGAAAAAACTGGAGAAAGATCACGAGCTCGAACTCACCGAATTGGAAATAACAAATGACGGCATTTCTACCGGCGCGGTGCTAACGGCAAATGCCAATCCAAAAGTCAGCAACTCTAAAAACGACTATCAATTAAGCTTTTTCCAACTCAACGATCCCGTTTTAGAACAGGTAAAAGATGAGCTCATTAAAACCGATATTAATACCTTAACTCCTGTTGAGGCTTTAATGAAGCTCAATGATATCAAACGCCTTATCGGAGGATAGCTTCGACTCCGTTTAGCTACCTCCAGTAATTACGGGCGCAGAATGAATTGCGTTTCGGTAAAAGAGTTGACTAAATCCTGACCCGATGGGCGAAAGTACATCTTCTTCACACAAGGCCTATCAAAATAAATTCCTTCTAAACTTTTATAAAGCAAAAGTGTTTATATTTAATAGAACCGAATCCAACTATGAGCAATGAGAAGACCATGAAACACATTGCAATTTTAGGAGGTGGGCCCAGTAGCTTATTTATGCTAAAACGCCTTTTGGAAAGCAAGCGCGTGGATATTGAAATACACATTTTTGAAAAAACAGGCCTATTGGGTGCAGGTATGCCCTACAGTAAAGCCGGCGCCAATCACGAACACGTTACCAATGTGTCGGATAACGAAATTCCACAAATTGTAACGCCCATACATGAATGGATTTATAACGCCCCGGCCGGACTATTAAATAGCCATGAAATAGATCCTCACAGTTTTAACGAATACAAAGTTTTACCCAGGTTGTTCTTTGGCCAGTACCTGGCCGGCCAGTTTACTTTATTGTTGAAGCAGGCTAAAGAAGCCGGCATAAAGGTACAGGTGCATCTTAACCACCGCGTACTGGACATCATTGATCATCCTGAAAAAAACGAAGTGGATATTCAAACCGATCAAAGCGGCATCCTGACGTTTGATGCCTGTGTCATTTGTACCGGTCATCATTGGCCTGTAAAAGAGGAATCTCGCAGCAAAGGTTATTTTGACTCGCCTTACCCACCATCAAAGCTTGCCTTGCAGCTCAACCATGCAGTAGCTATCCGCGGATCTTCGTTAACTGCCATTGACGCTATCAGAACGTTATCGCGCCACAACGGTACCTTTGAAAAAGATCATAACGGTATGCTTTCTTACCATCTGTCAGAAAAAAGTCCGGATTTTAAAATGGTGATGCACTCGCGCAGTGGCATGTTACCCGCGATCCGGTTCCATTTGGAAGATTCGCATTTATCCAATCATTCGCAACTCACACCCGAACTCATCGCTGAAAATATGGCTGACAACGGAGGCTTCTTGTCTTTAGATTTTGTATTTGAAAAAGCCTTTAAAGAGGTGTTTAAAGACAAGGATCCCGAATTTTATCTACGGATTAAACACATGAACATTGAATCGTTTGTAGAGGAGATGATGGAATTACGAGAACGCCTGGCTCCTTTTGTTTTATTTCTGGCCGAATTTAAAGAGGCAGAGAAATCAATCCGTCGTCATGAATCTATTTACTGGAAAGAAATGCTGGCCGTGCTCAGCTTTTCCATGAATTACCCTGCCAAGCACTTTTCGGCCGAAGATATGCAGAGGCTTCAGCACAGCCTGGGTCACCTGATTTCGATTGTCATTGCTTTTGTACCTCAAACATCTGCTAAAGAATTACTGGCCTTGCACGCTGCCGGTGTGTTGGATATAGTAGCCGTGGGATCAGACAGCCGCGTAGAAGTTGAAGAAAAAGGGGGCGTGACATATCATTACACTGATCATGATCACAAGAAACAAGCCGTGTATTATCAAACATTTATTGATAGCGTGGGCCAGTTGCACTTATCAATGAATCAATTTCCCTTTCAATCTCTTGTGAAACAAAAAGCCGTGAGCCAGGCGAGATTAAAGTATAAAGATGTGGCTACAGGTGAAAAAGAATTTTCCGATGATCATAAACAGGTAGAAAAAGAGAATGATCACGAGTATTACCTGCAGGTACCCGGAATTGCCATCAATGACCATTTTCAGATCATTGATTTTTACGGAGCTTACAACGACCGGATTTACATGATGGCTGTACCTTATATTTCAGGCTATAATCCCGATTATTCCGGACTCGATTTTTGCGAAGCTGCCTCCGCTTTAATTGTGAAACGTATGTTTCCTGCTAACTCTGCTGAGTATTAATTCAAAAGGATTGCTCCTGTTTAAAAAAACATGTATGACGAAAAAAAACACATTTCTCTTTTCCTGGAACCCTGCAAAATTTGCCTGGCCCGAGCTTAGCGAACAGAGCGAGTTAGTAAGAGCCGGTGGAAAGGTGGAAGACAACTAGACCTGCGCCAGCCATAAAAAAATAAAACCCGGCGATCGCGCTTTTTTTTCTTTGGTGGGTGCGCAGCCGCGAGGTATTTTTGCATCAGGTTATGTATCTTCAGAGCCATTCATTGGCAAAAACAGGAAAGGTAATATGACGTATCGGGTGCTGGTTGAATTTGATGTATTACTGGATCCTTTCAATGAACCCATCCTGACACTTGATATTTTAAATATAGGCGCTATGACACGACAGCTTTGGACACCACAGGCAAGCGGCATCAGCATCAGGCCCGAATTACTGGACGAGCTGGAAGCCTTATGGACTGATTTTTTATCCTCCTGATCTGCAAAAAAACCGCGTCGTCAGGCAAAATTGCCATTTAAGAACAAACGCCGTTGAAACGTGCCATAGAGCCTATGAAAACCTGGCTGATTTTTTTTTCAAAAAAATTTTGCCAAACTAAAAAATCACTTATCTTTGCACTCCCGATTAATAAAATTGGTTGTTCTTTTAAATCAAATTACAAGCGAAAGTAGCTCAGTTGGTAGAGCGTAACCTTGCCAAGGTTAAGGTCGCGGGTTCGAGACCCGTCTTTCGCTCAATAATTCTCTAATATGCCCCGGTGGTGGAATTGGTAGACACGCAGGACTTAAAATCCTGTGTCTTCGCGGACGTACGGGTTCAAGTCCCGTCTGGGGTACAGATGAAAGAAAAAGGTTCAAGCATTGCTTGGACCTTTTTTGTTTGGAATGAAATGCCGAAGCTTGCTTCAGGCAGAGCATACAAACAAAAAATAAACCTGCAAGGTTTAACTTTTACTTTCTCAGACTGACCTGACAGGAACTCAAAGGAGGCAAAAAATGACAGGCTTTCCTGTTTAATCACACTTATCCTTAAAAAACGCACATCTATCAAAACTATAGCAACGGCTATTCATTGGATCCGTTTTCTGCAGTAAAAGCCTTTACTTTTAGGGTATAAATCCGCCCGCTATGAAAACTCCTCCTTGTCTGTCGCTATCAGGTCGCCTCAACGCATTTACACTAATATGCTGCGCATTATTTCTCATATGGTGCCAGCCTTTACGTTGCCAGGCAAAGATCATCTCCAATAACTCAAACGGTAGCATTTCTGTTTTATCAATGGATGATTGCAGTGAAAAGTCTTATATGCTGAATATGACTTTTGCAGATATTGCCATCACTCCAAACAATACGGTATATGCGGTCAACGGTGGGATATATAAAATCGACTATTTAGCAAATTCCTTTACTGTGGTTGGAGGTATTACGGTTAATAACAGGCCTCTTTATGCAGGACCCGGACTGGTTGCGCTCGACGATGATTTTTTATTTCTGGATTGTTACGACACCCTTTACAAAGTATCAACGGCCAACGCAAAAGCTATTGCTCTTGGCGGGATCGGGCATGTGTGTGGCGGCGATTATGCTTTTTTAAACGACACCTTATACATGATGGATTGGGGCAGCCATTTGATAAAAATAATTTTAGATCCTGCCAAAACGGTCATTCTATCGGTAAAAGACCTCGGTTGGGTAAACATTAATTCCGGACTTATCTATTCTTTGTTTACAGCCTATTCATCCTGCCATTCGGTTCATAAAGAATTATATGTGGTGGTAAAGAACAGTATTTATAAAATAGATCCGCAAACGGCTATAGCCACTTTCGTGTGTTCTACCGGAACATCTATGGACTCTTACGGCGCTACAGCAAGCTTTGAGCCGGAGCGAACCGTTGATCGTGCTGATGAGATCCCTAATGTATTTACACCCAACGATGATGAGGCCAATGATGTATTCAGTTTTAACACCTGCGACCCCACCCTAAAAACAACCATATATAACCGTTGGGGAAATGAAGTGTTTAATACCGAAAAGCAAAATTATTTTTGGGACGGCCGAACAACCGGTGGAGAAGCCTGCGTGGAAGGTACCTATTTTTATGTGATCATTACCCGCGAAAAAACCTTTAAAGGCAGCCTGCAACTGATGCGATAAACGAACCGGTATCCATAAAAACTTTCCCTGATTTGTTCTTCATATCTGTTTTGGAAATGAGATTAAAACCCTTAGTTTTGTTATAACCGTGGTTTAGCGCTCTGTTACCGGAAACATTACCATATATACCAGAAAAAAAACAGGAATCGTGCAAAGCAATCTCTTTTTAAATATGATCCAAACACTTCGCCAACAGGAGGAAGTGATGCTGTATGGAAATATTATGTTGATAAGCGACGAAGATGCTAAGCACGTAACCGCTTTTTTAAAAAGCGAATATCAAAAAGAGATCATTGATCATCCCTTTAAGGCACCGGCTTTTGATGATGCGGCTGCCTTATGGGCGGCAAAAACTGTTTACATCTCTGCGCAGTTAATGTTGTACAGAGAAAATAAAGGGACCGACCTGGAGCTGTTGTTACCTGCCTTTCAAAAAGAGGCGCATGCTTCCGAGATCATGTCCGCCGATCTGTGCCTGCGTTTTTTACCCGATATCCTGGTGCACTTAAAATTGATTGATCCCGAAGATATCCTCATTCCTATCCTTGAAAATTTCCTGAACAGCTGGCACTACTCGGGCGTTACATATCCACTAAAAACAACGGATATGAATTTTAGCGCCATCAGCGCTAATGCCTGTTTACAACAACTATATGTGAACCGCATCATTCAATCAAAAAACACAAGCCTGGCAAAACTGCCGGCTTTTGAAAAACACATTGCTGCCGCATTAGGCTTATATACCACCCATTTTTGGAACGACTTTAAATTAGAAACACATCATGATGAATCATACTGAGAAACTAAACCAGGTACTGAGTTTTGTAAAGAATGCCTTTATTGGAAAAGATGAAATTATTGACCTGTTAGGAATAAGTTTGATAGCCCGGGAAAATACGTTTTTAATGGGTCCTCCGGGCACTGCTAAAAGTGCGATCGTGCGTTTGTTATCCAGTTGCATCAAAGATGGCAAGAATTTCGAATACCTGTTAACGCGTTTTACCGAACCCAACGAAATATTCGGACCGTTTGATATCCGTAAATTAAAAGACGGCGAACTGGTAACTAATACCGAAGGGATGATGCCTGAAGCATCCATGGTTTTTTTAGATGAGATCTTTAATGCCAACAGTGCCATCTTAAATAGTTTACTGACAGCCTTGAACGAAAAAACGTTCCGCCGCGGAAAAGAAACCAAAAAGTTACCGGCGCTGATGTTTGTGGGAGCCAGTAATGTATTACCTGAAGATGAAGCCCTGAATGCGTTACTCGATCGTTTTTTAATTCGCGTGCATTGTGATTATGTGGATACCGATTTACTGGAACAGGTATTGGTAGCGGGCTGGAATCTTGAAAACAAACAGGCAACCGATAAACCATTGATTACACCCGAGGAGATCATCACCTTGCAACAACTCAGCAAACAGGTTGATCTCACTCCTGTTCGTAAACCCTTTGTCAACCTGGTACATAGTTTACGTAACACCGGTATTAAAGTATCTGACAGGAGGGCCGTAAAAATTCAAAACCTCTTAGCGGCCAGCGCACTTATTTGCGGCCGAAACGAAGTAACGCTTTCCGATTTCTGGGTACTAAAATACATCTGGGATACCGAAGAACAAATGGAGATACTGGCGGGTATCGTTGATGCAGTGATAGAAACAGATACCGGTACACAGCAACACCCGCAAGCCTTGTTCAATAAAACGCCTAATGCAGAGGAGCTGATAAAAGATGTAACGCAACTCAGCAACAAATGGGAATCAGGGAGTTTGTCGTTTGAAGAACAAAATACGCTGAAAGATAAATTACGTTATATCCAAACACGCAGCAACTGGATAAAGAACAATGAACATAAATTGCACATTCAATCCGAAATAGAATCGTTATGGCACAAAATGCTGCAGACAGTGTAAGTTATTTCTTACAGGTAAACGAAAGCCAGGTAAACAGCCTCGCTCCTCTCCGGCAATGGCAGAACCTGAAACTGGCATTTGATGAAACACAGATTTGGGTAAAAGACCTGGATTATGCGCAGATCAATAGTGTTGAAGTAAGATCCATTCCTTATAAAACAATCTATTACCTGAAGCAGCATAAACTGTACCTGCTCAACAGTTTATTACCCGATCGTACTGTTCCGGCTTTACTATGGACAGCCATAGACAGAGCTCTGCCTGTTACACTACCTTCATTTAACCATAATTATTTTGGCATCACCGAAAAATTACATGTGACACTCGTTGGTTCTGATAAGGAACAGGAAGCTCACATGATGATTACCGGTATCGCTACTTTACAGGCATATATAGAATCGGCACCCGCTATCCGGCTACAACACTTAACCTGGGTACTCTTAAATAATGATAAAGTATGTATTGCCGGAAAGCCGATGCTACCCATCCAGGGAAATGTTTACTGGAAGAAAGGATATGCCTGGCTACCCGCCGGATTTGATTTTGAGTTGACACTCCTGGCGGATGCTATCAATGCCACCGTGAATCCCGACAACCACAACCTGGTGATATGGCACAGCGACGGCAGCTATGCCCTGATGGATACCGAAGATTTTGAGCCGCTCACGATCAGCTCTTTTAAATTAAGTATTCACGCTCCTTCAATTTCATAACCGAATGACGCACTACGACTACCTGCAATCATACGATGGTTATTTCTGGGACTGGGAAGACAAGGCCGAAGTGATAGCCATTCCCAACGATAACACGATTGCATATACCGTATACGTTAACGACGCTTTACAAAAATTAGCACCGGGTGGATTGCCTCCTTTTGGAGCGTTATTACTGGCTATCATTGCCACCAACGCCAGGGCCGACAAATCCCTTGAAAAAATAACGCAGGTGTTATTCAGTTCTCTCAAACAAACAGATGCACATTTAACAGATGCGTTGAGTGTATTAACATTAATTGCACAAGTGCCTACTGAATTTAAAGCCGGCAAAAAAAGAATATTATTATTGCAGGCTCTTTTTGAAGACTGCCATAACAGCGTATCTCCCAAAAATTCGGCCGACCTGTTAACGACTTATTTTTCTGATAAACACGACCCGTATTTTCTGAGTATCAAAAAACAATTCAGTACCGCTAATTATAACAAAGACATACGCACGATCTCTTTACTAAAAAAGAAGTTCACCAGCGTCAAAGAACTGTTACATAAAATAGCAGCGCTACCGGGCATTCCTGAAGAGATAACGCTAACAGAGACAACCCACGAAGAACCGAAAGACCTTACGGATCAACTGGTTGAGCATGCCAAAACGTTTCATGTAGGCTCCCTGGTAAAACGGATCTGGAGTGGATTAAATATCCCGGTGCATAGCAACCTGCCCAGCCAGCAACCTTTGGGTGGTGTATCTGATCTTACCAACAAGGGCGACTTTGATAAACTACTCATCTCTGAATTTGCCAACGAAGACATTGTTTTTTTATCGCGGCTGGCCAATAATGAAGCCTTGTTTATTCACCGCGAGATACCACCCGCTGCTAATAATTTTGAACGCATTATTTTAATTGATGTGTCGTTGAAAACCTGGGGAACACCCAAAGCCATTGCCTTTGCTACCATGCTGGCTATTGCACGGCATCCAAAAACAACCATTCCCTGTTCGGCTTTTGTGATCGGTCATTCGTTTACACCGGTTTCTATTGAGAGTGTTGAAAGCATCATCAGCGGCATCGAGATCCTGGAAGGTAGTTTACATCCAGCTAAAGGTATCGACGCTTTTTTTAAAGCCTATCCTCCCGATAAGAACCGCGAGATCTTTTTGATCACCGAACCTACTACACTGAAGCAGGCCGCTATGGCCTATGCATTGAATGAGTACCAGGCACATATTACCTATCGCATTTATACTGATGCCGAAGGGCATATAGATGTATACAAAAAACAACAGAGCAGCATCAAGCATATTCAACATCTTCAATTGCCGCTTGAAGAGCTGTGGAAAAAAGAAGGCCTGTTAAAATCTGCGCCCCGGGCTCCGCGCGACCATAACAACGCGATGGGTAACTACCCGATCCTGTTCAGGAATTCTCTGAACTTAAAAAAATACATGGTCACAGCCGATGGCGAAACTTACCAGTTAACCGGCGATAAAACATTACTGCGCTTATTTGATAAAACCAAAAAGGTATATGAACGGGGTTGGGAAATGGTGCTCGAAAATTTACCCTTTACACCGGGTGATGCGGAAGTAGGTTTATTAGCTAACGGCGAACACCTGTTGCTGTTATTCAATACACATAACCGCGAAACACTGCTTATCAATCTCAGTACACATACCCGCACAAGCTATACACTCAGCGATTGGAAATCAGTTCCGTATGGTAACTTTGTTTTTCGCGACGACGCTTTCTTTCATATGAACCATAAAGGTTGTTGGAGCATTGAGCAATCGGGTATTACCGAATTAACCCATGCTCCGTTTGAGCGAAAAGTATTTTCTGACAGGCAATCCGAATTACTGGCCATCGCTACCAAATTGTCGGGTGTGCAGGGTGTGTTTAAAAACATTAAAGAAATAGCTGTCAACAGCGAGCATGTGCTGATCTTTAATAAGCACGCCTTACAGGTAAACGTAGGCGGTCATCTTAAACTCGATCCCACATCCAAACTCGATAAAAAACTAAACGCCACAAAGCACAGTGATACCGAATTTATATTTGATGACGGCAGCAGCGTCGAGATCAACCGCTCAGGTATGCTTATTTTAAAAAGCAGCGATACAACAATTCCCTACATATATATTCCATCACTCATTAACTCATCGCTTGGGGCGGTTGCGGCTAATGAATTTGCGGGAAATGAGTATTATTACCCCGAACTGCAATATAAAGTGATACTCAACCATGCGGGCAACCGGATCTTACCACTGGTAAAAGCCATCAAAGATAATATAGACAGGGGTTTATCAGACGTGCGGCAAATGGTGGTCGATCATGAGCTTCCAAAACACGTTGCTTCTTTTATGTCTCTGTCACAAGCCACAAAACTAAAACAGGATATCGAACAGGAAGGAGCCACTGCAGAGATCCATGAACTCAGGTCGCCTCTTGAAAAGGAAGGTCTTAAAAAAATAAAACCGCACGATTTTTATCATAGTTACATTACCTCATTTATAAATCAGATTATCGCTTATGGAACTAAGTCTTAAACCTTTTCACAAAAACCTGTTCCCTTTAGGCGGTATCCTCATAAAAGATCCTTCGGTAAAAACCTGGCTTCATGAAATACAAAAGATGCACTTCAATTTCGGGGATATCACCATCTATCCTATTCCGGGAAACACGGCCAACACTATCTGGGGTTGCCTGTTGGTGATCCATCGTCCTTTTGATGTGCACAATATAGGCAAGCATGAAGCCTGCCAGAAAATAGCCGATCATATATTTATTCCCGAAAAGTCTTTTCTGTTTCCGCCGGTAACCGCTACCGAAATTCAATCTCTGTTTCAATCGGGCATTCATGTCATGCATCCCGATTTTGGTTTGGTAGAATTAACCGAAGAACTGCAAACCGCTCATTTACTGTCTCAACCTGTGATGCGCTCTTATTTTGTAGCACGTCCTGCGCGTTCTGTTTTTATGCCTCAACGCATTCGCTCCTTCCAGGTAAAACCCATCGATGCCGAAGATATGCTAAAGCACATGGAAGACAAGATTTTTCCGAAACACGAAGAGATGAAGGATGAATCGCTGAACCTGCTGGAAAAAGGAAAACTCTTTTTGTACAGGGCCTTATTCAGATCCACCAAAAAAGAAGGAGAAACCGGTATTAGCGGTTCTGAGAAAACAGGTTTGTGGGCCAAACTCGAATCGTATCTCAATTCAGTATCGGGTAAAGAAAATACCTGGTCGCAAAACATGCAGAACGATTTTGAGAATCTTGAAAAAAGAAATCAGAAAGCCCTTGATAAACTCCTCGACCTCTTAAAAAATAATCCCGACGAAGCCCTCAAATACGCGATTCCCATTGATGAGAACGGAAGCGGTCGTGGCGGCAGCAATGCAGCATTCGATTTGTCGCGGCGCTGGTTCGACCTAGGACTGTTTGGCAACTCCAACAATTACGGCAGCGGCGGCGGAAGCATTGACCTGGGCGACGAGGTACATGAACTCAGGAGACAATATAACGAAACTGCGCGCAAGCTCATCGAAAATAACCAGCATCACAAAGCTGCTTTTATCTACATGAAATTATTAAAAGATCATCACCTCGCAGCCAGCACCCTCGAGAGTGGCGCCCATTACCAGGAAGCAGCGACCATCTATTTAAAGTATGTCCAAAATAAAAACAAAGCTGCCGAGTGTTATGAAAAAGGAAACATGACCACCGAGGCTATTACGTTGTACAAAGAGCTGAACATGAACGAAAAAGTAGGCGACCTTTACGTGGATATCAATAAACGCAAAGAAGCCAATGTCTATTTTGAAAAAGTGGTGGATGAATACAAACTCAACCAACAGTTTGTAAAAGCGTCGCTCGTTTATAAAAACAAAATGAATAACAGCCAGGGCGGACAAGCACTTTTACTGGAAGGATGGCGCAGCAGCAAAGATCAAAGCAATTGCCTGCAGAATTATTTTGCCAATATCGATGATCTTAAAACACTGAAAAAAGAAATAGAATCCATTTATACTAACGACCTTACTGATCAAAACAGTACTGCTTTTTTACAGGTGATCCAGCGCGAATACAATAAAAAGAATGAACTCTCCGAATCGATCAAAGAGATGGCCTACGAGGTCATTGCCGCGCAAATACAAAAGAACCCCTCCATTGTTTCTGAAATGAAAGAATTTAACCGCGGCGATAAACAACTCACGAAAGATACCTTGCGGTTTAAGCTAGGGAAGAAATAAGCGGGCTTCGGGGCTTCGGCTCCGCTCAGCCACCGTCAGCCACCGTCTCTCGAAGTGCAAAAAATTATAATCGTCATTGCGAGCGGAGCGCGGCAATCTCACATCCAGCATATTTAGGATGGTACGAGATTGCTTTACTATGTTTTTTTGTCACTTCGAGTCAGGCTATAGCGTGAAGAAGCATTCTGTGGAAATGCATTCTGGTACTTTTGCAAAAGTACCCAAAAGCGAATTCTCCTGTTCTTTTTCCTTGACGAAAAAGAACCAAAAAGTCAAGGCGAAACGCCAACTCCAATCTTTTTCTCGCTCAAAAAGCCTCCGCAATACCGCCGAAAAAATTGTAGTTCGCACCGTTTCGCCAAAATCAGCCGCACTATTACCAACGTATGCAGTGGCGTGTATGATAGTACCAACTCTACCTGAGTAGCTGGCCTGCTATATGCTAACAGTAAGATAAAGCCAAAACTTTGTAACAATGATTTTGTGCAGTAATAGTTTATAAAAGCAGAAGACCTGATACCGAAAGGTAACAGGGCGTGAGATGTTTTATAAACGGTTTTGTGGCAAGCCTGAGCTTGCTACAAAAATTACCTACCACAAAATCATGAAGGTTTTTGTATACTTTTTTCCGTCAAAAAGTATAAAGAGATTAGAAAGGTATTTTTAAAATTTTCTTATGTCACTTTTTTCCTTGATGAAAAAGTAACCAAAAAAAATCAAGAACGAACGCCAACTCCAATCTTTTTCGGGGTGCAAAGCGCAAGAACACCCGAAAAAATTGTCCACGCAAAATCCTGGCTCTTCGCTAAAAAAGTACACAGTACTTTTTCTTTACGCTCAGCCCTGCACCGTTCGTTCACGTCCCCGCGCCATACTACTAAATTTTTCCTGATCAGCTAAGTTTATATCCACTCATGAAATTTAAAGCCAAAACTTTGTAACAATGATTTTGTGCAGTAATAGTTTATAAAAGCAACGAAGACTTGACCCCCGCGGGGACAAGGCGTGAGATGTTTTATAAACGGTTGCGGGTGAAGCGATAGCGGAAAACGCAAATTGCCTACCACAAAATCATGAAAGTTTTTGTATACTTTTTGCTGTCAAAAAGTATGGAAAAGTATAAAAAGATACTTTACTGTTGTGAGTAATATTTTCAATTACCAAGGCCAAAAGAACATTCGTCATTGCGAGCGGAGCGCAGCAATCTCCGATCCAGTATATTTTTAGCATTGTATGAGATTGCTTCGTCTCGAAAAGCTCCTCGCAATGACGATATACAAACGCCTATGTTTAAATAGTAAATTAAAGTACTGAGCTTTGTAAACATGATATTGTATACTTTTTGCTGGTTACTGAGCTGAGTCGATTACGTCAAAAAGTATAAAAGACATTAGAAAGGTGTTTTTAAATTCTCTTTATGTCACTTTTTTCCTTGATGAGGGCAATTGTGTAGTACACAATTGAGCCAGCCTTGTGCGCAGAGTAACAAAAAAAAATCAAGGCAATTCGCCGGTCGCCATTTACCCCGCAATATCTTCGCACAATGGTGACCCGCACCGAATTGCCCAAAGCAGCCGCCCTATTACCAACGTATGCAGGGCTTCGGCTCCGCTCAGCCACTGCGCTCTAATCAAAACCTCGCCCTGATCAGCTGGACGGTTATATGCACTCATGAAAATAAAGCCAAAGCTTTGTGACAATGATTTTGTCCAGTATTTTATTGTGCTAATGCCTATCCCCCGCTGGAGAGGGTGGCCGCAGGCCGGGGCAGGATTGCCAAAAGCATAATCGTCATTGCGAGCGGAGCGCGGCAATCTCAAATCCAGCGTATATTTAGTATGGTATGAGATGGCTCCGTCGCGAAAAGCTCCTCTGAACGACGTGCATACAAATGCTTACATTTTGCAGCTCACTAAAAAACCATTAGCTTTATTCCAAACTTCAACCAATATACTTTGCGTAGCCTTATTCCTATTTTCCTTATCCTTGCCTGTGCATTAAGCACATACGCACAACAGCCAAACACTGAAATAAATCTCGCGAACCTCAATAAAGGCCTTATTGAAAGTCTCTTCCTTAAAAAATTAAATGCTCTGCGCGAAGAACAAAAAGTGGGTGCACTCGCCACCGACAAAATATTAACGCTGGCCGCCAACGACCAGGCCACCTATATGGCGCAGGTAAACGAAGTCACGCATTCCCAGAAAACAAAAGGTAAAGAAACTCCTTTTAAACGCATCCAGTTTTATAAAGGCACGCACGATCAATCGGGTGAGAACTGCGCGAAATTTTATTTAAAAAAACCACTCACCAATAAAAAGAATAAAACGCTCAAAACAATAAACACCTACGAGGAAGCTGCGGAATACCTGTATCGTCAGTGGTTCGAATCGCCGGCTCATTACCGTAACATGATCAATAAAGTGTATGATCTGCAAGGAATAAGTTTAGTGCTCAACAAAGACAGCAGCATCTTTGCAACCCAGGTTTTTTCTGCAAAACCATTTATACCGCCGGCTGATAAAAGCATCCGCGACTTTGATTATGGCATCCTCCCGAGAGTCCCGTTCTGCGATTGCATGAATTCGGCGGAAGGAAAAAAAGCACTGAATTCGTTGATCTGCGTGACAGTGGGCGACAGTGTGTTTTTAAAATCAGAAGACCTGCCTGCGCTTAAAAAATTCTTCAACGATCCTAAAGATGCCTTTTACCTCGACATTGTGTTGCGTCGCCAGTTTACCTGCGATAATAATAATTTATTGCACGGCGCCGAGATGTATGAAGGCACTATGCTAAAGCCGATTTATTTTTTAGATATGTATAAGAGCAACCGCGCTAAAGACGGCAAAAACTTTTATGCGCCGGTAAGTCGTATTGCCCCATATTTTAAGAACCAGAATTACCAGGCTAACAGGGGTTACGTTAAAAAAGGCTACGCCTGCTTCTATAATTACCTAAGGCCCGTGCCCGACCAAAACCTGAAGATGTTGTACCTGTTTCCAAAATACATCTATACTAAAAACCTGGAAGTTATTCCCGATACCTTTAGCGGCACGCTTAAATTGTTTGTCCCTTTTTTGCGAAGCTCCACCAACATCCATGAGATGGTGAAGGATTACATTGTTCGTAAAATGGGTATCTACGAACCCTATTTAAAAAAGATCACGATCAAAACCTATAGCTCTGTGGAAGGCAACACTGAATCTAATACCAAGCTCCAGGAAGCCAGGGCAGAAGTCATCAGTAAGATGTTGAGAACGGTGACTACGCGCAACATCGACAGCCATATAGAAAGTAAAGAAAACTGGGCTGCCTTTTATAAACAGATCAGCAATACCCCTTTTCATTACCTCGCTAAACTACCTGAAACAGAGATCAAAGAACGGCTGAAGAAAAAGTCGCTCATCGATTCGATGGATTATATATTGGCGATCAATCGCATTGCTGAAATAGAGATCGACATTGAAGCCATTGTCAATAATCAGTCATCGGCCGAACTGATTCTGGGTTCATATAAAAAAGCCTCTGAGCTCAAAGATTCCTTAAAAGCCTTCAGGGCGCAGAATCGTTTGCTGGAAGCCGCCTTTAAAAAAACCATCAGCCGCTCCGAGATCCTGGATATCAATTTGCCGCACAACAAAAGTTTCCTGCCCATGTGGACCAACTATTTAGCCCTTGCTGCCACTGATGAAGAAACCGTGTATAATTACGCGGCACGCGATACGGCCATGAAAGTGGTGCAAATCGATTCGACCTATATGCCCCTGCAATTTAATTTTTGTATCCTCGCCCTCCGCTATTTAGAGATCTATAAAGACACGCTGATCCCCATCCCGCAACTGGAAAAGAAAATGACACGAGCCCTCAAAACAGCCGCTGATCATAATGACTCGACATTGGCCAATCACATGTGGCTCAATTATAGTATCCTTTCGTTGTACCACCATTGGGAACTCCATGAGTATGATAAGCTCGACAAACATTTATTGAACGTCAAAAAATATTATCCCGGTGCCGACATTTCAACCGAAGAAGCCATTCAACTAGGCTTATTATTTAATGCGTATCACCGCTACGACTGGACTACCCGTTTATTGATACCTTATTTAAAAACAAGTCCCAATAACGAAAATCTGTTGTACTTATTCATCAAAACCTACGACAGTTCGGATGGGTTATTAAAGGAAGATGTGTGGGTGCAATATTTAAAAAAAGCCAAGCACATGAATCCGAAACGCTTTTATGAATGGTTTGACCAGGAGGATTTTCAGGGACTGCGACGACCGGAGATTAAACGGGAGTTTTGCGGTAACTAAAATCGTCATTGCGAGCGGAGCGCCGCAGTTTAAAGCATACAAACATTTATATGCGCTATGAAAAAATAAGCCAAAACTTTATAACAATGATTTTGTGCAGCAATAGTTTATAAAAGCAACGAAGACTGAGCACCGAAAGGCAATCCAAAGGATACGATATACACAACGCATTTCATTTAAATTTAAATTGGATTCATTATTTAATGCCGAATGAAACGGCGCGTGGACGTGAACGAACGGTGCGAACTACAATTTTTTAGGGTGTTCTTGCGCTGTGCGCCCCTAAAAAGATTGGAGTTGGCGTTCGTTCTTGATTTTTTGTTTCTTTTTCATCAAGGAAAAAGAAAATGAAAAAGTCGCTTTTGGATACTTTTGCAAAAGTATCAAAGAGTTACATGGCAGGCAAAGAAAGTAATGGAGAGTTTAAAACGATACATTAAAAAAGTACCACAAAAAATTTTCTTCATGTAACTTTTTTCCTTGATGAAAAAAGTTAACAAAAAAATCAAGCCAAAAACATGCTCCACCCGCCTCTTGGAATTCTACGGATTTTACGTTCCCGCTACGCTCCCACTAAATCCTTGAATTCTCAATTCACCGCGCAACGGCTCGCATTTTTGGCAGGCCGCCCGCCATACTACCAAACTCTTCCTGATCAGCTAGGCGGTTATATGCAGTACTTACGATAAAGCCTGAACTTTGTGACAATGATTTTGTGAAGCAATAGCTGTAAAATAGTGATGCCTTGTTGCGCACAGCAACAGGGCGTGAACTGTTTTAGCAGCGGTACCGCATTCCTTCATGCGGGAATTGCCTACCACAAAATCATGAAAGTTTTTGTATACTTTTTGCTGTCAAAAAGTATGGAA
>JAZKDT010000024.1:112289-161702 GCA_040387475.1 Bacteroidota bacterium | reverse complement strand
CAGATACAGGTACGTGGGCGACCGACCTGCAAATGAAGATAACTCTGTAACAGCCAAAGGGTATAATGTATTTGACGCCGTTATTAATTTGACAAGACCACGGTATGCGATTGGGATAACAATGGAGAATTTGGCCAATATAGAATGGAACGAAGCACAATTTGACACCGAAAGTAAATTGAAAAATGAAACACAGTCTGTAAGTGAGCTGCATTATACCCCGGGTACGCCATTTTTTATAAAAGGAAGTTTAACTTTCTTTTTTTAGGTCTTAATTTTTCGTTATGGTAAGTGGTCGAATAGGTTGTTATTTTAAATCTTTAATGTTAATTTTAACGATGATCGGGTTAAAAGATTCTTCTATCATAATTTTTCTGCTTATGTCAACGGTGTTATCTGCTCAACAAGTTGATACTGTTTATCACAAAAAACATTTTAATTTTGTTAGATATTATCCATCGGGTTCTGCGAGAATATTGGACTATCCCGAAGGTAGCGAAAGTAAAGTTTTATGTTTTGGGAATTATACCGACTCTTTGATGAACGGGGAATGGATTTATTTTTATCCAACGGGGACAGTGCTTGCTCATGGGAAGTATAAGGAAGGATTTAAACGCGGTAAATGGAAGTATTACTCGAGCGCTGTTGAAGAGATTGTAATATATAAAAAAGGGGTCATTGTTACAGATATGATTGCATTTGATACTGAAGGTTATCCGCAGGTAATTGACAAGATATATCACTCAAAAACAAAAACGTATACCGAGCTCTTTAACGGTAAGCAAAAGCCCATGTCAAGAGTTTATTTTCTTGATTAAATTAATTCCTAGTACACAAACGGCATTACTTCTGGTGGGATAGTGTAAGGAGTGTTTTTTTTATAGAACTCCAAAAGGTTCGCATTAAATTTTTTGACATGGTCAGCAAATTTTTTAATAGAATAGCCTTGCTGGAAATAAGGGAATGGCTTATGCAACTGAATAAAGTAGCGATTCTTTAAAACGATAGATACTTCTTTCGAGGACGCTCCGCGTTCTACTGCTTTTACAGCCTGTTCCTGTGTTACAAAACCAATAGACGATTCATAAATACTGCCTTGTTCAGCTATTAAATAAAATGCAGACTTACATACAATGCCTTGATCAACTACTATATTGGAGTCGACAAAAATACCGGATAAATTGTTGTGTTTTACCGAATCGGAATAATCGGAAGTGAAAAAGTAGACGGGGCAAAATGTAAATTCGTTACGGTAGGCACGCATCATTACTTTATTGTTGATCAGTGTTTCCCTTTCTACTTGTGTCGCAAGATCTATATTTCCGGCAGCTTTCAAACGTTTTATGGTGTTGGCATTTGTTTTTAACCTTACCAATAATGCGCCACTATCTTTCAATAAAGTAATCTGGGCCCTTGCTACCGTAAAACGAAGGTTGTCGAAATTTATAAAGGAAGAATCACTTTTATAATTATTGACCTTAGGTGGTTTGGTGTCGTCTTCCTGCGAAAAACAAGAAGTGCCGAACATTACCAATGCACCTAGCAATATGTTATTTAACTTCCGACCCATTATTAAAATCAGCTTTGGCTGCCGTCATAAAACTCAACTCGCCCGAACTATTTGATGCCATTAAGATCATCCCCTGGCTTTCGATGCCTTTAATTTTGCGAGGCGCCAGGTTTGCGAGCATACATACTTTTTGTCCAATAATATCTTCAGGTTTATACCACTCGGCGATACCGCTTACCACAGTACGTATATCGAGGCCTGTATCCAGTTTCAATTTTAGTAATTTATCTGTTTTAGGAACGCGTTCTGCTTCTAAAATAGTGGCCGTGCGAATATCCATTTTACTGAAATCATCAAAGCTGGTTTCCGGTTTGGCTGGTGTAATTGCACTCACTATATTTGACGCGTTGGCTATTTTACTGGCTTGTAATTTGTAAATTTGTAGTTGAACGTCGGCATCTTCAATCTTTGAGAACAATAATTCATCTTTATTGATTAAATGCCCGGCTGCCATGTTGGAAGTTTGCTTAGCAGCATGCCATTTTAAAACGGGCATATTTAGCATTGTAAACAATTTAGCGGACGTGAAGGGCAGAAAAGGCTCACACACTACCGCTAAGTTACAAGTGATTTGCAAAGCAATATTCATAATCGTTTTTACCCGTTGCTCATCTGTCTTAATTAATTTCCAGGGTTCCGTCTCAGCTAAATATTTATTACCCAAACGGGCCATATTCATCATCTCAGCAAGGGCTTCACGAAATTTGAATTGCTCAATAGCCGTAGAAATCTTATCCGGAAAAGCCGCTAACTGTTCAAGTATCAACAGGTCTTCTTTCGTGTACGTATCGGCAGAAGGTACATGGCCATTATAATATTTATGCGTTAACACCAAAGTGCGGTTTACAAAATTACCGAGAATAGCAACCAGTTCACTATTATTTTTAGTTTGAAAATCAGCCCACGTAAAATCATTATCTTTTGTTTCGGGCGCATTAGAACATAATGTGTAACGCAATACATCCTGCTTATCTTTAAAATCAATTAAATATTCGTGCAACCAAACTGCCCAATTGCGGGACGTTGAGATCTTATCGCCTTCCAGGTTTAAAAATTCATTAGCAGGCACATTATCCGGTAAAATAAACTCGCCATGCTCCATTAACATAGCCGGAAAAATAATACAGTGAAAAACAATGTTGTCTTTGCCGATAAAATGAATTAAACGGCTGTCTTTACTCTTCCAGTATAATTCCCAGTCGTTGGGCCTTAGTTCTTTGGTAGCTGAAATATATCCAATAGGCGCATCAAACCACACATATAATACTTTGCCTTCCGCATCTTTTACAGGAACCGGCACACCCCAGTCCAAATCGCGTGTCATTGCTCTTGGTTGTAAACCGTCGCCGCTATCTAACCAGCTTTTGCATTGGCCATACACATTGGCTTTCCAGTCTTTGTGTTGATCTAAGTAGGCCTGTATTTTTGGTTGTAATTTATCTAAAGGTAAGAACCAGTTCTTCGTGTCTTTTAAAACCGGTTTACTGCCACTTAAAGTAGATTTGGGATCTATTAGCTCTGTAGCGTTTAATGTACTCCCGCATTTTTCGCATTGGTCTCCATAAGCATTTGGATTAGCACATTTAGGGCAGGTCCCTGTAATATAACGGTCTGCTAAAAACTGTTTAGCCTCCGCATCATAATACTGTTCGGTAACTTCCTCGGTAAATCCGCCCTTATCATATAATACTTTAAAAAAATCTGACGCTGTTTCGTGGTGAATCTTATTGGAAGTGCGCGAATAAATATCAAATGAAATACCAAATTCTTTAAAGGAATCACCCATCATCTTGTGGTATTTATCTACCACATCCTGCGGAGTAATGCCCTCTTTTTTAGCTTTTATGGTAATAGGCACACCATGTTCATCGCTACCGCAAATAAACAGAACATCTTCTCCCTTGCTGCGTTTATACCTCACAAAAATATCAGAAGGCAGGTAGCAGCCCGCTAAGTGCCCAATATGAACAGGACCGTTAGCGTAAGGTAGGGCGGAAGTAACAAGTGTACGTTTATAAGTAGTTGACATAGTGTTTATTGAATAACTAAAATACAGTAAAATTGTGTAAAGATAACATTTAACTTTATTCATTAAAAATCTAAAATCCTATGGCGGCAAACGACAAAGAAACCTGGAAACCGGTGACTCACATGAAAGGACACACTACTAAAAAGTACGCAGTATCTTCAAAAGGGCGTTTAGCGTCGTACGATACAAAGATCGAAGACAAGTATGTTTTAAAAACGCATTTAAATGGTGGGTTTCCAATGGCAACCATCCACGTGGATGGCAAATCAAAAGCATTGTTCACGCACCTGGCCATGGGAACTGCTTTTTTAAAGAAAAACAACCCAAAGGCTAAATTTGTATTGCATTTAGATCATAACAAAGCCAATAATGATCTAGCGAATTTAAAATGGGCAACCAAAAAGGAACAGGTAGAACATAGTAAAAAGAGTCCTTATGTTTTGGAGGCAGCAGCGCGCAAAGTTTATACAGGTGCCACAGCCCGTAAACTGAACGAAAAGAAAGTAATAGCCCTTAAAAAAGAAATCTGGAACCCAAAACGTAAAGCCAGTTTAAAACAAATTGCAGCAAAATATGATATTGCCGAAATGAATTTATACCGCATTAAAAACGGCGAATTATGGTTTCACGTTCATGTGGAAGGAGAGCCTGTATTTGCGAAGTATAAAGCGCAATTAAAAAACATAGAGTTTCACGCAAAAGCTGCAAAACAAGCAGCGGCAAAAAAGCCTGCAAAGAGCGTACTTAAAAATGTGGTTCCAAAAAAGTCAGTAAAAAAGACTACACCAAAAAAAACAGTTAAAAAAGCGGCTAAAAAAGTGGCAGTTAAAAAGAAAAAATAATATGATCCAGCCTTCTTATTTAAAAAAAGGAGATAGTGTGGCTATCATTGCTACAGCCCGTAAAGTAAGTATAGAAGAAATACAACCGGCCGTAACTTTTTTAGAAAGTCACGGCCTTTTGGTTGTGTTAGGGAAAAACTTATTTTCTTCTAAGAACCAGTATGCCGGAACTGATGAACAAAGAACAGAAGACCTGCAATGGGCTTTAAATGATCCCGAAATCAAAGCAATTATAATTGCCCGTGGTGGTTACGGAACAGTGAAATTGATAGAGAGCCTTGACTTCAGGGAGTTTAAAAATCACCCTAAGTGGTTGGTGGGTTATAGTGATGTAACCGTTTTACATAACGCTATTCACAAACAAGGTATCGCAACGTTGCATGCCACCATGCCTTTGAATTTTGATAAAAGTAAAGAGGCTACAGAAAGTGTAGTGAATGCTTTATTTGGAAATTTAAAACAAATTGAAACCGAAGAAAACTATTCAAATATTGAAGGAAAAGCAACAGGACAATTAGTAGGAGGTAATTTATCATTGATCTATTCGTTATCAGGCACGCCTTATGACCTCGATACAACCGGTAAAATTTTATTTTTGGAAGATCTGGATGAATATTTATATCATATAGACCGGATGATGATGCAACTGAAATTATCCGGAAAGCTTAAACATTTGAAAGGCCTGGTGATTGGAGGTATGACAGATATGAAGGATAACATGATCCCTTTCGGAAAATTACCGGATGAAATTATAATAGATGCCGTGAAAGAATATGGCTATCCTGTGTGTTTTGATTTTCCTGCAGGACATATTGATGAGAACATGGCTATTTATTTGGGAAAAGAAGTCGAACTAGGAGTACTGGATGATAAAGCAACCCTAAAATTTTTATAACATGTTTTGTAAAACTTCCGATAACCTGAATATTTACTTTGAAGTTCAGGGAAATGAAACTGCCAAAGAAACCATCGTTTTTTTAAATGGCTTATCGCAATCCACCGTTGCATGGGTTTTGACTACACCCCATTTCAAAAGTGATTATAGAATTGTATTGTTGGATTTTATTTTCCAGGGACAAAGTGATAAAGCGGGCGAGTGGCGAAATTTTGATGCGCATGCAAAAGATGTAATTAGTGTATTGGATCATTTAAAAATTGATAAAGCCATTATTGCCGGATTATCTTACGGCAGTTTAGTGGCTCAGCATTTAGGTGTAAATTATAGTGACCGTATTACTAAATTGATCTTAATGTCAACTTTTGCTCACAAAACACCTTATTATGAAGCGATCGAATTATCCTGGTGGCGTTCATTGGAGTTTGGCGGTTATAACCTGATGCTTGACATTATGTTACCAACGGTATTAAGCGAAGCGTATTTTAAAAATCCTTTGTTTCCTATTGATATGATGAAACAGGCCCGTCAGGAGGCCAACGACGATAAGCAGGCTTTATTTAAATTAATGCAGGCTACAAAAGAACGCGGGGATTACCGCCCCGAATTGAAAAAAGTATCAACTGCAACAATAGTGATACAAGGCGAAAAGGATGCTTTATTTCCGGTACACATCGCTAAAGAAGTTGCAGATGCTGTTCCGAATGCAAAGCTTACAATCATTCCGTTTGCGGGTCATACTCTTAATTTGGAAGCTATTCCACAAATGGTAAAAGTGATAAAGGAGTTTATAGGCTAAAAGTATTGTCACTTCGAGCGAAGTCGAGAAGCGTTCTAAGTGGAAGTGTTTTTGTTCTCGACTTCGCTCGAACTGACAAATAACAATAATATTTCACTAATTATTTCTATTTTTGGAACACATATTTTACAATGAAAACAAATTTTATAGAAGAGTTAAAATGGCGCGGGATCCTGCATGATGTAATGCCTGGAACGGAAGAATTATTGAATAAAGAAGTTGTTACAGGATATATAGGTTTTGATCCTACTGCGGATAGTTTGCACGTTGGTAGTTTAGCGCAGATCATGACCCTATTGCGTTTTCAGTTAGCAGGTCACAAGCCTTTGGCTTTGGTTGGCGGTGCTACAGGCATGGTTGGCGACCCAAGTGGTAAATCAGCCGAGCGTAATTTGCTGGATTCTGACACGTTGAATAAAAACGTAGAAGGAATAAAAAAGCAATTAAGCCAGTTTTTGAATTTTAATTGCGGAGAAAACAGTGCTGAACTGGTAAATAATTACGATTGGTTTAAAGAATTTTCTTTCCTCGATTTTATCCGCGATGCCGGAAAACACATTACAGTAAATTACATGATGGCTAAAGACTCGGTGAAAAACCGTATCAATGGCGACTCGGGAATGTCATTCACGGAGTTCAGTTACCAGTTAATCCAGGGTTACGATTTTTATCATTTATGGAAAGATCGCAATTGTAAAATTCAAATGGGCGGTTCCGATCAATGGGGGAATATTACAACAGGAACAGAATTCATTCGACGTAAAGCAAGTGGAGAAGCTTTTGCATTAACCACTCAATTAATTAAAAAATCAGATGGCACTAAATTCGGCAAGTCTGAAAGTGGTAATGTTTGGTTAGACAGAGATAAAACATCGCCTTATAAGTTTTACCAGTTTTGGTTAAACGTTAGTGATGATGATGCAAAGTCTTACATTCGAATTTTCACACTTCTTTCTAAATCTGAAATTGAAGAATTAGAAGTAATGCATGCCGCTGCTCCACATGAACGCCACATACAAAAAGCTTTGGCTAAGGAAATTACGATAAGAGTTCATAATGAGGCAGATTATTTGCAAGCCATTGAAACGGCTGAATTTTTATTCAAATCAAAAGCTGAAGATGTTTCTAACTTAAATGGAGACGCCTTTGAGAAAATGTTAGGTGGTATTGATACGTTTGAAGTAAGTAAAGCGGATCTTGCCAGTGGAATAAACCTGGTTGATCTTTTAGTAGATAAAGCATCTGTATTCCCAAGCAAGACAGAAGCGCGGAAAATGGTGTCAGGAAATGCTGTAAGCATCAATAAAACAAAAGCAACAGATGTAAATGCAATTATAAATTCAGATGCATTTACAGGTGGTAAATATTTACTGGTAAGCAAAGGCAAAAAAGAAAATTATTTAATAAAATTGATTTAGTACACTCAGCGTTTACGCAGTAAATCTCTGCGTCTTTGCAGTTATATAAAAGTACCATGATTAAAGACATCGTTTTTCCGGAAGTATATGACGTAGCCATTGCTATTGTTCAGGAGTTTGAAGGACTGGACGAATACAACGCTTATATTTTTAACTTTAAAGAAGAGAGTATTAAAAATGTTTTGATCACATCAACAGGTTATGGTGTGATTGATGATGTAAAGAAAAAAACAAGTACACTTCGTCATTATTTTGAAGAAATTCAAACTTTGGATTATAAATTAATTGAACCCGTATCCAAGGAAGTATTTGGTTTAAGCAATGAATATTGGATAAGTTTTACGATGAATGACCAGCTATTTGATAAGCAATTTATTTTTTTACCTGAATCTATCATTGAATCTAATTTTCAGATGATCCCTTTCATAGATAAAATGGGGGTTATTATTAAGTAGCTTTAAATATCTTTTACTTCGAACTACGTCGTGTACCGCTCTATGCTAAGTTCTCGATCCATTTTTGAAATAAAAAGCAGCTAGCTAAGTTTTACAGTTCTGTGCGTAAGGGATGCAAGCGAAAATCCTTTTGCCTGCCTCTTGCAAAAGATTGCAGCGGGTCAGCCCGACGGCGCTGCCTCTTCGCGCCGGTACGCCCTAATCAATTAAAAAAATGAATAAAACTTGCATTTTCCTTTAAAATTAGACAAATACCCCTTTTTTTTGGATGTTTTTGTATGTGAAATAAAGTAAAATTAATATATTTAATACTTTAAGTACATAAAATTTACATGGCCACTACAATTTTAGAACCGACTTCTGTGAAAGAAAAAATATCTGTTGAAACCCTTAAAAAAGCTTACACGTTAATGTGCACTGCTAAAAGTATGGCAGAATTATATGAAGCTAACAAAGAGGTAACAGCCAAATATGTGCACGCAACTTCACGCGGTCACGAAGCCATTCAATTAGCATTGGGCTTGCAATTATTACCACAGGATTTTGTGAGTCCGTATTACCGCGACGACAGTATTTTGTTGGGTATTGGGATGTCGCCATTTGAATTGATGTTGCAATTGCTGGCTAAGCGTAACGATCCTTTCTCAGGCGGTAGAACTTACTATTCTCATCCAAGTTTACGCAGAGATGATATGCCAAAGATACCACACCAAAGCAGCGCCACCGGCATGCAGGCTATTCCTACAACAGGCGTGGCAATGGGTTTACAATATTTGGAATTGAATAATTTGCAAAAAGATTTTAAGGGGTTAAACCCGGTGGCAGTTTGTTCATTAGGCGATGCCAGTTGTACAGAAGGTGAAGTAGCGGAAGCATTTCAAATGGCGACCTTGAAAAGTTTGCCTATTCTGTATTTAGTGCAGGACAATGAATGGGATATCTCGGCACATGCCCGTGAGATCCGTTCTCAGGATATAACAGATTACGCAAAAGGATTTAAAGGATTAGAAACACGTACCATCGATGGAACTGATTTTATTCTGTCATACAAAACTATCAACGAGTGCTTGGAGATTATTCGCAAAGAACGCCGGCCGATGTTGGTACATGCTAAAGTACCGTTATTAAATCATCACACGTCGGGTGTTCGCAAAGAGTGGTACAGAGATGATTTAGAGGAATGTGCAAAAAGAGACCCTTTGCCACGTTTACGCAATCAATTGATTATTGCAGGTGTTGATGCTTCGGAGATCAAAAAAATAGAAGAGGAGGCAGTTACATTTGTTGAGTCGGAATATCAAAAAGCGTTATTGGAAGAGGACCCTCGTCCGGAAGATTTAATGTTACATGATTTTGCACCAACTCCTATAACCGAAGAAAAAGGAAACAGGGCACCAAGTGGTAAGGAGAAGACCGTTATGGTAGATAGTGCCCTGTTTGCTATTCGTGAGATCATGGAAAAGCACCCGGAGGCATTGCTATACGGGCAAGACGTTGGTAAGCGTTTAGGTGGTGTGTTTAGAGAAGCCGCTACTTTGGCGCAAACCTTTGGAGATAACCGCGTATTTAATACACCTATCCAGGAAGCCTTTATTATCGGAAGTACCGTTGGGATGAGTGCCGCAGGGTTAAAACCAATTGTTGAAGTTCAGTTTGCCGATTATATTTGGCCTGGCTTAAATCAATTGTTTACCGAAGTAAGCCGTAGCTGCTATTTAAGTAACGGCAAATGGCCGGTAAGCTGCATAATACGTGTTCCTATTGGGGCCTACGGCAGCGGAGGACCATATCATTCAAGTTCAGTAGAAAGCGTTTTGGCAAATATTAAAGGGATTAAAATTGCTTACCCAAGTACAGGAGCCGATTTAAAAGGATTGATGAAATCAGCATTTTATGATCCAAATCCTGTAGTGATGTTGGAACACAAAGGCTTATACTGGAGTAAGATCAAAGGAACGGAAGACGCTAAGACGATTGAGCCCGACGAGGATTATGTTATTCCTTTTGGCAAAGGTCGCGTAGTACAGGAAGCTTCTGAGGAAAATATAAATAAAGGCAATTCTATAACCGTTATAACTTATGGTATGGGTGTTTATTGGGCCAAAAGTGCCGCCAAAAAATTTGAAGGTCAGGTTGAGATCATTGACCTGAGAACAATTGCACCGGTTGACGAGGAATTAGTGTTCGCCAGTGCCAACAAGCATGGCAAATGTTTGGTGTTAACAGAAGAACCTGTTTTTAATGGTTTCTCTCAAAGTATTGCCGCCCGTATTTCTGAAAATTGCTTTAAAAAACTGGATGCGCCGGTTAGAGTTATTGGTGCTGAAAATTTGCCGGCAATCCCCTTAAATTCGATTTTAGAAAAAACCATGTTGCCTAATGCTGATAAAGTAGAGGCAGCAATTGGCGATTTATTGAGTTATTAGATATGAATAAATTACTATTAATAGCTTTATTAGTAGTATGTTGTAATTTATCGGCCCAGGACTCTGTTGTTTATAAACGAATATCTTTTGTAGGGAAAATCGTTGATTATTCAGCCGTAGGTGCTTTGATCAGGGAAAGTTCAGGCAACATAAGATATTGTATCGGCTTCTATAAACGCCTGGTGTTTTCTGATTCCTTAATTGTGTTTACCAGGTATTCGTCTCCTTATAAAAAGAGAGTGGTTGTTGATTCCATATTTTTCAAAAATGGAACGCTAGCATTTTTTACAAAGTCCCATAAGAATGGGGCGCATGGTATTAATTTAGCCAGCGACGAATTATTATTTAGCTATCCTGCGCGGGGCAGCGATTATTTTATTGTAAAAGAGCAGGATGTTTTAAGGATAACAAACTATAATGAAAGAATATCACCCTCCGGCAACTCTAAAGTTTTAATATCGAAAAATGATTCTTCTCGTAAGGAGATCGTGTTTTTGAAAAATGGCATTGTGTTTAAAACCGACTTCGCTTATTTTAAAGGACGAAAATTATTTTTGGAAGATAATGATCTTGCGTCATCGCTTTCCATATCAAAAAGACAACTTGAGAAAATTATTTATCCGGATTCGTTAATATCTTATTTTGACACAAGCAGGAGTCGCCAGCCAAAAATACATCCACCTCTCAATCAAATTAAGCACAGCAAATATTATCCATACTGGGCAAGTAAAAATTTTGTTGGAATAAATCTGACTAATTTTTTAATGTGTGATTTAAATATTTCATACTACAGGTCAATTTTTAAAAACAGGATAGATTTGGGTGTTGGCGCTAATTTTCCTATTTACAGCACCTCTATGGAAATTTCTAATTTGTCAGCGTTTAATAATCAGTATTATAAATTCACAAAAAACTATGAATTCGTTGTGTCAGCAGAATATTATCTTTTTCATTCACCATTTTTCAGAAATCTGTCTGTTGGATTGGTTTACAGGCATACAAATTATAATTATACGTATGTAGATAATTCAGATGGGTATTACAAGAATGATCACTACGATTTCATTGAAAATAGAGTGGATAAACGCATAAATGCAGGGTTTGCTACGGTGGGATATTTTATACCGGTTAGAAAACGATTTTTCTTTAAGGCAAATATAGGCTTAGGATGGGAACAGTACAATGATCCTTATCAAATGAAAAAAGGACAAGAGTTAAATGGGTCATTCGTGGCGGCCTACACAAATTTTATGGCTGGCTTTAAGTTTTAGCATGCTTGCTTATCTTGGACCGAATGCCATTCGTGCTCTACGTTCGTCATAAGTAAAGCATTGTCGAACTTAACTGAACCTTTTGGAAAATCAAGTTCATTATCAAAAAAACTTGAGCTAACAGATTTGACGTCTAACGCTTCAACCTTCCACTGGTCCGTTTTAAGCCACATGCCATCAAATTTGGTTTTTCCATTCGGCGAATAACCGATGCGTCCGTTCTCAAAAAAGTCGGAT
Organism: Bacteroidota bacterium; assembly: GCA_040387475.1. Taxonomy (GTDB): domain Bacteria; phylum Bacteroidota; class Bacteroidia; order B-17B0; family Aurantibacillaceae; genus UBA4416. Next base: position 149,760 of record JAZKDT010000024.1, on the reverse strand, counting down.
ACAGTTTGAAGGCTTTGAAAAATGGAATTTGGATTAAAGTGCTCTGTCTTTTGGGCTCGTATGGCAATACTGGTGTTGTCTGAACTTTTAAATGAAATAGCATAATTTCCGTTAGCTTCTTCCACATCGAATTTTGCCAAACAATGCTCTCCCGGAAAAATGCGCCCGCCCACGAGATTATTGATGACAGAAGATGTGTCACGTCTTGGAATATAAACACCTTGTTTTACTTCGCCATTGTCGTCCCATTCAACGGCAATTCGATGGGCGCCGTTTTCTGAAGATAAGCCCATAAATGCTGGAAGACCTTTTGGACGGATATCTTTTAATCTGATCAAACAAATACCTACAATAGCTTTGCCTTTATAAATGTGTGGACGAAATGGCTTTGGAATTAATTTTGCAATAATTTCCGGTTCAACTGTATAATTAATTAAAACACGCCTATCAATAAGGCCTTTTATAGTTGGTATTTTCATGTTTTCAATTTATTTTACTTTCACCCAAAATGCAGTTCTGCCAAGTAACGAAACGCCAATAAAACCTCTCACGTTTAGGTTTCCCTTTTCATCGCGTGTAATTTTGCAGCTGTAAGTTTTGCCATTTTTCGGATCATAAATCGTCCCGTTGTTCCAAAGGTCTTTGCCGTCAAAATCAAAGTTTTTTAAAATTTCTTTTCCCGCTAACTTATCAGCCTGCTGTTTTTTATCAGGATTATTAGCATCTAATTTTCCCGGAGTTTTTGTCCATGTTAAAATACCAAAGTATTTAGTTCCTTTTTTAGTGATTTCCACCATCCCTTCATTTTGATCGGTCATGTACGTTCCAATGATTGCGTCACCATTTTGCGCGAAAATGGAAATGGACGAGAATAGTACAAGTAGCGCTAATATTTTTTTCATGGTTATCGATTTTATTGAATCTTTTTTCTTTCAAAGATAGAATTATTCGTCAAATATCGAAATCGATCGGTCTCATGTTAGTTTGAATATGTGTTTTTAAATTTCTATAATGCTTTACATAATTGTAAATGTGTATCTAATATGTAATTTGAACGTGTAATAAAAATATATAATTGTTACGGCTATTCAACAATTCAATATACCTTTATCGTAGAATCCCCATTCTATTTAATAACATAAAATATAAGATCATGAAAAAACTACTATTAACCGCATTTGCAGCCCTCTGTGGAGTTACAGCTTCAAATGCACAAACAATGACGGGAACGGTCACAACTGTTCCCTGTAACCATGACGGCGTTTATGCCGTAACGGTTAGTGGATTAACAGCGCCTATTTCCTACACCTATTATATAGGATCGTCGGGCACGGTGGTTCATTCAAATGTTAATTCTTTAACAGATCAGGTAACTGGGTTTTCGGCCAGTAATTATGGATATGTTCAATGTTATGCAAGCGATGGTGTGAACTCAGCTTCGGTTTATAATAATTATGCCATGCCGTTTAATGTCAGCACAAGTGCTACAAATCCTATGTGTCCAAATACTACGGGCACTTTATCAGCCACTAGTTTCTCGGGCACGCCCGGCCCCTTTACTTATAACTGGACTAACATTACAACCCTGGCTAATTACATGGGTAATAATATACCTGCGCCCATTGGACAGTATACCGTAGCCGTTACCGATCAGGTAACAGGTTGCGTGGTTGAAGCGAGTGACAGCTCCTTTATATATCAGTCATCTAACATTAACCTTACTTATTTTACCACTCCTGCAAACTGCACAAATGGTACCGCAAGTGTGAGTGCTAGCGGTGGTGTTTTACCTTATACGTATCAATGGAATACCGGAGCCAATACAACATCTATCACTAATTTAACTCAAGGTGTATATACTGCTACAGTTACCGATGCGTTAGGGTGTGCTGCTGATAATAACTGGAACGCAGCTTATGTTCAACAGAGCATTAATATTAACGTCAATCCTTCCATCACCCATGCTACCTGCGTACAAAATGATGGTAGCGCGATTGCTTTCGGATCAGGCGGTTTGGCACCTTACAGTTATTTATGGAGCAACGGGCAAAATACCCAAACCTTAACGGCGGTACCGGGCGGTAATTATTACACCGTTATTGTAACCGATGCAAACGGATGTACGGGAACTGGTTATGCAACTATTAATGCCACTACGCCCGTTAATGTTACTTTTACCGCAACTCCAAGCTCTTGTACAGCGCCAACCGGGTCTGCGTCGTTAACTATCACAGGTGGAACTGCTCCTTACGCAACTGTTTGGAATACTTTTTCAGGAACGACCACTAATACAAGTCTTAGCGGAGTTACCGCAGGTTTATATGGATTTACAATAACTGACGCTGTTGGTTGTGTAAGAAGTGGAATAGTTAATATTTTACCGGTTAGTATAATTAATGCAACGATGGTAGCATCTGCTGTAGTTTGTCCTGCAACCACAGGAAATGTGATTACGGCTGTAAGCGGTACAAACCCTCCTTTTAGCTATAACTGGAGCAATGGCTCAACAGCTACGACACTTAATGGTGTGTCTTTGGGAGGATATTCTTGCGTTATAACTGATGCATTGGGCTGTTCAGTTACCAGGGGTTCTAATTTACAAGCCTCAAGTCCAATAATGGTTGGTTTAACCCCATCAGCAGCTACGTGTAAATTTAATGCCGATGGAAGTGTTACTGCAACGGCTATTGGTGGAACTGCACCTTACACTTACGCATGGAGCAATGGTCAAACAGGCGCAACTGCTACCGGATTATCTTATGGAAATATTTGGCTGGCAGTAACAGATGCCAACGGATGTAGAAGTACAGATAATACGTATGTGACCTATAATGCAGCAAATACTTCGTGTTACTGTACCATCACTGGAAAAGTATATAGAGATGCCAACAGCAATTGCACGATTGATGGCGGCGAAAATGGCATTCATAATATCATGATCCATTGTTCAGGTATTGGTTACGCATTTACAGATGCTAACGGTAACTATAGTTTCCAGGTGCCAACAGGTACATATACTTTAACGGAGTCAGTAAATTCAAGTTATCCTTTGGCTTCATGTCAAAGTAATGCACAGATTCAATCCGTAACCGGCAGTGCGGGATGCGTAAGCACCCTGAATTTCGCAAACAACGTTATTCCTTTACATGATTTGCATATCATTACCACTTCTAATATACCACCAATTCCGGGTAATGCTTACCATCAAAAAGTAATTATTGAAAACAACGGGACTTTGCAGGAATCTGCAGTTCAGATTGGATACAAAATTGATGGACAGTTGGGATCATATACAGCTAACCCAAATTTATTCACACAAAATGATGCCATTAATTTTCCAAATCATTATAGCGTTAATTCAGGTTTCGCCAGCTTAACTCCAGGTACATATGCGGATATTGATGTGACGTATAATACACCTACTAACATTCCTTTAGGTACCTTGATTAACTTCTATGATTCTACAGCCCATATGGCACCAATTAATCCTACATGGTTAACAGATCAAACACCATGGAATAATGTTCAAAATTACCAGCAAACAGTTGTGGGTTCTTTTGATCCCAATTTCAAAGAAGTAACACCTCAGGGAATTGGAGCACCAGGATATATTGCATCTAAAGATTCTTTGCTAAGTTATGTGATCCATTTCCAGAATGAAGGAACTTATTTTGCGCAAAATATTTCAGTGGTTGACACATTAGACAGCGATCTGGACTGGACCACTTTACACCCAGGGTATTCTGACCACAGCTATACAACAAGTGTTAGCGAGAACGGCGTAATTACATTTAAATTTGCTAATGTTAACTTGCCATGGAAGTCGCAGTACGGAGATTTAATGAGTTCGGGTTTGGTAACCTATACAATCAAACGTAAACGCAATGTTGCTCAAGGTACGCAGTTCAAAAATACAGCCGCTATTTATTTCGACTACAATGAACCGGTTATCACCAATACAACGGTTAATACTTTAAACGATTTGTTATCATCTGTCGACGAAAAAACAGTGTTGGATAACAGTGATGTTGTTTTATATCCTAATCCGGCTTCTAACGATTTAAGTATTGCTATTAACTCTAAAGAAAACAGTAAAGGAAACTTAAGCGTTCTTGATATTACAGGAAAAGTATTAAGTGCTCAGGATATTTCCCTGGAAACAGGAAAAAATATAGTGTCAAAAAACACTTCCGAGTTGCCTTCCGGTATTTATTTTGTACAGGTAAAATGCAACGACTCTTTTATTACCAAGAAATTGGTGATCATTAAATAAGAGATTTTGTAAAATAAAAAACAGTGCTTTCATATCGGAAGCGCTGTTTTTTTATGCCATAATTTGCTTATTTTTGAGAAATTTTAGATAATTATACATCATACGAAAAGTAATGCATTACAAAGAAAAGGACGTTACCTATTGATATTTCAACAACACCAATATCCCATATGAAGAATTTTTTTGCACTTTACTTGCTTTTTACTCAACTTTCAGTATTCTCCCAGGTAGTTAACGAAGCCTGGGTAAAAGAACATTACACTAAAAAAGAGTATAAAATAGGTATGCGGGATGGGGTGAAATTATTCACCGCAGTTTATGCACCAAAAGAAGCGTCGACAGGCTCAGCAACAACTGCTGAAAAACATCCTTTTTTGATGATACGCACACCTTATTCCTGTGCGCCATACGGAGAAGATAAATTCCAATCGCGTTTATGGCAATTTCATTGGAGAGAATATTTAAAGGAAGGATATATTATTGTTATACAGGATGTACGGGGTCGCTGGATGAGCGAAGGAACATTTATGGATGTTCGGCCCTTTAATCCAAACAAAAAAAAGAAAACAGATATTGATGAAGCCAGCGACACCTATGATGCAGTAGATTGGTTGGTGAAAAATATTCCAAATAATAATGGTAACGTTGGTGTTTTTGGAACATCTTACCCCGGATTTTATTCTACCATGGCTGCCTTGAGCGGACATCCTGCTATTAAAGCAGTAAGTCCACAGGCACCTGTAACGGAGTGGTTTAAAGGAGATGATTTTCATCACAACGGCGTTTTTATGTTATGTGATGCTTTTAATTTTTATTCTGGTTTTGGTCAGCCGCGCCCCAAACCAACCACAGTGGGGCCAAAGGGGTTTGATTATTATACGGATGACAAATACAAATTTTATTTGGAAACAGGAGCCATAAAAAATTTCACGAAATTGATGGGGGATAGTATTCTGTTTTGGAATGATTTGATGAATCATCCGAATTATGATGCGTGGTGGAAAGAGAGGGATGCACGCGTTGGATGTAAAAACGTGAAGCCGGCTATATTAACTGTTGGGGGTTTATTTGATGCTGAAGATTGTTACGGCGCCTGGCGTTTATATGAAGCAATTGAAAAACAAAGTCCGGCTACTAACAATAAAATTGTAATGGGACCCTGGTTTCATGGTGGCTGGAGTAAGAGCGACGGTAGTTATTTGGGAAACGTTCGTTTTGCAAGTAAAACATCTACCTATTTTCAGGATAACATTGAAATTCCTTTTTTTAATTATCATCTAAAAGCAAAAGGCAATCTGGATAAGTTAGCGGAAGCTTCTATCTTTTTTACAGGTGAAAACCAATGGAGGAGTTTAGCTGCCTGGCCTCCAAAAGAGTTAATTGCAACACCTGTTTATTTTAATGACAATGCCTCTTTATCATTTAGTAAATCTGCTTCTCAAAATAATTCAACATCGTATGTGAGTGATCCTTCAAAACCGGTTCCTTATACAGAAGATGTTTTAGACGATCGGTCACGGGAATACATGACAGATGATCAGCGTTTTGCTGAAAGAAGAACAGATGTGATCACTTTTAAAACTTCTGTTTTAGATAATGACATGACTTTAGCAGGTACAATAATCGCTGATTTGAAAGTGGCTATCTCAACAACCGATGCGGATTTTGTTGTTAAAATAATTGACGTATTTCCTGATGGTTTTGCATACGATACGTTGATTTATGGGAATGGAAATAAGAGCGGTTATTTAATGGATAGCTATGAAATGCTTGTGCGCGGAGAAATTATGCGTGGGCGTTTCAGAAATAGTTTTGAAAAGCCGGAAGCCTTTGAACCCGGAAAAGTGACTACCATTAAGTTCGAATTGCCTGACGTTGCACATACGTTTAAAAAAGGGCATCGTTTAATGATACAAGTTCAAAGCTCCTGGTTCCCTTTGGCAGACAGGAATCCACAGCAGTTTGTGGATATTTACCATTGCGAGGATAAAGACTTTGTGAAATCAGAAATTAAGCTATTTCATGATGCCGCAAATGCATCAAGCGTGATTTTACCAATTCTAAAAAAATAATTTTTAGAACCTGATTTATCGTATTAGGATTTGTTTCTGTTTCGCAGCCAAAATTTACTTTAAATTTTGTCATTGTGTTGGACCGATATATCTCAGTAAAGTCTTGATTTTGTTTTTTAACTCAGGAGTCACCAATTTTAATAAAGCCAAAGATCAGTGTATCATTGGTTACATGAATTCCCACGGCTTGTTATCCCTGATAATTGTTATAGTTTGAAGGTTGGCGTTTTTTTGATCGTCAAATTTACTTTGAACAGTTCCGTTATAGCTGTCTTTAAAAAAATCTTGCGACTGTTTACAATTAGCAGACGAACCTGATAGGTTATTGTACGCTATTGTAAAAATTACAGAAGCCCAAAAATGGCAATCGTAATATATTTTGATTTGTTACTTGGATTTTTGTAAATCAAAAAATTACTTATACTAATTATAATTTCTCAAAAGCAAGTTCAAAAGCCCTGATCGTTTTTTGAATGTCTTCCTGAGTGTGCGCCTCACTCATAAACCCAACTTCATAACCAGACGGGCCTGAGTAAACCCCGTTTTCTAACAAGGCGTGATATAGCGTTTTAAAATGCTTCATACTATCCGCATCAATTTCTTCAGCGCATCTAATAGCCTTTTTATCTGTAAAAGCCAACCAAAAAATTGAGCCGATACTAAATATCGTAAAATTATGTTTGCTGTTTTTCTTTAATCCTTCGATCAACGTTTGTGTTTTTGCCTCAAGGTTTTTGTAGAAATTTGGTTTCAGGCATTCTGTTAACTGAGCAATGCCGGCGGTCATGGCAACCGGGTTACCGCTAAGTGTACCTGCCTGATAAACATTTCCTTCCGGCGAAATGGACGACATAATTTCCTTACTCGCACCGTAAGCGCCTACCGGAAAACCGCCACCGATGATTTTGCCGTAAGTAATGATATCTGGTTTAATATCATAGTAACCTGCTGCGCCTGTAAAGCCAACTCTAAATCCACTGATCACTTCATCAAATAATAAGAGTGTTTTGTTGGATGTACAGATGTCCCTTAAAAATTGTAAATATTCTTTTTCCTGTAATAATAAACCGTTATTTGCAGGGATAGGTTCAATTATAACACAGGCTATTTCGTCTTTAAATTGTTCAAAGGCTTGTTTTACGGCTTCTTTATTATTTAAGGCAACGACGATGGTTTCTTTTACAAAACTTTCCGGTACGCCGGCAGATGAAGTCTCACCAAAGGTTACTAATCCGGAGCCGGCCTTAACCAATAAAGAATCTGAATGTCCGTGATAGCACCCTTCAAACTTCAAGATCTTGTTTCTTCCGGTAAAACCTCTTGCTAAGCGAATGGCGCTCATCACGGCTTCAGTTCCACTGCTCACAAACCTAATTTTTTCAATATACTGATTATTCGACAGGATCAATTCTGCTAATTCGTTTTCCAAACGGGTAGGGGCACCAAATGAAGTACCGTTACGCATGGTTTTTTCTACGGCATTTAAAACGTTATCGTTCGCGTGTCCCAAAATTAATGGCCCCCAACTGGCGCAGTAGTCAATGTACTCGTTTCCATCAGCGTCCCACACGTGAGAACCTTTTCCCTTATCGATAAAAATGGGAGTTCCCCCTACGCTTCTAAATGCACGAACAGGAGAGTTGACGCCTCCGGGAAAAAAGGCTTTTGCTTTTTCGAATAATTGAGCTGATACGTCGTTTTTCATATGTAGGTATTGTTGTTTAGTTATGCCATGAGTTATTCATCATTTATTCGTGTATTTCTACCTGGATGAATAGTTCTTTCCGGAAATTTTACCGTCAAAGATAACCGTTTGACGAGTATAATCAAATGCTTATATAAACAAAGAAGGCTACCCGTTTGGATAGCCTTCTTATTAAGTTAGTAAACTAATTACTGTTTAACGATTTTACCAATTTTAATGGCTTTGTTATCGTTGATCACTTTAAAGGTATACATACCGTCAGTTAATTTAGTTGTATTGACAGTAGTAGTTGCAGAAGACAATGTTTCTTTAATCACTAATTTTCCAAGGGCATCAAATACTTCGATAGAAGTAGAACCAGCTAACTCCATAGAGATAGAGATATTTAAAACGCCGCTTGTTGGGTTAGGATAAACATTAATTCCTTCAGTTGCCAACTCCTGGATACCATTACAATTCATTACTGTAACCAATACTGTAGCATCTGCCGAACAGGTTCCGTCATTTACAGTAACTGTATAGTTGGTAGTTGTAGTTGGTGTTACAGAAATTGTCATCGTAGTAGATCCTTCAGACCAAGAATATGACGTAGCTGAAGTAGAAGCAGTTAAAATGGATGCTCCTGTACTTCCGTTATCACAAAGCAATGTTTGAGATGCTACAGCTGTTACAACAGGAACTGGTACTAAACCAACTGAAACAGTAGCAGTGTTTGAACATCCACTTGTTGTTCCGGTAATAGTATACACAGATGCTGAAGAAGGAGTTACTGTTTCAGTGAAAGCAGTTCCGCCCGAAGACCAGCTATATGTTGTAGCACCACCGGCTGTTAAAGTAGCTGAAGAACCCGCACAAACCGATGAACTTGATACACTCGCTGTTACTACAGGGATAGGATTTACCGTTACAGTAACCATCGCGCTGTTCGAGCATGAAGTTGTTGTGTTAGTAATTACTACCGAATAATCTGTTGTACCTGCCGGCATATCAGTAGGGTTAGATACCGATGATGTAAATCCTGCAGGGGCAGATGTCCATGAGTAAGTATAATCATTGGTCGTTGTAGCATTGATTTTTACGTTATCAATTGCCCATCCGTAGCCCCATGTTGCATTATAATTAAAACGAACATATAAAGTTGGATTGTTTACATAAGCATTTAATCCGATAGTAGTATTTGAAAATGAGGTAGCAGTTCCAACAGAAGCTGCACCAGCTTTATAATCTACTACGGTAGTCCATGTAGTTCCGTTAGTAGACGCTTGAACCATTACAGCACTATCACCACTTGCCCAATACTGGTAGAATTGTTCGAAGTTTAAATTTAATGTTGTCATGTTCATTGTATTAATAGCAGGAGATTGCAAAATAGTTCTGGTTTTAGAACCACTTCCCTGAGCGTCACTGTTAGTTACATACATTTGGGAACCATCAACGTTAGTTGCTGCTACGCTACTCCATATTGTACTGCTTCCTGGAATTAACGACCAACTTGCAACTGCAGGCGTTCCGCCTGTTGAGGCGTTAAGCGTTGTCCAGTTATTTGTTGCACCATTAAAGTTTTCGTTTAGTAAAACAACAGGAACTGCGTTAGCCATCGAAGTTAATGTTACCGTTGAGCCGGCACAAATTGGATTAGGCATACCTGCAACCGTAAGGCTTGTAGGAGCATTCAGGATAGATACTGAAGCGGTTGCAGCAGTGGCACATCCATTAACAGAATTACTTCCGGTAATGTTATAGTTTAATATACCAGCGTTGATTGATTTCACATAAATGGTTGAAGCAGATCCACCTGAGTAAGGAATTGTAGCCGCAACGTCTGTATATAAACCAGCTGTAGGAGTCCAGATATAAGAATCATAATCTGATACGGTAGATGTTACGCTGAATGTAGCTATACCATTTCCACCGCAAATTGCGGCAGGAGAACTGAGTGATAATGTTGGAGGAGTGGTTACACTTGCAGTTACAACTGTACGTGCACTTTCACATCCAGTGCTTACGCTCCAGTTATAAAAATAGTAATAGTAACCGGCTAGTGAACCATTTGTAATAGACACTACCCCAGGTAATGTATAAGGGAATGATGTTCCACCGGTTTCACGATACATTGCTGTAATACCTCCGGTTGATGATAAATAAACTAAACGGTAAGCTGTTCCAGGAGTAATGTTAAAGTTAACCGGCACTGTTTGTCCGATTGCTGTGGCATTACCTGTAGCTGTAACTGTAGCAGTTTGTAAAGTTGTGCCTACTGAATTTTGCAACGCAATAACAACAGTTCCTGCACCAGTTCCCGAAGGATAAATAACTACAGAGTTTAATTGAAATGTAGACAAGGCATCAAATATTAAATAAGCACCTGACGTGTTTGTTCCATTTGCACCAGTAGTTGAAGCAAGACCAACTGTAGAAGTTGTTAAACCTCCTGTAGCAGTTACATAAAAACTTGTTGAGTTAGTTAAAGTTGGTGTAGTAAACACAGAACCTGAACCAATTGCAGTTCCACCTGTTGGATTTGCATACCATTGTAAGCTTGCGCCTGGATCAGCTGTAGCCCCTAGGGTAACTGTTCCAATACCACAACGAGAACCCGGAGTAGTGGATACAACATTTGGAGGTAAGCATGGAGTCATGAAATTTGAAACAACGGTCCATAAACTGCTATCAGCAGCACCGCAAATTCCTTTAACCCGCACCGAATAATTGGTGCTTGGTGTTAAACCACTCATCGTGTAAGAAGGAGTTGGGCCGGCAAGGGCTGTCATCGTTGGTGCACTGTATGATACTAACCATGATGTTTCAGTTCCTCCGGCAGTCCATGTTGCCACAGCGCTTGTAGGAGTAATTGAAGATACAACCACAGATGATGTCGCAGGACAAGATGGAGGAGTTGTAAAGCTATTAACTGCCGTCCAGATACTCATGCTACCTGCACCACAATTAGCTCTTACATATACCGAGTAAGCCGTTGTTTGGGTTAAGGCTGATGCCATATAAGAGGCAGTTGATGACGTAGCTGTTGGAGCTGTAGTAGCTGTTGGCGCCGTTAATGGTTGAACACCATAATAAATATCCCAGGCTGTCTCAATTCCACCCGCAACCCATGTAAACGTGGCTGAAGTTGCCATAACCGTTGAAGTATTTAATGCAGTTGGAACCGGGCAGTTAGCTAAAGTAGTGAAAGTAGATGATGCCCACGGACTAACATCGGATCCTCCACAATTAGACATAACGTATACTGTGTAATTAGTCAATGCTGTTAATCCTGTAGTAGTTACAGAAGTAGTTGGAGCAGTTACAGTTCCGGTAGTAGCTAAACCTGTTGCACCTGATCCTGCAGCGCCGCTAGTTCTTACTTCCCATGTATAACCTGCAGGAGTTCCGTTTATCGGAGCAGTCCAGGTAATATCTGCATTGGTAGTTGTAATGCCTGAGGCTGCTATAGCAGTCGGCGCAAAACAACTTGCAATGTTAAAGTTATCCATGTCGGCAAAATAATCTCCTGCTAACCATGTACCTTGAATTCTAATGATAATGTTTTGTCCGGCAAATGCAGCTAAAGAATAATTCTTTTTTGTCCACGCCTGAGTTGTAACGGTATGATTTGTATTGTCAATGGTTCCAATTGTAGTAAATGTTGCACCACAATCCGAACTAGCTTGAACTTTGATACTTCCCCAGTTGCCTGTAGGAGGAACCTGCGTTCCAGGGTAGGTGCTACTATAATTTAATACTCTGAAATCGAATGTGATAAATTCAGCTCCTGTTAATGTCCCAAGTTTTAAAAGATTAAAAGATGGAACAGTTGTAGTTGCTGTTGAATATAAATTATAATAAATACCGTTATTTGTTAGACCATGGCTTGTACCATAAGACCAGGAACTTGTATTTACCCATCCTGCCGGCGTTGTTCCGGCCGCAAAATCCTGAGTATAAGGTAATGGTGTTGCAGCTGTAGATGTACGTGTAGTTACTGCCATTGCATCATTTGTTGTATTTGCATCCGGAGTAGCTAACATTGAAGTTGCATTAATGCTGTAAACACCAATGGCATTCATGTTATACGTTGATGTAACTGTTACATTTTGAGTAGCGTTTGCAGCTAATGTACCCGTGTTAACAACAGTCGTAAATGTTTGAGGGTTTGTTCCCGTAATTGATGTAATGATTGTAGCATTATTAGTACTAAAATCCAATACAGCTGTTCCAGCATTTTTTATTTGAATAACAACAGGAATAGAACTTCCATAACAACCTGCTGCATTTACCGCAGGTGCATTAAGTGATAATGTCTGTAAATCTGTTGGCAAAGCCGCCGTTGTAAAGTTTTTTACAACTGTCCAGTTACTCATGTCGCCCGCACCACAGTTAGCTCTTACATAAACTGAATAAGGGGATGAGGCAATAAGACCAGTTGCTGAATATGAAGTCGCAGCAGAAGTAGCTGTTGGAACTGTAGTAGCTGAAGGAACTGTTAAAGGTGCTGGTCCGTAATATACGTCCCAAGCAGTTTCTGTACCACCGGCTGTCCACGTAAAGTTAGCGGAAGTAGACAATATAGTTTGCGTATTCAACGCAGTTGGTGGCGGACACGTGGCTAATGTAGTAAACGCAGTAGGTACATGTGAATAAATAGAAGTACTTGCACTGTAAACGGCTTGAATTCTATATTCATAATTTGTATTTTGAGTTAAGCCCGTTAACGTTAATGTTGCAGCCGCCGTAAAAGGATTTCCTACAGCATTTGTCCATGCACATGTATTTACCGCACGGTACTGAACATTATAGTTAGTAGGCGTTCCAGCAGGTTGAGTGAAATTTAAAACAACACTTGTTGTTCCTATTGCACTTACTGCAGCAATAGTTCTTACCGGAGGTGTTAATGTTGCAGGCGTCCAGATATATTCTAGACCTGAAACTGGAGCTACTGCAGCATTAGCTGAATTAAAGTACATTGTAGAAGAATTGGCACTACCTGTTAAAGCATTTGCCCAATTACAATTACCTGTAGAGTTTGCTATCGTAAGGTTATTTACATTCGCAGCCCAACTTATAGCAGAACCTCTGATTCCTATTTGAGGAGAAGTAGTTATTGCAGAACCAACAGTATTGGTACCATAAGACATGGTAATTTTACCGGTTGCGTAATTTAAATTTACCTGGAAGTTCAATGCATCAAAGCCAGTTGTTCCCGAAGTATATCTTCTTACATCTTTCCATTGAAAAGTAATGCTTGATCCGTTATCTACGTACGATAACGATGCGGCAGCACTGTTACCAGCTAAATCACGACTAAAGGGAGCAATAATTCCTAGATTTCCCGTTGTAGTATTAGAAAGCGGATTGTAGGAAGCAGGGTCGGTTCCTATAGATAAATATCCGTTTTCACTCACTACCAATGTAGAAGCATTTGTCCCCATAAAATTAAAGGGAGCAGATAAAGTCACGGTAAATGCAGCATCATCCATTCCTAAGCCGGAGCTAAGAACGGTTGGGGTCGTCAAGGCCGTGTACGACCCCGAGTTAATTTGATACGTATAATTCGCAGCAAAATTACCCGTCTGTGCATTACCTATATAGCACGACGCTATAAGAGCAAAAGCAGATAATAGAATTTTTTTCATTTTTTTTAATTTTAATTAGTCGTCAAAGATATATAATAATGATAGTTAAACGCTCAAAAAGAACCCATGATTGTTAATAAATCACATACTTTTAACAAAATGAGCAACAATTTCTACAATAAATTTGCGGCATGCATTTAGACGAGCTAAGAGACTATTGCCTGATTAAAAGGGGTGTTGAGGAAACTATGCCCTTTGGAAATGAAACACTTGTATTTAAGGTAATGAGTAAAATGTTTTTATTAACAGGCATCGAATCTCAGCCAATTGAGTTTAATGTGAAGTGCGAGCCTGAAAAAGCGATAGAGTTAAGAGAAAAATTTGCCTGTGTTTTACCAGGATATCATATGAATAAAAAACACTGGAATACAATTATTTGCGATGGGTCGGTTAGCCGGAAACAACTGGAAGCATGGATAGACGATAGCTATAATTTAGTGGTCAGCAGCCTGACCAAAAAACTTAGAAATGAGTTAGAACATTTATAGGCTATTCGTCTTTAAAAAAGTTAAGTTTATGAAGGTCAATTAATTGCGTTTTTTGATAATAGAAATTGATCACCTCCGGGCATTTATATCCTAATTTTGCCATGCGCATAGCACCTTCCTGGCACATTCCAACGCCGTGACCAAAACCTTTTCCCTTAAATATAACGGTGTCTCCTATTGAAATAACACTGAAAAAGGTTGATTTTAATTGTAAGTCGGTTCTTACGTTTTTAAGAGGAACTTTTACATTATTGGCTTCCAAATAGGGTTTTCGGAGGTCTTGCTTAAAAGTTAGGGCGATCCATCTGGCATTTGAATCCTGGATAGGGTAATTGTGTTTTAATTTCAAATAGGATAGCCAGTCGTCTTTTGCCATTTTTCGCTCCCATTTGGCGTTTGGCATTTTTGTGCTAAAAGTATCGTTTACACTTCTTAAATAAGATAATCTGCTGCCCCATACATCTTCCGAATTGGCTGTTTGCCCGCCACTATTACTGTGAAAGGCCGCATCTATCAGATTGAGGTTATCATCTACCACTACTTTTCCCTTGGTATCAGTAACAGCTTTCATAATATCCAACTCGGTTGTTTTTCCAAAATAAGCCTGGCAATGGGTATGATCACATAAATTAAAACTTTCGGCCACATGTTTTTGTAAATGTGATAAGGCAAAAGTTCTGGCTAAAATAGCCTGTACTTTATAAAATTCCTGAAATGAGCGACGACCGGATTCTGCCTGAACGACTCCGGCAATGTAATTATCGAGCGATATTTCGTTCACACATTTCAGATCACCAAGTTCAGTAGTAACGGTTAAGTTATCTTCATAAAAGCGCGGTTTGCGATCGGGTAAAATCATTTTCATACGAAATGATTTGACGAAATCGGGACTTGAAATTTTAACTTTCTTGTATTTCCCTATCACGTTTTCAAATGTTTTAACTTCAACCGAATCTTTAGTATATGTTAGTTTTATTAAAGGTGTTTTAGCGGTGTTGGTTAATTCCACGCCATTAGCCCAAACGCTATATAATCCGGCTTCGGCACTAAATGTAAAGGATTGTACTTTTAATTGAGAGAATATTTTAATGTTCACAATTTCATCTGCCAGGTATTTTCTATGCACTTTAACGGGCATAATTTTTTTAGAGGATATTTTTTTAGAAGGATCCGTGGGATTAGCAAATACATTGGTTAAATGAACAGTTGCCAAAAGCAGTAAAACAGATATGGCTATGATGTTACTTTTTCGCATGAATATGATCGTACATTAAACGGGCTACTTTTTTCGACGCTCCACTGTTACCCAATAATTTTATTAAGCCATCATATTCTTTCAACATGTCTTCTCGCACCGGACCGCTTATTATTTTTGTCAATTCGTCCTTGAGATTTTTTGAAGTTAAATCCGTTTGAATTAATTCTTTCACAACTGGTTTGTCTAAAATTAAGTTAGGTAAGCCAATATATTTTACACGGCCACCTACAACCATTTTGGCAATCGAATACGAGATGGTGCCGCCTTTGTAACAAACCACCTGGGGTAATCTAAATAACGCACTTTCCAGCGTTGATGTTCCTGACTTTATAATACCGGCGTGCGCATTATGCATCAAGGCGTAGGTTTGGCCAAATACAACTTTTAAACCTTTATCAAGGGCCATCTGATAAGCTTCTTTCGGTAAATTAGTTGTCCCTGCAATTACAAACTGATGATCTTTGAAGTCGTTTACAACATCCAGCATAATAGAAAACATCCGTTCTATCTCCTGTTTTCTGCTTCCCGGTAATACCGCAATAATAGGCCGCTGATCTAAATTATTTTTTGCAATAAATGTTGTCCTGTCGGGCAGTGTTTCTTTTTCCTGTTCAATAGCATCCAATAAAGGATGTCCTGCGTAATCCGCCTCATACCCATGTTTTTTATATACAGCCACTTCAAAGGGCAGGATCACAAACATTTTTTCTACGCTACGTTTTACAATCTCCACCCGGTCTTCCTTCCACGCCCAGATCGTAGGAGAAATATAGTAAAAAACCCTTATACCTTGCGCTTTGGCCCAATCGGCAATTCGTAAGTTAAATCCCGGATAGTCAACTAAAATTAATACCTCGGGTTTAAAGTCAAGAATGTCCTGTTTACAAAAAGCAATATTTTTAAAAATAGTACGGATGTTTTTAGCAACTTCCACAAAACCCATAAAGGCCAGATCTTTAATATGCTTGCGCGGCTTTTGATGCGTAACGGCTTCCATCAGATCGCCGCCCCAAAACCTGAATTCGATAGTGTTGTCAAGTAACAACAATTCTTTCATCATATTGGATGCATGTAAATCTCCTGAGGGTTCGCCGGCAATAACGTAGTATTTCATTATTCAGATCTTTGTTTTACAATAATGAAATATATAATACAAGCCCTACATACAGAAATGTAGCAGTAATTAGCCCCCGGCCAAAATCGAATATCTTTTTATTTAATGACAGGTAAAAAATTGCCAGATTAGCCACAACACAAATGATCGCTACTTCCTGCAACATATCGCCTGCACGCAAATATCTTACAAATCCGTTAGGGAAACTTAATTGACTGTGTCTGAATAACCAATAACACGAAAAACAGAACGCAGGGAAGAAGCATCCAAAGACAAATCCCAACCAAATTTTATCTATTTTATCTAACATCTTTATAATGTATTTTTTAGGTGAGTAATATAATTGTGTGCAGTTAAATCATGCATTACAGGTACCACCGACACATAGCCATTTGCTAGCGCCCATTCATCTGTATCTTTGGCTTCTGGTTCAAAATTTACAAACTTACCGGTTAACCAATAATAAGAACGGCCATAAGGATCTTTACGTTCTTCAAAATCTTCTACCCAATTTGCTTTTGCCTGCCGGCAAACTTTCAGTCCGTTTATTTCATCGGCTTTAAGTTTAGGGAAATTTACGTTTAAACAAACGCCCTTCGGCAAAGGGTCTCTTAAGCAGGATACTATAATTTTTTCTATGAAAGAGGTAGTTGCGCTAAAATCGGCATTGATATCGTAATCACTTAAACTAAAACCCACGGCCGACGTTCCTTCAAGCGAACCTTCAATAGCGGCGCTCATTGTGCCGGAATAAATAACATTAATGGAACTGTTGCTTCCATGATTAATTCCCGACAATACCAAATCTGGTTTGCGGGGTAATAATTTATTCACGGCCATTTTTACACAATCTACCGGAGTACCGGTACAGCTATATTCGTCCATGGCTCCGGCATGATAGGTCGTTTTCTGTATCCTCAATGTAGAGTTAATGGTGATGGCATGTCCCATACCTGATTGCGGCTTGTCAGGTGCAATTATAAATACATGGCCAAATTGTTTAGCGATTGATGAAAGGTGCAAAATACCGGGGGCACTCACACCATCATCATTGGTAACTAAGATTAAGGGTTTTTGTTGCATTGCGGTAAATCTATTGATTTTATAACCTCTTTCCGTTAAAAAAAACGATTTTTACTAAAATAACTTTGTTAACTCTCTTATTCGTTTTTTTACTATTTTTGTTGTACTAACTATACTTTATTACGGTTTAATTGTGTGTAACATCCTACAAAACAACATGATTATATCATAAGCAATTAAAAAACAATAAATACTTTTTTATGAAAAAAATTATCAATACAACAAATGCTCCTGCTCCCATCGGACCTTATAATCAAGCTGTTCAGGTTGGCGATTGTGTTTATGTGTCCGGAACAATTGCAATGGATTTAGGTTCAAAACAATTAATTAAAACAACTATTAAAGAAGAAACCAAAATTGTTATGGATTATTTAGGCGCTGTTTTGCAGGAAGCAGGTTTAACTTATGATAATATCGTAAAAACAACTATTTTTTTGGCTGACATGAATAATTTCGTGCACGTAAATGAAGTTTATAGTAGCTACTTTAAAGGTGATTATCCAGCACGTGCTACCATTCAAGCCGATAGATTACCCAAAGATGCTAATGTTGAAATTAGTGTAGAAGCAAAGGTATTTTAATCGAAAAAAACGTTTTTTGACCTAATTTGATGGGGTTTGAGAGCTATATAGCCTTAAATCCCATTTTTTTATGCATTTTTTAACCAAAAACTAATGGGTTACTTAAAGGATAAAGCATAAAATTAACAGTTAAAAATGCCATCTAATAGGCGAAATAGTTTTGTTCAACGAAAAATTACATCGAAAAATAGTTGTTTATTAAATTTTTTGTTCTAATTTTACTATAACTAAATAAAACTTTACGTTATGAATATTTTTGTAAGCAACATCAGCTTTAAAGTAAGAGAACAGGCACTAAGTGAACTTTTTTCTCAGTATGGCGAGGTAACCTCGGTAAGAATTATTAAAGACAAAGAAACAAAACGAAGTCGTGGATTTGGTTTTGTTGAAATGGCAAGCGAAGATGATGGACAAAAAGCCATTGATTCGTTAAATGGAACAGAGCATTATGAACGTGCTATTGTTGTTTCGCAAGCCAAAGGAAAACCTGAAAACGCAAGCGCATAAATTTTTACTATATCAAAAACAAAAAGTCCCCGTTATATTATTAACGGGGATTTTTTTTTAATTTCTGATGGTTAAGGTGTTATTGCCGTCAAACACAGCATTATATAATCTTAAGTTTTGGGTTGCAGATCCTGAAATCAAGCCCCCGTCAAAAATTTGCCACTTCGAGCCGCTAATGGTATCTTTTAACGTAAAATTATCAGATTGAACTTTTACCCTGGCATCCGGATCGTCCGGTAACGCAGTGGAGGTACGTTCAAGTGCCACAAAATCATTTGGAGAATTTGTCATAGTTTTTCGATAAACGATAATCCCATTTACGCCACCGTTGATGTAAACCCAACCGCCGGCAGTTTGTAATTTAAAGTATAAAGGATCGTTTGGATACATCGTAATGTTAACGGTTTGATAGGCAATATTGTCCTGAACGGCTTTTGCTTTCTTTTTACAGAAACAAAAAACAGTAAGCATGAACACTAAAAATAATATGCTAATTTTTCTAAACATTGTGAATCAGTATAGGTTAAACAAATACCTTTACAGGTACAAATATAAAAATTTCTTATGGACTTCGACCCATCCACGCCTCCCAAAAAGTATAACGTTTTTTTGCCTATAATATTGTCGATGGTTTTGATTAGTGGTATTTGGCTTGGATATTTGTTAAGTACGCGCATTAATAATAGCACATCTTTTGGCCACAGAAGCCAGGCATCTACTAACGATAAAATAAACAGCTTGCTCGAGTACATCGAGTATCAATATGTAGATACAATCAATAAAAAAGATTTGGTAGAAAAAACGGTAACCTCTATGCTGCAAAGCCTCGACCCGCATTCTGCCTATATTGCAGCAAGCGAGTTTGAATCAGTAAACGAACCTTTAGAAGGAAATTTTGACGGAATAGGCGTAGAGTTTAATATTATAAGGGATACTATTCGTGTCATCACTCCTGTGGAAGGAGGACCATCCGAGAAAATTGGTATCAGAGCAGGCGATAAGCTTATAAAAGTGGAAGGTAAAAATGTAGCGGGAGTAAAGATCACTAATAAACAAGTATTTGAAAAGCTAAGAGGCAAAAGCGGTACCGTTGTAGCCGTTACTATTGTGAGAAATGGCATCAAAAAACCGTTGGAGTTTAAAATTACCAGGGATGCTATCCCATTATATAGCCTTGATGCAGACTATATGATTACAGGGGATATCGGATATATAAAGATCAGTAAATTTGCAGCCACAACCTATGAAGAATATTTAAAAGCCTTTAATGAGTTAACCAAACAAGGCATGAAAAAATTAATTCTTGACTTACGGGGAAATCCAGGAGGCTACCTAAACGCAGCAGTCGACATTTCAGATGAATTCTTGATGAATGGTTTACAAATTGTATACACTCAGGGAAAAGCAAACCCTAAAAAAACGTATAAAGCTACTGAACATGGTAGTTTTGAGAATAATCCCTTGGTTGTACTCATCGATGAAGGGTCAGCCAGTGCGAGTGAAATTGTTGCGGGTGCCATTCAGGATAACGACCGTGGAACTATCATTGGCCGTCGTAGTTTTGGTAAAGGTCTTGTGCAGGACCAGTTGCAGCTACCTGATGGTTCAGCTATTCGTTTAACCATTGCCAGATATTACACACCAACAGGTCGTTGTATTCAAAAACCATATACCGATGATAAAGATCAGTATTATAATGAAGAATACAGCCGATACGAACATGGAGAATTGTTAAATGAGGATAGTATTAAATTAGATAAAACAAAACAGTATAAAACACCCGAAGGTAAGACAGTATATGGCGGAGGCGGTATTATGCCGGATGTGTTTGTGCCTATAGACACAGCAAAAACTAATTCGTTTTTAAATAAAGTGTTTTATTCCGGTGCGATTAATACATTTGCTTTTGAATATGCGGATCAGCATCGCAACCAGGTAAAAACCTTTGGGAGTGCAAAAAAATATATCGATAACTTTGAAGTTAGCTCTGCAATTTTGGAAGAATTTTATGCGTATTGTTTGGATAAAGGACTTGTGTTAAATCCTGCGCTTAAGGTGAGAACAAGCGAAGCTTTAAAACCATATTTAAAGGCTTTTATTGGTAGAGATGTATTTGATAAGGATGCTTATTATCCGATAATTAATCAAAAAGATAAATGCATTCTAAAAGCCACGGAGGTGTTATCTAAGTAAAAAATGTTATTTTTGGTAGATATATACTACATATGACTACCAAATTTTTAGCCAGCTCAATTATTGCTTTTTCATTATTGCTTTCTTCCTGCAATGGAAATTCAGACGAGTCAAAACAGGAATCCGGAGACGGGTTAGATTCTATTGCTGCAACAACGGATAGTGCTACTGTTTCGACCAATGAAGACAGTGACGTAAGTTACAACCTTCCTTCTGCTTTGCAAATCGCATATGTTTTTAAAAAGTCAGGCGCAGGATTTGTTTCCTCGCTTTTAAACAATAAGTCCAACTCTAATAAGTACAATACCAGTAATTATAAGCGTGCAGTTAATTTCGGAGTTTACAGTGCTGATCTTTCTTACTGCTTATTCAATAAAAAGTATCAGGAATCAAAAGAATATTTAAAGGCCTGTAAAGACATGGGTTCTTTTTTGGGATTGAATCAAGCTTTTGAAAGCGACAATATGGCTCAACGTTTTGATAAAAATATTTCAAATGAAGATTCAGTTATTAAAATTGTTTCAAGTGTTCAGTTGAAAACAGACGTGATGTTTGAACAAAATAAACAAAAACATATTACGGTAATTGCTTTCACAGGTGCCTGGACGGAAAGTATGTACATTGCTTTTGAAGTATACGCTAAGGACAAAAATAAAAAAGTATTAGCTAGTTTATTAGAACAATTATTATTGTCGCAAACTATTATCAAAGCTTTAAAAGTTCATCAGGCGTCGGAAGCAGAAATGACAACTTTGATCTCGGCCGTAGAAAAAATCAACTCGCAGTTTAATGCCATTGCAAGTGTAAGAACTGCTATGGAAAAAGATGAAGAAATGGATTTTAGTAACATGACAGTGACCGACCAAGAATTGACAGCAATAGGCGAATCGGTGAAGGCATTAAGAAAAAATATGGTCGACTAATAATACGGTGAAATATTCAAGGTGCAATAGCATACTGTTATAAAAATAACTTGGATAGGCCAAACCAGAAATAAAAATAATAAAATCTACGTATGAAAAAAATTATAAAACCTTTATTAAGCACTGTCATTGTATGTATTTTAATGGCATTTCAAACGGGCGACATCTTATGTAATGCAAAAGAACTAAAAGAAAAGGCTAAAGCAGCGCTGGAGCCCTACAAATATGATAGTTCGGAGTTGACTCGTATCTTATATAAGGCTAAGGAAACAGTTAAAGAGGTGGAAGTGCCTTTGTTTATAGGCGAAAAATACCGTATGGTATTTGAATTGGAAGCCCTCCCTAAAAATGTAGAAGTTCAGATTTATAATAAGGATAAAGAATCTAAAGGCCGTAAATTGTTATTCTCATCTAAAGATATTGGTGAGAAAAAGGAATTCCAATTCGAGATCTCAAAAGTTCGTCACGTGTATGTAGACTATATTGTGCCACCAACCGAAGCAGGTTCCTACAGCGGTTGTGCTGTATTTATGGTTGGCTATAAATAAGTTGATTGTTTATTTTTTCAATTCTGTTTCAAAACCTTTTTTCTTCCAATCGTCAAAACCTTTCTCCAGGTTAACAACGTGTAAAAAGCCTTGTTTTTCCATTAATTCTGCGCATTGCCCGCTGCGGCCACCCCCGGCACAATAAATAAGGTATGTTTTTTTAGGATCCAGTTTTGAAATAACTGCTTCAGCATCTTTACGAAAAAAATCAATTTGTACTGCGCCCTTGATGAAGCCTTTATTTTTTAGTTCATCATCAGTACGTAGATCGATCAGGTAATATTTGTTTTCATCAATCATTTTTTTGAAAGTCGCAGCATCTACATGTTCTATTTTGGTTTGAGCGAAAGTAATGGAATATGTTAATATCGATAAAAGGGTCAGTAATTTTTTCATAAGTATATGGGTTAATTTTTTTATAGAGAGAGAAGCCAATTAATAGCTTTTTGTTTGTTATCAAACATGCGCATTTTAACAGGTTGTTGCTTCGTAAAATTAATAATAAAGTTCATGATGATACGGTGAGCTAAAGATTTAACTATTACAGCGCTAGCTTTTGTATATATATGAACCTCAGGCCTTGTGGAAAACTCTCTGGCTTCACTGGAGATTGAAGTGTAACTGCCTGTTTCCACCAATACAAGTCTCTTATTAATCCCATCATATTTTGACTTTAAGAATTCAAATTGGTTTTTAGAGTCTTCATATTCTATATGTATGTTATCTTCCAGTTTAAAATATATAATACCGTTATCCCATACTTCAGTTGCTGATATATTATCTCTGTGGAATTCAATGACAGAATATGTTTTTTCTAATGTCAATTTTATGCAATACGTTTAATAAGCGCCATGTAAAAACCGTCAAATCCTTCACTTGGTAAAATTGTTTTGTCTTTAATCAGTTCAAATGCTTTGTTGTTCTTTAAAAATTCGTCTACCTGGTGCCTGTTCTCACTGGGTAAAACACTGCAAGTCGAATAAACCAATTGCCCGCCTTTTTTTGTCATTCCGGAATACTCACTTAGTATCTTCTGCTGAATAGCTTTGGTACGGTTAATAAAATCAAGGTTCAGCTTCCACTTCGCGTCAGGGTTTCGTTTGATGACGCCACTTCCGCTACAAGGTACATCCAACAATAAACGATCGGCTGTATTCTCTAAGCGTTTTATAGTTTTACTGCCTTCAATTAAACGAGGCTCTACGTTACTGGCCGTGGCACGGCGGGCGCGTTTTTTTAGTTCGTCAAGTTTCCATTGGGTTATATCCATAGAAATAATGCGTCCCTTATTTTGCATGAGTGCGGCAATGTGTAATGTTTTTCCGCCGCCACCTGCGCATGCATCAATAACACGCATGCCCGGTTCAACATTTAGGAACTCAGAGATGTATTGCGAACCTGCATCCTGTAATTCAAATAGCCCAAGTTTAAATAGGGGATTTTGAAACAAGTTTTGCCTTCTTAATAATAATAAAGCGTCATTATAGCCATTTAAAAAATCTACTTCAATTTCCTGTTCTTCCAGGTGTTTTTTTAAGATTTCCTTTTTTGTTTTCAGAGTGTTAACCCTTAAAACTACTTCAGCCTGTTCATTTAAAGCTTTAGCTTCTGTCTCCCAGGTGTCTTTTCCAAGTTCCGTCTCGCATAATTCCCAAAGCCAATCCGGATAGGATTGTAGAATCTTTTGATCTTTAATAGCTTTGTACTTGTCTAAAATTATCTTGTCATTCAGATTTTTAAAGTCGCGCTCATCAGGCATTGGCAAATATCTAATGATAAAATAAACGCCAAGTATCTCCCAAAAACCGTCCTTTGTATCTGCCAGGTGACTTAATAAACGGTAGTTGCGTACAATATCATATGTGGTCTCGGCAATAAAGCGCCTGTCTCTGCCACCAAATTTCGGGTTCTCTTTTAAGGTTTTTTCAATGACCTTATCAGCATATTTATTATCTGTGAATATAGTTGTTAATGCGCTCACAACTGCCTGTAATAAAACGCGATGCGGTTTTGCCTGTTTAATTGGTTTTTTACCCATGAAGCCTCAAAATTAAGCGCCTAAGTTACTTTATTTTTTTCTTATATTTACCTATTACCAATATAGAGACTATGACTAAATTTCTTCTTTGCTTTATTCTTCTTTCAGGCTTTTTAGTGGCGCAAAATAAAAAGCGCATCTTACTAAAAAATGCGGTTGCTCATATTGGCAATGGCCAAGTACTGGAAAACAGCTATATAGCCATTAAGGATGGTAAAATTGATCTGGTAGCCGACGCTCGTTTAACCCGCATTGATCTAACCCAATTTGACACCACGATTGATTTGGCCGGCAAACATATTTATCCGGGATTGATCGCGCCTAATTGTATTTTAGGATTACAGGAAGCTGAGGCGGTGAGACAAACGAGTGATTATGCTGAGGTTGGCGATTTCAATCCGCATGTAAGAAGTTTAATTGCTTATAATGCTGAAAGTAAAATTTTGGAGACTGTGAAGGCAAATGGAGTTCTATATACTCAATCAACACCGCGTTACGGAAGAATTGCCGGCACATCTTCTGTTTTTGCAACAGATGGATGGAACTGGGAGGATGCCGTACTAAAAGCAGATGACGGTGTACATGTTAATTTTCCGAATACGATTCAGAAGCATGGATGGTGGGCTGAGCCTGAGCCCAGCGACAAAAATCCTAAGTATACGGATCAGGTAAACGAGCTGAGCACTTTTTTTGATAATGCATTTGCTTATTGTAATTCTCACAATATTACCGAAACAAATTTACGCTTCGAGGCAATGAGAGGCGTGTTTGAAGGAACTAAGAATTTATATATTCGCGCTGATTATGTGAAAGATATTATTGGTGCCGTTAATTTTGCCAAACGATATAATATCCAAAAAATGGTAATTGTTGGCGGTAAAGACAGTTACAAAATTACGAAATTACTAAAAGATAATCATGTGGCAGTAATGCTGAATCGCCTCCATGACTTACCTGATTTGCCGGAAGCCGAAACGGATTTGTTGTATAAACTGCCTTATTTGCTGCAAAAAGATTCTGTTTTATTTTGTTTGCAAAACCAGGGTGATATGGAAGCAATGAATGCCCGCAATATTGCATTTTTGGCTGGAACAGCCGCTGCCTATGGTCTAACCAAAGAACAGGCTTTGCAGAGTATTACGTTAAGCGCCGCAAAAATTTTAGGTCTTGATAAACAAATTGGTAGTATTGAAACCGGAAAAATAGCATCTTTAGTGGTATCAGAAGGAGATATTCTGGACATGAAAACCAATAAAATTATTTTAGCTTACATTAATGGCAAAAGTATTAGCCTTACTAATTTCCAAAACGATCTGAATAAAAAATATTCAAATAAACTCGGAATTAAACAGTAAAGATGGGATTCGTTATCAAATCAAATCTTATTAACGTTGTTACTAAAGAAATTTATGCGGCCGAGGTAACGATTGAAGATGGAAAAATCAGTGATATCAAAAGAATTTCTGAAAAATTACACACCTACATTTTGCCTGGTTTTGTGGATGCGCATGTTCACATAGAAAGCAGCATGTTGGTTCCTTCAGAATTTGCCCGTATTGCAGTTAAACACGGCACTGTTGCTACCATTTCAGATCCACATGAAATTGCTAACGTGTTAGGCGTTGCGGGGGTAGATTATATGATCGAGAATGCAAAACAGGTTCCTTTTCATTTTTATTTTGGAGCGCCTTCTTGTGTGCCGGCCACCAATTTTGAAACAGCGGGCGCCGTAATCGACTCAGCCGATATTGATGCTTTATTGTCGCGCAAAGAAATTGTTTACCTCGCAGAAATGATGAATTTTCCAGGTGTTATCTATAAAGATGCAGAGGTTTTCAAAAAGCTGGACTGTGCTAAAAAACATAATAAACCTATCGATGGACACGCACCCGGTTTAACGGGAGACGAAATGAAAACATATTTTAACGCAGGGATTGCCACAGATCACGAGTGTTTTGGATACATCGAAGCATTGGAAAAACTAAAACATGGGGTGAAGGTATTAATCAGAGAAGGAAGCGCCGCCAAAAATTTTGAAACATTAATTTCATTATTGAAAGATTACCCGGATCAAATCATGTTTTGTTGCGATGATAAACATCCGGATAATTTAATTGAATCTCACATCAATGATCATGTTAAAAGAGCGCTAAAGGAAGGATACGATATATTTGATGTGTTACGCGCGGCGTCCTATAACGTGGTTAAACATTACAACTTGCCGGTTGGCTTGTTGCAGAAAGGAGACAACGCGGATTTTATTGAAATTGACAATTTACAAGAATTTAATATTCTTAAAACATATATTAACGGAAATTTGGTTGCGGAAAAAGGAATATCCTTTATTGCATCTGTTGATTCACCGATCGTTAATAATTTCAATTGTAGTGTAAAACAACCAGGCGATTTTAAATTGAAATCTGAAGGTCAACAGATCAGAGTCATTGAATGTTTGGATGGGCAATTAATAACAAACGAATTATTTACGGATTCTTTTGTACGGAACGGGTTTGCTGAATCAAATGTGTCGGAGGATATTTTGAAGATAGCAGTGGTTAATCGGTATAGTGATGCGCCAATTGCTAAAGCCTTTATTAAGAATATTGGGTTAAAACATGGAGCAATAGCTTCTTGCGTTGCACACGATTGTCACAATATTGTGGTGGTTGGCACCAATGACGAAGATATGTGTAAGGCTGTTAATTTAATTATTGGAGCCAAAGGTGGCATTTCTTTAGCTAATGGAGAGGAAGCCATGATACTGGAATTACCTATTGCGGGCATCATGACCAACCAACCCGCCGAAGAAGTAGCCGAGACCTACACAAAATTAGACAAGCGCGCTAAAGAATTGGGTAGCAAGCTACGCGCGCCGTACATGAGTTTATCATTTATGGCTTTACTTGTAATACCTGAATTAAAGCTGAGCGACAAAGGTTTGTTCAATGGAAAAAGTTTTGAGTATACAGATGTGTTTGCAAATTAAATCATGTTATTTCAAATAAATCTTACATCTGCAAGGCTAATCGCCTTCTGATATTGACCTTTGTGTCGCATTGACATAATTTTGTATAGCAATTAGCTATTACATTTTATCGTCATGAAAACTTATTTTATTTTTATTGTATGTTTTACTTTTTCCTGTTTAATGCGATCACAGATCATATTAAACGGTAATTTCCTTCTAGGGACAACAGCCTGGGGTTGTGGGGTAGAAACAAATGCTGAGACTGTTTACGGCGGAACAAATGGGTTAAATACAGTGGCTGAAGTTGATGCGGCGGCAGGCTTATGCCAAACGGTACTTGGCCTTACTATAGGAAATGTTTACCGCCTATCGTTCGATTGCTCCCGCAGAGTTGGTGGTTGTCCAAGCCCTAACCCCACAAATATAATTGTAACCGTTAGTGGAGGCGTACTAACTAAAATAGAGAGCAGAAGCAATGCCTCTTTTGCACTCACAACAACGGCTTATCTTTTTACAGCTACTGCAAATTCGCATGTTATTACTTTTTCGCCGGGCTCAGGTTTTGCGGGTTCAACTTGTGGCATGATCATCGATAACATAGCTGTTAGTTTTTCGCCATTACCTATTGAGCTGCTTTATTTTGACGCGTCTGTTTTAAACGACGAGTCAGTTAAAACCGAATGGGAGACAGCAACCGAGCTGAACAATGATTTTTTTACGGTAGAAAGATCTACTAATTCACTGGATTGGCAGGAAATAGCAACACAAAATGGCGGCGGCACAACAACGCAACGGATCAAGTATAGCTACATAGATCACTCTCCTTTTGAAGGTGTTTCTTACTATCGGTTGAAGCAAACCGATTTTAACGGTGCTTTCAAGCATTCCTCCATAAGTTCTGTTGAAATACAAAAAGGAAGTGCCATTTCAGTTTTTCCAAACCCAAGCGCTAGCCATGTTTTAAACATTCAAACAAAAGAGAGCCTTCCTTATACTATAGGTGTATATGATCAGTTAGGCCGGGAATTAATGTTGTCTTCCTATCACATAACAACGCAGATCAATCTAGAACAGCTCGATGCAGGTATTTATCATCTCGTGATTTCAAAGCAAGACAGAATTCTTTATCAAAACAAGGTCGTTCTGCAGTAAACATTTCTTTTGCTGTTCCATTTTCCGTTTGTATATTTAAAGTGACTGTGCGTATGATGCAGCATCAAAATCGGAAAATGAAATCTCTTTTTAAGTTTATTAGTTGTTTATTTTTATGTTTGATGATAACGGCAGCAGTAATTACTGAAGGTGATGAAGGTTATTTTGTTTACCTGCGAGGAAAAAAACAATATGTATTGGTAGAAGGAAAAGGCGAACCTACTGTTGTTTTTTTAACAGGCAAAGGCAGAGACCATACAGATTTTAAAAAAGTATATAGTAAGCTTCAGGAAATCTGCCAGGTATTTTCTTATGATCGCTCAGGGCTTGGTCAATCTGAATTGATCAGGAACGATCGAACAATCGATACAATGGCCTTTGAACTACATGCCTTACTGACAAAAGAAAAAATAAAGCCACCGTATGTTTTAGTTGGTCATTCAATGGGAGGATCCATTGCCCGGTGTTTTGAAAATATGTACCCGGGCCAGGTGTTAGGAATGGTTATTTTGGATCCTGCCCACGAAGAGGAATACAGAAATGGGATGGCTATCAGAAGCGATTCTGACAAAGTAGTATTCAGCGAACAGTTCAATGAGTTTTTAAAAGTTAAAGGTAAAACCAAAGGGATGCATGCAGAATCCAAACAAAGTTTTGATTTTGACAGTCTTGGATATTCTACGAATCAAAAAATATTAAAACAACTGAAAGTTCCGGCTTCTATCCCTGTTACATTGATTCTATCTACTGAAGCAGATATTGATAACGATTATATTGACAAGGAGCTTGAATTTAGAAATCAATTTTTTGAAAAATGGAAAGGCATCAATGCTCAAGTCAAAATAATCAGGGCACCTAAAACGGGTTATTTTATTCAGAGGGAAGAACCAACTTTAGTTATAAATGAAATTGAGGAGTTGATTAACAAGTTAAAAAAGTAAACATGTTTAATCTACAACCCACTCTCGAAAGCGAGTTTATAAGAATCGAACCACTTCAACTTTCCGATTTTGAAAGGCTGTTTAAGGTTGCATCCGATCCTTTGATTTGGGAACAACATCCCAATAAAGACCGATACAAGCGAGAAGTCTTTGAGACTTTTTTTAAAGGCGCTATCGAGTCAGGCGGAGCATTTTTGGTATTTGATAACAAAACAAATGAAGTAATTGGAAGTTCGCGTTTTTATGATTTTGATGCAGAACACAATCAGGTTTTAATTGGCTATACATTTTTTGCCCGCAGTCGCTGGGGTAGTATTTATAACCTGGCGTTAAAATCACTGATGATCAATCATGCTTTTCAGTTTGTGAATTCCATGGTATTTCATGTTGGCGCGGGCAATATTCGCTCGCAAAAAGCCATTGAAAAGTTAGGTGCCATGAAGGTTGGCGAATTGGAAGTAGAATATTATGGAGAATCCGTTAAATTGAATTTTGTTTACGAGATCAAAAAGGAAGATTGGGTCGCCAAATAAAATTATTAATAGCTGCCATTTCGAGCGAAGTCGAGAACAAAGCTGTACTTCTTAAAACACATCCACTTAAACCTGGAGCTACAAATCAAAATTTTAAAGTTGTTTGTGAGCGTCGTTATAACAATCTCTGCATAAGGGCTCATAGCTATCCGTTTCGCCTAGTACAACCAAATTGGTTTCATTTGTTTTACGATGAGAGATGTGAGCTAAGCTACCGCACTGCATGCAAATAGCATGTACCTTGGTCACATATTCCGCAACCGCTAATAACGCAGGCATGGGACCAAAAGGCTTACCTTTAAAATCCATGTCAAGCCCCGCTACAATCACTCTTACGCCGCTGTCGGCTAATTGATTACATACATTCACAAGTTCCATATCAAAAAACTGTGCTTCATCAATGCCAACTACATCAACATCACTAGCCAATAATAATATATTTGCACTGGCAGGAACCGGTGTACTGTGTATTTCGTTGCCCTGGTGCGATACTACTTTAATGTCGTCGTAACGTGTGTCAATTTGTGGTTTAAAAATCTCCACTTTTTGCTTGGCAAACTGTGCGCGTTTTAAGCGTCGAATGAGTTCTTCTGTTTTTCCAGAAAACATGGAGCCGCAAACCACTTCAATCCATCCTTTGCGGCCTGTACTATGTTTAATGTTCTCTAAAAACATGTTTATTATATATTGATAACAAAAGCTAAAAATAACGGAAGTATCCCTAAAATGCAGTATTTTTAATCCTTAATTATTCACATTATGCAAACGGATATTTTATTGAAGCAGCTATATTCATCGTTGGGAGATTTAAAAGCTACCATCGAGAAATTCGAAAAACATCCTTCGCCCAGCACTCATTATACTGAACAATTGCATTCAGCTATATACCATAGTAATAAACTTGTATCTGCCTATTTGGTGTTAAAAGAGCATAAGGATGTATCGCCGGACATTAACCTGCATATGAAGTTGATGAATATGCCTACTACCGAAGAGAAGGCGGCTATTATCGAACCCATTAAAGAACTTATTGTTGAACCTCTAAAAATTGAAGTAAAGCCGGTTGAAATTGTAAAAGAAGTTGTTGTTGACAAAACACCGGAGCCTGTTTTAGAATCAAAACCTCTTTCAAAAGAATTTCCTAAAATGACCATTAATATCAATGACAAATTTCGTTTTATTAATGAGTTGTTTGCCTCTAATGCTAATGAATATCATATTGCGGTGGAGCAAATGAATGCCGTTAGTACACTGAATGAGATGAGTAATTATTTAGCAGGATTGAAGTCTATCTACGGATGGGACGAAGACAATGAAGTGGTAAAAAATTTATATACATTGGCTAATAAACGTTTTTCCTAGAATATTGCGAAGCCAACGGTAAGATATCGTACGGTTTAAAATTTATTTGCGGTTAAAAAAGATAGATCATGAAACAAGTCAGTTGTCTTATATTTTTACTTCTGTTCTTAAATGCCCGTAGCCAGGATACAGTTTATGCCCGGCAGATCATTAAAAAACTAACGTCTAAAGAACTTTTAGGACGAGGTTATGTAAATGATGGAGTTAATAAAGCGGCATCTTATATTTCAAAAGAGTTAAAAGCAATTGGTGTTTCAAAATTCGGGAAATCGTACGCTCAAAATTATAGATTTCCGGTTAACACTTTTCCTGGAGCAATGTCTGTTGTAGTAGACGGAAGAACACTGATCGCCGGAAAGCACTACCTTATTTACCCTTCTGCAAAGAGCGTCAAATCCGGATTCCAATTGTATAAAACAGACAGCGTTACCTACGAGGCAAATGATGGAAAAAGACCAGCTCCATTAAAAGTTAAGCTTAAGAAAAAATTAACGTATACAGTTGAAACCGAAACATCAGATAATACCGTCATTGAATTATTAAAAGATTCGTTTCCCAACGAATTAAAGAATATAGATGTGATCTTCGAAAATAAATTTATACCTGATTTCAAGTGTCAGAATTTATGCGGCTACATCAAAGGAACGCAACAACCGGATAGCTTCATTGTATTTACGGCTCATTATGATCATTTGGGGGCAATGGGCAAAGAGGCTTATTTTCCGGGTGCAAACGATAACGCCAGCGGGGTGAGTGTTGTACTAAACCTGGCGAAGTATTATAAAACTAATCCTCCAAAATATTCGGTTGCTTTTATTTTCTTTAGCGGGGAGGAAGCCGGTTTATTAGGATCGAAATACTATTCGGAACATCCTGTTTTTCCTTTATCGAAAATTAAATTTCTTACTAATCTCGATTTGTTGGGAACAGGCGATGATGGAATCATGGTAGTGAATGCAACGATCTTTAAAGAGCAGTTTGAGAAATTAAATCAAATTAATACTGAAAAAAACTACTTAAAACAGGTAAAACAAAGAGGCAAGGCCGCTAACAGCGATCATTACTGGTTTTCGGAGAAAGGAATTCCCTGTTTTTTTATTTATACAATGGGAGGAGTTTCTTTTTATCATGACATTTATGATGTGGCTAAGACATTGCCGCTCACAAAATATGTGGATGTTTTTAAACTCCTCGTCGAGTTTAATGCGAAACTGTAGTTACCTTAATTTTTTGAAAGGGTAATAGACAATACCTGCCATCATCCAGGGCAATCTATATCCGGCCGCTACGTTATAGGAAACGTATGTGCCAAACTTTTGGGTTTTAATGTTGAATTCATAGGAAACCCTTGGACATAATGAAATGGTAGACGTCATATTTATTCTTTCAGGATCAACTTTGCTATTAGAAAAAGTTTCCGTTTCTGTTTTATATACATAGGGAGTTGGACCACCTGAAATGTATTTTACGGTAGCCGAACCGCTGCGGCGTACGTCTGCTTGAGCTATAATATTGATGGAGGCTAGGGGTTCAATGTATAAGCCTTTGAATAGTTTAAATCGCAGTCCCGATACAATATTGATAAAATCGATCTTTGAGACGTAATGAAAGTTTTCTGCATAATTTGTGTATCCTCCATATCCATCACTGGAGCCTAAAGAACCGGAACTATAATCGTATTCTCCTGTTGAGCGTAAATAATTTATTCCAATCACATGTTTTATATATGGACTCTTACCAAATAGAAGGTTGAAACCTATATTATAATTGCAAACATATTTACTATCTGATGACGAATATTTTTCTGAAGCTGTACGCTGTGTTGGTGGTTCCCGTCTTCTATAATTTGCTGATAGACTATTAACAGCCACACCTAACTGAATATTAAATTTAATGAAGTCTCCCAATTTCAGATCTTCTTGTTTTTTTGACTTCGCCGTATCGCCTTGCCAGATAATGGGTTTATCATAGAAAAATAAATCAGAATCCTTAAAAATTTCTTTTGTACCATTTGAATAGGTAATATAGGCTATATCGGTTTTTTGAACAATATAAAGTGGTCCATCAGGATTAAGAGTTGGCTTATAACTTATTTCAGTTTGTCTCACTTCCAGGATCTTCACTTCCGTTCTTGTACTGTCTTTTTTAACAATAATATCCTGGCAGAATAACTGCACTGTGGAACAGAGAAATGAAATTGCATATAGAAAACGGAAGCTCATTTATAAAGTTATATATACTAATTTACAACTTTATAAATAATTTAATACTACCATAAAAAGGATATTCAGCACTTTAGCTTGATATAAATCTAAAATAAACGATGATATTGCTCCAGGGTCATTAATGTATCGGGGCCAGAATAATTTTTTGATTTAGCTAACTGTAGTAGTTTTGATAGCGAAGCAACTTCTTCTTTCTTTTCGGTTTCAAAGTTGAATAGTATATAGTGGTTGATGAGCTTATCCGTGCGTGTAGAAGTAACCGATTGTTCTGCCAATAAATAATTTTTATCGAAAGCTATTTTAGTAATATTACTTAAACCCGTGTAAATTTCTCCATTATCGTTTTCGTCAAAACGATTGACATTAGATTCGTTATACAATTCTCCATTATCTTTACTATCCATGTAGTGTATAGAATACGGATATCTTAATGGATACCGGTAATAATCTTTAAATCCTAAGTAGGTGTAAAATGCTTCAGGCGCCTTATTTATAATATGGGTTGGTAAATAGCTTTTCAATAATTCAATTTGAAGAGATGTGCTATTTGCCTGATGAGTGTCAATACTCTCCATGTGTGACAAACTATCACCGAAGTGTTCAAATTGACCGATGGCATTTTTTGCGAGCGTCTGAACTGTATGTACAACCTTTGTAACGAATATAAAAATGCAAATGATCATTCCTGTGATGGAACATAAAAAAGTAACCAGCCATACATATTTATTCTGCTTGCTATTTGCAAAAGCAATAATTCCTAATACAAGTGCTACAATGGCGGTAATCAGACAGAGTATACCTAATATGACTAATAGGGCAGCTTTAAAAAACATAATTATAAAGGGATGTTACCATGTTTTTTCTTAGGTAATTTTGCAGCTTTGTTTTCCAACATTTTAAAAGCACGAATCAATTTTTCGCGCGTATCTTCCGGTTTGATCACTTCATCTACATAACCCCTTTCTGCAGCTCGGTAAGGATTGGCAAAGTGTTCAATATATTCTTTTTCTTTCTCAGCTAATTTCGCTGCGGGATCATTAGCCGCAGCAATTTCTGTTTTGAAAATAATTTCCGCAGCTCCTTTAGCACCCATTACAGCGATCTCTGCACTTGGCCACGCATAATTCATGTCGGCACCAATATGCTTGCTATTCATTACATCATAAGCGCCACCATATGCTTTACGTGTTATTACCGTAATTCTTGGAACAGTTGCTTCACAAAATGCATATAATAATTTGGCCCCATTAGAAATAATTCCGTGCCACTCCTGATCGGTACCCGGCAGAAACCCCGGAACATCTTCGAATACCAGTAAGGGAATATTGAAGCAGTCGCAGAATCTAACAAAACGGGCTGCTTTGGTTGAACAATTATTATCTAATACACCCGCTAAAAATGCCGGTTGGTTAGCCACAATACCAATGCTTTTTCCTGCCAGGCGGGCAAAACCTACTACAATATTTTCTGCATAATTTTTATGTACTTCTAAAAAAGAGCCTTCATCAATTGTTCCTTCAATAACTTCGCGTATATCGTAAGGTTGATTGGCATTATCAGGAATAATGGAATTTAAAGCGGTGCGTTTTTCATTTCCATTACTTTCGTAAGGAACACTCGGTGCATCATCCTCGCAGTTTTGAGGCATATAGCTTAACAATGCCTTGATGTTATTGATGCATTCAATTTCGTTAGCACAAGAGAAATGAGTGACACCTGATTTCATAGAATGTGCAGATGCACCACCTAACTCTTCAGATGTTACTTCTTCATGAGTTACTGTTTTAACAACATTAGGTCCTGTTACAAACATGTAGCTTGTATTTTCTACCATCATAATAAAATCTGTAATAGCAGGACTATAAACTGCACCACCGGCACATGGCCCCATAATAGCAGATAATTGTGGAATCACTCCCGAAGCCATCGTGTTCTTATAAAAAATGTCAGCATAGCCTCCTAATGAAACTACACCTTCCTGGATACGCGCGCCACCACTATCATTCAAACCAATTAAGGGAGCGCCGTTTTGCATTGCCAGATCCATAATACGGCAAATTTTTTCTGCATGCGTTTCTGATAAAGAACCTCCAAAAACAGTGAAGTCCTGAGAGAAGACATAAATTAATCTTCCATTTACGGTTCCGTAGCCCGTAACAACACCATCTCCCAAATATTTTTCACGATCCAAACCAAACTCTGTTGAACGATGTGTTACAAACATACCTATCTCTTCAAAGCTGCCTTCATCCAATAAAAAATGTAAACGTTCGCGTGCCGTTAATTTTCCTTTTTTGTGCTGGGAATCTATACGTTTTTGTCCGCCACCTAAAAGTGCTTCAGCTTGTTTTTCTTCCAGTAAAGATAGTTTTGAGTTCATGTCTGTTGTTTTATTTTGCTCTAAAGGCGCCAGTACTTTATCCATTTAATTTAAAATTTAAATATACAATTTTGTGTAAATAGTTATACTTTTTTGGGTCCGTGAAATGGTTTTTTATTTCCCGGTTTTGCTCCTCCGGGTTTTCCTTTTCCGCCAAAGCCGCGAGGCTTATCAAATTTCTTTTTAGCTGCATCCGGGTTATATTCCGGACCTTTTCCAAACTCTTCAGGAATTGGCATTTTAGTAACATCCATTCCCATCAATGCTTCAATTTGAGCAAAGCGTGGTTGATCCTTTTCATTAATAAAAGTAATAGCTACTCCGGCTTTTTCCGCACGGGCTGTTCTGCCAATGCGATGAATATAATCTTCGGGATCTGGCGGAGCGTCAAAATTTACAACTAAACTAATTCCATCTACATCAATTCCCCGTGATAAAATATCAGTTCCGATCAAAATACGTAAGTTACGTGCTTTGAAGTTGCGCATAATTTCCTCACGTTCGCTTTGTTCCAGATCAGACGAAAATCCTTGTACAGAATATTTTAATGCTTTAAAGGTTTGCGCTAATTCTTTTACTTTTTCTTTGGTTGAAGAGAAAATGATTACCGACGAAAAATCTTCGTTCTTTAAAATTTCTTTTAGTAATTTTTCTTTTTGACCGTCGTAAACCACATAAGCCTGCTGTACAATGCCTGCAGCCGGTTTAGAAATTGCAATGTTTATAGATTCAGGATTATTTAATAAATGTCCGGCTAATACCCTGATCTTTGGAGCCATGGTAGCTGAGAACATAATGGTTTGTCTTTTCTCGGGAACATATTTTAAGATGGTTTTGATGTCATCTGCAAAGCCCATGTCCAACATACGATCAGCCTCATCTAAAATCAGATGCTCAATAGTTTCAAATTTAATATCGCCTGATTGGAGTAAGGCGATTAAACGACCAGGCGTTGCAATAACAATATCTACACCTTCGCGTAACGATCTGGCCTGTCGTTCCCAGGTAACGCCATCGTTGCCGCCATAAATGCCAATTGAACTAACACCGCAAAAATACGCCATGCCTTCAATTTGCTGGTCAATTTGCAAAACCAACTCACGCGTTGGAGCAATGATAAGAGTATTTATACCGCCTTTTTTGGTTTTGATGATCTTATCTAAAACAGGTAAAACAAAGGCTGCTGTTTTACCAGTTCCCGTTTGCGCACATGCTATTAAGTCTTTTCCAGCTTGTATAACCGGAATAGCCTGTTGTTGTATAGGAGTAGGTAGTTTGTAACCCATTGATTGCAAGCCATCTATCAATGATTGATCGAAATTAAAGTCGTTGAAAGTCAATTTTATAAAGTATTAATTATTTAATTTTTAAAGGGCTAATTTACTATTTTTATAGCGTAAACACTACAAAAATGTACTGGATAAACAGCCCAAATATCAAAACAAATCATGGCTTCTCTACGCGTCATGGAGGCGTGTCACCTGCACCTTTTACAAG